>DDSZ01000031.1:871-65684 GCA_002344205.1 Opitutaceae bacterium UBA2377
TGCGGGCCGCCGATGACGAAGCGGCCGGTGGGGTTGATGAGATACTCGGTCCGCTTGTTCAGCATGCGGGCCGGGATGACCTTCTTGACGACGTTTTCGATGAGGTATTTCTCGATCGTGCTGTGCGCGACGTCGGCCGTGTGCTGCGTGGAGATGACGACGTTCACGACCTCGACCGGGATGTCGTTCTCGTAACGGATGGAGACCTGCGACTTGGCGTCGGGGCGGAGCCACGGGGCCTTGCCGGACTTGCGGATCTTCGTGAGCTCGCGGCCGAGACGGTGCGCAAACATGATCGGGGTCGGCATGAGTTCGGGCGTCTCGTTGCACGCGTAGCCGAACATGATGCCCTGGTCGCCGGCACCCTGCTCGGCGGTCTTCTTGCCCTTCGCCTTCTTGGCGTCCACGCCCTGCGCGATGTCGGGCGACTGGCGCGTGAGGTAGTTGTTGATGAACACCTGGTCGGCGTGAAACACGTCGTCGTTGTTCACGTAGCCGATGTCGCGGATCGCGGCGCGCACGATGGCCTCGTAGTTGAGCTTGGCGCTGGTGGTGATCTCGCCGGCGAGGATGACCATGTTGGATTTCACCATGGTCTCGCAGGCGACGCGGCTGTGCTTGTCCTGCGCGATGCAGGCGTCTAGCACGCTGTCGGAAATGAGGTCGGCAACTTTGTCTGGATGGCCTTCGCCGACGGACTCGGAGGAAAATACAAATGAGTTTGGCATGGAGCCCGACAATTAGGCAGGTGGCCGGCTGTGGCGCAAGTGAATATCAACGCATATTAATCAAATGATGTATAATTATGGACACCTAGATGATTGCTGTGCCGGACTTTGAAACTCGCCATCGGCAATTTTTCCTGCACACAGGGAGCATCATCATGTCACTTCCCCCCGTGATCGACCCTCAGGCCCTCGACAACCTCCGAGCCCTGAACCCCGGCGACAACGATGAGTTTTTGCGGGAACTCGCCGCCATCTTTTTGGAAGACACGCCGAAGCGCATCACCGAATTGGACGCCAGCTTGGCGGCGGGCGACTCCGGCATTTTCACGCGTGCCGCGCACAGCATCAAGGGCAGCGCCGCCAACCTCGGTGCGATGCGGCTGCGAGCTGCGGCGGACAAACTCGAACACTACTCCCGCAAGGAGGGGCTGACCGCCGTCGATGAGATGGTCGCCGCCATCAAGGCCGAGTTTACCCAAGCCGCCGCCGAATTAAAACGGCTCATCGGCAACGGCTGAGCCGCGAAGCTACAGGAAGTAGCCGCGCTGCTTGTCCGACACCGCAAGCCCCGCGCGCTCCATGACCTTGAGGAGATCTTCCCAGATCAGGCGCTTCGAACGATTGGACTGGTTGCGTAAAATGTAGCTGGGGTGATAGGTGATCATGAGCGGTTTGCCGGCAAACTCGTGCCAGCGGCCGCGGACCTCGCCCAAAGCCTTGAACGCACCGATCCCCAGCAGACCCTGCGCCGCAGTCGCGCCCAGCGCCACCAATACCTGCGGATTGATAATTTCGATCTGCCGCAGCAAATACGGCAGGCAATATTTCATCTCATCCGCGCTCGGCGGACGGTTGCCAAACTGCACGCCGCTGGCGTTCACCGGCATTTCCGGCCGCCAGTTCATGATGTTGCCGATGTAAACCTTGCTCCGGTCCAAGCCCATGCCGGCGATCATCTTGGTCAGCAACTGCCCGGCCGGCCCGACAAACGGCTCGCCCTGCACTTCTTCCTCCGCGCCCGGCGCCTCGCCCACAAACATGATGTCCGCCTCAAGCGTCCCCACTCCAAAGACGACTTTTTTCCCGGGTCGCACATGCTCGCGGCAAACCGGATCGTTTAGCACGATGTCACGAAGCGCTGCCCAACGCACGGATTTGTCACCGGCGGGCAATTCAATCGTCGGCGGAGCGGGCAGCGCCGATTCTGTGGCAACCGCTGCTGCAGTTGTGCCAGCCACTGCCGTCGCCTGCAGCCGCTCATGGGCAGCCCGCAGCCGGCGCAAGCCTTCGTCTGTCACCGGCATCGTGTCCACGCCGGCGGTTTTTAGCCGCCGCAGTTCATCGGCGATGGCGTTGAGTGCGTTGCGCATGAGGTTCAACTCCGGCCGGCGGCCAGCATTTTCTCCACATACTTGCCCAGCAGATCGAATTCGAGGTTAACCGGGTCCCCCGGCCGACGGTCCGCGAGGTTGGTCAACTGCAAGGTCGTCGGAATCAGCCAAACCGCGAAACTGTCGCCCGCCACCTCCGCCACGGTCAGCGATACGCCGTCGATCGCGATGCTGCCTTTGGACACGAGATACCGACCCGTGCCTGCGGGAGCCGCCACTCTCAGGTAATGGTCTTTGCCGCGCGGCTCGAACAATTCCACCCGGCCGCAGCCATCGATGTGGCCGCTGACAAAATGACCTCCCACCCGGCCGTCGTAGCGCAGACTGCGCTCCAGGTTTACCGCCATGCCAGGCGCAAGCGCGGCCAAGTTCGTCAACCGCTTGGTCTCCTCCAGCACATCGAATTCGAGGCAACCGTCAGCCTCTCGCGTCAGCGTGAGGCAGCAACCGTTGACCGCCACACTGTCCCCGGGAAGCAGGCCCGGAATAATTTTTCCGGCCGCCACCCGCAGATTCCACGCGGAACCGCCCGCAGCAAATGCGGCCACCCGACCTTTCTCCTCTATGATACCGGTAAACATGATATGCGGCGGCGATTACTACCGGCCGCAGACGAGCTATGACCAGCAAAACATTCGTCCCGCTCACCGGCTCATGCCGCAGGGGGATTGACCCGACCCGCGATTGGCCCACAGTGGCCGGTTTAACTCCATGGCCACGTCCTGCAAAGAATACGATTTCAACCAGATAGAGCCCCATTGGCAGCAGGCTTGGGAACAGTCCCACGCTTTTAAAGCAGCCAACCTCGCCGACCGGCCGAAATATTATCTCTTGGACATGTTTCCCTACCCCTCGGGTGCCGGTCTGCACTTGGGACACTGCGAAAACTACGCAATCACCGACATCATGGCGCGCTACAAACGCGCCCGCGGCTTCAATGTCCTCTTCCCCATCGGCTGGGACGCGTTCGGACTCCCCACGGAAAATTACGCCGTCAAGACGGGCCGCCACCCGGCGGACGTCACCCGGGAGAACATCGACACCTTCCGCCGGCAATTGAAGTCCATCGGCGTCTCCTACGATTTTTCCCGCGAGGTCAACACCACGGATCCCGCGTATTTCCGCTGGACCCAGTGGATCTGGCTCCAGCTTTTCCAACGCGGCCTCGCCTACGTGGAAGAAAAACCCGTCTGGTGGTGCCCGGCCCTCGGCACCGTGCTCGCGAACGAAGAGGTGATCGACGGTCTTTCCGAAGTGGGCAAACACCCCGTCGAGCGCCGGCCGATGCGGCAATGGGTGCTGCGTATCACCGCCTACGCCGACCGGCTCCTTGCCGATCTTGAGAAACTGGACTGGCCTGATTCCACGAAGCGGATGCAAGCCGCTTGGATTGGCCGCAGCGAGGGCAGCGAAGTGGAGTTCGACATCGTCGGGCTCCCGGGCGAACGGCTCAAGATCTTCACCACCCGGGTGGACACGATCTACGGTGCCACCTACATGGTCGTGGCCCCGGAGCACCGGCTGGTATCCGCACTCACCACGCCCGCGCAGCGCGCCGCCGTCGAAGCCTACGTGAAGGCTGCTGCCAGCAAAAGCGATCTCGAGCGCACGGAACTGGCGAAGGACAAGAGCGGTGTTTTCACCGGCACTCACGCCATCAATCCGGCCACCGGCGCTCAGATCCCCATCTGGATTGCCGACTATGTGTTGGCGAGCTACGGCACCGGCGCGATCATGGCGGTGCCGGCGCACGATGAACGCGATTTTGAATTTGCCGGAAAATTCCAACTGCCCATTCCGCAGGTCATCGCCCCCGCCGACGGCACGCCGGTCACCCTTCCCTTCTGCGACAAGGGAGGCGATGTCCGCCTCATCGCCTCGGGTGACTGCACTGGATTGACACCGATTCAGGCCAAGGAGCGGCTGGATGCGCGTTTTGCCGCGGAAAATCGCGGCCGGGCAACGATCCAGTTCAAGCTCCGGGACTGGCTGTTTTCGCGGCAACGCTATTGGGGCGAGCCATTTCCCATCGTGTGGATCAGTGAGTCCGACTATCGCGCAGTTGCCGCCGCGCAGGCCGGCTCCCTCGTGCTTCCCGCGACTCCGGTCACCTGTCTGATCGACGGCGAGATCCGCTGCGCCCTGCCCCTGCCCAACTCCGCCCTGCCCCTGCAGCTCCCCGAGGTAAAGAGCTACCAACCCACCGGCACGGGTGAAAGCCCCCTCGCAGCCATCACCGAATGGCTCGAGATCTGGTATCAACCGGCCACCGGTGCATGCGTGCCAGTCAGTCAAGAATGTCCCGGCGCCGGCTGGATCCGCGGCCGGCGGGAAACCAACACCATGCCCCAGTGGGCCGGCTCCTGCTGGTATTATCTCCGCTACCTCGACCCGCAAAACGCCGACGCCCTCGCCTCGCCGGAGGCGCTGAAATATTGGGGCATGCCCGACCTCTACGTGGGCGGCGCCGAGCATGCCGTATTGCACCTGCTCTACGCGCGTTTCTGGCACAAGGTGCTTTTCGACCTCGGCGTGGTGCCGACGGACGAACCGTTCACCAAGCTCTTTCACCAAGGCATCATCCTGGGCGAGGACGGCGAGAAAATGTCCAAAAGCCGCGGCAATGTGGCCAACCCCGATGAAGTCATCCGCGCCTATGGTGCCGATACCTTGCGGCTCTACCTGATGTTCCTCGGTCCGCTTGAGGCCATGAAGCCGTGGAATCCGAAAGGCATCGAGGGCGTGCATCGCTTCCTCCAAAAAGTGTGGCGCGAGTGCATCGGCGAGGATGGTTCACCCCACCCAAAGATTTCGGGCAAGGTCACGGACGCGCCCGAAGTGGACCGCCTCCTCCATGAAACCATCAAGAAAGTCGGCGAAGACATCGAGACCCTGCACTACAACACCTCGATCTCCCAGATGATGATTTTCGTCAACGCGGTGCAAAAAGCGCCGGCTGTAAGCCGGCAGACCATGTTGGCGTTTCTGCAGGTTCTCGCGCCATTTGCCCCCCATATCGCCAATGAGTTGTGGTCGCGCCTTGGCGGGCAGCCGGATTTGAATACGGCGACTTGGCCGGTTTTCGACCCCGCTAAATTGGTCAGCACTGAGATCAAACTGGTCTTCCAAGTTAACGGCAAACACCGGGGCGACCAGCTCGTGCCAGTGGATATTACGCAAGATGCTGCCCTTAAACTGGCTGGAGCACATGAGCGCGTCGCGCCCCACCTTCAGGGCAAAGCCATCAAGCGCATCATATTTGTGCCTAGAAAAATCCTGAATATTGTAGTGGAATGATCAAAACTAATGAACTTGCATGATTAGGGTTAAAACCCTAGGCAGTTACGTAGTTTCAGACACCCTCTTGCATTCATCTCCAATGAAAACATTCCCATGCCAGCGTTTATGCCTTGGAGGTACAGTCAGCGCGCTGATTCTGGCCTTCTTGGCCGCCAGCCCATTGCAGGCCCAGAGCCGCAAGAAAAACCCTACCAGCAAAGTCTATGTGGCCGAAGTTAGCGGCACGGCTCAGATCGATACCGGCGAGACCATCGATGATCTGACCAGGCGTTCGGTTTACAATGCCCAGGGCACGGTAATTGAAACCAAGGAAGATTCGACCAACGCGATGGTCTGGTCCAACGGCACCGGCATTTATTTCGCTCCCGACACCCGGTTGGAGGTAAAGCGATTCGTTCAGGAACCGTTCATTCCGAACCGCAACGACATGGAGGTCGAACCCTCCATCTCGCGCACGGAAACCTTCATGCCTCGCGGCGCTGTCGGGCTTTGCACCAGCAAACTCGTGGCCGGCAGCACGATGACATACAACACACCGCACGCCTCCGTGCGCCTGAAAGGCCGCAAAGCCGTCATCGAGGTCGCCAACGATGAGACCATTGTTTCCCTCCTTGAAGGCGACATCACCGTGCGAGCCGGTGAACGCGATCGCGGCGGACAGATTCTTGAACAGGGTCAGCAAGCCATCATCAAGCGGGACGGCACCATCACCATTCGGCCTATTCCCGACACCCAGATGAAATCCCTGGATGACATGGTGGCGATGGCGTGTATGGCCCGAAAGTCCGTATATTTTGACGCGAAGGATCAGGAAGATCCCACCGACGGCGACGTGACCGCTTTTGGCGACACGGGTGACACCGTGGATAACATCGAAGTCATCGAGGTTATCCCGCCCAAATTGCCACCGGTGATTACCGTCAGCGCCGCCGCCATTCCCCAGCCAGAGTAGCCCGCGGATGGAAACACGCGCCTCGATACACCGTCTCATCGCCTTGCTCCTCGTCGCGCAGCTCCTGTGCCTGCCGGCACAGGCCTTGGTGAACATAAACGATGGCAAAAATCAGATCTTTGTCGTCGGCAGCGCCGGTATTGTGTGGGACTCCAATATTTTCGCCAGCAACGGCGGCCAGGGGGACTACATCTACTCCGCCAGCATTGGAGCGGAATATTTGCGCCGAGCCGGCCTGATCACTTTTAATGGCAGTGTCTTTCTCGATGCCTCGCAATTCGGCGAATACCGCTCGGAGAATTTTGAAAATCCCCGGTTCACCGCCGAGTTTTCCAAACAGTCCGGCCGCACCACCGGAGCCCTGAACCTCGGCGCAGCCCGCCAAAGCCGCGCCGACACCGCCGCCAATATTCGCAGCGAATCCTGGGTATATGACGCCGGCATTAATCTCAAATACCCCGTGATCGAGCGTTACACCCTGACCGGAGGCCTCAGCTACAACCGTCTCGACTTTGTAAACAATGCCTTGCTGGTGGACCTGCGCACCTACTCGGCAAACCTTGACGTTTTCTACATTTATACCTCCGAGCGGGATCTGGTCGGCGGCTATCGCGTGCGCTGGGGCGAATCCTCGGCCAGCACTACGTTTGTTGACCACGCGTTCACGGCCGGCGTTTCCGGCAAGATCTTGCCCAAAGTCAGCGGCAATGTCCGCGCCGGCTATCAGGTCCGTGTCCCCAGTGGCAGCAACGAAGACTCCTATCACGCTTTCACCGCCTCTATCGGTGCCACTTGGAACGCTACCCGTCGCACCAATGTGCGACTGCAAGGCAGCAAGGACTTCTCCACCACCTCAACCAACATCAATGTGGACGGCACGTCGTTCGATGTGGACGTGCAACATGCCGTAAACTCCAAATTCGCCCTCTACGCCGGTGCCGGCTACGGAGTGAACCGCTTTATGGGTGCACCCGGCCAAGGCCGGCGAGACACCTTCTTCACCTGGAACGCCGGCGCCGGCTACACGCTGAACGAGCACTTCAAGGCCATGTTCACCTACTCCTACTATCGCAATTGGTCCAATGTGGCTTTTTCCGATTTTAGGCGTAACTCCGTCAATCTGTCCCTGTCATCCCGTTTCTGAAAATGCTGCCCCACGCATCAACCTACTCCTTAGTCCGTGTCTGCCGGAGCTTCGTTCGTGCGGCCCTGATGTTCGGCATTATTTTTCCTGCATTGGCCCCCGCACAACCGGCGAACCCGGCCAACGTCATCACCTATCGCATCGCGACCAACGACCGCATCCGCATCGGCGTCTTCCAAGAGCCCGATCTCGATATGATCGGCCGGGTGGATGCCAAGGGCACCATCAACCTTCACCTGCTCGGCTCCGTGCAATTGGTCGGCATGACCATCCCCGAAGCCGAGCGCGCCGTCGAAGCCGCCTATCGGGACGGTCGCTTTCTTCGCGCCCCGCAGGTCACCATCACGGTGGAAGAATACGCCCCGCGTGAGGTGACCATCCAAGGTCAGGTCAAGGACCCTCGCCGCTACCTGCTGCCGATCGAACAGGCCATGAGCGTGCTCGAACTCGTCACCCGCGCGGGTGGCTTTACCGACACCGCTCGTGGCACCGCCGTCACCATCACCCGTATCAACGCTGACGGCACCCGTCAGGTCTTTACGGTTGATGTCGAAAGCATGATCCGCGGCCGCACGCGCGCCCGCACTGATGACAGCGCCTTTATGCTGCTACCCGGCGACATCGTCTTTGTCCCCGAGCGCCTTTTCTAAGAAATTTACCCCGCACACCATGGCTGAAGGCACCGGCAACCATCCCGAACCCGCGGGCAAGATTCACGACCAGGACGACCAGCTCATCGAGCGCCGCACCCTGCGGGATTACTATGTCATCCTGCGCGAACGTCTCTGGATTGCCCTGCCTCTGGCACTGCTCGTCGCTATCGGCGTAGGCTACTATCAGGCCCGCGAGCTTCCGATGTATGCCAGCTCGGCCACCATGCAGTTCGAAAAACCCGAGACCGTGGTTACCACCCAAAGCGTGGTGGATGCCTCGGTGCGTTCGGATATGGATCTCAACACCTACATCCATATCCTTGAAAGCAACCGGCTGCGGGCCAAGGTCGTGGAGTCGCTCACCCCGGATGAAATTCGCATTCTCCAACGACCTTACCTGAAAAACCCCACTCCCGGCGCGGCCCTGCCCCCGGCCTCCGCGTTGCTGGGCTCCGTTAGTGTGATCCCCCGGCGCAACAGCTTCTTGATTGAGATTGTCGCCCGTAATCGCGACCCCGAGGCCGCCGCTCTTATCGCCCAGCGTTACGTGGACCAGTTTGTGCTCTTTCTGATGCAGAACGTCAGTGGACGCAACGAAGTCGCCGTTGATTTTCTCGAACAGCGCGCCGAGCAGTTGCGTCGCGAATCCGAAGAGAAGGCCCAGCGGCTGCAGGCCTACATGCAGAAGCACAATCTCGTCTCGCTCGACAACAGCATGAGCATCATCGACGACCGTCTGCGCAGCGTAAACGCTGCGCTGACCAGTGTGCGCCTTCGCCGGATCGAGATGGAAACTCTCGCCACCCAGACCGAGGAATACCGCGCCACGGGCCGCAATCTGCTTGAGATCTCTTTCATTACCGCCCACGGCGCGGTGCCGACCCTCAAAAATCAACTCGCCTTGCTCCGGCAGGATCAGGCCCGGCTCGCCGAACGATACTTGGAGCGGCACCCAAAGATGATTGATGTCGGCAACGCGATCGCCGTGACCGAGGAGCAATTGGATCGCGCCATCACCCTGGCCATCGCCGATCTTGGCACCAGCCTCAGCGAGGCGCGCGACAACGAGCGCAATCTTCAGGAGGAATACACCAAGCACGAACGCAACGCCCTCAACCTGCGGGAACTGCGCGTGGATTTCGAAAGCCTTAAAAACGAGGCAGATGTCGCCCGTAGCAATTACACCCAGATCCTCGACCGGCTCAACCAGACCAACACCACCAAGTATCTGGAAAAAGTGCCCGTCCGGCCGCTCGACCGCGCCCAAGTGCCCGGCTCGCCCTACGCGCCGAATATGCAGCGCATCCTCCGCACCTGCATCGGCCTTGGCCTGCTTGTCTTTGTGGGCGTGGCCGTTGGGTTGAGCTTCATCGACGACCGCATCAAGAGCTCCTGGGACGTCGAATCCTTCATCGGGGTAAATCTGCTCGGCATCATCCCCGACCTTTCCGCCATGAAGGACAGTGAAAAATACTCCATGATGCTGTCCGATCGGCAGGCACCGGGCGTGGAGGCATTCCTGAGCGTTTACAGCGCGGCGAAGATCCACTCCAAACTCGATTTCCCCAAGTCCATTCTCGTCACGAGCACGATTCCCGGTGAAGGCAAGACGCTCATCTCCTGCAATCTTGCCGGTTCTTTTGCCCGTCACGGCAAGAAAACGCTCCTGATCGATTGTGACTTGCGCCGCCCCATGCTCCACCGGCACTTCGGCCATGAAAACAAAACCGGTCTCATTCAGTGGTTCGAAGGCGGCGCCAGCGTGGAAGGCGATCTCACCACCCACCCCGGTCTCGGTATCATCAAAATCGAGGAAAACCTGTCCCTGCTTTGCTCCGGCGGCCGCTCCAAGAGCCCGACGGAAATTCTCGAAAACCCTGCCTTCGGCCAATTGCTCCAGCGCCTCAAGCGGAATTTCGATCTCGTGGTCGTGGATTCCCCGCCGCTCGGCGCCGTAACGGACAGCCTCCTGATTGCGGAGCGCACCGACGAGGTCATCTACGTCTGTCGGTTCAACCGCGCCTATCGCAAACACATCAAGCTCTACATCCGTTCCCTGCGCAACGCGAAGAACGAGATCCTCGGCATCGTCCTCAACGGTCTTTCGCCCCGCCGCATCGAGTATTACTCGAATTACCGCTACTACCGTAGTTACAAGAAATACTACGGCTCCCAATCCTAGGTCGGTCCGGCTTCTCCCTGCCGGAATATTTCCGGCTTCAATCCTGCGCGCCATCCGCCCAGTCTGACCCCGTGTCCACCTTGTCCGCCTTTCTGCCCGCCGGCTACGACCGCACCCGGCCGCTCGTCCTGATTGCAGGGCAAGGCCTTTACCCCGTGCTCATCGCCCGGGCGGCCCGTGCTGCGGGCATCCCACTGCGGTTGGTTGCCTTCGAGGAGGAGACCCGGCCCGACTTGGTCGCGACCTTTCCTGAACCGGAACGCCGCGTGTTGCTTGTCGGCCAGCTCGGCCGGTTGCTGAAAGCCCTGCGCGAATTTGACGCCGGCTATGCCATCATGGCCGGCCAGATCACGCCCCGCCGCCTGTTCAAGGGCCTGCATCCCGATCTCAAGGCCGCGCAGATCCTGCTCACCCTCAAGCGCCGCAATGCCGAGACGATTTTCGGCGCCATCGCCGCCGAGATCGAGGCCCTCGGCGTCACCCTGCTGGATGCACGCGCCCTCATCGACGATCAGCTCGCCATGCCGGGCTGTATGACCGGCCGCAGCTTTCCCATTGAGGAGGAATACCTTCGCCACGGCATCCACATCGCTCGCGAGTCAGCCCGGCTCGACATCGGTCAAGGCTGCGTCGTGCGCAAGGGCACGGTCCTCGCAGTCGAAGCCTTTGAGGGCACCGACGAGATGTTGCGCCGCGCCGGCGGCTTCAAGACCGACGGCGCTCTTTTCGTCAAAACCGTCAAAGCCGCCCAAGACTATCGCTTCGATGTTCCCTGCTTCGGCCTGCGCACCCTTGAGACCATGCGCGAGGCCGGCATCACCGCGGCCGCCCTGGAGGCCGGCCGCGTGATCCTCATCGATCGTGAAGCCGTTATCGCCCAGGCCCGCACTTGGGGCATCAGTCTGCTCGGCTTTGCCTAAGCCCTGCCCGCCTTGCTTCCAGCCGCATCGCCGCTACCTTGCCCGCATGTCCAAGGACACCGTCACCGTCACCATCAAGGGCGTCATGCCCACCGCCAATGGCTGTGCGGTCTTCCTCGGGCAGGAAGACAAGGTCTTCCACATCTATGTCGATCACTCGGTCGGCAATGCGATCCAGATGTCGCTCGATGGCGTGAAGAAAGCGCGTCCGCTCACCCACGATCTGATCGGCAGCATTCTCCTCGGTCTTGGCGCCCGGCTCGACCACGTCGTCATCAATGACGAGCGCGATCGCACTTTCTATGCCCGCATCATCCTGCACATGGAAAATGAGCTCGGCAGAAAGATCGTCGAGCTGGATGCCCGGCCCAGCGACTCGATCGTTCTCGCCCTACAGCATCAGCGGCCCATCTACGTCGCCCGCGCCGTCTTCGACGCCGTCGAGGACATGACCGAGCTCTTCGAAAACTACCTCAAGCAACAGGCGGGCGATACCGATCCCGATGAATCCGCCTGATTTGGCGGCACCGGCCCGCCTGCCGGCAGCGTTGATTCCGGGCCAGCCGCTGACGGCGCTTGCTCCCATGCAGGATGTCACCGACCTGCCTTTCATGCGATTGATGGCGCACTATGGCGCACCCGATTATTTTTTCACGGAGTTTCTCCGCGTCCACGCCCAGTCGCGTCCCGAGAAGCACATCGTCCGCTCCATCGTGGAAAACCGGACCGGACGCCCGGTTTTCGCCCAGCTCATCGGCGAGGAAATCCCGCACATGCTCCGCACCGTGCAGGAACTGTTGAGACTGCCCGTCGCCGGCATCGACCTCAACATGGGCTGCCCAGCCCCCAAGATTTACAAGAAGAACGTCGGTGGCGGCCTGTTGCGCGATCCAGCTAAAATCGACGAACTGCTCGGCGCCCTTCGCGCGGCCGTGCCCGGCTTGTTCACGGTCAAGATGCGCATCGGTTTCGATTCGACCGACCATTACCTGCGCATCCTTGAACTCATCAACCGGCACCGTGTGGATTTGCTCAGCGTGCACGGCCGCACCGTGAAGGAAGGCTACCGCAGCGATGTGCATTACGACTTCATCGCCACGGCCGTCCGCACCGTGCGCTGTCCCGTGTTGGCCAACGGCAACGTCACCTCCGCCGCCCGCGCCGCCGCCATTCTCCGGGAAACCGGCGCCGCCGGCGTCATGATCGGCCGCCACGCCATCCGCAACCCGTGGATCTTCCGCCAGTGCCGCGAACGCCTGGCCGGCAACGTCGTCTTTGCCCCCACCTTCGCCGATGTGCGCGAATATATCGGTCGCCTCTACCGCGAGACCCAGACAGCCGAAATCCCCGAAGCCGCCCACGTCGCGAAGATGAAAAAATACCTCAACTTCGTCGGTCAAGGCGTGGACGCCGAGGGTCGGTTTCTCTTCGACATGCGCCGCGCCACAACCGAAGCGGAGCTCTTCGCGGTCTGCGACCGCCACCTGCTCACCGCGCCCGCCAAGCCTTTCGCCGATGAACCCTACGCCGGCGTCATCGCCCGCCCCAATTGCGAAACCCCGGTCGAAAGCTGCTCGCTGGACACGGTGACGGCGTGAGAGTTCCGGCTAGTCGATCCCCAGCGCCTTGCGCCCTTCGGCCGAGATCATCTGCGGCGCCCAAACCGGATCCCAGACAATGTGAACCTTGGCCTGCTCGACGGTCGGCAGGGCGGCGATCTTCTGCCGGGCATCCTCCGCGATGACCGGACCCATCCCGCAGCCCGGAGCGGTAAGCGTCATCTTCACCTCCACGCTATGGCCACCGGCCGGGGTTGATTCGATCGCGAGATCATACACCAGGCCGAGGTCCACAATATTTACCGGAATTTCGGGGTCGAAACAGGTTCGCAATGCCGTCCACACGGCGGCCTCGCCGAATTCCGCCGGTTCCACCGCCGCATTTTCTCCCGGGACGTATCCGGCAATTGCAGTGGCATCCTCGCGCGCAATGCGGAAGAGCCCCTGCTCCGTGCGCACCGTGACATTGCCGCCGAGGGTTTGCATGATGCTGACCGTCGTGGCGGCGGGCAGGATCAGGCGGTCGCCGGCCGGGATGACGGTGGCCGGACAATCACGCGTAAGGGTGGTGGCTGGATTGTTCATCGCAGATTTAACTCAAGCGGCATGCGGGCATAAATCCCCTGCGGATCATTATAGGCCTGCAAGGTCCTCAGCTCACTTTCGAGGCGCGCCAACATCTGCCTGAGCAGGCCGCTCCGGGCGCTCACCGGCTGCAGGCCCTCAAGCAGTTCGGCGATCGCCTCACCAAGCTGCTTTTTCCGTGGAAACTCCACCACCCGGTAATGATCGCCCAGCCCGGCCTGCTTGGCCGCCAGGGCAAGCGCATCCTCAAGGCCGCCCAGTTCATCCACCAGACCGAACTCCAACGCCTCGGCGCCCGACCAAACGCGGCCTTGCGCGATCTCTTCAACGAGGCGGCGGTCGAGGTTGCGCGCCTCGGCCACCTTGCCCACGAACTCGTCATAGATCCAATCCACCGAACGCTGGATCATCGCCAGCTCCGCTTCGGTCTTCGGCCGACTGAGGGTCATCGTGTCGGCAAAGCGGCCGGTTTTTACCCCGTCGAAAGTCACGCCAAAATCATTCGCCAGTTTTTTGACGTCAAACATCACGCCAAACACCCCGATCGAACCGGTGATCGTGGTCGGCTCCGCAAAAATCCGCGCACTATAGGCCGAGATCCAGTAGCCGCCGGAAGCCGCGTAGGAGCCCATCGAAACCACCACCGGTTTTTCGGCGGCAGCCAGCCGCATTTCCCGCTGGATCGCCTCCGAGGCGGAGGCGCTGCCACCGGGACTGTTCACCCGCAGGACAATCGCCTTGATGCTGTCGTCTTGCCGGAGTCGGCGGAGCTCGCGCGCGAAACTCACACCGCCCACCTGTCCGGGCTCGCCTTCACCGTCCACGATATCTCCCTCGGCATAGACAACCGCGATCTGACCGCGCCGGCCTTTGCCGCCAGTGGATTTGACCGACTTGCCGCCACCGGTGCCGGCGACTTTTGCATAACTTTGCAGATCTATCTGCCGGAAAGTCTCGCCCGCGGAATCCACACCCGTTTCCTCCTTCAGCAGCTCGATGACTTCATCCCGGTAGGCGATGCGATCCACGAGCCCGGCTTTCTTTGCCACCTCCGCGAGCAGATAACCCTCCGCATCGACGACGGCCTGCAGGGCTTCCGGCTCCATCCCGCGGTCGGCCGCAATGTCGGCCCGGATCTCGCTCCAGAGATCATCCAGCAGTTTTTGCAGCTGCTCGCGGTTTTCCGGGCTCAGATCTTTGCGGGTAAAGGGCTCGACCGCGGATTTGTATTTGCCCACGCGCGTCACCTGCACGCCGATGCCGTATTTTTCCAAGGCCCCAGCCAAGAACATCGGCTCCGCCGCCAAGCCGGGCAACGCCACCTCCCCGTAGGGATCCAAGATCACCTCATCGGCCACGGCCGCGAGGTAGTAATCCCGCGTCATCGCATAGGTCAGGTAGGCTTTCACCGGCTTGCCGGATTCCCTGAAGTCCTCCAACGCCGCCCGCAGTTCCTGCACCGCAGCCAGACCCGAGCCATAGCCGGCCGACTGCAGGGAGCCCAGCAGGAGCACGCCGAGAATTCGATCATCGCTCGCCGCCGCGGCAATCGCCTGCGTCGCGACACGCAATTGCAGCGTCGATTGCTTCCGTCCCATCAGGACATTAAAATCCACCAGCGGCGGCGCATCGGTGACATTGGTTGACAAATCCACCACCAGATAGGATCCGCGCTCGACCACGGGTGCCTTTTCGCCGAGCGCGCTGATGCCGACCAGCAGTAGAAAAAAGAACCCACCAGTCACCATGCAAAACAAGACGAGGGCGGCCAGCGCACCCAGCATCGAGGAAAGGAAATTTTTCATGTGCGCCCAACGTAGGCCATTTTGTCATTTCCACCAGTAAAACCATTTCAGCGGTCGGAATCCCGTCTTGGACGGCGATACAGCCCGGCTAATATCACCCAATCGTCACCCGTCCGGTCCACGAACGGGTTGCGGTCAGCCCGGCGCCTGCTAGATTAATTGCATGAGTGATGACAAGGCCCTGCTGACGACGAACCGCAAAGCACTGACGATCAACCTCGACGGCCCGATCTACGGCACCTTCGCCGAAATTGGCGCCGGTCAGGAAGTGGCCCGGGTCTTCTTTCAGGCCGGCGGCGCCTCAGGCACCATTGCCAAGACGATCTCTGCTTACGACATGGCCTTCAGTGATGCGATCTACGGCAAAGCCCCGCGCTACGTTTCCCGCGAACGGCTCGGCCTGATGCTCGATCACGAATACCAGTTGCTGAACGAACGCTTGGCCTCCACGCGCGGTGCCGAGACAACGTTCTTCGTGTTTGCCGACACCGTCGCCGCCAAAAGCTTCCGCGGCCCCAACGAAGCCCACGGTTGGATGGGCATCCGTTTCCAAGCCTCACCGGGAGCCGAGCCAAGCGAGATCGTCCTGCACGTCCGCATGTGGGACAAGGAGAACGTGCTTCAACAGGAGGCGCTCGGCATCGTCGGCACCAACCTCATCTACGGCGCGTTCTATTACCGCGACGATCCCGCCAAGTTCACCCAATCCCTCCTCGACAATGTCGGCGCAGATCGAATCGAGGTGGACATGCTCCGCTTTAGCGGCGCGGCCTTCCGGCATGTGGATAATCGCCTGATGTCACTGCACCTCGTGCAGTTCGGGCTCACCAACGCCGTGATGTTCGGCACCCAGGGCGAAGTGCTGCAGCCTTCCGAGGTGCTTTACAAAAAAGCGATCCTCGTCGAGCGCGGCAGCTTTCGCCCGGTCACGCACGTCAACGTGGACATGCTCAACTGCGCCACCGCGCAATTCGTCCAAGAACCTCTCGTCAAGGGCAAGGAGGTCGTGGTGCTGATGGAAATCACCATGAACAACCTTCTCGCGGCCGGCGAGATCGACGCGCAGGATTTCCTGTCCCGCGTGGACCTGCTCGCCGACATCGGCTTCACCGTCCTGATCTCAAACTATTCCGAATACTACCGCCTCACCTCTTATTTCCGCCGCTACACAAAGGAGATGATCGGCGTGGCGATGGGCATCAACAACCTCATCGAGATCTTCAACGAGAAGTATTACGAGAATCTGGAAGGCGGCATCCTGGAATCTTTCGGCCGGCTGTTCCGCCATTCGGTCAAGCTCTACATCTACCCGATGCGGCAGGAGGCCTACGACCGCTACCTCACAACCGGGCAAACCACTTCCGTGCCCACCGCCACCGGCAGTCATTCCTTCGCCGCCAGTGTCCTCATCAACGCCAAGAACGTTCAGGTCGTGGATCATCTCCGCAACCTCTACAATCACCTCCTCGAAAACCACTACTTGGAGTGCATTGTCGGCTTTGATCAGGCCATCCTCCACATCTTCTCGCGGGATGTCCTCCGCCGCATCCGTGAAAAGGATCCGGCGTGGGAGCAGATGGTCCCCGCCTCCGTCGTGGCCGCGATCAAAAAGCGCCGGCTCTTTGGCTACACGCCCCCGGCGGCTTGAGCCTGTCCGCTTGTCGCCGCCCGGCCGCCCATGCGCTTTCACAAATATCACGCTCTCGGCAATGACTACGTCGTGCTGGATCCGCGCGATTTTCCCGACTGGCGCGAGCCCTCCCCTGTCCAGATCCGCGCCATCTGCCATCGTAATTTCGGTCTCGGCTCCGACGGCATCCTCTGGGGGCCCCTGCCCTCGACGTCCTGCGCTTTCGGCCTGCGTATTTTCAACCCCGACGGCTCCGAAGCCGAAAAATCCGGCAACGGCCTGCGCATCTTCACCCGCTTCCTCTGGGATGCCGGCCTTGTGAAAAATCCCGCCTTCACCATTGAGACCCCGGGCGGTCCCGTCGAATCCGTCATCCGCGACGAGGGCCGGCTGATTACGATCGCGATGGGCCGCGTCAGTTTCGCGAGCGAGCGCATCCCTGTCACCGGTCCTGCGCGTGAGGTGTTGAATGAAACCATCACTGTTCTCGACCGCACCTTCACCTTTTGCGCCGCCACGATCGGCAATCCCCATTGTGTCATCCCGCTTCCGGCCATAACGGCCGAGCTCGCCCGCCACTACGGACCGGCCTTGGAGAGGCACCCCGATTTCCCCCGCAGAACCAACGTGCAATTCCTCCAAGTCCTGGATCCCGCCAACATCCGGCTGGAAATCTGGGAGCGCGGTGCCGGCTACACGCTGGCCTCGGGCAGCAGTTCCAGCGCCGCCGCCGCCGTGGCGCGCCGGCTCGGCTTGGTGGATCGCGATGTCACTGTCCACATGCCCGGCGGCACGCTCGGCATTCATATCGGCGAGGATTACGCGATCCGCATGACCGGCACCGTGAACCGTGTTGCCACCGGGACGATGCACCCGGAGCTGTTTCTCTCGCCGGCTTGAGCGCACAAAAAAGGCGCCCGGTGCGGGCGCCTTCGTCACTGCGGTGCGGTTGCAGATTTAGTATTTCACCGTGCAACCGTAAGCCTGGGTCGCGGGCGTCTTGACCGGCTGCCCGGCCTTCACGGCGGCCAGCGCCGAGGTCACATAGTTTTCGGCCTTGGCGATATCCGCCGCATTCGCGGAGCGGATGCTGTCGATTGCGCCGTTGTAAACCAGCGTGCCCTCGGGATTGATCACATACATGTGGGGCGTGGTCTTCGCATCGTAAAGCCGGCCAACCTTGCCGTCCTGATCGCGGAAGTAAGCCGTATAAGCGGTGTTTTGCTTCTTGGACCACTCCCTCACCTTTTCCGCACTGAAATCACCCTGCGCTCCGGGTCGGCCCGAATTTATCACCAGCCAGATCACGCCGTCGGCCGTGGCCGCCCGCTGGGTGGCGGGGAGGTTGCCGCTCTTTTCATAATGCTTCACCACGAAGGGGCATTCCTGGTTCATCCACTCGAGCACCACGGTCTTGCCCTTGAAATCCGAGAGCGAATGCGTGTTGCCGTCGATATCGGTGAGGGTGAAGTCCGGAGCAGGCTGGCCGACTTGGGCCGCGAGGGTCAGGGTGGCGGTAGCGCCAAGTGCCAGCGCGGCCGCGATGATTTTCGTCAGGTATTTGAAGGATTTCATGTCGCGGCAGTGATAATCATTTTTTCCGGTCGCGCCAGTGGGATCGGCAATTTCCGTTGCGGGCCCCCCGACGGCAGGCACAAGCTCGGCGAACCGGTGCCATCATGCCTCCTGTTGCCTTTTCCCGACTGCCACTGACCGCCCAGGCCAATCTGGTCCTGCTGGGTCTCATCGTGGCGGCGGTGAGCGCCTTGCTCTGGCCGCACTGGCGCGGCAACCCCGACTTGTCTCACGGCTATTTCATGCCGTTGCTTTTTTTGCTGCTGCTCCACGAAAGCCGGCAACGGGGCACGGCCCGCTGGCTGCCCCCCGGCCTGTGGCGCGGCACCCTGATGACCACGCTGTTGCTCGGCGGTCTGGTCTTCCTCGTCGGCGCCGGCCTTTATGCAACCTCGGTCGGCTGGGGCCATGCAATCGTGGCTTTCACCTTGACGACGGCGCTTGTCCTCCTGCTCGGCGCCGGTCTCGTGAGCTTGGCCGCCGCCGAGGTGCGTGCCGTGCCTTGCAACTGGATCGCCTTCGTCGCCATCGGTCTGTGGCTCCTGTGCGCACCAATCCCGCCCGGCACCTACTCCCGCATCTCGCTCTCCCTCCAGTTGTGGATCTCCGAATATGTGCTGGCATCGCTGCATCTGCTCGGCATCGCCGCAAGCCGCACCGGCAACATCATCGAGTTGGCCAATGTCTCGGTCGGCGTGGAGGAAGCGTGCAGCGGGGTGCGCAGCCTAATCTCCTGCATCTTCGCCGGCCTCTTCTTTTCCGCCAGCATGGTCCGCCGCCCCTGGGCCCGTGGGCTTATCATCCTGCTCGCGCCGCCGCTTGCCCTCGGCATGAATTTTCTGCGTTCCCTCCTGCTCACCCTGCTGGCCAACCGCAACGTGGACATCTCCGGCGCCTGGCACGATGCCACCGGCTTCGCGGTGCTCGGAATCACCGCGGTGATCCTTGGCGGCATCGCCCTGCTGCTGGAAAACCCCGCGCTCCGGCCCGTGGCCGTCCCCGCGGAAAAATCCGATCCAACCCCCAGCCTTCCCCTTCAACTCGGCCTGTCGGGCACGCTATTGGCCGCCTTGGGTCTCGCCACTTTTTTTTATATCAACACCCGGCCGGTCTTAGACACGGATACGCCCGTGCCCGATCTCCTCGCCATCCTTCCTGCCCGGGCCGAAGGCTGGAGCGTCAAGACCAGCAACGATCTTTTCCAATTCCGCGACACCCTGCAAACCGACCATCTCGCCCAGCGCACTTACCTGAAGCAGACGGCAAACGGCTTTACGCAAGTAACCGTTTACCTCGCCTACTGGCGGCCGGGGCAAACCGCCGTAAGCCAAGTGGCCTCCCATACACCCGATGCCTGCTGGCCCGGCGCCGGCTGGGAACTCACGACCATTGACGAGCCACGCGTGTTGCTGACGGTGGACGAACGCCGGGTCGCACCGGCCGAGATGCGCTTTTTCCGCAGCGGCGACTTCCCGCAATACGTCTGGTTCTGGCATCTCTTTGACGGCCGCCCCATCGCCTACTCCGACCCTTACTCGTGGAGCGAACTGCTGCGCATCGCCTGGCGCTACGGCTTCCGGCATGACGGCGACCAACTGTTCGTGCGCATCTCCAGCAACCGCCCTTGGGAAGAACTCGCCACCGATCCGCTTATGTCCGGGATCTTTTCCCGGCTGCAACCCCTTGGTCTCTGATGCCGCTGCGAATCACCCGGCTTGAGCGCCGCATCCTTGCCGTCATCGCGATGCTCATCGTGCTGGGCCTGATTGGGTTCGCCGTGCTGTGAGCGCATCCTTTCCTTGTTGCCATGTCCCGGCCAAGTTCGAGCATCCCATCCGCCCTGCCACGCGTATGATGTGCAAATGTCCGCCACCGCGCCCTGCCTGTCCGTTGCCTGCGCCCCGCCGCCGGCCGGCTTTGCCCGCATGAGCGAGACCGATTCCAGCTCCCACGGGCATCGCCGCGACGAGGATGCCCGCCTGATGCGCCGCATCGCCCAAGGCGATCGCGCTGCCTTCGCCACGCTCTACGACCGCTTTTCCCGGCCGCTCTACGCCACCGCCCTCCGCATCCTCAACGATGCCCGCGAATCCGAGGACCTGCTGCAGGAGGTCTTCCTCGCCCTGTGGGAAAAGGCCGGCGACTTCGAATCCGCCCGCGGCACCGCCTTCACGTGGGCCGTCACCTTCACCCGCAACCGGGCGATCGACCGCATCCGCATGCGCCGGCGCCGCTCCGAGCTGCTCAGCCAATCCGCACCGGAGGACATCGGGTATGTCACCGATTCGGGGCCGGATTCCGCCGATCAAGCCGCCACCGCGGAACAATCCGCCGCCGTCCGCACCGCCGTGGCCGCCCTGCCGCCGGAGCAAAAAATTGCGCTGGAGATGGCGTTCTTCTCCGGACTCACCCAGCAGGAAATCGCCGACCGCCTGCAGGAGCCTTTGGGCACCATCAAGGCCCGCATCCGGCGCGGCCTGCTCAAACTCCGCGATCTGCTCGCGGCCCGCCCATGAACCCGCTGACCGAGCAACAGGAGGAACTCGCGGCGCTCTACTCGCTGCGGCTGCTTGACGGCACCGAGCTTGAGCAATTCGAAGCCGAACTCGCCCGCCGCGCCGAACTCCGCGACTTGGTGAACGACCTCACCGCCACTTCCGCCCTCCTCGCCTGCACGGCATCCGGCCCCGCGCCTTCCGCCGCCCTCAAATCCCGCATCATGGCGCACATCCCGGCGCAAGGCTCGCGCCGGCCCGCCGCCTTTCGCCCCGCTTTCTGGCTGCCGCTCGCCGCGGCCGCCGGTTTCGCTCTGGCCGCGGTCTGGTTCGCCCAGCTTTATTTTTTCACGCGGGCCGAAAATTCCCTCCTGCTCGACCAGCAGGCCATTGCCGACACCACCCTGCAAAGTCTGCGCAGCCAGCTTGAGGCCGAACGGTTTTTGACCATGGCCGAGCGCACGGAATCCGCCGCCCGGTTCGCCGCCCTCGCGCGGCAGATGGAAGACCAAAGCGACCTCGACCAACTGAAGATCGCCACCCTCGTTTCCATGTTGGACGACTCGCCCCAAGCCGTGGCCGTCGCCGTTTGGAATCCGGCGCTGCAGGAAGGCATGCTCACCGTTGAAAAGCTGCCCGCCCTCGCCGCCGACCGGGATTACCAGCTCTGGGTCATCGACCCCCAATACCCCATCCCGGTGGACGGAGGCGTCTTCACCGTTGATGCCGGCACCGGCGAAGCCCGCTACCGTTTCAAGGCCAATAAACCGGTCGCCACCGTCGCGAAATTTGCGGTCAGTCTTGAACGCAAGGGCGGTGTGCCCAAGGCCGAGGGTCCGATGGTGCTTATCGGTCCCTGACAGGGGTTTGCACCATCCGAAATCTGTTCTCGACCCGGGAATCCCGCCCGCCGAAGCTCGGGCCATATGATCATCAAACCCAAGGTTCGTGGCTTTGTATGCGTCACTGCGCACCCCGAAGGCTGCGCGGCCCACGTGCAGGAATGGATCGATTACGTTAAATCCAAAGGCCCGGTCGCCGGCGGACCCAAGAAGGTCCTCGTGATCGGCGCTTCCACCGGTTACGGCCTCGCCTCCCGCATCACCGCCGCCTTCGGTTCCGGCGCCGCCACAATGGGGATCTTTTTCGAGCGCCCTTCCGAGGAAGGCCGCCCCGCCACCCCGGGCTGGTATAACAGCATCGCCTTCACCCGCGCGGCCCGCGCCGCCGGCCTCTATGCCCGCAATTTCATGGGCGATGCCTTCACGCACGACATGAAGTCCCAAGTGGTCGCCGCGATCAAGGCCGACCTCGGCCAGGTGGACCTCGTCGTTTACTCGCTTGCCTCTCCCCGGCGCACCCACCCGTCCACCGGCGTCGTGCACAAATCCTGCCTCAAGCCCGTCGGCACCTCCTACACCAACAAGACCGTGGACACGGACAAGGGCATCGTCAGCGAGGTCACCATCGAGCCCGCCAACGAGGCCGAGATCGCCGACACCGTCGCCGTCATGGGCGGCGAAGATTGGGAAATGTGGATGAAGGCCCTGCGCGATGGCGGTGTCCTCGCCCCCGGCGCCCAGTCCGTCGCCTACTCCTACATCGGACCCGAGGTCACCTGGGCCATTTACAAGAACGGCACCATCGGCCTCGCCAAGAACGACCTCGAGCGCGCCGCCAAAGCCATCGACGCCCAGCTCAAACCCTCCGGCGGCCGCGCCTTTATCTCCGTCAACAAGGCGCTGGTCACCCAGGCCAGTTCCGCCATCCCCGTCGTGCCGCTCTACATTTCCATGCTCTACAAGATCATGAAAGCGGCCGGCACGCACGAGGGCTGCATCGAGCAGATGCACCGGCTCTTCGCCACGCAGATGTATAACGGCGCGACGGCCAAGTTTGACGCAGCGGGCCGCGTCCGCGTCGATGACTGGGAAATGCGCCCCGAGGTCCAGGCCGAGGTCGTCAAGATCTGGCCCGCCGTGACCACCGAAAACCTCGCCGAGTTCACCGATATCGCCGGCTACCGCGAAGAGTTCCTCAAGCTCTTCGGCTTCGGCCTCAAAGGCGTCAACTACGACGCCGAGACCGAACCCCATATCCCCATGCTCTGACGGGCACGGGCAAATACCAAACGCCAAAGCACCAAATTCCAAAGGACCCGGCGCTCGTTGATTTTCTCCCTTTGGAATTTCTTTGGCGTTTGGCGCTTTGGCGTTTGGATTTTTAACAAATGCGTGCCGTCATCCAGCGCGTCACTTCCGCCAGCGTCACCGTTGACGGTGCGGTCATCGGCGCCATCGGACCCGGCCTGCTGATCCTGCTGGGCGTCGCCAACGGCGACACGATCGAAGATGGCGCCTGGCTCGCCCAAAAGATCGCCGCCCTGCGCATCTTTGAGGATGCCGCCGGCAAAATGAACCTTTCCGTGCTCGAATCCGGCGGGCAGCTCCTCGTCGTCAGTCAGTTCACGCTCATCGCCAGCACCCGCAAAGGCACCCGCCCGTCTTTCAACGACGCCGCCCGCCCCGAGGCCGCCGTGCCGCTCTATGAGGATTTTGTCCGCGAGCTGGAGCGCATCTCGGGCCACCCGGTCGCCACCGGCCGCTTCGGAGCCGCCATGACCGTCAGCCTCGTCAACGACGGACCCGTGACACTTGTGCTGGACTCCCGGCTGCGCGAGTAGACTCGCCCAACGGGAGGATCGTCACAAATGCGTGACACCGGTGGGAAACAGACGATTTCCGCCTTGCCCGGTTGTGTCGCGGACAACCACACTGCGGCCCGATGTCGAAAAACTTCGCGCGCGCCATCTTCGCCGTCACGGCCTGCTTTTTCGCGGCGTTTTTCCTCTGGCCCATCATCCAGATCCTGAAGGGCGGTTTCATCGACGCGGACGGCAAGTTCACCCTCGCCTATCTGGGCGTGCTGCTGGTTGACCCCGTGTATCTGGGCGGGCTCAAGAACTCGTTCTTCCTCGCCTGTGCCACCACCACCCTGGCCCTCTGCATCGCCCTGCCGCTGGCCTTCATCTCCGACCGTTTCCTGTTTCCCGGCAAGGCCTTCCTCGGCTCGCTGATTCTCATCCCGATGATTTTGCCGCCCTTCGTGGGCGCCATCGGCATCAAGCAGATTTTTGGGCAATACGGCGCCCTCAACAGCTTCATCATCGAGCTCGGCCTGCGCCCCGAGGGTTGGACCTTCGATTGGTTCGCTGCCAACCAGTTTTGGGGCGTGGCCGTCATCCAGGCGCTTTCACTTTACCCGATCATCTACCTCAACGCCGTCGCCGCCCTCGCCAACATCGATCCCGCGATGGAAGAGGCGGCGCAAAACCTCGGCTGCACCGGCTTCCGCCGCTTCCGTAAGATCACCCTGCCGCTGATCAATTCCGGCCTCTTTGCCGGCGGCACCATCGTGTTCATCTGGTCGTTCACCGAGCTCGGCACGCCGCTGGTCTTCGACTACGCCCAGGTCACCTCGGTCCAGATTTTCTACGGCCTGAAGGACATCGGCGGCAACCCCTTCCCTTATGCGCTGGTTGCCGTGATGCTAGCCAGCTCGGTCGCGCTCTACGCCATCGGCAAGGGCATCTTCGGCCGCAGCCACTACGCGATGATGGCCAAGGCCACCAGTTCGGGCGGCGCGCGCGAGCTGCCCCTTTTCCGTCGGCTGCTTTGCACGCTGGTCTTCGCCGGCGTCATCACCATCGCCATCCTGCCCCACGCCGGCGTGATCCTCGTCGCCTTCTCCAACGACTGGTATGGCACCGTGCTGCCGCAAAACTACACCCTCGACAACTTCGAGATCGCCCTCGGCCACGACCTCACGGTCCCCGCCATCGCCAACAGCCTGAAGTTCGCCAGCATCTCCACGCTCATCGACCTCGTGCTCGGCATTGCGATCGCCTACGTGGTCGTCCGCTCGAAACTCCGCGGCCGGCAGATCCTCGACTTCCTCGCCATGATGCCGCTCGCCGTGCCGGGGCTCGTCCTCGCCTTCGGCTATCTCGCCATGGCGCAGGAAGGAAAGTTCTTCGATTTTCTGAACCCGGTCAACGACCCCACCATCCTGCTCATCATCGCCTACTCCGTCCGCCGACTGCCCTATGTCGTGCGCGCCGCCGCCGCCGGTTTTCAGCAAACCAGCGAAACGCTGGAAGAAGCCGCCCAGAACCTCGGCTGCCCGCCGCTCAAGTCCATGTTCAAGGTCACCCTGCCGCTCATCGCCGCCAACCTCATCGCGGGCGGCCTGCTGGCCTTCGCCTTCGCCATGCTGGAGGTGAGCGATTCCCTCATCCTCGCCCAAAAGCAAATTTTCTATCCCATCACCAAAGCCATCATGGAACTGTTCCAGCTACTGGGTGACGGCAAATACATCGCGAGCGCCCTCGGCGTCTGGGCGATGGTTTTCCTCGGCGTGACCATCGTCGGCATGAGCCTGCTCTTGGGCAAAAAACTGGGCGCTATTTTTCGCGTCTGAGATCCCCCGCTTTCGTCCGGGACATTGACTTCCCGTGCTCTACCTTCTTCTCACCTCGCTGGTCTGGGCTTTTTCCTTCGGGCTGATCAAGGGCCAGTTGACGGGGCTGGATGCCACGGCGGTCGCCGTGCTCCGCCTGCTCTGCGCGTTGCTCGTTTTTCTGCCATTCTTCCGCTTTCGCGGACTGCCACGCCGCACCGCGGTGCGGCTCGCGTTCATCGGCGCGGTCCAGTTCGGCCTGATGTATGTGCTCTACCTCCGCGCTTTCGCCCTGCTCCAAGCCTACGAGGTCGCGCTCT
Organism: Opitutaceae bacterium UBA2377; assembly: GCA_002344205.1. Taxonomy (GTDB): domain Bacteria; phylum Verrucomicrobiota; class Verrucomicrobiia; order Opitutales; family Opitutaceae; genus UBA2377. The sequence goes on from DDSZ01000031.1 coordinate 26,569, forward strand.
TCACCATCTTCACCCCGGTCTATGTCGCCCTGCTGGACGCCGCGCTGGCGCGGCGTTGGCAACCCCGCCACCTGCTCGCCGCCGGACTCGCGCTGCTCGGGGCCGGCGTGTTGCTGTGGCGCTCTACTTTGAGCCCCGGGCTCGCCGCCGGTTTCATCCTGGTGCAGTTCTCCAACCTTTGCTTCGCCGCCGGCCAGTTGGCTTGGAAGCGCACGCAGGCCCGGCTCGGCGACATCCCTCAGCGCGAGGTCTTTGCCCTGCTTTTTGCCGGCGCGCTCGTCACCACCACCGCCGTCTCCGCCTTTACGACCGACTGGGGTACCCTCCGTCTGACTTGGCCGCAGGCCGGGGTCATCGCCTACCTGGGCGTCATCGCATCGGGAGTTTGCTTCTTCTGGTGGAACCTCGGCGCCACGCGGGTCAACACCGGCACCCTTGCGGTTTTTAACAATGCCAAGATCCCTCTGGCGGTCGCCGTCTCCCTGCTGTTTTTCGGTGAATCCGCGGATCCGCTCCGCCTGCTGGCCAGCCTCGCCCTGATGTTGGCCGCCATCGCCGTGGCCGAAGGTTGGCTCCGGCGCAGGTGATTCAGGTGCCCGTGCCGTCGGGGCCCGGCTTCAGCTTCTCGCGAAAATCGCCCGCGCCGTCCCAGTTTCCGCGGTTCACGGTCTGAGCAATGGCCGCCTGCCGCATCAGGTTCTGCGCGGGGCCATCCACGGCATTTCGCCGCAGGATGCCGTCGGCAATCGCCAGGGCTTCCGCCGGCCGGCCGACGTTCAGGAGCGCCTCGCCCAACGCGATGAGATTCGCTTCATCCGCGGGGGCCAGCTCGCGCACCGCGGTGCGGGCAAAGACCACGGTCTCCGGCCAGTCCAGTTTGGCCGCCGCCCCGGCCAGGAGTTTGAGCGCCGTCACACTGGTGGGATCGGACGCTAGCAGCTTGTCCGCCTGCGCTCGCAAAGCTTCGGGTCCGGTAGATTTTCCGCCCAGGAAAAAGGGGGCGCGCGACAGGACACCACCGACCTTTGCGACCAGCGGGTTTTTGGCGCGATGGCGGACGAGCTGCGCCGCACGCAACAGGCCGCGCACCGGCAGACAGCCCGGCGCTTCGGCCAGCAGCGGTTCGCACACCGCAATCACGTAGTCGGCGTTGCCCTGCTCGAGCGCCTTGCGTGCATTCTCCACCAGTTTCTGCTGGCGGAGATCAAGCGCGGCGAGCGGCACATCGGGCATGGCTCGACCCTCAGGTGGTCACTTCCAGATCCTGCCGCGCCGCCGCCTCCAACCGCCGCAGACCGGCCTGCACGGTGGCTTCGTCCGGACCTTCGATCAGCAGGCGCAGCTTGGGCTCGGTGCCGGAGTAGCGCACCAATACCCGGCCCCGGGTGCCAAGTTCTCTTTCCAACGCCGCCATCACCTCCTGCAGGTTCCGGCAATCGGCGAGGTCGGTTTTTTGCCGCACCGTGAGTGCGGCGCTCAGTTGCGGAAATTTCACCAACGTGCGGCGCAGCTCGGAGAGCGGCCGGCCGGTCTCCAGCATCACCTGGATAACCTTCAGGGCCGCCGCCAGACCGTCACCGGAAGGCGACAGTTCGGCCTGGATGATGTGACCCGACGATTCGCCGCCCAGCGTGGCTCCCGTGGCGCGCATGCTCTCACCCACATAGCGATCGCCCACGAAGGTGCGCACCACGTGTCCGCCGGCCGCCCGGACCGCGGCATCCACCCCGAGATTGCTCTGCACCGTGACCACGAGGGTGTTTTGCGCGAGCGTCCCGCGGTTGAGCGCATGGACGGCCAGCAAGGTGAGAATCTCGTCGCCATCGAGCACCACACCCAGCTCGTCGCAAAGGATACAGCGATCACCGTCCCCGTCGTGCGCGATGCCCAGCCGGGCCCCGCCGGCCGATACCAATGCGGCCATGCGCCCGGGGTGTTCGCTGCCCACGCCGGCGTTGATGTTGTCGCCGGTAGGCGCATCGCCGATACCCCAGATTTCCGCCCCGAGGGAGTGCAACACCCGCCGGCTGGTCACGCAGGTGGCGCCATTGGCCGTATCGAGCACGATGCGCCAGCCCGCCAGCGCGCCTGCCGGCAACAGCGACCGGAGCGACTCCACGTAAAACTCCTCCGCATCCTCGGCCGCCAGCGGGCCCACCGGCTTGGGCGGCAGCACGGGCAGCAGTTGCTCGACCGCCAGTTCCTCCTCGTCGGTGAGCTTCACGCCGCCGAAGGCGAAGAACTTGATACCATTGTCCGCGGCGGGATTGTGCGAGGCGGTGATGACCGCCCCGAGAATCGCACCGCTGGCCCGCACCCGCAGGGCGACAGCCGGCGTCGGCACAACACCGAGCGCAACCGGCTCCAGCCCCGCCGCCACCAACCCCGCGGCCACGGCCGCCGCCAGCGGTTCGCCGGACGCCCGCGTATCGCGGCCAATCAGCACCCGGCCCCCGGCGGGATGCTGCCGGCGCGCCCACAAACCCGCCGCCCCCCCGAGGCGCGCGGCAAAATCAACATTGATCACCGGCCCGCCGTAGGGGCCGCGCACGCCGTCGGTGCCGAAGTAGTCGCGCTTCATGTCCGGTAAAACTCCTTCGTCGCGGCGATCTTCGCCTTCACGGCCCCGCCCAGCAACAATTCCCGCGCCACCGGCAGTCCGTCCGTGACTGCCGGGACGCGGCCGCAAATCCACAGGGCCACGGCCGTGTTGAGCACAATGGTGTCCACCAATCCACGGGGGCCGCGGCCGGCGAGGATCGCCTCGGTGAGCGCCAGGTTTTCGGTCACGTCACCGCCCCGCAGGTCGGCAAAGGCTGCGGACTCCAATCCGAATTCCTCCGCCCCCCACTCGCCCGCGACGGCCCGCAGCCGGCCGGCGCCCTGCACGAGGTTGCGCGTGGCCGTGGTGAGTTCGTCAATGCCCTGCCCCGGAGCAATCACCCCGTGCACCACCAGCCCGGCACCCGTGCCCAGCTCCTCCATTGCACCGGCCAGCCGCGGCACCCAGGCCGGGGCAAAAACACCCAGCACCGTGTGCGCCGGACGCGCGGGATTGATGAGCGGGCCGAGGATATTGAAAACCGTGCGCTGGCCCAGGGCGGCGAGCGCTTTTCGCACCGGTGCGATATGTTTGAACGCCGGATGATAGTTCGGCGCCAGCAGGTAGGCGAATCCCAGTTGCGCCATGGCCTCGCGCAGTTTTTCCGGCGGCGCCGCCAGATCCACCCCCAGCCCGGCGAGCAGGTCGGCGCTCCCGCATTTTGAGGTGATGCCGCGGTTGCCATGCTTGATGACCTTCACCCCGGCGCTCGCCAGGGTGAGCACGACCACGCTGGAGATATTAAAGCCGCCGGCATGGTCGCCCCCGGTGCCCACGATGTCCACGGCCTCGGCGGCCCAAGCGCCCAAACCCGGATCCACCGCCCGGCCGCGAAAAGCCTGCGCAAAGGCGGCCACCTCGCCGGCCGTCTCGCCCTTGGCGGACAGCGCGGACAGAAACGTCGCCTTCTCCGCCTCAGGGACATCCGGCGCGGCCAGCGCGCCGGCCGCGAACTCCACCTGATCTGCTGCAAGATCCCGCGCCGCCTTCAGTTGCGCGGTGAGTTCATTCAGGCTTGGGCTTGGCATGTGGGAGAGACAGTGAGACGCCCTGACATTTGTCGGCAAATAAAATTGCCCCGTTCCCGCAAAACCCTGACCTGAACCTGTGCGTATCATCGCTTTCATCCTGCTGGGCAGCCTCACGTGTTCCCTCCTGCCGGCCAATCCGGCCGCGGCCGAAGCCCCGGCGGCGGAACTGAGCGTGCGCGATGCCATCATCCTCGGCGTCGTGGAGGGCGTGACCGAATTCCTGCCCATCTCCTCCACCGGGCATCTGATCATCACCACCCGCCTCTTGGGCTTGGAATCAACCGCCCCGCTGACCAACGCCGCCGGCGAACCGCTCTGGCACAAACCGCCCACACCCGCCAATCCGGCCGGCGAACCACTGACCCTCAAACTCGCCGCCGACACCTACATCGTGGTCATCCAGATCGGCGCCATCCTCGCCGTGCTGCTGCTGTATTATGGCCAAGTTCATCATATGCTGCTCGGCCTCCTGGGCCGCGACAGCGCGGGTCTGCGGCTCTTTCGCAACCTGCTTTGCGCCTTCACGCCGGTCGCCGTGGTGGGACTCCTGGCCAGCGGTTGGATCGAGCGGAACCTGTTTTCCATCGGCACCGTGATCCTCGCGCTGATCTTTGGCTCGTTCCTCATGCTCTACGCCGAATACCGCCGGAAGCGGCGCTCCGGCATCGGCCGTGAAATACGGGACCCTTCCGATCTGTATGCCACCCAGGCTCTTGCCATCGGCTTTATCCAATGTCTGGCCCTCTGGCCCGGCATGAGCCGGTCTATGGTGACGATTGTCGGCGGCTATTTTGCCGGGCTCAGCCCGGCCCGGGCCGCCGAGTTCAGCTTTTTGGTCGGTTTGCCTGTCCTCGCCGGTGCCGCCGTCGTGAAGGGTTGGCGCTCCGGTCCGGCCATGATCGAGGTCTTCGGCTGGGGCAATGTCCTGCTCGGCATCTTCGTCGCCGCCGTCTCCGCCGCCATCGCGGTCAAGTTCCTTGTTACCTTTCTCTCCCGACAGGGACTAGCGGCTTTTGCCGTTTACCGGCTCGTGCTCGCGGCCCTGTTGGCCGGGGTTTTTTACCTGTAAAACCTCCGGACGGTTAAGCGCTTGACGCACCAATTTCCGGGCCTTTACTCCCAACCCTTTCACATCCTTCCTCGGCGTTTTTAAACCGCGCCACCCACTTACAAAATCCACTCCCATGGCTAATCCGAAACGCAAGCAGTCCAAACGCCGCAGCGCCAACCGCCGCGCCGCCAACGCTTTCAAGGCTCCCGAGTTCGCTACCGATCCCACCGACGGCAGCCTGTTCCGCCCCCACCGCGTGAACCCGAAGAACGGCATGTATCGCGGCCGTCAGGTTATCAACGTCGAGGTCTGAGCCTCGCGTCTGTCATTACGCAGCCATCCCCGCGATGGTTAACACCCCAGGCGCATCCGGGCGGATCGCGGTAGATGCGATGGGCGGCGACCTTGGTCCCGCCGAAGTCGTTGAAGCCGTCCGCTTGGCCTTGGCGCGCGATGCTGCCCTGGCCCCGGTCACCCTCGTCGGCGATCAGGCCGTTCTGCAGCCGCTGCTCCTGAAGGCCGGCTTTGTCGGCAACCCGCACGTCTCGGTCCACCACGCCTCCGAAGTCATCACGATGGAGGACAAGCCGCTGGCCGGCCTGAAGAAAAAGAAAGATTCGTCCATGATCCGGGCCATCGAGCTCGTGAAGGACGGTCAGGCCAGCGTCGTCGTCAGTTGCGGCAACACCGGCGCACTCATGGCCGGCGGCACCATCCGGTTGCGCACCATGGAGGGCATAGCCCGCCCGGCCTTAGCGGCCATCGTGCCGCGCGAAGGCGGCCACTTCGTTCTCATCGACGCCGGGGCCAACCCCGAGGCCAAGCCCGAGCACCTGCTGCACAACGCCCTGCTCGGCAGCCACTACGCCCGGGTCATGCTTGGTATTGCGGCCCCCCGCATCGGGCTGATGACCATCGGCACCGAGGAGGGCAAGGGTAACGCCCTCATCACCGAGACCCACGACCTGCTCAAGCGCGCCAACGGCATCATCAATTACGCCGGACCCATCGAGGGCTTCCAGGTCTTCGCCGAACACGTGGACGTGGTGGTCTGCGACGGTTTTGTCGGCAACATCATGCTCAAGAGCTGGGAATCCCTCGTCAGCTTCTTCACCAGCATGCTCAAGCAGGAACTCCGGGCCAATCCCATGCGCATGGCCGGTGCGGTGCTCTCCGCCGGCGCCTTCAAGGCCCTCAAGGAACGCGTGAACCCCGAGCGTTATGGCGGCGCCCCGCTCCTCGGTCTGCGCGGCAACATCCTCAAGGCCCACGGTTCCAGCAACCGCCACGCCATCGCCAGCGCCATCCGCGCCGCCAACGAAATCATCCGCGCCGACCTCAACCACCGCATTGAGGCCGACATCACCCGTATCAACGAGCTGCTCGTCCAGCCCGTCGTCGGCTGAGCCCTTTTCCCATTCATGGCATCCAAATCCACCGTCATTCTGGGCACCGGCCACTACGCCCCCGCCCGTATCCTGACCAACGATGAGCTGGCCAAGACCGTAGAGACCTCCGACGAGTGGATCCGCACCCGCAGCGGCATCCGGGAACGCCGCATCGCCGCCCCCGACGAGAGCACCTCGGACATGGCCGTTGCCGCCGCCAAGGCCGCCCTAGCCGACGCCGGTCTTACCGCCGCCGACATCGACCTGCTGATTGTCGCCACGGTGACTCCCGATCTCCCCCTGCCCGCCGCCGCCTGTATCATCCAGCACAAGCTCGGCATCCCCACCCACGCGGCCTGCTTTGACCTCAACGCCGCCTGCTCCGGCTTCATTTACTCCCTCGACACCGCCAGCGCGATGATCGGTTCCGGCCGCTACCGCCATGCGCTGGTCATCGGGGCCGACAAACTCTCCGCCATCGTGGACTGGAAAGAGCGCACTACGTGCGTGCTGTTTGGCGACGGGGCCGGCGCGGTCGTCCTCGCCGCTTCGGATGATCCCAACCGCGGTATCATCGGGGCCCGGCTCGGCGCTTATGGCGACAGCGTGGACCTGCTCAAAATCCCCAAGGGCGGCAGCGACAACCCCGCAACGCCCGATTCCATCGCGGCCGGCGACCACTTCATGAAGATGAAGGGCAAGGAGGTCTTCAAACTCGCCGTGCGCGCCATGGACGAGACCGCGCGGGATATTTTGGAACAACATCACCTGCGCGCTGATCAGATTTCCCTTGTGATTCCGCATCAGGCCAACCTCCGCATCATCGAAGCCGTGTCCGCATATCTGGAGCTGCCCATGGACCGCTTTGTCGTGAACGTGGACCGCTTCGGCAACACCTCCGCCGCCTCGGTGCCCATCGCGCTGGATGAAGCCCGCAAGGCCGGTCGCATCAAATCCGGCGACCTCCTGCTCCTCGTCGCGTTTGGGGCGGGCTTGACCTACGGTTCTGCGCTGATTCGCTGGTAAAACTTTTGCCCATGTCCCTTCCGTTCTCCCGGCGCCTTCTCTGCACTCTCGCCCTCACCGTCCTCTGGTGCCTCGCCCCCTCCCGGCTCGCCGCGGAGCTGGTCTGGAGCCCTGACACCGGCTGGCGGGTTGAAGGCGGCGCACTCGCCGGCGTCGTGGGGGTAGAAGGCCGCACCGCCCTTGACCTGATGAATCGGGCCCGGGACCGCGAAAACCGCGGCGATCTCACCGGTGCCATCAAGCTCTACAATCAGGTCGCCAAGCGTTACAACAACTCCATCTACGCGCCCGAAGCCCTTTACCGGGCCGGCCAGCTCCACCTACGCCGGCAACAACTGGTTAAAGCCTTCAATTCCTTCCAGCAGGTGCTGAGCCGCTACCCGAACACCAATCGCTTCAACGAGATCATCGGCGAACAATACCGCATCGCCAGCTCAATGCTCGACGGCGCCCGCAACCGCTCTTGGGGCTGGCTGCCCTCCTTCACCCAGCGCAATCGCGCCATTGAGTTTTTCGAGATCATCCTCTTCAACGCCCCGTTCAGCGATTACGCCCCGCTCGCCCTCATGAATATCGCGCGCGGCCACCAGCGGATGGGTCAACAGGAAGAGGCCATCTATGCGCTCGACCGCATGATCAACACCTATCCGCAGAGCCTGCTCGCCCCGGACGCCTACCTGAAGCTCGCCGAGACCCATGCCTCCCTTGTCCAAGGTCCCTATTACGACCAGGCCTCGACCAAAGAAGCCATCACCTACTTTCAGGACTTCATGATCCTTTTCCCGAGCGACCCGGGTATCGGCGACTCCGAGAAAGGCCTGCAGGCGATGCGCACCATGCTCGCCGAGAGCAAGATCAAGATGGCCGATTTCTACTTCTACAAGCGCGACAACTACACCGCCGCCCGCGTTTTCTACAACGAAGCCATCACCGTTGAGCCAAATTCGTCCGCCGCCCAGCTTGCCCGCGAACGCCTTGCCGCGGTCGAGCGCAAAGCCGCCGCCATCCAGCCCGCCCCGGTCGGCGAACCCGGCGACGCCGCCCCGGCGGCACCCGCGAAGAAAAAGCGCTTTTTCTTCTTCTAACCCGGATGCCACGCCGCATCGTGGGCTGATTCCTGTTTTGGCCCCATGATCGCGCGTTTGTCGTTTTCCTTCTTCGCCCTCGCCCTGCTGTTCCTTGGCGCGGGTTGCAGCCACTACCGCCTCGGCACCGGTGCGGAACCCACCTTCCGCACGCTGCATGTGGCCCCCGTCGTGTCTCGCGCCCTGATTCCGCAGGCGCAGCCAATCACCAGTTCGCAGTTGCGCGAGGCCTTCATCCGCGACGGCCGGATCAGCCTCGTCAATGATCCGGCCGCGGCCGATGCCACCTTGATCCTGACGCTCACCGATTACCGGCGCGAAGTCGCCACCGTGCGCCCCGGCGATACCGGCCTCGCCCGAAAATTCGATATTACCCTCAGCGCCGAGCTGACTCTCCGCGACAACCGCACCGGCGCAGACTTATTCGCCCGCCGACCGCTCACCGTGAAACGCGAGCTTTTCACCGACAGCGGCCAGACCCAGGCCGAATACCAGTTGCTGCCGCTGCTTGCGGCCGATTTGGCCGAAAAAGCCCGGCGCTCAGCGCTCGATGTGTGGTAAACTGCGCCATGCCCACGCCCCTGCTCGCTCCCTCCCTTCTCGCCGGCGACCACGCCAACCTTGCGGCCAGCGCTGCCCGGGTCGGGCAACTTGGCATCCCGTGGCTGCATCTCGACATCATGGACGGGCATTTCGTGCCCAATCTCACTTTCGGCCCCGAAACGCTCGCCGCCCTGCGGCGCGCGGGCAGCAAGCTATTCTTCGACACGCACCTGATGTTGTCGGAACCCCACCGCTACGTGGAGCCTTTCGCCAAGGCCGGGGCCAACCTCATCAGTATCCACATCGAGCCCGCCTATGATCATGCCGGCACCCTCGCCCGCATCCGTGCGCTCGGTTGCCAGGCCGGGATCGTGCTCAATCCCGATACTCCCGCCGACGCCGTCGCCCACTTGCTCGATCAGGTTGACCTTGTGCTGGTGATGACCGTGCAACCCGGTTTTGGCGGCCAAGCCTTCCGGCCCGGCATGCTGCCTAAGCTCCGGCAATTGGCGGCTTGGCGCCGCGAACGCGGCCATACTTGGCGGCTGGAGGTGGATGGCGGCATAGACCTCGCGAATCTGCCCGACTGCCACGCGGCCGGAGCCGACACCTTTGTCGCCGGCACCTCCTTCTTCCGCTCACCCGACCAAGCCGGCTTTGCCGCGACGGTGGCACGGCTCGCTTAAGCAGTTTCAGCGGCCGGCCCGCGCCAGCTCTGCCGCCCGGCGGTATTGCGCCCGGAAACTCGCCCCCAGCTCGTTCGCCAGCCGGATTTCATCCACCTTGTTTTTCGAGGTGAGCGCCTGTTTCACCCGGCCGAGCGTCGCTTCATAGTCCACGGCGCTCACATCCTGCAACGCCGCCATCGCTTCCGGCGGTTTGCCGGCCGCGATTACCGCGCGCCAAGCCCGCACGAGATCGGGGTGGGTATCGAGGCACATCACGCGGATGATGAAGGCCATTTCCCGGAAAATACCGCCAGTCCATGCCGGATGATAGATGAGCTGGTCTTCCTCCGCGAAGGGCTGCACTTCGGGATCGGAACGCAGGCTCAGCCACTCCTGATTGGTATAAAAATCCCGCCGCACCGGCAGCCGGCGCAGCGCAAAGCGTTCCGGGCCGCCCGGCGCTCCCACCTGAAAATTCCAGAGCAACTGCCCCTCCATCGAGAGGGCATATTCGACAAACGCCTCCGCCACCTCGTGGTTGGGCGCACCGCGCAGAATCGCAATCGGGTCCACGGAGCTCACGGTGCCGCCGCGCGGAGTCACAAACTCCAGCCGGCCCACGTTGCCGCGCCGGCGCACGGCCTCCGCCTGGTAGCGCCCGTAGAAATCGATGCAGATGCCCACGGCAGAGTTGCCCTGCGAAACATCGATCGGCGGCTTCTGCGAGGAGTCCGTGAAGTAGCGTGCATTTGCGCCGATGAGCTGCAGCACCTTCATGCCTTCGATCCAGCCCTCGCGGATCGCCTGCGCCTCGATCTCCTTGGCCGAGCGTCCTTCCGGCCGGGCCTGTATGGCGATCAGCCGGGCCTGCATTTCCTGCTGGATCAGATTTTCAAAGGCCTTCGCGATTGAGCTGCTCTTGGTCGGATCCGCCACCGCGACCTCGCCGATCAGGCGCGGATCCGTCAGTGCCCGCCAGGTCTCCGGCGCCTGCTCGATCCGCAGACGGGCCAAAGCATCCTTGTTGTAGAGAATGCCGTAGTTGCTGATGACGTTGCCGAACCAGCGCGCTTCCCGGTCCCAGTATTGCTCGCCGGCGTAGCTTTCCGGTATCACGTCGTCGGTAAACCATTCGGGCTTGGTCTCAAGGATGCGCGACCGCACCAGCCGGCCCGCCTGCGCCTGTCGGATGAAATCGAAACTGCCGCCGCCGAAAAACAGGTCGATGCCGCAGCTCACGTTCGAGTCGAGAAACTCCGCCCGGGCCTGCCGCGCAATCTCCGAAGCATCTGCCGCCAGCCGGTGATTGGTGAAAGCCGCCTGCACTTCCATGCTCCACGGCCGGCCGAGCCGGCGCATCCAGTGGTTCTGGAACGAGGCGATATATTCCGACTCCAAGAAGCGCGCGATCTCGCTCGTGCCGCCAATGACGCGCCAGTCGATGAAAACCGTGCGGCCCGTGCGCTGCTGATACCAGCGCCGGAAGCCCGCGCCGTATTCGTGGCGGATGGCTTCGTTGTGCGGCGTGATGATGACCAGCGTGTCGTCGGCCCGCGCCACGGCCGCCTGTTTCGGCCGCAGGATGAAGGGCAGCGCGACCGTTGCGACAAGGGTCAGGATGATGATCGCCCGCTTGAGCATGGCGTCGCTTAATCCGACAGCACCACGACGTCTTCCGGTTCGACCGTGGCGTAAAGCTCGCCCCGGGACGAGCCGTCCACGAAGCGCGGGTTGCGTTCAAAGATCTTCAGCTTCGTGCCGTTGCCGGTCACAAACTCATACTGCGCCACCTCCCCCAGGTAGATGGAGTCGCCGATGCGGCCGCGCACCACATTGCGCTTTTCCTCGTTGCGGTGAAGTTCCCAGCATTCGGGCCGGATGGACACCGTGACGGCGGCGCCGACCTCCGGCATACGCGCGGGATCGCCCAGCAAGCCGTCGAAGCGGCCCACCGCGGTCTCAACGGTCGTGTATTCCCCGGCCGTGCCCAGCACCTTGCCCGGCAGAAAATCCGTCTCACCGATGAAGTTTGCCACCGTCTTGTGCGAAGGACGCTTGTAAACCTCGCGCGGCGTGCCCACCTGCAGGATGTGGCCGAACTCAAGGATCGCCATCCGGTCCGAGATCGAGAGCGCCTCTTTCTGGTCGTGCGTCACATACACCGTCGTCAGCTTGAACTCCTTGCACACGCGGCGGATTTCGGTGCGCATTTCCAGCCGCAGTTTCGCATCGAGGTTGGACAAGGGCTCGTCGAGCAGCAGGCAGCGCGGGCGGATCACCAGGGCGCGGGCCAGCGCCACGCGCTGTTGCTGGCCGCCCGAGAGCTGGTTGGGTCGCCGGTCGGCATACTTCGACATGTGAACGGATTCCAAGGCCTCGCCCACCCGGCGCTTCACTTCCTCCTTCGGCACTTTCCGCTCGTGGAGCCCAAACGCGACGTTCTCCGCCACGCTCATGTGCGGCCACAGCGCATAGCTTTGGAACATCATGCCGGTATTCCGCTTGTGCGGCGCGAGGCGTGTCACGTCCTCGTCGCCAAAAAGGATTTTCCCCTCCTCGGGGATGTAGAACCCCGCCATGCTCCGCAGCAGCGTCGTCTTGCCGCAGCCGCTGGGGCCCAGCAGGAAAAAGAGCTCGCCTGGGTTGATCGTGAGGTCGAGGTGATGAAGCGCGGTCACGCTTCCGAAACGCTTGGTCAGTTGTTGGATGCGGATGGAAATCATGCTCCGGGCCGGTGTCGCAGCCGAGGCAAGTTTTCGCCCCGGTGAAGTCAAAGGAATTAACCCCATTCGGGAAAATGTAACGCATTGCCAGCGCCCCGGAGCTTTGTCTGGCTCGGCGCACCACGCCATGCCTCCGCCCAAAGCCGCCGTTCATCCCGACCTTGAAAGCGTCCTCGTCTCCTCCGCCCGGATCAAACGGCGCATCAAGGAAATGGGCCGCGAGATCAAGCGGGTTTACGGCCGGGACGAATTCACGGTCATCTCGATCATCAACGGCGCCATCATGTTCACGGCCGATCTGCTGCGCGAGATCGAGAACCCCGTGCGCCTCGACTGCATCCGCATCTCCAGCTACCGCAACGAGACCAAGTCCCTCGGCACGCCCCAGCTCATCCACAGCCTCACCCTGGACATCGCCGGGCGCGACGTGCTGCTGATCGACGACATCCTCGACACGGGCAAAACCCTCCTGCTGGTCACTGAGCTGATCCGCAAACTGAAGCCCGCCAGTCTCCGCACCTGCGTGCTGCTCGACAAAAAAGGCCGCCGCGAAGTGAACTTCGAGGCCGATTTCGTGGGCTTCAAGATTCCCGACAAATTCGTCGTCGGCTACGGTCTCGATTTCGCCGAGCGCTACCGCAACCTCCCTGCCATCGGCGTCCTCAAGCCTGCCCGCCAAAACCCGCCCGCGCGGGCCTGAGCCATCGCCCCGGCGCCCCGCCCCATGTCCACGGCCGCCGTCCTCGATATCGGGAGCAATTCGATCAAGATATTGGTCGCCCGCCGCGATGAGCGCGGCCGGTTACAGCCGGTCTTTCAGGACACGCTCGACGTCCGTATCAGCGCCGGCATCAATGCCGCCCGCCCGGTCCTCGACGAGGAAGCCATGCAGCGCGGCCTCGCCGCCGTGCAGCAGCTCCTGACCGCCGCGGCCAGCCACTCCCCCGAGCGTGCGACCCTCGTCGCCACCAGCGCGGTGCGCGATGCCGTCAACGGGGCGGATTTCGCCGCCCGTATTACCAAGGCCACCGGCTTCGAACTGCGCATTCTCACGGGGGAGGAAGAAGCGAATGCCATTGGTCGCGGGCTGACCTGCGATCCCGCGCTGGCCGACCTTCAGGATTTCCATGTCTTCGATCTTGGCGGCGGCAGCCTCGAGTGCCTGACCTTTCACGGCCGCCAGATCAGCCAGGCCGTCAGCCTGCCGCTGGGCTGTGTGCGCCTCACCGAGAAATTTGTCCCGGATCCCGGCCTGCCGTTGTCCGCCACGATCCGGGAAAAACTCGCGCGTCACATCCAAACCGCGCTGGCTGAAGCACGCTTCCAGCTCGATCTGCCTTTCCCCATCGCCATCGCGACTGGCGGGAGCGTGGTCACCGTCCGTGCCATCCGGGCCGCACGCCAAGGCGTGGCCTTGGACGCAACCTCGCCCATCGTCACGCTCCGGCAGATGCGCGAACTGCTGGAACAGACGGGCGGCCTGTCGCTCACCGACCGCCGCGCTATCCCGGGCCTGCCCCCGGCGCGGGCCGATGTTTTCCCCACTGCGCTCGCCACCCTCGTCGCCGTGGCGGAGCACGCAAAGGTCACCGCCTTCCGGCATTCGTTCTACAACCTGCGTTACGGCCTAGCGGCGGAATTGCTCTCCGCCGGCTGAGCCTCAACGGATCACAATCCGTTTCGGTTCGGCTCCGACCGTAAAGCTGATGCGCCCGACATAGTCTTCCGGCACCGGCAGGCCGTCCTGGGTGTAGGAGTTGTGCGGCACCAGTGGATATTCCAACGCCGCCCCTACCGGCAGTTCCCAGCGCAGCCCGCGCCACTCAAAGCCGGCCGTGGCCTGCAACAATTGCTTGGGCTCGACCTTCTGATTGCCGGTGGCGGTCCGCACCCCATCGCCCGGCTTCAGCGCCGTCAGCAGCGCAAATTCATAGGTTGCGCCCGAAGTGTTGCGCAGCACCCGGGCGCAAATTTCACAACCGGCGGCGGTCAGGAACAGGCGCACCTCGATCTCATCGTCGCCGAAGCCATAGCAGGCCGCGGCCTCGTGCGGCCCTTTCTGTTCGCCGGCCGCGCGCTCCGGCACGTAGGCCCGGCCATGGGTGGTCCGACGCACGGTCGAGAAACGCGGCATCAATTTGCTGTTGCCCGTGCCTGCAAGGTAGCCGGCCTGCGCGTGCCAGATTTCCACGAAATTCTGGCTGTCGAGGACGAAGCGGTTCGCCGCCCACTCGGGCACCAGTTGCCAGCCGAGCAGGCCGATCCAACCGCCCCGCTCCAGCCTGGCCACGGGCAGCGTGGCCGGCGGCCGGGCGGCCGGTTCCTCGCGGCAAGCGTTTTGCGCAAAGAGCACTTCGGCAAACGTGGCGTGAAAAGCCAGGGCCTGCGCATTGTTGTCCCGCACCCCGTGCGCCTGCAGGTGCCGGCGCAGCGGAGCAATGGATTCCGTGGCCAGTCTCCGACCTGAAGCCTGGTGGATGAAACCCGGCGGCAGCCAGCTCAGCGGATGCGGATGATAGCGCATGCGCACATCCACCGCCACGGCGCCCGACCCATCCGGCAGGGAAAAATATTCCGCAAAGGCCAGCGCGCGGCCGACCGCGGCCAACGCCGCCGCATCGTCCGACAATTCCGCGTAGGCCGAAACCGCCAACGCCGTGACCAGTGAGTAGCCCACCACGATGCCGCCCGCCTCGGGCCAGTAACCGTCGGCATGCTGGAACGGCAGCACACACCGTTGCATGAAATCCCGCCCGTAGTCCGTCCAGTCCTTGCGCCCGAACCACCGGCCCGCCCGGTAAAACAGCAGCGCATGCCAGGTGTCGTGATTTCCCACGAACTCCGATGGCGTGACCGCGTATTTCTCCAAAAACACGCGGTAAAGGTGATCGGTTGCGCCCGAGACCACGGCCCGCAGCCGGCGGCGCAATTCCGTTGCACCGATTTCACCGCGCTCGATCAGCTCAAGCGAGCAAAGCTGATAATAGCAGAGCCATTCGCCGACATGCCGGCCCCAGTCGCGGCCGCGCGAATAATGCGGGGTGTGAAAGTCCGCGTCGGCGAGCCCGACCGTGTAGGCGAGGTTGCGCAGCGCGATTTCTCGGAATTGTGCCCGCTCGGCGGGCGAAGCCCCGGGCACCACGCCCTCGGCGAGCAGCAGCAGGGGGTAATGCGCGAACTGGTTGTAATAGGACGGCCCCTGCGCGCCGGGCCAGTCCCGCAAGTCCAGCTCCATCGCGCCCGAAGGTCCGTAGTGCGGCACCAGCAGGCGGGCCCACTCCAGCATCAATCCCGCGTCCACCTCGCGCAACGTCTCCAAATCGGATTCAGTCTTCATGAATGTGCGCCGCCGGCGGCCGGGGCTTGCGGACGGACGGACGGCGCGCCGGCTTTGCTTTCGCCGCGGCCCGAAGCGTCTTGATCATCGCATTAAAATCCGCCGGCAACGGCGCGCGGAGATCAAGGGTCTTGCCGGTGACCGGATGCGTGCAGATGAGGTGCGCGGCGTGCAGCATCACGCGCGGCGGCTGCGCTTTCAGGCGCGGGTCCGGTTTCCAACCATAGACCACATCGCCGAGCAGCACATGGCCGAGCGACTTGAGGTGCACGCGGATTTGATGGGTGCGGCCGGTATGGATGAGGCAGCGCACCTGCGCCGCCACGTCGCCAAATTTCTCCATCACTTCCCAGTCCGTGTGCGCGTCCCGGCCGCCCTGCCCTTCCTCGACCACGGCCATCTTGTGCCGGTGATGCTTGTTCCGCCCGATGGGCTTGCGGATGGAGCCGCTCATCAGCCCCGGCGCTCCGCTCACGAGCGCGACATATTCCTTCTCCAACGCGCGTTCGGCAAACTGCTCGGCCAGCCCGCGGTGAGTCTTGTCCGTCTTCGCCACGAGGATCAGGCCGGAGGTCTCGCGGTCGAGCCGGTGCACGATGCCCGGCCGCTCCACACCGCCGATGCCGCTCAGGCTGCCCGCGCAATGTGCCAGCAGCGCATGGACGAGGGTGTCCTCGCCCGTGCCCGCGCCGGGATGCACGATCATGCCTGCCGTCTTGTTGACCGCCAGCAGGTGCTTGTCCTCGTAGATCACTTCCAGCGGGATTTCCACGGCCTTGATTTCCGCCGGCTTGGTCTCAGGCAGCGCAAAGCCGAGTTCGTCGCCACCCGCCACGCCGTGGTCACGCTTGATCGGCCTTCCCCGCAGGGTGACCAGCCCGGCGTCAAAGGCCCGCTGCAAGGCCATGCGGCTGTGGTCGGGAAAGGCATAGGCCAGCGCCTTGTCGGCCCGGATGCGGGCCACGCCGGCCGGAACAGTGTAGTGGGTCGTCACGCGGCGAAGGACCGCTCCAGTCGGTCGATCTCAGCCAGCATGGCTTGCCGCACTTCAGCCGGCACCGCGGCCACTGCCCAGCCGTTACGGGCAATCTGCGCCAGCTCCGACCGGCTGAAATTCAATCCCGTTGCCAGCGCGAGGTATTCCTCCGTCAGGGTGTTCGCAAAACAAAGGGGATCGTCGGTGCTCACCGTGCAGCGCACGCCCGCCTGCATGAGACGTCGGATCGGGTGATGCGCCATGTCCGGCACCACCTGCAAACCGACGTTGCTGATCGGGCAAATGTCGAAGGTCACCCCCCGTTCGGCCGCCAGTTTCACCACCGCCGGATCCTCGATGGCCCGCACGCCGTGCTGGATGCGGGTCACCCCGAGTTCCTCAATCGCCTCGCGCACCCGGGCCGGACCATCGAACTCACCGGCATGACACTTGGTAACCTTCCCGGCGGCCCGCAGGCGCGCCCAGATTTGCGCCGTGCCGGGCTCGGTGGGCATCTGCTCGAAGCCGTGCAAGTCCACGCCGGCCAGTCCTTCCCATTCGTGCAACCGGTCGATCGTCGGCCGCAGGCTGCCCGCGATGTCGCTCCGCAGCATGCCGGCGAACACCCGCACCTCCAGCCCCGCGGGCGCGGCGGAGCGGATGGCCGCGACAATCTCTGGGCCGGGCACGTTGATGAACTGCGTGACCGGCAGGTGAAAACTCGTCTCCACGTAACGCACATTTTGCGCGGCGTGCCCGGCGAACATCACCTTGCAGGCCGCGTGATAGCGCTCGGCGGTGGTGAACCAGGGCAGCGCGTTTTCCAGCAGGATGCGCTCGAAATCCGGAAAGCTCGCGTAGCGGTAACTGCGCCGCCGGAACGGTGGATCCGCCGGGTAGCGCGCCGGCGCCCACGCGTGCAGCAGCTCATACGGCAGCGCCCCTTCCACATGGAGGTGTGTC
Source organism: Opitutaceae bacterium UBA2377 (assembly GCA_002344205.1). Classification (GTDB taxonomy): domain Bacteria; phylum Verrucomicrobiota; class Verrucomicrobiia; order Opitutales; family Opitutaceae; genus UBA2377. The sequence continues at coordinate 43,962 of DDSZ01000031.1, forward strand.
TCGGTCTTGGGCAGCGCCTGGATGTAGTCTTCGAGCATTGGGAATCCTGCCGCCAGGGTGCGGCCGGCGGCTATTTCTTCCCGAGCAGGTAATCGGGGTTCAGCTTGTGCAGCGACTTCGGCACGAAGATCCCGTCCTTGCGGATGAGCTTGCCGTCGAACCAGATTTCACCGCCGCCGTATTCGGGGCGCTGGATGCACACCATGTCCCAGTGGACCTGCGACTTGTTGCCGTTGCCCACGCCCTCGTAGGCCTGGCCCGGCGTGAAGTGGAAGGAGCCGGCGATCTTCTCGTCGAAGAGGATGTCGCGCATCGGCTCCAGGATGTGCGGGTTGAACCCGATGGCGAATTCGCCGATGTAGCGCGCGCCGGCGTCGCTGTCCAGAATCTCGTTCAGGCGCTTGGTGTTGCTCGAAGTGGCCTCGACGATGCGGCCCTGCTTGAAGACGAGCCGGATGTTGTCGAAGGAGCTGCCGAGGTAAACCGTGGGCGCGTTGTATTGGATCACGCCCTCGACGGAATCGCGCACCGGGCACGAGAACACCTCGCCGTCGGGGATGTTGCGCAGGCCGCCGCAGGGCTGGGCGCCGATGCCCTTGATCGAGAACCGCAGATCGGTGCCGGGGCCCTTGATGTGCACGCGGTCGGTGCGCTCCATGAGGGCGGCCAGCGCTTTCATGCCGGGCGTAAGCCGGGAATAGTCGAGCGTGCAGACCCGGAAGTAGAAATCCTCGAAAGCTTCCGTGCTCAGGCCGGCCTGTTGGGCCATCGCGGAGGTCGGCCAGCGCAGCACGACCCACTTCGTGCGCCCCACCCGGTGGTCCTGCACGGGCTTCATGAGCCGGGAGATGAGCTGCACCCGGGCGGCCGGGACATCCGAGGCCTCGAAGATGTTCTCCGAGCCCCGCAGGGCGATGTAGGCGTCCATCTTCTGCATGCGCGCAAGCTCCACCGCGGAATGGTGCGCATACTGGGACTCCTCCGCCCCGAGCGCAATTTCCCGGCTGATGCGGGCGCGGTGCAGTTGCACGTGCGGATACGCCCCGCGGGCGCGCACGGCCCGCACCAAGGCGACAACCATCGGGTCAGGGATGTCGAAGGCGTCGATGAGCACATGCTCGCCCTTCTTGAGGGACGTGGAAAAACCGGTGAGGCCGGCGGCCAGTTGGTTGAAACGGGGATCAATCAGCATGCGCGGAGCTAACCCGAGTCGCCGCACGGCCCGCAAGGGCAAAGGTTTCAGGCCGGCGTCACCGGCGGACGCGAACCGTTTTGCGGGAAGCAGATCCGCCCCACGGCTTCGTCAAAGTCCGCCGCACCGTGCAGGATCTCCACCTCCAGCCGCAGATAGTAGAGCGGCAGCGTCCACTCCCGGTCCGCCGGGATGCGCACGGCATCCTTTTCGGTGGTCACGAGACAGTCGGCGCCTTCGCGCCGGGCGAGTTCAAGCAGGCCGTCGAAATCCTCGTCCACGTAGCGGTAGTGGTCGAGGTAGCGTTCGCGGGCCACGAGCTTCGCGCCGAGGTCGCGGAGGAATTTTTCAAAGCTCTCCGGCGTCGCGATGCCGCAGAATGCCGCCACCCGGCGGCCTTTCAGGTAATCGAGCGGCTGGCGTTCGGCCGAACCGAGCCGCTGGAGATACTTGGGCCGGTGCGCGCACTCGATCAGGTCCACCCCCGGGTTGTGCTTCTGGATCAGCGCCTCCAGGTCGGGGTCGCGTTCGCCGTTGGATTTCGTGAGGAAAACATAGGAGGCGCGGCGCAGGTGCTTGATCGGCTCGCGCAGGATGCCGCGGGGCAGCAGGTGGCCGTTGCCGAAGGGGTTGGTCTTGTCCACCAGCAAAAGGTTCAGCCGGCCCTTGAGCGGCAGGTATTGGAAACCGTCATCGAGCACGAGCGTGTCGCAACCGAAGCGCCTGATCGCGTAGGCGCCGGCTTTCACGCGATTTTTGTCCACGAGCACGATCACGCCGGGGAGGTTGCGGGCGAGCATGTAGGGCTCGTCCCCCGCCTCCTCGCTGTTGAGCAGGATGGTCCGCCCGTCGCTGACGATGCGCGGCGGCGGTTCGGCGGCATGCGTGAGCGCCCACCACCACCGTTTCCACACGGGCGGGGCCTTGCTCTTGTAGCCGCGGGAGAGGATGGCGACCTTGCGCCCGCGCTCCTGCAGCGCGCGGGCAAATTTCTCCACCACGGGGGTCTTGCCCGTGCCGCCCACCGTGAGGTTGCCCACCACCACCACCAGGCAGCCCAGCGGCTGGTCGTGCAGGATGCGGTGGCGGTAAAGCCAGAAACGGAGCTGCGCGATGCCGCTGAACAGGAAGGAAAGCAGGTGCAGAAAGAACCCGTAAACCGCGGCGCCCGTGTCCGCCCGCCGCCCGAGGATCACGTCCACGGTGTAGAGTTCGAGCGCGTTGATTTTTTTCTGCAGCCAGGATTGGGACATGGGACAATGACAGGAATGAAGGTTGACCCGCGTTTTGGGAAGCCGCTTTCGTAGCATCTTAACTTTCTCCGCCGCCACATGTCCTACAAGCTCTTCATCCCCGGCCCCATCGCGGTCTCCGAGAAAACGCTGCGGGCGATGGCCCAGCCGATGATCGGCCACCGCAGCACCGACTTCGTCGCGCTCTACCAATCCATCCAGCCGGACCTGCAGGCGCTGTTCCACACCCAGGACCCGGTCTATATCAGCACCAGTTCCGCCTGGGGCGTGATGGAAGGAGCCATCCGCAACCTCACGCAAAAGAAGGTGCTCTGCTGCATGAACGGCGCCTTTTCCGACAAGTGGCTCGACGTGGCCCAGCGCAGTGGCCTCGCCACCGGCGCCCTCAAGGCCGAGTGGGGCCAGCCGGTGGACCCCGAGGCCCTCCGCCAGGAACTCGCCACCGGCCAATACGACACCGTCACCCTCATCCACAACGAGACCTCCTGCGGCTGCATGAGCGACCTGCCGGCCATCGCCGCCGTGCTGAAACAGTTCCCTGATGTCATCAGCATCGTGGACACCGTCAGCTCGTTCAGCGCGCTGCCGATCAAGAAGGACGAACTGGGCCTCGACGTCATCATCACCGGCTCGCAGAAGGCGCTCGCCCTGCCCCCCGGCCTCTCGCTGCTCACGCCCTCGAAGCGCGCCCTGGCCCGCGCCGCCCAGTGCAAGACCCGCGGCTACTACTTCGACCTGCTCGAGTTCCAGAAGAACCACGAGGCCGGCATGACGCCGAGCACGCCCGTCATCCCGCTGATTTACGCCCTGCGTTCCAAGCTCGATGACATCAAGGCCGAGGGCGCGGAAACCCGCTACGCCCGCCATGCGCGTCTGAACCAGACCGTGCGCGACCATGTCCTCGCAAAGGGCTTCCAGCTCTTCCCCCAGTCGGGCCACGGCTCCGTCTCCCTCAATTGTTTCGCCAATACGCTCAACGTGGACCTGCCCGCGCTGAACAAGATCCTGAAGTCGAAGCACGGCCTCGTCATCGACGGCGGCTACGGCAAGCTGAAGGGCAAAACCTTCCGCATTTCCAACATGGGCGACGAAACCGACGAGACCATCGCCGCGATGCTCCGGGCCTTCGATTCCGCTCTGGCCGAGACCCCGCGCCTGCCGGCCTGAGCGGCGGCCCGGCCAAAACTAAGCCTTGAAATCGGCGGCGGCGCGGCCTAACGCCTCGGCGCCTCATGAAGTCTCTCATCATCGCCGAGAAGCCGTCCGTCGCGGCCGACCTCGCGCGCGCCCTCGGCAAAGTCCCCAAGAAAGGCGACCACTACGAAAACGACCAATACGTCATTTCGTCGGCGGTCGGGCACCTGGTGGAGCTCGAGATGCCCGAGGATATCGACAAGAAGAAATACGGCTTCTGGCGGCTGGAGACCCTGCCCATCATCCCGGAGAAATTCGGCCTCAAACCCATCGCCGACTCCAAGGACCGTTTTGCCCAGCTTAAAAAACTCCTTGCCCGCAAGGATGTGGACCAAGTGATCAACGCCTGCGACGCCGGGCGCGAGGGCGAGCTGATCTTCGCCTACCTTTACCAGCTCACAAAGTGCAAGCTGCCCGTGAAGCGCGCGTGGATGCAGACGATGACCACCACGGGCATCCAGGACGCCTTCAATCATCTGCGCGACGGCGAGCAGATGGCCGGCCTCGCGGACGCCGCCCGCTGCCGCAGCGAAAGCGACTGGCTGATCGGCATCAACGGCACGCGTGCGCTCACCAAGCGCATGTTCGGCTCCCGCGCCGGCAACGTTGCCTCCGTCGGCCGCGTGCAGACCCCCACCCTCGCCATCGTTTACGCCCGCGAGCTGGAAATCCGCAACTTCCAGCCCCGCGATTTCTGGCGCGTCACCGCCAAGTTCGGCGTGGCCAAGGGTGCCTACGAGGGCGTTTACCAGCGGCCCAACTTCAAAAAGACCGAAAGCGACGACCACGACCGCATCGACCGCATCTGGGAAAAAGCCCTCGCCGAAGCCGTCGTCGCCGCCTGCGCCGGCCAACCCGCCGCCACCGTCACAGAGGAAAAGAAAGGCAGCACGCAGGCCTCCCCGCGGCTTTACGATCTCACCACGCTGCAACGCGAGGCCAACAACCGCTACGGCCTGCCCGCCCGCCGCACGCTCCAGATCGCCCAGGCCCTCTACGAGCGGCACAAGATGATCACCTACCCCCGCACCGACTCGCGCGCGCTGCCGGAGGACTACATCCCCACCTGCCGCGAGACGCTGCAAAATCTGCCCGGCGACCTCGGCGCCCACGCCGCCAAGGTCCTCGCCGAAGGCTGGCTGCGCCCCAACAAGCGCATCTTCAACAACGCCAAGATCTCCGACCACTTCGCCATCATCCCCACCGCCCACGAGGCCAAGAACCTCGATGAGATGGAGGCCAAGGTGTTCGACATGATCGCCCGCCGTTTCGTGGCCGCCTTCTATCCCGCCGCCGAATTCGACGTCACCACGCGTCTGAGCACCGTCGCCGGCCACGCGTTCAAGACCGAGGGCAAGGTCCTCACCGCCCCCGGCTGGCTCGCCGTCTATGGCAAGAATACCGTGGACGAGGACGATCCCAATTCCAAGGCCCTCCCCGCACTGACGGCCGAGGATGGCGCCCGGGCCAAGACCCTCGAGGCCGTCCTCCACAGCGAGACCACCAAGCCGCCGCCGCGCTACACCGAGGCCACCCTCCTCTCCGCCATGGAAGGCGCCGGCAAGCTGGTCGATGACGACGAGCTCGCCGAGGCCATGAAGGAGCGCGGCCTTGGCACCCCGGCCACGCGCGCCGACACCATCGACGGCCTCATCAACCAGAAATACATGGACCGCAACCAGCGCGAGCTGGTGCCCACCGCCAAGGCCGAGCAGCTCATCCAGTTCCTCACCGCGGTGAAGACCGAGGCCCTCACCAGCCCCGCCATGACCGGCGAGTGGGAGTTCAAGCTCCGCCAGATGGAGCACAACAAATTCTCCCGCGAAAAATTCATGGAGGAGGTCATCGAGCAGACCAAGGGCATCGTGGAGCGCGTGAAAGGCTTCGAGGAAGACGACTCCTCCGCCCGGGTGACCGACATCATCTCCCCCACCGACGGCAAGCCCCTGCGCGAAACCCTCCGCGGCTACAAGTCGCAGGACGGCGAGCTCATGCTCTACAAGGTCATCGGCGGCCGCAAAATGGAGGAGGCCGAGATCCGCGAACTCGTGGCCAAGCGCACCGTCGGCCCGCTCGACGGCTTCATCTCCGCCAAGACCCGCAGCCGCTTCTCCGCCGTCCTCAAGCTCGACCAAGTCGAGGAAACCAAGAAGGACAAGGAGACCAAGCAGGACGTCACCCTCAAGAAGTGGAAGACGGAATTCGATTTCGGTGACAAGGTGGACCTCGGAACCGTCGAACCTTTCTGGACCGATCCAAAGACCGGCGGCCAGCTCTGCGAGGTGGGCTCCAGCTACGTGCTGCGTGAGCGCGACGGCGATGCTTGGAAACAGGCTTTCCGCGTCGGCCGCATGATGTGCCAGAAAGCCATCACCCGCGAGCACGCCATCCAGCTCATCACCGACGGCAAGACCGAGCTGATCAAGGGCTTCATCTCCAAGAAAGGCCGGCCCTTCGACGCCTTCATCAAGCGCGAAGACGCCCGCATCGCTTGGGAATTCCCGCCTCGCGCCCCCAAGATCGGCAAGGACGGCAAGCCCATCGAGCGCAAGGCCAAGGCGCCGCCCGACCTTTCCAAGGCCGTCGTCCTCGGCGAGAGCAAGCTCCACGGCGGCGAACTCGTGCAGGCCGACGATGCCTACTACGTGCGCAAGCCCGACCAGGACAACCGCATCGTCTTCAAGCTCACCCGCAATCTCTGCCAAAAGGACATCGGGGCCGACGAAGCCCGTAAGCTCGTCACGGATGGCAAGACCAGCCTCATCGAGGGCTTCGTCTCCAAACGCGGCGCCACCTTCAGCGCCTACCTCGTCCTCGCCCCGAAAAAGGACAAAGCCGACTTTGAGTTTCCGCCTCGCTGAGGCGGAAACAAGGTAAGCCGCACAGTGGCGAATCCAGCCGGGATGCGTCGAACTCGGGGCCAGTTGGGGCGGCGAAACGTCACCATCTCCGCCAGTGGCCCCCTCGCGCCTGCGAACAGCCAGCCGTTTATGCCACGGCTCGCTGAATAATATCTTGTCGGTGGGTGCGTGCAGGAATAAAGCAATCTCCTCTCCCATGATCGTAACCACCGCGCAGCTCTTCAAACATGCCTACGGCAAATACGCCGTCGGTGCCTACAACATCAACAATGCCGAGCAGGCGATGGGCCTGTTCCGGGGCTGCATCGATTCCAAGGCCCCCTTCATCATCCAGATTTCCAAGGGCGCGCGCAAATACACCGACAAGCGCATGCTGGAGGCCATCATCCGCGCCGCATCCGAGATTTTCCCCGAGGCCATTTTTGCCGTCCACCTCGACCACGGCGACGAGCAGACCTGCTACGATTGCATCGATTCCGGCTTCTTCAGCTCGGTGATGATCGACGCCTCGCACGACCCGTTTGACGAGAATGTCGCCATCACCAAGCGCGTGGTGGACCGCGCCCACGCCAAGGGCATCTCCGTCGAGGCCGAGCTCGGCATGCTCGGCGGCGTCGAGGAGGACATCAAGGTCGAGGAAGGCAACGCCTGCCTCACCGATCCCGCCGAGGCCGAGCAGTTCGTAAAACTCACCGGCTGCGATTCGCTCGCCTGCGCCATCGGCACCTCCCACGGCGCCTTCAAGTTCAAGGGCAAGCAGTCGCTCCATTTCGACGTGCTCGAGAAAATCAAGGCCCGCCTGCCCGGCTTCCCGCTCGTCATGCACGGCTCCTCCTCTGTCCCGCAGGATGAGGTCGCCCGCATCAACGCCGCCGGCGGCCAGATCGCCGGCTCGATGGGCGTGGACGTCAACGAATACCTCCCCGCCGCCAAGCGTGGCGTCACCAAGGTCAACATCGACACCGACGGCCGCCTCGTATGGACCCGCGTGCACCGCGAATTCTTCCGCGACAAGGCCGGCGAATTCGATTTCCGCCCGCCGGGCAAGATCTTCATGGAGGAATACGCCAAGTTCATCGCCAGCCGCAACGTCCTCCTCGGCAGCGCCAACCAGCTCGACGACCTGCGCAAATCGCTGGGCAAGTAAGGCTCCCGCGCCACCCATTCTCTCGGCCAGCGGGTTCCCTCCCGCTGGCTTTTTTGTTCATGCCCCGCGAAACCTGCTACCGCTGCTTCTGGCCCAAGGCCCTGTGCTGGTGCCCATCGCTCGTGCCGATGCCCACCCGCACCCGGTTTGTGTTTCTGATGCACCCGAAGGAGTTCAAGCAGGAGAAGGCCGCCACCGGCCGGCTTACCCACCTCTGCCTGCCCAACAGCGAACTCCACATGGGCATCGGTTTCGATAACGCTGAAGCGGTGCAGGCCTTGATCCACGATCCGCTCAACTACTGCGTGCTCCTCTACCCTGGACCGACCGCGATCAACCTGTCAGCCCCCGTCACGATTCCCGACTTCGCGGCCGCGCTCGGTCCGCGCCGTCTCGTGGTCTTCCTCCTCGACGCCACGTGGGCCGGCGCCCGGAAAATGCTCCGTCTGAGCCCCTCGTTGCAACGACTGCCCCGCATCATGTTTACCGCCACCATGCCCAGCCGTTACATCATCAAGCAGCAGCCGCAGGCCGGTTGTCTTTCCACGCTGGAGGCCACCCACGAGCTGCTGCTCGCGCTGGCCCGCGCCGGGCTCGACGAGTATCCGTTGCCGGAGCAGCTGCTCGCGGTTTTCCAACGGATGCAGGACTTCCAGATCCGCTGCGCGCGCGATCCGGCACGGCCCGGTTATCGCCGCCATCCCTACAGCGATCCGGCCACGCGCCTCCCGGCCCGCGGTCGCAGCGGGACGCGCAACCGTTACCTGCCCGTCTCCGGGGACACGCCGTCCGCCGGAACCGACGGCTGAGGCCTGTGTCACCCTCCCTCCGTGGATTCCCCCGCTCCGCTCCCGCCGGAAACCGAGGCCGACCTGCTGCAACGCGCCCAGGCCGGCGGCGAGTCCGCCTTCGGCACGTTGATGCAGGCGCATCACGCCTACGTCTTCCGTCTCGTGCAGGCCATCGTTCGCCACGAGCAGGACAGTGCGGATATCTGCCAGGAAATCTGGCTCACCGTCTGGCAGAAGCTCGGCACCTTCCGCGGCGGCGCCAAGTTCACCACCTGGCTCCACCCCATCGCCACCCGCAAGGCCCTCGACCACCTGCGCAAACGCCGGCGCTGGTTCGACCGCTTCCTGCCGTTCAGCCGCGAGGATGCCGTGACCGACGAGACCGAGCGGCCCGACGAAGCCGGCGAAGAACGCCGCGAACATCTCCACCGGGTGCTCAACGCGCTCCCGCCCCTGCACCGCACGGTGCTCGCGCTCCGCGAGGTCCAGGGCCTGTCCTATGATGAAATCGCCCATGCCACCGGGATTCCGACTGGCACCGTGATGTCCCGTCTTTACCATGCCCGCCGTCTCCTGGCGAAAAAACTGAAGGAAAAACCATGAAACCCATCCGCCACCTCCTCGCCGCTCTCTTTGTCCTGAGCCTGCTCGCACCGCTCGGCGCCCAGCCGGAGCGCACCTCCGTGCGGGCCATCCTCGTCGCCGCCTCCAATGCCGAGGGCGCCAGCGACAGTCGCCTCGCGCCCTTTGAGCCCACCTTGCGCCGCATCCTCCGTTTCCAGAGTTACCGCTACCTTGGCGAGGGATCGGCCGCCCTCACCTCCTCGGGCACCATCAACCTTGGCCAAGGCCATCGGCTGGAACTCGAGACGGAAGCCGGCGACGGCAAGGCCGTGCGTCTCCGCGTCAACTGGCTCGATGGCCGGCGCAGCCTCATGCAGACAGGCCTCGTCCTCCGCCCGGGAGTGCCTGCCGTCTTGGGCGGCCCCGCCCGCGGCGACGGCGAGGTTTTTGCCGTCATCGTGATCGGCCGGTAAATTATTTTTCAACCGGGTGAATAAATTCATCCCGGCCTGCGTCTCATGGGACAAATCCAACCATAACCCGGAGATAACCATGAAAAAGCCCCTCATTATCGCCCTCTGCACCGCTGCCGCCCTCGCATTCGTCCCGGCCACCCATGCCGGCTCGAAGGAGCGCGCGGCTGTCGGCGGATTCGTCGGCGGCCTCATCGTCGGCCACGCCCTCGGCAAGCATGCTCCCGCCCCTGTGATCCGCGAGACCGTCGTTTACGACCATCACCCACGGCACGCTCCCGCCGGCTACTGGCAGGAAAACCGCGTGAAAGTCTGGGTGCCCGGCCACTGGATCGTCCGCGTGGATCGCTGCGGCACCCGTGTCCGCCACTACGTCGCCGGCCGCTATGAGTGGCGCACCGAGCGGGTTTGGGTCGCCTATGCGCCCGCGCACCGCAGCCACGGCCGGGTCGCCTACGCCCGCTGAGATCCCTCCGCCATGAACTGCTCCGAAGCCGAATCCCTCCTGCCCGCCGCTGCCCCCGGTGGGCTTTCGGCCGCCCGGCAACGCGCGCTGGCGGAGCACTTGGCGGCCTGTCCCGCCTGTCGCCAGGCCCAGGCTGCATTCACCGACCTGCTTGAAAATTGGCGCACGGAAACCGCCCAAACGCCCGTGCCGCCCGCCGCGACCATGTGGGCCCGGGTGCGTGCCCAAAAACAGGCTCCGCGGCGCCCGCACCGGCCCAATCCGATGTTTTGGCTCGGGCTGCCGCTCGCCGCGGCCGCTGCCGTCGCATTTGTCTTTCTCACCCCCGGACCCGCCGCCCCGGAAACCGCCCGCGCCGAGTTTGTCGAGACCGGCGATGCCGCCTCCACCATGGTCTATGTGGACAAGGAAAGCGGCTGGCTGGTCGTCTGGGCGGCGGACCAGAAGGGCTGACCCGCCGGGTTTCTGCTCGCGCCGCGGGATTTTTTTCACTCCTTCACGCGCATGATTTTTGCGCTCCGTCCCCGTCGCCTGCTTGCGGCCCTTCTCGCCACCGCCTTTTTGACCGGCAGTCTTGCCGCCCAGTCACCCTACAAAGGCGCCATCCTTATGGACGCCGCCGACGGCCGTGTGTTGTTCGAGGAAAACGCCGACACCGTCACCCCGCCCGCGAGCGTCACCAAGCTGATGACCTTCCTCGTGGTGCACGACGCCATCCGCGAGGGCGCGCTTCAGCTCGACACCCCGATCATCGTCAACGCCGCCGATTCCCGCATCGGCGGCACCCAAGTCTGGCTCAAGGAGCGCGAGGAAACCACGGTCCGCGAACTCCTCTACGCCCTGATGATCCAGTCGGCCAACGACGCCGCGCACGCGCTCGCCCGCACCGCGGCCGGCAGCGTGCCCGCCTTTGTCGAACGCATGAACCGCCGCGCCGCCGATCTCGGCCTGACGCATACCACCTTCCGCACGCCGCACGGCCTGCCTCCCGCCAACCGGCGCATCGCCGAGGGCGATCTCACCACGCCGCGCGACCTCGCCCTGCTCAGCCGCCACCTGCTGGAGCGCACGGACATTCTCACCTACACCTCGGTCAAGGTGCGCGACTTCCGGCCCGGCCACCCCACGGCCCGCATCGAGATGCGCAACCACAACCACCTCCTCGGCTCCGTCGCCGGCGTGGACGGCCTCAAGACCGGCTACACCGCCTCGGCCGGCTTCTGCCTCGCCGCCTCCGCCACCCGTGATGGCCGCCGCGTGGTCGCCGTGATCATGGGCGCCCCCGAGCGTCGGCTGCGCGACATCAAGATGGCCGAACTGATCGAGCGGGGCTTCGCCGCCCTGCCCGCAGCGCCCGCACTCAATGTGCCCCGAACGCAGCCGGTGATTTCCCACGCACCGCTGCCGCCGGAGGCCAAGACGGAAGAATCGTCGCCGGTGATAAAGTTCAACCTGCCGCCCCGCTGAAGCAGCCGGGTGCGGGCTGCAAATTCCGCCCACATTTGGCCAAGTGCTGCACAGCCCGTGCGGCCCGCGCGGATTAACATGGCCAATGACCATGGATAATACCTCCGCCGCCACCCAACCCCGGCTTCCCAAAGCCGCCCCGCTCTGTTCATCTGGCGGGGTCATGTCACCCTATCTACCGGCCGTCCGCGCCTACCTGCTCGACCTCCAGGACCGCATCTGCGCGGCACTTGAAGCCGAGGACGGCGGGGCGAAATTCACCGAGGATGCCTGGCAGCGCACCGAGCCCGGCCAGCCGGGATTGGGCGGTGGCGGTCGCACCCGGGTGCTGGCGGAAGGCGCGGTGTTCGAGAAGGCCGGCGTCGCTTTTTCCCACGTCACCGGGACCAAGCTCCCCCCTTCGGCCACCGCCCACCGGCCGGAACTCGCCGGCCGGCCGTGGGAGGCGATGGGCGTCTCGCTCGTCATTCATCCCCGCAACCCCCACGTGCCGACCAGCCACGCCAACGTCCGCTTTTTCATCTCCGGTGCGGGCGAAGAAAACCCCATCTGGTGGTTCGGCGGCGGTTTCGACCTCACGCCCTACTACGGGCAGGCGGAGGATTGCATGCACTGGCATCGCACCGCGCGCGACGCCGTGGCTCCCTTCGGGCCGGATCTTTACCCGCGGCTGAAAAAATGGTGCGACGACTATTTTTTCCTCAAGCACCGTGGCGAACCGCGCGGCGTCGGCGGCCTCTTTTTTGACGATTTCAACGAACTCGGTTTCGAGCGGAGCTTCGCCGTCATGCGCAGCGTGGGCGACCATTACATACCGGCCTACCGGCCCATCGTGGCCCGCCGCAAGGCCGCAACCTACGGCGACCACGAGCGCCAGTGGCAGCTCTACCGGCGCGGCCGCTACGTGGAGTTCAACCTCGTGTGGGACCGCGGCACGCTCTTCGGCCTCCAAAGCGGCGGCCGCACCGAGTCCATCCTCATGAGCCTGCCCCCGCTCGTGCGCTGGGATTACAATTTTCAACCCGCCCCCGGCTCCCCCGAGGCGCAACTGCACGAGGTCTTCCTCAAGCCGCAGGATTGGTTGGCCACGGAGTCAACAGGGCACGGAGACTGAACCATGCCCGTCGCTCCGTGTCTCCGCGTCTCTGCGGCAAAATTCAAACCATGACTTCCCGCGAACGCTTCCTCGCCGCCTGCGCCTGCGAAAATCTTGACCGCCCGCCGCTCTGGGTGATGCGTCAGGCCGGTCGCTACCTGCCCGAATACCGCGACCTCAAGGCGAAGTCCTCCTTTCTCGAAATGGTGAAGACCCCCGCCCTCGCGGCCGAGGTCACCCTCCAGCCCCTCCGCCGTTTCCCGGGACTCGACGCCGCGATCCTCTTCTCCGACATCCTCGTCATCCCTGAAGCACTCGGCCAAGCCTATGCCTTCCGCGACACCGGCGGCATCGCCATGGCCTACCGGATTGAGACTCACGCCCAGATTGAGGCCCTCGCCCCCGCCGCCGCCGCTTGCAACCGCCTCGGCTACGTCGCCGACACTCTCCGGCTCCTGAAAAAGAACCTCGCCGGCACGAAAGCCCTGCTCGGTTTCGGCGGCTCGCCCTGGACGCTCGCCACCTACATGGTCGAGGGCGGCAGCTCCGATGATTTCGAGCGGATCAAGGTTCTCTTCTACACCGATCGGCCGGCCTTCGATGCCCTCCTCGAAAAACTGACCGGCGCGCTCATCGCTTATTTCCACCTGCAAATCGAAGCCGGGGCCGATGCGATCCAGATCTTCGATTCCTGGGGCGGCATCATCGCCGGGCCCGATTACGAAGCCGCTTCCCTCCAATGGATCCGGCGCATCGTCGCCGCGCTGCCGCGGGATTTCCCCGTCATTCTTTACGCCAAGGGCACGGCGTCCCACCTCACCGACCAGGCTTTCTCCGGCGTGAAAGCCATCAGCGTGGACTGGACCTGCGATCTCGCAGTTGTTCGCCGCACCCTGCCCGCCAACGTCGCCGTGCAGGGCAACCTCGACCCCGTGCTGATGACCACGACCCCCGACATCGTGCGCCAACAGGCCTCGCGGCTGCTCGAGTCGATGCGCGGCACCACCGGCCACATCTTCAATCTCGGGCACGGCATCACCCCGCAGGCCAAAATTGAATGCATGAGCGCCCTGGTCGAAACCGTGACGACGTGGAAGTAACCGCGAAAAAATCCATCGCCATCCTCGGGGCCGGCATCACCGGCCTCACCGCCGCGCACCGGCTGCATCGCCTCGGCCATCGCGTCGAGGTGTTCGAGCAGGCCACCCGCACCGGCGGCGCCATCGGCACCGAACGTTGCGACGGCTGGCTCATCGAGCGCGGTCCCAATTCGCTGCTCACCAACGATCCTGCCGCCGGCGCACTCATCAAAGAGCTGGGGCTCACACCCGAGCTGGTCACCGCCAACCCGGCCGCCAAAAACCGCTATATCGTGCGCGGCGGCCGGCTCGTGCCCGTGCCGCTTTCCCCCGGCGCCCTGTTGACCACGCGCCTGTTCTCTCCCGCCGCCCGGCTCCGCATCCTCGCCGAGTGCCTCCGCCGGCCGCGCGTGCGCACGGGCGACCTGAGCCTGCACGAATTCATTCGCGACCACTTCGGCGCGGAGTTCGCCGACTATGCGCTGAACCCCTTCGTCTCCGGCGTCTATGCCGGCGACCCGGCCAAGCTCTCCGCCCGGCACGCATTCCCCTTGCTGTGGACTATGGAGCGCGAGCACGGTTCGCTCCTGCGCGGCCAACTGGCGCAAGCCAGTGCCCGCCGCAGCCGCGGTGAGCCGCCGCCCGCACTCATTTCCTTTCGCCGCGGCCTGCAAACCCTCACCGATGCGCTGACCGCGCGGCTGCCCGCCGCCCTGCACACCGGCGTCACGATCGAGCACCTCACGGCCAAGCCCCGCTGGACCGTAGTCTGGCGTGATGCCACCGGCACCCACAGCGGGGAATTCGACGCCGTCATCTCCGCCCTTCCCGCCGCCGGACTCGCCGGCCTGCGTATCGGTGCGCTGGGCGACAAACCCTTCGCGAATCTCGCCGGCATCATCCATCCGCCGGTCGCCAGCCTTTTCCTCGGGTTTGCACGCACCCAGCTTGCCCACCCGCTCGACGGCTTCGGCCTCCTCGCCCCGGCCCGCGAACAGCGCAGCCTCCTGGGCGTGATCTTTTCCTCAACCCTCTTTCCCGACCGCGCCCCCGACGGCCACGTGGCCCTCACCGTGATGGCCGGCGGCGCCCGCCAGCCGGAACTCGCCGCCCTTTCCGCCGACGAACTGCTCAACCGCGTCCGGCCCGACCTCACCGCGCTCCTCGGCCTGCGCGGCGAACCGGTTTTTCTGCGGCACTCCCGTTGGCCCCGCGCCATCCCCCAATACAATCTCGGTTATGACCAGTATTTCGCCGCCATCACCGCCGGCGAACGCGCCCATCCGGGACTGTTCGTCGGCGGTCAGGTGCGCGACGGCATTGCCGTCCCCGCCTGCATCGCCGCCGGTGAAAAGCTCGCTGACCGCGCCGCGGGCTAAAAAGGAAATCAGCCTCCCACCGCAGCCTTGCCTGCCCGTCATAGCCGGGGGCGAACGCGATGCGACGGAGGGACCTTGACTCACCCCCCGGGCGACCTAGCCTCCGGCCCTTTTGCTGGCATGGCTACCGACCTGAAAGACACTCTCCTGCTTCCCAAGACCGATTTCCCCATGCGGGCAAATCTGGTGCAGCGCGAGCCGGGCCGGGTCGCGCATTGGGACCAGCTCGGCCTTTACGCGCGTATCCAGCAGATCCGCGCCGGCGCCCCCGCCTTCGTCCTGCACGACGGCCCGCCGTTCACCAACGGCGACGTCCACATTGGCACCGCGCTCAACAAGACGCTCAAGGACATCGTCAACCGCTACAAATCCATGCGCGGTTTCCGCACGCCCTACGTGCCCGGCTGGGACTGCCACGGCCTGCCCATCGAGCAGAAGGTCAGCCGCGAGATTCAGGAGAAGAAGCTCACCCTTACCACCGCCGAGCTGCGCGCGAAGTGCGACGAGTTTTCGGAGAGCTGGATCGCCAAGCAGACCACCCAGTTCAAGCGCATCGGCGTGCTCGCCGACTGGTCGAACGAATACAAGACAAAGGCCCCAGCCTTCGAGGCCGACATCCTGCGCACCTTCGCCGCCTTCGTCGAACAGGGCCTCGTCTATCGCAGCAAGAAACCCGTTTATTGGTCCATCCCCTTTGAGACCGCCCTCGCCGAGGCCGAGATCGAATACAAGGAGCACACCTCCGTCGCGATCTGGGTAAAGTTCGCCGTCCCCGCCACCGAGGCGGCCAAGTTTGGCCTCCCGGCCGACAAGCCGCTCTTCATCGTCATCTGGACAACCACGCCGTGGACGATCCCCGCCAACCTCGCGATCGCGCTGCACCCCGAGGTGGAATACGCCGTCGCCGATCTCGGCGCCGAGCGGATTATCGTCGCCTCGGCCCTGCTCGGTGCGGTCTCCAGCGCGGCGAAAATCGAGCCGCAACCCTCGGTCGTGCAGACCGTCGTTGGCGCCAAGCTCGAAAAGCTCGCCGCCCGCCATCCCTTCATCAACCGCGCCTCGCCCGTCGTGCTGGCCGACTACGTCACGACCGACAGCGGCACCGGCGCCGTCCACACCGCGCCCGGCCACGGCGCGGAGGACTACCAGACCGGCCTTAAGAACGGCCTCGAGGTTTACTGCCCGGTCGGCGACGACGGCAAATACCTCGACGACGGCCGCGTGCCCGCCGACCTCGTCGGGCTCACCACGCTCGAAACCGTCGAGGAGCTTAAGACCAAAAAGCCCTCGCCCGCCAATCTTGCGGTCCTCAAAAAACTCGCCGAGGCCAACGCCCTGCTTGCGAAAGCCAAGTATCAGCACAGCTACCCGCATTGCTGGCGCTCCAAGACGCCGATCATTTTTCGCGCGGTGGACCAGTGGTTCGTGTCGCTCGACAAGGCCGGTCACCGCCAGATCGCGCTCAGCGAGATCACCAAGATCGCACAGAACCAGGGTTGGATTCCCGCTTGGGGCGAGGCCCGCATCCGCGGTGCCGTTGAGTCGCGTCCGGACTGGTGCATCAGCCGCCAGCGTTCGTGGGGCGTGCCGATCATCGCCTTCTACGGCCCCGACAAGCAGGCCTACCTCGACGCCGGGGTCATCCGCGCCGTGGCCGACAAGATCGCGACCAAAGGCACCAACTTCTGGTATGACTCCACCGCCGCGCAGATTCTCGACGGCGTGAAACTGCCCGCCGGCTGGCCCGCCGCGACCGACCTCACCTGCGGACGCGATACGCTCGACGTGTGGATTGATTCCGGCTCCACCCAGGCCGCCGTGCTCAAGCGCGGTCAGGGCGGCACCTCATGGCCGGCCGACCTCTACCTCGAAGGCAGCGACCAGCACCGCGGTTGGTTTCAATCTTCGCTTTGGAACAGCGTTATCGCCTTTGGCGGCGCACCCTACAAGGCCGTCCTCACCCACGGGTTCATCGTGGACAAGGACCGCCAGAAAATTTCCAAGAGCTCGACCTACCAGAAGCCCCAGACCGCCGACGCCTACATCGCCCAGCACGGCGCCGATGTTATCCGCCTCTGGATCGCCTCGCAGGACTTCCGCGACGACATCCCGGTGGACGACGAGATCCTAAAGAACGTCGGCGAGGCGTATCGTCTTTTCCGCAACACCTTCCGGTTCCAGCTCTCCAACCTGTTCGACTTCGACGCCGCCCGACACGCCGTGCCCGTCGCCGCGATGGACGCGCTCGACCGCTGGGCGCTGCACCAGACGGCCACGCTCATCGCCGAGTGCACCAAGGCCTACGACGCCTACGAATTCCACCGGGTTTACCAGCTCTGCAACCAGTTCTGCTCGGTCACGCTGTCGGCCATCTACCACGATATTCTAAAGGACCGGCTCTACACGCTCGGCGCCGCCCACCCCCTCCGCCGCTCATCGCAGAGCGCCATCGCCGCAATCTTCGAGTCGCTGGTGAAGCTGCTCGCACCCTTCCTGACCTTCACCTGCGACGAAGCGTGGAGCTTTGCCAAGACCGGCAAGGAATACAGTGATGCCTCAATTCATCTGGAAGACTGGCCCAAAGTGGCGCCGGACTGGATAAATACTGAGCTAGCCACAGAGATGGCCTCTCGGCTACGCTACCGCACTTTGGTCAATGAGGCTATTGAGCCCCTCCGCAGCGCCGGTAAACTAGGGAAATCGCTGGATGCAGTCGTGACTTTTCGAGGAGCAATGGCTGACCATGAATTGCATGCAGTAGGTCTTGAGCGGTCGGTTCTAGCGGAACTGTTCATTGTTTCTGACGTCAAATTTTCCCCAACCGCGGGCGTCACTCCCGAAAACTCGATCCAGATCGAGCCTTGTTCCGAAATCGGCTATCATCGCTGTCCCCGCTGCTGGCGCTGGGTGCCGGCCCTCGAACCAAGTTCGCACGGAAACGTCTGTCCGCGTTGCGTTGCCGCGCTAAAGTCCTAATTTCTTTCTTAACCCTCCCCAAATCTCCCCATGGCCAAACCAAAACCAAAGACAAAAAAGGCGTCGCCCTCCAAGCCCGCCAAAAAAACGTCTGCCAAACCCGCTCCTTCCAAGCGCAAGCCCGCCCCGGCCCACGCGAAGAAGCCCGCGCCGGTCAAGCCCGCCGCTCCCGCCAAAAAGCCGGAGCCCGCGCGCAAACCGGCGCCCGCGGCCAAGGCAGCACCCGTTTCCATGGCAAAATCCGATTCCAAAAACGCGCTCCGCGCCAACATCCTCAAGCGCAAGGCCACCGCCAAGCCCATCGCCTTCAGCCTCGACGAGGTCCGCGCCATCGCGAAAACCGTCACCACCAAGACGGCCGCCGCCAAGCCGGCGAAGCAGCCCGGCAAGGCCGCTGCCGCCATCGCCCCGGTGAAGCCGGCCAAGCCCAACCACATCAAGGCCGCCTCGCTCGCCGACATCCTCGGCTTCAACCCGAAGAAGCAGGCCAAGCTGGACCCGGCCGACGCCGCCGACGTCCCCGAGAAATTCAAGCGCTACTACAAGCTGCTGGTGGACCTGCGCAACCACCTCACCGCCGGCATCGAGCTGCACTCCGAGGAAACCCTCAAGCGCTCCGCCAAGGACGACGCCGGCGACCTCTCCTCCTACGGCCAGCACATGGCCGACGCCGGCACCGATACCTTCGACCGCGACTTCGCCCTCAGCCTCGTTTCCAGCGAGCAGGAAGCGCTCTCCGAGATCGACGCCGCCATCAAGCGCATCCACGCCGGCACCTACGGCGTCTGCGAGCACACGCAGCAGCCCATTCCCAAGGAACGCCTGCTTGCCGTGCCCTTCACCCGCTACACCGCCGAGGCCCAGAAGGAGATCGAGCGCAACCGCCACCGGTCGCGCACCCAGGCCGGGCTGTTCGGCGAACACGGCGAGGATTCCGGCAAGATGATGGAAGACTCGGGCGACGAGTGAGGCGGGATTTCAATTTTGGATCCTTGATTCCCGATTGAAACCCAGCCGCCAGCCTGAAGTTGAAAACCAGCGCGCCGGCCCCGCCATGTCCGGCGCACCGGACGCGGAGCCGCCCGCGTCGAAACTCCGGCGCCTGCTCGCCTACCGGCTGCTGCTCACACTCGCGCTGACGGTCTTCGCCCTCGATCAGGTCACGAAAACGTGGATCGATGCCCGGCTGCCCTTGGGCACCTACGGCCTCGCCCACGGCGCCATTGAAGTCATCCCCGGCTTCTTCCACCTCGTGCACGTTGGCAACACCGGCGCGGCATGGAGTCTCTTCACCGGCAAGAGCTTCTTCCTCGCCCTGCTCGCCCTGGCCACCCTCGGGGCAATTTTCATCTGGCGGCGCGCGCTCGGCCTGCAGGATCGCACCGCCCAGCTCGCCTTCGGCCTGCTCTGCGGCGGCATCGTCGGCAATCTCGTGGACCGTTTTCTGCACGGCCATGTGATCGACTTCATCGACCTCCATTTCGGCGCCTACGTCTATCCCACGTTTAACGTGGCCGACGCCGGTATCTGCATCGGCGTAGGCATCTATCTCTGGCACTCCCTGCGGCACCCGCAGTAGCGCGGTTTAACAACATGGCCGAGACAGGCAGGGCCTGACTCGTCGAAAGAAAGCCAGCCCTTGTGCGCTTCCGGCGCATCCACCAAAGCCGCGGTCTGCTCGGCCTGTCCGCCATAGCCTTGCTGTGTCCGCCGAAGCCTCAGGCGAAGGTGGGGCGACGGCGGGAGAGCGGACCCTACCGGCGCTACCGCGCCCAGGTGTGCGACGGCCGCAGTGTTATTTTAACCGCAGCAGCCAGGGCTCACTCCACGTTGGCCATCTGCTCGCGGACGCGTTCGAGTTCGTTCTTCAGCTCGATCACCGCCCGGGCAATGGTCAGGTCATTGGCCTTGCTGCCAATGGTATTCACCTCGCGACCGATTTCCTGCAGGAGAAACTCCGCCTTGCGGCCGATCTCGCCCTCCGCCCGCAGCAACGCACCGAACTGGTCGAAATGGCTGCGCAGGCGCGTGAGTTCCTCGGTCACATCGCAACGGTCGGCAAAGAGCGCGATCTCGCGGAGCACCCGTTCATCGTTCACGTCGAGCTGCAGCTCCGCCTGCCGCAGCCGCTGGAGCAACTGCTCACGGTAGGCCGCGGGGACGAGCGGAGCCCGGGCCGCCACCGCCTCGGTGTGACGGCGCAGCGTTTCCAGCCGGGAACTGAAATCAGCCAGCAGCGCCTCACCTTCCTTTGCCCGCATCGCGGCAAAAGCCTGCAGCGCCTCACCCAGCACCGTGTTCACCACCGGCAGCGCCGCCTCCGCTGCGGGCAGCTCAGGGGTTCGGCGCAAGGAATTGACCACCGCCCACAACAGCTCGGGCGTCGGCTGAAAACCCAGCCCGCGGGCCTTCGCCAGCTCCCCGAGCCGGTCCAGCGCCGCGTTGATCTCGGCCTCGTCCCAGGCCGGCTCGCTGCCGCCACGGGCGCCCGTCAGCTCAAAGTTCACCGTCACGCGTCCGCGGCAGGCGGCCTGCCGCACGCGCTCGCCGACCCCGGCCTCCAGGCTTTCCCAACCCGCCGGCAGGCGAATGGCCAAATCGAGTGACTTCCGGTTCACGGAACTCACCTGGACGGTGAGCGTATAAGTGCCCACCCCCGCCGTCCCCCGCCCATAGCCGGTCATGCTCTTCATGGAAGCGATGAAATCCTAAATCCCAAGGGACTAAATCCTAAAATTGTCCGCCCAGACGATTGATGATCGTGGAGTAAATTTTCACCAATTGCGTGGCTTCATCATTCAACCGTGCCTGCTCTGTTCGCAAAGACTCGGTGTCGCCCGGATTGATCAGCCGAATCCACAATCCCGACTCACGCGCCTCCTTGCGACAAATGCGAAACCGCATCAGCCGATCCTGTTTACCCAAGGCGTTGTCCGCTTCGATGTGATTGGCGGCAACCGAACCCGAGGATCGCACCACTTGGCGCAAATCCTCCGTATTTGAAACCGTCGCCGGCACCTGTCCGGCAAAGCGACGCACATCCACCGCAAACCATTCCGTCCTTTCGGCCAAGTCATCCATGTTGGGATTTGGCCGCTTGAGATTTAGGATTTCGCCTTTTGCGCATCGCTCAAAAGGCGCGCCACCTGCTGCACATCCTTGTCGCCACGGCCGGAGAGATTGATGAGGACGATCTTGTCCGCCGGGAGCTCCCGGGCGCGCTTGAGGCCCTGCACGAGGGCGTGGGTGCTCTCCAGCGCCGGGATGATGCCTTCCAGCCGCGCGCAGAGCTGGAAGGTCTCCAGCACCTCGTCGTCGCTGGCGTAGGTGAACTCGATGCGGCCCCGGTCGCGGTAAAACGCATGCTCGGGACCCACCGCGGCGTAATCGAGCCCGGCGGAGACCGAATGCGTGAGTTCGATCTGCCCGTCGGCATCCTGCAGGATGAAGGTCTTGCAGCCTTGCAGCACCCCGAGGCGGCCGCCGGCGAAACGCGCCGCATGCCCGCCGCGCTGGATGCCGTGGCCGCCGGCCTCGACGCCAAACATGCGGATGCCCGGCTCTTCCAGGAAATCGAAAAACAACCCGATGGCGTTGCTGCCGCCGCCGACGCAGGCGACCAGTTCGTCGGGCAGCCGGCCTTCGCGCGCCAGCATCTGCTCCCGCGCCTCCTGCCCGATCACGCGGTGAAAATCGCGCACCATCATCGGATAGGGGTGCGAACCGTAGGCCGTGCCGAGGATGTAGTGGGTCGAGCGCACGTTGGTCACCCAGTCGCGCATCGC
>DDSZ01000047.1 GCA_002344205.1 Opitutaceae bacterium UBA2377
AACTCGGCGATGGCGGCGGCGAAGACTTCGCCGAACTCGGCGCGCTTCTTTTCGCCCAGGCCGAAGATGCCCTCCATGTCGGCGAGCTGGGCCGGATATTCGCGGGCCATGGCGCGGAGCGTGGCGTCGCCGAAGATGACGTAGGCGGGGACCTTGCGCTCGTCGGCGAGCCGTTTGCGCAGGGCGCGCAGGCGTTCGAAGAGGATCTCGTCGCAGGCGATGTCGCCCTCGCGGCGGACGACGCGCTTCGCCCGGGGCAGGTCCATGGGCTTGGTCAGCGTGACGGTCGCGCGGGTGCGGAGGAGTTCGAGGCTGGTCTCGCTGAGTTCCAAGGTGGCGAACTCGCCCGGAGCCACGGCCACGTAGCCAAGACGCATCAGCTCGCGGCCGACGGCGGCCCACTGCGGGCGGGAGAGATCGCGACCGATGCCGTAGGTGGTGAGCCGGTCGTGGCCCCAGCGGCGGATCTTGTCGGTGTCGGCGCCCGTGAGCACCTCGATGATATGGTTCATCCCGACGGTGAAGCGGGAGGCCTGGCGGATGCGGTAGATGCAGGAGAGAAACTTCTGCGCGTGCAGCGTGCCGTCGTAGGTCTCGCGGGGTTCGAGGCAGTTGTCGCAGGCGCCGCAGTTGTCGATGGGGAAGGATTCGCCGAAGTAGGCGAGGAGTTCCGCGCGCCGGCAGCCGGCGCTCTCGGCGTAGTGCAGGATCTGGCGCAGCTGGGTGCGGGCGACCTGCTGTTCGTGCAGGTTGGTGATATCGTCGATGAAGTGGGTCTGCTTGGCGACATCGCCGGGGCTGTAGAGCAGGAGGCAGTCGCCGGGGAGGCCATCGCGCCCGGCGCGGCCGGTCTCCTGGTAGTAGCCCTCGATGTTTTTCGGCAGGTCGTGGTGGATGATCCAGCGGACGTTGGGCTTGTTGATGCCCATGCCGAAGGCGATCGTGGCGCAGATGATGCGGGTGTCGTCGCGCAGGAACTGCTCCTGGTTTTCCGTGCGCTCCGCGGCGGTGAGGCCGGCGTGGTAGGCGCGGGCGGGCCAGCCGCGGCCGGCGAGCGACTCCGCCACGCGTTCGGCGGCGGCGCGGCTGGCGCAGTAGATGATGCCGCTCTCGTGCTCGCGCTTGCGGACGAAGTCGATGATCTGCTTCAGCGGCTGGTCCTTCGGGATGACGCGGTAGGTGAGGTTGGGCCGGTTGAAGCTGGCGACGAAGGTGGCCGGCTCGCGCAGCCTGAGGTGCTGGATGATGTCGGCGCGCACCCGCTCGGTCGCGGTGGCGGTGAGGGCCATGAGCGGCACCTCGGGCAGGACGGCGCGGAGCTTGGCCAGCTGGCGGAACTCGGGGCGGAAATCATGGCCCCATTCGGAGACGCAGTGCGCCTCGTCGATGGCGAGGCACGACACGTTCCAGTTTTTCAGGTTTTCCTGCCAGCCCTCGAGCATGAGCCGTTCGGGCGCGGCGTAGAGGAGCTTGTATTCGCCCTGATGCAGGCCGCGCAGGCGGGCGCGGGATTCCGTCGCGCCAAGGGTGGAGTTGAGAAACGTCGCGGCCACGCCGCTGGCGGTGAGCTGGTCCACCTGGTCCTTCATCAGCGCGATGAGCGGCGACACGACGACGGTGAGGCCGGGCCGCACGAGGGCGGGGAGCTGGAAGCAAAGGGATTTGCCGCCGCCGGTCGGCAGGAGGGCGAACACATCCCGCCCGGCGAGCGTTGCCTCGCAGATCTCGCGTTGGAGCGGACGAAAGGCGGCGTAACCGAAGGTGGACTTGAGCGTTTTGAGCAGGGCGGACACGGCGGAACGCGTCACGCAAGCACACGGGGTCGTCAGCGCAACCCGAGAAAACGTGCGAGCTCGCGCACGGCGCCAGCGGCGGCATGGCCGCGCCGGACGGAGCGCGAGACCACCGCGAGCCGGCGCTTGGGCCGGTCGGCCCTGGGCTCCACGTGGCCCACGAGTTCGTGGCCGGAGAGGACGGGCAGGGCGTAGTAGCCGCGCACGCGCTTGGCGGCCGGGGTGTAAACCTCCCAGGTGTAATCGAAATCCCAGACCGCCTGCGTGACGCGGCGGTCGTAGATCAGCGGGTCGAGCGGCGCTATCAGGCGCGGGGATGCATTTTCGGCTTCCGCATCCCGGTTTGCGGTTGATTCGAACAGCGGGGCGTCGGCACGCAGGCAGTGGAGCAGGGGACCGTCCGCGATCCGCACGGGCTGGACGAGGTCTTCCACGAGGGCCAGCTCGGCGCGCTTGAGCAGGGCGAGCCGGCGCTGGCGGAGTTTCAGCAGCGCCTCCCAGCGCGCGGTTTCCCGCGGTTTGGCGGCCGGCAGCGTGAGGATTTTTTCCGGGAGCACGCGTTCCGGCAGATCGTAATAACGGCGGCTGCCCTGGCGGCGGGCGATCAGCAGCCGGCCGTGGAAAAACAGCTTCTGCATCGTGGCCTTGGCGAGGCTGGCGGCGCCCCAGATCTGGCGGGACCGGCCGACGTCGGCAAAGGTGTCGGAGGCGAGCGGGCCGCGGGCGGCGATGGCTTCAAGGATGCGCGGGACGAGGGCGTTTTCCTCCCTGGTCAGCCGGCCGCTCCACGCGCTGGCGATGCGGGTGCGGGCGCGCATCGCGGCCTGCAGGTGCGGCCAGGCGTCGGGCGTGAAGACGACGAGGTTACCGGTGGCCGGCTGGTGATGCTCGAAGGCGGTGCGTTGTGCGGCGGGGAGCGGCGCCGACTCACCGTGAACGTGGCGCATGAGGTCGCCCTCGCGGTAGCCGGCGACGCGGTTGCGGAGAATGAGATCGTGCATGCGGCCGCAGACATTGATGGGATCGATCTGCACGAAGCCGTGGTGCGCGAGGACGGCGGCGACATCAGGGGCCGGGGCATCCAGCAGCAACGCCCGGCGCATGAAGCGGCGGGCGTCGGCGCGAGAAACCTTGAGCGGGGCGGCCGGCACGCCCGCGATTGAGCCGCGGCCGCCGGAAAAAACAAGGATTCCGCCAAAACCCGTTTGTCACCCATTGGGTGACAAACGGGTTGGCGGGTTGAATCCGTTGCGGTCAGGCGAAGGCGATGGCGGGTTGGCCGTAGGTGGCGCGGGCCCCGATGAAATAGTCGGAGGACGGGGTCTCGGGGGTGAATTCGGGGCAGGCGTCCGCGATGAGTTCGCGGAGATTTTCGCGGGCGCGGGCGATGCGGCTTTTCACGGTGCCGACATTGATGCGCAAGGTGCGGGCGATCTCGTCGTAGGAGAGATTGAGGACATTGCGCATGGTGAGGATCTCGCGCTGACGACGGTCGAGCCGTTCCATGCAGATGGCGACCAGGCCGGCGAATTCGCCGTGGGCGGCTTCCTGCGCGGGGTCCTGCGTGGTCGCGGCCACGAGGTCGGAGAAGGTGGCGTCGTTGTCCTCGCCGAGCGCGTGGTCGAGGGAGAGCGAGTCCTGCCGGCGGCGGCGGAAGAAATACCAGTAGCGGTTGCGCGCGAGGTTGACGGCGATGCGGTAGAGCCAGGTGGCAAGGGATGAGTCGCCGCGGAATTTCGCGAGGCCGCGGTGGGCGCGGATGAAGGTGTCCTGCACGATTTCCTCCGTGTCGGCGTGGTTGTGGAGCAGGTTCAGGACGGTGGCGAAAATCTTCGCCTGATAGCGCTCCATGATGGTGAGGAAGGCGGTGTCGTCGCCGGCGTTGAAGCGTTGGACGAGCGCGGCATCGATGGCTGCCTCGGCAGCGCTGTCGGTGGACTTGGTCGTGTTCTGGGATCGGTTAAGGGCGATATTCATAGGCACGTTGGGTTGAAGAGAACGCCTTCCCTTTACCTTGATGCGTGCCAACCGGGTTTTGTGATTATGTAAGTTAAAGAATAACAAATATTAGAAAAATAATGCATCGATTCGGCGGAGCAGGCGATGGGTGGAAACCATGCAATTTGCGCGACTGTCGCTGGCCCGGGGGTGCATTTTGCATGACACGTTGCGTAAGTGCATGCAGGGCAATTCGACTCGCCAAGCCGACTGATTGGCGCACGGTTGCCGGCACATGACGGCGGCCTCGACCAAACCCCCTGTCTGGGAGCAACGCTGGCACCCGCTGCGCGAGGAGTGGGTGCTTTACACGGCGCACCGTGGCGGCCGGCCGTGGATCGGCGATACGCACCGGCCGGCGGAGACCATGCCGCCCCACTACGATCCGGGCTGCGCGCTTTGTCCCGGCAACAAGCGCGTGAAAGGTGAAAATCCCCGTTACACGGGTGTCTATTGGTTTACCAACGACCTGCCGTGCTTTGCCAACGAGGCTCCGGCCGCGCCGGCGGGCGACGATTTTTACCGCACGCGGCCGGCGCAGGGGACGGCCGAGGTGGTGTGTTACAGCCCGGACCACGCGAAGACCTTTGTGGACCTGACCGATGCCGAGTGCGCCGCGGTCGTGGACCTGTGGACGGAGCGTTACCGCGAACTTGGCGCGCGACCGGAAGTGCACCATGTGCTGATCTTCGAGAACAAGGGCTCGCTGGTCGGCACGTCCAACCCGCACCCGCATTGCCAGATCTACGCCGGCAATCTCATCTACGGCTTCACGGCGCGCGAGGTGGAGAGCGCGCGGAAACATTGGCAAAAAACCGGCCGGCACCTCGGGCAGGACATCCTCGCCCGCGAACTCGCCGGACCGCGTGTGATCGCACAGAATGAAAGCTTCGTGGCCTGCGTGCCGTGGTTCGCGCGGTATGCCTATGAAGTTTACCTCCTCCCGCGTCGCGCGGTGGCATCGCTGGCCGATCTCACGGCGCCGGAACGCGCGCAGCTCGGCCGCATGATCCGCGAGGTGACCACCCGTTACGACAACCTCTGGCAGATGCCGATGCCCTATGTCATGGCGATCCACCAGGCGCCGACGGACGGGCAGGACTACGCGTGTTTTCCGTTTCACCTCGAATTCCACCCGCCGCTGCGCAAGCCCGACACCCTGAAATACCTCGCGGGCCCCGAGATCGGCGGCGGCTCGATGACCAACGAGTCGGACCCCGACGAGAAGGCCGCGGAGTTGCGCGCGGTCCCGGCGGTGCATTACAAGCAGTCGGGAAAGGTCCAAGATTAACCACGAAGGGCGCAAAGGACACGAAGATGAACGAGGAGGATGCTGCCCGGGAGATCGTGGATGCGGCCATCGCCGTGCATCGGGAGCTGGGGCCGGGTCTGCTGGAGTCGGCCTATGAACAATGCCTGGCCTTTGGGCTGATCCGACGCGGCCTGAAGGTGGAACGCCAGAAGGTGCTCCCAGTGATTTACCAAGAACTGCGGATTGATGCCGGTTACCCGCTTGACCTGCTAGTGCAGGATCGCGTGGTGGTGGAACTCAAGTCAGTGGAGAAATTGGAGTCCATCCATGAGGCGCAGGTGCTGACATATCTGAAACTATCCCGGTGCAGGATCGGCTTGCTGCTTAACTTTAATGTCCGGTTGCTCAAGGACGGCATTCGCCGTCTTGTGCTGTAGCCCAACTTCGTGTCCTTTGTGTCCTTCGTGGTGAACATGAATCTCGAACAAGCCCGTAAGCTGCTCTGCACCCTGCAGGATCACATTCGCGATACCCTCGTCACGGCGCGGGCGAAGAGCGGGGCCTCGTTCGCCAACATCGCGGCGGTCACCGCGGCCGACACCATCTACCAGGTGGACAAGATCACCGAGGAGGCGATTTTCCACTGGTTCGAGCGGCACTGGCCGAAGGCGTGGCCGGTGCAACTGATCATGGAAGGCGTCGAGGACGGCGACGAGGTCACCTTTCCCCGCGGCACGCCGGTGGCGAAGACCATCTGCAAGTGCATCCTCGATCCGATCGACGGCACGCGGAACCTGATGTATGACAAGCGCAGCGCCTGGGCGCTGGCGGCGCTCGCCCCGCAGCGCGGCGCGAGGAACACGCTCGCGGACATCACGGTCGCGGCGATGACCGAGCTCTCCACCAGCAAGATGTGGCGCAGCGACCAGTTGAGCGCGGTGCGCGGGCAGGGCGTGAAGGCGCGGGCCTTCGACCTCCGGACGCGGCGCTGGGCGGCGCTCAAGGTGCGGCCTTCGCAGGCGACGGATTTCAAGCACGGGTTTGCCTCGATCGCGCGGTTTTTCCCGGAAGGCAAGGCGCTCATGGCCGCGCTGGAGGAGGAGCTGTGGGATGAACTTTACGGGTTGGGCTCGAGCAGCTCGCCGCTGGTCTTCGACGACCAATACATCGCGACCGGTGGGCAGCTCTACGAACTCGTCATCGGCCACGACCGCATGCTGGGCGACCTGCGTCCGCTGGCCCACGCGAAACTCGGGATGAAGTCATCGCTGGTCTGCCATCCCTATGACATCTGCACCGCGCTGATCCTGCAGGAGGCGGGCGGTATCGTGGAGGCACCCGACGGCAAACCCCTGCGCGCGCCGCTCGACACGACCTCGGCGATCGCATGGATGGGCTACGCCAATCCCGTGCTCGCCAAAAAAGTGCGGCCGGTCCTGCGACGGCTGATCAAAAAATACTTCTAGGCGGTCTTTTAACCACGGATGAACACGGATAGAAACCAAGCTGCCCAATTTGTCATTCTGAGCCGAGGGAAGGTAGGGGCCGATCTCCGAGCGGCCCGCCTTCGCCAAGGCTTCGGCGGACAGGCCCGCCCGGAGGTCGGGCCCCACCCAGATCCGCGGCCATCCGTGCTATCCGCGGTGAAGTTTGGCGGACTTGAGGATCGCTGACATGAAAACCGTCACAGGCGAAGCTCCGGGGCGGCTGGATTTTTTGGGCGGCGTGGCCGACTACAGCGGCTCGCTCGTGCTGGAGATGCCGCTCAGCCTGACGACCCGGGTGACGATCACCGCGACGCAGACGCCCGAACTGGTCTTTGCGAGCGTCGGCGAAGGTTACTGTTCGCTGCCGCCGGGCGCGCCGCCGACGGAGACTCCGAAGTGGGTGCGGTATCCCTACGGCTGTTTTCTGCTCTTCTGCGCGGCGCAACGCTGGCAGCCCAGGTCCGGTTTGGTGTTCCACATCGAGTCGGATGTGCCCGCCTCGATGGGTGTGAGCAGCAGCGCGGCGCTGGAGGTCGCAACGTTGCGCGCCCTGGAAAAATTTTCCGGCAAAAAATTCAAAGGCACTGCGTTGGCGCGGCTCGCGCAGCGCGCTGAGAACGAGATTGTCGGCGCGCCCTGCGGGCTGATGGACCAGCTCGCCTCGGCCAACGGCGTGCGCGGTGCGCTGCTGCCGATCCTGTGCCGGCCCGACACCCTGCTGGCGCCGGTGAAGCTGCCGGCGGGTGTGATCGCGGTGGGCTGGCCGAGCGGTGTGAAGCACGCGGTGACGGATTCGCCCTACGCGACGGCGCGCGCCGGGGCCTTCATGGGCAGGAAGCTCATCGAGATCGGCACGGGCCGGAAGCTGGCGCACGCGACGGAGCTGACGCCTTCCGCGGTGCGCAGTCTGCCGGAGGCCGTGCTGCCCGCGGTCATCACCGGCCGCGAATTTCTTGAGCGTTGCGGCGGGGTGGATGATCCGCTCTCCAGGATTGAACCGGCGCGGAGCTACGCCGTGCGCGCCGCCGTGTCATTTCCGGTGGAGGAAAATTTCCGCAGCGAGACGGCGGTCGCGCTCCTGCGTGGCGTCAACACCCGCAACAGCGCGGAGTCGCTCCGCGTGCTGGGCGAGCTGCTCTGCCAGTCGCATGCCGGCTATTCGTCCATCGGTCTCGGCTGTCCCGAGACGGACGACATGGTGGCGGCCGTGTGCGCGGCCGGCCCGGCGCGGGGATTTTACGGCGCCCGCGTGAGCGGCGGCGGCAGCGGCGGCACCGTCGTGGTGCTGCTCCAGGCAACGGCCCTGCCGGCGTTGAAAAAAATCGCCCGCCGGCTTGGCCGGCCGGTGGTGGTCATCCGCTGAACATGGACGCCGCCGCCTACGCGCAGGAGATCGCCCGCACCCGGCCGGACTGCGTGGTTTACCGGCCGCGCGCCGAGTTCGGCCCCGATGCGGAAAACCAGCAGATCATCGGGCTGGTGACGCCCGGCGGCCACTGGCTGATGACTTGGACGCAAGCCACGCATGAGAACAACCCCGACCAGGGCGTGGTTGTGAGCCGCAGCGAGGACCGCGGCCGGACCTGGAGCGCGCCGCAGCGGATTGACGGCGCGACCCCCGCGCAGCAGGCCGGGCCGGAGCGCGGCAAATACCAGGCGAGCTGGGCGTTTTTCATCACCGTCCCCGCGACGGGCCGGATCTATCTTTTCTACAACAAGAACACCGGTGTCACCGATGCGCGCGACGACACGACGGGCGTGCTGCGGTTCCGGTTTTCCGAGGACGACGGCCGCACCTGGTCCGCGCCATACGACCACCTGCGCATCCGGCGCGGGACGATCGATCATCCCGACCCGGCGATGCCGGTGAACTTTGTCACCTGTTTCCAGAGCTTCGTCGCGCCGGACGGCGTGCCGATGGCGAGCCTCACGCGCTGGGGCTCGGGCAGCCCGCACCTGCTCAACGTGAACAGCGAGGTGTGGTTCCTGCGCTTCGAGAACATCCTCACCGAGCGCGATCCGGCGAAGCTCGTGATGACGACTTGGCCGGAAGGCGGCACCGGCCTGCAGGTGCCGCATCCGCTGCGCATGAACCAGAGCCTCGCGCAGGAGGCGATGACCGTGCCGTTGCCGGACGGGCGGCTGTTCACCGTCATGCGCACGCTGCAGGGCTGCCTGTTCTGGAGCCAGTCGCGCGACCACGGCCGCAACTGGGCCTCGCATTGGACCGATTACGACGAGACCTCACCGCTGCCGGTCTTTCCGCTGCGCTACAGCGACGACGGTCCCTTGGTGCATTCGCCCATCGTCTGCTGCCCGATCTTCGCCTACGCCCCGGGCAAATACTGCCTCATCTACTACAACAACGACGGCTACATCCCCGGCGCGCGGCATCCCACGGATTACCAGGTCAACCGCCGCGACGTCTGGATCGTGTGCGGCCGTTATCAGGACGGGCCCGGCCAGCCGGTGGTCTTCGGCGAACCGCAGCGGTTCGCCACGGCGGAGGCGGTAAAGCTCGGCCACTACGGGCGGATCGAGCCGGTGTGCTATCCAAGTTACTTCCGCGACGGCGAGGACCACTGGCTGTGGTATTCTGACCGCAAGCATTTCGTGCTCGGCAAGAAGCTGAACCCGTATCTGGAGTAACGCGCATGAACCTCATCGGCGTGGACATCGGCGGGACCAAGTGCGCGCTCAGCGTGCCGGACGGTGCGGACCGGGTGCGCGAGGTCGCGCGTTTCGCCACCACCGACGTGCACGGCACGCGGGAGCGGATTTTTTCCGAGATCGCGAAGCTCGCCCCGCCGGCCGACACCAACTTCGGCATTTCCTGCGGCGGTCCGCTCGACGCGAAGCGCGGCCTGATCCTGTCGCCGCCGAATCTGCCCGGCTGGGACCGCATCGCGATCTGCGACGAGCTGACGCAGCGCTTCGGCGGCCAGGCGTTTTTGATGAACGATGCCAACGCCTGTGCGCTGGCCGAGTGGCAGTTTGGCGCGGGCCGCGGCTGCCGGAGCATGATCTTCCTCACGATGGGCACGGGGATGGGGGCGGGGCTGATTCTCGACGGGCGGCTCTACGAGGGCGTGACCGGCAACGCCGGCGAAGTCGGCCATGTGCGGCTGGCGCCCGACGGGCCCATCGGCTACCGCAAGGCCGGCTCCTTCGAGGGTTTTTGTTCGGGCGGTGGCATCGCGCAGCTGGCGCGGCGGCGCACGGCGGAATTTGCCGGGCTCAGCACGCTGCAGGAGCTGGCTCCCGAGCAGCTAACGGCGCGGGCCGTGGGTGAGGCGGCGGCCGCCGGCGATGCGCTGGCGCTGGCCGTTTGGCAGGAAGTGGGGGAGCGGCTGGGCGAAGCGCTCGCCGTCCTCATCGACGTCCTCAACCCGGAGCGGATCGTGATCGGCAGCATTTACCAGCGCTGCGAACGTTTCATCGCGCCGGCCATGCAGGGCGCGATCGCCCGCGAGGCGCTGCCGGACAGCGTGCGTGATTGCCGGGTGCTGCCGGCGGTGCTGGGCGATGAGATCGGCAGCTACGCCGCGGTGGCGATCGCGCGGTATCACGCGGACCAAGTTTCATGAGCACAACTTCCCTCCCCACCGGCCGCCGCCGCGGCCTGCTGTTTGACGAGAACGACCTGCCGCGTATCCGTGCGAACACCACCGATCCGCGCTTCGCCGGTTTCTGGCACGAACAACTCGCCGCCGATGTGGCGGCAGACACGAAGTTCCTCCGCGAGGAGCTGCGGCTGACCAACCATGCCGTGCATCTGCTGCGCGCGCAGCGGATTCTGGAGCGGGCTTCTTTCATTTACCTCGTCAACCGCGACCCGGCCCAGCTCGCGCTGGCGAAGCTCGCCCTGCGGCGGATGCTCGATTACCCGGAGTGGGACAGCTTCATCGAGGGCGGCACGCAGGTGCTCGGCCTGCAGCGCGCCACCGAGGGCAGCGCCGCGCTGCTGGTCGCGCTTGATTGCCTGGGCGACGCGCTCACGCCGGCCGAGGCCGCGGAGGTCGAGCAAGCCGTGCTCACCAAAGGCGTGCCGGCGTGCCATGCGACCGTATACGGACTCAAATATCCCGACCGCGTGCGCGGCTGGGAGTGGAACCCGCGCAGCGAGGTGGACGAGTTCCGGCACATCAGTCTCAAGCGCTGGCCGCTCATCCTCAACGCGACCAACCTCAAGATCATTCCCACTGCGTGCCTCGGCATTGCGGCCTGTCATTTCCGCGGCCGGGTGGCGGCGGCGGAGGGTTGGCTCGAGTTGGCGCGTTCCAGCGCGAAATCCTTCGCCACCATGTATGGCAGCGACGGGAGCTACGACGAGGGCGTAAGTTACTGGGGCTACACCACCCTCTACCTCGCGCTGTTTGCCGAGGTGCTGTGGCGCACCCAGGGCATCGATGACCGGCAGCTCATCAATTACCCGGGCACGGTGCGCTACGCGCTGGGCCAGACGATGCCCACCCGGGACAGCGGGCGGAAGCCGGCGGACTTCCAACATGTGAAAGGCTACATGATGGCCACGGTAAAGCCGGCATATGACGTGGTGAACCACGGAGACTCCAACCATGGCGTGGAGGTGTCCGTGGCCGCGTGGGTGGCCCGCACGCACGACGACCCGGTGGCGCAGTTCGTGGCGCGCGACATCGGCGAGGTGAAACATTTCCCCGCGCTCGTCTGGTATGAGAACGCGCGGCCGGCGGCATCGCCGGAACCCGCGCTGCTCGACCAGCGGCTGAGCAATGACATCGTGATCTCACGCACCGGCTGGGGCGCGGAGGACAACGTGCTGGCCCTGCGCAGCGGTGGGCCGGCGAACCACGAGCACGCCGACCGCAACAGCGTCATTTTCAAGGCCTATGGCGAACGCCTGCTGCACGATCCTTTCCGCGCCGCCTACATGGTGCAGAGCCCGCGTTGGATCCTGCGGCTGACCGAGGCGCATTCGGCGGTCCTGATCGACGGCAAGGGCCACCAGTATCACGACGGCAGCGAGGGCACGAACGCCTCGTGGGCCTTCGCCAAGGTGACCGACCATGCGACGGGCCGTGGCTGGATGCGGGTCACCAGCGACGCGACGGAGGCCTACCAATTGGTGAATGACGATGTCGCCCTCGTGCAACGCACCCTGGTCTACCTGAAACCGGACGTCGTCGTCCTGCTGGACCGGGTGGAAATGAAGACCCGGCCGGCGCCCGTGCAGGTGCGCTTCCAGCTCTACAACGAGGACGGCGGCGGCCAGCAGCGGATCGACGGCGACGAGTTCACGATCACCCGGCCGGGGGCCTCTTTGCTGGGGCGCATCGGGAGCCGCGCGGGGCTCCGGTTGCAGGCGGGCCGGTTGCCGCTGGAACCCAAGGACGGGGAGCAACAGTTCGCCGAGGTGGCATCAGCGGAATCCCGCACGCACGCCATCCTGACGGTCTGCACGGCGGCCCCGGCCGGAAAGAAACACGGCCGGCTTCAGCTGGTGCAGGGCGCCGCCGGCTGGGAGGTGCGGGGCGAGCACAACGGCCTGAAGGTCAACCTCTCCCTGACCCCGGGAAGCACCGGAGTGCCCCTGATTGGCGGACTGGAAAACCGGTAAGAACGGGCTGAGGGAAATTCTTTAGAATGTTCGTTGACAAGGGTTTGTTGAGAGTAATCTCGCTTTCCGGGGAATTTGTCGGAATGCTCCCCGGCCATGAAAGCTCCTTTGCCACCCGACGAGTCTGCGCGGTTGGCGGCAGTGCGCGACTATGCGGTGTTGGACACGCCGCCGGAGGCGGATTTTGACAGCATCGCGACGCTGGCGGCGCAGATCTGCGACATGCCCATCGCGCTGATCACGCTCATTGACGGGGAGCGGCAATGGTTCAAGGCGAAGGTCGGCATAGAAATCGAATCCACGCCGCGGGAGGTGGCCTTCTGTGCCCACGCCATCAACCGGCCCCGGGAGCTGCTGGTCGTGAATGACGCCACCAAGGATCCGCGGTTTGCCGACAACCCCTACGTCACCGAAGCCAACGGCATCCGCTTCTATGCCGGCGCGCCGCTGGTTACGCCCGGCGGCCATGCCCTGGGCACTTTGTGCGTGGTTGACCGGAAGCCCCGTGAGATTTCTGCGGGGCAGCGCGAGGCGCTCGCCGTCCTCAGCCGGCATGTGATGACGCAGTTGCAGCTGCGCCGCCAGTTGCGGGAGCGCCAGCGCATCGAGCGCGCGCTGGCCGTCAGCGAGGAGCGGTGGCAGTTTGCCCTGGAAGGCAGCGACCAGGGCGTGTGGGACTGGGACGTGCCGAGCCAGACCGTGTATTTTTCCCCGCGGTGGTGCGCCCAGCTCGGCCATGCGCCCGACGAGGTGCCCCACCGGCTGGAGGAGTGGTCGTCGCGGGTGCATCCGGATGACCTGCCCGCCACGTTGCGGCGGATTCAGGAGCATTTCGAGGGGCGCACGCCGATCTACGAGGCGGAGTTCCGGATGCGGGCGAAGGACGGCACCTGGCGCTGGATCGCGGACCGCGGCAAGGTGATGACCCGCGATGCGGCGGGCAAACCCCTGCGGGTGGTCGGCACGCACATCGACATTACCGAACGCCGCGGTCTGGAGGAAAAACTGCGGCGCAGCGAGGCCAGCCTGAGCCGCGCGCAGCAGGTCGCGCACATCGGCAGCTGGGAGACCGATCTGGTCACGATGGAGGTGGCATGGTCGGAGGAGACCCACCGCATCTTCGGCACGTCGCCGGCGACCTTCCAGCCCAACCACGAGAGTTTCCTAGATCGCGTGCATCCCGAAGACCGCGCCAAGGTGCACGAGGCCTTTCTTGCCTCCCTGCCGGCGGACGAAGCCCGCGTGATGGAACATCGCATCTGTTTGCCGGACGGCTCGGTAAAACACGTCGAGGAGCGCTGGCGGGTTTTCCGGGAACAACCAGACCGGCCCGCGCGGGCGGTCGGCACCTGTCAGGACATCACAGGGCGGCGGCAACTGGAGGAGGACCGGAAAAAACTCATCCGCGACCTTGGGGAACGCCTGAAAGAAGTGCGGGCGCTTCATCAGGTGTCGGCGCTCCTCGGCAAGGGTGGCGCGCTCACACCTGCGGTGCTGGCACGCATCGCCGGCCTGCTGCCGCCGGCGATGCAATATCCGGAGGCCGCCGCGGCGCGCATCGTGCTGGGCGACCTGGTGCAGGAGACCCCGGACTATCCGCCCGGAGCGGCGGACCGGCTGGAGGCGGCGATTGACGGCGGGCCGGGCCTGGCCGGGCGGATCGAGGTGGCCTATCGGGGAAAGGTGCCGGCGGCGGAGAAAGGACCGTTTTTGGCGGAGGAACACCGGCTCGTGGAATCGCTGGCGGAAATGCTCTCCACCCACGCGCGCCGGCACGCCGCGGAGCAGGCCCTCGCGGAGACGCTCGAGTGCAACCGCGACCTCATCCGCTCCATCGAGGGCATCGTGTGGGAGGCGGATGCCGTTACCCTCGCTTTCACATTTGTCAGCGAACAGGCGCAGCGCCTGCTGGGTTACCCCACCCGGGCCTGGCTGGAGGAGCCCGAGTTTTGGGAGGAGCACATCCATCCGGACGACCGCGCCGCGACCGTGCGCAGCTGCCGCGACCTTGCCCGGCAGGGCCGGGACCATGTGCTCGAATACCGGATGCTGGCCGCCGACGGCCGCGAAGTCTGGCTGCGCGACATGGTGACCTACGTGGCAGAACCGGGCCGCCGGCCGCTGCTGCGCGGCGTGATGATGGACATCACGGAGCGCAAGCTGGCCGAGGGCGAAATCAGTGCGCTGGCGCACCGGCTGACTGCCGTGTTGGAGAGCATCACCGACGCCTTTTACACCCTCGATCGCGGGTGGTGCTTCGCCTACCTCAACGGCGAGGCCGAACGCTTCCTGCAACGCCCCAAGGAGACCCTGATCGGACGCACTATCTGGGAGGAGTTTCCGGCCGCGGTCGGCTCCACCTTTGAGCGGGAATACCGCCGGGCGATGCAGGAGCGCGTGACGGTGGTGTTTGAGGAATTCTACCCCGCGCCGCTGAACCGTTGGTTCGAGGTCCGGGCCTATCCCTCCGACGAGGGGCTCGCGGTTTATTTCCAAGACATCACCGAGCGCCGCCGCTCGGCCGAGGCGTTGCGCCTGAGCGAGGAGCGGTTCCGGGAGCTGGCGGAAAACGTCGCCGATATCTTCTACAATTACGACCCGGTGAACCACCGGCTGCTCTATGCCAACCCGGCCTACGAAACCATTTTCGGCCGTTCCTTGGAAGGGGCCTACGCCGAGCCGCTGGATTACCTGCAGGGCGTCCATCCGGACGACCGGGCCGGGGTGGAGGCAGCATTGGCGAAGCAGCTCCGCGGTGAAAACACCGAGGCGATCTTCCGGGTGCTGCGGCCGGACGGCTCAGTCCGCTGGGTCACCGAGCAGGCGGTGCCGGTGCTCGATGCCGCCGGCCGGGTGGAACGCCTCGTGGGCACCATGCGCGACATCACCGAGCGCCAGGAGGTGATCAACCGGCTCAGTGTCAGCGAGGAGCGCTTCCGGCTGCTGTCCAAGGCGACCCAGGATGCGATCTGGGACTGGGATCTGGTCACGGGCAGCTTCTGGTGGAGCGAAGGATTCGAAACCCTGTTCGGTTATTCCCTGGTCGAAATCGCACCGACCATCGATTCCTGGTCCGAGCGGGTGCATCCCGAGGACCGGGAGGCGGTCAATGCCGACGTTAACCGGGCGATTGCGCAGGGTGATGAGCGCTGGTCGGGGGAATACCGGTTTTTGCGCAAGGACGGCTCATACGCCTTCATCATGGACCGGGGCTACATCATCCGCGATGCCGCCGGCAAGGCGGTGAGGATGATCGGCGGCATGACCGATGTGACCGAGCTCAAGCGAACGGAGAGCGAATTGCGCCGGAAGGATGCGCTGTTGCGGATGGCGGGCCGGTTGACGCGCACGGGCGGCTGGTCGATCGAGCTGCCCGGCCAACAGGTGTTCTGGTCTGACGAGATTTTTGATATCCTTGAATATCCCCCCGGGCAGCAGCCCCCGCTGGACGAAGGCCTGGCCCTCTATCTGGAACCCTGGCGGCAACAGGTTGTGGCGGCGGTCGAAACCTGCATCCGCGACGGCACGCCCTTTGATCTGGAAGTTAGAATCCGCACCGCCAAGGGACGCACGCTCTGGGTGCGGGTGGGCGGAGAGGCCGACCGGGATGCCACCGGGGTGATCCGGCGGGTGCAGGGCGCAATGCGGGACATCACGGAGCGCAAGCAGGATGAGGAAGCCGTGCGGAAAAGTGCCGGGAGCCTGGCCGCGGCGCAGGCGATTGCCCATCTCGGCAGCTGGGAACTGGACCTGACCACGGGGCGCAGCATCTGGTCGGCCGAACTTTTCCGGCTGCTGCATCGCGATCCTGCGGCCGGAGCCGGTTCGTTTGCTGATTTTATCCAACTGGTCCACCCGGATGACCGGCCGATCTGCGAACAGGCCAATGCCCGGCTGCCTGAAGACCGGGCACCATATGAATTCGAATACCGCACGAATCCGGCCTTGGGCGCCATCCGTCACCTCAAGGCGGTCACCCATGTGATCCGCGATGAGCAGGACCGGGCGGTGAGCGCCACGGGCACCGTCCAGGACATCACCGAGCGCAAACAGGCCGAACAGGAATTGCTCCGGGCCAATCAGTCGCTGGAAGGCATCGTCAAGGCCCTCCAGCAAATTGGCACGGCCAAGTCCAATTTGCAGGATCTCTTGGAACTGATCGCGGCGCAGACGCAGACCTTGGCCGGAGCCAGCGGGGCCACCATCGAGTTCATCGAGGGCGACGAGATGGTTTACCGGGCGGGTGCCGGCTCGGCATTGAATCATGTCGGCCTCCGCCTGGCGCGCAGCAGAAGCCTTTCCGGGCTGGCCGTGCAGGAGGGCGCGACCCTGTTGTGTGAGGACACCGAGACGGATGCGCGGGTTGACCGGGCGGCTTGCCGCAAGGTGGGCGTGCGCTCGATGGTCGTCGCACCGTTGCGCGACGGGGAACAGATCATCGGGGTCCTGAAGATCCTGTCCGACCGGCCACATGCCTTCGGCCAGCGCGACATGGCCAACCTCCAGATTCTGGTCGAATCACTGGGGAGCATCATCCAGCGCAGGCGGCTCACCGAGCAAATGGCGGCCTCCGAGGAAAAATACCGGCTGCTGTTCGCGAACAACCCTCAGCCGATGTGGGTGTTTGACGCCGGCACGCTGCGCTTCCTGGCGGTGAACAATGCGGCCGTGCAGCATTACGGCTACAGCGAGGCCGAGTTCCTGGCGATGACCGTGCTCGACATCCGGGCGGAAGACGACCGCACGACCCGCGAACAGGCCCTGGCCAAAATGATCCACGCGGGCCGCGACACCGCGTTGCGCCGGCATGTGAAGAAGGATGGCGCCGTGATCGAGGTCGAGGCGACCTCCGACAGCGTCGTGCTGGACGGCCGGCCCGCCCGGCTCGTGGTGGCCCGCGACGTGACCGAGCGCCGCCGGGCCGAGGCCAAGGTGCGCGAGCAGGCCGCGCTCCTCGACAAGGCGCAGGACGCCATCATGGTGCGCGACCTCTCGCACCGCATCACCTACTGGAACAAGAGCGCCGAGCAGATCTACGGCTGGACGGCGGCCGAGGCCATGGGCCAGCCGCTGGACAAACTGCTCCACGTTGATCACCAAAAATTTGACGAGGCGGACCGGCAGGTGCGGGAGACCGGCGAGTGGAACGGCGAAATCCAGAAACACTCCAAGACCAAGGTCATGCTGACGATCAGCGCCCGGTGGACCCTGCTGCGGAACGATGCGGGCGAGCCGGAGGCCATCCTCACCATCGACACGGACATCACCGAGCGGAAAAAGCTGGAGCAGCAGTTCATGCGGGCGCAGCGGATGGAAAGCATCGGCACACTGGCCGGCGGCATTGCGCACGACCTCAACAACCTCCTGGCCCCGATCACCATGGGCGTCGAGCTGCTCAAGCAGTTCAACCCCGACGAAAAGTCCCGCCGGCTCATCACCAACATCGAGCGCAGCGCGAAGCGCGGGGCGGACCTCGTGAAGCAGGTGCTCTCCTTTGCGCGCGGCGTGGACGGCGCGCGGGTATCGGTCCACCTCAAGCACCTGGTGCGCGAGGCCGAGTCCATCCTGGAAAACACCTTCCCGAAGAACATCCGGCTGGAGTCGTCCGTGCCGAACGACCTCTGGCTGGTGCAGGGCGATCCCACGCAGCTCAACCAGATCCTCCTCAACCTGTGCGTGAACGCCCGTGATGCGATGCCGTCGGGCGGACAGCTTACCATCCAGGTGCGCAACACCCGGATTGACGCGCAATATGCCGCGATGAATCCCAACGTGCGCGCGGGGCCCTACGTTCAGATCGAGGTCACCGACACCGGCACGGGCATGCCGCCCGAGATCATCGACCGCATCTTCGACCCGTTTTTCACCACGAAGGACGTGGGCAAGGGCACCGGCCTGGGCCTCGCCACCGTGCAGGGCATCATCCGCAGCCACGGCGGTTTCATCACGGTTTACAGCGAGGTCGGCAAGGGCAGCACCTTCAAGGTTTACCTCCCGGCCCAGTCCGAGGCGGCGGCGCCCGCGGAGGCCGCGCCGGCCGAGGAAGCGCTGCCCCGCGGCGCGGGCGAGCTGATCCTGGTCGTGGACGATGAGGCCACGATCCTCGGCGTCACCCGCCAGACCCTGGAGACCTTCGGCTACGAGGTGCTCACCGCCGAGGACGGCGCGCAGGCCATCGGCCTGTATGCGCTGCACCGCGCGCGGGTCGCCCTGGTGCTGACGGACATGATGATGCCGGTCATGGACGGGCCGGCGCTGATCACCGCGCTGCAGCGCATCAACCCCGCCGTGCGTGTCATCGCCTCCAGCGGCCTGAACGCCAACGGCGGCGTGGCCCGGGCCGCGGCCGCGGGTGTCCGGCATTTCCTGCCCAAGCCCTACACGGCCGAGACCCTGTTGAAGCTGATCAAGCAGGTCCTGGACAAGCCCGTGACCTGAGCCGGCCGGCGACATTCCCATGCATGCGACTTCGGCCCATCCGTTCCCCGGTTATGTGCGGGCCGCGATTGGCGCCGGGGCGGTCGCCGTCGCGGTCGGGCTGCTGGTGCTCACCGGCTGGGCGCTCGGGGAGGAAACCCTGAAGCGCATCCTGCCCGGACTGGTGGCGATGAATCCGCTCACTGCAGTGGGTTTCATCCTCGCCGGGCTGTCGCTGCTGTTCGGGTGTGCGCCGCCGTCGCCGGTCCGCCGGAGGTCGGCCCGCGCCGCCGCGGCGGTGGTGGCGCTCATCGGGCTCGCCAAGCTCGGCGAACACGCTTTCGGGTGGCACTTGGGCTTCGACCGCTGGCTGTTCCGCGAGAGCCTGGATGTGCCCGGGCTGCTGCCCAACCGCATCGCGTCCACTACCGCGCTGAACTTCACCCTGCTCGGGCTGGCCCTGCTGCTGCTGGACCGGACAACGGCACGGGGCCCCCGGCCGGCGGAGCTGCTGGCCCTGCCGGTGGTGCTGACTTCCCTGCTGGCGCTTTTCGGCTACGCCTACGGCGTGCAGTGGCTCTATGTCGTGCCCGCCTTCATCCCGATGGCGGTGCACACCGCGCTGTGTTTCCATCTGCTCGCACTCGGGGTGCTCTGCGCCCGGCCGGACCAGGGGATCATGGCGTGGTTCACCAGCGCCGGTGCCGTGGGGATGCTGTTGCGCTGGCAGTTGCCGGGGACGGTGACGATCCTCTTCTTCTTGGGCTGGCTGCGATTGGAAGGGCAGCGCCGCGGCTTCTACGGGACCGAGCTGGGGGTGGCGCTGCACTCGATGTTGAACGTGACCCTGTTCAGCGGTCTCATCCTGTGGAGCGCCTGGCTGCTGCGTCGCGCGGAGGCGGCCCGCCGGCGCGAGCAGGAGGAGCGCGAACGCTTTTTTCAGCTCTCGCTCGATTTACTGGGCATCGCTGACAGCGATGGACGGTTCAAGCGGGTAAATCCCGCGTTTACGGCCACCTTGGGATGGAGCTCGGAGGAAATATTGAGCCGGTCCTTCCTGAATTTTGTGCATCCCGACGACCTCCCTGCGACTGTGGCCGAAGTGGACAAGCTCAAAGGCGGGGCCCCGACCCTGCGCTTTGAAAACCGCTGCCGTTGCAAAGATGGCACCTGGAAGTGGCTGGCTTGGAAGAGCCAACCGTTTCCCGAAGAAGGCCTCCTTTACGCCACGGCCCACGACGTGACCGAGCGGAAGGAAGTGGAACTCGCGATTCAACGGCTGAACACCGAACTCAAGGGCCGCGCGACGGAGCTGGCCGAGGTCAACCGCGAGCTGGAGGCGTTTTCCTATTCGGTCTCGCACGATCTGCGCGCCCCGCTGCGGCACATCCAGGGCTATGCGGAAATGCTGCGCACCGCCCTCGGGAAAAACCTCACGGAACCCGTGCCGCGTTATTTGACGACGATCCGGCAGGCCGCGGAGGAGATGGGCAAGCTGATCGACGACCTGCTGGCCTTTTCCCGGGTCGGTCGGGTCGGCCTGCAGCGGCAAGGGGTCAACCTCGGGCGACTGGTGGCCGAGGTGCGGCAGGCGCGCGAGCTTGACCTTAAGGACCGGGCCATCGAATGGCGCATCGGCCCGCTGCCGGAGGTCGAGGGCGACCCCAACCTGCTGCGGCAGGTGTTGGCCAACCTGATGGACAACGCGGTCAAATACACCCGCGGCCGTGATCCGGCGGTGATCGAGATCGGCGCGACCACCGGGGCCGACGGCGAAATCACGGTCTTCATCCGCGACAACGGCGCGGGTTTTGACCCGCAGTATGCGGGCAAACTCTTCGGCGTTTTCCAACGCCTGCACCGGGCGGACGAGTTCGAGGGCACGGGCATCGGGCTCGCGACCGTGCGGCGGATCGTCACGCGGCACGGCGGCCGCACGTGGGCGGAGGGCCGGGTCA
The DNA here is from genome assembly GCA_002344205.1 of Opitutaceae bacterium UBA2377. GTDB lineage: Bacteria > Verrucomicrobiota > Verrucomicrobiia > Opitutales > Opitutaceae > UBA2377. Next base: position 20,502 of record DDSZ01000047.1, read on the forward strand.
ACGAAGGAGCGGTTTTCTATTTCACTTTGCCGGCGGGTGGCGCAACCTCGGCCGCTCCGGCCCCGCCGTCATGATTTCCCTCAACCGCATCCTGCTGGTGGACGACAGTCCGCGCGACCGCGAAATGGCGCTCGAAGCCCTCGCGGCCAACAACCTCGCCAACGAGGTGGTGCCGCTGCGCGACGGGGTGGAGGCGCTGGACTACCTTTACCGCCGCGGCGAACACGCCGCCCGCCCGCCGGGCAACCCCGCGGTGATCCTGCTCGACCTCAAGATGCCCCGTCTGGACGGGCTTGAGGTGCTGCGGCAGGTCAAGCAGGACCCCGCGTTCAGGCGCATTCCCGTGGTCGTGATGACGTCCTCACGCGAGGAACACGATCTGGTCAAAAGCTATGATTTGGGCGTGAACGCCTACGTCGTGAAACCGGTGCGTTTCCAGGAATTCGTGGAGGCCGTCCGACAGCTGGGCGCGTTCTGGGCGGTCCTCAACGTGCCGCCGCCGGACACCGCCCCGGCCGAGGGCTCCCGGCCATGAGCAGTGTGCCCATCCGCATCCTCCACCTGGAGGACAACGAAGCCGACAGCCGGATGATCGGCGACCTGCTTGATCAGGCCGGCCTGATTTGCGCGCTCAACCGGGTGGACGGCCGGGAGGCGCTGCTGGCCGCCTTGGGCGAGGACCGGCACGACATCGTGCTCTGCGATTACAACCTTCCCGGTTACGGCGGCCTGCGGGCCATCGCGGATGTCCGCCGCCTGCGGCCGGAGCTGCCGGTGCTCATCGTGTCCGGCTCGATTGGCGAGGCCGAGGCGGTGAAGTGTCTGCATCACGGCGCGACCGATTACCTGCTGAAGCAGAAGCTCGACCGGTTTGTGCCGGCCTTGCGCCGGGCCCTGCAGGAAGCGGCGGCCGGGCGGGCGCAGCGCGAGGCCGAGGCGGCGCTGCGGGCGAGCGAGGAGAAATTCCGCCAGCTGGCGGAAAATATCCAGGAGGCCTTTTGGATCAGCGATCCGGCGAAGGAGGCCATGATTTACATCAGCCCGGCCTACGAGACGATCTGGGGTCGCACCTGTGCCAGCCTCTATGCCCGGCCGCAGGACTGGATGGAGGCGATTCATCCCGAGGACCGCGACCGGGTCCGCCGCGCGGCGCTGACGAAGCAGGCGACGGGCACCTACAAGGAAGTTTACCGCATCGTGCGCCCCGACGGCGGCATCCGCTGGATCCGCGACCGGGCCTTTCCCGTGCGCGATGGGACCGGCCGGGTTTACCGCATCGTCGGCACGGCGGAGGACATCACCGAGCAGAAGGGCATCGAACAGCAACTGCTGCATACGCAGCGGCTGGAGAATGTCGCCCGGCTGGCCGACGGCGTGGCGCACGACCTGAACAATCTGCTCGCCCCGATCCTCATGGGCGTGGAGCTGCTCCGGCTGAAGACGGCCGACCCGGGCCTGCACCGTCTCATCGACAGCATCGGGCAGAGCGCGTTGCGCGGGAAGGAGCTTGTGCAGCAGGTGCTGTCGTTCGCGCACGGCATGGGCGACGGCCAGGTGCCGGTCACGGCCCGCAACCTCATCCGCGACCTGCAGGCCGTGGTGGCCAATACGTTTCCCAAAAACATCACGGTGGACTACCGCGTGCCGGCGGACCTGTGGTTGATCTCCGGTGATGCCGGCCAACTGAGCCAGGTGCTGCTCAATCTTTGCATGAACGCCCGGGATGCGATGCCGCAAGGCGGGGTCATCGCGATCCAGGCCGAGAACATCCGGATCGACACGCTCTACGCCGGCACCCAGCGCGAACTCGCCCCCGGCCGCTATCTGCGGCTCACCGTCACCGACACCGGCCCTGGCATGGCGCCGGAGGTCCGGTCCCGCTTGTTTGAACCGTTCTTTAGCACCAAGCCCGGCGAGGCGGGCACGGGCCTCGGGCTGCCCGTGAGCCAGCGCATCGTGCAGGATCACGGCGGTTGCATGGAGGTGTTGAGCGAGGTGGGGCGCGGCAGCAGCTTCCGGGTTTACCTGCCGGCTCTGGGCCAGGGCGCGCCGGCGGGCGGCTCGGCCAATCCCTTCGGCGAACTGCCCCGGGGCCGGGATGAACTGGTCCTCGTGGTGGACGACGAAGTCTCGGTTCTGGAGATCATGCGCGAAACCCTGGAAGCCTTCGGCTACCGGGTGCTCACCGCCGAGGACGGGGCGCAGGCCGTCGCTGTTTTTGCCGCCCGGCAGGAGGAAATAGGCCTCGTCCTGACCGACATGATGATGCCGGTGATGGACGGGGCGGCGCTCATCGCCGCGGTTCGCCGGCTGAAACCCGGGGTGGGCATCATCGCGGTCAGCGGGGTCAATGCGACCTACAACCCTGCGCGGTTGGCGGAGCTTGGCATACCCAATTTCATCGCGAAACCCTTCACCGCGCCGGAGCTGCTGGCCACGGTCCGCAAGGTGCTGACCGAGTTGAAGCCGGGAACGGTGGGGACCTCGGATGCCTGAGGCCGGAGAGGGTTGGACATTTGCCCGGGCCGCGCGACAATTGCGGTCAATCATGCGTCCCGTCGAAATCCCCGCGAGTTACTACCAGCAATTCGATGCCGACTACCGTCGCGCCGTGCCGGCCGAGGGCTACGGCGGCTGGAAAAAATCCCGCATCGGGCTGGCGCCGCGGCACACCGCGCTCGTGGTAATGCACGCGTGGGAGTGCGGGACGATGGAGCAGTGGCCCGGCTGGCGGCGCTGCGTGGAATATCATCCGCGGGCGCTGAAGATTTTGGCGGAAGTTTTTCCGCCGCTGCTCCGCGCGGTGCGGGCCTCGCCCCTGCCGGTGTTTCACGTGGTTGGCGGTCGCGATTACTATTCCCACCTGCCCGGCTACAAAAGCACGGTGAAGCTCGCCGGACCTTCGCCGAAGCCCAAGCCCGTGCCGAAGGATGCGGTTTACCGGCGGCTGGATAAATTTCGCGCCGACAAGGTCTTTGTGGGCCGGCGAAATTGGCCCGATGTGCGGAAGGGTTTCAAGCGGCTCGACTTTGCGCCGGCGGCGCGCCCGCTGGCCGGGGAGCCGATCGCCGAGGACGGCCATCAGCTCGCGGCACTCTGCCACGCGCACGGCATCAACCACCTCGTCTATGTTGGGTTCGCGATCAACTGGTGCCTGCTCATGTCGCCCGGAGGCATGGTGGACATGACGCGTTACGGTGTCATGTGCTCGACGATCCGCGAGGCGGTGACGGCGGTGGAGAACAAGGAGACGGCGCGCGGGGAGCGCGAAAAGCAGCAGGCGCTCTGGCGCGTGGCAATCAACTCGGGATTTGTGTTTGGCGCGCAGGATTTCATCAAGGCCGTGAAGTCGCTGCCGCCCAAGGCCTGATGATTGGCCGCAGCGAGGGATAGGGAGAACCATGGTCCCGCTTTTGACTCTCCATGCCGCTGACTCTCGGCGGCTGACGCACTCGGGCGTCACGGCCCGCCCGGGTCACCTTGTCGTCCGCCTCTGCCGGGGCGGTCTCGCTGCATGAACAAACGCGACCTCCTCGACCGCATCCTCGGTAAGCTCTCCGCGGAGCTGGCGGCCATCACCCGGGCGGCTCGCGCCACGCATGCCGAGGCGACCGACGAGGAGAACAAGGCCGAGGATAAATACGATACCCGCGGGCTGGAGGCCTCCTATCTGGCGCACGGCCAGTCCAAGGCCGCCGAGGAGGCCGCGCTGGCCGTCGCCCAGTTTTCCGCCCTGCCGGTCCGCGACTTTGCGCCGGGCGAACCCATCAGCCTGGGGGCCTTGGTGCGCCTCGAGGGCCGCGGCGGCAGCCATTACTTCATCGGTCCCCGGGCCGGCGGCACCGAAATCGAATCCGACGGCGGACCGGTGCTCGTCATCACCCCGCAATCGCCGCTCGGCCGCCAGCTCGTGGGCCGCCGGCAAGGCGACACGCTCCTGCTCGAATTCGGCGGGAAACGCAGCGAATTCCGCGTAGCCTCCGTGACCTGAGCCGGAGTTCACGCAGCGGCGCGCGGGGGGCGCCGTCGGGAACAGCGCTAAGCCTGGGCGGCTTCGTTGAGCAGCGTGGCGTCGGTGGCGCGGTCGCCTTCGTTTTGCGGGAGCGGCGGCACGAAGACGTAGCCGGGCTCGGCCCGCTGTCTTTTCATGATGGACTGAATGTCCTTCCACGTGGCCCAGAGGCCGTGGGTGGCGGGAGGCAGGTCGTGTTTGATAGCCTCGCGCAGCCGGGGCAGGTTGTAGAACGGCACCGCCGGGAACATGTGGTGCTCCACGTGATACTGCATGTTCCAGTAGAAAAAAGCGGGCAGCCAACCGCAGGTGTAGGTGCGGGTGTTGAGCCGGAAGTCGGGCACGTCGGAGGAAAGGCCGACATGCTGCGGCGCGCCGCAGAGCATGACCAGCCAGCCGCCGTAGAAGGTGCCGAGGTTGACGATGATGATGAGAAACCAGTGGCCGGTGAGCACGAAGAGCGTGGCGAGGGCGAGATGGCCGAAGAAGACCACGCGGGCCCAGTTGATCAGCTCGCGGCGGGTCTTGGCGTCCGTCTCCGGCACGACGCGGCGCAGCCATTCGGAGCGGAAGAAACCGTCGTGCTTGAGGTTGCCGCGCGAGGCGGCGGCCATGAAGCGGATGTTCTTCCAGATCCAGGTGGGGCTGAAGGTGAGCGTGGTCAGCACAAATTTGAAGCCGTGCCAGTCGAGCCCGAGCGGCTGCACGATCTCGCCGTCATGATCGCGGTGCACGGTCACCTGGTGGTGCCGGATGTGGCTGGCGCGGTAGCCGGTGTAGTCGAACCAGCCGATGAAGGCGTAGATCCTCAGGAAAAACGTGTTCCAGAACTGGGTGGCGAAGGGGGTCTTGTGGCAGAGCTCGTGGCAGGCGATGCCGCCGAGGAAGCTGCCGTTGGTGCCGTGGGCGAGGAGCGCGAGCAGGAGGAGCGGCAGCATCCATGGCCAGTTGGCGGCGGTGAGGTGGAGGAACGCGAGATAGGCCAGCGTGCCGGTGAGCGCGTAAAGCCCGAGCTGCGGGATGACCTGGAGGAAAGCCCGCGCATCGCTCCGGCGCATGAGCTCGCTCATGAGGGCCTTGTCCACTTTGCAGCGATACCAGTTGATCTTGATGGATTCGTTCATGGGGTGGGGAAGAGGCTGCTCAGATCAGGATCCCGGCGATGGCGGCGGCCATGAAGCAGGCGAGGCTGCCGCCGAGCAGGGCCTTGAGCCCGAGGGTGGCGAGGTTGGTGCGCTGGCCGGGGGCGATGGCGCCGATGCCGCCGATCTGGATGCCAATGCTCACGATGTTGGCGAAGCCGGCGAGGGCGTAGGTCATGATGACAAGCGTGCGCGGGTCGGTGTAGGCGCCGCTGTTCTTCAGCTCGCTCAGCTGGATGAAGGCGACGAATTCGTTGAGCACGGTGCGGGTGCCGAGGAGCGCGCCCGATTGGAGAAGATGGCCGTAGTCGATGCCCATCAGCCAGGCGATGGGCGCGAAGATCACGCCGAGGATGAACTCCAGGGAAAACTTGTCGAAGACGCCGCCGGTGACGGAGGCGACCCACGCGTTGAGGCCGAAGAGTTCCCCGATCCACCGGTCGAGCCCGTAGTTGGCCATGGCGACAAAGGCCGTGAACACGATGAGCATGCCGCCGACGTTGACCGCGAGTTTGATGCCGTCGGTGGTGCCGAGGCAGATGGCGTCGAGCAGGTTGGCGCCGATCTTGTCGCGGCTGACCTCCATCGCGGTGTTGATGGGTTCGGTCTGGGGCAGCAGGATCTTGGCGATGACGAGCGCGGCCGGGGCGGAGATGACGCACTTGGTGATGAGGTGGGTGGCGAACAGCACCTTCTGCTGTGGATCGTCGCCGCCGAGGAACGCGATGAAGGCGATGAGCACCGCGCCCGCGACCGTGGCCATGCCGCCGACCATGACGGCGAGGATCTCGGAGCGCGTCATGGCGTTGAGGTAGGGCTTGATGAGGAGCGGCGCCTCCGTCTGCCCGAGGAAAATATTGGCCGAGGCGCTCAGGCTCTCGGCGCCGGAAAGCTTCATCGTGCGGGTCATCACCCAGGCGAAGACCCAGACGATCCTCTGGAGGATGCCCAGGTAGTAGAGCATCGAGGTGAGGGCCGAGAAGAAGATGATGGAGGGCAGGATGCCGATGGCGAAGATCACCCCGTGCTTGGACTCGTCGATGAGCGAGCCAAAGAGGAAGCCGGTGCCGGCCCGGGTGAAGGCGAGGAGTTCGACGAAGAACCGGCCCACGCCCTCGATGGCCCAGCGGACCGGGCCGACATGGAGCACGAGCGCGGCGAAAACAAACTGCAGCACCAGCCCCACGCCGACGAGCCGCCAATCGATGGCCCGGCGGTTGGCACTGAAAGCGACGGCGATGGCGACAAAGACTGCCAGGCCCAACAGGCCGCGGAACGTTTGGATGATCAGGTCCATGGGATGGGTGGGGCGAAGGCGGAGCTTGGGAAATATTTTTTCGGGTGCAGTAACATTATTCGCGGTTCGCGCGTCTAGGAAGGGGACATGGAGGCTTCCTACTATCAGATTCTGGTCATCGGCGGGTGCGCGCTGGGGGTGTTGGTGCTAGGCGTGCTGATTGTGATCGGGATGGTGGTGTGGTTCGGCGGCGGCGACCGGAAGCCGGACCAGCGGAAAGGTTGAGGTTTGCGGTCGGGCGAGCCCGTGTCAGGCTGGGGCCATGACGATTGAGGAAAGGCTGGCCTGGCATCTGGGTAAAACCCCTGACACGGACCGCGCGCTGTTCATCGCGGCCAATGCCACGATCAACGGCGATGTGGAGCTGGGGCCGCAATCCAGTGTGTTTTACGGCGCGGTGCTGCGCGGCGACATCCACGAGATCCGCGTGGGAGAGGGCACGAATATTCAGGACAATGCCATCGTGCATCTGGCCGATGATTACGGGGCCTACATCGGGGCCTGGTGCACCATCGGCCATGCGGCGATCATCCATGCCTGCACGATTGGCGACGAGTGCCTCATCGGCATGGGCGCGACGGTGCTCGATGGCGCGAAGATCGGCGCGCGGAGCATCGTGGGGGCGAATTCGCTGGTGCCACAGCGGTTCGAATGTCCGCCCGGCTCGATGGTTTACGGTTCGCCGGCGAAGGTCATCCGGCCGTTGACCGAAGCGGAGCAGGCCGGGCTGCGGCCGTGGGCGGAGAAATATGTGGCGGTGGCCCGGGCGCATGCCCGGCAGCAGCAGCAATAAAGGCGCGCAGCCCGGCAAAATCTGCGCAGACGGCATACGGCCGGCCGGGTAGGGTGACGGGCAATACCAATCCCCCCATGAAGACCAACATTGGAAAAATTGACACCGGGCTGCGTGTGGTGGCCGGTCTCGGCATCCTGGCCGCCGGCTATCACTACGAATCATTCTGGGGCCTCGTCGGCCTCCTGCCCCTGTTCACCGCGGCCTTGGGTTTTTGTCCGGCTTATACGCTATTTGGCTTCAACACCTGCCGACGGGACAAGGAGTGAGCGGCGGGATCAGCCGCGGTAAAGCAACGGATTGAGCGGCGTGGCGATGGGTTCGCCGAGCTTGGCGCCGGGCATCCACGTGTCCCAGTCGGTCTGCTGGTTTTTGTTTTTGGGTGCCACGAGCCGCATGTCCTCGTCCATGTAGATGATGGTCACGACGGCGCGCGGCCGGTCGGAGGTGTTGCGGCCGGCGCGGTGAAAGGTCCAGCCGTAGTGAAAGCTGACTTCGCCGAGGTCATACGGGGTTTCGTGGAGCGGATAATTGTGTTCCCGCATGGAGCGGCTGATTTCTTTTTCGCTCTCGTCGCTGATGCCGAGTTCGCGGCCGGCCTCGAACTTGTGGCTGCCGGCGGCGAAGGCCAGCGGGCCGAGTTCCATGGGCGTGGCCTGGAGCGGAATCCAAGCGGTGACAGTGTTGGCGTTGCTGAGCGGCCAGTAGTATTGGTCGGCATGCCACGGGGTGATGCCGCCGCCGGGTTCCTTGTAGAGGGCCTGATCGTGATACATGCGCACGCCGGACACGCCGAGCAGCGCGGCGGCCAGGCGCGTGAGTTTCTTGCCGAAGCAAAACTCCTTCACCGTTTCGTTTTTCGTCCAGATGTTCATGACCTGGAGGAAGGCCTTGCTGTAGGTGTCGCGCTGCTCGATCGGCAGGTGCATCGTGTTCAGTCGGTGGACCTCGGCGGTGATTACCGGGCCGTAGCGGGCGATGACGTCGGCCGAAAGGACGTCCTTCAGCTTGATGTAACCATCGCGGCGGAACTGCGCGATCTGGTCCGCGGTGAGCGGGTGCGGCGAGTCGATATCGGGCCGGGTGGCGGCGGTCATGGGCCTTGGTCGTGGTTCAGCGGGTCGAGTAAATCACCGGGGTCATCCGGCCGTTCATGATGCCGCCGACTTCGACATCGGAGGCAAAGGCGGCACGGTCGCCCTCGCGGGCCTTGGTGTCGGGCGCGATGAGGCGGATGTCCTCGTCCATGTAGATGATGGTCATGACGGCGCGGGGCCGGTCGGAGACGTTGCGGCCGGCGCGGTGGAAGGTCCACCCGTAGTGGAAGCTGACCTCGCCAAGATCAAACGGCGTGTCGTCGAGCGGGTAGTTGTGCTCCCGCATGGAGCGGCTGATTTCTTTTTCGCTTTCGTCGCTGATGCCGAGCTCGCGGCCGGCCTCGAATTTGTGGCTACCTTTGGCGAAGGCGAGCGGCCCCATCTCCATCGGCGTGGCTTGGAGCGGAATCCACGCGGTGACGGTGTTGGCGCTGCTGAGCGGCCAGTAGTATTGGTCGGCATGCCAAGGGGTGACGCCGCCGCCGGGCTCCTTGTAGAGCGCCTGATCGTGATACATGCGCACGCCGGACACGCCGAGCAGTTCCGTGGCCATGCGCGCCAGCCGCTGGCTCCAGCAGAGTTCCTTCACTTGGTCGTTCTTGGTCCAGATGTTGCCGACCTGGAGGAAGGCCTTGTTGTAGGTGTCGCGCTGCTCGATTGGCAGATGCATCGTGTTCAGCCGGTAAACTTCCGAGGTGATGATGGGCGCGTAGTGGGCGATGACGTCGGCGGAAAGGACGTTCTTGAGCTTGATGTAGCCGTCGCGACGAAACTGCGCGATCTGGTCCGCGGTGAGCGGGTAGTGGGAGTCGAGGTCGAGGGCGGCGGTGCGGGCAACCATGGCGGGGCAAAGTAGGAGCCTGCCGGGCCGGTGCAAGTGCAAGCCGGCGGGCTGCGGGGCGGATTTTACAGGTTTTTAGCGCAGCCGGGGCTTGAACGGCGTGAGGCCCGGAAAATGCTGGCACGCACCAACATGCCTGCCCGCCGCATCCTGATTGTGGACGATGAGGAATCCGTCTGCGAGGTCACCAAGCTGCTTGTCGAGATGACGGGCAACATGGCGGTGTGCGTGAACGACGGGGCGGCGGCGTTGCGGGAAATGGCGGCGCAGTCTTATGATGCGGTGATCGTTGACATGCTGATGCCGGAGATGGACGGCGTGGAGCTGATCCATGAAGTGCGGCGCAGGGTCTCGCCCCCGCGGCTCATCGCGATGTCGGGCGGCGGGCACATCCCCAAGGAAAGCTACCTACAGATTGCGCACATGTCGGGTGCGGATGCGTTGTTGCCGAAGCCGTTCAACCGCGAGCAGGTGGAGCGGGCGCTGGCCGAGGCCTTCGGCGAAAGCGCCGCCAAGCCGTGAATCCCGCTTAGCGGGCGAAGAGCACGCAGACCGGCATCGGCACCGTGGCCTCGCCGGGCAGGGCGGTGAGTTCGCCGGACACAGCATCCACGCGGAAGACGCGGAGGTTGTCGGAATTTTGGTTGGCGGCGACGAGCCAGGCCCCGTCGGGTGAGAGCGCGAAGTTGCGCGGGTTTTTTCCGCTGGTGGGCGTGTGCCCACGCGGGGTGAGCTTCCCCGTGGCGGCATCGAAGGCGAAGCTGGCGATGCTGTCGTGTCCGCGGTTGGAGCCATACACGAAGCGGCCGTTGGGGTGGATGCGCACCTCGGCAGTGGTGCTTTCGCCGGTCCAGCCGGCGGGCAGGGTGGATTGCCGGTCCGCGGGCGTGAGCGCGCCGGTGGCCGCATCGTAACGGTAGCTGACGAGCGTGCTGTCGAGTTCGTTGATGACCAGGACATGCCGGCCGTCGGCGCTGAACGCGGCATGGCGCGGGCCGGCGCCGGGAGCGGTGGCGACGAACGGGATCGCGGCCGGGGTGAGCTTTGCCGTCGCGGGATCCAGCGCGTAGGTGAAGACGCGGTCGAGCCCGAGGTCGCACACGATCACGAAACGGTTGTCCGGTGAGAGCGTCACCGAGTGCACGTGCGGGGCTTCCTGCCGGGTGGGATGAACGCTGCGGCCGGCGTGCTGGATCACGGTGGCCGGGGCGTCGAGGGTTCCGTCCGCGCGGATCGGCAGGGCGGCGACGATGCCCGAGTGGTAGTGGGCGAGCACGAGCGTGCGCTCGGTGTGGTCCACAACGAGGTGGCAGGGCGCCTTGCCGCCGGCGTCCTGGGATTGCAGCGGAGTGAGGCCGCCGGTGGCGGGGTCGATCGCGAAGGGCACGGCCATGGTGCTGGACTCGCTCACGGCGTAGAGGTGGCTGCCGTCGGGCGAGAGCGCGAGAAACGAAGGATTGGCGGTCGCGGCGGCCAGCGTGGGCTGGCCAAGCGCGCCGGTGCGGGTGTCGAGCCGCACAACATGGATGCCCTTGCTCGTCGAGCGGGTGTAGGTGCCGAGGTAAATCAGGTGTTCGGTGGCGGCGGCGGTCAGGCTCATAAGAAAAACAGCAACAGGCGGATGGCGCGCATCAGATGGCGGCCAGAGCGGCCTTGTAGTGGCGGCGGCACATGGGCACGTAGCGCTCGTTGCCGCCGATCTCAACCTGCGCGCCCTCGCGGATGGCTTTGCCGTCCGTGGTGGTGCGCAGGTTCATCGTCGCCTTGCGGCCGCAGTGGCAGATGGTCTTCAGCTCGATCAGGTCGTCGGCCAGCGCGAGCAGGGCCGCACTGCCGGGGAAGAGGTTGCCTTGGAAATCCGTGCGCAGGCCGTAGCAGAGGACGGGGATGCCAAGATTGTCGGCGATGTCCGTCGCCTGACTGACCTGCGCGGGGGTGAGAAACTGGGCCTCGTCCACCAGCACGCAGGCGACCGGGCTGAGACCGTGCTCACGGGTCACGCGGTGGAGGAGATTGTCGGTGCCGGACAGCACCTCGGCCGCGGCCTCCAGGCCGATGCGGGAGCGGATGCGGCCGAGGCCGGACCGGGTGTCGATGGCCGGGGCGAAGACGAGCGTGCGCATGCCCCGCTCCTGGTAATTGTAGCTCGACTGGAGCAACACCGTCGATTTGCCGGCGTTCATCGCGGAGTAGTAGAAATAGACCTTGGCCATGCGGAGGCCGACCGTGGCGGCCGGTTCCGTGCGGCTCAATGGTTTTTCCTTCGGGCGGAAAAAACCTTTCCGTGGGCCGCGCGGTCGCCAAGCTGCGCGCTTTCCCATGACCTCCCCGGCGACCCCTGCTGCGGCCCAGAAACTCCAACTCACCGCCCCGATCCAGGTTTGGGACGAGGCGGTGCCGCTCGGCAACGGCCTGCAAGGCGCGTTGCTGTGGGGCGGCGACGGCACCCTGCGTTTCTCGCTCGACCGCGGCGACCTTTGGGATGAGCGCCCCGCTCCGGGCAACCCGCTGGCGGGTTTCACCTACGCGCAGATGGCGCGGATGGTCGCCGCCCAGGACAACGAAGGGGTGGCAAAGATCGTGGACGGTGCGTATTTCGTGGATCACCCGACCAAGATACCCGCCGGCCGGCTCGAGCTCGACTTGGCACCGGGTTTAAAGGTGACGGATTTCGAACTCGATCTCGCGTCGGCCACCGCGCAGGCGCGGCTGGCCGGTGGCGGCGCGGTGGACGCGTTTTTCAGCGCAACCGATCCGGTGGCGCTCCTGCGCGTGCCGGGGCCGGTGGCGGCGCTGCGGCTGCTCGCGCCGGAATCGGTGAAAAAACTGGGCTACGCCGATCCGGAACGCGGGGCATCGGCTGATGCGCGTTGGTTTGTGCAAGCGACGGCCGACGGCGCGAGTCACTGTCTCTATGTGCAGATGCTCGCGGCGGCTGGCGGCACACTGCTGGCGGTCACGGTGACGGCCTCCGGGGTCGACGGGACGGACGTGGTGGGCGTGGCGCGCCAGCGCACGGCTGCGGCGCTCGCCGCCGGCTATGCCGCCCTGCATGCGCGGCACACCGCTTGGTGGCGTGATTTCTGGGCCAGATCCGCGGTGACGGTGCCGGATGCGCAGGTGATGCGGCACTATCATCTCGTGCAGTATTTTCACGGCGCGGCCTCGCGGCGGGGCGCCCCGCCGATGCCGTTGCAGGGCGTATGGACGGCGGATGCGGGAGAGCTGCCGCCTTGGAAAGGCGACTATCATCACGATCTCAACACCCAGATGACCTACATGGCCTACCAGGCCGCGGGGCATTTTGACGAAGGTCTGTCGTTCCTGGAATTCATGCACGGTCTCCTGCCGGCTTTCCGCAAGTTTGCGCGGGAGTTTTTGGAAACGCCCGGGGCGGCGGTGCCGGCGGTCATGTCGTTTGCCGGACAGGCGCTCGGCGGCTGGGCGCAATACAGCCTTTCGCCGGTGCACGGTGCGTGGGTGGGACATCTCTATTATCTGCACTGGCGGCATACGCGCGACGCGACGTTTTTGCGCGATTTGGCCTACCCGTGGTGCGCGGAGATTGGCACGGCTCTCCGTGAGCTCCTCCGGCCGGGCCCGGACGGCGTGCTGGTGATGCCGCTCTCCGCCTCGCCCGAAGCGTGGAACCGCGACCAGCGCTCCTGGGTGAAGCCCAATTCCAACTACGACCTCATGTGTCTGCGGATGCTGTTCCTCGGCAACGCGGAGATGGCCCAGGTGCTGGGCGACACCGGCGCCGCGAAGGACTGGCGCCAATTGGCCGACGGGCTGGGCCCGTATCACATCAATGCGCAGCAGCAGCTTAGGATCTCGGCCAACGAAGACCTCACCTTCAGCCACCGGCATTTGGCGACGATGATGGCGATCTATCCGTTCAACCTGCTCACGATCGAAGGCTCCGCGGCCGAGCGGGAGGTTATTCGCGCCTCGGTGCACGACCTCGACCGGCTCGGCGTGCTGGAATGGTGCGGTTACAGCTACACCTGGATGGCGGCGTTGCGCGCCCGCATCGGCGAGCCCGAGTCGGCACTGTGGTATCTGAAGGCTTATCTGCGCGCCTTCATTCTACGGAACGGTTTTCACGCCAACGGCGACCAGACGAAGACCGGCTTCTCCTCGATGGACTACCGGCCCTTCACCTTGGAGGGCAACTTTCTTGCCTGTGCCGCGGTGCATGAGATGCTGCTGCAAAGCTGGGCGCCGCGGCCCGGCACGGGCGGGTGGGGCGCGATCCGGATTTTTCCCGCGATGCCCTGGGCCTGGCACACGGCGGAGTTCACCGACCTCGTGGCCGAGGGCGGGCACCGGGTGTCGGCCCGGCGCGAGCACAATGCCACGACCTGGTTTCGCATCGTCGCGGGTGCCGCCGGCGAACTGCGCATCCGCGACAACTTCGACGGCCGCGTGCCCCAGTGGAATCGCGCCCGGGCGGAGAAACGCGGGGAGGATTACGTGCTCACCGTGCAGGCCGGCGAAGTCATCGAGGCGGACTTGGAGAAACCGGCCGCGTTGCCGCCCCGCCCACCGGCGCCACCGACTCCGGCGGATTACTGGGAGGGTGACCTGCCGCTGGCGCCAAAGCATCCGGGCTATCCGATGAAGGCGTGATTTGTATATGCCACGGCTCCTGATCGGCATCCTTTTGGTTTTTCTCCCCATGACCGCGAATCTCACCGCCGGGCAACAGGACGGCGTCACCCAATCCGAGTGGCACGGTTACGAACGGCTCGACTTCGTCGTCGCCGGCCAGCCGGCGATCCTGATCATCCCGAAGGAGGTGGCCCCGGGCAAACCGTGGCTTTGGCGCGCCGAGTGGTTTGGCGACCGGCACGGCCCGCAGGTGGCGCTCGCATTGTTGAAGCGCGGCTGGCACTACGCCTACATCAACGCGAGCGACCGCTATGGTTCGCCGGAGGCGATGCGGATTTTCGACGCATTCTACCGGCGGCTCACCGCGGAGCATGGCCTTGCGCCCAAAGTGGTGCTGGAGGGTTTCAGCCGCGGCGGGCTGTATGCGTTTAATTTTACCGCAGACTATCCGGACCGGGTGGCGGCACTCTACCTCGATGCGCCGGCGCTGGATTTGAAAAGCTGGCCCGGCGACCGGTCGGCGCGCTGGCCGGAGGTCGCGGCCCGCCACGGGCTCACGCCGGCGGAAATGGAAACCGCGAAGGTGAGCCCGCTGGACCGGATCGAACCCGTGGCCAAGGTCGGCATCCCCATCATCGGCGTGAGCGGCGATGCGGACAACATCGTGCGGCTGGAAGAAAATCTCGGCGTGCTGGCCCCGCGCTACCGCGCGGCCGGCGGCCTGATCGAGGTCATCATCAAGCCCGGCGCAGGGCATTCCCCGCACAGCCTCGAGGATCCGGCGCCGGTCGTGGACTTCATCCTGCGCCACGCGCGGCGGTAGCGCGGGCGGATCAAAGCTGGGTGCCGGCGAGGAAAGCTTCGCCGCGGGCGCCGCGCCGGACGTTTTCCGCGGTCACGCGGGCGATCTCGGTGAGCGCCTCGTGGGTGAGAAAAGCTTGGTGCGAGGTGATGAGGACGTTGGGGAACGTTAGGAGGCGCGAGAGTTCGTCGTCCTGGAGCACCACGCCGGAGAGATCCTCGAAGAAAACGCCTTCTTCTTCTTCGTAAACATCGAGTGCCACGCCGCCAAGTTGCCGGGATTTCAGCGCGGCGATGAGGGCGGCGGTGTCGATGAGCTTGCCGCGGCTGGTGTTCACGAGACAGGCACCGGGCTTCATCCGGGCGAGCGTGCCGGCGTTGATCAGGTGGTGGGTTTCGGGCGTGAGGGGCGTGTGGAGCGAGACGATGTCGGCGGTGGCCAGCACTTCGTCGCGTGGTGCGTAGGTGATGCCGTGGGCGGCGGCCCAGGCGGAGTCGGGCGTGACATCGGCGGCCAGCACGCGGGCGCCGAAGCCGCGGAATATCTGCGCGGTGAGCCGGCCGATCTTGCCGGTGCCGATGATGCCCACGGTCTTGCCGTGGACGTCGAAACCCACGAGCCCGGCGAGGGAAAAGTTGTGTTCGCGCACGCGGTTGTAGGCGCGGTGAATCTTGCGGTTGAGCGTAAGCAGCAGCGCCACGGTGTGCTCGGCCACGGCATGCGGCGAATAGGCCGGCACGCGGGTGACCGCGAGCCCGAGGGCCTTGGCCGCGGGCAGGTCGATGTGGTTGAAGCCCGCGCTGCGCAGGGCAACGTGGCGGATGCCGGCCGCGGCGAGTTTTTCGAGACAGGGCCGGTCGAGCCGGTCGTTGACGAAGGCGACCACCGCGGCAGCCCCGGCGGCAGTGGCGGCCGTGTCGGCGGTGAGGCGAAATTCCTGGAAGCGCCAGGTGATGTCCGTGCCACCGGCGGCGGGGAAGTATTCGCGGTCGTAGGGTTTGGCGTCGTAGAGGGCGGCGGTGATCATGGGGTGCGGCGGAGCTTGGTGAGTTCGACGAGCAAAAAGGAGCAGAAACCCGTGGCGACGATCAGCCCCCAGGCGCTGACAGTGATGGGGGCGGTGTGAAAGAGCCGGTTCATGACGGGAGCGTAGGTGAAGAGCAACTGTGCACCGATCATGGCGGCCGCGCCCGCGAGGGCGGCCGGGTTGGAGAGCAGACCGAGCCGCACCACCGGCCGGGTGAGCGAGCGGCAGTTGAAAAGATAGAACAGCTGCACCATCACTATGGTGTTGACCACCACGGTGCGGGCCTCGGCCAACCCGCCCGCCGCGCGGGGCAGCGCCCATTCGAAAAGCAGGAAGGCGCCCGCGGTCATGAACACCGACACCATCACGGTGCGGCGGATGAGGGCCGGCGTGAGGAGCGGCTCGGCCGGGTTGCGCGGCGGCCGCTGCATCAGGTTGGGCGCCTTGGGCTCGAACACCAGCATGAGGCCAAGCAGGATCGCCGTGGCCATATTCACCCACAACAGCTGCACGGGCAGGATCGGGAGGGCCGTGCCGAAGATCACCGCGGCCAGCAGCACGAGGGCCTGGCCGCCGTTGGTCGGCAGGGTCCAGGTGATGAACTTCTTGAGGTTGTCATAAACCCCGCGGCCTTCCTCGACGGCGGCCTCGATGGAGGCGAAATTGTCGTCGGTCAGGATCATATCGGAGGCGCCCTTGGCGACGTCGGTGCCGGTGATGCCCATGGCGATGCCAATGTCAGCCTGCTTGAGCGCGGGGGCGTCGTT
>DDSZ01000005.1:0-70171 GCA_002344205.1 Opitutaceae bacterium UBA2377
TATTACAACAAGCCAAGCCAGGAGGGATTGTTTCGCCATTTTGCCAGCATCGCCGAAGCCACGGACCGGAACATCGTCCTTTATTCCATCCCCGGCCGTTGCGGCATCGAGATCAGCGTCGGCGTGGTCGAACGGTTGCGCCAGCGCTACCCACATGTGCGGCACATCAAGGAAGCCGGCGGCAACGTGGAGCGCGTGGACCAGTTGAAGCAGGCCTTGGGCGCGGATCTGACCGTGCTCAGCGGCGACGATTCACTCACCCTGCCCTTTATGGCCGTGGGCGCCGAGGGCGTGATCAGCGTGGCTTCCAACCTGCTGGTCAAGGAAGTCGGACGCATGGTGCAGGCGGCTCTCGCCAACGATTTCGCCAAGGCCGGGCGCATGCACCGCCGGCTCTACCCGATTTCAAAGGCGCTCTTCATCGAGCCCAACCCCGTGCCGATCAAGGCCACGCTCGCGCGCGCCGGCATCATCGGCTCAGACGCGGTGCGCGCACCGTTGTGCGGCATGACCGCGACGAACCGCGAGACGGTCTTCAAAGCATTGCACGAACTCGGCTACTGAACATCATGCCTCCCAGCATCACACTCGTCGGCGGCCGGGGCCGCATGGGGCAAACCCTCGCCGCCTGCGCCGCCGAATTCGGCATGGAGGTGGCCGCATCCCTCGACGTCGGAGACGATCTCGCCGCCGGCCTGAAGCAGGGCGATGTCATCATCGATTTCAGCTTTCATACGACCACGGCCACAGTCCTGCAGCAGGCCGTCGCCCTCGGCAAACCGTTGGTCATCGGCACCACCGGCCACGCACCCGAGGAAAAGCAGCGGCTCCGCGATCTCGCAGCCCGCATTCCCTGCGTCTGGGCAGGCAACTATTCCGTCGGCGTCAACCTGCTGTTCTGGCTGACCCAGAAGGCCACGCAGGTGCTGAGCACCGATTACGACGTCGAAGTCGTCGAGATGCATCATCGCTTCAAAAAGGACGCGCCCAGCGGGACAGCCGCGCGGCTGCTCGAAATCATCCTCGAAGAGCGGAAACTGGGCACCGGCGCCCTCCGCCACGGCCGTGAAGGCATAACCGGCGAACGCACCTCCACTGAGGTCGGCATGCACGCCCTGCGCGGCGGCGATGTCGTGGGTGACCACACTGTCATGTATGCCGCCGCCGGCGAACGCCTGGAACTCACGCACAAGGCCAGCGACCGCGGGATCTTCGCCCGCGGCGCTCTCCGCGCCGCCCAATGGGTCACCGGCCGGCCGGCGGGCTTGTATGACATGCAGGATGTCTTGGGCCTGAAGGGCTGAGCCCGCCCATGATCACTTCCATCCAAGGCACGCTCGCCGACGCCACCCCGCTCCGGGCCGTTGTCGAGCTCAATGGCTTCGGCTACGAGGTCCACATCCCGGTGACAACGGCCGAGAAGTTGCCCGCCCCCGGTGCCAACGTGAAGCTGCACACGCACGTTATCTACCGGGAGGATGCCCAGACCCTTTACGGCTTTGCGACGCCGGAAGAGCGGGATTTTTTCCGCCTCATGATCGAGCACGTCACCGGCATCGGCCCGAAGAGTGCGCTGACCATCATGAGCAAGCTGTCGCTGCCGGTGCTTGAAAACTCCATCCGAGCCGGCGACGTCGGACTCCTCGCCAAATCCCCGGGCATCGGTAAGAAGACCGCCGAGCGCCTCGTCGTTGAGCTGAAGGGAAAGCTGGGGGGCAACGGGACGGCCCCGGCGGCCGCAGCATCCGGGGGCGCGCCCGCGGAATCGGCCGATGGCAGCCGGCATCGCGACGCCGTGCTGGCGCTAACGGCACTGGGTTACAAAGGGGCCGATGCCGACACGGCGGTGCGCCGCGCGGCACTCGCCCTTGGCGCCCAGGCCTCGACCGAGGCCCTGATCAAAAAAGCGCTGAACTGACTTCAGCGCTGAAACTGAAAGGCCGTCATCTCCGCCGTGCCGTAATATGGCCGTTGGCTGCGGAAGGTGCGGGTATCGGGAGTCAGCGTCGGGCCGGACTCGAAAATCAGCGGCTCGGCCTGCAGCGGGATAAGCTGCAGCTGGTTCATCCAATCGAACCGCTCCCGACCGGCGGCAAACATGGCCTCCGGCACGGAATCTTCGCCCAACTGGGCCAAAGCACGCGTGCTGAAAACCGTGTGCAGCTCGGCGGTGCGCGGGGCCAGCGCCGGCATAACCGGCTGCTGCGGCGGTGCCACGGCAACCGCCTCGTCCGGAGCGGCCGCAGCTACGGCGGCATAACTCTCGGCCGGGGAGGATTCTCCGCCTCCCGGCAAATTGACCAATACCACGGCGACACAGGCCGCGGCGGCCATGAGACCGGTGGCATAAAACACCGCGGCGGTGCGGCGCGGGCGGGCCGCCGGCCTGACCGGACGCCGGGCCGGTGCATTTTCCTGAAAATGGGAGGCAACCTGCGAGCAGGCCTTGTGCATGCGACAGTATTGGCGATAGACCGCGCGGCGGGCGGGGTTGCGCTGAATCTCAGCCTCCAGCAACGCGGTCTCTTCCGGCGTGATCTGATGGTCCAGATACAGATTGAGCAGCTCGGTGAATTTGGTGTCTTTCATTTAAAATCGTCTCCCAATTTGGCCCGCAGGCTTTCCCGCGCCCGGGCGATGCGGCTTTTCACCGTGCCAACGGACAAGTTCAGAATGGTCGCGATCTCCTCGTAGGAGAGGTTCTTGATGTTGCGCAGCGTGAGGATTTCGCGGTGCTTGGCGCTGAGCTTGGCCATGCCCTCGGCGATCTTGTCCACAAATTCCTGCGTGACGGTGATGTCGTCCGGAGTTTCCAGTTCCGCCGGGATAATTTCGGCCAAGGTGGTCTCGTTGTCCGAGCCGACCGGCTGGTCAAAGGAGATGGTCTGGTCGCGCTTGCGCCGCCACCAATACCAGTAGCGGTTGCGGGCGAGATTCGTCGCGATCTGGTAAAGCCAGGTCGAGAAAGCGGACTCACCCCGGAAATTCGCCAAGCCTCGGTGTGCCCGGATAAACGCATCCTGGGTAACCTCTTCCGCATCTTGGGTGTTGCGCAGCAATTGGTTTACCATGGAGTAGATGCGGTCCCAGTAGCGGCTCACCATTTCGTCAAAGGCCGCTTGATCGCCATTTTTGAAGCGATCCACGAGCATGCGGTCGAGGGCAACTTCTTGAGCTTTGGAGGACATACGTTCTGCCTCGCTCTGATTGGTGTATTTTTGAATTGTTCCCAAGATTTTGCCGGTTTGCCGGATAGTGGCACCGCCGTGAACGCGGTCAACGAATCCCCGGCTTTACGTTGGAGAAATTACTTGCCAATCTCGGCTTACAAATCTTCCTCACGCTTTTTCCAGTCAGTAGGGTTGGTAGCTCAATGGTAGAGCAGCGTCCTTTTAAGTCGTTGGTTCCGGGTTCGAATCCCGGCCAACCCACCAATTTACAATCAATTCCGTCAGCATGAAACGGCTCGTCATCATCGAAGACCAAACCGCCATCAGAGAGATGTTGGTCGAGATCCTCCGGCTGGACGCGAACTATCAGCTCGTCGGCGAGAGCGGTGACGGCCAGGAAGCCCTCGCCCTCTGCCTCGATATCAAGCCCGACGTGATCGTCCTCGATGCCAAGCTTCCCGGGCTTAACGGCGTGGACATCCTCCGCCGGCTGGTCAAAAAGCATCCCACTGTGCGTGTGCTGGTCTTTTCCGGCCACGAAAACCCCGTGCTGGTCCGGGAAATGCTGGAAGCCGGTGCCCATGGTTTCGTGGAAAAAACCGCCGGTCTGTTCGAATTCAAAAAGGGCCTGGAGACCGTCGCCAACGGTGGCACCTATTTCGGGCCCGCGGTGGCCTCCCTCCTCCGCAATGTCGTGGCCAATCCCGCCGCCAGCAGCGCGGCGGATTTTTTGACCGATCGGGAACGCGAAATCCTCCAGCTGGTCGCAGAAAGCCACAGCACCAAGGAAATCGCCGCCAAACTGGGCATCAGCATCAAGACCGTGGACAACCACCGCACCAACCTCATGCGCAAGCTCAACCTCCACGATGTGGCGAGCCTGACCCGCTATGCGCTGGAGATCGGGCTGATCGAGCCGAAGAAAACCCTTTAGTAATTCCTTGCCGTGCCCGGCAACCTGAACCAATACGAATCAGCGTCACCTTCGCCTTTCTCCATGAATCACGTTTCCCGGAAATTCCTGTTCCTTATCGTTACCGCCGCCGTGTTGCTCACCGGCTGCACCAAAAAGCCCCAAAGGCCCGACCCCAGCTCGACCCTCCTCGGCCCGCAAACCGGCGGCAATCTGATGCCGCAGGACATCGGCACGATGACCGAATTCGGTTCCGGCCTGCAGTTGCGTGGCGACGGTGTGATCGATGACGGCTTCACCATCCGCGGTCTGCTCCAGCCCGTCTATTTCGATTTCGACAAGTCCGACATCAAGGCCAGCGAGCGCTCCAAGCTCGACGCCGCAGCCCAGTATCTGCGCGAGAATCCGCAGCACCGCATCCTCCTCGAAGGCCATTGCGACTGGCGCGGCACGGCGGAATACAATCTTGGCCTCGGCGACCGTCGCGCCAACGCCGCCAAACAGTATCTCATCACGCTCGGCGTGGCCACCGGCAAGATCGAGACCCTCTCGAAGGGCAGTCTCGAAGCCGTGAAAAACGCCGACGACACCCAAGCCGGCAAAGACCGCCGGGCCGAAGTTGTCGTCCTCAAGCAGTAAACTGCTGCCGTATTTCAGCAAAAAAGCCCCGGAGATGCTCTCCGGGGCTTTTTTGCGTCCGCTTGAGCCGCCTTAACCACGGGCCACGCGGTGCAGGATCCGCTGCACGGTCTCGATGCCTTTGTGCATCACCGCTAGGTCGAAGCTCTCATCCGGCGCATGCAGGTTGTCCTGCGGCAGAAACAGCCCGAGCATGATGGCGTCGAGGTTCAGCTCCTTCTTCAAGTCGGCAATCAGCCCCACGCTGCCGCCTTCGCGCAGGTAGAGCGGCTCGCGGCCCCAGATTTCCGTCGCGGCCTGATGCGTGGCGCGGAAGGCCCGCGCCAGCACCGGAGACTGATCCGGCGGCGTGTTGCTGCGGTCCGGCGGCACGACCACGTAGGGCATGGCGTCGTGCTGGTCGGTGATCTTCAGTTTCAAACCTTTGGGCGCTCGTTCCCGGATGGCCTTGAAAATCACTTCCTTCATTCGCTCCGGTGTCTGGTTCGGAACCAGCCGGCAACTGATCTTCACGCGGGCCTTGCTGGGGATGACCGTCTTGGTGCCCTCCCCTTGGTAGCCGCCGCCAAAGCCGTTGAATTCCAGCGTCGGCAGAAACCGGATCGCCTCAAAGGGCGTGTAGCCCGGCGGCGTGTGAAAGCGCTCGATGCCCAGAAACTCCGCGTAGTCCTTTTCTTTCAGGCCGAGCTTCACGAGCTGCTCACGCTCCCACGGCTCCACTTCCTTCACGTCCGCATAAAATCCGGGGATATTGACGCGGCCGTCCGGCGTATGCAGCGAGGCGCAGAGTTCCGCCAATCCCTGGATGGGATTGAGGAGCACGCCGCCGTTCATGCCCGAGTGCAGATCCGTGCGCGCGTTGCTCAACTCAATTTCGAAACAGACCATCCCGCGCAGCCCGACGGTGATGACCATTTGATCCGGATTGGGAATGCCGGTGTCGGACAAAAACACAAAATCCGCGCCGGCGAGCCGGTCTTTGTGGTCGCGGAGAAAATCCTTGAAGTGCTTGCTGCCGATCTCCTCCTCGCCCTCGATCACAAAGGTGATCCGCAGCGGGATCTGCGGATCGCTCTCCAGCAACCGCCCCACGCCCGCGATGTGGGCCATCAAGGGCCCCTTGTTGTCGGCCGTGCCGCGGCCATAAAGCCGGCCGGCGCGCTCGACCGGTTCAAACGGAGGCGTCGTCCACAGCTCCAAAGGGTCCGGCGGCTGCACGTCGTAGTGCCCGTAGATAATCACATGCGGCCAGGACGGGTCACCGGTGCGCTTGGCCACGATCACGGGATGCCCGGCGGTCGGCACATAGTCCACGGCAAACCCGATTTCCCGGAGCAGGCCGCCTGCAAGCTCGCGGGCGCCCTTCATGCCTTCGGCGAAGGCAGGATCGGCGGAAACACTGGGATGGCTGACGTATTCTTTGAGTTTGGCTACGGGGTCGAACATGTCCGCACCGTGGCAAGGATTCGGCCCCGCGGCCATCGGAAAAGGCAAGTATTAGCAGCCGCCCGTCGGCAGCGCAGCGGGCCTGTTTCCCTGCCCGGCTCAAGGCCGGCGGTTGGCCTCATAGATCGGCACGACCTCGGGCATCCACTTTTGCAGGTCGGCGATGCGCCGGTCATGCGACGGATGCGTCGAAAGGAACGCCGGCATCCGTGCCCCCTTGCTGACCTCCGCCATTTTTTGCCAAAAGGAGATCGCCGCGCGCGGATCATAGCCGGCCTTGGCCGCGTAACGGATGCCGATGTAATCGGCCTCGCTTTCATGCGCCCGGGAAAACGCCAGCATGCCGCCTCCGGCCAGGAGCCCGTAGCTCGCCATGAGCAGTTCCTTGTTGTTGGAATTTTTGGTGCTGGCATCGAGCACCACGCCGCCCGCCGCGGCCAAAATTCCCTGCGACATCCGCTCCGCGCCATGGCGCGCCGTCACGTGGGCAATTTCGTGACCGATCACCGCCGCCAGCTCGTCGTCCGACGACACCAGTTTGATCAATCCGGTATAAATGCCCACCTTCCCGCCGGGCAGCGCAAACGCATTGATGGTAGCGTCCTCGTCGAAAACGACAAACTCCCACGCCGCGCCCGGCAGTGCATCACCCACCGCGCCGGCGATGCGGTTGCCGATGCGCCGCACGCGCGCATTGGCCTCGGGATCATGCGATATCGGCCCCTTTGCCTTGAGTTCGGCAAAAGCCGCGGCGCCCTGCGCCACATCGTCCACCGGCAGCATGAAGGAGGTGCGACCCGTTTCCGGCACCGTATAGCATCCCGCAAGGAACAGCGCGGCACCCAGCAAAATACCGGCAATGGCTTGTTTCATGCACCCACCTTAGCGGCTTGCCGGCTGTCGCCAAGAACAAGCGCACGGCTGCCGGTTTCCATGGCGAGACCTCAGTGTTTGAAATGTCGGATGCCGGTGAAAACCATCGCCATCCCCCGCTCGTCGGCTGCTTGGATGACCTCATTGTCGCGCACCGAGCCGCCCGGCTGGATGGCGCAAGTCGCGCCGGCCTGTGCCGCCGCGATCAAGCCGTCGGCAAACGGGAAAAGCGCCTCGCTCGCGACCACCGAGCCCTTGAGCTCGAGTCCGGCTTCGCCCGCTTTCCACACGGCGATGCGGGAGCTGTCCACCCGCGCCATCTGCCCGGCGCCGAGGCCGAGCGTCTGTTCACCGCGCACATAGACGATGGCGTTCGATTTGACGTGCTTGCACACCTTCCAGCCAAACAGCATCGCATCCCACTCCTCCGGCGTCGGCTGACGCTTGGTCACGACCTTGAAGTCAGCCCGGTTGCCGAGAGTTTTGTTGCGATCCTGCACCAACACGCCGCCGATCACCGAGCGGATTTCCTGCAATGAGTCCGCCCCGATGCCACTCTTTGCCACCATCAGGCGAAGGTTTTTCTTTTTCGCGAAAACGGCCCGCGCCTCATCGGTGAAACGCGGGGCAATGATGACCTCGGTGAAAATCTCGGCAATGGTCCGCGCCAAACCCTCGCCCAGGGTGTGGTTGACGATGATGATGCCTCCAAAAGGCGCCTGACGGTCGGTCGCGTAGGCCTTTTCCCAAGCCGCCTCCAAGGTGTCGGCGCTGGCCACGCCGCAGGGATTCGTGTGCTTAAGGATGGCCACGGTAGGCTTTTCGAACTCGCCGATCAGGTAGGTCGCCGAGGTGATATCGAGGATGTTGTTGAACGAAAGTTCCTTGCCCTGCAGTTGCTCAAAATGCTCGTGAAACGTGCCGTAGAGCGCGGCCTGTTGATGTGGATTTTCGCCGTAGCGCAGCACCTGGGCTTTCTTGTAGCTAAGGGAGATCTTTTCGGGAAATCCGCTGAGCGCCGCGAGATCGGGCGCCTCCATCTGCTTCTCCAAGTAGGCCGCGATGGCCGTGTCGTAGCTGCCCGTGCGCTGGAAAACCTTGAGCGCAAGTTTGCGCCGCAGCGCGCCGAGCTCAGCCGGGTTCGCCATGGCGGCCAGCACCGCGCTGTAATCACTCGGATCGCACACCACCGTCACGCTCTCGTGATTCTTCGCCGCGCTGCGCAGCATGGAGGGGCCGCCGATGTCGATGTTCTCGATCGCCTCCTCAAACTCGACGTGCGGCTTCGCCACGGTCTGCTCAAACGGGTAAAGGTTCACCACAACGAGATCGATCAGGTCGATGCCGTGCTGCTGCGCGGCGGCCAGATGGTCCGGCTTGTCCCGCCGGCAGAGCAATCCGCCGTGGATCTTCGGATGCAGGGTCTTGACGCGCCCCTCCATCATCTCGGGAAAACCCGTGTGCTGGCTGACCTCGGTGACGGGCAGGCCCTTTTCGGCGAGCAGCCGGGCCGTGCCGCCGGTCGAAAGCAGCGTGTAGCCGTGCTGGCGCACCAAGGCGGTGGCAAACTCCACCAGGCCGGTTTTGTCACTGACCGAGAGCAGCGCGAATCTTGTCATATGCCGCGCGTTTTTGCTCGCGCCGGGAAGGCTCAGCAAGTCCGAAACCGTCTTTTGTCAGCCGACTTGCCGAAACGTATGTTCTCGGCTCAATGTGCAGCGTGACCTGTTCGACCGAATTACCCGGGCTGACCGCCCGGCTCGACAAACTTTGCTACCACCATGGGGGCAGCAGTCTGCCCGCAGACAAGCCCCACGCCTTCGTCTATTTCATCACGATCCGCAACGGGTCCGACCACACCGTCACCCTGCTGGGCCGGAAGTGGATCATCGCCCACGGCGACGGCGAGCAGCTCGTGGTCGAAGGCGACAAAATCGTCGGGGAAACGCCGCGCCTCGCCCCCGGCGAGGAGTTTTCCTACAACAGCTACCATGTGACCGGCAAGGATGCCACCGTCCGCGGCTGCTTCCACGGCAAAGACGAGCACGGGGCCAAAATCCATGTGCACCTGCCGGCCTTTGCGCTGACGATCCCGCGCGAGGATGAAAAATGAGCTTCCGTTCGCGGCCACATGCGCTCGGTATGCCCGGATAGATGAAACTGATTGATTTGAACCGGACCGGCGGCATCGGCGCCAATTCCCATTTTTTGCGCCTTGGCGACCTGTCGATCCTCGTGGATTGCGGCATGAACCCCAAGCTCGACGGCCGGGAGGCTACGCCCAACCTCGCCCCGCTGCGCGGGACGGCCCTCGATCTGATAATTATCACGCACTGCCACCTCGACCATATCGGCAGCCTGCCGCTGGCCATGCGGGATCATCCGAATACTCCGGTCATCATGACCACCTCCAGCCGGATGTTGATCGAGCGCATGCTGCATAACTCCGCCAGCGTGATGATGCGGCAGAAAGCCGAGGGCGACGCCCCGGACATGCCCTTGTTCACGCATGACGAAGTGGACCGCATCGCGGGCCGCCTCACCGGGCTGCCCTTCCGCCACGCCAAAAAATTCCGCGGACGGAAGGACGAGGTTGAAATCATCTTTCATCCGGCCGGGCACATCGCCGGGGCCGCGGGCGTGGAGCTTCGGCACAAGCACCGGCAGATCTTTCTCACCGGCGATGTCCTGTTCGAGGACCAGCGCATCCTGCCCGGGGCGAAGTTCCCTGCCGGACATTTCGACACGCTCATCATGGAGACCACGCGCGGCAACACCGAGCGCCGCACCAGCCATACCCGCGCCACCGAAATGGAGCGGTTGGTCACCTCCATCAACGACACCATCCAGCGCGAGGGCTCCTTCCTTATCCCGGTCTTTGCCCTGGGCCGCATGCAGGAGCTGCTTACCATCCTGCACGATGCCCGCAAATTCGGGAAGCTCGTGGACTGCCCCATCTACGCCTCCGGCCTCGGCATGGATCTGTGCGATTACTTCGACGAGATCAGCCGCAAAACCAAGCATATCCAGTTCACGCGCCATGTGATCAAGGATCTCAAGATCCGCCCGATGCCGCGCAAATTCACGCCCGGCGAGCCGCCGCCACAGGCCGGGCTCTATGTCCTCGGCTCCGGCATGATGGTGGAAAATACACCCAGCTACGGTGTGGCCGCCGGCATGCTCGGGCACGCCCGCAACACCATCGGTTTTGTGGGTTATTGCGACCCCGAGACCCCGGGCGGTGAACTGCTCGCGGCCAAGCCCGGCGACACCTTCCTCTTCACGAAGGCCAACGTGAAGACCAAGATCAAGGCCCGCGTAGAGCGTTTTGAGCTCAGCGGTCACGCCGACCGCGAAGATTTGCTCGAATTCGCCATCCAAGCCGCGCCGCGAAGCATTGTCCTGACGCACGGGGACCAGCCGGCCCGCGATTGGTTCACACGGGAACTTTCGCTGGCCCTGCCCAACGCCAAGATCATCGATCCCACCCCAGGCAAGGAATACCTCGTCTGAGGTCCCCCGCCCCGCTTACGTTTCCAGCAAGCCGCGCAACTGCCGGCAGGCGGCGGAACTGCCCGCCACGTAAAAGATACGGCCCATTCTCAGGTCAAATTGCCGCAGCGGGAACGGCGCCTCCGTCAGGAAACACACCTCACCGCCTGCCGCCAACACGAGCGGAACCGCGGCGGCGATGTCCCACACTTTCACGTTGTGGTCCACCACGGCGTCAATCAGCCCCGCGGCGACGTAGGCGAGATGCAGCGTGCTGCTGCCCAGCCCGCGGAGCTTGTAGTTGCCCGCCAGCAGCGCAGCATGGGGGGCGTAACGTTTGTCGTAAGGGCTGTGAAAACCAATCATGCTCTGCGTAGTCAGCTTTTCGCCGCGCATGGCCGCCGGGCGTTCGCCGCAAAAAACTCCCTGCCCCGGGCCGCCATGGATCAACTGCCGTCCCGCCAGATCATAAACGGCGCCAAACACCGGCCGCCCGTTTTCCAGCAGCGCCAGCCCGATCGCACAATGCGGGATGCCGAGCGCAAAGTTGTTGGTGCCATCGATGGGATCCAACACCCACGAGAAACGCGCCGTCACGGCCAGCGGTTCGCCTTCGTGTGTCAGCTCCTCGCTGAAAAACTGGTCGTCGGGAAACAGCGCGCCCAGCTCGCGAAATATATTCTCCGAGATCGCCACGTCCGCCGTCGTCACCCGCGTGCCGTCGCCTTTCCAACTGCTCGGCGCCCGGCCCAGCTCGCGATGCAGGAGCTCTGTTTGCGCCAGCACCGCACGCCGGCCGGCTTCGCTGCGGACGAGAATTTCGGCGGTGCTCACGTCGCGTAATCGTAAAGCTTGGGATCGCGCCGCGGCGGCAACCGGCGCGCCCGGAAGCGATGCCGCGCCTCGTTGACTTTCCCTGCCCCCGGGGACCCGGCGTCCGGATCCTCCATGCTGCACGGGGCCTCACCGCCCAGTTGCTCCTCCAGCGAATCCGGGTCCGCCCCTTCCTCCAGCTTGCGCACCACCTCCTCCATCTCGCCGTCGATTTTCTCGCCGGAAAGCTCGGCCATCCGGCGCATCATCCGGGCCATTGCGCGGGGATCGTTTTCATCCACGTTCGCGAACTCCCGCTCCATGGTGCCCAAGGCCGCTTCCATGCGCGGATCATCCGCACTTTCACCCCCGCCCGCGGCCGCCGGTTCCTCGCGCGAACCCCCGGAGGTGACGGCGAAATTTGAGAGCAGCTTGACCAAAACGTGCGCCGGGTCCGCGGGACACCGCGGGACGGTGCGGCCTTGGGCCAGGGTCTTGGCATAAAACTGATAAACCGTGTGATGCACGGGACAGTAGTATTCGTAGATCGGCATGTGTGGCGGACGCTAGGCCGGAGGCTTCGGCTTGGCAAGCTGGTGGCCGGGCCGGACGACAGCTTCACGTCCGCCGGCATTCAGCTTGTCGAGCACGGCGGCCAAGCGGCGGCGCTTTTCATCGCCCTCGGCAAACATCTCCAACTGGACCGCGGCATCAGTCACACCGGAAAATCGGACGCTGACCAACCGCAGCGGCCGGCGCTGGGTCCACGCCGCCTTGAGCAAAGGGGCCGCCAGCGGGTAAAAGGCAGCCTCCAAATCCGTGGCCGCAGCCAGCGTTTGCGCGTGGGAGGCCTGCTGAAAATCCGGATACCTCACCTTCACCGTCATCGTGCTGACTCGTTTGCGATCCTGCCGGATCTTCGGCAGGAGTTCGTCGATCATGCGCTTGGCCACCCGTTCAATGGTGGCAAAATCCCCGATGTCCGCGGCAAAGGTTTCCTGCTGCGAATAGCTTTTGGCGTCTTCGTGCTCGGTCTCGACCGGACGGTCATCCTCCCCCCGTGCCATCGCCACGAATGACCGCCAGTCCCGGCCAAAGATCGCGGCCAGTTCGCTTTCGCCGCGCTGGAGCACATCGCCGACATATTTCAAGCCTCGCGCCGCCAGCGACGCCTCGGTCTTCGTGCCAACGCCGGGTAGCTTCCCGACCGACAGCGGCGCGAGGAACGCCGCCTCCGCGCCGGGAGCAACCACCACAAAACCGCCGGGCTTCCGCAGCTTTGAGGCAATCTGCGCGACCAGCCGGTTTGCCGCCACGCCCATCGAAACGGGAATCCGCAACTCATCCCACAGGCGCTTTTGCAACTTCCGCACCGCCAGCTCGACTTCGGCCGCGGATTCAAAGCCGCAGGGCCCGAGATCGAGATAACCTTCGTCAATCGAGTTGCGCTGCACGATCGGGGTGAGTTGTTCGCAAAGGTCGAACATCTGCCGCGACATTTTCCCGTAGAGCCCGGGCGTGTGCGGAATGAGATAAAGGTCGGGACAGACCTTGAGCGCCCGCGCCGTGGGCATCGGCGTATAAACCCCGCAGGCCCGGGCTTCATAGCTGGCGGAGGAAATGATACCGCGCTCGCGGCCGCCGACCGCGCATTTGGTCCCGCGCAACTCCGGCCGCAACGCCTGCTCGCAGGAGACGAAAAAGGCGTCGGCATCAAGGTGAACAATGACTGGCAATCGCGGCACCAGTCCCAGCTAACAACTCTCCGCGGTCTGACAACCCATGGTTGGGCAAACCGCCGGATTCTGCCGCTGCTGATCGGTCACCGGCCGAGCGCCGCAAACATCGCGTGGGAGGTGCGGGTGGTATGCCGTTTGGCCAGTTGCACCAGCGCCTCGGGATCCAGACCTGCGGAAACCACCACCAACTCGCGCTTGCTGATCACGGCAACGCACACCTCGCGCGGCTCCGTCGTCTTCGCCGGCACATAGATCATCACCGTTTCTCCGCCGTCCATCACCCCGACGACCCGGTCCCAGCCGTGGCGCTGCATGACGGCATCGGCAGCATGCATCAACTCGGCCTGCGACCACTCCTTGGCCGCACCGCGCAACTCATA
The DNA here is from genome assembly GCA_002344205.1 of Opitutaceae bacterium UBA2377. Classification (GTDB taxonomy): domain Bacteria; phylum Verrucomicrobiota; class Verrucomicrobiia; order Opitutales; family Opitutaceae; genus UBA2377. The sequence goes on from DDSZ01000005.1 coordinate 13,466, forward strand.
GACTCCGACGCTGGCCCGCTTGATGCCTTTCAAGGCCAGCCGGGCCTCGGCAATTTCTTCCTTCGTGGAAAATGAAAGGGCTCCACGCAGGGTGGCAAACGAGACCCGGCCGAGGCTGAGCTGCACCTTCGTGTCCCACTCGGCGCCGGTGGCCTGCATGAGCTGCCGGCGCAGGCTCGCGGTCTCGGAATCGAGCCCCACGAAACTGTAGGCCGCGGCGGACAACATCACCACCGGGGCGATGATGACCGCCCCCAAGACCCAAGGCCAGATGCGACGGCGACGGATGAGCGGAGGAGCCAGTGTGTTCATGATCGTGGACGGCGGGAAAATTTCAAACACCCGGCTGGGCGCTCACTTTGATTTTGCGCAGCGGCTCGACGTTGAGCTTCTCGCCCAACTTCGCGATCTGCCCGGCCTCAATGTGACCGACCACATTGACGAGCACGACCTTGCCGCGCTTCTCGATGACGGTGACGACCAAGCCTTCGATGCTGTCCTCGTCCTTCGACTTCAGGTAAATGGCGACATCATCGCCCTCGGCGCCGGACTCCTGGACCGTCACGATCTTTTCCCATCCGCGTTTTTCGAGATCGGCCCGGATGCCGGTGACACGCGCCAAGGTGGCATCGCGGTTGGATTGGCCCATGCCCACGACGTTGACCCGCACGTGCTTGATATTGCGCAGCAATTCCGCCGCTTCCGGCTCTTGCGTCGCCGCGAGTTTGGCTGCGAACCGGATGAGTCCGCCCCGCAAGTTTATTTCCACATACTCGCAGCCGGCAGCGGAGGGGAAGGAGCCAAAATCAACGGCATCGGTGCCGGCGTGGGTGAGGGCCGGCGCGCCCAGGGCGAGCGCGGCGGCGAACAGACTCGGTTGAAACAAGGATTTCTTGGGAGGGAGGGTTTTGAGGATTTGCGGGACACAGCGTCCCGGGTTGCCTTCAAAACACTCCGCCCGTGCTCAAGTTGCAGAAATCGCCGGCGCACTCCGGCTCCACCCGGCCAACGCACGTCCGGTGAGCGAGCGCGGTTCCTTTTCAATCCCGTGGCGCGGGCCGGCGAAAATCAATTCACCGCCGTCCTTGCCACCGCCGGGTCCCAAGTCCAGCAGCCAGTCCGCCAGGTTGATCACGTCGAGATTGTGCTCGATGATGATGATCGTGTTGCCCGCATCGCGCAGCTTGAACAGCAGGTCCATGAGCCGCTGGATGTCGGTCCAGTGCAGGCCGGTCGTGGGCTCGTCGAGAATGTAAAGGGTCTGCCCCTGCTGGCGCTTGCTCAGCTCGAGTGAAAGCTTCAACCGCTGGGCCTCGCCGCCGGAGAGCGTGGGCGCGGGCTGGCCGAGCTTGAGGTAGCCGAGACCCACGGTGTCGAGCGTCGCCAGCTTGTCCAGAACCCGCGGGATGTTGCGGAACAGCGTGATGGCCTCGCGCACGGTGAGATCGAGCACGTCGGCAATGGAGCGGCCGTGGAAGAGGATTTCCAACGTCTCGCGGTTGAAACGCCGGCCTGCGCAGCTCGGGCACGGCGCATACGCGTCGGCCATGAACTGCATGTCGAGTTTGATGACACCGTCGCCCTGGCAGCGCTCGCAGCGCCCGCCCCGGACATTGAAGGAAAACCGGCTGGCCTTGTAGCCGCGCACCTTGGCCAGCGGCACCTGGGCGTAGAGATCGCGCAGGAGGTCGAGCAGACCGGTAAAGGTTGCGGGGTTGGAACGCGGGCTGCGGCCGATCGGCTCTTGGTCAACGAGCACGAGTTTTTCGAAGAACTCGAGGTTCTCGATGTGCCGGTGCTTGCCGGGGATGGATTTGGCGCCGTTGAGCTTTCGCGCCGCCGCGGCCGCAAGGATGTCGTTTACCAGCGTGCTTTTACCCGAGCCCGAGACACCGGTGACACAGGTCAGCAAGCCGATGGGGAATTTTGCGTCGATGCCGCGCAGGTTGTGTTCGCGGGCTTCGCGCACGGCCAACCACGCCCCGTCGGGAGTCTTGGCTGCCGCCTCCCGCGTGACGCGAAGTTTGCGCGCCAAGTAGGGGCCGGTGCGGGACAGCTTGGCCGGCAACGCCGCACAGGCCGCCGGCGTGCCTTGGAAGAGCACCTGCCCGCCCTCGGTCCCCGCCTCGGGTCCCATTTCGATCAATTCGTCGGCGATGCGAAGCGTGTCCTCATCGTGTTCGACGACGATCACGGTGTTGCCGCGGTCACGCAGCTCCCGCAACTGGGCCAGCAGGCGTTCATTGTCCGCCGGATGCAGGCCGATGCTGGGTTCGTCGAGCACGTAGATTACACCCATCAGTCCCATGCCGAGTTGCGTGGCCAGCCGCACGCGCTGCGCCTCGCCGCCCGAAAGCGTGGCGTAGTCGCGGTCCAGCGTCAGGTAAGCCAGCCCGGTTTGGAGAAGAAAATGCAGCCGCTGCTCAATACCCGAAACGACCTCGGCCAACGCCGCGCTGTCCGCATGGTCGGCGACCCACGCCCGTGCCACCGCGTGCGCCGCCCCCACATCCAGCGCCAAAAACTCCGGGAAGGTGAGTCCGCCCACCCGCACGGCGCCACTGCGGACGTTCAGGCGCGCACCGTGACACTCGGTGCAGGCCCCGCTGATCATGAACGTCATGAGCCGCGCCCGGAAGCCTTCGCTGTCCGTCTCGCGGAAACTTTCCTCCAAGTCGGCGATCACGCCGGCGAAGGGCAGCGTGCGCGGTTCGCGCATGCGGCGCAGCTTGAAGGCAAACTGCCGCTTGCTCGCCCCGTGCAGAATCGCCTCGCGGGTCGCGGGCGGCAATTCCTGCCACGGGGTGTCGGGGTCAAAGGGCAGTTGCTCGGCGAGCTGCTTGAGCAGCGCGTTGTGCTTGATGATGAGATTTTTCCCGCCGATGCGCCAGGGTTTGAGTGCGCCCTCGCGCACGCTTTTGGCCGGATCGGGCACAAGCAGTTCCGGCACGAAACGCATCTGCCGCCCCAGCCCGCCGCAGGTCGGACAGGCACCGTCGCTGTGATTAAACGAGAAGTGCCGCGGGGTGAGTTTCTCGAAAACATCCCCGCACCCTTCGCAGGCGAGATGCTGGCTCAGGGGCAGTTCGCGCCACGGGGCATCGGCGGTTTTCTGCGCGAGGATCACCGCCCGGTCCTTGCCCTCGCGGAAGGCAAGTTCCAGCGAATCGGCCAGCCGGGAGCGTTGCTCGGCGGTCGCCATCAGCCGGTCCACCACGAGATCGACCGTGATTTCCTTGGTCCCCGGTGGCACCAGGCCGGGCTCGTCGAGGTTTTTGATCTCGCCGTCCAGCCGCACGCGTTGGAAACCCCGTTGGCGCAGCCGCGGCAGTTCCTCGCGCAGGACGCTGGGCTTGGCCCGCAGGCACGGCGCCAGCACCATCACCCGCTCGCCGGCGCAGCCCGTCAGCACATGCTGCACGTTGTCGTCAAGCGAGCGGCGGACAACCCGCCCGCCGTCCTTCGGGCAGCGTTGCTCCCCCGCCAGTGCCCAGAGGAGCTGCGCATAGTCCGCAATCTCGGTCGCCGTCGCGATCGTGCTGCGCGGGCCGCCCGCACCGGTGCGCTGCTCGATGGCGAGAACCGGCGACAATCCGTGGATAAAATCGACGTCCGGCCGTTTCAGTTGATCCAACGCCGCCCGCGCCTGCGTGGAGAGCGACTCCATGTATTTGCGATAGCCCTCGGCATAGATGGTGTCGAAGGCCAGCGATGATTTGCCCGAACCGCTGGGTCCGGTGATGACCGTCAATCGCCCGCGCGGGATGCGCAGCTCCAGGTTCCGCAGGTTGTGCTCCCGGGCACCTTTGACATGGATATGGGTCGCAGCCTGCATGGATGGAACGCGCAATCTACGCAATTGCCCGCCGCGTCAAAGCCGTAAGTGCAATCCTTCGTATGGACCGCGTTCGCCGGCCGGCCTGCTTTATGACTTGCTGCACAAGGGCCGATTCCTTTCATAGCCGGCAGACTCACGGATAGGCCAGTTACCCTTAACCCCACCCCTCATCCCCGACCAAACCTCCCCTCCGGGAGGTTTTTCGCTCTAGGATTCACCACCAACCCCCATGTCCAACAGCAAATCATCCCCCTGTCTGCGCCGTCCTTTTGTGGCGGCCTTTCTCAGCCTGCTCACCGCAGCTCCTGTGCTTCTGCCCGGATACACTTTCAGTTCCGGTGACGTGAAGGGCAGCTTTGACACCACCGTCTCGGTGGGTGCGCTCTATCGCTTGGGCGACCCTGATCGCGACTTCATCGGCCGCACCAACGGCGGCACCCAGAACTCGGTCAACACCGACGACGGCAACTTGAACTACGAAAAGGGCTGGGCCTCCCACCTGCTGAAGGTCTCGCATGACCTGCAGCTTTCCCGGGAGAACCTTGGCCTCTTCGTGCGCGGTTACTATTTCGTGGACCTCATCGCCAATGAGACGAAGCGCACGGGCCTGAGCGACCAGGCAAAGGACCGCGTCGATCGCGGTCGTGAGCTGCTCGATCTCTATGCTTCCGGCTACTTCGACATCGGCGGCATGCCCGTGGATGTCCGCGTCGGCCGCCAAGTGCTGAGCCTCGGCGAGAGCACTTTCATCCCGAACGGCATCAACGTCGTCAACCCGGTGGACCTCTCCAAACTCCGCGTGCCCGGCGCCGAACTTAAGGAGGCCTTTCTGCCGGTCAACATGCTGAAAGTTTCCGTCGGAGTGACGTCCAAGCTCACCCTTGAACCCTATTGGCTGCTTGAGTTTCGCCGCAACGAACTCGAGCCCGCCGGCACCTATTTCTCGACCAATGACTTTGCCAGCCGCGGCGGCAGCACCGTGTGGCTCGGTTTTGGCGGCATCCCCGACCGCACCGGCGTGAGCGGGACCGGCGGTCTCGGCGGCATTCCACGCGACCGGGACCGGGAGGGTAACAATTTCAGCCAATTCGGCGTGGCCGCCCGCTATCTTGCCGACAGCGGCACGGAATACGGCTTCTACCTCGCGCGCTACCACAGCCGTTCCCCGGTCATCAGCGCCCGCACGCCCACCGGACCGATCAGCCCGGCCTTGGTTCAAGCCACGGCCACCAACCTCGCCAACGCCCAGTTGGTCCCGGCCATGGTCGGGGCCGGCATCCCGCCCGCCACCATTGCCGTCGTGCTGCCGCAGTTGCTCGGTGCGGCCCTCACCGATGTGCCCGTCGGCTCGCTGCCGGCCGGCCTTGCGCCATTTGCGCCGTTTTATCCCGGTGCCCAGGCCATCGCCGCCGGTGCCCGGCAGATCGGCTTGCTCAGCGCGGCCCAGACCGGCCGTTACTTCATCGAATACCCCGAGGACATCGGGATGGTCGGCGTGAGCTTCAACACCGACCTGGGCGCAACCGGCATCTCCTGGCAGGGCGAGGTCTCGTATAAAAACGACGTCCCCCTGCAGGTTGACGACGTCGAACTGCTCTTTGCCGCCCTCTCCTCGCTCGCCCCGCAATTCGGCGCCAGCAACCAAATCGGCAACTATCTCGGTCAATACGGCCGGGAAATCTCCGGCTACCGCCGGCATGATGTCTGGACCGCCCAAACCACGATGACGAAAGTCTTCGGCCCCCGGCTGGGAGCCAGCCAGTTGGTCTTGGTCGGCGAAGTCGGCGGCGTCTGGGCCAATCTTCCCTCCAAGAGCACCCTCCGCTACGACGGCCCGGGCACCTTCACGAGCGGCAGCACGGCCAACATGATCACCAGCGGCAACGGCACCCTGCCCACCACGCCGGAAAATCGCTTTGCCGACAGCTTTTCCTGGGGCTACCAGATCGCCGCCCGCCTCGACTACAGCAATGTCTTCGCCGGCGTGAACGTCTCGCCGTCCATCGCGTTTGTGCACGACGCCGGCGGGACCACACCCCTGCCACTCGGCAACTTCATCGCCGGGCGCAAGAGCATCACCCTCGCCGCCGAGTTCACCTTCCAAAATGCTTGGGCGCTGGAAATGCGCTACGTGAACTTCTTCGGCGCCGGCCGCTACAATCTCCTCAGCGACCGCGACTTCGTCTCCACCGCCCTTCGCTACTCCTTCTAATCGCCCCCCTGCTCTCCCATGAAATCACGTTTTCTTACCCCCAGTCTCGTCACCATCATCCTTTGCCTGCCGCTGAGCGCGCAGGTCGGGGAATCCGAGGCCGCGCGTCTCGGCCAGGATCTCACCCCCCTTGGGGCTGAGCGCGCCGGCAATGCCGCCGGGACCATCCCGGCTTGGGACGGTGGCATCACGACCCCGCCCGCCGGCTATGTCGTGGGCAGCCACCACCCCGATCCGTTCGCGGACGACCGACCGCTCTACACCATCACCCACGACAATCTCGGCGAGCATGAGGCTAGCCTGACCGCCGGCCACGCCGCATTGCTGAAAGCGTATCCGTCCAGCTACCGGATGCCGGTTTATCCCACGCGCCGCAGCGCTTCCAATCCCGAGCGCATTTACGAAGCCACCCGTCGTAACGCCACCACGGCGCGCTTGGTGAACAACGGCGCCGGGTTCGAGAATGCCATCGTCGGCATTCCCTTCCCCATCCCCCAGAACGGTCTCGAGGTCATCTGGAACCACCTCACCCGCTACCGCGGCGTAGCCGCCGCCCGCTACATCGGCCAGGCTTCACCCACCCGGGGCGGCAGTTTCACGATGGTCGAATTTGAGGACGACTTCCTCTTCAACTACACCCGGGAGGATGTGACCGCGGCCGATCTCGACAACGTGCTCATCTATTTCAAGCAGGCCGTTATCGCCCCGGCGCGGCTGGCCGGTTCCATCCTCATCGCCCACGAAACCCTCGACCAAGTGCGGGAGCCCCGCCGGGCCTGGGTTTACAACGCCGGCCAGCGCCGCGTCCGCCGCGCGCCCAATGTTGCCTATGACAACCCCGGCACCGCCGCCGACGGCATGCGCACCAGCGACCAGTTCGACATGTTCAACGGCGCGCCCGACCGCTACGATTGGAATCTCGTCGGCAAAAAGGAGATCATCGTGCCCTACAACTCCTACCGGCTGCACAGCGACAGCGTGAAATATCGCGACATCCTCACCCCGCTGCACATCAACCAAGACCTGACCCGCTACGAACTTCACCGCGTGTGGGTCGTGGACGCCACGCTCAAGTCCGGCACCTCGCACATCTACAGCCGGCGGACGTTCTACGTGGACGAGGACAGTTGGCAGATTCTTGCCGTCGATCAGTATGATTCCCGCGGCCAGCTCTGGCGGGTGTCGGAGGCGCATTGCATCAACTATTACGAAGCGCAGACCTTCTGGAGCACCCTTGAGGTCCACACCGACCTGCTCGCCGGCCGCTACTTGGCCATCGGCTTGGATAACGAAGGCAAGATGTATGATTTCGGCGTCAAGCGCACGCCGGCGGACTACAGCCCCGATGCCCTGCGCCGCGCCGGTGTGCGTTAAGAATTCCGTCCCGCACCGTGCGGTCAGGCGAGCAGGCTTGGCCGCACGGTTTGCTTTTTCGAATCGGCTTTGCGCCGCGGTGTTCCGCGCCGCCCACGTCTTCGCTTTTCTCTTCCCGTTGGCGGTGCTTGGCGCGTCGTCACTACCCCGGACCCTTTTGCTGGATGTCGCCGTCGCGCCCGATGCCCTGGTAGCCGTCGGCGAGCGAGGCGGTGTTTATCGCTCGACGGACGGGGGCGCTTCATGGGCCAAGTCCCAAAGCGGCGTGCACGCCACGCTCACCGCGGTGGCTTTTGCCGACGACGGCCGCACCGGCTGGGCCGTCGGGCATGACGCGGTGATCCTTGCGACCACGGACGCGGGCCGCTCGTGGCGCGTCGCCTACCGGGGCGAAAGCCCGGATGAATCCTTTCTCGATGTCTGCGTCCTCGACCAAACGACCATCATCGCCGTCGGAGCTTACGGCCTGTATCTTGAAAGCAAAGACGGCGGAGCGACATGGAATTCACGCCGGATTCTTGACGACGATTATCACCTCAACCGCATCACCCTCGCGGACGACGGCACCCTGTATCTCGCGGGCGAGCACGGGACCCTGCTGAGCTCGCATGATCGCGGCGCCACTTGGGATGGCATCCACACGCCGTATGACGGTTCATTTTACGGCACCCTGCCGCTGCCCGACGGTAGCCTGCTCGCCTACGGCCTGCGCGGTCGCATCTACCGTTCCGAGGACCAAGGCGAGGACTGGATCGCGGTGGCCAATGATCAGCGCGTGCTTATCGCCTGCGCCCTGCGGCTGCGGTCCGGCGCCATCGTGCTGGCCGGACAATCCCGGGCGTTCTTCATCAGTCACGACGACGGCCGCAGCTTTGCCGCCTGGGCTGCGCCGCTGACCACCGGCGTTTCCGAACTGGTCGAGGCCGCAGATGGCACGCTGCTGGCCTTTGGTGAAACCGGTGTCACCCGTCTGCCCGCTCCCCCGGCCCAGCCATGAGTTCCATCGCACCACGGATCGCCGCCTGGGTTTTTCGCCATCGGCTGCCCCTCCTGATCGGATTCGGCCTGCTGACCCTGCTCATGGCTTGGTCCGCCAAGCACACCCGCGTCGATGCGAGCTTCAACAAGCAACTGCCCCAGCAGCACGAATACATCCGCAACTTCGTCAAATATCAGGACCAGTTTGGCGGGGCCAACCGCGTGGTCATCGCCCTCATGGCCCGCGAGGGCGACATCTTCACCGCGGAATTTTTCAACGCCCTGAAAGAGGTCACCGACGAGGTGTTTTACCTGCCCGGCGTGGATCGCGCGCAGGTGCAGTCGTTGTTCACGCCCAACGTCCGTTACATCGAGGTGGTGGAAGACGGCTTCTCGGGCGGTAATGTCATCCCGGCGGATTTTACGCCGACCCCCGCCAACTTCGCCCGGGTGCGGGAAAACATCATCAAATCCGGCAAGGTCGGGCAGTTGGTCGCAAATGATTTCAGCGGCGCGATTATTTCCGCCCAGTTGCTGGAGGTGGATCCCGCCACCGGCCGCCGCCTCGACTACACGCAGGTCGCCGCCTACCTGGAGGAAAAAATCCGCGACCGCTACGCGCAGGACAACGTGGAGGTGGCCTACGGCGTCCACATCATCGGTTTCGCCAAGGTCATCGGCGACATCAGCGACGGCGCCCGCAACGTCATCTTCTTTTTTATCGTGTCCTTTTTGGTCACCGCGCTGCTGGTGTGGGTTTACTCGCGCTCGCTGCGGCTGACCATCCCGCCTCTGGTCTGCTCGCTGATCGCGGTTGTCTGGCAAATGGGTGCGCTTCAGGCTCTCGGCTTCGGTCTCGATCCCCTTTCGATTCTGGTGCCCTTTCTCGTCTTCGCCATCGGTGTGAGCCACGCGGTCCAGATGGTCCGGGCTTTCCGGAGCGAGGTCTTCGCCGGGCTCAAGCCGGCCGCCGCCGCCGAAAATGCCTTTGCCCAGATTCTCATCCCCGGCGGCGTCGCGCTAATCACGGATACCTTCGGCTTCATCACCATGTTGATCATCCGCATCCCGATCATCCAGGAGCTGGCCATCACCGCCAGCCTGGGCGTCGGTGTGATCATCATCACCAACCTGTTTCTGCTCCCGATTCTGCTGTCCTATCTCCGTCTGCCGGATTCCTACGTCTCCAAGGCGGCCTGGACGCAGGCGCCCTTTGCCCGCCGGTCCGATTTGTCCGCCCAGGAAGCCGCCCTCGACCGCTGGTGGCGGCGACTGTTAATTGTAACGCATCCCCGCTGGTCCGTGGTGGTCATTGTCGTGTGGTTTCTGGCGGGAATTTTCGGCTGGCTCATGTCCGCCAAGGTCCGCATCGGCGACCTGCATGCCGGCGTGCCCGAGCTGCGGCAGACGTCCCGCTACAACGTGGACAGCCGGGTCATCACCGAGAAATTCAGCATCGGCGTGGATATCATCTCCGTCCTCGTCGAAACCGTGCCCAACGGCTGCGTGGACCATGATGTCGTTTCCCTGATGGACCGCTTTGAGGGCCACATCCGCGCCGTGCCAGGCGTGCAATCGGTCATCAGTCTTTCCTCCACTGCCAAGGTCGTGAACTCGATGTTCAACGAGGGCTCGTTGAAATGGCGCGTGCTGCCGCACAATCCAGCCGCGCTGGCCCAGGCGGTTTCGCCCATCGAGACCGCCACCGGTCTGCTCAACAGCGATGGCAGCGTGCTGCCGATCATGATATTTCTCACCGACCACAAAGCCGAAACCATCCGCGCCGTGACCGATGCGGTGAAGGCCTTCCGCACCGCCAACCCGTCCGACAAGGTCAAATTCCAACTGGCCAGTGGCAACGTCGGCGTGATGGCCGCAACCAACGAGGTCGTGGCGGCAGCCCAAAACCCCATCCTCTTCTGGGTCTTTGCCACCATCATTCTGCTTTGCCTCATCACCTTCCGGTCGCTTCGGGCCACGATCTGCATCGTCGTGCCCCTCGCCATCGTGTCCTACCTCGCCTATGCCGTCATGGTCTGCCTGGAGATCGGGCTCAAGACCTCGACCCTGCCGGTCGTGGCCTTGGGCGTGGGCATCGGCGTGGACTACGGCATCTATCTTTTCTCCCGGCTGACAACGGCCCTGAAGCGCGGGGATTATTTTGAAGACGCGATGTATGCGGCCTACACCCAGACCGGCAGCGCGGTCGTCTTCACCGGCTTCACCCTCGCCATCGGCGTTTGCACCTGGATGTTCTCGGACCTCAAGTTCCAGGCCGACATGGGCCTGCTCCTCGCCTTCATGTTTCTTGTGAACATGCTGGGAGCCATCACGCTGCTCCCGGCCATGGCCCGCTGGTTCTATCGCCATCATACCGGCCGCACCCAAGCGCCGTTTCAGACCCGGCGCTGGCGGTCCTGAGCCGGAAAATTGGCTGGTCAACCGCCTGCCGCCCAAATGTGCTGGGCGTATGTCCGATGCCGCGCCGAGCCGATTTTTGTCCGACCGCCAGCGCCGCGTCGTCGGCTTCAGCCTGACCCTGCTGGCCCTGCTCGCTACGGCCGCCCTGATGGTCTTCGCTTTCGTCCTGCTCGGCCGGCTGACGTCATTTTTCTCCGGGGTGCTCTGGCCCATCGCTGTCGCCGCAGTCGTCGCGCTGGTCCTGCGTCCGATCGTCGAGTTGCTGGAGCCGCGGATGGGCGGACGGCGGCTGGCCGCGGTCATCGTGCTCTATGGCGTTTTCCTGGCCGCGGTCTGGGGTGCCATGCTCCTCCTCATCCCGCCGTTGATCGAGCAGTTGCTCAACCTCATCGCCTATCTGCCCACTTTCTGGCAAACTGCCACCGCCTACGTGCAGCGCAGCTATCCCGAATGGATCGCGCTCATTCAGCAACAAATGGCCCACCCGCTGATCAAGCAGACCACGGACAATCTGCTTGCGGAGCTCAACAACCTGCTAGCGCATGCCCTGCCTTCGCTGCGCTCGGCCGGCATCGGGCTGATGGGTGTCGGCACATTCTTTGCCCATCTGGCCATCGTGCCGGTCTATCTCTTTTTCTTTCTGCTTTCCCGCGGCGAACCTGCTCCGGCCATCGGCCGGCATTTGACCTTCCTTAGCCCCGGGGTGCGTGACGACGTGATCTTCCTCCTGCGCGAATTTGTGGGCATCATCGTGGCGTTTTTCCGCGGTCAGCTCATCATCGCGCTGATCATGGGCGTGCTGCTGGCGGCGGGGTTCTCGCTGGTCGGGCTCAAGTTCGGCCTGTTTATCGGCCTCATGCTCGGCGTGCTCAACATCGTGCCCTACCTTGGCACGATCCTTGGCCTGTTGATCACGCTGCCCCTCGCCTTTTTCCAGCCGGAGGGCGGCTGGCAGCTCATCGGCCTGGTGCTGGTCGTTTACATCGTGGTGCAGTTGATCGAGAGCTGGCTGCTCACGCCCAAGATCATGGGCGACCGCACCGGCCTCCACCCGGTCACCATCATCGTCTCGATCTTTTTCTGGGGCACGGCCTTCGGCGGCATCCTGGGAATGCTCTTCGCCATCCCGCTCACGGCCTTTTTCGTGACGGTCTGGCGCCTGCTGCAGCACAAGTATTTCCAGGCGGAAGCCACCGCCTGATCCGGCCATGGCCTGGGATGTGCGCGCCGCCAACGGCATCTGGCTGCCCCAGGCCGGATGGTGGCTCGATGCCCGCACCGCCACGCCCCGGGCCATCGTTTCCCACGCGCACTCCGACCATGTCGCCCGGCACAAGGAGCTGGTCTGCTCCCCGCCCACGGCGCGAATTTTGCGTGAACGGCTGCCCGGAAGACGGCTCGAGCATGTGTTGCCGTATGGCCGGATGGAGCCGCTGACCCTCGACACGGCGGTTTCGCTGCACCCCGCCGGGCACATTCTCGGCTCCAGCATGGTCCAGCTTCACCACGAGCGGGGCACACTGCTTTACACGGGAGATTTCAAGCTCAAGCCAAGCCTCGCGGCCGAAGCGTGTGCTCCGCCCCGGAGCGATGTGCTCATCATGGAAACCACCTTCGGCCTGCCGAAGTATGTCTTTCCGCCCCGGGAAGAAACCATCGGCCGGATGATCACTTTCTGCCGGGAAACCGTCGCCGGAGGCGCCGTGCCGGTCCTTTACTGTTACAGCTTGGGCAAAAGTCAGGAAGTGCTGATGGCTTTGGCCCCCGCCGGCCTGCCCGTGATGCTGCACCCTGCGGCGGTCAGGCTAACCCGCGTCTATGAACAGCTCGGCTGGCGCTTTCCGCCTTACCGGGAATTCATGCCGGACTCCGCCGCGGGGCATATCGTCATCTGCCCGCCGCCCCACAACGGCGGCGGCCTGCTGCGGCATCTCCCGGCGCGCCGCACTGCCGTTGTCAGCGGCTGGGCGCTTGATTCCAGCGCCACCTATCGCAATCGCACCGATGCGGCCTTCCCCCTGTCGGACCATGCCGACTATCCCGAACTTCTTGAGCTCGTGGAGCTGGTGCAGCCGAAACTCGTTTACACTGTGCACGGTTTCGCCCGGGAATTCGCCGCCACGCTGCGCGCCCGCGGTGTGGAAGCCTGGGCATTGGGCGGGGACAACCAGCTCGAGCTCTTCACCCCGCCCGGCAAAATCTCGCCCTCACCGCACTGATGCGCTACCCGCTTGTCCACTGATCCATGACGCCGCGTCTTCTCCTCCTCCTTTTCACGGGCGCCGGCTCCCTGTTCGCCGGCTCACCTCCTCTGCTTGAGGGCGAAGCCTTCGTCTTCCGGGTGGCTTGGGGTATTTTTGGAAATGCGGGTGAAATCCGCATCGACGCCGGCCCCGCAGGAGACCACCGCCGCATCACGACGACCACGGCCACCCGCGGATTCCTGCGGGGGCTCTTCCCATTCGATGCCCGTAGTGAAGCCCTCTATGACGCTGCGGGGCTCCTGCAGGAGGTGAAGGAAGTCAGTGAATCCAAGAAGAAGACTTCACGTCACGCGCTCGCATTCGACTACACCAACAGCCGCGCCGATTTCACCGACGAGCTCAGGCCCGACCGCAATGTCGCGCTCGACCTGCCACCCGGTCAGCCGCTCGACCTCATCACCAGCCTGATCAACACCCGCAGTTGGAACCTCAAGCCCGGGGAAAAGCAGGACGCGCTCGTTATCTTCGATGACGACGTTTACGAACTCACTATTCATGCGGAAGCCTATGAGGAGATTCGCACGCCCATGGGACGCTTCAAGACGCTGAAACTCGTGCCCAAGATGGAGAAAACCGAGCCCAAGGGCATGTTTAAGCGCGGCTCGACGGTCAGCGTCTGGATCTCCCAGGACGGCCAACGTCTGCCGGTGCGTTTTGAAGTCGAATTCAAATTTGGCTCCGGCATCGCCACGCTGATCGACTACCGTAAACCAGAAACTGCTGCCGGCAATCAGGCAAAACCCGGCTCATAACGCCCGCTACGGTCCACTCGCGCGCATCTCCACTGGGCGTGTGATTCGTCACCGTGGAGCCGGCTGCAAAGCTTGGGGGTCGAAGCAAAAACGCCACGGTTTGGCCCTCCAAACCGGCCCGGCATAGTTCACCCCGATCCGCGGCGTTGCTTGGATCAAATGCGACGGCACATGCACTCCGCGATCTTCAATGTGCAATCCGCCGGCCGGACTTGCCGGCGTCCGATTGAGCCGGCGGTCGATTTTCCAAGCGCGGGTCAGCCGGCCCGGACCGGCAATACCCTCGACCCCGCGGATCAGGACGGCCGCCGGCCACTCCTCCGGCCCCACCACCAGGTTGAGCATCTCGTGCATGCCATAGCACAGATAGACATACCAATGCCCGCCGGCCCCATACATGACCTCCGTCCTGGGTGTCCTGCCCTTTGCCGCATGACAGGCCAGATCGCTTTCTCCGTCATACGCCTCGACCTCCGTGATCATGCCGGCCGCGGTGAGACCCACGCTCCGCCGCACGAGGTATTTGCCCAACAGCCGGCGGGCATGCCGCACGGTGCCGCGGCTGCGCCAATGCTCCGGCGGGATGATTTCAGGGATGACTTCCGACATCCCGCCTGTTTTAGGTTCAAATCCTGTGCCTGCCAATACCGCCCATCATGCACCCGGGCCTTCGCTCCGCCGCAATCTCCGCCTCTGCACCTGGGACGGCATCACCGCCGTGCCCCTCACCGTGCTCAGCCAGCCGGGCAATGCGGTCGTGGCCGCACTCCTCACCGGCACCTTTGCGCTGTCCACCCGCACCTACGGGCTGATCACCTCGCTGCCCTTTTGGTTCAACTTTCTCCAGGTCGTGCTCACCCCGCTGCTGGCCCAGCGGCTATCGGCCCGGGCCATGTGCATCGCCAGCGCCTGGATGCACGTGCTCGGGTGGCTGGCCTTCGTGGCCGTGCTGCCCTACGTGCCCACCGGTGACGACCCGGTGACGCGCACGACGTTTATCGTGATCTTTTCCGTCATCGCCCTCTCCACCGCCATCAACGGCGTGGCGTGGAACAGTTGGATGCAGGGCGCCGTGCCCCTGCGCATCCGCGGCAAATACTTCGGCGTCCGCAACCGCCTGCTCTATATCTCACTGTTGGGTTTTCTTTTCGCCGCTTCGGGCGTGCTCGCCTGGTTTGATGGCTCGCTGCTCGCGTTCCATGTGCTGCTGGCCGTTGGCGTGACCATGCGCGTGATCTCCGTGCTGGCCCAGCACCGCATGCATCTCACCTCCGGCCGCAAGCCCGCCACCAAGGAAACGCCGTGGCCCGAGCAGTTGAAGCGCGTCTGGCAGGACCGGACCTTCATGCGCTTCATCGCCTTCGCCGCCCTGATGGGGTTCGGCGTCAATCTTTTCGCGCCGTTTTACCCGGTCTTCATGTTCGAGGAACTGCACCTGAGCGCGGCGCAGACCAATTTTATGCTGCTCACCGGCATCCTCGCCGCGGCGATCGCCTTCCCTGCGTGGGGACACATGATCGACCGTTTCGGCAACATCCCGGTCATGATCGTAGCCTTGTTTCTGTGGCAGGTCTTCAACTTTATCTGGTGCTTCATCACGCCGCAAAACATCTGGCTGCTCTATGTGCCGCTGGCCGCGGGCGGCATGTTTTCCGCCGGCTATGGCGTCGGCGTCTTCGGGCTGTTGCTCAAGCTCACGCCGCCCGAGGCGCGCACCATGGGTGTGGCGCTGTTCGTTTCCCTCTCTTCGCTCGCGGCCGCGCTCGGCCCCATCACCGGCAGCAACCTGCTCAGTTGGGCGATCGGCATGGGCTGGCCCTCCATCTCGGTCTATCATGCCGCCTTTGTCGTGATGCCGGTTTTCACCATCACCACCTGCCTGCTCCTCGAGAAAATCAACGAGGGCCGCAGCTCCAAGGTCACGGATGTCGTCGGTGCGATGCGCAACGTCCGCACCCTCGCCTCCCTGTTCGGTCTCACGTTCCTCGTGAACCAGGTGTTTTACCGCACGCCGGAATCGGCCAAAACGCCGCGCAAAAACTAAGTCGTCCGCCCTCACCTTCCGCGCCGAAGTCCCATGCACGCCTCCCCGCATATTTACACGCTGACCGGCAATCTGCTGGCGGAGCGCACGCTCGATTACGCCGGCTGGGCGGTGGGGCGCACCCAGCGGGCCCGGCGGGAGTCGTTTCACACCCGCGGCAAGGGCGTCAATGTTTCCAACATGCTCTGCCGGCTTGGCGCCCCGACCACCTCGCTGATTTTTGCCGGCGGACCTTCGGGCGCGGAATGCAAGAACTGGCTTACGACCCGCGGCATCCCTTACGAGGCCTTTGCCACCTCCGCGGCCACGCGCACCGGCACCGTCATCTGGAGCGACACCATGGCCGAGACGACGTTTCTCGGGCCCGATGTGCCGCCCGATGATCAGGCCATTCAGGCCTGCGCCGCTTATCTCGACACCCGGCCGGATGGCCAGGTTCTCGCGTTGTGCGGCAGTTTCCCCGGTTGGGACCGCGCCGGCTTTGAACCCCTGCGCCAAGCTTTGGTCCGCTGGCTGCGGCGCGGCCGCATCGCGGTGGATGCCTACGGCCCCCCGCTGGCATGGCTCGCCCGTCAACCCGTGGATTTCATTAAAATCAATGGCACGGAATTCGCCGCCCATCTGCCCGGCGATTCGCTGCCGGAGCGGCTTCGCACCGTCAGGGCTGGCGGCCCGGTCCCGTGTTGGATTGTTACCCAAGGCGCCGACGCGGTTTGGTTGATCGACGAGGCCGGCGAGCCGGTGCAATTCGCGCCGCCGCGCTTGGCCGAAGTTTCCCCCACCGGCTCCGGTGACGTGCTGTTTGCCTGCATCCTGCACGCCCGCTACGGAATCGGCCGTTCCATGCCGGATGCCGTCCGCTACGCCATCCCCTTTGCCGCCGCCAACGCCGCCCATCCCGGGGTCGCTGACTTCGAATTGCCGGCACCTTGAGCCGGCAATGATGAACTTCTCCCGCGAAACGCGGTCCGGATAAGTTCCCGTCATGAAAAAAACGACCGTCTCCATTTTGGCCGCCTTCCTCCTGCTTGGTGCGCTGGTGTTGGGTTACCGCGGCTACCGCAATTACAAGGCTGAAGCCGGGCGTGAAATTGCCCGGCTGCAGGAGTTGTCCGCCAACGAGGCGCTGGCCGCGGAGGAAAAGCGTCTCGCCGCCGGACTGGAAGCGCAGCGGTTGGCCGCGGCGCAGGCGGAGCGCGAGGCTGCGGAACTGGCGCGCCGTCTGGAAATGCTGCAACGCGAGCAATTGGCGGCCGAGGCCGCGCGGCTTGAGGCCGAGCAAACCGCCGCCCGGCTCGCCGCGGAGCAAGCGCGGCTGCAACGTGAAAAGGAAGCCGCCCAAGCCGAGGCCCGGCGCCTCGCCGCGTTGCGCGAGGAAGAATCGGCCGCCGCTCTCGCCGCCCGCGAGGCCGCGCTGAGCCGCCTGCGGGCTTTGGAAGACGAAGCCCGCCAACGGGAAACCGCCGACCGTGAGGCAGCCCGGCTCGCCGCGCTGCGCCAGCAGGAGGCGCTGGAAGCCGTCGCCGCCCACCAACGCTCGACTCCGGCGCGGCGCATCATTTATCCCGCAGATTACAAATCCCGGGATCACCACAATTTCCGCGCCCTCATGGCCTGGGATGCCTACCTGAAGGCCGGGGAGAATCTTCCTGCGGTTGAAGAAGAAACATCCGAGCCGGAGCCAAAATAAATTCTTGCTTTCACCCTCATAAAACCGCTTCCTCTGCGGTTTTATTTATGAAAGCCACTATCAAAACCCAAGGCCAGCAGTTCACTGTGTCCGAGGGCGACATCCTCACCGTCAACCGCTATCCGAACACGGAAGCCGGTGCGATTGTTGAGATTACAAACGTGCTCGCCGCCGGCGAAGGCGCTGATTTCAAGGTCGGCACCCCCACGCTCTCCGGTGCTTCCGTCTCCGCCAAGGTGCTTGAAAACAAGCGCGGCGAGAAGGTCATCGTCTTCAAGAAAAAGAAACGCAAGGGCATGGAGCGCAAGCGCGGCCATCGCCAGGAACTTTCGGTCATCAAGATCGAGTCCATCAAAGCCTAAGGAGAACATCAGTCATGGCGCATAAAACAGGTCAGAGCACTTCCACCAACGGTCGTTCCAGCCGCTCGAAGCGTCTGGGCATCAAAAATTTTGGCGGCCAGTCCGTGCTCGCCGGCAGCATCATCGTTCGCCAGCGCGGCAGCAAGCTGCACGCCGGCAAGAACGTCGGCACCGGCCGCGATTGGACCCTCTTCGCCCTCAAGGACGGCGTGGTCAAGTTCGACAAGGCTCACCGCAAGGTTGAGATTGTCTGATTAACTTTCGAAACCATTCCAAGGCGCACCCGCAAGGTGCGCCTTTTTTGTTGGATTGCCCACCGCGGCGCACCCGGCAGGCTTGGCTCGTGCCCGACCGCCTCACCGAACTTCGCCGTCAGCGCGCCCTCGTCCGCGATCATCTGGATTGGCTTGATCAGGAGATCGCCGCCGCCGAGACCACCGCCGTCCAAGGCATCGCGCCGGCAGCTGCACCACCACCGCCTCGTCCGGCCTTGGTGGCGCAAGATCCCGTGGCGGCGCCTGCAACCGATGCTTATTCGCCCGACCCCGCCGCCACACAGCAGGAAGTGAAACGCGGATGCCTGCTCTGGCTGATCGCAGGTTTCGTGCTCTTGGCCGCGATATTGGCCGCGATCTATTTCTTCGCTTACGGCGACCGCCCGCTGCTGTTCATGGAGCAGGGCTGATTTTTCGCAGATTTCCGCGAACCACCGGTTCCGCGCGCGGTCTAGCGCCGCGCCCTTGAACCCTGTTTTCACGCCTACCGCCCCGCCCGCCTCCCCTTGGGATGAGGTGGCCGCGCATTATCGCCAAGCGTGCCTGCAACGCATCCGTGGTGATGCGTCCGTGCATTCGCCGGCTGCCTCCGCCTTGGCCGCGGCCTTGGACCGCGCCGCAACGCTCACCCCGGACCCGGCGGATTTTGCCCGGCACCGCGATGAGCTTTTCGCCGCCGAGGACGCCCGGGTGCAACAGGCAGCGCTCACCGCAGAACTCGTCGCCATTTTTCTGGCCCGCAGCCCTTCCGTCATTCGCGACCCGGCGGGCGGACCGCTTCCCGTCAAGCCGCCGCCGCGGCCCCGCGCGGTTCTGCCGCCAACCGAGGACGACGCCATCGCCGGTCTGATCGACGGCATGCTTGCGCAGCACAGCCGCCCGGCGGGCGCTGATTCTTTCTCCGTCAAACCATCAACCCATATAGCATCATGACCACCGCCACCCTCGAAAAGACTCTCACCACCGCCCAGCCGCCGGCCGCACGTCCACCGTCTGCGCCCAAATCCGCCAAAGCCGTTCTCGCCGGTCTCGACTTCGGCACCAACAAATCCTGCCTGCTCGCCGGCACCCCCGGCTCCGGCGACATCGCCGTGAGCAAGGTCGTTCCAACCTGCGTCGGTTACGTCAAGGAGGGCATTGTCGAGGGCATCATCGCCGGCAACGCCACCCGGCTTTTCGGCGAGGAGGCTTTGCAGAACAAGCTGCATGTAAACCTCGTCGCTCCGATGGAGGAAGGCGTGATCGCCCATCCCGAAGCGGCGCGCGACTTCCTTGCGCATCTCCGCAGCCTCGCGGATCCGTCCGGGCAGGCCGAGATCCGCGCCGTCATCGGCGTGCCGGCCAACGCCGCGGAAACGACCCGGGAGGATATCCGCCGCTGCGCCCATGGTATCTTCAACCGCGTATTGCTGATCCCGGAGCCGTTTCTCGCCGCGGTGGGCTTCCGCGACAACTCCCGGCTGGGGCAGCCCGGATACATTGATCCGGTCATCAACTCGCTGTTCATCGACATCGGCGGCGGCACGAGCGACCTCTGTCTCGTGCAGGGCTATTTCCCCACCGGCGACGACCAGATCAGCATTCCCTTCGCCGGCGACGCCATTGATGCCCTGATGGAGGCAGAGCTGAACCGCACCTATCCGAACAACGGATTGTCCCGCCACAAGGTCCGCGAGATCAAGGAAGCCCACGGCTATGTCGGCCCGTCCCGCCGGCCGATGGACGTGAAGGTCATCATGGGCGGCAAGGCCCACCTGCTCGAGCTCGCCGATGTCATCGGCAACGCCTGCAACACCCTCGTGGAGAAAATCTACCCGGCCCTCACCACCCTCATCAGCCGCGCCTCCTCGGATTCGGTGGTCACGCTGCTGCAAAATATCATCGTCACCGGCGGCGGCTCGCAGTTGCGGGGCATCGACACGGTGCTGCAACAGCGGCTTGCGGCCGACGGCTACGAGACCCCGAAGGTCCGCCTCGCCGGCCAGGACTACAAACGCTACGTCGCCATCGGCGCCCTCAAGGCCGCCCGCGCCGCGCGCGAAAACCAATGGCAGGTGCTGCTCTGAGCCCGCTCGGCGTTCGCGTTCAACTGATCGCCGGGTAACTGCCCAACCACTTCACCATCGGGCAAAACTTCCGGAGCTCGGCGAGCGCCTCCTTCATGTTGGCGTCCTCGTAGTGCCCCGTGACGTCGATGAAGAAATAATAGTCCCACGGCCGCTTTTTGCTCGGGCGCGACTCCACTTTCGAGAGGTTGATCCCCCGCTCGGCGAGCGGCATCAGCATCCGCAGCAGCGCGCCGGAATGCGCCGCCGCCTCGTCGCCCAGCGAGACCAGAAAGCTGGTGATATCCTTGCCGCCGCCGACCGGCCCCGAGGCCTGCCTTCCCAGCACGAAAAAGCGCGTGGTGTTGTCCGCCTTGTCCTGGATGTTTTTCACCAGCACCGGCACGCCGTAGTGCAGCGCCGCCAGCTCGCCCGCCACCGCCGCCGCGCCGGGTTCATCCTTGGCGATCTGCACGGCGCGGGACGTGCTCGGGGCGTCGATCAGTTGCGCGTGCGGCAGGTGCCGCTGCAGCCAGTGCCGGCACTGCGCCAGCGCCTGATCCTTCGAGTAAACCTTGGTGATCTGCTCCAGCGGCCCGTGCGCGATGAGGGCGTGGGTGATCTCCGCGTAGATCTGGGCGACGATCTTCAGGTCGCTTTCCACAAAACTGTCGAGCGTCTCCCGCACGGATCCTTCCGTGGAGTTTTCGATCGGGATGACGGCATAGTCCGTCTCCCCTTTTTCCACCGCGGTGAAGATGTCGCCGATGGCGGTCATCGCGTGGTAATCGACGCTCGCGCCGAATTTCTTCATCGCTGCCGCGTGCGTGTTGCTCGCCTCGGGGCCGAGGTAGGCGATCATCAGCGGTTTCTCGAGGGCGATGGCCGCCGACATGATCTCGCGGTAAATCGCCTTCAGCGCCTCCTGCTTGATCGGCCCCGAGTTTTGGCCGGTGACCTTCCGCAGGACGGCGTCCTCGCGTTCGGCCACGTAGATTTGTCCGCCCTGGCTGCGCTTCACCCTGCCGATCTCGGCCGCCAGTTTCAGCCGCTCGTTCAGCAATTCGACCAGTTGCTTGTCGATCCGGTCGATGTTCTCACGGATGGGTCCGAGATCCATGGTCAGGAGGTTTTTTCCTCGGTGGTCACGGGAGCGGCGTGCTCGACCGTCACCGGCTCAAAATTCGGGCTCTCGCCTTCGCCGCTTTCCAGCGGCAGGCCCATCTCGGCATCCGCCGGGGGCTTCGTCGGGTTGAGCGCGGTCTGCAACCAGTCGTCAATCTGCCGGTTGGAGAGCACGTCGGATGCGGGCAGCTCATCCAGCGATTTGATGCCCGTGAATTCGAGGAATTGGTCGGTGGTGCCGTATTGGATCGGCCGGCCCGGCAAATCCGCCCGTCCCACGATGTAGATCAGCTCCCGCTCCAGCAGCTTGTTGATGCCGGCCTCGGCCGATACGCCGCGGATGGTCTCGATCTCGGCCCGCGTCACGGGCTGGCGGTAGGCCACGATCGCGAGCGTTTCGATGGAAGACTGGCTGAGCCGGAGCGGCGTGGGCTCGTTGCGGAGCACCCGCACCCAGCGGGCAAATTGCGGCTGTGTCACCAGCCGGTAGCCGGCGGACCCCTCGATCAGCAGGATGCCTTCGTCCCGGGCGCGCAGCTCGGCGGCGATTTCGTCCATCGCTTCGCGGATCTGGCTCGCGGTCACGAGCGAGGGCACTTCCCGGTAGAGTTCGTCGTCGGCCGCCATCTCGGTCGGTATTTCGGCCGCCTCCTCGGGCGCGGGACTCCCGACGGCACCCTCCGCGGCGCCGGTCGCCACGGGGAGCAGGGCCTGCTCGTGAAACCGGGTGAACGCGGCCTGGATGTCCTTGGTCGCGAGCGGTTGGCTGGAGGAAAAGAGCAGCGCCTTGAGCACTTTTTTCAGATTGAAGGCCATGCGGTAAAGTTCCCCGAATGAATGGGTCCGCGCCGGGCCTAAGCAATCACGAAAACACGGCGGAGCCGCCGCCCCATTTGTCATAGCCGACATGATTCTTGCCCGCCCGCGGCGGCTCTGGTTCGCTCGACCCCGACCATGAGTTCCAAGTCTTCCGCCCCGTCGCTCCGTCCCCATTCCGCCGTTGTCGTTGACGGCAACGACCGCGCCCCCGCCCGCTCCATGCTGCGCGCCGTCGGCTTTACCGACGAGGATTTCAAGAAGCCGCAGATCGCCGTCGCCGGGTCCGCGAGCAACATGACGCCCTGCAACGTCCACCTCGGCGAATTAAGCGAGCACGCGCAGCGGGGCATCAATGCCGCCGGCGGCAAAGCCGTCTATTTCAACACCATCACCGTCACCGACGGCATCAGCATGGGCACGCAGGGCATGCGCTACTCGCTGGTTTCCCGCGACGTCATCGCCGACTCCATCGAGACCGCCGTCGCCGCTGAGGGCTTTGACGGACTCGTCGCCATCGGTGGTTGCGACAAAAACATGCCCGGCTGCATGATGGCTATCGCCCGCCTCAACCGCCCGGCCGTCTTCATCTACGGCGGCACCATCCTCCCCGGTTTCGCCGCCTCCGACTGCGACAAAACGAAGCCCCTCGACATCGTCTCCGTCTTCGAGGCCGTCGGCAAACACGCCAAGGGCGAACTCGACGATGCCGGGCTGAAGGAGGTCGAGGCCGGTGCCATTCCCGGCCCCGGTTCCTGCGGTGGCATGTATACTGCCAACACCATGGCCTCCGCCATCGAGGCCCTCGGCATGAGCCTGCCCAACAGCAGCGCCCAGCTCGCCGTCGGCCAGGAGAAGCGCGAGGACTGCGTGCGCGCCGGTGCCGCCGTCATGGCCATGCTCCAAAAGGGTATCAAGCCCCGTGACATTCTCACGCGCCAGGCCTTCGAAAACGCCATCACCGTCTGCCTCGCGCTCGGCGGCTCCACCAATCTCATCCTCCACCTGCTGGCCATCGCCCACTGCGCCGAGGTCCCGCTCACGCTCCAGGATTTCAAGACCATCGGGAACCGCGTCCCGCTCCTCGCCGACGTCAAACCCTTCGGCAAATACGGCATGGCCCACCTCATCCGCATCGGCGGCATCCGCCCGATGATGAAAGTCCTCCTCGACCGCGGCCTGCTCCACGGCGAATGCCTCACCGTCTCCGGCGAAACCGTCGCCGAATCCCTCAAGGACGTTCAGCCTTACCCGTCCTACCCCGACCAGCAGGACGTCATCCGCCCCTGGGACCAGCCCATCAAGAAAGACACCCACCTCCGCGTGCTCCACGGCAACCTCGCCCCCGGCGGCGCGGTCGGCAAAATCACCGGCAAGGAAGGCCTCTACTTCAAGGGTCCCGCCAAGGTTTACGAAAGCGAGGAAGGCGCGCTCCACGGCATCCTCCGCGGCGACGTGGTGAAAGGCGACGTGGTCGTCATCCGCAACGAAGGCCCCGTCGGCGGCCCCGGCATGCGCGAGATGCTCTCGCCCACCAGCGCCATCGCCGGCCGCGGCCTCATCAAGGATGTCGCCCTCATCACCGACGGCCGCTTCTCCGGCGGCAGCCACGGCTTCGACGTCGGCCACATCACGCCCGAAGCCGCCAAAGGCGGCCCCATCGGTATCGTGAAAAACGGCGACCTCATCGAAATCGACGCCGTCAAAAACACGATGAGCCTCCTCATCCCCGAAGCCGACTACGCCGCCCGCATGAAGGCCTACCGGCCGCTCCCGCCAAAAGAAACCCGCGGCGTCCTCGCCAAATACGCCAAACTCGTCAGCACCGCCTCCGAAGGCGCCGTCACCGACAAAAACCTCTGAGGCGCTTGCGCCGCATCCCGTCATGACCTGGTCACGCTTCAAAACCCACCGCTATCATCACTCTGAGTTAGGGCTCTCGCTCGATCTCAGCCGCATGCCGTTTCCGGATGACTACTTCGCGGGCATGGAGCCGCGGATGCAGTCGGCATTTGCGGCGATGAAAGCCCTTGAGGGCGGCGCCATCGCCAACCCCGACGAGCAGCGCATGGTCGGCCACTATTGGCTCCGCGCCCCGCAGTTCGCCCCTGATCCGGCCCTCGCCAAAGAAATCAGCTCCACTCTCGCGGCCATCGGAGAATTCACCGCCAAGGTCCATGCCGGCGAGATCGCCGGACCCAAGGGGAAATTCAAAAATCTCCTCGTGATCGGCATCGGCGGCTCCGCCCTCGGTCCACAATTCGTAAGCCATGCGCTCGGCCGGCCGCGCAAGGACAAGCTCGCCGTTTCGTTCTTCGACAACACCGACCCCGACGGCATCGACTACGTGCTCGATGCCCTGCGCGGCCAGTTGGCGAAAACCCTGGTCCTCGTGATTTCCAAATCCGGCGGCACCGCAGAGACCCGCAACGGCATGCTTGAGGCCATCGCCGCGTTCAAGGCCGCCAGGCTCGAACACGCCAAACACTTCGTCGCCGTCACCGGCGCGGGCTCCAAGCTCGACGCCACCGCCCTCGCCGAGGGCTGGCTCGCCCGTTTTCCCATGTGGGACTGGGTCGGCGGACGAACCTCCGAACTCTGCGCCGTCGGCCTTCTGCCCGCCGCCTTGCAGGGGCTCGACATCCAGGGCATGCTTGATGGTGCCGCCGCGATGGATGCCGTGACCCGCAGCCACGTCACCCGCGACAACCCCGCCGCCCTGCTCGCGCTCATGTGGCATTTTGCGACCGACGGCCGGGGTGCAAAGGACATGGTCGTCCTGCCCTACAAGGACCGCCTGCTCCTTTTTTCCCGCTACCTTCAGCAGCTCGTCATGGAGTCGCTCGGCAAGGAGCACGACCTCCAGGGCAACGTCGTCAACCAAGGCATCGCCGTTTACGGCAACAAGGGCTCGACCGACCAGCACGCCTACGTGCAGCAGCTTCGCGACGGCGTGAACAACTTCTTCATCACCTTCATCGAGGTCCTCAAGGACCGCGAGGCGAAGACGGCCTTGGAGGTCGAGCCGGGCGTCACCAGCGGCGACTACCTGCAGGGCTTTTATCTCGGCACCCGCGATGCGCTCAGCGAAAAGGACCGGCACTCCATCACGATCACCGTGCCCGATGTTTCGGCCCGCTCCATCGGTCTGCTCATCGCGCTTTATGAGCGCGCCGTCGGGCTCTACGCCTCGCTCGTCGGTATCAACGCCTACCATCAACCCGGCGTCGAGGCCGGCAAGAAAGCTGCCGGCGGCGTCATTGCCCTCAAGCTCCGGCTCGCCGCCGCCATGCAGGCCGCTCCCGGTGAGTTCCATACCGCCGAGGAATGGTCCGCCCGGCTTGGTGACACGGCACACACGCAAACCGAGCACGTCTTCAAGATCCTCGAGCACCTTGCGGCCAACCGGAGCAGCGGGGTAAAAATGCGCGCCCGCCAGCCGTGGCATGCCTCCCGGTTCGCCTGCAAAGGCTGATCCCGCGTCCAGATGAAGCCGCCGTCGCCTCTCTACCTCTGGTTGCTGGCGGCCATCTTGGTCGCGACGGCGGCGGCTTATGTCCACCGGACGATGGCGCACCGGCAACTGAGCGACCGCCACGCCGCACTGGCAGCGGAAAGCGCAGTGCTTGGTGCCGCCTTGACCACGGCCAGGCAAAGCGCGGACGCGCTCTCGCTTCAGGTGGACAACCTCGATACCGCCCTCGGGGAAGCGCGGACGCGCCTGACGACCACCGAGACCCGCAACGTGGAACTCACCCGCGAGCTTATCCAGGCCCGGTCGCAAATCGGTGAGTCCGAAAACCTCGCTCGCGAACTGGCCGCACTTCAAGCGGCCCACCGCATCCTGCAACAGGAGGTGGCCGCCGCACCACCGGCCGCCTTGGACCCCGCAATGCTCGCCGCCTTTGAGCGCGTCATGGGCGAACTCGGCCAAAGGCTGGCCTCGCCGCCGTCCGCGCCCCGTCTCAGCCTGACCAGCACCCGCGCCCGCACCGCCTTGGTGGTCAGCGTCGGGCCGTCCCAGTCCTTTGTCGTGCTCAACTACGGCGCGGAACACGGGGCACTTCCCCGTCAGGAGTTCTTGATCCGCCGTGGAACCGAAACCCTCGCCAAGGTTCATATCAGTGATGTGCGCCCGCACCATTCCATCGCCCAAGTGCAGCCGGATTCCCTGTCTGGCGTCTTGCACAAGGGCGATTCGGCCGTTTTATCACCCTAGCCCATGAAATCCCTCCATCGCCCATTGCTCGCCACCTTGCTTGTCCTCCTCGGCCTCGCCTTCACCGGCTGCACCACGCGTCAGAACAAGGACTCTTCCATCCCGTGGAGCCGTCCCGCCGACTGGGAAGGCCAGATCCCCGGCATGGGCCAGCCCGGCCGCTGATGCCGCCACCCCGCCCTCAAATCCGGCTCACCGCCGGATTTTTTGTTGGGTCGATTTCGTCATGTCCGAAAACACTTCGCTGACTCCCTTGCCCGGCCACCTCTACGTGGTCGCCACGCCCATCGGGAATCTCGCCGATCTCACGGAGCGGGCCAGGGCCATCCTCGCGTCCGTCGATTTGATCGCCTGCGAGGACACCCGCACCACCGGGGTCATGCTGGGCCGCATCGGTGTGCGGCGGGAGCTCTTTCCCTATCACGATCACAACGAGGCCGAGGCCGCCGTCCGGCTCGCGGAGCGGCTGGCCGCCGGTCAGTCCGTCGCCGTGGTGAGCGATGCCGGCACTCCCGCCCTCAGCGATCCCGGCTTCCGGATCGTGCGGGAATGCCGCCGCCGCGGGCTCCCGGTCGTGCCGGTGCCCGGCCCCAGCGCGCTGACCGCGGCGCTCAGCGCCAGCGGCCTGCCGACCAACGGATTTTTGTTCGTCGGTTTTCTCCCGCCGAAGTCCGCCGCCCGGATCGCCTTTTTTGAAAAACACCGGGACTTCGCCTACACCGTGGTGCTCTATGAAAGCTGCCACCGGATCGCCAAGGCCGTGGATGAACTCAACGTCACGCTCGGCGGCGACCGCGTGATCTGCGTCGCCAAGGAAATCAGCAAGCTGCACGAAACTTTCTGGGTCGGCCCGGCTGCCGACGTGCAGGCCCGCCTGAAGCAGGCCAGTCTGAAAGGCGAATTTGTGCTGATCATCGCCCCGGCCGGCTTCGCGCTTTGAGACTCGGGAAGCCGGCTCTCTCAGCCGGCGCGCAAACCGGCGGCGAGCCCGGCCAGCCGGTCGAGGCTCTCGCCCCAGCCGTGCGCAAAGCCCATCTCCTCATGCCGGCGGCAGGCTGCATCGCTCCAGTGCCGCGCCTCCATGGTGACGCCGGTTCGCCCGACCGGAACCGGCTCGAATGTCGTCACCGCCGTGAAAAACATGTCGGGCCGCGGCTGCCATTCCGGGTCAAAGGCATCGGTGAAGACGATGCGCGCATCGGGCACAACCTCGAGAAACACGCCGCGGGCCGGATATTCGGAACCGTCAGGCGCACGCATCAGGGCCTGGAAAATTCCGCCCGGCCGCAGATCCAGCTCACAATGGGGCGTCGTCATCCCGTGCGGCCCCACCAGTCGCGGAAGTGCTGATGCCAAACCCTGAACACGATTGCCGGCGGCGCATCGATCACGCGCGTCAGCTTCAGCTTTCTTTCGCTCCGGCTGTGGCTGTTCATCGTCAAACCCGGCCTTCCGGGGCCTTTCCCCCGGCAGCCTCCGCCTCGAGCTCACACACGCGCCCATCGATCTGCATCACGATATCGGCGGCATCACGCCGGCCCTGCCGTTCCAGGTCGCAGGCAAGGTCGGCCAGCTCCGTGCGCAACCGGTCCAACAAGGCGCGCACAGGGCGGTCGGTGGAAACAGCGGGCATGGCGGTGCCGTCCGTTCAGCGCGAGACGAGCACGTTGAACCCGCCGAAGGTCATGCGGGCCATGTCGAAGGGCATTTTCTTGGGGTCGCACATCGCGGCAAGCCGCGGGTCGGCCATGACCTTGGCGTTCACGCGGTCGCGATGCGCCCGGGAACGGTATCGGATGTAGGCGAAGATCACGGTCTCCTCTGACTTAGTCTTGGCCAGTTTCCTGAACAGGTCGCCAGGCACGCCTTCGGGTTGCGGCAGGGTGTCCATGACGCATTCCTTGTAATCGAGCGCACCGTGTTCGCGCCAGACTTTGGCCGCCTTGGTCGCAATGCTTTTGTAGAGCCCGAGTTTTTTGCGGGAAACCGGGATAACGAAACCGTCAACGTATTGGGACATGGTGGATTCTCCTATTGGGTGGGTGGATACCGGGTGGTTCATCTTCTAAACGAACCAGCCGGTCTCTTTTGGACACCCGCCTCCGATTTTTTTCTGAAATCCGCCGTGGCCGGCCGCGTGCCCGGAAAAAATCCCCAAACTCTGTCCTTCCGGACGCGGATGCTTCGTCGTAGCCTGTGAGCACCTTTGCCGCCCACATCATGAGCAC
Source organism: Opitutaceae bacterium UBA2377 (assembly GCA_002344205.1). Lineage (GTDB taxonomy): Bacteria > Verrucomicrobiota > Verrucomicrobiia > Opitutales > Opitutaceae > UBA2377. Next base: position 42,109 of record DDSZ01000005.1, read on the forward strand.
ATCCCCCGTCCCTGAATCCATCCCGTTCATGTTGCTTTTTCGCAACACCGGTGCCGACAGCTACCGGCACCTTTCCGCCGCGCAGCAGCAGGAGCTTGTCGGCCGCTGGAACACTTGGTTCGAGACCCTCGTCAAACAGGGCAAAGCCACCATCGGTCAGCCGCTGGAAGACGCCACCCGCATCGTCGCCGGCCCCGGCGGGACGCGGGTCGTGGACGGTCCGTTCCCCGAGACCAAGGAGGCCATCGGCGGTTTTGTCACTTTGCTGGTCGGCAACCTCGCCGAGGCTACCGCGATCGCCCAACGCCATCCGGGGCTCGAATACGGCATGCTGATCGAGATTCGCGAAATGACCCCGCACTGCCACCTCGGTGTGAATACCAAGGGTGTGCCGCTCACCGCCGGCGCCTGAATCCCGCGCACCGGTGAGCAAAACCCTCCATGCCGGGTCGCCGCCAACGGCGAGCCCCGGGGCCGGCCCACGACCCGCCCCTCCCGGCCAGCCGGCCCAGTTGGTTGAGCATTTTTTTCGCCACGAGAAAGGTCGCCTGCATGGGGCGCTCGTCCGCCGGCTTGGCGTGCATAATCTTTCCCTTGCCGAGGATGTGGCGCAGGAAGCCCTGCTCCGCGCGCTGCGCACCTGGTCCATGGGCGGCGTGCCGGCTAATCCCTCGGCCTGGATCACGCAGGTCGCCATGAACCTCGCCCGGGATGCGTTGCGCCACCGCAAAATGGCCACCGGCAAGGAGGCCGCCATCATCACGCACCAGGAGCAGATGACGGCCACGCCGGCCGTTGCCTGGGAGGCGACGCAGACCATCCGCGATGATGCGCTCCGGCTGATGTTCGTCTGTGCCCATCCGGAAATCGCCCCGGATGCCCAGGTCATCCTGGCGCTCAAGATTCTTTGCGGCTTCAGCACCGGAGAGATCGCCCACGCCTTCCTCGCCACCGAGGCGGCCATCGAAAAACAGCTTACCCGCACCAAACAGCGCATTGCCGAGGCCGGCATCGGCTGCGAGCTGCCCGAAGGGGAAAACCTCGCCGCGCGCCTCGACGGCGTGCTCGCCGCGATCTACCTGCTCTTCAACGAGGGCTACAAGGCCTCGTCGGGCGACCGGCTGCTGCGCGAGGACCTGTGCCGGGAGGCCATCCGGCTCGCCGCCCTGCTCATCGATCACCCGGCCGGCCGCACGCCGCGCAGCCACGCGCTCATCGCGCTGATGCTGCTTACCACCGCCCGCTTCCCTGCGCGGCTTGACGATCAGGGCGAATTGCTGCGTCTCGATGATCAGGATCGCGGCAAGTGGAACCAGCCGCTCATTGCCCGGGGGCTCATGCATCTTGGTCACGCCGCCCAAGGCGCGGAAATCAGCGAATATCACCTGCAGGCGGGCATCGCGGCGCTGCATTGCATCGCCCCCGATTATGCTTCGACCGACTGGGAGAAAATCCTGCTGCACTACGACGAACTGATGCGCCTCAAGCCCTCACCCATCGTCGCGCTCAACCGTGCCGTGGCCGTGGCGCACCTGCACGGCGCCCAGGCAGGGCTGGATGCGATCGCGGCCATTCCTCAGCGCGAAAAGCTCGACCGGCACTACCTGCTCTACACCGTGACCGGCGAACTGCACTGGCGGCTCAACCATCATCAGGCCGCGGCGTGGAACTACCGCAAGGCGCTCAGCCTCGCCCAAGTCGGCCCTGAACAGGCCTACCTCGTCCGCATGATCGAACGCAGCCAATCGGTCCCGTCCGAGCCGGAGGCGTCCGCCGGATGACGGTGCCCGCGCGGCCGGCCTAACCGCACTTACTTCCGCAGCGTGGCGCAAAAGCGCGTCAGCCGCTCGACGCCCTTGGCGATGATCGCATCGGAGGTCGCGTAGCTGAGCCGCAGGTAACCTTCCGCGCCGAAAGCCGAGCCCGGCACCGCCGCGACTTTTTCCGATTCGAGCAAGCGGTTGCAGAAATCCATGTCCTTGAGGCCAAAACTCGAGATGTTCGGGAACAGGTAAAACGCACCCTGCGCGAGCAGGCAGGAGACGCCCGGAATGCCGTTCAACGCCGCGTGCAGGTTCTTCCTACGCCGGTCAAACGCAGTCAGCATCGTGGTCACCGCGGCTTTGGTTTTTTCTCGCTCCGTGAGCGCCGCCAGCGCCCCGTATTGGGCGAAGGTGGCGACATTGGAGGACATCTGGCTCTGCAGCTCGGTGATGGCCTTGGCGATGGGCAGCGGCGCCAGCGTGGTCCCGATGCGCCAGCCCGTCATCGCATAGGTCTTGGAAAAACCCGCCACCGTGATGGTGCGGGCCGCCACCTCGGGCGAGAACGTGGCGATGCACGTGGGCGTGGCACCGTCGTAGATGAGATGCTCATACATCTCGTCGGACAGGATGTAGAGATTGTGCTTCAGGGCCACGGCCACAATGGCCTCCAGCTCGACGCGGCTGTAAACCACCCCCGTCGGATTCGACGGCGAGTTGAGGATGAGCAGCCGCGTCTTCGGCGTGATCGCGGCCTCGAGCCGGGCGGGCGTCAGCTTGAAGCCGGAGCTGTCGTCACAGAGCACGAATTTCGGCGCGGCGCCGGCCAGTTTCACCATCTCAGGATAGCTGACCCAGTAGGGCGCGGGGATGATGACCTCGTCGCCGGGCGAACAGACGGCGAGCACGCCGAGGTAGCAGTTGAACTTTCCGCCCGGGGACACGATCACCTGCGCCGGGGCGGCCTTGAGGCCGTATTCCAGTTCATAGCGCGCGACGATTGCCTGCCGGAGCGGTTCGATACCGGGGGTGGGCGCATACTTGGTCTTGCCGCCCTTCAGTGCCGCGATGCACGCCTCCTTGATGTGCTCCGGCGTATCGTAGTCCGGTTCACCGGCGGCGAAGCTGCACACATCCTCGCCAGCGGCTTGCAGCGCCTTCGCCTTGGCGTCTACGGCCAGGGTCGGCGATGGCGAAATGTTGCGGGCCCAGATGGAAAGCGGCAAAGGCGTGCTCATGGAGGCCAGCACTAAAGAGGTGCGCGGGAAGCCTTGGCAAGCCCCCGCTCGGGCAAACCCGCTCAGCGCTTGGCGCGCTTTTTCGCGGGCTTCGCCTGCAGATCCTCGATCGCCAGCCGGAGCAGTTCGCCGATGCTCACATCCTTCAGCCGGGCCTGCCGCTTGAGCGTCGCCCGCTGGTCCGCCGACAGGCGCACGGAAATCTGCCGGTGCGGAATGACCGCCGGCCGGCATTGGCTGAAATCGAACCGCTCAATCGCCGCACGCACCACCTCGCTGGCCGAACCCAGGCCCAGCGAACGCCGGCACGTCTCGATCTTGTCGATGAGCTCCAGCGGCAGATCGAAGGTAAGCGGGGCCGCGGACGGTTTCTGGGATGAACGCTTGCTCATTTGGACAACTCATGGAGCACGGCGGGCGGGCGCATTCTCCGCAACGTAAAAATAAGCCAAGGTCTGGCATTGACTCACCCTTGGATTGCCCGATTTTGCGGAGACACCCCAACCCTTTCATCCACCATCATGGCGCGTGTTGTAATCGAAAATCTGGTCAAGACCTACCCCGAAAAGAGCGGCCCCGGCGTTACCGCCGTCAAAGGCATCAACCTGACGATTGAGGACCGTGAATTCATGGTCTTGGTCGGCCCCTCCGGGTGCGGCAAGTCCACCACGCTGCGCATGATCGCCGGCCTGGAGGACATCAGCGGCGGCACGATCACCATCGACGGCAAGGTCGTGAACAACGTGCTGCCCAAGGACCGCGACATCGCGATGGTTTTCCAGAATTACGCGCTCTACCCGCACATGTCGGTGTATGACAACATGGCCTTTGGTCTGAAGTTGCGCAAATTCCCCAAGAAGGAAATCGACGCCCGCGTGCGTGAGGCCGCCGCGATGCTCGGTCTGGAGCCCTACCTCGAGCGTAAACCCAAGGCCCTGTCCGGCGGACAACGCCAGCGCGTGGCCGTCGGCCGCGCCATCGTCCGGAAACCCAAGGTCTTCCTCTTCGACGAGCCGCTCTCCAATCTCGACGCCAAGATGCGCGTCTCCACGCGCACCGAGATTTCCAAGCTGCACGCCCGCCTCGGCGCCACGATGATCTATGTGACGCACGATCAGGTCGAGGCCATGACCATGGGCGACCGCATTTGCGTGATGAAGGACGGCCATATCATGCAGGTGGCCGCGCCGCTGGACCTCTACAACCACCCGGCCAACATGTATGTGGCCGGCTTCATCGGCTCGCCGCCGATGAACTTTATCAAGGGCCGCATCAAACGCACGGGCAATCAGTTGGCGTTCATCGAGGAAAACACCCGCAGCACACCGGTTTCCGTGCAGCTCACCGATGACCTCGCCCACAAGGCCGCGGCCTACGTGGACAAGCCCATCGTGCTCGGCGTCCGCCCGGAAGACGCGCAAGACTCCCTCACCCTCGCCACGCCCAACCCCGCCCACACCATCGAGGTGACCGTGGAGGTCTCGGAGCCGATGGGCGCGGAAACCTATCTCTATCTCGACACCGGCGCGCATTCGTTCATCGCCCGCGTCCGCGCCAGCGACCGCTTCGATGTGAACCAGAAGGTGAAAATCACCTTCCAGATGGACAAGGCCAAGCTCTTCGATCCGGCCACCGAGAACGTCCTGAAGTAGGACGCCTTCCCGTCGGCAACCGGTGCCCGCTGGTTTTCAGCCAGGCGGCTTCAAGCCGCTCCCGGCCCCTCCTGCTCCGCCAGAACTTCGGCCACCAATTGCAGGAGCTGCGCGGAGGAAAATGGTTTCGCCAGCGAGCGGCTCGCCCCGAGCTTTTCCGCCGCCTGCAGGTAAGCCGTGGCGTGCATGAGTGCGCCGGAGATCGCGATGATCGGCAGTTTGGGGTGTTGCTTGCGGATCGCCGTGATGGTCTCGATGCCCTCCTGCTCCGGCATGATGAGATCCGTTATGATCACGTCCGCCGGCGCGGCCTTGAACAGCTTCATGCCGTCACGGCCGTTCGCTGCCTGCTGCACCACGTGGCCGGCGTCCCGCAGAGTCGCCGCCAAAACGGCGCTCAAGGCATCGTCATCTTCAATCAGCAGGATTCGGCTCATGGAAGGCTCAGGCCCGCAGGCCGGACCGAAATCAGCAGATATGGCCGCAAGGTCAACTCCCGGCACGCCGGGCCGGTCAGCGCCCGAGGGAGATGATGGCCTCCGGCGCCCGGAGCGGCAGCCCGAGTTGGCCCGGTTCAAAAATCACCGGCGAAAACTCCTGGTCGAATGCCACTCCCGTGATCTGCATCCGCGTCTTGTTCCGCGTGCGGTCATCGCGCCAGTCGATGGTTTTGACCATCCACTGCTCCCCGGCCTTTTTGAGGTCGAGCACGGACATCGTCTTGTAGGCCTTGCCATCGGCGTTGATCAGCTCGGTTTGCACCAAGGCCTTGAACTGCGTGTCCAGATGGACGCGAACGCCCGCCAACTCCGAATCCTCGACACCGTAGTCCGCCGGCGGATAGAGCAAAAACGTGTGTGCCGGCCGGCCGCGGATGCGACTGACCCCCTCGAAGACGAAGTCCTCCCAATACAAAAAGGGCATCTGCAAATCAAACAGCGTGATGTCGGCGTCCGGCACCAATGGTACGCGGTCATCGGTCACAGGCCGGGCCGTTCCTTCATCCCCTTGGGCCAGCCAAAGGGCCGGCTTGGGCCCGTTCTGGATCAGCATCCGGTCCGCCTCCGCCCCGCCGAGCCACACCCGCTGGAGCGGCCCGTTTTCATTGCGTGTGCCCCAGAGTTGGCCTGGCACCTCGCGCTCGTCGCCACGCCGGGGCATCACCCGCACCTGAAATTCGATGTAGTAGTCCCCGGCAATCCCCAGACCACGAAACTCACGCCAGATCTTCGCGCCGGCTTCCTGGTCCGGCGTGCCGAACTGGACGTAATTCGCCGGCGGACGCACCTTGCGGCCGGCGGGCGCAGCCTGGAGCACGAGGCACCCCGCCAACCCCGCAAATAAAAACGCCCGCCAAACAAAGACGGGCGTTGCTGTAAGAACCGACCGCACAACCATCTCAGGGATTCTGCGGTGCAGGCGCAGCCGGCAGGGAGATGGTCGGCAAAGCATCATTGGCCGCGGCCGTGGCGTGGGTCCGTTGATAAATATGCCCGAGGTAGAGCGCGAAGCTCAGCACGAAGAAGGCGATGGCCGCATTGATCGTGGCCTTGCTGAGGACGTTGCCCGTATCCGCACCGAAGGCGGCCTCGGTCATGCCGCCGCCCAAGGCAGCGCCCACTCCGCCGTCGTTCTTGGCCTTCTGCGCCAGAACCACGAGAATGAGAAACACGGACACAATGATGAGGACGAAGGTAAAAATACCGATGAGAATGCTCATGTGAAAGGGAGATAACATCCCACCAAGGGCCGCTTTGTCAATGCGCCGTTCTGGGGCATTGGTCGGCCCCTTCCACGGCGCCCAAAATCAAAGAGTTACGCCCAGTTTCTCCAGCAGGCGCTGGAGGTCATCGTTGCCGCGATACTCAATGACGATGCGCCCTTTCTTGGGCGTGTGCAGCACGGCGACCCGGGCGCCCAGATGCGAGGTGAGTTTTTGCTCGATGCCCGTGACCGTGGCCGCGTCCTTGGCCGGCAATGACCGGTGAGGCTTGCGCACCGAAGCACCGCCCGTGCTTCGGGCCGATTGCGTAAGCTTTTCCGTTTCCCGCACGCTCAGGCCTTCCTCGATGATGCGCCGGGCCAACATTGCCCGTTGGGCGGGATCAGCCACGCCCAACAACACCTTGGCGTGTCCCACGCTGAGGATCTGCTTCGCCACATAAGCCTGCAGCGACGTCTCCAACGAGAGCAGGCGCAGACTGTTCGCCACCGCGGCCCGGCTTTTGCCGACCCGGTCCGACGCCAATTCCTGCGTCAAATCAAAATCCCGGATCAGGCTGGCGTAACCGTGCGCCTCCTCGATGGGGTTGAGACCTTCGCGTTGCAGATTTTCGATCAGTCCGAGCGCCGCGGCGGAGGCATCGCTGGCTTGGACGATCCGGGCCGGGATGCTGCGGAGCTGGAGGTGCTGAAACGCCCGCCAACGACGTTCGCCGGCGATCAGTTGAAATTTGCCGCCGGCCTCGCGCACCACGATCGGCTGGAGCAAACCTTCGGCGCGGATGCTGTCAGCCAGCTCGTGCAACTGCTCCGCCGGGATTTCCCGGCGGGCCTGATACGGGCTGGGCTCGATCAAATTGACCTGAATTTCGGCATAGCCCGGCAAGCCGGCGGCCGACGACGGGGGCTGGGCCTTTGCGGCGCTGGTTGCGGCCGGCGCAACAGCAGCGGGTGCGGGTGCGGGTGCGGCCTTCGCTATCAGGCTGCCGAGGCCGCGACCAAGACGGGATTTCGGAGCGGACATGGGTTTATTTGGCGGCGGGGATGAAAAGGGTCTGCCCCACCTGAATGCGGGTGGGATCGGTGATTTTGTTGGCGTTGACGATATCCGCCACCCGCGCGCTGTGCTTTTGCGCGATGGAGGAGAGCGTGTCGCCCCGCTGCACCGTGTAGCTCACCCCTTCCTTGGCATAGTCCTCGGTGAAGACCGTGTTGACCGGCGGGCGGCTGGCCATGCCCTTGGCGAGGGAATCGATGGCGGCGTTGGTCTGACGGGCGAGTCGCTCCATCTGGCCGGCGACCTGCTGCAAGGTCTCGCTTTTCGTCGTCGCGGCGGTTGACCGCACGTTGCGGTTCATGTCGTTGATCGCATCGTTCAACATCTTCATCGTGACGAAGCTCTCCGCTGCGGCGCTGGTCTGGTTGCGCAGGGCCTGATTCTCACGCTCAAGCTGTTCGACGCGCAGGTTAAGCTCCCCCACCCGCTGCACCAAGCCGCGCACATCCTCCCGCAGGTTGGCCACCTCGATCTGCAAGGGTTGGACTTGGGCGAATGAAACCGCCGCCGGCAATATCAGGGCGAAAATAAAGCTGTGCCTCATGCGCGCAAATTGGCGCATGCCTCCGGCAAAAACAAGACCTACCTCCGAAAAGGCTGCGCCGCCATCAGCGAGGTCATGGGCTGCGAAGGCAACACGGTGCCGGACGGCAGCGGAAAACCGCGCAAGAACTCCCCGGCCGGCAGCATGCGGCCGCCCGGCCGCTGGAGCCGGCGCAACCGCAGCATTCCCGCGCCGGTGGCCACGAGCAGGCCTTGCGCATCCATCCCGCAGACGGTGCCCGGAGTCGCGTCGGCCGGCGTTCCCACCGCCTCGGCCTGCCCCAGTTTGATAACAACACCGTCGATGCTCACCGCGCATGCCGGCCACGGGAAGAGCCCGTTGATCCTGGCCGCCAAGCTCGCGGCGGAGGCATTGAAATCAAGCGTTCCGTCCTCCTTGCGGAGTTTGCGGCAATAGGTCGCGTCCGTCTGGTTCTGTTCCGCAAATTCCAATCCGCCCACAGCCAGTTTGGGCAGGGCCCGTGCCAGCAAGGGCACACAGGCCGCCGCCAGTTTTTGCTCCACGTCCAGCGCCGTATCGAGCGGATCAATCGCCACGGCTTCGGCATCCGCCACCGGGCCGGCATCCAATTCCCGCACGATCCGCATCAAGGTGACGGCGGTCGCAGTCTCACCTGTCGCCACCGCAGTCTGGATGGGTGAGGCCCCGCGATACCGCGGCAATCTCGAGGTGTGCAGGTTCAGCGTGCCCAACCGGGGCGTGCCGATGAAATCATCCTTCAGGATATGCCCGTAAGCCATCACGAGCGCGACATCCGCATGCCAGTCCTGCAATTGCTGGCGCACGTCCTCGGTGATCTTCACCGGCTGCAACACGGGCAGCCCCCGCGCCAGCGCCCACTGCTTGATGGCATTTGCGGTTACCTGTTGGCCCCGGCCTGTCGGCCGGTCCGGCTGGGTGAAGACCCCCACGACTTCGGCCGTGGCCTTGCCCGCCGCCCCGAGCCACTCAAGGAGCGGCAGCGCGATGGGATCGGAACCGAGAAAAACTACACGAAGGGCGTTCACCGCTTGTTTTCAGGCATGTCCGCACGGCCGCCGCAAGCCTGCCGAGTTGACCGCCGGGCCATGCGCGAACTCCGGGCTGGCTCAATCTTCCAAAATTTCCGAATCGGGGCTTTGCTCGGCCGAGCGCCACTTGGGGAGGTGCGGCGCCTGCTTCGCCCGCTCCTGGGCTTCGCGGATCGCCGAGAACGACATGCCCGGCTCGTGCTTTTCCTTGCCCACGAGGTCGAAGTAAACCGGACAGCCGGCGAGGCCAAATTCCTCGACCAAGCCGGCCTCCAAATAGCGGCGATACTGTTCCGTAAGTTTTTCCTCACGGTTGCAAAACAGCTTGATGCGGAACGGGCGCGTGCCGGTCTGCGTGGCGTAATAGACGCGGAAGCGCTTGCCGCCGACGGCCGGGGGCGGCGTCCGTTCGGTGAGGTAGCCGAGCACTTTGTTCAGCTTGGCGGTGGGCAGTTTCGTATCGAGCTGCCGGTGCAGTTTCACCGCCGCATTGAGCATCCGGTCCACCTCGTAGCCGCTCATCGCCGAGACAAACACCACGGGTGCCCCGGGCGTGAAATACAACCGGTCAAACAGGGCGCGTTCATATTTCTCCCGGTAGTCGCGCTCGCTGGTGTAGGGCTCGATCCCGCCCTGCGCCTTGAAGGCCTTTTTCACGAGGTCCCATTTGTTCACCACGATGATGATGGGCTTCCGCTCCTTCACGGCCTCGCCCGCGATGGCCTTGTCCTGCTGCGTCACACCGTCCATCGCGTCGAGCACGAGAAAGACGACATCCGTCTGCCTGATGGCATCGAGCGAGCGCAGCCGGGAAAAATACTCCACCGGCGAAGCCAGCTTCGTCGCGGCCTTGATACCGGCCGTGTCAATCAGCCGGAAGGGATACATCTGTCCGTCGCGTCCCTTGAATTCGAAGGGCAGCTCGATGGCGTCGCGGGTGGTCCCGGGCACGTCGCTCACGATCAGCCGGTCGCTTTGCAGGAGCCGGTTGCTGAGGGAGGACTTGCCGACGTTGGGCCGGCCGATGAAGCAGACGCCGAGCGGACGTTCGGCTTCCGACCCGGTCGCCGCCGGCGCGGGCCCCAGCGTCGCAAGAATGGCATCGCGCAGCTCGTTTTCCCCGCGGCCATGCTCGGCGGAGACGCGCAACGGTTCGCCCAAGCCCAGCCGGTAGGCTTCCGCCAGCTCGATCTTCTCGTCGTCAAAGTCGGCCTTGTTGATCACGAGACACACGGGCTTTTTGCTGCGGCGCAGCATGCCGGCGATTTTCTCGTCGAGCGCGGTGATGCCCTCCAGCCCGTCGATGACGAAGAGGATCAACGAGGCCGCCGCGATGGCGAAGTCCACCTGCGTTTCCGAGGCGGCTGTGAGCGCCGCCGGCGTGTCCTTGCCCTTGTAGCCAAGCCCGCCGGTGTCGAACAGCGTGTAGGCGCCGTCGGCGATCTCGGCCGAGATCACGTCCCGCGTGACCCCCGGCTGATCGTGCACGATGGAGATGCGTTTGCGGGCGAGCCGGTTGAAGAGGCGGCTCTTGCCGACATTGGGCCGGCCGACGATGGCTACGGTGCGCAGGGTGCTCATGATCGGAGGGATTGGACGTAGCGGTCGATCCGGTCGCAGGCCGTGATCAGCTGCTCGTAACCGGTGGCAAAACAGGCGCGGACATGGCCGCGGCCCCCGGGGCCGAACGCGGTGCCCGGCACGACGGCGACCTTCTCCTGCCTGAGCAGGCCGACCGCAAAATCCCCCTCTCCCTGCCCCGTGGCGGTGATGTCGGGAAAGGCGTAAAACGAACCGCGAGGGGCATGGCATTTGAGCCCGGCCGCATTGAAGCGGCGCACGACCAGATCCCGCCGACGGTGGTATTCCTCGCGCATCTGCACGACGGCCTCCCAGCCGTTGCGCAGCGCCTCGACGGCCGCCTCCTGCGCGATGATCGATGCGCACATCATGGAATACTGGTGCACCTTCATCATGGCGTCGATCAGCGGCGCCGGGCCGCAGGCATAGCCGATGCGCCAGCCGGTCATGGCAAAGGCCTTGGAGAAGCCGTGCAGGAAAATCGTCCGCTCGGTCATGCCTGGCAGGCTGGCGATGCTGGTGTGCGTGCCGTCAAAGGTCAGCTCCGAGTAAATCTCATCGCTCAGCACCAGCAGGTCTTTCTCCCGGCAAAACGCCGCGATTTGCTCGAGTTGCGCGCGGTCGCAGGTGCCGCCGGTCGGGTTGCAGGGCAGATTGAGCATCAGCAGCTTCGCGCCCGGCTGCCAGGCGGCGCGCAGGGTCTCGGCCGTCAGGGCAAAGTTGTCCTTCGCATAGGTTGGCACGGCGATGCCCTGCGCGTGGGCCAGCGCGATGCTCGGGTGATACGACACATAGCAGGGCTGGTGATACATCACCTTGTCGCCGGGATTGCAGAAGGCGCGGAAGGCGAGATCGAGCGCCTCGGACACGCCGACGGTCACGATGATCTGGTCGTCCGGCCGGTAGCTCACGCCAAAGTGCGTGCCGACATAGTCGGCGATGGCGCGGCGCAACTCCAGCAGGCCAAGATTCGAGGTATAGCAGGTCTTGCCGTCCTCGATGGCGGTGATGGCGGCTTTGCGGATGTGCCAGGGGGTGACGAAGTCGGGCTCGCCGACACCGAGCGAAATGACGTCCTGGCCCTTGAGCTTGGAGACCAGTTCGAAGAAATCGCGGATGCCGCTCTTCGGCAGCGCAGCCACATGGCCCGCCACCCAACGTTGGGGATCGGTGCTCATTTGGGGATCCCTCAGGCCACCACGTTGAGCCGCGCATCACGGCCGGGATCGCCCGCCAACATGAACCCCTGCTCCTTGTAGGTGCGCAGGAGGAAATGCGTGGAGGTCGAGAGCACGCCCTCGATGGTGGAAAGCCGCTCCGAGACGAAGGCCGCGACCTTCTGGAGCGAGGGGCCCTTCACAAAGACCAGCAGGTCGTAGCCGCCCGACATGAGGTGGCAGCTCTCGACCTCGTCGAACCGGCTGATCCGTTCGGCCAGCCGGTTGAACCCGCCCCCGCCTTCCGGCGTCAGCTTCACCTCGATCACCGCGCGCACGGCCGAGGCGGCGGCGGCCTCGTGGGAAAGATCGAGCACCGGACGCCAGCCGAGGAAGATTTTATCTTTTTTCAGCTGTTCCAGGTGCTGTTCGACTTCAGCCACGGACAGCCCGGCCACTTGCGCGAGTTGCGCCACGGTCAGGCTGCCGCCATCGATCAGGAGCTTGAGAACAGGGTTCATGACATGCCCATGGTGACAAGGATACCCCGCACTAATCCATCCTAATGTTTGCCGGCCCCCGGCCGGGTTTCCGCCCGCCCGTTTCCCTCCGCCGGACCCGGGGCAAAATTTAGCGTGGATTAGCGCGGATTAGCGGTTCAACTGTCCGTTTACCATGTTCGAGTCCCTTACCGACAAGCTTGGCAGCGCCCTCCGCAACCTGCGCGGCGTGGGCAAATTATCCGAGGAAAACATGGCGGACGCCCTCAAGGAGGTGCGCACCGCCCTGCTCGCCGCCGACGTGCACTTCAAGGTCGCCCGCGATTTCGTCGAGCGCGTGCAGCAGCAGTGCGTCGGCCAGGAGGTGCTCAAGTCCGTCACCCCCGGCCAGCAGGTCGTCAAGATCATCAACGACGAGCTGGTGAAACTTCTCGGCGAAGGCGAAAACGCGCTCTCCACTGCCCGGCCCCTGCGGATCCTGATGGTCGGTCTCCACGGCTCCGGCAAGACCACCTCCACCGCCAAGCTCGGCAAGCTCCTCAAAAAGCGCGGTTACCGGCCCTTCGTGGCGGCCTGCGACATCTACCGGCCCGCCGCCATCGACCAGCTCGAGATCCTCGCCAAGCAGGAGGAGCTGGGCTTCTACGCCGACCGCAGCTCAAAGGACGTGCCCGCCATTGGCACCGCCGCGCTGGCGGCGGCCAAGACGGACAACGCCGACTGCATCATCTTTGACACCGCCGGCCGGCTGCAAATCGACGCCGGCCTCATCGAGGAGGTCAAACGCCTCCGCGCCGCCGTGCAGCCCGACGAGGTCCTGCTCGTGGCCGACGGCGCACTCGGCCAGGAAGCCGTCAACGTGGCCAAGGCCTTCCACGACGCGCTCCAGCTCACCGGCCTCATCCTGACCAAGATGGACGGCGATGCCCGCGGCGGCGCGGCGCTTTCCATCAAGTCCATCACCGGCGTCCCCATCAAGTTCACCGGCACCGGCGAGAAGACGGCCGATTTCGAAGTCTTTCATCCCGACCGGCTCGCCTCCCGCATCCTCGGCATGGGCGACGTCGTCTCGCTGGTCGAAAAAGCGCAGGAGACCATCGACCAGAAGGACGCGGAGCGCATGGCCGAAAAGCTGCGCAAGGCGGACTTCAACCTGGAGGACTTCCTCGCGCAGATGCAGCAGGTCAAAAAAATGGGCTCCATGCAAAGCCTCATGGGCATGATCCCCGGCATGAACGGCGTGCAGTTGCCCGACGATTCGGAAAAGCAGCTCGCCCGCACCGAGGCCATCATTCGCTCCATGACCATCCAGGAGCGTCGGAAACCCGAGCTCCTCAACGGCAGCCGCCGCAAGCGCATCGCCGACGGCTCCGGCGTGAAGATCGTCGAGGTCAACCAGCTCATGAAGCAGTTCCAACAAATGCAGCAGATGATGAAGATGATGAAAGGCGGGAACCAAAAGAAGCTCATGCGCCAGATGGAGGCCATGAAGGGCAAAGGCGGGTTCCCGGGGTTCTGACCGGCACATGAGCAAGGCCTTCACCCGGGAGGACGACACCGGCGAAGAACCGGTGCTGCCGCCGCCGGTTTCCGTGTTGCCGCCCGGCGCGAAGAATTACCTGACCGCGCATGGCGCCGGGGTGCTGCGCGCCGAGCTCGCCCGCTTGCTGGAGACGGAGCGTCCGCCGCTGGTCGCACGGATGGACGACCCCGACGCCAAGCGTGAACTCCAAGTGCTTGATCGGCGCATCCAATATTTGCAGCAGAGCCTGCGCACGGCCGAGGTGGCGATGCCGCCACCACCACCGCATGAGGTGGTGCGCTTCGGCGCGACCGTTACCGTGCGCGAGCGCAGCGGCAGCCTCGCGACCTACCGCATCGTCGGCGTGGACGAAACGGAATTCGGCGCGGACAACATCAGTTGGCTTTCCCCGCTGGCCCGCGCATTGCTCAACGCCCGGTTCGGCGAACGGGTTGTCTTCAAGGCTCCGCGCGGTCTCACCGAATTGGAGATCGCCGGCATCACCTACGAGTGAGGCTTCTCATACCCGCTCCAGCTTGAGCGGATAAGTGGCCTTGGAGGCCGCTTGGGCGACGTAAAGACCAAGCAAAAAACCAAGCAAAAGGGAACCAAGCAAAAGAACCAAGCAAAAGGAGACCAAGCAAAAGGGGTCAGACCAAGCAAAAGGGGTCAGGTTTTAAGTATTAATATTGACGGATAAAACCGGGCGGGCAGAGTCGGCGGCATGGCCCGCAAGCTGCGACTGGAGTTCCCGGGGGCATGTTACCATGTGATCAACCGGGGCAATTACCGGGCGGACATCTTCCGCTCGGAGGGGGCGCAGGCGGCGTTCGAGTCCTGTCTGTTTGAGGCCTGCGCCAAGTCCGGCTGGGTGCTGCATGCCTTCGTCATCATGAGCAACCACTACCACCTCGCGTTGGAAACACCGGCGGGCAATCTGGTGGCCGGCATGCAGTGGTTGCAGGCAACCTTTGCGAACCGGTTCAACAAGCTGCGGGGCGAACGCGGCCACCTGTTCCAAGGCCGCTACAAGGCCCTGCTGGTGGAGCCGGGCGGGGCGCTGGGTCAGGTCTGCGACTACATCCACCTGAACCCGGTGCGCGCGGGGCTGGTGCCGGTGGAGCGTCTGGGGGAGTTCCGGCATTCGAGCTACTGGTATCTGGGCCAGCCGAAACGGCGGCCGGAGTTTCTACAGGTGCAGACGGCGCTGCTGGAAGCCGGCAGCCTGACCGATACGCCGGCCGGGCGGCGCAGCTATGCCGCCTATCTGGCCTGGCAGGCGGAGACCGGCCCGGCGGGGAAGAACCAAGCCTACGTCAGCCTGAGCCAGGGCTGGGCGCTGGGAACCCAAGGCTACAAACGCGCGCTGATCAAAGACCATGCCCTGCTGGCGGAGTCCCGGGCGTGGGCGGACGAGGGCGCGCAGGAGATCCGGGCAGCCGTTTGGCAGGAGCAGCTCGCCCGCTGCCTGCGCGAGTTGGACAAAGGTCCGGCGGACATCACCGGCGGCCGCAAATCGGCCCCATGGAAGGTTGCCATCGCGGCCCATCTCAAACAAAAGAGCCAGGTGACCAACCGTTGGTTATGCGAACAACTGCAAATGGGCACGCCGGTCAGCGTCAGCCAGCACGTCGGCCAGGCCCGGCGGCAACCCGGCCCCGCGCGCCAGCTCCTAAAGACGCTGAATGAAAACATTAAAACCTGACCCCTTTTCTGCATCCTGACCCCTTTTCTGCATCCTTTTCTGCATCTTATAATGCTGTATAGAAACAGCTAATTATATGGACCTGTTAATAGAATGGATTGTTTTCTTAGTTATTTATTTTTCATCTACACAGTGGGTGCGCGCATTGGCTTCAAAAAACGGAATAAGAAGAGAATGGGCATTGACCCCATGCGTGTTATCTATAATATTTTTAAAATCTGCTATAGTCTATAAAATATTTAATATACGTTGCCCGATACTACCGGGACAGGATTCAGACGTTGTTTACTTAGGAGTTGCCATACTCACGATGATGATCGCTATCATTATGATAGCCCTAGAATTCCTGATAGACGGTAAGAAATATCGAAAAGACAGGGATCCAAAAGAGGTTAATGGTCGGAAGTGAACCCCACGGGCCAACCACAGCACGGTGACGACCAAAGGCAGCCGAACGGGCCAAACCTATGGGGTCAGTTATCATGAGAGGCAGCTAAGGAAAGCAGCCGAGCCGCAGGTCGGACGGTGGTATACTTGGCGGTGCCGTAAACTATACCGAAATCGACCATCACAAACGCTAGTCGGTGGCCTGCACGCTGGACGCGCAAGGCCGCCAACCCCGATGAAAAGGGCCAAGCCAAAGGAGTCAGGTTTTGAGTATTAATATTTACGGATAAAACCGGGCGTGCAGAGTCGGCAGCATGGCCCGCAAGCTGCGACTGGAGTTTCCGGGAGCATGTTACCATGTGATCAACCGGGGCAATTACCGGGCGGACATCTTCCGGACGGAGAAGACAAGGCGGCGTTCATGACGGCGCGGACAACATCAGTTGGCTATCCCCGCTGGCCCGTGCATTGCTCAACGCCCGGCTCGACGAGCGAGTCACCTTCAAGGCTCCGCGCGGTCTCACCGAATTGGAGATCGCCGGCATCACCTACGAGTGATGGCTTCTCACACCCGTTCCAGCTTGAGCGGGTAAGTGGCCTTTGAGGCCGCTTGGGCGACATAGAGGCTCCCGTCGCTGGCATCCACCACGACATCGTGCGGGTGCACGAAAAACTCCTCCTGGTGCTGCATCGGCTGCAGCACGCCGTCCCGGTAAACCGGCGGCGTGCCGCCGATGTTGGCGACCACGCGCAGGCTTTTTTCATCCAGCACGGAAACATAGCCGCGGCTGTCATAGTCCGCGGGCCAGTTGTCGCCGATGTGCGGGCAGTAGAGGTGGCCCTGATGGCGGTGAAACATCCGCGGGTTGCCGCCGGGCATTTCCACGCGCTGCAATTTCTCCCCGGTGACGGAGACCCGCAGCAGGTGCTGCTGGTCGCACATGGCGATCAGCAGCGTGGGCTCCGGCGCGCTCCACGTATCCATGATGCCGCCGTGCGGACCCCAATGGCCGATGCCGCCCTCCGCGCCGCCGAAGATCGCCTTGAACGCGCCGTCCGCTCCGTAATGCACGACGTAATCGCGTCCGTAGCCATCCAGCACGAAAAAGTCTCCGTTGGGATGATGTAGCGTCCACGCCGGCATGTAGTCCGCCGCCTTGGCGTATTTGCCGGTGTGCTCCGGCCAGCCCCATTCCTGGAGGATGCGGCCGTCGGTCGTCGTTTTGCGCACGCGGCCGGTCGCCGTGCAGGTCATATACAACACTTCGCAGCCGATCTCCGTCACGATGGTCAGCCCGTGGGCGCCCGGCAGATCCGTGCCCCATTTGTGCACCAACCGGCCCGAACGGTCGTAGATGATGACGTTGTTGGCGGTGTGGTCCGTCAGCAAGATGATGTGACCTTCCCGGTCCTGCACGAGGGCATGGCAATTTTTGACCGGAGTGGACTCATCCAGCACGCCCCAGCCGGGCACCGGCCGGTAGCGAAACTCTCCCTGCCCCATCGCGCCATTGCCGTGCATGGATTTGTTCAGGGCAGCTTCGCCTGCACGAGCTTGCTCACCACGCCAAAGTCGATGAGCCCGGCATCGGGATGCTTTTTGAGCGCGCCGATGACCTTGCCCATTTCCTTTTTGCTTTGGGCCCCGGTCTCCGCGATCGCCGTCGCCACCAACGCCTCCAGCTTGGCGGCATCAAGTCCTTTCGGGAGGTATTTCTCCAGCAAGGCCATCTCGACGTCGTTGGCCGCCACCAAGTCGGCGCGCCCGCCCTTGGCGAACTCTTCCTTGGCGTCGGCGAGATTTTTGACCGCCTTCCGCAGCGTGGCGACCGCGAGCGCGTCGTCCACCGGCTTGTTCTGGTCCATCGACGCACGCTGGATGGCGGCATCGGCGGTGCGCAGGCTGGTTGCCGTGACACTGTCGCGGGCTTTCATCGCAACAATGATGTCGGCGCGGAGCTGTTCGTAGATGGTAGCCATGACGGGAGCTTGGCCGAACCGGGCCGGGTGTCGAGCGGCGGCTGAAATTGCGCCGAAATTATCCGGACGACAGCCACTGGGCGCTGTGCTAGGGTGATGGTATGCGGATGAGTCACACCCAGATGTATGCCCGGCTGCTGGCCGGCGATGCGGCCTACAACGGCCGCTTCTTCACCGGCGTGCTCACCACCGGCATTTATTGCCTGCCCTCCTGCAAGGCCCGGAAACCGAAACCGGAAAACGTCCGCTTCTTTCCCACCTGCGAAGCCGCGCGCGCGAGCGGATTGCGCCCCTGCAAAAAATGTCACCCCGATGACTACGCCCGCGGGGCCGATCCCGTCCTCGAAACCATCGAGACCGTCGTGGCCGAGGTCCGCGCCAATCCAGCCCATTTCCGGGATGCACGCGCGCTCATCCATCGCTCGGGCTTCGGCGCGACCCGAGCCTTTGAGCTTTTTCGCCAACACTATCACAGCACGCCCGCCGAACTGTTGCTCCGCGCGCGGCTGGACCACGCCAAGCGTGGGCTTCTGACGACCAAAGCTCCGCTGGTGGACATCGCCTTGAATGCGGGCTTTGAAAGCCTGTCCGCCTTTCACGACAATTTTCAGCGCCACAACGGCCTCACGCCCACGGCCTACCGCGCGTTGGCTTCCGCGCGCGAGTTTGTCCTGACCTTGCCCCCGGATTATCCGCTCGCCTACCTGCGACGCGCCTTGGGCCGCGATCCGCACAGTGTCACCGAACGGCTCGCGGGCGACACCTACACGGCGGCAGTTCGCCTGGAGAGCGGTCCTTCGCTGCTTACGCTGGCCCTTTCCTCAGATGAAATCCGGGTTCAGTTTACCGCGGGTTCCGCCGTTGCCGTGCATCGCCTCGTCATCGGCCTGTTGGGATTGGCGCAGGACGCCTCCGGTTTTGCGCGCCTCGCCCGCAAGCTCGGTCTGGCCCGCATGGTCGCCGCGCGACCCGGACTGCGGTTGAGCCAGACCCATTACGTTTTCGACGGCCTGCTCTGGGCCATCATCGGTCAGCAGATCAATTTCCCTTTCGCCTGTCTGCTCAAGCGCCGGCTGATCGAGCGCACCGGCACGCCGCTGGGCGATGGCTTTTTCGCCCCGCCCACGCCCGAGGCGGTCGCCGCCTTGGAGCCGGACGAACTCCTGCCGCTGCAGTTCTCCCGCCAAAAGGCCGACTATCTGGTCAACACGTCGCGGCTGATTGCCAGCGGCCGGCTCGATCTTGCCGCGCTGACCGGCATGTCCGCCACCCGCGCCGAACGCACACTGCTAGCCATCCGCGGACTCGGCCCTTGGTCGGTCAACTATCTCATGATGCGTGCGCTCGGTTTCGCGGACTGTGTGCCGCTGGGCGACACCGGCGTCACGAGCGGACTGCAGGCGCTTTTCAAACTCGAGCACCGGCCCGACATAGACGCCACGCGCCGGCTCATGACGGTCTTTTCCCCTTATCGCAGCCTAGCCACCGCCCATCTCTGGCAATTCACCCAACCTCTTCCCGCATGAAACTCCATCACGACACCTTTCCGACTCCCGTTGGCGATTTCTCCGTCGCGTTCGATGACGAAGGCGCCATCTACGCCACGGCCTTCGGCGGCCGGCGTGCGCTGCAAGCGCGCCTGCCCCGGGCCACCGAACTCGCTTCCGTGCGGCCGGCACCGGCCATTCGCCAGACCGTCACGGCCTATTTTCGGGACGGGGTCAGCACGTTCGCGCTGAAGCTAAAACCGCTGGGTTCGGCGTTTCAGCAAACGGTCTGGGCCGAATTGCGGCGCATCCCTTCCGGAAAGACCTGCACCTATGGCGACATTGCGCACCGGTTGCGCAGCTCGCCCCGTGCCGTCGGGCGCGCCAATGCCACCAATCCCATCAGCCTTTTCATCCCCTGCCACCGCGTCATCGGGGCCGACGGCCAGCTCACCGGCTACGCCTTCGGCCAAACCATCAAGCAACGCCTGCTGGAACACGAGGGCGCGTTACCCCCGGCAGGCCCTTAAGCGCTCGGCCAGCAATCTCAGCTTCGCATGGTCTTTCACGCCGGGCGCGGATTCGACGCCGCTGTTGAGGTCCACAAAGCGCGCGCCGCTCTCCTTGAGAGCGTCACCGATATTGTCCGGGTTTAATCCGCCGGCCAACAGCCACGTCTTCCCGGGATGCAGGCGCTGGTGCCTGGCGAATTTTTTCCAATCGCCGGTTTTGCCCGAGCCGCCGAAGCCGGCGGCATGAAAGGTATCGAGCAGAAAAGTGTCCGCGAGGGCCAGCAGGCCGGCCGGCACATCCATCTCCGGCGGCAGCTTCGGCGCCAGCCAGAGCCGGTCGCGGCCGACCAAGGACGACCAGCCCGTCACGGTCTCATGCGGCAGATCGTGCCGGAAATGAATCTGGAAAAAATCGAGACCGGCGTCCTGCATCGCCCCGAGTTCCGCGGCGGTCGGCTCGACGCATACGGCCACCCGGCGGCGGTCCGGCAGGTTGCGGGCCATGGCGCGGTAGGTTTCCAGGCCGAGGTGCCGGGGCGATTTCGGGTAAAAGTTGAACCCAAGGAAATCCACCCCGCACTGGTCCGCGACCTGCGCGTCAACCAGCGCGGTCAGTCCACAGAGCTTGATGCGGATGCCGGCGACCATGGCCTCAGAAACGGTTCACCGAATCGATCACATGCTCGACCTGCGCATCGGTGAGCTCGGGGAAAATCGGCAGGCTCACGCAGGTGTCGCTCGTAAGCTCCGCGACCGGGAATGAGCCGCGCCCCTGCCCCAGGCCGGCGTAACACTTCTGCAGGTGCAGCGGCACGGGATAAATCAGATCGGTGCCTACTTCGTGCTTGGCCAGATGTTCCCGCAGGGCATCGCGGCGCGGGTGCCGGATCGTGAACTGATGAAACACCGAGCGGCCGTAGGCCGGCTGCTCGGGCAGGTGCACATCGGCGAGCCGGATGCCGGCGAGGTAGCGCGCGGCGATTTCCTGCCGGCGGGCGGTCCAGGCGGCAAGGTGCGGGAGTTTCACGTTGAGCAGCGCGCCCTGAAAGCCGTCCATGCGGAAGTTGCCGCCGACGACGTCGTGGTAGTAGCGCCGGTCCGAACCGTGCACGCGGATGTGGCGGGCCGTCGTGTGCAGCTCCTCCCGTCGGGAAACCAACGCCCCGCCCTCGCCGCAGCCGCCGAGGTTTTTGGTCGGATAAAAACTGAATGTGCCGACATCACCGATGACGCCCACCGGGGTGTCGCGGTATTTTGCGCCCACGGCCTGCGCACAGTCCTCAATCACAAACAGGTTGTGCTGCCGGGCGACCGCCATGATTTCATCCATCCGGGCCGGCTGGCCGAAAAGGTGCACCACAATGATGCCCTTCGTGCGCGGGGTGATCGCGGCGGCGATCTTCGCCGGGTCCAGATTGTAGGTGCCCGGTTCGATGTCCACGAACACGGGTTTGGCACCGACGTAGCTGATGCCCCACGCCGACGAGATGAAAGTGAACGGCGTGGTGATGATTTCATCCCCGGGGCCGAAACCGGCCATCATGCACGCCACATGCAACGGGGCGGTGCCGCTGTTCATGGCGAGGGCCCGCGGGTAGCCGAGGGTCGCGGCGAAGCTCCGCTCAAACTCCTCCACATCCTTGCCGAGGCAGAAACGCGTGGCGTCGTAGGTCGCGGTCAGTGCCGCCAGGGCCGGTTCACGGAGCGCCTTGTGCTGCAAGCTGAGATCAAGAAAAGGGACTTTCATGTTTTCCTGCGCATTACACCGATAGGCGCGGTCAGCACAAAAAGAATCCGCAGTCCGCGTTATCCGCGGGCCAGCCTTTTCACGAGGGCTTCGACAAGGGCCTCAAGGCTCGGCGTCTTGGCGGTGAAATCGACCGGCAGGCCCGCCTGTTTCATGCTCGCGCTGGTCTGGGGGCCGATGCTGCCGGCCAGCGGGCGGCGGGCGCCGCTGGCGAGCTGGAGCGCGGCGGCCTGCGCGGCGAAGGACTGCACCGCCGAGGAGCTGGCAAAGAGGATGGCATCCGCCCCGCGGGCGCGGAAGTCCGCGGCCGCCGGGTCGCCGGCAAGATCCGTCTGCTCGGTCTTGTAAACCTGCAGACGGTCCACGATGGCCTGCGCGGCCTCCAGTTTCGTTACCAAAGTCTCGCGGTTGAGGTTGCCGGTGATGACGAGCACCTTGGCGCTGTCGAGGCTGCCGGTGGCGATGAGCGCGTCCGCCAGCGCCTCGGCCGTCGCCTCCTCGGGCTGACACTCCACCTTGAGATGCAGGTCCCTGACCAGGCCGGCGGTGCCTGCGCCCACGCACGCGATGCGCAGCAAACCGAGCGACCGGATGTCATCGAACAGCCGGAAAAACTCCTCGAAAAAGAAACGGACCCCGTTCGGGCTGGTGAACACGATCCAGTCGTATCCGCCCAGCTCGAGCATCACGTCCGCCAGGTTGTCTTTGGAAATTTCCTTCGAGACCCGGATCAGCGGCAGCTCGATGACTTCGGCGCCGAGAACGGCGAGGCGTCCGGCCAGTTCGGAGGCCTGCTCGCGGGCGCGGGTGACCGCCACGCGGCGGCCGGAAAGCGGTTGGGTTGGGCTCATGGTAATCCAAGCAGGGTCAGCAGGCGCGCGGCGGCCGCGGTGGGGGCATCAAGGTCCGCCGGGCCGATCGGCAGCATCCGCGGACCAGTGCGCTCGTGAAAAAAGTAAAGGGTGTCCCCGGCGGCATGCGCTCCGAAGGCCGTGTGACAGCCGCCGCCCAAGGCCGCCTGCAGGGCGCGTTCCAAGCCCACCGTGCGGGCCGTCCCGGCATCAAAATGCCCGGCGAAATTTTCCGCCTCCGCGGCCCGGCATTGCACGGCGATGGCCCCCTGCCCGACGGCGGGCGCCATCTGGTCGTGCGCCAACGGCATGAACCGCAGTCCGGGCCAACCGGTGATGCCGAGCCGCTTCAAGCCCGCCGCGGCAAGGATCGTCGCGTCGGCGAGGTGCTGCTCCGCGATTTTTCGCAACCGGGTGTCCACGTTGCCGCGGATTTCGCAAAATTCCACGCCGGGATGCAGCCGGGCGATCTGCAGGCGGCGGCGCGGGCTGCCGGTGGCGAGCTTGCGCGGCGCGGCGACATCTTCGCGCACTACCAGCACATCGCGCGTGTCCTCGCGCGGCAGATAGCCGGCGATGGCCAGGCCGGCCGGCATGTCGCCGGGCAGATCCTTCGTGCTGTGCACAGCGATGTCGGCCTCACCGCGCAGCAAGGCCTGCTCCAGTTCGCTCGTGAACAATCCCTTGCCGCCCTTTTGTTCGAGCGACCATTCGGCCTGGCGGTCACCGGTGGTGACCATGGGTTGGAGCTCAACCTCGCGCCCCAGCACGGCCCGCAGATGCGCCGCGACGAGGTTGCTCTGGGCGAGCGCCAGCGGGCTTTTGCGCGTGGCGAGGATGATAGGACGGGCGGTCACGGGAGCAGGCTAGCAGGTGAAGGCGTAAAAACAAGAATCGGCACCGCGGCGGACCGTCGGTGCCGATGCTGCAATCGTTTGGCTTTGCTCAGGCGTAGGAGGCCTGCACGCCCTTGATGTTTTTCTTGGTCATCCAGGGCATCATGCCGCGCAGGTAGGCGCCGGTCTTCTCGATCTGGTGCTTTTCACCCTTGGCGAGGAGCTTGTTGTAGTTCTTCAGGCCGCCCTTGTATTCCTTGACCCATTGGCGGGTGAACTTGCCCGTCTGGATTTCCTTCAGGATCTTTTTCATGTCGGCCTTCGTCTTCTTGGTGATGACGCGCGGTCCGCGGGTGATGTCGCCGTATTTGGCGGTCTCGGAGATCGAGAAACGCATGCCGGCGATGCCGGACTCATACATCAGGTCGCAGATGAGCTTCAGCTCGTGGAGGCACTCGAAGTAGGCCATCTCGGGCTGGTAACCGGCCTCGACCAGGGTCTCAAAGCCGGCCTGCACCAGCGCGGAAGCGCCGCCGCAGAGCACGGCCTGCTCGCCGAAGAGGTCGGTCTCGCACTCTTCCTTGAAGGTGGTCTGGAGCACGCCGGCCTTGGTCGAGCCGATGCCCTTGGCCCAGGCGAGCGCGTTGGCCTTGGCCTGCTTGGAACTGCCGGGGGCCACGGCGATGAGCGCCGGCATGCCCTTGCCCTCGACGTAGAGGCGGCGGACCATGTGGCCCGGGCCCTTCGGGGCGACCATGATGACGTCCACGCCCTTCGGGGTCTTGATCAGGCCGAAGTGGATCGCGAGGCCGTGGGAGAAGAGCAGCGTCTTGCCCTTGGTGAGGTTGGGCGCGATGTCCTGCTTGTAGACATCGGCCTGCTTCATGTCGGGCAGACCGACCATGATGACATCGGCGCGGCGGACGGCCTCGGCCGTGTCGTAAACCTTGAGCCCGTGCTGCTCGGCAACCGCCCGGGACTTGCTGCCCGGATAGAGGCCGATGATGACCTTGCAGCCGCTCTCCTTGAGGTTCAGCGCGTGCGCGTGGCCTTGGGAACCGTAGCCGAGGATGGCCAGGGTTTTGTTTTTGAACACGCCGAGGTCGGCGTCTTTGTCGGTGTAGACTTTGGCAGGCATGGTAAAGTTGGGTTAACGTTTGAGCGCGAGACGACCGCCGCGGGCCAGTTCGAGGATGCCGAAAGGCTCCAGCAGGCCGAGGAAGGCGGTGATCTTCTCGTCCTCGCCGGTGCACTCGATGACGAGATAGTCCTGCGACAGGTGCACGATCTTGGCGCGGAAGATGTCCTTGATCTGGAGGATCTCGGGCCGGGTGTGGGAATCGGCCTTCACCTTGACCAGCACCAGCTCGCGCGCCACCGCCGCGCCGTCGGCGAAGTCAATCACCTCCACGACATTGACGAGCTTGCGCAGTTGCTTGATGCAAAGGTCGAGGGAGTGGTCGTCGCCCTTCAGGACCGCCGTGATGCGGGACAGCGTGGCGTCATGGGTCGGCGCGACGTTCAACGAATCAATGTTGAAGCCGCGACCGGAGAACATGCCGGCCACGCGCGCCAAAACGCCAAACTTGTTTTCCACAAGGACGGAGATCGTATGTCGCATAAAGGGTTTGAAAAGGATGGTGGACGCCGAGGGACTCGAACCCCCGACCCCCTCGGTGTAAACGAGATGCTCTAACCAACTGAGCTAGGCGTCCGAACCGAGGGCCGAGGAAAGCGCGCCGGGCCGGGGGGTGACAAGAACTTATTCCCGCACGGGAACAGGCTTATGACACGGCCCTCGCGGCGGCTTTGGGCTGCAACCAGCCCTCGCGCGCCATGAGTTCGGCGTTTTGCAGCGCATTGAGCGCGGCGCCCTTCCAGAGGTTGTCGCCGGAGACCCAGAACGACAGACCGTTCGCGAAGGCCGTGTCCAAGCGGAGCCGGCCGACGCCGCACTTCACCTTTTCGGCGAAATCGAGCGGGGTCGGATAACGCTTTTGCGCGGGCTCATCCACCAGCTCCGCGCCGGGGAAAGCCGCGATCGCGGCGCGTGCTTCGGCCAGATTCACGGGACGGGCAAACTCCGCGCACACCGAGACCGAGTGGGCGCGCACCACGGGCACGCGCACGGTGGTGGCCGAGACCTTCAGGTCGGGCAGGCCCATGATCTTGCGCGTCTCCTGCGCCATCTTGGTCTCCTCGCCCGTATAGCCGTCCGGCCCAAAGGAGTCGATGTGCGGGATGCAGTTGAAGGCGATTTGATACGGATAAACCTTGTGCACCAACGGCCGGCCCGCGGCATGGGCCTGCATCTGATCCTCCAGCTCGCGCACCGCCTCCGCTCCCGTGCCGGAAACCGACTGGTAGGTCGAGATGATGACCCGCTGCAGTCCGAACTTCAGGTGCAACGGCCACAGGCCCATGAGCATGACCGCGGTCGAACAGTTGGGATTGGCGATGATACCCCGGTGCCGGCGCAGCTCCTGTGGATTGATTTCCGGGATGACGAGCGGCACCTGCGGATCCATCCGCAGCGCCGAACTCTTGTCGATGACCAGACAGCCGGCCTGCACCGCATCGGGTGCAAGGGCCTTGGTGACGGAGCCGCCGGCGGCGAAGAAGACCACATCAATGTCGCCAAAAACGCCGGCCTTCGCCTCCTCCACGACAAATTTTTTGCCGCCCCGCTCGATCACCTTGCCCGCCGACCGCGCCGAGGCGAAAAGCCGCAGCGAAGCCATGGGGAAATTCCGTTCCAGCAAGAGCCGGAGCAGCTCTTGACCGACGGCGCCCGTTGCGCCGACGATACCAACTGTGAATGAGGATGTAGCCATGGAGAGTCCTGTCGAACGGGTGAACAAAGCCTGCGCGCGGCTGCATATCAAGCCCGCAGACCGGTTCCTGCTCGTGCGGATCGCCACGCAGACGATGCAATTCTTTCGGCAGGGACATCTTGTGCGCTCCCATGTCATATCCACCTCACGCCGGCCGCCGTCCAACGTGAAAGACTCCCTCGGCACCCCGCGCGGCCTGCATGCGATTGCCGAGCGCATCGGCGCCGGCCAGCCGCCCGGCATGGTGTTCAAGGCCCGCGTGCCCACCGGCCGGCATTTCCGCGAGCTCCCCGCGGCCGACACCGAACCCAATCTCATCACCAGCCGCATCCTCTGGCTCACGGGACTCGAGCCCGGCGTCAATCAGGGCGGCGACGTGGATACCCACGCCCGCTACGTTTACATCCACGGCACCAACCACGAGGATCGGCTCGGCACGCCCCAAAGCTCCGGCTGTGTCCTGATGGGCAACCTCGACATCATCGCCCTCTACGACGAAGTCCGCACCGGCGACCTGGTGCTGATCGAAGACTGAGGATGGCGATGGCTTCCGCTGCATGCATTCTTGACGAATCCACACCATGGTAATACCGTCTTACCAATGCCGACCCTCTCCTTCAAAGCCGCACCCGCCGAGGCCAAGTCCATTCGCGCCGCCGCACGCGCGAAGCGGCTGACGGTTTCCGAATACTTGCGCCGGGCCGCGCTGCCCAAAGCCGCGGGCGCACGGCCCGTCAAAGTGGGCGGACACCCAGGTCGCATCATCATCGCGACGCCGCGCCTGACCAAGGAAATCATCGACGCGGCCCTTTACGACTAAGTTGAAATACCTCCTGGACAACGACGTGTTTCTCGCCGCGATTTCGAAGGGGCATGACAACCACAAAACCGCCCGGCGTTGGCTCGATGCGGTCAAACCTGACGGCTGGGGCGTGGCCGCCGAAACCTATCTTGCGGCGGTGCGGCTGCTGATGAATCCGACGGCGATGCAGTTCGGTCACCTCACCGCCGCACAGGCCCTGCAGGCCGTGGACATGGAACTGGCCGGACCCCAACATCCCGGCCAAGTGATTCTCTCCCGCACCCGGCCCGACCAGACTCTGCTCAAGCAGGCCAAAGGACACCGGCAGGTCATGGATTTCTGGCTTATCCAGATCGCACGGGAAAACGGCTGCCTGCTGGCTACCAACGACGCCGGTTTGGTCGCTGCCTGGCCCAAGCTGGCCATGCGGATTGGTTAAGGCGTGGCCGATTTCCAGTGCACCTTGGGTTCACCGGTTCCGCCCAAATAACAATCGCAGCGAGTTCAGGCACACGACCACCGTGCTGCCTTCGTGCGCCGCGACGCCCGCAGCCAGCGGCACCACACCCGCAACGGTGGCGATCACCATCACGATCACCACGCCCAGCGAGATGCTCAGGTTCTGGCGGATGATCGTGCGGGCGCGTCGGCTCAGGCGTTCGGCGGAGAGAAAGTTCTCGATGCGGTCGTGCATCAGGATCACTTCCGCCTGCTCCAGCGCCGCATCGCTGCCGCGCGCACCCATCGCCACGCTGACGTCCGCCGCAGCCAGGCTGGGCGCGTCGTTCACGCCGTCTCCGATCATCGCCACGCGTCCGCCGCCGGCCGAGCGCCGCAGGTCCTCGATCGCCGATACTTTCTGCTCGGGCGTGAGATGCGCCCGCACCTCGTCGAGCCCGATCTCGTGCGCGACCGCCTCGGCCGCCTGACGCCGGTCACCGGTAAGCATGACGGTGCGGATGCCCATCTCCTTCAACGCCGCCAGCACCGCCTTCGATTCGCCGCGGATTTGGTCGCGCAACAACACCCGGCCCAGCACATCGCGCCCGACCACCCATACTTCCGCGAGATCGGCCGGCGCCGGCGGCAGCTTTTCCGCCCATTTGGCCAAAGGACCGGACTGCAGCAATTCGCGGCGACCGAGCAGGGCCTGGG
>DDSZ01000005.1:70224-95622 GCA_002344205.1 Opitutaceae bacterium UBA2377
GACTCCGCGCTGCTTGGCATCCCGGACGATCGCCCTGGCCAGCGGATGCTCGGACTTCGCTTCCAAGGCGTAGGCGAGCTCCATGACCGCGTTTTCGCGGCCGGGCGGGAAGCTCTCGTAACTCACCACGCTCAGCTCGCCGGTCGTCAGGGTGCCGGTTTTGTCGAGGGCGACCACGGTCACCTCGGCCAATTTCTCAATTGCCGCACCGCCCCGGAACAGCACGCCATGCCGCGCGCCCCAGGCAATCGCCGCGAGGATCGCCGAGGGAATCGACAGGACCAGCGCACAGGGGCTGGCCACGACCATCAGCGTCATCGCCCGGTAAAAGGCCGAACGGACTTCCGGGGTGTTGTGGAAAGCGGGCAGGCCGAGCAACAGCCACCAGCCAAGAAACATCACCAGCGAGCCGCCGAGCACCGCGTAGGTGTAACGCGGGCCAAACCGGTCGGTGAAGCGCTGGCTCGGCGCCCGCAGTTTCTGCGCGCTGCGGATCAGGCGGATGATTTTCTGCAGGGTGCTCTCCGCCGGCAGCCGGGTCACCCGGTAGTCCACCGCCCCCCAGAGATTCAACGTGCCGCTGAACACCCCTTCACCCGTGTTTTTTTCCACCGGCACCGCCTCGCCGGTCAGCGTAGACTCGTCGCTCGCACTGCGTCCCGCCAGGACTTCCCCGTCGGCCGCGTAGGCCTCGCCCGGTTTCACCCGCACGGTGTCGCCCACGTGGAGCTCGTCCACGTCCACCTCAACCTCTTCCCCCTCGGGTCCAAGCCGGATCGCCTTTTTCGGTGCCGAACGGAGCAATGCGCTCACCTCACGGTTCGTGCGGTCCAGCGCAAATGCTTCCATCGCGCCCGACGCGGAGAACAGAAACAGCAGCAGCACCGCCTCACTCCAGGCGCCGATCGCCATCGCGCCCGCGGCCACGGCGAGCATGAGGAAATGGATGTCGAGCTTCAGGGTGCGAAGATTCGGCCAGGCATCCTTGGCCGCATCCCAGCCGCCCGCCGCGATGCCCACGATATAAAGCCCCTGCGCCAACCAAGGCAGGCCGGGGCCAAAGGTTTCCACCGCATAGCCGCCGAGCCCGGCAACACCGCAGATGCCCGCCAGCCACGCCAGTTCCTTCCATTCCGGACCGCCATCGGTTGGCTCCGGCATGATCGCCGGCCACTCCAGTTCCCGCCAGTGCCAGAAGCGCTCGGCGGTCACGCAGGTGTCCCGGCTCAACTCGGTCGTGCCGTCCCGTTCCCGCAGGCTGAAACCCGGCGGGGGTCGCGAGGCATGGCGGCCGGCCGTTTGGGCCTCCACGGCGGCAATGGTCGCGGTCAGCCGCACCTGGAGCTCGTCCAGGTCCACGGTGCCGATGGTTGCAATCTCCACCTTCCGGGCCACGGGATCGATCCGCACCGCGCTGACTGCCGGCTCGTCCCGCAGAAAGGCCGCCAGCTCACCGACCCAGTCGTGCGCTTCGCTGGCGGAAATTTCGTTCATCCCCTCCAGCGTGTGCGGCAATCGGCTTTCGGCAAATTCAATTGCCCGGCGGCGCCCGCTCGGCTTCCTTGCCGTCCCGCATGACGCGAAAACTGTCCGCCCTCATTGTCGGCGCCGGCCACCGCGCCATGGTTTACGCCGGCTACGCGCTGCGGCATCCGGATGAGCTGGCCATCGTCGGCGTGGCGGATCCCTCGCCGCTGCGCCGGGCCGCGGCGGCCGCCCGTTTCAACCTGACACCCGCACAGTGCCACGAAAGTGCCGCCGCGCTGGCCGCCCTGCCCCGGCAGGCCGACTTTGTCATCAACGGCACCATGGACCGCGACCACGTGCCGACCTCCCTGCCCTTGCTGGCCGCCGGCTACGATATCCTGCTGGAAAAGCCCTTTGCCACCACCGAGGACGAATTGTGGCAACTGGCCCGGGCCGCGCGCCGCCATGGCCGCAAGATCAGCATCTGCCACGTGCTGCGCTACGCGCCGTTCTACGCCGCGATCCGGCAGGAGGTGATCCGCGGCACCATCGGCGATCTCCTCAACGTGCAGGCCGTGGAGCACGTCTCGTATCATCACATGGCGGTCGGCTTTGTCCGCGGCAAATGGAACCGCCAGGATCGCTGCGGCTCGTCCATGCTCATGTCCAAGTCCTGCCACGATCTCGATCTCATCGCGTGGATGAAGAGCGGCGTGCGCCCGGTGCAGGTATCAAGCGTCGGCGGCAACTTTCAATTTCGACCGGAGCAAGCCCCGCCCGGCGCCGGCACCCGTTGTCTGGTGGACTGCCCGATCGAGGCCGATTGCCTTTATTCCGCCCGCAAGCACTACATCGACCACCCGGAACGCTGGGGCTTCTACGTCTGGGCCGGGCTCGAACATCTGCACAATCCCACGCTCGAGGACAAAATCGCCTCCCTTAAAGGCGACAATCCCTACGGTCGCTGCGTCTGGAAATGCGACAACGACGTCGTGGACCACCAGTCCGTTGCCATCGGTTTTGCCGACGGCTGCACGGCCACGCTCAACATGATCGGCGGCAGCGCCAAACCTTCGCGCTCGCTGCACCTCATCGGCACGCGCGGCGAAATTCAGGGTGTGTTTGAGGACTCACGTTTCGTCATCCGCCATCTCGACCCGCGGCCGGGCCACGAGTATGCCGAACGCGTGGTTGACCTGAAAGTCGGCGGCGACATGACCGGTGCGCAGGG
This sequence comes from Opitutaceae bacterium UBA2377, assembly GCA_002344205.1. Classification (GTDB taxonomy): domain Bacteria; phylum Verrucomicrobiota; class Verrucomicrobiia; order Opitutales; family Opitutaceae; genus UBA2377. The sequence goes on from DDSZ01000005.1 coordinate 72,923, forward strand.
CGGACACGGCGGCGGCGATCTCCGCCTGATCGGTGACTTCGTGCGCACCCTGCGAGGGGAGACGCCCTCGATTTCATCCACCACGCTGGAAGACTCGCTCAGCGGCCACCTGATCGGGCTCGGCGCCGACCGCGCCCGGACCACGGGCTCCGTAGTAAGCATCGCGACGAATTGAAATTCTCGGGGATTTGCAATTGCCCGGCGTGGACACAGCGCCTTGCGTGTGGCCGCCCGTGATCAGCCTGCGCGACGACAACGACTCCCTGCCTCCGGCTCCGGCCCCCAGCCATGCCCGGAAGTTTGCCGCCGCCCTCTTCGCGGAAGGCGGCTGGCTGCACGGCGGGTTGCAACTCGAGCACCGGCCCCAGCAGGAACAAATGGCCCGCGCCACCGCCGCCGCTTTCGACGCCGACGAGGTGCTCTTGTTTGAGGCCGGCACCGGCGTGGGCAAATCCCTCGCCTACCTGCTCCCTGGCATCATCCACGCCACGGATCAGTCCCGGCAGCTCATCGTTTCCACGCACACGATTTCCCTGCAGGAGCAAATCGAGTCCAAAGACCTTCCGATCTGCCGCCGGGTCTTTCGGTCGCAACCCGCGCTGGCGCCCTACGCCGACTTCAAAAGCGCCGTCCTCGTGGGCAAGGCCAACTACCTTTGCCCCACCCGGCTCGCCACCGCCCTGCGCGACAAGCAGGAACTCTTTGCCTCGCCCGAGCACAGCGAACTGCAGCGCATCGCCGACTGGGCCGCCACCAGCCGCGAGGGCCTGCGCCACGAGCTCAACCCGCCGCCCCTTCCCGAGGTCTGGGAATCCGTCAACGCCGACTCCTCCGCCTGCTCGCGCAAGCACTGCGATGGCGAACGCTGTTTTTACCAGCGCGCCCGCACGCGCGTGCGCGGCGCGCAGGTGATCATCGTCAACCATTCGCTCCTCTTCGCCCACATCAACGCCGGCGGCGCCCGGGAGAAAGGCGGCGCGCGCGGCATCCTTTTTCCCGACGACTTCCTCGTCCTCGACGAAGCCCACACGGTGCCCGAGGTCGCCACCGATCATTTCGGCCTCCGCCTCAGCAGCTACGGCACGGACCGGATGCTGAAATATCTCTTCAACCCCAAGACCCGCCGCGGTCTGCTCGCCAAGCATGCCGGGCCGGTCGAGCAGCAACTCGTGCTCGATGCGCTGGAGGCTTCGGAACAGTTCTTTGGCTTTCTGCGCGACCGGCTGCTGAACCAGCACCCGGTCGTCCGCGTGCGCAGCGAAGGCGCCTGCGAGCCCTGGCTCGACGAGCCGCTGCAAAAACTCATCAAGGCCGTCGGCGCCCGGGCCGACAAACTCGAGGACGGCCAGCCCCGCGACGAATTGCTGGAACAGGGCACCCGGCTCAAAACCTACCAGGCCAGTTTGCGCCAGTGGCTGGCGGTCGGCGAGGCCGGCTCCGTTTACTGGCTGGAGCGCTCCGGCCGGCGGCAGACCATCGTGACCTTGCGCACCGCGCCGCTTGATATCGCCCCCTACATCCGCGAAGAGCTGCTCCAGCGCGGCACCTCGGTCGTCTTCGCCAGCGCCACCCTGGCCATGGGCGGCGATATCGCGCCGTTCCAAACCCGCATCGGCGCCGGACAGGCGCGGAGTGTCGTCGTGCAGTCGCCCTTCGATTTCGAGCGCAACATGCGCGTCTATGTCGCGGCGGATGTGCCGCTCCCGTCCCCCGGTGAGGCCAAACTGGCGATCGCCGCGCTCATTGATTACATCCGGTTTGCCATCAACCGCGTGCCCGGCGGCACGCTGGTGTTGTTCACGAGTTATCACGACATGCGGCAGGTGGCCGATGCCCTGGAGAGTGAAATCACGCGGGCGGGTCGGCCTTTCTTTTTGCATGGCAGCGACTTGTCCCGGGCGGAACTCACCCGCCGCCTGCAGGCCGCCGGCAACGGCGTGCTCTTCGGCACCGACAGTTTCTGGGCCGGCGTGGATGTGCCCGGGCCCGCGCTTTCACAGGTCATCATCACCCGGCTGCCTTTCGATCCGCCCACCCATCCGGTCGCGGAAGCCCGCAGCGAGTGGATCCGTGACCAAGGCGGCAATCCCTTCAACGATCTCACCCTGCCGGACGCACTCATCAAATTCCGCCAAGGGGTCGGTCGGTTGATCCGCAGCGCGACCGACCGCGGCGTGATCACCATCCTCGACTCCCGGGTTTTGGCCAAAGCTTACGGTCGCCTGTTTCTGGGTTGCCTGCCTGTTGCAAAACATTCTCGACTGACCAAGGAGAATCGCGACACCCTCTTTGCTCCTTTTCCAGACCACGGCTAATTTTCGCCTCTTCCCCCCATGATCAAATTTCGCTCCGCCGCCCTGACCGACATTGGCCGTGTGCGGAGTGAAAACGAGGACCGCTACCTGCATGAGCCGGAAAAACTGTATTTCGGCGTGGCGGATGGCGTGGGCGGTCTTCCCGGCGGCGCCGAAGCCGCCCAAGCCACCCTCGAGCATATCGTTGCCGGGCTCGACGCCCACCGCACCGAGAGCGTGCCCGATCTCATCGAGGTCGTGCATCAGGCGAACGAGGCCGTGCTGCAGTTGGGCCACACCATCAATCCCGAGATGGGCATCGGCTCCACGCTTACTTTCGGTCTCATCAAGGGCGACCATCTGCACCTCGCCCATGTCGGCGATTCCCGCGCCTACCTCGTGCGCAACGGTGAAATCCGGGCGCTCACCAACGACCACTCCGTCGAAAACGAAGCGCGTATGCGCCGGGCCCGTGGGGAGAAAATTTACTTTCACGAGGTCAACCGCAACGCCCTCACCCGTTGCATGGGCCAGCCCACGCCGCCGGAGGTTGACCTGATATCCGAAGCCCTGCGGCCCGGCGACCATTTCCTGTTTTGCACCGATGGCATCACCCGGCTGGTGAGCGAAAAAGAGCTGGCCTCCATCGCCGTGAACTTCGATCAGCCGGAAGCCGCGCTGCGCGACATCATCGCCCTCGCCATTCGCCGCGGCGGCCCTGACAACGCCACCGGCGTGTTGGTCACAATCGACGCCCTGGAGTGAACATGTCCGGCCGGGTGGAGCAGTTTGCCGGGCTGGTGGCCCAACAGCCGGAAAACGGACTGTTCCGCTTCAGTCTCGCCCAAGCCCTGATCGCCGCCGGTCGCCCGGCCGACGCCGTGCCGCACCTCGAATTCTGCATCCAACAAAAGGCGGACTGGATGCTGCCCCGCATCCTACTCGGCAAACATCTGCTCGCGACCGGCCAGCCCGCCGTGGCCAAGCCCATCCTGGAAGACGCCCTCCGCCTCGCGCTCACCCAAGACCATCAAGACCCCGCCGAAGAACTGCAGGCACTGTTGCACGCCATCTGAACCTATCACGTAATGCCGGCCGGGGAACCCCGCAGGACATAAACCCAGCATTTGCCCTGGCTGCCCATAAAATCAATTGCCGCCAAATTTGGTGCCAGAGGGCGGGATTGAACCGCCGACCAACCCCGACAAGTCGGGGCTGCTCTACGCTCCGGAACCTGTCAGCCAAGCGATAACCTTGGCAGGATTTTTCCAAGCCTTGAGCCGCTTCTCCTCTTTCAGCGCGGCCAACCTGTCGGGATATTCCCGCGCTGCCACCAACTCGATCGTTTCACCAAGCCGGGCGGTCGTGTAAGTCTGTCCCGACCGGTGCTGCCGCAGACGGGCCTCCAGATCATTCGTTTGTCCGACGTAATGCCGGCCGGCGGAACCCCGCAGGACATAAACCCAGCATTTGTCCTGGCTGCCCATAAAATCAATTGCCGCCAAATTTGGTGCCAGAGGGCGGGATTGAACCGCCGACCAAGGGCTTATGAGTCCCCTGCTCTACCACTGAGCTACTCTGGCGTCCGTGGAACGGCGTAGAAGCCACAGTTTAATGCAAAAATCCACAAGATTTTTCTACCCGGATATTTCGCACCCAATGGTGTAAAACGCATCCTCTGACCGGCTAAATATCGTCGGGGCCCAGCCACCGAAAATACTTGATGACAAACCGCCGGCCAAAGCCCGGCAGCTCCGCTGCCGTCCGCTGGACAATGGCTTCGCAGTAGGCCACCGCCTCCACCCGTGCCGGATCCACCGGATTCACCGCATCACCATAGGCACGGATCCGGAAGGTATCGGAGCGCACCGTGAGCCAAGGCTCCATGACCGTGATGAAATCCAACAGCGAACCGCCGCTGGCCGCCAGCGCGGCCTCCAGGGCTTGGCCTTGGAGAAATGCGTCCACCCCGGCAAACGGCTCATTTTGGGCTTTGCCACGAGTCGGATCACTTTCGGCTATCCGGTTCGCAAGTTCGGCGCTGAATGCCGCCGCGACGAGCATGGGCGATCCATCCGGGCGACGCAGATTGTAAGTCTCGGCGACCGCATTCCAGTAGCGAGCCGAGGTCGAATTGATGTTCAGCATCCCCGGTATCAGGTTCTCACCCGTGAGCCCGTTGTGTGTCAGCCCCAGCGAATGGAAGGCCATCCTGAGCTGGCCCGCCAAGGCTGCGGGCGTGATTCCGGGCAACCGTGGAGCCTGCGTCAGTTGTTCGTAAGACAACACCTTGTCGAGCTCCGGACTGTTTGCCACCAAACCTGCCAAGGCGTTCAATGCTTGGGGTTCTCCGGTGCCCACATAAGCGCTCAACTTCACACCATGGTCACCCACCCAGTAAGCCAGCCGGCCCTGAACCGTCATTTCCCCGGTCGCTCCGATCCCCGGAACCTCCACCAAACCCGCCTCGACGAACTCCTGGTCGGTTTTGTTGACGGGATTCGCGACAGATTCCGCGGCCACCAGCAAAACTCTCGCCCCCGACAAACTGGGTTGCATCAAACCGCTGCCACCCGAGGCCAGCCAGACCGGAGACGGTGCACTCCCCCACACCCCGCTCCATTGTCGCAATGTATCCCTGGCCGGGACGCCGCTGATCCCGGCCATACCTGTAATGCGATCGTCCGGACCGGCGTGACGCTGCAACTCGCCCAACGCAACACCGAGCCCCAGCAGTGCATTTTGCCGCGCTTGAACCTGATAAGCCTTCGACGCACTCAACTGCGAGTTAACCCGGCCGAGCACGGACAGCGCGTAGGTCGCAAGCACCAGCAAGCCCAGCAATGTGATCACCATCACAATCGCAAAACCCTTGGAGGGCTGTCTCTTCACCGGCCGCCTCCTTTAATCTCGATTCGCCGCACAAAAACCCGCGAATGAGCTTCGGCAACAGCCCACCACCAGACCGCATCGCTGGCATATTCCGGCGGGCGCGAGCCCCGGCCGGTTTCGATCGCCTCAATCCGGGCCGCACCTTCTTCCGAAAGCACCCGCAGCATTATGTCCGCCAGCTCCGGCATGCGCGCGGTATCCGGCGGCGTCGCCATCCCGATCGCTTCATGGGTCAGATCACCACTGTGGGCGGGATAAACAACCCGCAAGCCGCCGTTAGCCTCGCGCACATACAACCACACCCCGAAATCGATTACGTTGGTTGCCAGCACATCGAGCGAATTGGGATTGGCCATGGTCGAAGGTGCTCGCTGCGCGCCAGGGTTGTTCCCGAGGCTCGCATAGGAACTGGCCAGCACATTGTAGCCGAGGTTGAAAGTGTTCTGGCTGGAGATGGCCGACCGATAGAGCGTGTAGCGCACCGCCGCCGGGTTGCTGACCGAGAGGCTGCCGCGCACCGGCCGCCGCGCCACCTGATACGCAATCGCACGCGGCAATCCCAATTCCGTCGCCGACTCCGCCGATGCGGCCACAAAACGCAGCCAAACCCCGGTCAGGCCGAAGCGCGCTTCCCGCAAGTGCCGCCGCCCGGTCGCATCCGGTTCGGGCAGCAGGCGCAGGCTCTCGTTTGCCGCCGGCTTGGTGCGAATTGCATCCGCCGTGAGCCAACCCCGGTTTACCAGCGTCGCGGGATCGTTGCCGATCGAAACTGCCAGCCAAGTATTTCCATCCGGCCGATAAAGCGCCGCCTGCAGGTCGCGCTCAAGCAGGTCGAGCGCCACCACCGCTTCCGTTGCGGCGGTGAAGCCACCCTGTGCCCGGCGCCACAGTTCCAGCACACCCGCACTCACGCTGAGCATGACTCCCGCCAACAACAGCGTGACGGTCGCCGCGACCAACAGCTCCAGCACCGTAAAGCCCCGGGCGTTGCTTGGCGGATTCATCGGCTAACAACCAAACCAAAGTTGAATTGCTGCCGTTCGCCAAACGGCACCGCCGCGGCCAGGGCACCCGGCCCGCCGGCACGATAAGGCCACGAGACTCGCACGCTCAACGGCAAGACGGCCGAGTCGGGCACATAGCTGAGCGGGCCGGCAGGAAACCGGCGAACCTCGATGAGAAAATATTGATCCCGCCCCGCCAGTTCGCCCGCCGTCAGCAAACGCAGGTCCATCCCGTCGCGGTCCGCCACAAATAACAAACCCTGATCCACTCCGGGTGCCATGACCGGAATGCCCGCCGCCAATGCCCCGAGGCCCTGTTGCCGGGCCAAACCTGCAAGTTCGGTTGAGATTGCCCCCGTTATCTGGGTCGCCGTTTGCAGGTCGTCCGCATCGGTCGTTTGGCGGGACATACCGGCCAGCAGGCCCAGCATGGCCACCACGCCAACCGCCATCAGGGCCACGGCAATCACAACCTCGATCAATGAGAATGCGCGGCGCGCCTGCATGATGTCAGAACCCATCCCTTTCGTTGATGGGCAGACCGAGACCGTAAGCGCTGAGTTGCAGGCCACGCACGGCCATCTGATTTTCCAGCCATATCGGTGATTGCGTGTCCGCCGCCGCACCCGGCGGTTGCGCGCGGCCTGTGGCCAAAACCAAAAATCCCGACGTGCCGGTGGTGCCAAACGGCGTGAACAAGAGTTCGCTCCAGGTTTCGGCCAAGGCGGTATCCACCGCCAAGCTGACCGGGGCACGGAAAAGGCACGTTGAATGCAGGCGCGAACCATCCGCTTTGATCCAGGGAGCTCCTGCACCAAACAGGTCATCCGGCATCTGGTTTTGATGCGGCAACACATACACCCCGGCAGGCAGTGCCACCAACTGCAGTGTGTGCCAGTTTCCGCTCCGCGATTCTTGGAGCACAAGCTGCCGCAAGTAGCGGTCTGCTGCCAACCGCTCATGGTTCACCAACACGCGGGTCGGGTTGCCGGAGGCCATCGCGTGCGTCCGCGCGACCATGAGCAGGTTAATCATCGTCGCCTGTCCGGATTGCAGTGCTGCCGAACGGCTGCCACCCGCGAGTCCGCCGATCAAAAAAAACGACAGCCCCGCCACCAGCCCAATCACCACCAGCAGCTCGAGCAGCGTGAAAGCGGCACTGGGGCGGCGCGTATTCATTTCCAACTGAGGATGAAGTCCGGGCGATCGGGACCGGCCCCGGGCGCCGGGGCATAAAATACGACGCCGGCACGCACCCCGGTGGCGGGAAACTCCGTGGCACCCGGGGTCAGGCCCTGCACCGCCGGGAGCGCGGGATAGTCGCCGCCCGCGCCGATGCGGATGACGCCGTCGAGATTGCGGTCCACCAACACCGCGATCTCGGTATTGTCGAAAGCATCGCGGATGAGGTGCGGCGACGGCGAGTTTGCAGCCGTGAAATCGGACTCGGAAAAGCCGTAGAATGCGATGCGCTTCCGGTTCTGTGCCTCCGGCGCGAGCGGCGCGGTCGCCACGAAGGCCGGCAGCGGATCGAGGTTGCGCCGCCGTCCGGCCAGAAGATCGTGAAAAACATGCAGCGCCGCCGGCTCGGTGCTTTGGCCGGGTGGATTCACCAGCGCCGAATCATGAAACACCGGATAATAGCCGTATTCGCCGCGGAACGATTCGATCGCCGCCGCCCACTGGGCAAACTGCACCTTGGTCCGCGCCTTGTTCGCCGAGGTGCGCACCGCGCTCACCGTCGGGATCAGGATGCCGGCGAGAATTCCGATCACCGCGATGACCGCGAGCAATTCGATGAGCGTGAAGCCGCCGCGACCGGGATGTTTTTGGCAGGGCGACATGATTCAGCGGTTCGCGTGGAGATTGTCGTGGTTGGCCTCCGCCGCCGAATCGGGGAAACCGCCGGGCAACAGGGCCGGGGCATCCGCCCCGTCGGGTCCCGGCGAATAGAGCACATAGGCCGGGTTGTTCCATGGCAGCTGGCTGCGATAGGCATACCGGTAGGGCCGGCCCCATGGATCGGCCAGCCGCGCGCCCTCGTCGGCCAACGGATCGCGCCCATCTTCGGTCCTGTAGGCCGCCAGATCCAGCAGGCTGCGGCCGGTGGTGTTGTTCATCAGCGGATCGCGCCGCCCGATGAGCGCCTGCAGCAGCCGGGCGGCATCGTCCGTGCGCGGATAATCGCCGTGCGCCCGCCGGTAATCCTCCAGTGCCACGCTCAGCGCGGCCAGCTCGGCCTGCGCCCGGCTGGCGCGGCTGCTCTCGCCCACCCGCCGGCCCAGGCCGAACACGATGCTCGAGAGGATCGCGATGATCGCGATGACCGTGAGCAGTTCAATCAGCGTGAAGCCGCGGGCCATGCCCGAAGCCAATTCCCGCGCCGGCGCGCGGGCAATGGCAAAAGGCGGCGGCGCAGCCGCCGCCTGCCGGCTCATTCCTCGCTCTGCAGGGCCGCCACCACGTTGAAGTCCTCCAGCGTGGTGACATCGCCCTTCACGGTGCCGCCCGTGGCGATTTCCTTGAGGATGCGGCGCATGATTTTTCCGCTGCGGGTCTTGGGCAGGCCCGCGGCGAAACGCACGTCATCGGGCCGCGCGAGCGAACCGATTTCCTTGGCGACATGGGCGCGCAGCGCCTCCTTCAGCTCCGGCGAGGGCGATTGGCCGTTCTTGAGGGTGACGAAACACACGAGCGCCTGGCCCTTCAGTTCGTCCGGCCGGCCCACGACCGCCGCCTCGGCGACCATCGGGTGCGCCACGAGCGCGCTCTCCACCTCCGCGGTGCCGATGCGGTGGCCGGAAACATTGAGCACATCGTCGATGCGGCCGACAACCCAGAGGTAGCCGTCCTGGTCGAAGCGGGCGCCGTCGCCGGCGAAGTAGAGCCCGGGAATCTCGCTCCAATACTGTTTCTTGAACCGGTCGTCGTCGCCCCAGAGCGTGCGCAGCATCGAGGGCCACGGTTGCGTGAGGAAAAGTTTTCCGCCCGAGCCCTTCGGGACTTCCTTCCCGTGCTCGTCCAGAATCTTCGGCACCACGCCGAAGAAGGGTCTGGTGCAGGAACCGGGCTTGGCCGCGGTGATGCCGGGCAACGGCGTGACCATGATGGCGCCGGTCTCGGTCTGCCACCAAGTGTCCACGATGGGGCAGCGTTTCTTGCCGATGAGCGTGTGATACCACATCCACGCCTCGGGATTGATNNACGTAGTCGTCGCCCCAGCGCATGAAGGCGCGGATGGCGGTCGGCGCGGTGTAGAAAATCGTCACGCCATGGCGGTCGATGATGTCCCAGAAGCGGTCCGGCTCGGGATGGTTGGGTGCGCCTTCATACATCATGACCGTGGCGCCGTTCGCGAGGGGGCCGTAAACCACGTAGCTGTGGCCGGTGATCCAGCCGATGTCGGCGGTGCAAAAATAGATGTCGGTCTCCTTGAGGTCGAAGACGTATTTCGTCGTGATCGCGGTGCCCAGCAGGTAGCCGGCCGTCGTGTGCAGCACGCCCTTCGGTTTGCCGGTGGAGCCGCTGGTGTAGAGGATAAAGAGCGGGTTTTCGCTGTCGAAGCCCTTCGCCTTGTGCGCGCCCGACGCACCGGCAATAAAGTCGTGATACCAGCGATCGCGGCCCTCGACCATCGTCACCGGCGTGCCGGTGCGCTTCAGCACGATCACATGCTGCACGCTCGGCGTGCCGGTGAGGGCGCGGTCCACGTTGGCCTTGAGCTCGATGGCCTTGCCCCGGCGCCAGCCGGCATCCGCGGTGATGACGAGCTTCGCCTGGCAGTCGTTCACGCGGTCCTTGATGGCCTCGGCGCTGAAGCCGCCAAAAATCACAGTGTGAATCACGCCCAGCCGCGCGCAGGCCAGCATGGCCACGGCCGCCTCGGGCACCATCGGCATGTAGATCGCCGCGCGGTCACCCTTGGCCAGCCCGAGCGCTGCCAACGCGTTGGCAAACTGGCAGACCTCGCGGTGCAGTTGCTTGTAGGTGATGGTGCGGATGTCGCCCGGTTCGCCTTCAAAAATAATCGCCGCCTTGTTTTCCCGCGCGGTGCCCAAGTGCCGGTCGAGACAATTTTCGGCCACGTTTAACTGACCGCCCGTGAACCACTTGGCATGGGGCACCTTCCAGTTTAACACCCGCTTGAAGGGCTTCCGCCAGTGCAGCAACTCCTTCGCCTGCCGGCCCCAGAATTTTTCTGGGGTGTTGACAGACTCCGCATACAGCTTTTTGTAAGCGGCTTCACTCCCAAGGTTTGCTTGGGCTTTGAACTCGGCCGAGGGCCTGAACACCCGACTTTCTCGGGAAACAGAGGTAATCGTTTGATCTGTCACGTTGTGGCGGATTTAGGGGTTGGAAAACGCGAATCGCGCTTCTTATCCCGCCCCGAGTTTTAAGCGTCAAGCGCGGGACGTGTCCTGTCCCACTATTTGTATGGAAAAGAAACCCTCGTCCGCTCCGGCGGACACCACCGCTCCCGCCGTCACACCCGAGGCTCAGGCAGCCGCCCCCGCGGCGACCGGCCCGGCCGAGCGTCCCGTCGAAAACACCATCCACGTTGAAGGCGTGCTCGACATCGACCTGCAGCGCGGCGGCAACGGCCAGTTGCTCGACATCGCCCGCGGCGGCAAACGCCGGCCCACGGATCCTTTCGTGCCCAAGGAACTCATCCGCCGCTTCAAGCTCCGCACCGGCAACATGATTGGCGGCACCGCGTTTCCGCCCGACGGCCGCTTCCCCAACCCGAAGATGCGCTTCATCGAGACCGTGGACGGCATCCCGCTGGAGGATCGCCGCGGCAAGTTCGACTTCACCGCCCTCACGACCGTCTCGCCGGAGCAGCACCTCCGGCTGGAACTCAAGGACGGCCGCATGACCACCCGCGCCGTGGATCTTTTCTGTCCCGTCGGCAAAGGCACCCGCGGCCTCATCGTCGCCCCGCCCCGCACCGGCAAGACGACCCTCCTCCGCGACATGGCGCTGGGTGTCCTGGAGAACAACCCCGAGTGCCACGTCATGATCCTGCTCGTGGACGAACGTCCCGAGGAGGTCACCGACTTCAAGCGCAGCGTCCCCGCCGAGATCTGGGCCTCCTCCAACGACGAGCAGATCGAGAACCACATCCGCATCGCCGATCTCTGCATCGAGCGCGCCAAGCGCCTCGTCGAGGTCGGCCGCGATGTCGTGCTCTTCGTGGACTCCATCACCCGCCTCTCCCGCGCCCACAACACCGCCCGCAACTCCGGTCGCACCGGCTCCGGCGGCCTTGACGTCCGCGCCCTGGAAAAACCCCGGCAGATCTTCGCCACCGCGCGCAAGACCGAGGAGGCCGGCTCGCTCACCATCATCGCCTCCGTGCTCGTCGAGACCGGCAGCCGCATGGACGACGTCATCTTCCAGGAGTTCAAGGGCACCGGCAACATGGAGCTCGTCCTCGACCGCAAGTGCGCCGAGATGCGCCTCTGGCCCGCGATCAACATCGCCGCCTCCGGCACCCGCAAGGAGGAGCTCCTCATCGATGCCAAGACCCTCGAGGGCATCCACTTCTTCCGCCGCGCCCTCGTGCAGCAGAAGATCGAGGAGGCCACCGAGACCATGATCGCCCGCCTGTCCAAGACCAAGACCAACGCCGAGTTCCTCAAGCTCATCGCCCGCTGATCCCACCGCACTTCAACCTTGCCGCCCGCCCGGCCGGCCCCGCACTTTAAAACCTCCACCGAATGCATAGTTTCTCCGAGCAATGTCTCGACATGGCCCGCTCAATGCTGGCCCACAACCTCGACGCCATCCAGCCCGATGGCACCGTTCTGCCCGCCCACGGCGAGCCCGCCCGGCCCGATGAGCCCGGCCACGTCGCCTACGCCCTCGGCGAGTTCTACCGCGCCACCGGCGAATCCACCCTCAAGGGCTACGACCTCGTTGACCTCGCCGCCCGTTGCATCACGGCGCAGATGTTCACCGAGCCCGCCGCGGAAAACGGCCTCGCCTACGCCGCCCTCGGCCTCCTCGCCTTCGGCCCCTCCAAGGAGCGCAACCCCGTCTGGGAGCGCCTCGTCGAGGAGACCAAGCAGCGCATCGACAAGTCGCTCCTCCACCGCAGCGACTACGACAACCACTGGCAGGCCTTCAACATCGCCAAGGCCGTCGCCCGCTACTCCTTCGGCCTCTCCAAGAAGGACGAAACCTCCCGCCTCATCGAGCGCATGGTCGAGCGCATCAACGCCACCAGCTCCGCCGGCTTCTTCGACGACTCCACCAGCGGCTTCGGCGGCAACTTCAACCTCTACGGCGTGATGAACTTTGTCTTCATCCGCTCCGCGCTGCAGCTCCACGCCAACGCCGGCGTGCGCGACCGCAAGCTCCCCACCCTCCGCACCTACGCCGAGAAATACATCAAGATGATGCCCGACCTCGTCCGCGCGGACGGGCTCGGCTGGGCCTTCGGCCGCGCCGCGGGCGCCTACGGCCAGATGCACTGCGTCAGCCTCATTCTCCAGGGCCTGCGCGACGGCTGGATCCCCGACGAGCAGAAGATCAAATACTACGACATCCTGCGCCGGCTCTTCATGTTTTTCTACCAGACCTACCTGGACCAGGAGCACGGCTTCCTCGACCTCCGCGACACCGAGCGCACCGCCTACGCGCACCACACCACGCGCATGGCGAATTTCGACGCCGCCCGTTACCTCTGCCAGTGGTCGCGCCTCGCCAAGACCGTCTCGATGCCGCCCGGCCAGCCCAAGGTCGAGCCGGCGCGCACCAGCGGCCGCTTTGTCATCTTCGACAAGAGCGGCAAGAAGGAGCAGGGCCTCTTCCTTTACCGCGACGCGGAGAGCGGCCTGCACGCGCAGATCCCCCTCATCAGCTCCGGCACCACGCTCACCAGCGACGCCCTGCCGTTCCCCCACTGCCCGGGCATCTTCGACTGGCCGAACAACGTGTATCTGCCCGTCATGCTCCCGGAGCTGACCTTCGGCGAACACGTCACCCTGCCGGCCTTCTACGGCAAGAACTGCGTCACCGGCCTCGGCCTGCGCAACAGCTTCTACTTCCGCTACGAGCAGCCCGAGCTGATCACCACCAAGGAGGAGATCGTCAAGGGCCTCGGCAGCGTGAAGGTGCAGTGGAATTTCTCCGGCAGCCAGCTCTCCTGCGAATTCACCTACACCGTCAGGCAGCAGCTCACGCTCGACAGGTTCCGCTACGTCCTCGCCATCGCGGCGCCCCACTCCACCTACCATGTGGGCGGCGCCCTCGCGCTCGGCCCGCAGGGCCACCGCTGCAGCGTGCTGAAGGATGACTTTCAGGCCACGTGGGGCGAGACGGAGGTCGTGACCAGCGACCCCACCTACCGCACCAACTACGGCAAGATCCATTACCTCCAGCATCTCGTCCGCGATCATCCCCTCATCATGCGCCCCGGCCACGTTTACCGCCTCGCGGTCAACTTTGAGCCCGATGTCACCCACGTCTGAGCCGGTTGTCCGCCCCTTCCGGGCGGGCAGCCCCCGGTCCGCATGTTGAGCCGCCGCATCATCCCCTGTCTCGACGTCAACGCCGGCCGCGTGGTCAAGGGCGTGAAGTTTCAGGAGCTGCGCGATGCCGGCGACCCCGTCGAATCCGCCAAGGCCTACGACGCCCAGGGGGCCGACGAGCTTGTCTTCCTCGACATCACCGCCTCCAGCGACAACCGCGGCATCATGCACGACGTGGTCCGCGCGACCGCCGAGCAATGCTTCATGCCGCTCACCGTTGGCGGCGGCCTCCGCTCCGTTGACGACATCCGCGCCATGCTCAACGCCGGCGCCGACAAGGTCTCGCTCAACACCGCCGCCATCAGGGCGCCGGAGCTGATCCGCGACGCCGCGCGCAAATTCGGCAACCAGTGCATTGTCGTCGCCATCGACGCCAAGCGCGAACCCGACGGCCGCAGTTGGCGCGTTTATACGCACGGCGGCCGGCATCCCACCGGGCTTGACGCCGTGGCCTGGGCGCAACGCGCCGTCAGTCTCGGCGCCGGCGAGATTTTGCTCACCAGCATGGACCGCGACGGCACCCGCGACGGCTACGACCTCGCCCTCACCCGGGCGGTCAGCGATGCGGTCGAGGTGCCCGTCATCGCCTCCGGCGGTGCCGGCACGCTGGCGCACCTCGCCGAAGTGCTCGACGAGGGCCGTGCCAGCGCCGTGCTCGCCGCCAGCATCTTTCACTACGGCACCCACACCATCGCGGCAGCCAAGGATTACCTCGCCGCCCGGGGCGTGCCCGTGCGCCGGTGACCGCTCAGGCCACCGCGCGCTGCCGGGTGGCGTCCTCGGTCAGCCTGCGCACATCGCCGAGCGTCCGCACCGCGCGCAACTGTTCCTCGGGGAGCGATACCTGGAGCACTTCCTCCAGCAGCAAGGCCAGCTCCAGCCGGGACAGCGAATCCACGCCCAGATCCTCCGTGAGCCGCAGGCCGTCATGCGCACTGCGCAGCAGCGGCGCGGTCTCCGGCCCGGCGTAGCGCTCCAGCACGCCCAGCAGGATCGTCGGCAGATGCACCGCATCGCGCGTGCGCCGGAAACGGCGCGCCGCCTCCAGCGCGGCGGGCGGACAATGCCGCAGCGCCGCCGCCAGTTCCTTGTCGGTCATGTCAGGCATGCGGGACTTCCTCCTTTGGTTTCATCGTTACACTGACGGCAGGCGCACCTGCTTGTTCCCGCCAATGCGGCGGTTCTTTGGCCGGCGATCCGTGCACACAGTTCATCAGGGATGATGACGTCCCGCGCCGGCCGTTCCGCTACCGGCCGGTGAAAAAAATCACTCCGCCGCCACCGTCGCGGGCGTCGGCGCCTCGCGCGGCGGCCCCACCAGCACGCTCAACTGTTCCTGGATCGCGATGAAAAACGCCTGGTCAAGCTCCCCGACCGGCACCTCGTGCCGCTCCTTGCTCCGCGCATGTTCGTAAACCCGCCGCGTGCCGTCGGCCGTCAGCCCCTTCGGCCGCAAGAGCCGTTTGCGCTCCAGCATGAGCGCGAGGAACTGCACCAGCCGCACGGTCTCGGGCGTGGGCTCGGTGGCGGGATCGCTCAGCGTCAGGAAAAGGTTTTCCGCGGTCAGCTTCATCGCCCGGTCCGCGTTTTCCTCGCGCGCGCGCGGCTTGAAGCCGTGCACCCAGCGGCAGGCCACCGTGCCCTCCGGGCGGAACTCCGTCGCCGCCGGTTCGCCCACGTCATACCGCATGATCTCCAGCGCGGGGCCGCGGACCAGGAAGCTGGCCACCCGGTCGCCTTCCGCGAAGGCCCGGCCCGATACAAAACAGGTGCTCGCCGTGGGCTGCAGATTCATTTCCATGGCTCCCGTGTTTACTTCCACCCGCGGCGGACGCTAGCAAAATTACCTCCCCAGCATGAACGGACGCATCATCGCCATCGGTGATATCCACGGCTGCCACCAGGAGTTCGCCGACCTGCTGGCCGCGCTGGCGCTGACCCCGGATGATCGGCTCGTCCTGCTGGGGGATCTGGTCAACCGCGGGCCCGACAGCGGCCGGGTCATCGATCTCGCCCGCGAGCACCGCGCCCTGTCGCTGCTCGGCAACCACGAACTGCGCCTCCTGAACCACCGGCGCACCGGCGATGAAAGCCATCTCAAGGAGGCCGACCGCGAAACCATCGCCCGGATGCGGCCCGAGGATTGGTCTTACCTTGAGGCCATGCCGCTCACGCACGAGGTGCCCGAGCTGAATACCGTTTTTGTGCACGGCGGCTTTCTGCCCGGCGAGCCCTGGCAAAAGCAGCCCGCTGCCGTGGTGACCCGCATCCAGGTCATCGATGCCGACGGCCGGCCGCGCAAGCGCTCAGACGCGCCCGAAGCGCTCCCTTGGGCCGATCTCTGGAACGGCCCGCCCTTCGTCGTTTACGGCCACACCCCCCGGCCCGAGGTTTACAAGCTCAAGTGGTCCGTCGGCATCGACACCGCCTGCGTCATGGGCGGCCACCTCACCGCCTTTGTCCTGCCGGAGCGCCGCCTCGTGCAGGTCAAGGCCCGCAAACGCTATTTCCCATGAATCCAACCCCGCGCCCGGAAACCCTGCTGCTGTGCATCGACCTGCAGCCCGTGTTCATTCGGGCGATGACCGATGGCGTGACGCTGCAACGCCGCTGCGCCTTTGCCATCGCCGCCGCGCAGGGGCTCGGCCTGCCGGTGGCCTTCACCGAGCAGGTGCCCGCCAAGCTCGGGGCTACCGAACCCGCCTTGCGCGCACTCGCTCCGGCGGCCTCCGTTTACGCCAAGGAAACTTTCTCCGCCCTCGCCCACCCGCCGCTGCCCGCGGCGCTCGAAACCGCTGGCATCAGCCACCTGTTGCTCTGCGGCCTCGAGACGCCGGTGTGCGTTTACCAGACCGCGCTCGACGCGCTGCGCGCGGGTCTCGCCGTCACGCTCCTGACCGATGCCGTGGGCGCGCGCCGCCCGGACGACGCCCGCGTCTGCCTCGAGGCCCTCGCCCGCTCCGGCGCCCACCTCCTGCCCGCCGAATCCGTGTTTTACGCGCTGCTCCAAAACGTCCACCATCCGTTCTTCAAGGCCTACACCCAACTCGTGAAATCCCATGCCTGACCTTCCCCTCCTGCCCGTCCGCGAACTCCGGGCCTTTGATCCCGCCGACAACGGCCGGCCTTTCGCCAGCCTGCTCGTCGTCAAAAAGCTGCAGGCGCGCACCGCCGCCAACGGCAACACCTTCCTCAGCGCCGAGTTTGGCGACCGCGGCGGCTCGTTCGGCTGCACCATCTTCGGCGACAGCCCCGCCTTCGAGACCCTGAAGAGCGCCGGTGAAGGCGCCGTCATCCGCTTCGAGGGCAAGGTGGACTTTTACCAAACCCGTTTTTCGCCCAAGCCCGGCCGGCTCACCGTGGTCTCCGAGGAAGAACTCGCCGCCGATCCGGGCGTGATCGAGCACCTCGTCGAAACCGCACCCGAGGATGCCGCCGCCCTGTGGACGGAGTTCAGCGCCTTCATCGAGTCGATCGGCCATGCCGAACTCCGCCAGACCGTGCAAAGCGTCTTCGAGGAGATCGGCGAAGCCTTCCGGTGGTCTCCCGCCGCCGTCGCCATGCACCATGCCTACCGTCACGGCCTGCTCGAGCACACCGTCCGCATGGCCCGCGCCTGCCGCGCGCTGCTGCCGCTCTATCCGGAAGTGGATGCGGATCTGGCCCTCGCCGGCATCCTCCTGCACGACACCGGCAAGACCATCGAATACGAGGGCACCCTCGCGACGAAGCGCAGCCGCCGCGGCATCCTGCAGGGTCACGTGGTCCTCGGCTACCAGCTCGCCCGCAAGCACGGCATCAAGGCCCGGCTCGACCCCGACCGCCTCGAACGGCTCGAACATATCATTCTCTCGCACCAGGGCGAACCCGAATGGGGCGCGGCCGTCTATGCCGCCACGCCCGAGGCGGTCTTCGTCAGCATGATCGACAACCTCGACGCCAAGATGGGCATGGTCCAGCGCGCCCTGCGCCAAGCCCCGCCCGAGGGCGAATTCTCCGAACGCCTGCCCGGTCTGAATACCACGCTGCTGACCAAGCCCGTGCAGCCGGCCGACCGCTGACCGCCGACTGCTGGAACGGTTTTTGAAACCGTCATGGCCGCGGATAGGCAGGGCTGACTCGCAGAAGGCGCGCAAATCGCTGTGCGACTCCAGAGTATCCGGCCGGTCTGCGGTCCGCTCGGCCTGTCCGCCATAGCCTTGGCGACGGCGGAAGAGCGGACCCTACCGGCGCTGCCGCGCCACCGCGCGAGAGCCACCGTTGCATTTTAATCACCTCACCCCAGGCTCTGCACGATCCGGATGATCGGCAGAAACAGCGCGATCACGATCGTGCCCACCATCACCGCCATCAGCACGATCATCAGCGGCTCGATCAGGGTCGTGAGTGCGGCCACCGTGCGATCCACCTCCTCGTCGTAGCTGTCCGCCACGCGGCCGAGCATCTCTGGCAGCGCCCCGGTCTCCTCGCCCACCTCGATCATGCTCGGCGCCATGTCGGGAAAGATCCGCGTGGCCCGCAGCGGGCCGGCGATGCCGTCGCCTTCCTTCACGCGGTCGTGCACCGCCTGAATGGCGGCGGCGATGTGCGTGTTGCCGGCCGTGTCGCGGGCGATGGCCAGCGCTTGCAGCATCGGCACGCCGCTCGCCAACAGCGTGCCGAAGGTCCGCGCAAAACGCGCCACCGCCGCCTTGAGCAGCACCTCGCCCAGCAACGGGACCCGGAGTTTCCACCGGTCCAGCCACCGCCCACCCGGCTCGGTGCGCGCGGCCAAACCGATCAGCAACCAGACGCCCACCGCGAACCCGCCCACGAGCAGGGTCTGCTCCTTGAGCAACCGGCTCACGCCCAGCACGAACTGCGTGAGCGCCGGCAACGCCTGCCCTTTCAGCGTCCCGGCAAAGATTGCCTCGAACCGCGGCACCACGAAGGTGATGAGCCCGAGCACGATGGCCGATGCCACCACCACGATGATCGCCGGGTAGGTCATGGCCGCCTTGAGGCGGCCGCGCACCTGCACGCCCTGCTCAAGGAATTGCGCCAGCCGGGCCAGCACCGCCTCCAGCACGCCGCCTGATTCGCCCGCCCGCACCATGTTGACGTAGAGCCGGTCGAAAATCCGCGGGTGCCGCCGCAGGCCGTCCGAGAAGGTGCCGCCGCCGCGGATGCCCTCGATCAGGTCCTCCAGCACCGGCCGAAACGCGGGATTTCGCTCCTGCCGGCCGAGAATCTCCAGCGCCCGGACCAGCGGCACGCCCGCGCGCGTCAACATCGCGAGCTGGCGCGTGAAAACCGCCAGTTGCTGCGGCGACACCGGCCGCCCGAGCGTGAGGGTGAAGCGCGATCGCTTCACCGCCGGTTTGGCGGCGTCCGCCTGGAGCTCGAGCTTCGTCGGTGCCAGCCCGCGGGCCTTGAGCGCATTCATCACGGCTTCCGCCTGCGGACCGTCCATCACGCCCGCGCGTTGCCGGCCGGTGGCCACCTCGATCGCCTGGTAATGGTAGCGCGGCATGGTCAGGTAAACTTGAGCACTTCCTCCAACGTGGTCTCGCCCGCCAACGCTGCGCGCAGGCCGTCATCCCGCAGCGTGCGCATGCCCGCGGCGACCGCCCGCTGCCGCAGCGTTGCCGTCGGCGCCCGCGCCAGCACCAGCTCGCGCACCGGCTCGGTGAGGCGCAGCCACTCGAAGATGCCCCGCCGGCCCAGATATCCGGTGTGGTTGCAGTGCCGGCAGCCGGCGCCGCGATAAAAACCCGGCGTCCCGCCATCCGCGATGCCCGCCTGCGCAAGCAGCGCCGGCGGCGGCCGGTGCGGCGCCTTGCAATGCGGGCAGATGCGCCTGAGCAGCCGTTGCGCCAGCACGGCCTCCAGCGTCGCCACGATCAGGAAGGGCTCCACCCCCATGTCGATCAGCCGCGTGACCGTTCCCGCCGCATCGTTCGTGTGCAGGGTCGAGAACACGAGATGCCCCGTCAACGAAGCCTGAATCGCCACCTGCGCCGTCTCCAGGTCGCGGATCTCTCCCACCATGATGACATCGGGATCCTGCCGCAGGAAGGACCGCAGGGCCGTGGCGAACGTGAGCCCGATGCCGGGGTTGACCGGCAGTTGCATGATGCCCTCGATTTCATACTCCACCGGGTCTTCCGCCGTCAGCAGCTTGAGGTCCGGCGTGTTGATCGCCCGCAGGCCGCTGTAGAGCGTGGTGGTCTTGCCCGAGCCNNGTTGACCTGGTTGACGCCGGGCAGGTTGATTTCGACCGGGTCTTCGGCGGTCGAGATGTTGACGCCTTCCTGGTTCAGGATGTTGATGCCGGTGTACAGCGACACCGTCTTGCCCGAGCCGGTCGGCCCCGTGACGATGAAAATGCCGTTCGGCCGGCGGATGATTTCCTCCAGCCCGGGCCGCACATCCGGCGGCAGCCCCAGTTGGTCCAGCTCCAGTTGCAGGGTGGACTGGTCGAGCACGCGCAACACCACGCTCTCGCCGAACTGGGTCGGCAGCGTCGAGACGCGCAGGTCCACCGGCCGGCCCGCGAGCGTGATCCGGATGCGGCCGTCCTGCGGCACGCGCCGCTCGGCGATGTTCAGGTTCGCGAGCACCTTGATCCGGGAAATGATCGGCAGCGCCAGCGCCTTGTCCGGCGGCGCCATCTCATGCAGCGTGCCGTCGATCCGGTAGCGTATCTTGAACTCGTGCTCGAAGGGCTCGAAGTGGATGTCCGAGGCTTGGTCGCGCACGGCCTGCCCGAGCACCAGGTTGACGAAACGGATGATCGGCGCCTGCTCCGCCATCGCCGCGATCTCGTGCGGGGTCAGTCCCGCCGCCTCCGTCTTGAACTCCTCGGGCTGGATGTCCTGCAAACCCGCGGCGGCCGCGGTCTCATCGGCCCCGTATTGCCGTGCCACCAGCGCGGCAATGCCCGCGGGATCGCCTACCAGCAGCCGGATGTCCCGCCCCAGCGCAAAAGTCAGGTCCTCCGTGATCCGGTCGTTGAAGGGGTCCAGCGCCAGCAGGTCGAGCCGCCGGCCGGCGCTGCGCCATGGCACCACGCCGTAGGTGCGGGCCTGCTCCGGCGTCAACTGCGCGGCCAGGTCCGCGGCGACGTATTCGGGCAGCGGCGACACCAGTTCGGTTTGCAGATACTCCGCCACGCGGGCCAGCAACGCCTCGCGGCCGATGCTCCCGCCGGCAGTCACGATGTCCGCCAGCGAACGCCCCGTCGCCGCGTGCTCGGCCCATGCCGCCGCCAGCGTGTCCGGGCCGATGATGTCGGCCTCCCTGAGGATGGTCTGGATTGTCTGGCTGTGGGCTTCGAACATGACGTGCGAGGTCCACCGCCCGCCGGTCAGAGCTCCTTCAGCTTGGCGCCCATCGCCAAGAGCTTGTCGCGCATGATGGTCGGGTCCTGCGCTTTTTCCACGCACTCGTCCGCCGTGATGAGTTCGCGGTTGAAGAGGCTCATGAGGTGGGTGTCCATCGTGATCATGCCGAGCCCGGCGCCGGTCTGGATGTCGGACGGGATGCGGAAAGTCTTGTTGTCGCGGATCAGCGAGGCGATGGAGGTCGTCGTCACCATGATCTCGTAGCCGGCGATGCGGCCGCCGCCGACCTTCTTGCAGAGCACCTGGGAAATGACGGCCTGCACGGACGAGGCCAGTTGGGTGCGGATCATCTCCTTCATCGTGGCCGGAAACGCGTCCACGATGCGGTCGATGGTCTTGGCCGCGCTGTTGGTGTGCAGCGTGCCGAACACGAGGTGGCCGGTCTCGGCCGCGCTGATCGCGGCCTCGATCGTCTCCAGGTCGCGCATTTCACCCACGAGGATGATGTCCGGGTCCTGGCGCAGCGCCCGCCGGATGGCCTCGGCAAAGCTCGGCACGTCGGAGCCGATCTCGCGCTGCGTCACCACGCAGCGCTTGTGGTTGTGGTAATACTCAATCGGGTCTTCGATGGTGATGATGTGGCCGTCGCGGTTCTCGTTCACGTAGTTGATCATCGAGGCCAGCGTGGTGGACTTGCCCGAGCCGGTCGGGCCCGTGACGAGGATCAGCCCGCGCGGGCGGTAGAGCAGCTCGCGGATCTTGTCCGGCAGGCCGATGTCGCGGAGGCCGAACATCTTGTAGGGAATCTGGCGCAGCACGAGGCCGTAGTTGCCCTTGGCCTTGAGCACGCTCACGCGGAAACGCGCCTTCTCGCCGAAGGCAAAGCCGAAGTCGGCGCCACCGTTGAGCTTCACGTTGCTGATGTGCGTGTCCGGCGTGATGGAGAGCATCAGTTGCTCGGTGTCCGCCGGGGTGAGGTTCTCCCCGTCGATCGGGGTCATGCTGCCGCTCAGGCGGAGCGTGGGCGGTTGGCCGACCTGCAGGTGAAGGTCCGAGGCGTTTTGCTCGACGACGAGATCGAGCAGGTCGTTCATTTCGTAGCTCATGGATTTTTTGGGTTAGCTGAGGTCGCCGAGGGTGATCGAAGCAACTTCCTCGACGGTGGTCAAACCAGCGATGATCTTTCTCACGCCGTCCTCGCGGAGGCTGCGCATGCCGTCGGCCCGGGCCTGCGCCCGCAACTGCGCCCCGCCGGCCCCGCGGTGGATCATCTCGCGCATCGGCCCGGTGACGGTCATGATTTCAAAAATCCCCAGCCGGCCGCGGTAGCCCGTGCCCTGGCAGGCCGCGCAGCCTGCACCCCGGCGAAAATTCGCGCCCGCCGCCTCGGCCGCGCCGATCCGCAGCGCCTGCAGTTCCGCCGCCGCCGGCAGGTGCGGCCGGCTGCATTCCGGGCAGTTGCGCCGGATGAGCCGCTGCGCCACCACGCCGCGGAGCGCGGTCGCGACGAGAAACGGCTTCACCCCGATGTCCACGAGCCGCGTCACCGCGCCGGGCGCGTCGTTGGTGTGCAGGGTGGAAAAGACCAGGTGGCCCGTGAGCGAGGCGTTGATGGCGATGTCCGCCGTCTCCGCGTCGCGGATTTCGCCG
>DDSZ01000005.1:95667-96899 GCA_002344205.1 Opitutaceae bacterium UBA2377
CGCACCGGCACCTGGTTGATGCCGCTCATCTGGTATTCCACCGGCTCCTCGACCGTGATGATTTTCCGGTCCGGCTGGTTCAGATGGTGCAGGCAACTGTAGAGCGTGGTGGTTTTGCCGGACCCCGTCGGGCCGGTGACCAGCAGGATGCCGTCGGGCGCGGCGATCAGTTGCTCAAACCCGGCCCGGTCATCCGGGAGGAAACCCAGCTCCGCCAGCCCCAACCGCAGGCCTGCCTGGTCGAGGATCCGCATGACGATGCTCTCGCCGTGGGCCGTCGGCAGCGCGGACACGCGCAGATCGAGCGCCTTGCCGCCGGCGTTGAGCTGGATGCGTCCGTCCTGCGGCAGCCGTTTTTCCGCGATGCTGATGTTCGCCATCAGCTTCAGCCGCGAGAGGATGGCCGGCTGCAACCGCTGCGGCGGGTTGTCCACCTCCTGCAGCAGGCCGTCGATCCGGTAGCGCACGCGGAAACGCCGGGCCAGCGGTTCGAGATGGATGTCCGAGGCGCGGCGACGGATCGCCTCCAGGATGAGGGCGTGCACGTATTTGATGATCGGCGCATCGTCCGCGCTTTCGTCGCCCGTCGTGGCGGGCGGCGGTTCCGGCGCGGGCACCGGCGCGGCGTCCGGCGCCACCGGCGCGCGGCCGTAGCAGCGGTCGATGGCCCGTGCGATGGCCTCCGCCGGCGCGAGCACCGGGATGATGTCGAGCTGCAGCAGGTGACCCAGCAGATCCGTGCCCTCCGTCGCCAGCGGATCGCTGCTGGCCACGTGCAGGCTGCGGCCGCGGCGCGCCAGCGGCAGCAACCCGTGCTGCGCCGCCAGTGACCGCGGCACGAGGGCCAGCACCTCCGGCGGCACGCTCACGCCGGCCGGATCAATTGTCTCCAACCCATACTGCGCCGCCAGCCGGCGCAGGGGATCTTCCGCGGCGGCCGGGGTCGTCATGGGCGTGCGCTCCCCGCTCGCCGAACCTCACCGCAACGCGAGCAGGAACTCGGCGTTGGTTTTCGTTTTCCGCAGGCGGGTGATGAGCATTTCCATCGACTCGATGGGGCCGAGGCCCTGCATCGCGCGCCGCAGGCCGTGGATGCGCTGCAGCTCGTCGGGGTGGTAGATGAGCTCCTCCTTGCGCGTGCCGGAGCGGTCGATGTTGATCGCCGGGAAGATCCGGCGCTCGACGAGGCCGCGGTCGAGGTGCAGCTCGCAGTTGCCGGTGCCCTTGAACTC
>DDSZ01000005.1:97009-97171 GCA_002344205.1 Opitutaceae bacterium UBA2377
AGCAGGATCACGACGTGCTCCCCCTGCTCCACGCGGCGCCGGGCGTTCTCGATGACCATCTCGGCGCAGTGGACGTGGCTCTCTGGCGTCTCGTCAAACGTGGACGAAACGACCTCGCCCTGCGTGTGGCGCTTGAAATCGGTGACTTCCTCCGGGCGCTCG
>DDSZ01000005.1:97227-117627 GCA_002344205.1 Opitutaceae bacterium UBA2377
GCGCTGGCCGAAACCGATCGGCGTCAGGATGTCCACCGCGCGCATGGAAACGTCCTTCTGCGTCGCTTCCGACTCCAGCAGGATCCGTTGCAGCGGATAATACGGCACGAGTTCCTCGAAGGGCGTCACCTTGGAGATTTCGTCCGGCGCGCCGCCCATCACGGAGTCAATCCGCACCACGGCCGGGCAGCGTTCGCCCGGCAGCGGCGCCTGCACGAGCACCTCGACCGCGTGGCCGCGCTTGAGGCCGTAACGGTTGATCAGGCTCGCGGGCAGGAAGGGGTCGTCGGGATACAGCCGGTAGTTCACGTGCTGGTGCACGATGAACGCCCCGCGGTCGGTCACATCGATGTGGCCGCGGTCCCGGATCGGCGTCTTTGCCTCGGCCGCGGTGGCAAAAATCTTCGCCAGCAGGTCGCGCCGGTTCGGTGCGCCCTCGAAGCTCACGCCCGACTTGCGCGCAAAGGCGGTGAGCTCGGCGAGGTTCAGCGCGTAGATTTCGTTGAGCCAGAGCGGCGGGTTTTTGCCGGCGGAAATCTCGCCCGCCAGCGCGTCCAGCGCCGCGGCGTCCGCCAGCCGGGCGGGATCGGGCAGGTCGCCCGCCACGGTCGCCGCGCTCGGCGGCGGCGGTTGCGGCGGATGCTGTTCGCGCGGCGTGAAACCGCCGCCGCCCTGCTGCCAGGGCCGCCCGCGCTTGCCGCGTTTGTTCCGCTTCCAGAAACCGCGCTCCTGGTAGCCGCCCTGGCCCTGACCGCCATGGCCGCCGTGGAAGTTTCCTTCGGGCTGACCGCCGCCGTTGTCCGGTGCCGGCGCGGGGGCCTCGGCTGCGGGCGATGGTTCCGCGACCTCGCGGACGGGCGGCGGCGGGGCCGCCGGCTCGGGCGCCGGAGGCGGCGGTTCGCTCATGGTCACCAGCGGGAGATCCGGGGTGGAGTCCGCGGCCTTGGCGGCCTTGGGCTTGGTTGTGCGGGGGCGGCGACGCACCGGCTTCTTGGGGGCATCGGCTGCGTCGTCAGTCTTGGGAGGGATGGACATGTCGGAAAAAATCGGACCGGTCGCGCAGGACCGGGTCGCTCAGGCGGCCGTCGGCCCGGCGGCGAGCAAACGGTCCACCTGCGCTTGCAGAAATGCGGTGGACCCGTCGTTCCAGAGAACAAAGTCGGAATGCTCTATTTTGTGCGCCAAAGGCAGTTGCTGGTTGATGCGTTGCCCGGCGAGCGGTCTCGGCAGACCTCTTTGCTCCAGCCGGGTGAGTTGCTGTTCGGGAGCACAGGCCACGCATACGATGAAATCAAACCAATTTTCCAACCGCTGTTCGAAGAGCAGCGGCACTTCGATCACCCAGCGCCCCGCCGGGTCGGTCGCGAGTTGCTCCCGCCAGGCCGCAAACACCCGCGGATGCACCAGCGCCTCCAGCCAGCGCCGCTCCGCCTCGTCGGCAAAAATTTTGTCCGCCACCCGCGCCCGGTCCACCGCGCCGTCCGGCCGCAGCACCTCCCCGCCCCAGCGCGCCTGCAACGCCGCCTTCACCGCCGGGTCCGTCAGCACCTGCTCCCGCACGATCGCATCCGCATCAATCCGGCGAAATCCCGCCGCCTCGATCATCCGCGCAACCGTGGATTTCCCGCAGCCCATTCCGCCTGTGACGCCGATGATCATTGCCCGGATATTTCACCGTCCTTAAATGCTTGAACAGAGAAATATCCGGTTTGCCGGCGGCCCAAGCGACTGCATCGCGATTAAGCCCGCCGGGGGCGGCCCACGGGGCGGACATTTCAACTTCCTGGGCCTGGACGATCCGGGTTAAGTATTTTCCCCTAGATTTGGCTTGGCTCCCTTTTTCCGCAAATTACTAGTGATAAGCATCTCCCCGGTTCCACCCCCTACAAACCGACCCCACCCAGCATGATTCCACCGGTTGATACCAAAGACCCCAAGGCGGTGGCCCGCTTCGTCCAGCGGAAGCGGGCGGAGCTGTTTGGCCGGGGGAAATCCCCGTGGCTGGCGCGCGTGCTGCGGGATGTGTCGGCGCTTTTTGCGGGGAAAACCCCCAACTACGCCGCCATTGATCTCCACTATCATGACTTCGAGCACACCCTGCAGGCCACCGTCTGCCTCGTGCTCATCCTGGAGGGCCGCGCGCAGCGGCGCCAGCGGCCGCAGTTGCAGGCGCGCGACTTCGACCTCGCCGTGGCCGCCGTGCTCCTGCACGACAGCGGCTACCTGCGCCTGCGCAGCGACCGGCGCGGCACCGGCGCGAAATACACCTTCATCCACGAGCTGCGCAGCAGCGCCTACGCCGCCTCCTATCTGCCCGGCCTCGGCGTCACCGCCCGCGAGGTGGACACCGTGGTCGCCGCCATCAGTTGCACCGGCCCGCGCAGCCACCCGCAGCGCATCGAGTTTCCCGACGAACTCGCCCGGCTGATCGGCTGCGTCGTGGCCACGGCCGACTACCTCGCGCAGATGGCCGCGCCGGACTACCTCGAAAAACTGCCGCACCTGCACCGCGAGTTTCAGGAGTCCTACGATTATTTCGGCACGCCGCGGGCCCAGCGCTATTCCAAGACCGCCGCCGACCTCATCCGCCGCACGCCGCAATTCTGGCGCGGATTCGTGCTGCCCAAGCTCCGGCACGACTTTGGCGGGGTCCTCGATTACCTCGCCGGCCCGGACGGAAAAAACCCCTACCTCGAGGCCGTCGCCGCCAACCTCGCCCGCATCAAACGGGGTTGACGCCCCCGCCGGTCCGTTGGTCCCATGGGGCCATGCTGGCCACCATCACCTCAGCAGCGCTGCAGGGCGTCCACGCCGCGATGGTCCAGGTGGAGGTCAACACCGGCGAGGCCGGCGAACCCAAGTTGATCCTCGTCGGCCTGCCCGACGCCGCCGTGAAGGAATCCGACGACCGCGTGAGCTCCGCGCTCAGCAACAGCGGGTTCAAGATGCCGCGCATGCGCACGACCATCAACCTCGCGCCGGCCGATATCCGCAAGGAAGGCCCGCTCTACGATCTGCCCATCGCCCTCGGCATCCTCGTCGCCACCGGCCAGCTCAACGCCCCGCACCTCGATGATTTTCTCATCGCCGGCGAACTCGGCCTCTCCGGCGCCACGCGCCCGGTGAAGGGCGCCCTCGCCGCCGCCCGGCTCGCCCGCAGCCTCGGCAAACGGGGCCTGCTCCTGCCCGCGCGCTCCGCCGAGGAGGCCGCGCTGGTCGAGGGCGTGGCGGTTTACCGCATCGATTCGCTCGACCAGGCCTGCCGCTTCCTCAGCGGCGAACGCCCGCTCGCGCCGCTTTCCGCCGCCGCCGCGCGCGCCGCACTCGGGCAACAGGCGGCGGGTGCCGGCGTGGATTTTTCCGAGATCAAGGGCCAGCACGCCCTGCGCCGCGCCGTCGAGGTCGCCGTCGCCGGCGGCCACAACCTCCTCATGATCGGCCCGCCCGGCGCCGGCAAATCCATGGTCGCGAAACGCATCCCCACGATCATCCCGGAGCCCGCGCTGGAGGAGCACCTGGAGATCCTCGGCATCCACTCCGCGGCGGGCCGCACCATCAGCGGCGAGGCCGGCTGGGGCCTGCGGCCCTTCCGCAGCCCCCATCACACCATCTCCGATGTCGGCCTCCTCGGCGGCGGCGCCATCCCCGGCCCCGGCGAGATCTCCCTCGCGCACCACGGCGTGCTCTTCCTCGACGAACTCCCCGAGTTCAAGCGCTCCGCCCTCGAGGTGCTCCGCCAGCCGCTGGAAGACGGCGAGGTCACCATCTCCCGCAGCGCCGGCAAGGTCACCCTGCCCTGCGCCTTCATGCTCGTCGCCGCCATGAACCCCTGCCCCTGCGGTTACCTCGGCGACCGGCGCCACGAGTGCCGCTGCACCCCCGCCCAGGTCCAGCGCTACCGCGCCCGCATCAGCGGACCGCTGCTCGACCGCATCGATCTCCACATCGAGGCGCCCGCCCTCTCCATCGGCGACCTCCGCGCCGCACAACCCGGCGAACCCTCCGCCCCGATCCGGGCGCGCATCCAGGCCGCGCGCGACCGGCAGCAGGTCCGCTTCACCGGCACCCGCGTCACCGCCAACGCCCGCATGACCCATGCGCAAATCCGCCGGCACTGCGCCATTGATGCCGCCCTCGGCGACCTGCTCCAGCAGGCCATGGAACAACTCGCCCTCTCCGCCCGCGCCTACGACCGCATCCTCAAGGTCGCCCGCACCATCGCCGACCTCGCCGGTGCCGAAACCATCGCCGCCCCGCACCTCCTCGAGGCCATCCAATACCGCAGCCTCGACCGCAACCTGTTTTACTGAGGCGCTGGCGACCATGGAGCCGCAGAAATTAAATGTCAGTTTTCCGCCACTCGGAACCAACTCATGCCTTCACATTGCACAGCTATTTGGTGCTCCCGCCGGGAGTCGAACCCGGATCAATGGCTTCGGAGGCCACTACACTATCCATTGTGCTACAGGAGCGCGAACGCCTACCAGTAGGCGCTCACCGCCGGGCTTCAAGCTGTTTTCCGTCCGGCGTGAAATCAGATGTGAATCGCCTCGCCCATCGCCGCGGCGGCGGCCTCCATGTTGGCCTCGCTGAGCGTGGGATGCGCGTGGATCGTCTGGTGAATCTCCTCCACGGTCGCCTCCAGCGCCATGGCGAGGCCATACTCGGCGATCAGCTCCGTCGCCTCGCTGCCGATGATGTGCGCGCCGTAGATCTCGCCGGTCTTCGTGTCGGTGATGACTTTCACGAAGCCCTCGCTGTCCGCGGAGGCCACGGCCTTGCCGGACGCGGTGAACGGAAACTTGCCGACCTTGAAATCGAGCCCCTTGGCCTTGGCGGCTTTTTCGGTGAGGCCGGTGCTGGCCACCTGCGGCTGGCAGTAGGTGCAGCCGGGGAAATCTTTCACGCGCTTGGGCGTGCCGTGGCCGAACATGCCGTTGACGGCGTTGATCGCCTCGTAGGTCGCCACGTGCGCCAGCCAGGGCGGCCCAATGATGTCGCCGGCCGCATAGACGCCCTTGACGCTGGTCTGGTAATCGTCGCCCACCTTCACGTAGTTGCGGTCGAGCTCGATCTTCACGCCGGGGGCGATCACGCCCTCGATGTTGGCCACCACGCCGATGGCGGAGAGCACCACCTCGGCCTCGATCGCGGTGCGCCGGTCGCCGGCCACGAGGTCGAGCTTCACGGCGTTTTTCCCCACGGCGAAATTCTCGCACTTGGTGTTCACATGGACCGTGACGCCCTGCTTCTCGAACGAGCGCTGGAGGACCTTGGCCACCTCCTCGTCCTCGACGGGCAGGATCTGCGGCAGCATCTCCACGAGCGTCACCTTCGCCCCGAAGGCGTTGTAGAAATAGGCGAACTCGACGCCGATCGCGCCGGCGCCGACGATGACGACCGACTTGGGCAGCGTCTTGGCGGCCAGCGCTTCGCGCGAGGTCAGCACGCGCACGCCGTCCGCGGGCAGGCCGGGGATCTGGCGCATCTTGCAACCGGTCGCGATCAGGATGTTTTTCGCCCGGAGAAACTTTCCCTGATGTTCGCCCTCGGTGATGGCGACGGTGTTGGCGGCCGAGACCTGCGCGCGGCCGACGAGGTAATCGACCTTGTTCTTCTTGAAGAGAAACTCGATGCCCTTCGCCATCTGCCCGGCGACCCCGCGCGAGCGTTCCATGACCTTGGCGAAATCGAAGGTGACCTCCTTGGCGCTCAACCCGAAGGCCTCGGCCTTCTTGAACTTCTGGTAAAGCTCGGCGCTCTTCAGCAGCGCCTTGGTCGGGATGCAGCCCCAGTTGAGACAGGTGCCGCCGGCGCGCTCCATTTCGACGCAGGCGACCTTCTTGCCCAGTTGCCCGGCGCGAATCGCACCCGCATAGCCCGCGGGCCCGCCGCCAATGACAACCAGATCGTATTCGGTGGATTCAGCCATGATGTGTAGAGTTAAACTTTGGCCCAGACGCTCGCACACCGGCGCGACCCGTCAAATTCAAAACCGCCCGCCAAGCTTCGGGCAGCGGGCAGGGTTCGCTCTTCCGCCGTCGCCCCACCTTCGCCAGAGGCTTCGGCGGACACAGCAAGGCTATGGCGGACAGGCCGAGCGAACCGCCGCCCGCCTCATCCGCGGCCATCCGCGTGACTTGTGCGCCTACGGAGCGTCCGCGGTTAAACTTCTGCGGCCACGGCCGGATATTTTTTGCGCCTGCTGCGCCTTTTTGCGGCCAATGGATCTGCGGCCAACTCACCCGCCGGCTCAGACATCAATCACGTCGGGCGGCTGGCGCGGGCGGCGCGGCGGGGGCCGCGGGGTGGCCAGCGCCCGGGTGAAGGCAAAATTCGTCACGCTCACGATGAGCGCGCCGCCGAGCGCCGACCAGAAACCGGCCACCTGGAAGCCATCGACCAGCTTGCCCACAAAAAGAAACAACAAGGCATTGATCACGATCATGCCCAGGCCCATCGTCAGCACGATGAACGGCAGCGTGAACAGCACCAGCAGCGGCTTGAGGATGACGTTGAAGAAACTCAGCAGCAGCACGACGACGAGCAAGGTCGTGCCGGTGTCGTATGCGATGCCCGGGATGAGCTTGGTGGCCAGCATCACGCCGATGGCCAGCACCAGCCAGCGCAGCAACAGTTGGAGAAACGGGGAGTTCATGCGTGGCTGACAACGCTCCGCCCCATTCCCAGCTCCGGCAATGAAAATCCTCCTCCTTCAGGACTGGCTGCGCAGCGGCGGCACCGAGCGGCAGAGCGTGCTCCTCGCCAACGCCTTCGCCGCCGCCGGCCACGCCGTCACCCTCCTCACTTTCCGACCCGGCGGCGCGCTCGCCGCCACCGTGGACCCGGCGGTCACGCGCGCCGCCCTGCAACCGTTCGACACCCGGCTCGACTGGTTTGCGCCCGGGCTCACGCGCTTCATCGCGCGCCAGCCGCCCGACGTCATTCTCTGCCTGGGCCGGATGGCCAACTGCTACGGCCAAAACATCGTCTGCGCCACGCGCGACCGCTGGCCCCGGCTCGCGGTCATCGGCACGATGCGCACGGGCAAGCCCCTGCCCCGGCTGTTTCGACTCTCCCTGCGCCATGTCCACCACATCATCGCCAACAGCCAGGCGGCGAAATCCACGCTGGTCCGCGACCACGGGCTGCCGGACGCCAAGATCACCGTGATTCACAACCCGCTCGTTTTCCCCGCCGCACCGGCGGGAGCGGACCGCGGGCAACTGCGCTCCGCCCTCGGTGCCACCCCGGCCACGAAGGTGTTGCTCAACGTGGCGATGTTCCGGCCGGGCAAAGGTCAGGCCGACCTCATCCGCTTCGCGGCGGGGCTGCCCGCAGATTTTCCCTGGCAGCTCTGGCTGGCCGGCGACGGCCCCGAGCGCCCGGCCTGCACGGCGCTCGCCCGCCGGCTCGGGCTCGCGGACCGGGTGAAATTCCCCGGCTTCCAATCCGATCCCTCCGCGCTCTACGCCGCGGCCGATCTCGCCGTCCACGCCTCCCGCACCGAGTCGCTCTCCAATTTTCTCGTGGAGGCACAGGCCCACGGCCTGCCCGCGGTAGCCTGCGCCGCCCAAGGCATTGGGGAATGCTTCATCCCCGGCGACACCGGCGCGGTCATCCCCCGGGACCAGCCCGACGCCTTCCGCGCCGCGGTGCTCGCCTTCGCCGCGCCCGACGCCGCCCGCCGCGAACGCGCCCGGGCCTTTGCCCGGGAGAATTTCGACCCCGGCCGGCAGGTGCAGGCGCATCTCGACCTTTTCGCCCGGCTCACCCAAGCCTGAAACATGACCAACAAGCAACGCGTTGACCTGATCGCCCGCTACATCCGCGAGCACAAATACGCGGACCTGCACACCCTCGCCACCCGGTTCAGCGGCTCGCTCTCCACCGTGCGCCGCGCACTCGACCAGTTGGAGGCCGCCGGCCTCGTGCGCCGGCACCACGGCGGCGCCTCCCTCGTCGAGACCGACGCCGTCGCGCAGGAATACGATTTCATCGCCCGCAACCAGCGCCACCCCGACGAGAAATTCGCCATCGCCAGCCTCGTCGCCCGCGAGGTGCAGCCCGGCATGACCGTCATCCTCGACGGCGGCAGCACCACCTACGCCGTCGCCCGCCTGCTCGTGGACAAGCGCCTGCAGGTCATCACCAACTCCCTGCCCGTCGCGAGCCTGTTCAGCGAGGTCGGCAGCGTGGAGACCATCGTCACCGGCGGCAGCATCTACAACCGCCTCGGCGTCGTCCTCGGCCCGCTCTGCGAGGATTCGCTCGGCCAGGTCCACGCCGATCTCGCCATCCTCGGCGGCGCCGGCATCACCGAAAACGGCGTCTGGAACCACAACTCGCTCATCGTCTCCGCGCAGCGCAAGATGATCGGCGCCGCCGAGCGCACGATCTTCGCGCTCGATAATTCCAAGTTCGGCCGCAAGGCGCTCAGCCTCACCACGCCTTTCGAGGCCGGGTTCACCATCGTGACGGACGTCCGGCCCGCCCCCTCCGTCGCCAAGGCCATCGGTGCCGCCGGCGCCAAGCTCACCCTCACCGGCGCCCGGGCCGGCCGCACCTGATTTTTCCCGCGCGCCGGCTCCTGACAGCGTCCTGTCAGCAGTGCCGGCCAATCGCGGTTCGCGAGTTGCCTTCCCCCGGCGGCTGCACTTCGTCACAACCCGTGGCCCAAACCGACTCTCCTTCCGCTCCCCATTGCATCCTGCTCCGCGGCGTGCGGCAGAACAACCTCAAGGGCTTCGACCTCGATCTCCCGCTCGGGCAATACATCGTCGTCACCGGCCTGAGCGGCGCGGGCAAATCCTCGCTCGTGTTCGACACCCTCCACGCCGAGGGCCAGCGGCGCTACGTCGAGACCTTCAGCGCCTACACCCGCCAGTTTCTCGACCTCCTCGCCCAGCCCCGGGTGGATGCGATCGAGAACATCCGCCCGTCCATCGCCATCGAACAGACCAACACCGTCAAAACCTCCCGCTCCACCGTGGGCACGATGACGGAGCTCACCGATTTCTTCAAAGTCTGGTTCAGCCACGTCGCCGCCTGCTTCGATCCCGTCACCGGCGAACCGGTCGAGGATGACAGCCCGCAGACCGTCTGGACGAAGACCGCGGCGGCGCACCCGGGCCGGACCCTGCTGCTCGGTTTCAAGGTCACCCGGCCGGAAAACCTCACGTGGCCCGAGATCTTCCAAAACCTCAAGGGCCAGTCCTACGTCCGCCTGCTCGCCGCCCGCGCCGATATCCCCGCGGAACTCACGCTCCACAAAATCGACGATCTGCTCGCAGCGACCGAGGCCGACCTCCGGGCCGCCATCACCGGCCCCGTCTTCGTGGTTCAGGACCGCATCGCCATCACCCCGGCAAACCGTTCCCGCTTCCTCGAGGCCGCGGAGACCGCGCTGCATTTCGGGCAGGGCCAGGTCCACCTCTTCGGCGAGGCCGCCCCGGCCCTGCGCACGCCGCGCTTCGCCGAGCTCGGCCATTATTCGCGCGGCCTCCACTCGCCCAAGACCGGCCGCACCTTCCGCGCCGCGACCCCCGCGCTCTTCTCGTTCAACTCCCCGCTCGGCGCCTGCCCGCGCTGCCGCGGCTTCGGCCGCGTGATCGACATCGACTACCGGCTCGCCGTCCCCGACCAGTCCCTCTCCATCGCCGACGGCGCCATCAAGTGCTGGGAAAGCGACATCTACGGCGAATCGAAAAAAGACCTGCTGAAGTTTACCCGGCAGCGGAAGATTCCCACCGACATCCCCTTCGCATCGCTCACCGCGGAGCAGCAGGCCTTCATCATCGACGGCGAGCCCGGCTACGGCGAGGAGAACGGCAAGACCTGGCCGCAATATTGGTATGGCGTGAAGGGATTTTTCCGCTGGCTGGAAAAGAACACCTACAAGATGCACGTGCGCGTCTTTCTCTCGCGCTACCGGGCCTACAATCCCTGCCCCGACTGCGGCGGCCGCCGCCTGCAGCCCGAGGCGCTTTGCTGGCAATGGCGCGGGAAAACGCTGCCCGAGCTGTATCAGCTGCCCGTCAACCAACTGCTGGCTTTGGTGGCGCAGGCGCAGCTCGGGCGCCCGGATTCGAAAATCCCGGCCGCGCACAGCGCGACGCTGGCGCACGATTCCATCCTCACGCGGCTGCGCTACCTCGAGCAGGTCGGCCTCGGTTATCTCACGCTCGACCGCTCCTCCAAAACGCTCTCCGGCGGCGAGGTGCAACGCGTCAACCTCACTTCCTGCCTGGGCACCTCGCTGGTGGACACGCTCTTCGTGCTCGACGAACCCAGCGTCGGCCTGCACCCGCGCGACATCGACCGGCTCATCGGCATCATCCGCTCCCTCACCGCGGCCGGCAACACCGTCGTCGTCGTCGAGCACGACGAGGCCATGATCCGCGCCGCCGATCATCTCATCGAGGTCGGCCCCGAGCCCGGCCACGGCGGCGGCCAAATCGTTTTCCAGGGCAACCTCGCCGGGATGCAGGCCGACGCCGCCAGCATCACCGGCCGCTACCTGTCCGGCCGCGAGCGCATCGAACCGCCGGCCACCACCCGGCCGGTCGACGCCTCCCGCCGTCCCGGCGCCGGCTGGCTGCGCTTTGAGGGCGTCACCAAACACAACCTGCAAAACCTCGGCTTCGCGCTGCCGCTCGGCCGGCTCGTGTGCCTGAGCGGCGTCTCCGGCTCCGGCAAATCCACGCTGCTCGACAACGTCATCTACCAAGGGCTCCTCGCCCGGCGCAACCAGCTCACCGAGGACCCCGCCGTCATCGGCGCCATCCACGGCGACACCGGTTTCACCGAGATCGTGCTCGTGGACCAGTCACCGCTCTCC
Source organism: Opitutaceae bacterium UBA2377 (assembly GCA_002344205.1). Taxonomy (GTDB): domain Bacteria; phylum Verrucomicrobiota; class Verrucomicrobiia; order Opitutales; family Opitutaceae; genus UBA2377. Next base: position 108,068 of record DDSZ01000005.1, read on the forward strand.
CGCACCCCGCGCTCCAACCCGGCCCTCTACACGGAAGCCTGGGACCTGATCCGCGAGCTCTACGCCCGCACCCCCGCGGCGGAGGCCGCCGGGTTCAACGCCGCCTCCTTCTCCTTCAACAGCGGCGAAGGCCGTTGCGACCATTGCCAGGGGCTCGGCTACGAACGCGTCGAGATGCAGTTCCTGTCGGATGTCTTCGTGCCCTGCCCTGTCTGCGAGGGCCGGCGCTTCAAGCCCGAGGTCCTCGCCATCCGCTGGCAGGACCGCTCCGTCGCGGACCTTCTCACCACCAGCATCACCGCGGCGCTGCCGCTCTTTGCCGAGCATCCCGCCATCCGGCACCGGCTCGCCTCGCTCGAATCCGTCGGCCTCGGCTACCTCACGCTCGGCCAGCCGCTCAACACCCTGAGCGGCGGCGAATCCCAGCGCCTGAAACTGGTGCGCTACCTTTCCGGCTTCACCGGAGACATGCCAAAACCCAAAGTCCAAATCCCGGTGCTCGTCGCCAGCTCCCCGATCGAAAATCAAAAATCAAAAATCGAAAATCCAGCCGGAGCCCTGCTCTTGCTCGACGAGCCCACCACCGGGCTGCACCGCCACGACGTGAAGCGCCTGCTAACCGTGCTGCAGGCGCTGGTGGACGCGGGCCACAGCGTCGTCGTGATCGAGCACAACACCGATGTGCTCAAATCCGCCGACTGGCTCCTTGAGGTCGGTCCCGAGGCCGGCGCCGCCGGCGGCCGCATCATTGCCCAGGGCCCGCCCGCGCAGGTCGCCGCCGCCGGCACCGCCACCAGCCCCTTCCTCCGCGCCTCGCTCGACGATTGCGGAGTGCGGATTGTGGACCGCGGATTTCAAGCCGCCGAAGACCCCGCGCCTTACATTGCCGCCACTCCGCATTCCGCACTCCGCGCTCCGCAATTGACCATCTCCGGCGCGCGCGAAAACAACCTGAAGAATCTTTCGCTCAGCATCCCGCACCACCAGCTCACCGTGGTCACCGGCGTCTCCGGCTCCGGCAAATCCACGCTGGCCTTCGACATCGTCTTCGCCGAGGGCCAGCGCCGGTTCATGGAGTCCATGTCGCCCTACGCGCGGCAGTTCGTCGAGCAACTGCCGCGGCCCGACCTCGACCGGCTCACCGGCATCCCGCCCACCGTCGCCATCGAGCAGCGCGTCACGCGCGGCTCGCGCAAGTCCACGGTCGCCACCATCACCGAGGTCGCCCAATACCTCCGCCTGCTCTACGCGCGGCTCGGCGTGCAGCACCACCCCGCTACCGACCGGCCCGTCACCCCGCTGTCGCCGGGCGCGCTGAAAAAACTCCTCCTGCGCGTCATGTTCGGGACGCCCAAGGCCAGGCAGGCGAAGCACCTCTACCTCTGCGCGCCGCTCATTCGCGGTCGCAAGGGCCACCACCAGCCCATCGCCGCCTGGATTGCCCGGCAGGGCTACGCCCTCATGCGGGCCGACGGCCGGCTCATCGCCGTGGAGGCCTTCACCAAGCTCGACCGCTACAAAGAACACGACATCGAGGTCGTCGTCGCCGACCTGAAGCGCGAGGCCCGCCCCGGCGAGGCGCTCGACACCGCGCTCCGCCTCGGCAAGGGCGCGTGCTTCCTGCTCACCCCGGGCGGGGAAATCCTCTCGTGGTTCTCCACCACGCGGACCGACATCGAGACCGGTGAATCTTTTCCCGAGCTGGACCCGAAGCATTTTTCCTTCAACTCCCCGCGCGGCTGGTGCCCCACCTGCCGCGGCCACGGCCGCGTCTTTCCCTGGATGCTCGTGCCCACGGACGACGAGGAGGACCCGTTGGCCCGCCTCCGCGAATTCGGCCTCGACGCCGACGAGGATGTCGCCGACGAGGGCCGCCCCTGCCCCGACTGCGCCGGGGAGCGGCTCAACCGCACCAGCCGCGCGGTGAAGCTGCACTTTCTCCGCCGCCAGCCGCCGCTCTCGCTGCCCGCGCTGCTGCGCTGCACGCCCGCGGCGTTGCTTGCCCATCTCCGCAACCTCGCGCTCGACGCGCGGGGCCGGCTCATCGCGCACGACATTCTCCGGCAAATCGCGGAGCGCCTGAAGTTCCTCGACCACGTCGGCCTCGGCTACCTCGCCCTCGACCGCCCGACGGAAACGCTCTCCGGCGGCGAGGCCCAGCGCATCCGCCTCGCCGCGCAGCTCGGCTCCAATCTCTCCGGCGTGCTCTATGTGCTCGACGAGCCCTCCATCGGCCTGCACGCCCGCGACAACGACCGGCTCATCGACACGCTCCAGGCGCTCCGCGCCAAGGGCAACACCCTGCTGGTCGTCGAGCACGACGACGAACTCATGAACCGCGCCGACGGCATCATCGATCTCGGGCCCGGCGCCGGCATTCATGGCGGCGAATTGCTGGCCCAAGGCGCGCCGGCCGAGATCAAGCGCAGCGATTCCTCGCTGACCGGGCTGTTTCTCACCCAAGGCATCAAACACCCCCTCCCCGGTTCCTACCGCCCGCTGCCGGAGGTTGCCAAACGAAAACCCAAGGTCGAAAGCTGGCTCACACTCACCGGCGTCCGGTTTCGCAACCTGAAGGGTTTTGACCTCCGCCTGCCGCTCGGCCGGCTGATCATGGCCGCCGGCCCCAGCGGTGCCGGCAAATCCACACTCTTCCGCGATGTGCTTCACCCTGCGGTCGCCTGCGCCATCAAGTCAGGAAAAAACCGCCTCAGCGGAAAGGCCTTTGTTCGCCATACGAACATTGCCGGTGAAGGCGCGCGCTTTACCGCGCTCACCGGCGCCACCGGCTTCAAATCGGTCATCGAGGTGGACCAGTCGCCCATCGGCAAAACCCCGCGCTCCACGCCCGCCACCTATCTCGGCATCTTCGACCTCATCCGCCAGTTCTTCGCCGCGCTGCCCGAGGCGAAGATGCGCGGCTACAACGCGTCGCGCTTCTCCTTCAACACCGCGGGCGGCCGCTGCGAGACCTGCGCCGGTGGCGGCCGCATCAAGCTCGAGATGGCCTTCATGCCGAACACCTACCTGCCCTGCGACGATTGCGGCGGCCTGCGCTACGGACCGGAGCTGGCCGACATCACCTGGAAGGGCCGCACCATCGGCGCGGTGCTGCAGCTCACGTTCGAGGAGGCCGCGGTCTTCTTCGACTTCCACTCCCAGCTCTCCGCCGTCTGCCGGCTCATGGTGGATTGCGGACTCGGCTACCTCACGCTCGGCCAAAGTTCGCCCACCCTGTCCGGCGGCGAGGCCCAGCGGCTCAAGCTTGTCACCGAGCTGGCCCGCGGCCTCCAGACCTATACCGAGCGCTCCCGCGGCCTCGCCGTCCGCAACCTTTACCTGCTGGAGGAGCCGACCATCGGCCTGCATCTCAGCGACTGTGAAAAACTCATCCGTGTGCTGCACTCGCTCGTGGACCAGGGCCACACCGTCGTCGTGATCGAGCACCACCTCGACCTGCTCGCCGAGGCCGACTATATCGTGGAACTCGGCCCCGTCGGCGGCCCCGCCGGCGGCGAACTCATCTATCAGGGACCGCTTGCCGGACTGCTCAAAGTAAAGCGCAGCCCCACCGCCCCCTACCTGCGCGACAAGCTCAAGCCGTCGCCAGGCTCGCGTCGTGGGCCTTCACGGCGTCGCCCACCACCTTGATCAGCTCGGTCATCGGCACCGGTTTCAGCAGGTAGCGGAACAGCCCGGCCTCGTTGACGCTGCGCAGCAGCATCTCGGGCTTCATGTAGCCCGTGACGAGGATCCGCTGCATGTGCGGGTATTCCTCCCGCGCGCGGACGAGGAAGCTCATGCCGTTGCCGCCGGGCATCAGGTGGTCGGCAAGGACGACCTTGAAGCTGCGCTTGTGCAGGATGAACTCCGCCTCGCGGACCGACGTGGCGGTGGCGATTTCAAAGTGCGGCGAGAGCGCCTGCACAAAAATATCCAGCAGCGGCCGTTCATCGTCGATCAGCAGGACCGCGGGCTTGCTGGGGGCAACTGGCTCGGCTTGGGCGTCTCCGGCGTTCATGAGCCCGCAGCGTGCATCCCGGGTGCTGCATGGCAAATGCTTTTAGCGGGACCGGCACCGCCGGCCGGCCGGCTTTGGGATTGCCTCGTGGCAGCAAGTGATCTTCGCTCAAGTCCGTCGCTAACAACATGGAGAACTTGGATTTGCACACTGCCGCCCGCGAGGGAACCTTGGGCGCGCAACCCTTCGACCGCCCTTCCCTCCTCGCGCGCAATGCCGCCGGCAACACCCCGCTCCATGTTGCCGCCAAATACGGTCACCTCGACCAGATCCCCGCCGCCCTGCTGAGCCCCGCGGATTTTGGCCTCAAGAACGACCTGGGCTACACGCCGCTGCATCACGCCGCCCTCGGCGGTCACCTCGACCAGATTCCCCCGGACGTGCTGACGACCGCCGCGCTCACGCAGCGCAGCAATTCCGGTTACACCGTCGGCCATGTCGCCGCCGCGCACGGCCACCTCGGCCAGATTCCCGCCGCCCTGCTCACGCCCGAGGTCTTCGAGCTCAAAACCGACCTCGGCGGCACGCTCCTGCACGAAGCCGCGGAAAACGGTGCCGTGGACCGTTTCCCCGCCGCCCAGATCACGGCGGCCAGCCTCGCCCGCAAGAATATCGGCGGCGAAACGGTGTTTCACGTCGCCGCGCTCAACGGGCACCTGGACCAGATTCCCTCCGGGTTCCTCACCGCCGCCGCCCTGCTGGAGGTGACCAACTCCGGCGACACCGTTTTCCACGCCGCCGCCATCTCCGGCCACCTCGGCCAGGTGCCCGCCGCGCTGCTCACGCACGACCACCTCATCCTCGCCAGCAAATCCGGGTTCACCGCCATCCACGCCGCGGCCGAAACCGGCCAGCTCGACCGCATCCCCGTCGGCCAGCTCACGCGCGACCTGCTGCTCACCCGCAACGACAACGGCGACACCCCGCTCCACGCGGCGGCCTACGAGGGTCACCTCGAGCAGATTCCCGCGCCCCTTTTCGACGCTGCCCTGCTCAACGTGCGCAACTACGACGGCCTCACCGTCGGCCGGCTCGCCGTCGAACGCGGGCACGCCGCGCAGATTCCCGCGCCCTTCCGACCCAAGCCGCCCGGCCCGCTCCAGCGCCTCGGCCTCAAGCTCGGCATCTCCCGCCCGCCGTTCGCCTGATCCGGCGGCATCACGCCGTGATGCCGCACTTTCGCCTTTCCCCGGCGCGGCGGGTTTCATTCACTGGTGGTTCTCTCTTTCTCAATGAACACCACCATCACTGCCATCACCGCCCGTGAAATCATCGACTCGCGTGGCAATCCCACGGTCGAGGTCGACGTCAAGCTCGCCTCCGGCCACCTCGGCCGCGCCGCCGTGCCCTCCGGGGCCAGCACCGGCGAGCACGAGGCCATCGAACTCCGCGACGGCGACCAAAAGCGCTACGGCGGCAAGGGCGTGCAAAAGGCCGTCGGCAACGTGAAGGGCAAGATCGCCCCCGCGCTGATCGGCTTCGACGCCTGCGACCAAACCGGCGTGGACCGCGCCATGCTCAAGCTCGACGGCACCGCCACCAAGTCGAAGCTCGGCGCCAACGCCATCCTCGGCGTCTCCATGGCCACCGCCAAGGCCGCCGCCGCCGCGCTCAACCAGCCCCTCTACAAATACCTCGGCGGACCCAACGCCAAGGTCCTGCCCGTCCCCATGATGAACATCATGAACGGCGGCGCGCATTCCGACGCGCCCATCGACTTCCAGGAATTCATGATCATGCCCGTCGGCGCGAATTCCTTCAGCGAAGGCCTGCGCATGGGCTGCGAGGTTTTCCACTCCCTCAAGAAGGTGCTCAAGGACCGCGGGCTCGCCACCGCCGTCGGCGATGAAGGCGGTTTCGCCCCCAAGCTCGAGTCGGCCGAGGCCGCGCTCGACGCCATCGCCCTCGCCGTGAAAAACGCCGGCTACAAGCTCGGCAAGCAGATCGCCCTCGCCCTCGACGTCGCCTCCTCCGAGTTCTACGTGAAGGAAAAGAAGCACTACGTCTTCAAGAAGTCCTCCGGCCAGATCCTCTCCGGCGACGAGATCGTCGAGTTCTACCGCAAGCTCACCGCCAAGTATCCGATCATCTCCATCGAGGACGGCTGCGCCGAGAGCGACTGGGTCACCTGGAAGAAGCTCACTGATGCCATCGGCGACCGCGTGCAGCTCGTCGGCGACGACCTCTTCGTCACCAACACCGCCTTCCTGAAGAAGGGCATCGAGACCCGCACCGCCAACTCGATCCTCGTCAAGGTGAACCAGATCGGCTCGCTCACCGAGACCTTCGACGCCGTCGAGATGGCCAAGGAGGCCGGCTACACCGCCGTCATCTCCCACCGCTCCGGCGAGACCGAGGACGTCACCATCGCCGACATCGCCGTCGCCACCAACGCCGGCCAGATCAAGACCGGCTCGCTCTGCCGCACCGACCGCGTGGCAAAGTACAATCAGCTGCTCCGCATCGAGGAGGAACTGGGCGCGAGCGCCGTCTACGGCGGCAAGATGAAGGGACTCTGAGCCCTCCTGTGCTTCCCGGCCGGGCATCATCGCCCGGCCTTTTTTTTGGACGAGACGGACGGTGCGCGCTCAGGGATAACCTCGACGGGGCCGCCCCGAAACCTACCTTCGGAACCATGAGGTCTCCCTCCGCGCTCTCACTGCTTGTTCTCACCGTGAGTCTGCCGTTGTCCGCCTTCGCCGCCGAGGCGGTCGAGCCTCCGGCGGAAACGCCGCGGACGAACATGAAGAGCCTCCTGCGAGCCCGCATCGCGGAGGACGCCAGGAAGGCCGAAGCCAGGCCGGGGGAAACGAAGCCATCATCATCCACTCCGCCGCCGGCCACCGAGGGCACGCCGGCTCCCGCCGCCGCAGGGGCGGCCACGCCGGGCAAAGCCGGTGCGGCATCGACGCCCACCCGCAAGGAGACGCCCAAGGAGCCGGCCACCGTGCTGCCCAAGGTCGAGGTGAGGAAGGATCGCATCACCGTGCTCGACCAGCAGCTCGCGAAACAGGAGCAGGACATCGCGCGGGAACGGAAGAACCTGAAGCCCTCCGAGGCCGACCTCGCGCTCAACGACCTCAAGGTTGCGCAACCCCTTTCGATTTTTGGCGGCGAGTCGGCGCAGTTCCGGCAGCGGGTCGCCAGCGAACGCGTGCAATTGATGGAAGCGGAGAAGGACATCATCGAGGCCATCGCGCGCGCCCGCACGAAGGCGGAGAAAGCGGAGCTGCAAAAACAGCTCGACGAGATCCGCACTTTTCGCCGCGAACTCGACAAGACGCTGCGATAGTTTCCGGTGCAGGGTGAAGGGGCCTTCACTTCGATCTCACGACCTAAGCTGGCCGCGTGAACCCATTCCCCCGACCGGCCAAGCCAACCATGCGGGTGGCCTACACCGCACCGAGGAAACGTCCGCCCTGAAGGGTGGAGCAGCTTGTCCTCAAGCTGCTGGGAGGCGCTCCGTCCTACGTCAGCCGCCTGGGGACAGGCGGCTCCACCTCGGACGCAGCCTTGGCTAGGCCGTCTCTTCCCCGGCCGGCTCGTCGAGCGAGTCGAGCGCCTCGCGCAACGCCGCCAGCACTTCGGGCTTGGGCGCGTGTTTCACCACGTACCCGATCGCGCCGAGTCGCACGGCTTCGTTCACGACCCCGATGGAGCTCTGCGCGCTCACGATGATGACCGGAAGATCGGCGCGGACCGCCCGAAGCTTGCCCAGCATTTCGATGCCGCTCATCTGCGGCATGTTCACGTCGAGCAGCACCAGCTGCGGCGAATGCTGCGCCACCAGGGCCAGAGCCGTGGCACCATCGGCGGCCTCCCAGCATTCCTCGATCCCCACTTCCCGCAGGAGGAGGCGGACAAACGTCCGCACATGCGATTCGTCATCCACGATCAACGCGTTGGTGGGGCGAGGCATGGGTTGCAGTCAGCCCGAATTGACGCGCCGGTTCAAGCCCGCCCTCGCCGGCAAGACCGTCGGCGCGGTAACGCCGGCGTAAAACCGCCCCCCAGCTAGTCCACCCGCACGATGTACCCGCGCAGGTACTCGCTCTCCGGCATGGTCAGGAGCACGGGGTGATCGGTCGGCTGATGACACCACTCGAGCACGCGCAACCGGCGCCGGGCGTCGGCCGCGACTTCCGCCAGCACCTGCCGCAGCTCCGCGTCCTGCATGTGGTGCGAGCAGGTGTACGTCGCGAGCACGCCGCCCGGCACGAGCCGCTTCACGGCCCGGAGGTTGATTTCCTTGTAGCCGCGCAACGCGCCTTCCAGCGCGCTCTTCGACTTCGCGAACGGCGGCGGATCGAGCACGATCACGTCCCACAGCGGCTCCACGGCGCGCTCGGGCGCGTTGAACCAGTCGAAGACGTTGGCGACGACGAACTCGGCACTGACGCCGTTCCGCGACGCGTTGCGCCGTGCGGCGTCGATCGCTTCGCCGGCGCTGTCCAACCCCAGCACCTCCACCGCGCCCGCCCGCGCCGCGTGCAGGGCGAAGGCGCCCTGGTTGCAAAACGCGTCGAGCACCCGCCCGCCCCGGCAGTAGTTCGACACCGCCGCGTGCTGGTGCCGCTGATCGAGGTAAAATCCAGTCTTCTGCCCGGCCTGCAGATCCAGCCAGTAATCGAACCCGCCGATGCGGCACCAACGCGGCTCCCAGGCCCGGCCGGAACGCGTATGCACCTCGAGCGGCAGCCCCTCGAGCCGGCGGATGGTGGCGTCGTTGCGGAAAATGATCTCGGCCGGCTGGAGGAGTTCCTGCAGTACCTCGCCGAGGAGCGCGGCGCGCTTCTCCATCGCGAGGGTCTGCACCTGCACGACCAGCGCCTCCCCGAACTGATCGACCACCACGCCGGGCAGGTCATCCGATTCGCTCCAGACGAGGCGACGCGCCGGTTCCGCCGCCCGCCGGGCAATAGCCCGCTCGACCGCCCCGCGCAGGTAGGCCGCATCGAGCGTCACCCGCTCCCGCGCCAGGCGCCGCCAGACGATCTGCGAGCGCGAATTATAGATGCCCGAACCCATGACCCGTCCGGTCCGGTCGCGGCACTCGACCACCTCCCCATCGTGCTCCGCGGTCAGCAGCGTTTCCACCTCGTTGGCAAATACCCACGGATGACCGTGCAGGGCGCGGGCGCGCGCGTTGGCCTTGAGCTTCAGGGAGGGAATCGCAACCACGCGCCCACGCTTGCGCGATTGCGGCACGCCGCCAGAAGAATTCCTCCGGGCGTCGGCCCCGATTCAGCCTCAGCGGACTCATGCAGTTGAGGTGGAGNNCCGCTCCACCGTTCAGTGCGGTCGCACGCGCCCGATCCGGGATTCGCGCGGCCCGCTCACCGCGTTCCCTTAGGCAAGGCCGGCAGGGTCTTCAGGTAGGCGTACATCGCCTTCAGCTCGACGTCATCCATCCGGCCGAAACCGATCGGCATGATCGGATTGATGGCGGAACCGTCCGGCCGCTTGCCGGTGCGAATCGCCGCGATGAAATCCGCCTCGGTCCACCGGGCGACGTTGCCGCTCGCGTGCGGCGTGAGGT
>DDSZ01000039.1:0-363 GCA_002344205.1 Opitutaceae bacterium UBA2377
CCGCTGCACACCAACGCCGTCATCTTCGCCTTCGTCGGCAACATGATGTTCGCCGGCGTCTATTACTCGACGCAGCGCCTCGTGAAGGCCCGGCTGGCGAGCGACTTCCTCTCCGCCCTGCACTTCTGGGGCTGGCAGGCCATCATCGTCGCGGCCGCCATCACGCTCCCGCTCGGTTTCACGCGCAGCAAGGAATACGCCGAGCTTATCTGGCCCATCAACATCGCCGTGGCGCTCATCTGGGTGGTCTTTGCGGTGAACTTCTTCTGGACGCTCGCCCGCCGCCGCGAGCCGTCGCTCTACGTCGCCATCTGGTTCTACATCGCGACCATCGTCACGGTGGCGATGCTCTACATCGTCAAC
>DDSZ01000039.1:371-190280 GCA_002344205.1 Opitutaceae bacterium UBA2377
CACAACGCCGTGGCGTTCTTCCTCACCACGCCGATCCTCGGCATCATGTATTACTTCCTGCCGAAAGCGGCGGAGCGGCCCGTGTATTCCTACCGGCTCTCGGTCATTCACTTCTGGTCGTTGGTCTTCATCTACATCTGGGCCGGCCCGCACCACCTGCTGAATACCTCCCTCCCCGACTGGCTGCAGACCCTCGGCATGACGTTCTCGCTCATGCTCTGGGCTCCCTCCTGGGGCGGTATGCTGAACGGTCTGCTCACCCTGCGCGGCGCGTGGCACAAGCTCCGCACCGAGCCCGTCCTCAAGTTCTTCGCCGCCGCGGTCACTTTCTATGGCATGGCCACCTTCGAGGGGCCGCTCCTCTCCATCAAGTCCGTCAACGGCCTCGCCCATTACACCGACTGGATCATCGGCCACGTGCACGCCGGCGCTCTCGGTTGGAACGGCTTCATGGCCGCGGGCATGATCTACTGGCTCCTGCCCAAGCTCTGGAACCGGCCGCTCTACTCCCAGTCGCTCGCCAACCTCCACTTCTGGACCGGCCTGGTCGGCATCCTCCTCTATGTCGCCGCCATGTGGGTGAGCGGCATCACCCAGGGCCTGATGCTCAACGCCACCGCCGAGGACGGCACCGTCCTCGCCTATCCCAACTTCCTCGACACGCTGAACGCCATCCGGCCGATGATGCTCATGCGCGTGATTGGCGGCGGACTCTACCTCGCCGGCTGGCTCGTGCTGGCCTACAATCTCTGGCGCACGATCCGCGGCGCGCAGGCCGTCAACGGCACCATCGAGGTCCATGCGGAGAACCCGGCCACCACCACCCGCCTCGGCTTCGGCGGCACCTTTCTCAACGCCCCGGTGCTCCTCTCCGTTTTCCTCACCGGTTTTGCCACCCTGTGGATGCTCGGCGACAACCTCGTGAGCGTCGCGGGCCTCGTCGGCGCCCTGATGACCGTCATCGCCGGCTACGCCCTGCTCTATTCCCGCGGCAAGGTCTGGCAGGGCTGGTATGAACGCCTCCTCCTCAACGCCCTGCCCTTCACCGTCCTCACCTTCGTGGCCGTCGCCGCCGGCGGTCTCATCCAGATCGTCCCCACCGTGATGGTCCAGAAGGCCGCGAACATGGAGGACCGTGTCCAGGTGCCCTACACGCCGCTGGAACTGGCCGGCCGCGACATCTACATCCGCGAGGGCTGCTACACCTGCCATTCGCAGATGATCCGCACCATGGTGCCCGACGTGCTCCGCTACGGCGATTACTCCCGCCTCGGTGAGTCCATCTACGACTATCCCTTCCAGTGGGGTTCCCGGCGCGCCGGCCCCGACCTCGCCCGCGTGGGCGGCAAATACCCCGACGTCTGGCACCTCCGCCACATGGAGGACCCGCGCAGCATCTCCGTCGGCAGCAACATGCCTTCCTACGCCTGGCTCTCGCGGGACAACCTCAACGTCTCTACCCTGCCCGCCAAGATCAATGTCCAGCGCATGCTGGGTGTGCCCTACGGCCCGCTCACACCGCAGCAGATCTTCGACCAGGTAAACGAGCAGGCCAAGGGCATCGCCAACAATCTCCGCGACGCCGGCGCCTACGTCGCTCCCGAGAAGGAGATCATCGCGCTCATCGCCTACCTGCAAAAGCTCGGCCAGAGCGAACCCGTCGCCCCGGCCGCGGCCAACTGATCCCCGCCATGTTCAAACGACTCATCCTCGAGGACTACGCCGCCTTCCTCACGCTCTTTGCGTTCATCGTGGCGGTAACCATCTACCTCACCATGCTGTGGCGCGCCGTCCGCATGCCGCGCCCGCAAGTCGAGGCCCTCGCCCGACTTCCCTTGGAATCCGAGCCCACCCGCCATGACGACCAACGCACCTAAACCGCCCCAGCCGCCCGAGGATCCGATCCGCGAGCACACTTACGACGGTATCCAGGAATACGACAAGCGCCTGCCCAACTGGTGGCTCTTCACGCTTTACGCGACCATCGTTTTCTGGATCGGCTACTGGTTCTATTACGAGACTTCAGAAATTGGCCCGCGCGACACCGCCGTGCTCGCCACCGAACTCGAACGCATCGAGGCCGCCAAACTCGCCGCCTCCGCCAACCTCTTGGACGACGCCACCCTCTGGCAGATGAGCCGCAACAGCGTCTTCGTGCAGGCCGGCCGCGCCACCTACAACTCCACCTGCGCCAGTTGCCACAAGGAAAGCCTCCGTGGTGCCGAGGACGGCGGCATCGGTGCCAGCCTGGTGGACGGCGAATGGGTGCACGGCGGCCGGCCCACCGAAATTTTTGCCGTCGTGGACAAGGGCGTCCTGGAAAAAGGGATGCCGTCTTGGGGTCCCATTATCGGGGCCAAAAAGACCGCCGAAGTCGTGGCCTATATCCTGAGCCACCACGAGGAGGCAAAGTAGGGCCGCCATGGCCGCACCGCGCCCATCGCTGGATTCCGTCACGACCATCAATCCCGACGGGTCGAGGCCCTTCCTGTATCCGGCCGACGCCAAGGGGCGCTTCGCCCTCGCCCGCAAGGTCTCGGCCCTGCTGCTGATCGCGGTTTATCTCTCCCTGCCTTGGATCCAGGTCGGCGGGTTTCCCGCCGTCTTCCTCGACGTCGCCCACCGTCGCTTCCACCTCTTCGGCTGGACCTTCGCCGCGCAGGATCTGTGGCTGACCTTCTTTCTCATCACCGGTCTCGGCTTCTCCCTGTTTTTCCTGACCGCCGTGCTCGGTCGCATCTGGTGCGGCTGGGCCTGTCCTCAAACCGTCTTCCTCGACCACGTTTACCGGCGCATCGAACGCTGGATCGAGGGCGACGCCGTCAAGCGCCGCGCCCTGGCCGCCGCGCCGCTCTCGGGTGAAAAGGTGTTCAAGAAAGGCCTCAAGCACGCGCTCTACGTCGCGGTGTCGCTGGTCATCACCCACCTCTTCCTCGCCTACTTCATTTCCATCCCGGAACTCTGGACCATCATGCACGATTCGCCGGCCGCACACTGGAGTGCCTTCGCTTTCGTGTTCGTCGCCGCCGGCATCCTCTATTTCAACTTCGCCTGGTTCCGCGAACAGTTGTGCATTGTGATCTGCCCCTACGGCCGGCTCCAGTCCGCGCTGATCGACGACCATTCGCTGGTCATCGGCTACGACGCCAAACGCGGCGAACCACGGGGGAAAATCGGCACCGCTGATGCGGGCGACTGCGTGGCCTGCAACCGCTGCGTGCAGGTCTGTCCCACCGGGATCGACATCCGCCAGGGCCTGCAGTTGGAGTGCATCGGCTGCACCGCCTGTATCGATGCCTGCGACGAGGTGATGACCCGCGTGCACCGGCCCAAGGGTCTCATCCGTTACGATTCGCAGGCCGCCTTCACCGGCGGCCGCACCCGCTGGCTCCGCCCTCGCACCCTGCTTTACGGTGTGCTGCTCCTCGTCGGCATGACCGTCGCGGGCTGGGCTCTGTCCACAATCAAGCCCGCCGCTACCGGCATCACCCGCATGGTCGGCGCGCCCTACTTCGTGGACCCCGCCCATGTGCGCAACCAGTTCCTCGTGCGGGTGGTAAACAAGCGCGCCGTCACCACGGAATTCATCGCCACGGTAAACTCCCCCGTGCCCGTGATCCTGAACGGCTTCACCACGCCGGTCGCCATTGCCTCCCTCGGCGAGGAGGTCAGGCCCCTTATCCTGCAGGTGCCGCGCGCGGCCTACGCAGGCCCCTTCCGCTTCACCCTCACCGTCACCGATCCCGCCGGCACGTTCAGCATCAGCCGTGAGGTCGAGTTCCTTGGCCCCGAAGCCCGCCTCCTCCGCGAGGAAAGCCCCGCGCCATGAATAAACCCCGCTCCAGCAAACTCTGGCTCTGGGTTGTCGCCGCCTGCGCGCTCCAACTTGCGGCGTGGGCGATCTGGCTTACGATTGCCTCCAAGCACAAGGTTGCCGAGGTGCCGCTGCAGCCCAAGCCGGCGGTCAGCAATCAGCCGTAAGCTTTAAGCCTCGAACTATTCAACCACCTGCCACGCTCCTAAACCAGCTTACCGCTTAAAGCTTATTGCTTAACGCTTCCTTATGGAATTCGCCGCCGTCAACTCACCCGCCGCCGCCTTCGTGGCCGGACTGGTGACGAGCCTGCATTGCGCCGGCATGTGCGGCCCGCTGGCCTGTGCGCTGCTGCCGATGCGCGGGGCACCCGGACAACCCGCGGCCGACGCCGCCACCGTCAGCAGCGCTTATCAGCTCTCCCGGCTGGCCGGCTACACCGCCCTCGGCGCCCTCGCCGGCGGGCTCGGCCGCGCCCCGCTCAACTGGCTCAATCACGATGCCCTCCGCTGGCTGCCGTGGGTGCTCGTCGTGTTTTTCATCGGGCTCGCCTTCCGTTGGGACCGTTATCTCCGCAAGCCGGCCGTCCTCGGCGGGCTCACGCTGCGGCTCAACCAGTGGGCGCGCCGGCGCTCGCCGGTAACGGCCGCCGCGGCGGTCGGCTTCGCCACGCCGCTCCTGCCCTGCGGCCCGCTCTATTTCATCGTGGCCCTCGCCCTCGTCTCCGGCTCCGCCCTGCGGGGCGCGGAGTTCATGCTCGCCTTCGGCCTCGGCACGGTGCCGCTGCTGTGGCTCGCGCAGTCGCAATTCCACTGGGTGCGGCAAAAACTGTCCCCGCTGTGGCTCGGCCGGCTGCGGCTCTCCCTCGCCCTCACCGCCGCGCTCGTCATCGGCTGGCGGCTGCGCGGCACGCTCGGTTTCGAGGGACCCGACGTGAACAACCTCGTCTGCTTCTGAGATGTCTGCCCGCCCCACCGCCACCCCTCCCGGCGCCACCACCGCCTGCCGGCACTGCGGGGCGCCGCTGCTTGATGCCGCGCTACGCGAGTCCGGCTTCTGCTGCGCGGGCTGCAGCTACGTCCACCGCCTCGTGCACGAGCACGGCCTCGCCGGGTATTATCGCATCAAAGACACCGTAACCGCGCCGGTGGATCCGGTCGTATTCCAGCCGCGTGACTACGCGTGGCTGGAAGTCGCGCAGGCGGAGGCCGAAAAATCCGGCGGCGTGCCCGGGCTCGCGCTTTCGCTGCAGGGCATCTCCTGCGCCGGCTGTGTTTGGCTCATCGAACGGCTCTTCCAGCAGCAGCCGGGCGCGCGCGACATCATGGTCAACCCCCAGTTCGGCCAGATGCGGCTGACCTGGATCCCCGGCCAGTGCTCCCTGGCCGGTTTTGCCCGCCGCCTGCAGGCCTTCAACTACCTCGTCGGCCCGGCGGACGCCGCCGGCGGCGAGCCCGAGAGCCGCGGCCTCGCCCGCCGCATCGGCCTCGCGACCGCCTTCGCGATGAACGTGATGCTCTTCACCCTGCCGGTCTATTTCGGGATGGAAGCCACGTTCGAATACGCGCGGCTTTTCGGCCATCTCTCCATGGCCTTCGGCACACTCAGCCTGCTCACCGGCGGCGGCTACTTCATCGCCCGCGCCGTGCAGGGCCTGCGCCTCGGCCTGCTCCACATCGACCTGCCCATCTCCATCGGTATCGTCGGCGCTTATCTCGGATCGCTCTACGGCTGGCTCACGCACAACGAAGCCTTCATCTATTTCGACTTCGTGAGCGGTTTCATCCTGCTGATGCTGCTCGGCCGCTGGGCGCAGGTCGCCGCCGTCGAGCGCAACCGTCGCCGCCTGCTCGCCCGCCAGCCGGCTCCGCCTTTGCTCGAAATGACTTCACCGGACGGCACCGTGCGCACCGTGCCCCCGGCGCAGCTTCCGGTCGGCGCCACTTACCGCGTCGCCTCCGGGCAGACCGTCCCGGTGGAGTCGGTGCTGCTCGCCGCCTCTGCCACCTTTTCCCTCGCCTCGATCAACGGCGAGGCCGAGCCGCGGCTGTTCGTGGCCGGCGGCCGGGTTCCCGCCGGGGCCGTCAACGTCAGCCTCGCCGCGACCGGGCTGCGGGCGACGGAGGCGTGGGAAGACTCACTGCTCGCAAAACTCCAGCAGGCCGGCGAAGGCGCCGGCTACCGCCACCGTTTTCTGGAGCGCATCATCCAGGGCTACCTCATCGGCATCCTCGGCATCGCCGCCCTGGCCGGTGTGGGCTGGTGGTTCGCCACCGGCGATGTGCTGCGCACCTGGTCGGTCGTCACCGCCGTGCTGGTTGTCTCCTGCCCCTGCGCCATCGGCCTCGCCTTTCCGCTCGCCGAGGAGATGGCCGGCGTCGCGTTGCGTCGCCACGGGGTGTTTGTGCGCCGCGGCGATCTTTGGGCCCGGCTCGACCGCGTCCGCCGGGTGATTTTCGACAAGACCGGCACGCTCACGCTCGAGACTCCCGTGCTGGCGAATCCCGCGGGCCTCGCCGCGCTCGACGATTCCGCCCGCGCCGCCCTGCACGCCCTCGTCGCGGGCAACGCCCATCCTGTCAGCCAATGCCTGCTGGAGAACCTGCTCGCCCGGGGCGCACCGCCGCCGCTGGCCGGCATGGTGGAGGAAAGCGTCGGCGATGGCGTCGAACTCGGCGCCTGGTCGCTGGGCCGCGCCGGCTGGCGCGACGACGGCCCCGCCGACGGGACCACGGTCCTCGCCCGCGACGGCGAGGGGCTGGCGCGTTTCCATTTCCGCGATGCCGCCCGGCCCGATGCCGCCGCCGAACTCGCCGCGCTGCACGCGCGCGGGCTCGGCCTGCACATCCTCAGCGGCGACGCCCCGGCCAAGGTCGCCGCGCTCGCCCGTGATCTCGGGTTGCCGGCCGCCGCTGCGCAGGGCGGCTACAGCCCGGAAGCCAAGGCCGATTGGTTCGAGCGCCACGACCGCCGCGACACCCTGATGCTTGGCGACGGTGCCAACGACAGCCTCGCCTTCGACCGCGCCTTCTGCCGCGGCACGCCCGTCATCCACCGCGGCGTGCTCGGACAAAAGGCCGACTTTTATTATCTCGGCCGCGGGCTCGCCGGCATCCGCGCGCTGTTCGAGGTCAATGCCGTCCGCCGCCGCGCCCAGATTTGGATCCTAGTTTTTTCGGTCGCCTACAACCTCACCGCCGTGGGTCTCGCCGTCAGCGGACATATCAATCCGCTCGTCGCCGCCATCCTCATGCCGGTCAACTCCCTGCTCACTCTCGCCATCGTCACCGGCGGTATGCGCCGCGCCTTTACCGTCGGCACCTAGCCGGTTCGGGCCTGTTTTACGCAATTTCCTGTCAATGCTGGAGTATCCGGCCATAACTGCGCATACATGACCGTTGATGACCGCAAGGAACGACTGATCCGGATTGTCGCCATGTCGCTCATTGCGGCCGGAGGCATCGCCGTCGCCGTGCTGTCGTTGGTCTTTTACCGGCACCAAGCACGCAGCTTGGAGGAAGCAACCGAGCAGCAACTGCTGGCCGTTGCCGAATTGAAAGTCCGCGAACTGGAGCACTGGCGGAAGGAGCGCGAGAGCGACGCCCGCTTTTACCGGCTCAACCCGCCGTTCCTCCGCATGGTGCGGGACTATCTGGCCGACGAACGGATGTCCGGGGAATTGCGGACTTGGCTGGATAACACCCAGGCCAGTCATGGCTACGAAATCATGCTGCTGGATCAGGAGGGGCGGGTTCGTCTGCAACTCCCCGCCGACACGGCCGCTCCCGGTGCGGAGGAAATCGCCGCCGGCGCAACCACCTTACGGCACAGCGCGGCCCAGTGGGTGGATTTCCACCGGCCGGATACGGACACGGGAGTCCGGCTTTCACTCGTCATACCGCTGGGGGATCCGGCCGACTCCACCCGGACGCAGGCGCTGATGCTTTGGCGGATTGATCCGCAGCGGCACCTGTATCCCACTCTCGAGACTTGGCCCACAAACAGCGAAACCGCCGAGACGCTGCTGGTGCGGCGCGAAAACGACCAGGTGCGGTCTCTCAGCCCGCTGCGTTTTTCCGACCTCGCACCGCTGGAATTCACCCTGCCGCTCAGCACGCCCAATCTTCCGGCCGCCCGGGCGTTGCAGGGCGCTCGCGGCATCATTCGCGGCATCGACTACCGCGGCGCGGAAGTCATAGCGGCCGCCGAAGCAGTTGCCGGCACCGAATGGATGCTGATCGCCCGCATCGACCGCGCCGAGGCCGATGCGCCGCTGCGGCAAAAGCAGCTCTCCGTTTTGCTGCAGACCGCCACGCTCCTCGCCGGACTC
Organism: Opitutaceae bacterium UBA2377; assembly: GCA_002344205.1. Classification (GTDB taxonomy): domain Bacteria; phylum Verrucomicrobiota; class Verrucomicrobiia; order Opitutales; family Opitutaceae; genus UBA2377. The sequence continues at coordinate 8,516 of DDSZ01000039.1, forward strand.
GGCATCCTCGCCGGCTTTCTTTGGCGCCGCGGTGAAATCCGCCAGCTGCGCCGGCTGCATGAACTCCATGAAAATCTGCGCCGGAATGAGGAGCTGCTCCAAAACGTCCTCAATGCCAGCACCACGGTGATCTACCAGCTCGGCTGGGAAAGCTCCGCGAGCAGCACGCCGCGCTACACCAGCCCCAACCTGGAGCGTCTCACCGGCTATACCCTCGCGGAAGCCATGCAGCCCACCTGGTGGCCGGATCACGTCCACCCGGAAGACCGGGCGCAGGCGGCGACTTTTGCCGCCGGCCTGCTCGAGCAGGGCCAGCTGGTGCATGAATACCGCTTCCTCCACAAGGACGGCCGCACCCTCTGGATTCGCGACGAGATGCGCCTCATTCGCGATGCCGCCGGACAACCCCGCGAAGTCGCCGGGGCCTGGACCGACATCACCAACGAAAAACTGCGGAGCGAAGAGCTGCGGCTGAAGAGCGCCGCCCTTGAGGCCGCGGCCAACGCCATCGTCATCACCAATACCGACGGCCGCATCGAATGGGCCAACGAGGCCTTCACCCGGCTCACCGGCTACGCCCTCGGTGAGGTGCTGCACCGCAATCCCAAGCACCTCGTCAAGTCGGGCCTGCAAGGCGAGGAGTTTTACCGGGATCTTTGGACCACCATCCTCGCGGGCCGCCCGTGGAGCGGCGAACTCGTCAACCGGCGCAAGGACGGCACCCACTACACCGAGGAGATGATGATCACGCCGGTGAAGGACGCCGGCGGCGCCATCACGCATTTCATCGCCATCAAGCAGGACATCTCGGAACGAAAGCTCCTGCAGGAGCAGTATCTCAAGGCCCAGCGGCTGGAGAGCCTCGGCATGCTCGCCGCCGGCATCGCGCACGACCTGAACAACATGCTGGCCCCGATTATCTTCGCCGGCCCGCTGCTGCGCCGGCGGCTGACCGACGAGAAGGACCTGCGCGTCATCAGCATGCTCGAAAGCAGCGCCGAACGCGGCGCGGCCCTCGTCAAGCAGGTGGTGGCCTTCGCCCAGGGCGGCACCAACACTCTACGCATCACCCAGCTCAAGCACGTCGCCCGCGACGTCGTTGCGCTCGCGCAAAACTCCTTCCCCAAGTCCATCCGCATCCAGTCCAGCATCCCCACCGACGCTTGGCCGGTCATGGCCAATCCCTCCCAGATCCACCAGGTGTTGCTCAATCTTTGCGTCAACGCCCGTGACGCCATGCCCGACGGCGGCACGCTCACGGTCGCGCTCGCCAACCGCACGCTGAGCTTGGAAGACACGGCGAAACTGCCCGAGTCCCACCCCGGCGAGTGGCTGGTCATTTCCGTGGGCGACACCGGCACGGGCATCCCGCCCGATGTCCTGCCGCGGATCTTCGACGCATTTTTCACCACCAAGGCCAAGGGCAAGGGCAGCGGCCTCGGGCTCACGACCGTGCGCACCATCGTGCAGGCGCACCACGGCTTCATCAAGGTGGAGAGCGAGTCCGGGCGCGGCACCACCATGCGCATCTTTCTGCCCGCCAGCCGGGAGCATGCGCCCGATGAGCCGGCCGCCGCCTCGGCCTTGCCCGAGGGCCAGGGGGAGCTGATTCTCCTCGTGGACGACGATCCCAGCGTGCGCGAGAGCATGGAAGTTGTCCTCCGCCAGGGCAATTACCGCGTGCTCGCCTGCGGCGACGGCGTGGAGGCCATCGTCCTTTACCAGTCCCAGACCGGCAAGATTGACCTCGTGATCACCGACGTGGACATGCCCAACCTCAACGGGGCCGTGCTCGCCTCGACCCTGATGCAGCTGCAGCCCAACCTCCGCATCATCGCCATCAGCGGGCTGGCCAGCGCCGCCAACGCCACCGTGACGGAGGCCCGGCGCCACGCCCGGGCCTTCCTGCAAAAGCCGTTCGGCGCATCAGAGCTGCTGCGCGCGGTGCAAGAAGTGCTGCACCCGCCGGCCTGAGGCCGCGGCCCGCGAGTTCCGTTGACGGTCGGCCTGGGCCTGGTGCGGCTGGAGGCGCTCACCGTCCGGCAGTTGCTGGACGACACCTCGCTCACGCCGAAACGCTTTGCCAATCTCTTCGAGGGCTTCACCTACGAGTTCATCAACTACGTGCAGAACCCCGACGTGTTTCTCCGCACCAAGATCGGCGACTGCGACGACTACGCCATCCTTGCCGACCACGTGCTCAGCCACCACGGCTACGACACCCGGCTCATCCATGTGCGGATGATGGGCCGCATCGCCCACGCCGTCTGCTACGTCACCGAGGACAAGGCCTACCTCGACTACAACAACCGCCGCTACACCTTCAACCTCGAGCGCTGCAAACCCGACATCCGTTCCATCGCGACCAAGGTCGCCCGTTCCTTCGAGGCCAACTGGACCTCCGCCTCCGAGTTCACCTACGACTACGCCACCGACGTGAAGGAAGCAAAGTTCACGGTGGTCAAAACCGATCCTCCGGCTCAGGATCCCGACCGTGGGAGATACTGAACCGGAGCTTCCCTCTCCCAACCCCCGCCCAAATTGAAAGATCCGACCATCAAACGCGTGCTGGCCCTCTTCGCCCTCGTCACCGTGGTGCTTGTCGCCGTGGCCGTGCATGCCGTCCGCCAGCTCAACCGCACGGTGACCGCGAGCGACTGGGTCAACCGCACCCACGCCCTGATCAACGAGCTCGAGGGCATCGCCGCCGCCACCCAGAGCGCCGAGGGTTCGCTGCGCATCTATGCCCTCACCCGCGACCCCCGCGATCTTGCCGCCGGCCGCCGCAGCCAGGTGCGGCTGGCCGACCACCTGGAGGTGGCCGGCGCGCTCGCCCGCGACCAGGCGGAAACCGCCCGGCAGGTTGCCCGGCTGGCCACCCTGGCCGAGTCCCGCAGCGCCTTCGCCCGCGAACTCGGGTCCGCACCGCCCGAATCCCTCGCCACCCTGTTCGCGGTCGACGCGGCCAACACCGCGGTGGAGGAACTCCTGCGGCTGGTCGAACGGCTGGTAACCGAGCAGATGAACCTGCTCGCCCTCCGCGACCAGGAGTCGTTCCTCCAGGCCCAGGCCACGCGCTGGACCATCGGTCTCGGCGTGGCCATCAACTTTCTCCTCCTCGCCGCCGGCGCCTGGCTCATCCGCGACGACATCCTGATGCGCCGCCGCGCCGCCGACGCGATGGCCGCGGCCAACGCCCAGCTCGAATCCCGCGTGCAGGCACGCACCGCTGAACTCAGCGCCGCCAACGACCGCCTGAACCTGGAAAACCTCGAGCGCCGCTGGGCCAACCAGGCCCTGGAGCACCAGCTCCGCTACAACCACCTCATCATCAACTCCATCACCGACCTCGTCTTCGTCATCACCAAGGTCGCCAACATATCCCGCATCAACCCCGCCGTCGAGCACGACACCGGCTGGCTGGCAAAGGATCTCATCAACCGACCGCTGCCCGAACTGGTCCGCCTGACCGCCGGCGACCTCCCGCTGCAGCGTGGCCTGAAGGAGGGCCACGATCTCCGCGACCTGCCCGCGACCCTGCTCCGCAGCGAAGGCGGCGAGATCCCCGTCCGCTTCACCTTCTACCCGCTGCGCGACGGCAACAACGTCGTCGGCGGCGTCGTCATCCTCAACCGTGCCACCGCCTGACCCCGCCTGTTCCCCATGAGCCACCACATTTTGATCGTCGATGACGAGGCCGAGATCCGCCAGCTGCTCGAGCAGTTCCTCAGCATCAGCGGCTACCGCATCGCCACCGTCGCCACCGCCCGCGAAGCCCTCGCGCACGCCGCCGCCACCCCGCCCGATCTCGTGATTTCCGACCTCCAGTTGGAGGAATCCGACGGCCTCGACCTCATCGCCAAGCTGAAAGCCGCCCAGCCCGGCCTGCCCGTCATCCTGCTCACCAGCGTGCTCTTCGACCGCCAGACCGTGGAGGAAAACCTGAGCAAACGCGTTTCCGCCTACCTCCCCAAGACCACGCCTCTCAACCAGCTCCTCGCCGAAATCCAGCGTCTGCTGGCCGCCGGGAAGTAAGAAAGGGCGCGGTAGCGCCGGTAGGGTCCGCTCTCCGAGCGGACCGTGGCCTGCCCGCTGGACTTGCCAAACAAAAGCCCCCCTGCTCCACACGGGAACAGGGGGGCGAAAGGTGGTGGTAGGACCTGGATTCGAACCAGGGAAGGCGTTAGCCAGCAGATTTACAGTCTGCCCTCGTTGGCCACTTGAGTATCCTACCAAAAAACGGAACGCGGAAGTTCTCGTCTCGCCCGCCGCAGTTCAAGGTTTTTTTCACCCCGGCCTTGCTTCCCCCGGGCCCCCGGCTTGTCTGGCGGACAACGCCCCGCCGCGCATGGATGCCGAGCTCGAACAAACCCTGACGCAAGGCCTTTGGTCGCACCTCTTCACGATCGCCGGCTTCCTGCTGGCCATTTTCCTCATCGCCCGGCTGGTGAGCGAGAAACGCCAGCCCGGCAGCACCTTCGCCTGGCTGTTGGTCATCGTGCTCATCCCCTACGTGGGCGTGCCGCTCTACCTGCTCTTGGGCGGCCGCAAGCTCCGCCGCCTGCGCGCCAGCAAGTCCCGCCTCCTGCCCGCCCTGCCCGGCCGGGGCGAGATTCCGCCCGCTGCCTGCGCCAGCCTCTCCGTGGCCAGCACCGTCACGGCCAACGGCGCCTGCGAACCCGTCGGCGGCAACCGCATCCGGCTGCTCACCACCGGCGAGATCACCTACGCCGCCCTTGAGGAAGAGATCAACCGCGCCCGCACCCACATCCACATCACCGCCTTCATCATCGGCCGCGACGACACCGGCCGCCGTATTATCAAGCTCCTCGCCCGGCGCGCGAAGGACGGCGTCAAGGTCCGCCTGCTCCTCGACTCCGTGGGCTGCATGTTCCTCAGCCGGGATTTCCTCCACCCGCTGCGCAAGGCCGGCGGCGAGATCCAGTGGTTCATGCCCGTGCTGCCCTTCACCTCGCGCGGCTCGGCCAACCTCCGCAATCACCGCAAGATCGCCGTCTTCGACCACGCCACCGCCATCGTCGGCGGCCACAACCTCGCCCGCGAATACATGGGGCCCACCCCGCTGAAAAAACGCTGGGCCGACTTTAGCGCCGTCATCGCCGGCCCCGCCGCCGCCCTTCTCAACGAGGTCTTCATCGCCGACTGGTGCTTCGCCAGCAAACAGTCCGCCGACGCCCTCCACGCCGAGATCCCCGTCGCCGAGGCGCTCCAACCCCGCGGCGACAGCGAGCTGCAGGTCGTCGCCAGCGGCCCCGATGTGCCTGGCGACCCGCTCTACGAGGGCATCCTCGCCATGATCCAGGGGACCGACCGCAGCCTCACCATCATCACGCCCTACTTCATCCCCGACGAAGTCCTGCAGCGCACGCTCATCGTGAAAGCCCGCGCCGGCCGCGCAGTCACGCTCATCGTGCCCGCGCGTTCCAACCACCCCGTCACCGACTTCGCCCGGCGGCACTTCCTGCGCGAACTCCGCGAGGCCGGCGTCCGCATCATGCTCCACGGCCCCGGCATGATGCACAGCAAGGCCATCCTCGTGGACGACCGGCTCGCGCTCTTCGGCTCGCCCAATTTCGACCTGCGCAGCCTCTTCCTCAATTTCGAGATCGCCGTGCTCGTCCACTCCCAGCCCGACGTCCTCGCCATGAAGGCCTGGGTGGAGACGCTCCTCCGCTCCTGCCGCCCCGCCGGCGACCTCCCCCGCAAATCCCGGCTCTGGGGCAACATCCTCGAAGACCTCAGCCGCCTGCTCGCGCCGTTGCTGTGAAGGCAATCGTCATGATCGGCTCTACGCACTAACTACGGCCGCAGATGATTCGAAAATTCTGTGACGTTTCCCGATGACTTGGAGATTATGCTCGATTATCGTGAATTACTAAAGCGCCCCAAATGGCAAAGCAGACGAATTAGCAACCCAGCATGCATTGTTAGCCGAAGCCCAAGGTGCAGGCTTGCCCGTGAGGAAATCGTGCAAACCGATGTCCTGAACCGGCGGGTTGAATCGTCGGGTAAAACAGGAACCTCATGACAAAATACCTCGTAGCCATTCACCGACCCAACGGCTTTGACCCTGCCATGACCGTGGATGCGGTCATGCGCCGCGATATTGATGCCCTCAATGCCGAGATGGTCGCGGCCGGCGTCCGGGTCTTCGTCGGCGGCCTGCAGCCGCCCGGTCGGGCCAAGTCGCTTCTGCGGCAGCCTGATGGCTCGGTGCTCACAACCGACGGCCCCTACCTCAAGACCGGGGAATTCGTGGATGGCTTCTGGGTGCTGGAGGTGGCCAACCGCGACGAGGCGCAGGCCTGGGGCCGCAAAGCCGCCCAAGCGTGCCGCGCCTCCGTCGAGGTGCGACCGTTCCATTGAGCCATCCGGGCGACCTCCCGAAGGCACTCTTCGCGCCAGCGTCCGGGAAGCCGGTCTCAGCGTCGGGCCTGCAACGCCCCTTGATCTGACCGCGCCGAAAGCTCAAACCGCGTGCTGCTCCACGTAGGCGCGGACGGCGGCGGCGGTCGCGGGCAGGCGGTGCTTCACCACGGGGCGCGATTTCAACGCCTCCAGGCTCGGATGCACGGGCTCCTCGCCGAGCACGGCGCGGAGCGTCTCGGGAAACTTGGCCGGGCTCGCCGTGGCCAGCACCACGCTCGGGCGGTCGGGCGACAGTTCCTTGAAGGCGCAGGCGGTGTGCGGGTCGGCGACGTAGCCGAACTGCCGGTGCACGCGCCGGATGATCTCCGGAATCTCCGCATCGGTGCAGCGCGAGGAGGAAAACAACCCCCGGTCAAAGTTCTCGAACCGATACCGGCCGGTCTCCTTGAAGGTGCGCATGATCTCGCGCACCCGGCCCGCGTCGCACCCGACGCTGTAATACATGAGGCGCTCGAAATTCGACGCCACTTGGATGTCCATCGAGGGCGCGAGGCTCGGCTGCACCGCGCCGACGCGGTATTCGCCCGTGGTGAACAGGCGGTGCAGGATGTCGTTCTGGTTGGTCGCCACCTTGAAGCCCGCGAGCGGCACGCCCATCCGGGTGAGCATCCACCCGGCCAGCACGTTGCCGAAATTGCCGGTCGGCACCACGAACTCCGCTGCCGCCCGCTCCGCCCGCGACAGCCGCAGCCACGCGTAGAGGTAATAGACGCACTGGGCTAGCACCCGGGCGAGGTTGATGGAGTTCACCGCCGAGAGCCGGTTTTTCAGCCGAAAGGTCTGGTCGGCGAACAGCTCCTTGAGGATCGCCTGCGCGTCATCAAAGGAGCCGTCAATGGCCAGCGCATGCACATTGGCCGCACCGGTGCAGGCCATCTGCCGCTCCTGCAGCGGCGACACGCGGCCGTCGGGATAGAGGATGAAGCTGGCGGTGCCGGGCTTGCCCAGCAGCCCGTGGATCGCCGCTGCGCCCGTGTCGCCCGAGGTCGCACCGAGGACGTTGATGGACTCGCCGCGCTCCCGGCACTGGCGCTCGTAGAGGTTGCCGAGCAACTGCAGGGCGAAATCCTTGAACGCAAGCGTCGGCCCGTGGAACAGCTCCAGCACGTGCGTGCGTTCATCCAGCCGCACCAGCGGTGCGATCGCTGGATGCGAAAAACGTGCATAGGAACGCGTCACCAAATCCCGCAGCGCCTCCGCCGGGATGTCCGTGGCGAAAACCCGCATGAACTCAAAGCAAAGCTCCGCGTAGCCCAGCTTTTCAAAGCGCGCGAGGTCGGGGGAGAAATCCGGCAGCGTCTCCGGCAGGTAAAGCCCGCCGTCCGGCGCCAGCCCGGTCGCGACCGCAGCCGAAAAGCCGAGGGGCTCACTCTGCCCGCGGGTGGAGATGTAACGCATGGCGCAAGTGGGTGGGATTCAATCCTACCCGGTAGGGCCCGACCTCCGGGCGGGCCGCATGGCGCTTCGGTGCATGTTACGGCCCGCCCGGAGGTCGGGCCCTACCATCAGGCAGCCTGATCTTAAGCATGACATCTGACTTCTGGCTTCTGCCTCCTCAGACCCCGAGCTGGCTGAGCTGGAAGGCTTCGTGGGTTACCCGGGCGGCCTCGTCGGCGCGGTCGAGATCAATGACGATGGAGATTTTGATCTCCGAGGTCGTGATGAGCTCGATGTTGATACCCACGTCGGCCAGCGCCTGGAACAGCGTGGCGGCGACGCCGGAGTGCGTCTTCATGCCGACGCCGACGACGGAGAGCTTGGCAATGTGCTCGTGGATGGCGACCGCGCCGCCACCGATCTCGGCCAGCACGGGCTCAAGCACTTTCTGCGCACGGTGGGAATCACCCTGCGGGACGGTGAAGGTGAGGTTGGCCACGCCGTGGCGCGGCACGTTCTGCACGATCATGTCCACCAGGACGTTCGCATCGGCGAGCGCCCGGAACACGCGCGCGGCGGAGCCGGGCTTGTCCACGATGTTGCTGACGATGACCTTGGCCTGGTCCTTGTCCACGGCGACGCCGCGGACGACGACCTTTTCCATGTAGGCGACTTCTTCTTTCACGATGGTTCCTGGGTTGTGGTTGAAACTGGAGCGGACTTCGAAAACGACGCCGTATTTCTTGGCGAACTCGACGGAGCGCGACTGCATGACCTTCGAGCCGGAGGAGGCCAGCTCGAGCATCTCGTCGTAGGAGATTTCGTTGAGCTTGCGCGCGGTCTTCACCACGCGCGGGTCGGCGGTATAGACGCCGTCCACATCGGTGTAGATCTCGCATTTGTCGGCCTGCAGCGCCGCGGCCAGCGCGATGGCGGTGAGGTCGGAGCCACCGCGGCCGAGCGTGGTCACGTGTCCGTCCTCGTTGATGCCCTGGAAGCCGGCCACGATGACGACCTTGCCCTGCTTGAGGTCCTTGTCGATCGGCTGGGCGTTGATGGTCTTGATCTTCGCCTTGGTGTGGACCTTGTCGGTGAAGATGCCGGCCTGCGCGCCGGTGTAGCTCACGGCATCCACCCCCACGCCGTGCAGCGCCATGGCGGTGAGGGCGATCGTCTCCTGCTCGCCGATGGCGAGGAGCATGTCCATTTCGCGTTCGCTGGGATGCTCGCACACCGCCTTGGCGCGGGCGATCAGCTCGTTGGTCACGCCGGAGCGGGCGGAAACGACGACGACCAGCTCGTGGCCCTCGTCGCGCGTGGCCTTGATGCGCTCGGCGACCTTCTTGATGCGTTCGACGTCACCCACGGAGGTGCCGCCGTATTTTTGGACGATGCGTGGCATGGACGGAAAAATCAGTCGTTGAAATCACCGATGCGCAGGAGCACCGGCTCGCCGATGACACTGGCGAGGCGCGCAACGTCGCGCAGGGTGGCGTTCATCGCCCGCTCGTGGCTCTCGTGGGTGGTGAGCACGAGCGAGGCGGCGCGGTCGTCCTCGCCGGGAGTCTGGATGACGCTCGCAATGCTGATGTGGTGCCGCGCCATGACCGAGGCGACGCGGGCGAGCACGCCGGGCTGGTCCTTCACGGTGAGGCGCACGTAGTAGCGGCACTTGATGTGCTCGGGCGGCGCCAGCCGGCAGCCGTTGCGCGCCGGCAGCGTCTCGGCGGCGGTAAGATGAGAGCCCTTGCCGTGGACCAGCAGCGCGGCGGCGTCCGCAATGTCGCTGATGACGGCGCTGGCGGTGGCATCCTGCCCCGCCCCGCGGCCGATGTAGAGCGTGGTGCCGACGACATCACCGGTGACGGAGACGGCGTTGAAGACGCCGCTGACGTTCGCCACCACACTGCCCTCGGGGAGCAGCGTCGGGTGGACGCGCACGGAAAGCTCGTTGCTGTCGAGATCGCGGGTGATGACGGCGAGAAGCTTGATGCCGTAGCCGAGCATGGCGGCATTCTTGAAATCAGCCGGGGTGATGCGGGTGATCCCCTCGACCACCATCTGGCGCGGCTTGACCCACACCCCGTGCGCCAGCCAGGCAAGGATGGAGGCCTTGTGCGCGGCGTCCCAGCCCTCGACGTCGAGCGCCTCGTCGGCCTCCGCGTAGCCCAATCGCTTGGCCTCGTCGAGCACGCTGGCGTAGGGCGCGTCCTGCTCCTCCATCTGCGTGAGGATGTAATTGCAGGTGCCGTTGAGGATGCCGTAAATCCGCGGGAAGCGGTTGGCCACGAGGCCCTCGCGCAGGGCCTTGATAATCGGGATACCGCCGGCGACACTGGCCTCGAAAAGAAAATGGCCGCCATGCCGGCGTGCCGTCGCAAAGATCTCCGCGCCGTGGTCGCAGATGAGCGCCTTGTTGGCCGACACGACGATCTTCCCGTGGCGCAGCGCGGTCAGCGTGACCTCACGGGCGAGCGAGGTGCCACCCATCAGTTCGCAGACGATGTGAATTTTGGGATCGGCCGCGACCGCGAGGGCGTCGGTGGTGATACGGCCGGCGGGCAGGCGGACGGCGCGGGCCTTGCGGGGGTTGCGCACCGCGATGCGGTGGACCTCGATGCCGGCGCCCAGCCGCGATTCGAGGGCGCGGCGCGCGCCGGCGAGGTGTTTCCACACCCCCTGCCCGACCGTGCCGAAGCCGCACAGGCCGATGCGAATGACGTTGGGCGTGCTCATGCCTTGGGTTCCTCCGGGGACTTTTTCACAAAGCGGTTCTCGGTGCCGTTCAGCAGGCGCTTGATGTTCTCCCGGTGGCGGAAAATCACGAAGAGCGCGATCAGCGCCGTGAGCGTGATGACCAGCGGCGGCCGGTCCCGCAGCCACACCGTGAGCGGCAGCGAGAGCGCGGCCAGCATCGAGGCCAGCGACACATAGCGGGAGGCGAAGAAAACCAGCGCCCAGACCGCGGCGGCGATGAGCGCACTGACCGGGATGATGACAAAAATCCCGCCCGCCCCGGTGGCCACGCCCTTGCCACCCTTGAACTTCGTGAAGCAGGAAAAGCTGTGCCCGAGCATGGCGCCGACGAGGCCGGCCACGCCGAGCAGCGTCCACCCTTCCCCGCCCACCATGAAATCGAGCCCCCACTCCGGCATCTCGCAGGTGAACACCGCCTCGGTGCGGCCGAGCAACGCCCAGGCCGAGGCCACGGCGCCTTTCAGCGCATCGAGCGCGAACACCAGGTTACCCGGGCCTTTGCCGAGCACGCGGCGGACATTGGTCGCCCCGGGGTTGCGGCTGCCCACCTCGAAGATGTTCACGCCTTTCGCGCGCGCGACCAGATACCCGAAGGGCAGCGCGCCCAACAGGTAGCCGACGGCGAGAACGATGAGGTAGGCGACGAACATGCGAAAATCAGAGCTGAATGAACTTGGCCAGTTTGATGGCGCGGTGCGACTTCAACTCGCGCCGGGCCGGTTCGCTGGGCTCGCTGTCGAGGTTGATGACCATCAGCGCGGTCTGGCCGGGCTCCTGGCGGCTGAGCGACATGTTGGCGATGTTGACGCCGTCCTTGCCCAGCAGCGTGCCGACGTAGCCGATCATGCCGGGCTCGTCGTGATTCTCGATGAGCAGCAGCTTGCCGTGCGCCTCGACCTCGACGTCGCGGCCGTTGATTTCCACGACGCGCGGGCGGGCGGCTTTGCCGAGCAGCGTGCCGCGGGCCGAGTGCACCGTGCCATCGGCGGTCACGGCCTCGACCGACACGAGTTCGGTGAAGTCCACGTCGTCGGTGGACTTGAGCACCTCCATCTTCACGCCGAGCCGCTGAAGCGCGACCGGGGCGTTCACGAAATTCACGGAGTCACCGCTGATCCGGCGCAGGAAGCCGCGCTGGATGGCGCGGGTGACCGAGTTGGCGTCGAGGTCCACGATCTTGCCCCAGTAGGTGACGCGGAGCGTGGCAATCTGCTGCGGCCCGAGCTGCTGCACGAGCGTGCCGAGCTTCTGGCCGAGGTCGAGGTAGGGCCCGAGGATCTTGAGCGCGGCGGCGTCGATCGAGGGCATGTTGACGGCGTTGCGGATCACGCCGCCCTTGAGAACGTCGGCAACCTGCTCCGCGACCTCGAGGCCGACGCTCTCCTGCGCCTCGGCGGTCGAGGCGCCGAGGTGCGGCGTGAGCGAGACATTGGGCAGCTTGCGCAGCTCATGGTCGGCCGCCAGCGGCTCTTCCTCGAAAACATCGAGCCCCGCCGCGGCGACGTGGCCGGACTTCAGGGCGGCGACCAGCGCCGACTCCTTGATGATGCCGCCGCGGGCACAGTTGAAAAGCCGGACGCCCTTCTTGCACTTCGCCAGCGCGGCCTCGTCGATCAGGTGCCGCGTGCTGTCCGTCATCGGCATGTGGACGGTGATGTAGTCGCTCTCCGCCAATAGCTGGTCGAGCGTCATGGCTTCGACCTGCATGGCCTTGGCGCGGCTGGGCGCGAGATAGGGATCGTAGGCCACGACGCGCATGCCGAAGGCCTGCGCACGCTTGGCCACCTCGCTGCCGATGCGGCCGAGGCCGACGACGCCGAGGGTCTTGCGGAAAAGCTCGATGCCGGAAAAGCCCTTGCGGTCCCACTTGCCGGCCCGCATCGAGGCCGCCGCCTGCGGCACCGGCCGCGCGCCGCAAAGGATGTGCGTGAACGTCAGCTCGGCGGTCGCGATGGTGTTGCCGGAGGGCGTGTTCATCACGATGACGCCGCGCTCGGTCGCCGCCTCCACGTCCACGTTGTCCACCCCCACGCCGGCCCGGCCCACGACCTTGAGCCTGGGCGCCGCGGCCATCACGGCGGCGGTGATCTTCGTCTCGCTGCGCACGACGATCGCCTCGACGTCTCCGACCAGCCCGAGCACCTGCTCCGGACTGGAGCCGTAGGCTTCGACCACCGTCAGACCGGGCTGACGGCGCAAATACTCCACCCCACTGGCGGATATCTTGTCGGCGACGAGGACTTTCACGCGCATAGTAGCCGGCGAGGGAAACGTCCGGGTATTGAAAACGCAAATAAACAAACGGCACCGGGCGCCGGCCCCCTTGGTTATGACACGGATACCCCCTCCGGAGGGGTCCCTCTCGTGCCCTCCAAGCACCCGCTGCAATGTGGGGTTGCCCGGGGCGGTTGTTCCGCTATCGCTGCGGCATGTCCTCCCCTGCCGACCGTCTCGTCCGCCAGATGCGCTTCATCGTCGAAGCCGACAAACTGAAGGAAGTGTTCCGGCAAACCTTGGTCACGCAGAGCCGCCGGTCGGAGAACAGCGCCGAGCATTCCTGGCACTTCGCGCTGATGGTCATCACGCTGGCGGAACACTCCAACCACCGCCCGCTGGATGTCCTGCGCATCCTCAAGATGGTGCTCATCCACGATCTCGTGGAAATCGACGCCGGCGACACCTTCGCCTACGATGTCGTCAACATGGCCGACCAGCACGAACGCGAAGCCCGGGCGGCCGACCGGATCTTCGGCCTCCTGCCCGCCGACCAAGCCGCCGAGTTCCGCGCGCTCTGGGACGAGTTCGAATCCAAGCAGACACCGGAATCGCGCTTCGCCGCCGCGTGCGACCGTTTTCACCCCATGCTGCTCAACTGTCTCACCGAGGGCCACGCCTGGCGGAAACACGGCGTCACCCACGACAAAGTCCTCGCCCGCAACGCGCATGTCGCCGACGGCTCCCGCACGATCTGGGAATACGCCGTGCGCATGATCGACGAAGCCGTGGGCAAGGGACATCTGCCGCCTAAACCCTAGCCGCCTCCTTTCCTCCTCCGAGCATAGCCCCGCATTCACTTTCCCTTTATAGGTGAAATGCCATTGAAGCAAAACACGCCAAATCCACTCAGCCTAAATTCGCGAACAGCAGACTCGCGGCGAAACCAAGGAAAATGACGCCGAGGGCGCGGTCGATCCAGTGACCGTGGCGCAGAAATTTGTTCCGGACCTCCGGGCGTGTGAACAGCAGGGAAACAAGCGAGAACCACCCCATCGTCGTGAGAATCATCCACAGCCCGTAGCCCGCCTGCACGAGCTTGGGCGTGGCCGGACTCACCGCGACCGGGAAAAGCGCGAGGAAAAACAGCGTGGCCTTGGGGTTCAGGGCGTTGGTGAGAAAGCCGGTGACAAAGGCCGCGCGGTCCGAAGGCAACCCGCCGCCAACCGCCGCCGCAGGCTCGCCGGCTTGGCGCGGCCGGCTGCGCAGGGCCTGCACGCCGAGCCAAGTGAGGTAAGCGGCGCCGGCGTATTGGAGCATCCCGAACGCCGTGGCCGAGCCCCGCAACAAGAGCGCCATCCCCAGCAGCGAATAGGCGATGTGCAGCGAGATTCCGCTGCCGATACCGATGCTCGTCCACACCGCCACCCGCCGGCCATGGGCGAGGCTTTGCCGCAGCACGATGGCGAAGTCCGGACCCGGGCTCGCCACCGCCAGCAAGTGGGCCGCGGAAACCGTGAGGAACTCGACCCAATAGGTGCCCATCCGCGCAGGGGTGCTTGCGGCGGCTACAGCGCCTGCGCCTTGAAGCCGGGATCGGCGATCATCCGGTCAAACGCCTCGGGTGTCAGCTTTTTCACGCCGGGGTTGTCGCCATGGTCGGCCTGCGCCTGCTTGAGAAGCTTCAACGCCGTCTTGGTGTTGCCCAGCAGCGCCTCGACATAGATTTGCTGGAGCAAGGGCTGCGGATTCTTGCGGTCGGCCTTGTAGGCCGCGGCGTAAGCCTTGGCTGCCTCGGTGTAAGCCTGACGCGCCCCGTCGCGCTTGTCGGCCCGCCGGCGCAGCGCGCCCAAATCCAGCCAATAGGAACCGTCGTCCGGACAGAGGGCGGTGGCTTTGGCGTAAAGCTCTTCGGCCCGGCCGAAGTCGCGCATGGCGAGGGCAAACTCGGCCTCGCTGACGAGGCTGGCCGCCTCTTTGCGCTGGAGGGAGGTGATCTCCGGGGCTTTCCTGGCGCAGGCCGTGAAGGCCAAGAGGAGGACGGTGGCGGTGGCTGCAGCAAGCAGGCGTGACATAGGAAGGACCAATGCCATTGGCGGGAAGTCCCGCGGCAGGCAAGCGCAGTCCGCGCCGGCGGCCGGCTTAGAGATCCACGGGGGCGGTCGCGATCGCCTCTTCCAAGGTGGTGGTGCCTTCTTTGACCTTGAGCAGGCTGTCCTGGTGCAGGGTCTTCATGCCGCCGCGCATCGCGATTTTCTTCAGCTCGGCGGTCTCGAGGCCTTTGTTGATGCCCTCGATCAGCTCCTCGTTGGTGACCATGAGCTCGTGGATGCCGACGCGGCCCTTGTAACCGCTGCCACCGCACTTCGGGCAACCCTTGGGCGAATGCTTGTAAATCGTGCCGCTCCAGCCGATGCCTTTTTCAAGCAAGGCTTTTTCGCGCCCCTGCGGCTCATAGGGCTTGCGGCAGGTCTTGCAAACGCGGCGCATCAGCCGCTGGGCGCACACGCACAGGAGCGACGAGGAAATCATGAACGGCTCCACGCCCATGTCGGTGAGACGGGCGATGGTGCCGGGGGCGTCGTTGGTGTGGAGCGTGGAGATCAACAAGTGACCCGTGAGCGCAGCCTCAACGGCGATGTTGGCCGTCTCTTTGTCGCGGATCTCACCCACGAGGATGATGTCGGGGTCCTGCCGGAGATAGGCGCGCAGGGCGCTGGCAAAAGTCAGGCCGATCTGCCGGTGCATCTGCATCTGGTTGATGCCGGCGAGCGTGTATTCGATGGGGTCCTCGGCGGTGCGGATGACGATCTCCGGCGAGTTGATCTCGTTGAGCGCGGAATAGAGCGTCATCGATTTGCCGGAGCCGGTGGGCCCGCAATGCAGGATCATGCCGTAAGGCTGGCGGATGACTTCGCGATACTTGGTCAGGTTGGCATCGGAGAAGCCCAGCGCGGTGAGCGGCAGCGTGGACTTCTGCTTGTCGAGGATACGCATGACCACGCCCTCGCCGTGGTTGAGCGGCGCGGTCGAAACGCGAAGGTCGAGGTCGAGCGACTTCTTGGTGTATTGCTTGAAGACAATGCGACCGTCCTGCGGCAGGCGCCGCTCGGAAATGTCGAGATTGCACATGATCTTCAACCGGGCCACGAGCGCCGGGCCGACCATGCCGGGCAGCCGCAGCTTTTCCTGACAGAGGCCGTCCACCCGGTAGCGCACGATGACCTCCTTCTCCTGCGGCTCGATGTGAATGTCGCTCGCGCCCATGTAATAGGCGTCCTCGATGATCCGGTTGGCCAGCTGGATGATCGGGCCGGACTCCTCGTTGACGAGATCCTCCTCGATGGATTCGGAGCTGCCACCGCCAAACTCGGCGCCGATCTGCTGCACGACGTCGTCGAAACCCGCCGCCTGCTGCTGGCCGCCCTTGGTAAACTTCTCCCGGATGTCGCGCTCGCGCCCGAGCAGGCGGATGACGCGCATGCCGGTGAGTTCCTGGATCTTCGTGGGCAGCGTGACCTCGAAGGGATTGGCGAAGGCCACGAGCAGAAATTCGCCGACCTGGCCGACCGGCAGGACAAGATTCTCCTGACAAAAATCCTGCGGGACGCGCTCAAAGGTCGTGGCGCTCAGGCGGTAGCGGGCAACGTTGTAAGGCGCGATGTTCAGCGCCCGGGCCTTGGCCACCAGCAGTTGGAACGGCGAGATCTTGTATTCCTCCTGCAGCAGCTTGTCCAAGGCGTCGCCGTTGAGCTCGACGGGGCTGGCGGCCACGGCGTCGCGCTGCTCCTCGGAGAGGCGCTCCATGGCGACGAGCTTGGCGACGATCTGCGACTGGACTTTACCGAGGGGCATGGGCGTCAGTTATCGGCGGGCACGTTGAAGGGTGAAGCCGACTTCGGCTTGGGGAACGGCGTGTTGCTGGTGCCGGCGGCCGGCGTGGCCGTGGGAAACGGCGACACGGTGGCGCCCGCGGCGGCAATGGCGGCCGGGTTGAAAGGCGAACGGGTGCCGCCGCCGGCCGGGTTGCCGGAGTTCTCCGCCTCGGTCTTTTCCAGAAAATCGGCGATCCCCTCCAGCGTGGTGCCAAACCAGAGAATCGGACCGTTGAGCTGCTTTTCCCAGAAGGCGCGCACCGGCGGGCTCAGGTAGTAGGCCGTGGCGACAAAGTGAAAATCCTCCTCGTGGTCGAACGGCACCGCCCAGGTCGCCCAGCAGGCGCTGGGGTCAATGCTGCGCTTCACCTCGTCCGACACATCGTAGTCGCGCAGGTCCACCAGCCCCACCCCTTCGTTGTCCACCACGTGTTGCAGGGCGTCCTCCTCGCGCAGCGCCTTCATCTCATAGGCAAGGATGCCGAGCACGGTGCATTGCCGCGGCTGATCGAGCGCGATGATCTCCAGCAGCCGCTCGTTCGCCTTTTCGAGATCCTCGATCTTGATGAGGTTGGCCTCGACCAGCGCCGCGCCGAGAAGGCGGTTCGAGCGCATGATAAGCGAGCGGTATTCCGAAGGCATACGGCCGGAATCTTGTTCAAGGCGCCGGGCGAGGCGACATTTTTCGGCCGGCGCGCAACCGCGTGACCCGTTTTAGCAATTCTTTCTTCAATTGCGGCAAACCGTCGCCGGTCAGGCAGGAGATGCCGAGCACGGCGACCTTGGGATGACGACGCTTGAACTTCGCGAGGTTGGCCGTCGCGGCATCAACGTCCATCTTGTTGGCCACGACGAGGCAGGGTTTCTCCAGCAGCGCGGGGTCGTAAAGCTTCAGCTCGCGCAGCAGGTGCCGGTAGTCCTCCCGCGGGTCGCGGGCGTCCGTGCCGGCCATGTCCAGCAGGACGAGCAGGAGTGCGCAGCGCTCGATGTGTCGGAGGAACCGGTGGCCGAGCCCGCGGTTTTCGTTCGCGCCCTCGATGAGGCCGGGCACGTCCGCGAGCAGGAGCCGGCGGCCGCCCGCCGGACCCTCCGGGTAATCGATCACTCCGATCTGCGGGTGGAGCGTGGTGAAGGGATAGGCGGCGGTCTTCGGCCGGGCCTGTGTGATGGCGCGCGTCAGGGAGGATTTGCCGGCGTTGGGAAAGCCCACGAGGCCGATGTCCGCGATGCTCTTGAGCACGAGGCGGTAGGTGCCGGTTTCGCCGGGCTGGCCGGGATTGGCGCGCTTCGGCGCCCGGTTGGTGGAGGTCTTGAAGTGCGTGTTGCCCCAGCCGCCGTTGCCGCCCTTGCACAGGACGATCTCCTCGCCGTCGCGCAGGATCTCCGCGACGACCTTGCCCGTGGCCTGGTCGGTGACGACGGTGCCGAGCGGCAGCCGCAGGCGGCGGGGTTCGCCATCCTTGCCGTGCTGATCCGAGCCGAGCCCGTGCCCGCCGCGACCGGCGCTCCAGTGCGGCTGATACTTGTAGTCCACGAGGTTGTTCGTGTCGTCGTCCCCCACGAGGATGACGTCGCCGCCCCGGCCGCCGTCGCCGCCGTTGGGGCCGCCCCACGGCTCGTATTTCTCGCGCCGGAAGCTTATGCAGCCGCGGCCGCCATCGCCCGCCGCCAATTTGACTGTGCACTCGTCAACAAACATGGCCGCTACGATGCAGATGCCCGCGCATTTGCCAAGGGGTGGATTTGCCCGGGCTCAAAGCGAGATTTTGATGCCCTTCCGCAGGTAGGTGGGCACATCGAGATCCTGGCCGTCGTGGAGGTTGCGGTCGGTCTTCTCGAAAAATCCGCGGCTCTCGATTTCGCCAAAGCCAAATTCGTCCTGCGCGGTGCGGGTGGCGGCCTCGGCGGTGGCCGACACCGGGAGCGCGGACTCCGGCAGCGCCGCGGACGCCGACTGGGGCGCCCGGGGCTGATGGCGCTGGGCCGGCACAGGCGCACGGCGCAGGGGGTTGCGGCCGCTCATGTCGCTGGCGCCGATGACGCAGATTTCGACGCGCTGCTGCATGCTTTCGTCAATCACCGCGCCCATGATGATGTGCGAATCGCGCCCGAACTGGTCGGCCACGGCGGTCATCAGCTCGTTGACTTTCGGAAGGGTCAGGTCGGTCCCCCCGATGATGTTGACGAGCAGCCGGTCGGCCTTGCGGGAAAACTCCGGGGTGTGCAGCAGCGGGCAGAGCCGCAGGCCCTCGATGGCGGCGGCCACGGCGTTTTCGCCGGAGCCCTCGGCGAGGCCGAA
Source organism: Opitutaceae bacterium UBA2377 (assembly GCA_002344205.1). GTDB lineage: Bacteria > Verrucomicrobiota > Verrucomicrobiia > Opitutales > Opitutaceae > UBA2377. Next base: position 27,488 of record DDSZ01000039.1, read on the forward strand.
GAGCGTCTTGCCGCCCCGTTGCTGGAACACCTGTTTAAGCGCCGAAAAATCCAGGTTGATGAGCCCGGTCTTGAACAGCATGGCCCAGATCGACTTCACGCCGCGGCCGATCCACTCGTCGGCCCGCGCGAAGGAGTCGAGCACGGAGGCGTCATCGGCGCCTTCCTGCAGCAGCATGTCGTTCGGCAGCGGAATGACCGCATCGCAAACCCGGCGCAGCGCCTGCAGCCCGTCCTCCGCCTGCTTGAGCCGCCGGCCGCCCTCGAAGCTGAAAGGCATGGTCACAAACGCGATCACGAGAGCGCCGGCCTCAGAGGCGATCTCGGCCACCTGGGGCATCGCGCCGCTGCCGGTGCCGCCGCCCATGCCGGCGATGAGAAAGACCAGGTCGCAATCCTTCACCACCGCGGTGATTTTTTCCCGGTCCGCCTCCGCCGCCTCGCGGCCGAGATCGGGATCGCCGCCGGCCCCAAGGCCGCGGGTGACGCTCATGCCGATGAGCACCTTGTCCTGCACGGGCGAGCTGGCGAGGGCTTGGTAATCGGTGTTGATGACGGCGAGCTGGAGCCGCTCGAGGTTCTCCATCTTCAGGCGGTCCACGGCATTGGAGCCGGCACCACCGACGCCGACCAGCTTGATGGCGATGTTGCGGTCGGCGAGCATCTCGTGCTCCAGCGGCAGTTCGTTGAGGTTCATGGCGCTCAGGAGTTGGCGAAGAGACGTTTGAGGCCCGTCAGGAAGCCGGTCTTGCGCCGGCCGGTCTGCTGCTCGGTGTGCGATTGCATGCCGAAATAAAGCACGCCGAGGGCGGTGCTGTAACCGGGGTCGCGGAGATTCTCGGCAACCCAGGCGGGCGCCTCGCCGAGGTGGGCCGGCACCCCGAAGACCCGCGCCGCCGCCTCGGCCATGCCGGGCAGCTTGGCGGATCCGCCGGTCAACACGACACCCGCCGGACAAAGCTCGGGGGTGTAGGCCGCACCGAGTTTTTTCCGCACGACCTCAAGGATCTCCCACGCGCGGGCGGTGGTGATTTGCTCGATGGTGAGACGCGGAAACTGGCGGTCACCGACGCTGAAATTTCCGTCAAGCCAGACCTTGTCGGACTTGTCGCGCGCCTGCACCCCGGCCCGGCCGTAGCGCAGCTTGATTTTCTCGGCCTTGCCGTCCACGAGCCGCAGGCCGACGCAAAGATCGTTGGTCAGGTGCGTGCCGCCCACCGGGAGCACGCCGGTCGTGTGCGGCACGCCATCGCGGTAGAGCGCGAAATCAGTGGTGCCGGCGCCGATGTCGATCGCGAGCACACCGTGCTGGCGCTCTTCCGGCGTCGTGACCATGTAGCCGGAGGCAAGGCTGGAAAGCACCAGCTCGCGCACCTCCAGGTTGAAGCCGCGGATGACGTGGATCATGTCCGCCAGCTTCGTCTCCAAGCCGTGCACGGTCCAGTAGCCGGCCTCGAGCCGCTGCCCAACGAGATGCTCCGGGTTCGGCACCAGCCGGCCGTCCACGCGGAAGGGCCGGCGGATGTGCGTGACCACCATGCGGCCGGCGGGCAGCTCCTTCGCGCGCGCCAAGTCGCAGACGGTGCGGATGTCGCCCGCGCTGATCATGTTGTCCGCCGCCTTCACGTTCACGGTGGACTCGTTGTAAAAACCTTCCAGGTGGGCGCCGGTCTGCGCGAGGAAGACGTAGTCAATCTCCTCGCCCGCCTCGCGCTGGGCCAGCTCGAGCGCGTTGTGGGTGCATTCGCTGGCCGCCTTGTAGTCCACCACCGCGCCCTTGATGATGCCGCGCGCCTGACATTCGCCACGGCCGATGATGGCCAGCTCGCGGCCGTTGTATTCGCCGATCAGGACGGTGATCTTGGAGGTGCCGATCTCGACGGCCCCGATGATGGTGTTGCTAGAGCTCACGCGCGGACGGTTTTTTCTGCGGGTTGAAGAAGGAGGAAGTGTTGGCGGGACGCGTCGGCGACCGGTGGCCTTTCGTCGGCTCGGGCACGTCCAGCGTCACCGGCACCTGCACGCGGCCGTCGGTCGTGCGGCCAATGGCGAGATTGATTTCCCGCAGGGGCCGGTCTGGTTGGCTTTGGGCCAGCTCGAGCAGCACATCGAGCTGGGCGAGCTGGCGGAAGAAATCCTGGTTGCGGCCAAAGCGGATCCGTTCGACGTCGGTCGCGCGCACCTCGATCTCGCCGTCATCCGCCAACCGGGCCAGCGAGATGACGCGCCAAGTCTCATAGAGGTGCGGCACCTCGTTGCGGGCCTTGGCGATCAGATCGGCGACCAGTTCCATGCCTGCGATGGGCTGTATCCGGCCGCCTGCCCGCGTCAGCCGGAAACCGTCGAGCCAGACGAGCGAGCCGAGCAGCGCCTCCTCGTAACCGACGCCGGCATAAACGACGCCGTCACGGGCCACCAAGAGCGCATCGGGCTCCGCCCCGCCCTGCTGCACCATCACCCGCGCCACCGGTGAACGCTCGGCGAGATGCACGGCCAAAGTGGCCGGGAACCGGCGCGTGAGCGAAGCCGAATGCACCTGCCCCCCGGCCAGCAGACGCTCGTGCAACTGCGGCAGGTCCAGATCCATCAGCGTCGCGCCCGACGGCAGGGCCAGGGTGCTTTTGATCCAGTGGTCGTCGAGCACGCCGTCGGTGGAAAGGGCGATCTGTTGCACCGGCGGGAGATTCGCGGCGCTGGTAATGCCGTGCGGATGGGAGCGCCACGTTTCGTAGCCGAGCCAGCCCAGGACCGCCAACGCCGCCACCGTGACGGTGAGCAGCACCGACTTGAACACCGCCATCGCCGCGCGGCGCCGGCCGCCGCGCGACATCGCGCGCGGTTTCACTTCCTGGGGGATGTCCCTCCAGTCGCGTGTGCGCCGGGAATTGGAGTGATTCGGGTTCAAGGGCGGATAGGGCCGGCTCCAGTGGCGAAACGCTGCACGGCGGGCATGACGAGTTCCCTGACCAATGCCGTGAAGTCGAGCCCCGTGCAGCGCGCACTCATTGGCAGCAGACTGGTTTCTTTCATGCCGGGCAGCGTGTTGATTTCCAGCAAATAAAGCGTGTTTTTCTCCGTGAGGATAAAATCGACGCGCGCGTAATCACGGCAGCCGCAAGCGGCGAAGGCTTCGGCCGCGGCGTGCTGGACGGCGGCGGTCACGGCCGCATCCAAAGGCGCGGGGGCAAAATACTCCGTCAGGCCCTTGGTGTATTTGCTGGCGTAGTCGTAAACGCCCGATTTCGGCCGGATCTCCACCACGCCGAGCGCACGGCCGCCGAGCACGCCGACCGAAAGCTCCCGGCCCTGCAACCGCTCCTCGATCAGCCAGTCGCCGCGCGTGATGCCGGCCAGCACCGACTCCAAGCCGGCGCGGTCCTGCACAAGGCTCAGGCCGACACTGCTGCCTTCGGCGTTGGGCTTCACCACTACGGCCGTTCCCAGTTGCCCGATCACCGCGTCGGCCGACGGTTTCGACCCGGCGTGAAACAGAATCTGTCGCGCTCCGTGCACGCCCCGGCCGGCCGCCGCCAGTTTCGTGCGGGCCTTGTCCATCGTGAGTGCGCTGCTCGCCGCATCGCAGCCGGCATAGGTTACGCCCGCCCCGTCCATGAGCCGCTGCATGCCGCCATCCTCGCCAAACGTGCCGTGCAGCGTGGAGAAGACGACATGACGGGCGGGATCAAGTCCCTCGGGCAGGGCATCGGCCTTGATCTCGAAAAACTGCGTCGGGAACGTGCGCGCCAAGGCCAGGGCGCACGCGCGGCCCGAGCCCAGCGAAACTTCCCGCTCGGCCGAGGTGCCCCCGGCGAAGACCGCGATAATCGGCAGCTTCACAGGACATCCCTCCACGCCTGCCCGTAGAGCAGCACCTCGGGCTCAAGCTCAATCCCGGTCGCCTGCCGGACGCGCGCCCGCACCCGCCGCACCAGCTCGAGCACATCGGCCGCCTTCGCCTGACCCCGATTCACGATGAAATTGGCGTGGACCGGCGACACTTCCGCATCCCCCACCCGCGCCCCTTTCAGTCCGCTTTGGTCAATCAGCCGACCGGCCGAGTCGCCCGGCGGATTCTTGAAAATACATCCCGCACTGGGTTCGCGCGGCTGGCTCTCGTGCCGTTTGCGGCGGTAAACATCGATCTGCCGGGCGATGGCCGCCGCGGCCTGCGGCGCACCGTCGCCGGAATCTTGGGGGGTGCGGAGCACGGCCCCGAGCGCGATCGCATGATGCAGTTCGGCGCAATGCCGGTAAGCCACGTGCATGTCCGCCTTGGGCACCGTCCGGATCTCGCCCTCCGGCGTCATCAGGCGCACCTGCTCGACCACGTCGAACATCCAGCCGCCCATCGCGCCGGCGTTCATGCGCAGCGCACCGCCGACATTGCCGGGAATGCCCTCGAGAAACTCAAACCCCACCAGCCCGGCCTTGGCCGCGAGCCCGCAGAGATTTTTCAACCGCAGCCCCGCCCCCACCCGGACCCGGCCTTCCGGCAGCGGTTCAAAACCCGCCCAGTGCGTATGGTTCAACGCGATCACGAGCCCGTCCACGCCCGCGTCGGGCACAATCAGATTGGAGCCGCGGCCCAGCATAAAAACCTCGACGCCCGCCTCGCGGGCCAGCCGCAGCAAAGTCTGCAGGTCTTTTTCATCCGCCGGCTCGGCGTAAATCCGCGCCGCACCGCCGACCCGCAGCGTCGTCCTCGGCCCCATCGGTTCCTCGCGCCGCACCCGCGACGCTTCGCCCAACTGCGCGCCCAGCACCGCGGCAAATGCATCCCACCGGGCGGTCTCGCGGGCCTGCCAGGCCGCCAGCCAAGTCCGCGCCTTGCGGTCGATGTCGCCCGCGCCGACAAACGCCACCAAGTCGCCGGGTTTGGCCTCGCGGGTCAGTGCAACCATCAGTTCTCCGTCGTCCGTCAGGTGCTCCACCGCCGCGGCCGGCGCGCTTTTTTTCAATTCGGCCAGGATGTCCGCCGCATTGCCGCGGGCGACGGGTGCCTCGCCTGCCGGATAAACCTCCAGCAGATAACCGCGATCCGCCAGCGTGAGCGCCTCCGCAAACCCGGCCTTGAACTGGGCCGTCCGGCTATACCGGTGGGGCTGGAAAACCACCACGAGCCGGCCGCCGGCCGGCACCTGCCGGCGCAGTCCGACCAGCAATGCGCAAATCTCGGCGGGATGGTGCGCGTAGTCCTCGATCACGGTCAGCCCGCCCGAGGCGGGCAGCGCCGATTGACGGCGCCGCACACCCGGGTAGTCCGCGAGCACGGTCGGTGAAAGCGTCACGCCCATCAACTGCGCGGCGGCGAGCGCCGCGGCGGCATTGGCGGCATTGAAATCTCCCTGCGCCCGCACCTGCGCCGCCGCGAGGGAAAATTCTCCGCCGAGCCGCAGGCGGATCGCCGTCTCGTCGCCGGGCTCGCGGGTCCAGGAGAAGTCTCCGCCGGGGCCGAAGGTCTTCGCGTTGGGTGCAATCCGGCGGGAGAGCGCGCAGGCCTCGTTCACGAGCACGGGACCCGCGGTGCGCTCCACCAAGGCGGCGAAGGCCCGCTCCAGCTCGACCGGCTGCCGGTAGTGGTCCGGGTGATCCCAGTCCAGATTCACGATAACAGTGATCTCCGGCGAAAACCGCGCGATCGTGCCGTCACTCTCGTCCACCTCCGCCACGATCCACTCGTTCGCGCTGTAGCGCGCCGGCGGCATCCCCGGGGTGGCAAAGAGGCCGCCCAAGACATGCCCGGCGGGAAAATTCGCCTGCTGCAACACCGTCGCCAACATCGCCGTGGTCGTCGTCTTGCCGTGCGATCCGCACACCGCCACGAGCTTCCGCCCGCGGGTGATCTCGGCGAGCAGCTCCCCCCGGCGCACCACCGGCAATTGCCGCGACCGTGCGGCCGCGCGCACCGGATGATCTTCCGCGATCGCCGACGAGCACGCCACCAAGTCACAAGCCTCCGGGATCGGCCCGATCACCACCCCGGCCGGGACGAGGAGCGCCCGGACTTCTTCCGTCAGGGCATCATCCTCCCCGCTCACGCTGCAACCGGCCTCCCGCAGGCAAAGCGCGAGCGGCGCCAGTCCCATGCCGCCGACTCCGGCGCAGTGGATGTGCCGCACCTCGCGGCCGAAAAGCATCAATGGAGCCGGGGCTTTCATGCGGGCACAGTGGCGGCGGCGGAAGGCGCCGGGCGGATGAGTTCCTCCAAATCGGTGAGCATCAGCTCCAGCGAGTTCGCCCGGTCCATGCGCTGCAGGTTGGAGCGGAATTTTCGCAGCAGCCAGTCGTTGAAAATGGTGTCAAGCACCTCGGCGGACATTTCCCGCAGCCGGTCCTGCTCCACCACGATTCCGCCGCCCTGCTTTTCGAAAAACGAGGCGTTCGCCCGCTGGTGATCGTCCGCCGCCTGCGGATAAGGCACGAGGATGGCGGGCGTTTCGCACCGGATGAGCTCCGCGATGGTGCCGGCGCCGGCGCGCGAGACCACCAGATCCGCCGCCGACAGCATCTCGGCCACGCGGTCGCTGAAGGGCACGAAGATCGCGCGGACCTCCGTGCCGTCGCGGGCCTTGCCTGTGTGCGTCGCGGCTTCGCCCTTGCCCAGCCCGGTCACGCAATAAACCTGGATGCCCTCGGCGGCGAGCCGCCCGAGGTTGTCGCGCACAAAATCATTGAGCGGACCGGAGCCCTGGCTCCCGCCGAAAACGGCGAGGACCTTCTGCTTGGGATCAAGCCCCAGCGCCTCGCGGGCCGTCGCCGCCGGCAGCCGGCGGATCTCGCGCCGCACCGGCATGCCCACGGGCCGGGTGTGCCGGGCGCGCACGCCGGGGAGCCGCACGCCCGGCGGCAGATAGACGCGCTGCGCCAGCCGGCCGAGCACGCGGATGGCGAGCCCCGGCACACGGTTGGATTCATGGAGGGCGACCGGAATCCCCGCCCACCGGCCGGCCAACGCAATGCCGGTCGAAGTAAAACCGCCGAAGCCCACGATGCCATCGGGCCGTTGCGCCCGCACCAACCGAAGGCAGCACAACAGGCCGCGCGCCTGGGAAATGACAAAGCGCACCAGCGCCGCGGGCCGCCAGGAAAGCCCGGTGCCCGGCACGCGCACAAAGCGGAACTGGGGATATTTCTCCACCAGCCGGGCATCCACTTTCTTTTCACTGATGAGCAGCGTGACCTCGTGGCCGCGCTCGGTCAGTCCCTCCGCCAGCGAGATACCGGGCGAGAGATGGCCGCCCGTGCCGCCGCAGGAAATCATGAACCGGCTCATGCCAGCACCTCCCGGCCCGCGCGCGCGCCGCCACCGAGCGTGACGCGGCCCCAGGTCCGCTGGGTGTTGAGCAGGATGCCGACGAGCATGCCCATAAGCAGAAGGTTGGAGAGACCGGCGCTGATGAACGGCAGCGACATGCCCTTGGTGGGGAAAACCCCGGTCACCACGCCGATGTTGATGATGGCCTGCAGGGCGATCAGCAGCAGACAGCCCGCCACCAGCAAAAACTGGAAAAGATTCGGCGCGCGCCGGAGATGGACCAGCCCGGCGATGAACATGATCGTGAACACCACCACGACGCCCATCGTGAACCAAAGGCCCAGCTCCTCCGCGACGACCGCGAGGATGAAATCCGTGTGCGCTTCCGGCAGATAACTGAGCTGCTGGCGGCCCTGCCCCAGTCCCACGCCCTCGGTGCCGCCGGCGGCGAACGCCGCCAACGCCTGGTAGAGCTGATAGGTGCCGCCCTGTTTGTTGCCCTCCACGTCAAGGAAGGCGAGGAACCGGCGCAGCCGGTTGGGATTGTGGATGACCAGCACCGCAAAGGCCAGGGCCACGGCCGCGAGGGCCGGCAGGATGTAGCTCCACCGTGCGCCGGCGAGAAACAGCAGGGTGAGCCCGACCGCCATGACCAGCGCCGCGGTGCCAAAATCAGGCTCCAGCACGATCAGGCCGGCGAACAGCGTGACGATGCCGACCGGGATCACAAAGCCGCGCTTCCATTCGCTGATCCTCGTCTGGTTGACCGCGAGATAATGCGCGAGACAGAAGACCATCGCGAGCTTGGCAAACTCCGAGACCTGCAGCCGCAGCGGGCCGTAACCCAGCCAACGCCGGCTGCCCTTGACCTCGATGCCGATCGACGGGATCAGCACCAGCACCAGCAGCACCGCCGTGATCCCGGCGAGGACCAGCACATGCCGCCGCGCATAGTCGAGATTGAGGCGGCTGACCACGAAGCAGACAAAGGCCGCCAGGCCCACGCCGAGCAACTGCTTGTTGAGATAGTAATACGGGCCCTGCTTGAAGGACGCGCTCGCGCTGAAAAGGATAGTGAGCCCAAGGATCGTCAGGGCCAGCGCACAGACGGCGATGATTGCCGCCGGATTGAGGACCGCATGCGCGGGACTGGTTGCAGCGGACGAGGCGCGGGCCATTGCCGTCGGTCAGGAGGATTGGAAGGGCGAGGGCTCCTCAATCTTGATCACCGGCACGTCGCTCTTGGGCTTGAGCCCGGCGTCGAGATCCTCCTCCGCCGAAGGCAGGCGGATGACCGGGGCCGCTGCCGGCGGGCTGGCCGGCCGTGGCGTGGCGACTGCGCTGCCGGACGGACGGGAACCCGGAGCCTTCCAGCCCGGAATCACCAGCTCGCGGCCGGGCCGGATCTTGCCGGGGTCCGTGATATTGTTGGCCGTGGCGATCTCGCCCACGGTGACCTGATACTTGCGGGCGATGGCGCCAAGCGTCTCGCCCGCCTTCACCACATGCACCACCGATTCCGCGGCCGGCCGGGGCTCTGAAACTTCCGCCACCGCCGGCGCAGCCGGAACGGCCGACTCGGCGGGCGCCGAGGATTTGCCAGGGATGACGAGCCGCTGGCCCAACTGGAGCGTGGCGCTCGCCGAGAGACTGTTGGCGGCGGCCAGCTCCGCGACGGTCAGATTGTGCTTCTTCGCCAGCGACCACAGGCTGTCGCCCCGCACCACCGTGTAGGTCGAGACCGGCAGCACATCGGCCACGGGCTGCGTCTGCAGCGTGGTTGCGGTCGGCGTGCCCGGTCGCGTGGGACTGTAGCGGGCGCCGGCGCTGGTCGCCGGCGCGTCGGGATTGAAGAGGATGGGCGCGCCATTCAGCGGCGCGGCCGTGATCGGCTCGCCGGTGGTGGAGCCGTAGTTGAGGGTGATGGCCGGGGATTCGTCGGCCGGCACCGCGGCGCCGCGTGGCTTGGCGCTGGAGGCGCTGCAGCCCGGGTTGGCAAAAATGAGGACGAGGGCAAAGACGTGGATGCCTACCACGATGCCGAAAATTTTGAGTATTTTCATGAGCGGAACGGTTGAGGATGAAGTGATGCGGGATTGGCGGGCATAGGCTATCTCAAACTGGCGGCGGTGCCCAGTCCGCCCACCAGTTTTTCAAATTGTTCGCCCCGGTCCTCGTAGTTTCGGAACTGGTCGAAACTTGCGAAGCCCGGGCTCAGCAAAACCGCATCCCCGGCGACGGCCAGCCTGGCCGCGGCCTGGACCGCCTCGGCCAGGCCCGCGCACAGCGTGTGCGCCACGCGGCAAACCGCGCACGCGGCCGCCAGCGCGGCCTGCGTCTCGCCGATCAGGCACAAATGTTTTACCCGGGGCGCGATCCGGCGCACAAAGCCCGCGATGTCTCCGCCCTTGGCCTTGCCGCCCGCGATGAGCAGGACCGGCTGCGAAAAGCGCGTCAGCGCTGCCTCCACGGCATGAAAATTGGTGGCCTTCGAATCATTCCAGTAACCGACCCCGGCGATCTCCGCGACCCGGGCCAGCCGGTGCCGCCCCAGCCGGAAGGAACGGGCTGCCGCCAACAGCTCGGCCTCATCGCGGCCGGCGGAGCGCCACCAGGCCGAGGCGATTTGAAAATTCTCCCACTGTGGAGCGGCGGCAAAGACGGTTTCCGCCAACCGCGGATCAGCCGCCGCCTCGACCAGCGCCACGGCCGAAGCCGGTAGCGTCAGCCCCTGCTCCCGGGCAAAGGCCACGACCGTCGGTCCCACGAAAACCGCACCGGCTTTCGTGCGGGCGATCAGGTTCCACTTCGCGGCAAAGTAGCCGGCCATGCCGTCGTGCCGCTCCAGGTGGTCTTCGGCAAAGTTTGTCCAAAGCGTGGCCTCGGGCCGCAGGTGCTGCAGCGTCTCGGCCTGAAACGAGCTGACTTCGCAAATCGCGAGATCCCGGGCTTCCCCACCCGCCCGGTCCGCGACGAGGTCTGAGAGCGGCCGGCCAATGTTGCCCGTCGCGAAAGCCGGCACCCCGGCCGTTTGCAGCGCATGGGCCAAAAACTCCGTCAGCGTGGTTTTGCCGTTCGTGCCCGTGATCGCCACCAACCGGCCGCGCCAGAAGAGCGAGGCAAAGTCCAACTCGCCGAGGCAGAGCAGGCCCTGCGCGTGCGCCAGCCGCAGCCAATCATGCGTCGGCGCAAAGCCCGGCGAGAACACCGCCAGATCATGCCGGCCGGCGGCCGCCGCGTTAAACTCCGTCCCGCGCGCGTCGTAGATGATCCCCTCGACGCCCAGAATCCGCAGCAGCGCGAGCACGCCCCGGCCGCTCACGCCCTCGCCGAAGACGGCGACGGGACGTTGCAGGCGGGCGGCGAGAAAATCTGGAGCGGTCGGCGGCATGGTCAGCGAATTTTGAGCGTGGCGAGACCGGCCAGCGCGAAGCCCAGCGAGAGCACCCAGAACCGGAGCACGACCTTCGTCTCCGGCCAGCCGAGTTTTTGAAAATGATGGTGGATCGGTGCCATCAGGAACACCCGCTGACCGACGCCATGCCGCCGCTTCGTGTATTTGAAGGTGCCTACCTGGATGATGACCGAGAGCGCCTCCATCACGAACACGCCGCCCACGATCACCAGCGTGACCGGTTGGTGGATCATGAAAGCCATGACGCCGATCAGCCCGCCCAGCGCCAGCGAGCCGGTGTCGCCCATGAACACCTCGGCCGGATGCGAGTTATACCAAAGAAACGCCATGCAGGCCCCGATGAGCGCGCCGCAGATCACGGTGAGCTCCCCCACCCCCGGCACGTAGCTGATGAGCAGGTAGCCGGCGATGATCGTGTTGCCCGCCGCATAAGCCATGATGCCAAACACGAGTGCCACCGACAGGGTGCAGCCCACCGCCAGCCCGTCGAGGCCGTCGGTCAGGTTGATCGCGTTGCTGAAACCCACGATCCACAGGTAGATCAGCACGAGCAGCAGCCACCACGGCATGTGCGTGATCACGGCGTGCTTCAGGAACGGCACCCACAGCTCGCGGATCTTGTCCGCGCTCACCGGATGCCAGAGCAACACGCCGAGCGCCACGATGGTCGCGAGCGACTGCCAGCCGATTTTTTCCCAGGAGGAAATCCCGTCCCGGTTCTTGTGGACCACCTTGAGGTAATCGTCGCGCCAGCCGGCCGCGGTGAGGACCGTGTAAACAAACAGGGCCACGAACACCCACACGTTGGGCGTGGCCCAGAGGAAGGTGCTCACAAAGACCGCCACGAAAATGATCAGCCCGCCCATGGTCGGCGTATTTTTCTTGTCGAATTTCTGCGCCAGATCCCCGGTCCGGTCGTCGTCGTAGTGCTGGCCGAACTTCAACGCCCGGAAGCGCGCGATCAGCCAGGGGGCGATGATGAAGCCGATGATCAGCGCCGTGCCTGCGCCCAGCACCGTGCGCACGGTGAGATACCGCAGCATGCGCAGCGGCCCGAAGATGTGGTCGTAATCGGCGAGGTAGCTAAGCATGGACGGAAACGACGGGTTCGAGAATGCTTTCCAAATGATAGCGGCGGCTGCCCTTGATGAAGACCGCACCCTGCCAGTCGGCGTAGGCCGCGACCGCCGGCTCCAGTCCGGTCACGATCTGCAGTTGCCGGCTGAAGTCGCCCTGCTCCAGCACCCCGGCGCACACCTCGTGCGCCTGCGCGCCAATGACAAAGAGCCGGTCGCCCGGCCGCAGCGTGAGCGCCCGGCCCAACGCGCGGTGGTGGGCCGGCGAATCCGCGCCCAGCTCCTCCATGCACCCGATCACATAGAGCCGGGGCGCGCCCGCCGGGGCGAGGGCTTGGAACACCCCGAGCGCATCCGCCATGGCCGCGGGATTGGCATTGTAGCAGTCGAGATAAACCAACCGGCCGCCATCCTCCCTGATCTCGCCGCGCAGCCGCGCGGGCTGCCAGCCGACCAGTCTCTCCTGGATCGCGGCGGGCTTCACGCCCAGCCAGAGCGCCGCGCACACGGCGAGCACGGCGTTTTGCGCCATGCCGTCGCTGACCCGCCGCAGCGTGAACGTCAGCGGCGGCGGCTCGCCGTAGGCGACGCCGATGGCCGTCCGGTCCGCGCGGTGGGTCACCGTGAAATACACCCGGTCCTTCGCCGGCTGCTCGGGGCGGATGACATCCGCGCGCTCCACGACCATCGTCCGCACGCCCAGATCGCGGAACGGCCCGAAGTCCGCGCTCTGCCTCGGAAAGATCGCCACCCCGGCCGCCCGCACTGCCGCCGGCAGCACGGCTTTTTCCCGCGCCACTCCTTCCAGACCGCCCAGCGCCTCGGTGTGCGCGGCCGCCACCAGCGTGTTGATGGCCACGTCGGGCTCGATCATCGCCGCCAGCGGGGACATCTCCCCCGGTGCGCTGATGCCGGCCTCGATGACGGCAAATTTGTGCCGCGCCCGGTCCAACCGCGTGAGGGTCAGCGGCACGCCGAGATGGTTGTTCAGGTTTCCCTCCGTGGCCAGCACGCCGCCGGCCTCGCCGCCGAGCAGCAGGGCCAGCAGATCTTTCGTGGAAGTTTTGCCGGCGCTGCCCGAGATGCCGATCACGTGCCCCGAAAAGGCCCGCCGATGCTCGCGCGCGACCGTCTGCAACGCGCGGAGCGGATCCGCCACCACGAGCTGCGGCAACGCCACCGCAGGATCGGCCCGCGCCACGAGCGCCGCCGCGGCACCGGCCGCCTGCGCGGCGGCCAGATAATCATGACCGTCGCGGGCCGCCGTCTTCAGCGCCACGAACATCTGGCCCGGCCGCAATTGCCGGGTGTCGATCGCAAAACCCGCCAGCGGTGCGCCCGGGTCCGCGGTCCAACGACCGCCGGTCCATGCTGCCAGGTCACTGGAGGCAAAGCGGCTCATCCGGATTTGATCGCCTTGATGCCGATGAGCTCCCGCACGGTCTGCCGGTCGTCGAACGGGCTCACCGTGTCGGCAAATTCCTGGTAGCTTTCGTGGCCTTTGCCCGCGACCAGCAGACAGTCGCCGGGCTTGCAGGCATCGAGCGCGAGGCTGATGGCGCGGCGGCGGTCCTCGATCCACGCCATCTTCTCCGGCGCGGTGACCCCGGTCTTCATGTCGGCGAAAATCTGCGCGAGCGCCTCGCCGCGGGGATTGTCCGCGGTCGCAAAGGCGAAATCCGCGTGCTCCTGCACGGCCCGCACCATGAGCGGACGCTTGGCGCGGTCGCGGTTGCCGCCGCAGCCAAAGACCACGAACAACCGGCCGGGCGTGATGGCGCGGAGCATGCCGAGCGCGTTGCGCAGGGCATCGTCCGTGTGGGCGTAGTCCACGAGCACGTTGAAGGGCTGGCCTTCCTCGATGCGCTCCATGCGGCCGGGCACGCCCTTGAAGGCGCGCAGCTTCGCGAGGAACACCACCGGATCGCGTCCCTGGCTCCAGGCCGTGGCGATCGCGGCGAGCAGATTGCTGACGTTGTAGCGGCCGATGAGCGGCGAATCGATCGCCAGCTCGCCTTCGGGCCACACCAGCCGGAAGGTCGAGTTCTTGAAGCCGAGCACGACGTCCTCCGCGCGGACCATCGCCCGCGCATGCTCGCCAAAGGTCACGGTCTTCACGCCGGCGGGCACCATCCCGACGAGCTTTTCCCCGTGCGGATCGTCGAGGTTGATCACGGCCGCCTTCGGCGGCGCGCCCGTCCCGCCGGTGAAGAGCCGGCTCTTCACCTCGAAATAGCTTTCCAGCGTCTGGTGATAATCGAGGTGGTCCCGGGTCAGGTTGGTGAACACCGCGGCGGAAAACTGCAGGCCGAGCACGCGCTGCTGGTCAATCCCGTGCGAGCTCACCTCCATCACCGCCTGCCGGCAGCCCGCGTCGCGCATCTGCGCCATCATGCCGAAGAGGTCGAGCGACTCGGGCGTGGTGCGGAACGACGGCACCGTGCGCGCCCCGAGGTCGTAGTGAGTGGTNNGGTGACGGTGGTCTTGCCGTTCGTGCCGGTCACCCCGATGACCGCCATCTCCCGGTCGGGAAACCGGTAGTAGCGCTGCGCCACCCGGGCGAGCGCGGCCCGCGGATCGGCGACCTGGATGAAGGTCACGCGCGTGGGCGCGGCCGTGGGCAGCTTGTTGGTGACGATGGCGACGGCGCCGCGCGCGATCGCCTCGTCCACGAATCCCGCCCCGTCGGCGCGGCGGCCGGGCAGCGCGAAGAACATCGTGCCCGGCACCACCCGGCGGCTGTCCATCACCAGCCCGGAGATCGGACGGTCGAGCGCGCCTTTGACGGCGATGATTTCCCCTTCGGGAAAATATTCGGTGATCTTGGGAGCCATTTTGAAGACACGGTTGCGGACAAGGTTTTCCTGGCGGGTGCGGCGCACGGGGCGCGGCGTGAAGGCGTGGATCAACGGATAGTTCTGCGTCAGGTATCCGATCACCGGCGGCCTCCTTCCATCGCGACAAGGCGCGCGCCCGCGGTGTAATCCACGGGCTTGATGTCGAGGTGCTGGATCAACTGCTCGGCCAGCCGCTTGAAGGACGGGGCCGCCACGATGCTGCCGTAAGCCGGTTTGCCGGGCACGCGGCCGTCATCCACGATGACGGTGATCACGAGCTCCGGCCGGCTGGCGGGGAAAAAGCCCGAGAAGGAGCCGATGTGGTTGGTCTTGGAATAGGCCCCGTTGATGAGCTTCTGGGCCGTGCCCGTCTTGCCCGCGACCTCGTAGTTGGGGATGGCGGCGTCCGGCGCCGTGCCCTCGCCGCGGCGCATCACGCCCTGGAGCATACGCGCGACGCTGCGCGCGGTCTGCTCGGACACGACGCGGCGTTTGGCTATGCGGTCGAAGCGGTAAACCGACTCGTTCGAGGCGTCGCGAATCTCGCGGATGATCTGCGGCTGCAGCAGCTCGCCGCCACTCGCAATCGTGCCCATGGCGTAGTGGATCTGCAGCGGGGTGGCGGAGATGCTGTAGCCCGCGGGGATGCGGGTGATATCCGGCACGGTCCACCGGTCGGGGGCGTTGAGCATGCCCGGGATCTCGCCGCCGAAAGGAAAGCCCGACCGCTCGCCAAACCCAAAGGCGCGCGCGTAATGGTAGAGCCGCTCCTCGCCGAGCTTCATGCCCAGTTGCGCGGCGCCGATGTTGCTCGATCGGCTGATGATCTCGGACACCGGCAGCAGATGGTCGTAGCGGTGGTCATCCGGTATGAACCGGCGCGTGCGCCCCTTGTATTCGATGGTCGCGAGCATGCAGTCGAAGCGGGTCGAGGGCGTGACGAGGCCGTCGTTGAGCGCCCCGGCCGCAGGCACGATCTTGAAGGTCGAGCCCGGGTCGAGCTGGTCGGTGATCGCGATGTTGCGCTGCACCTCGAGCGGCGCGGTGTTGAATTGGTTGAGGTTGAAGGTCGGGTAGTTGCCCAGCCCGAGGATGAAACCCGTGCGCGCGTCGCTCACGATGATCGTCGCCTTGGCCGGGCGAAACTGCTGCGCGATGCGCTGCAGCTCCTCCTCCACCATGTGCTGGATCACGGTGTCGATGGTGAGCGAGACGTGGTAACCGTCCACCGGCCGGACCTCGCGCGTGCGGAACTGCGCCAGCTCGCGGCGGCGGCCGTCGCGCTCGCCCTCGCGCCAGCCGTTTTGGCCCCGCAGGTAAAAGTCGGCGTAGGCCTCCACCCCGCTCGCCGGCTCGCCGGCCTTGTTGACGTAGCCGATCAGGTGCGCCGCGAGCGCGTTGTTCGGATAGGTGCGGCGGAAGGTGCGGTTGCCATAGACGCCCCGGATGCCGAGGGCCTGAATCTGGTCGTAAACGGATTCCTCGACGCCCTCGCTCAACCGGGCCCAGCGGATCAGCCGTTGGCCGCCCGTCTCCGGTGCCTCGTCGAGCGCGGCGTCATCGGTGGTCTCGCCGGGATTGCCGGGCGTCACGTTGAAGGCCAGCCCGACCGCGGCCGGCGGGACCGGGTTTGCCGGCGTGCCACGGGTCTTGGTCGTCATCACGCGGTGCAGTTCCGACCAGGGCATGCCGATCAATTCCGCGAGCTGCGGCCACTTGGATTCGTCCTCCGGCCGGAGCGACTGCGGGTCCACGCCCAGCACGATCAGCGTGCGGCTCGTGGCGAGGAGGTGGCCGTTGGCGTCGAGGATGTCGCCGCGACGGGCATTATCCACGATGATCTGCCGGCGGGTTTTCTCAATGTGGCTCAGCAGGTCGGCCCGGTCGATGATGTGCAGGAACACGAGCCGCACGCCGACGCCCGACAGGCAGCCGAGGATCAGGAAGGCGATCAGGTAGAGGCGGAAATTCGAGGCAAAACCCTTGGACATGGTTTCAATTCCTCAGGGAAAGCCGCACGGAGACCGCGGCGGGGCTGTCGGTGAACAGCTCGCGGTTGCGCTTGGCCGCCAGGCTGCGGACGGGATCGGTGCCGACGTGGACGACCTGCGCCGGCAGGGCCTGCTGCAGGCCGAGCCGCCACTCGCGGTTGAGCTGCTCCAGCACGGCCGGGCTCTGCGCGCGCTCGATCTCGGCCTTGTGCTCGGCGATGTGCCGCTCCACCTCACGGATGCGGCTCTCCATCACCCGCGCCGCGTTGGCGCTCTCGGAAATCCGGTGGCGCAGCCACACCGTGCCCATGCCCACGGAGCCGCTGAAGCAGATCAAACCCAGCGTATAGACGAGCAACTGGTTAACAAAGGCGTGGGTGTCGGATTTTTTCATGGACGGACAGGAAGTTTGCGCAAGGCGCGGAGCTTGGCGGAGCGGCTGCGGGGATTGGCGGCGAGCTCGGCCTCGCTAGGGGTGACAGGCTTGCGGGTGAGCGGCTCGGCCAGTTTCACGCGGAAGTCCTGCGGGCGGTGGTCGGACGCGCTTTCGGGCTGGCCGCAGAGGCGGCGGAAGCACTGCTTCACCGGCCGGTCCTCGAGGGAGTGGAAGCTGATGACGGCGAGCACGCCGCCGGCGCTGAGCTTGGCAAAGGCCGCCGGGAGGGCGCGCTCAATGGCCCCGATCTCGTCGTTCACCGCGATGCGGATGCCCTGGAAGGCGCGGGTCGCGGGGTGAATCTTCATCGTGTGCCGGTCGCGCGCCGGAATCGCATCGCTGATGACCGCAGCCAGCGACGCCGTGCGCGCCAGCACGCCGGTGCCCCGGGCCTCGCGGATCGCGCGGGTCACGCGCCGCCAGTGCGGCTCCTCGCCGAAGTCACGGATGGCGCGCACCAGCATTTCCTCGGTGGCGGTCTCCAGCCAGCGGGCGGCGGACACGCCGTGGCGCGGGTCCATGCGCATGTCGGCCGGGGCATCCTGCCGGAAAGAAAAACCGCGCTCGCCGTCGTCGAGCTGGAAGGAGGACACGCCCAGGTCGAACAGCACGCCGTCAAAATCCGTCGCCGGGATTTCCGCGAGCCGGCCAAAATCACGGTCGATGAGCTCGAAGCGGTCGCCAAACGCGGCCTGCAGCGGCTGCGCCCGCACCTGTGCCGCCGGGTCGCGGTCCAGCGCCACGACCGTCACATCAGGCGCGGCCTCAAGGATAGCCCGGGTGTGGCCGCCGCCGCCGAAAGTGGCGTCGAGATAACGGCCCCCGGCACGCGGAGCGAGCAAGGCCAGCACCTCTGGCAACAGGACGGGCTGGTGGCCGGACGTCATCGTCGGGAGCGGGGTTTCAATGCACGCAACGGACATCGGGAAGACTCCGGGATTTGCGGCGGGGCACGACGCGCAGCACGAGGCAGTCGCGCACGCGCGGGGCCACGAGGGCGGGCGGACAGTTGATGCCACCGTCGGTGGCGTCGATCCAGGCCGGGAACTGCCGGCTGGCCAGCAGGGCCGCCGCCACCTTGCGCAGGGGCAGCCGCGAAGGAGAGATGGAGGCGGCGCAGTGCATGGCGTCAGAGCTTGAGGCGGCGCATGAGATCGCCGAAATTTTCCCCGGACGTGCGGGCCTCGACCTTTTCCCAGCGCGCCGGCGTGTAGATGTTGAATTTCGTGAGCCCGCCGACGAGGACAGCGTCCTTCGTCACGCCCGCGTGCTGCAGCAGCTCGGGGCTGAGATTCATGCGGCCCGCCTTGTCGAACCAGAGCGAGTGTGTCTGCGCGAAGAACCGCGCGACAAAGTCCTGCGCCTCGCCGTCGCTCAATGCCATGTCGGCGATCTTGGCGCGAAGTTTCTCCACCTCGGCCGGCGGCAGCACCGCGATGTAACCATCCGGATGCGGCGTCGCCAAAAACGTGTCGTTCTCCCCGTGCGCAAACCGCCACGCCGACGGAATCGTGAGCCGATTCTTGTCGTCCAACGTATGCCGGAAAAGCCCGGTATAGAGCGGCGGAGTTGAGGTTGACATGGGGAAAGGGGGCTCAAGTCCCCCAAAGTGCCCCATTTCAACCCATTTTAATCCACCAAGGTCAAGTTCATACCTATGGAAATCAGCGGTTTTTATTCACAATGAGCCCACAATCCCTCTGTCAGAATTCCAAAGCCCAACCAAACGCCTTGCTCCGCGCGCTTGCGGCCACCTCATGCCCTTGAAATCCGCGGGTGGTTCTTTGCGATGCACGTGTGCCCGCTTTGACCGGTCCGCTTGCCTGGTGGCTGCGAAGGCCTATTCTCTACCCATGCAAATCGGTTCCCTAGTTGCCTGCGTTGACGACGTCTTCCCGGAATGGGCCAAGAAGGCCTACACTGCCCTGCCGGTGAAGGGTGAAGTCTACACCATCCGCGAGATGTGTCCCGGTCGCGGGGTGCCCCTCGTCGTCAAGGACGGCAAGCCGGTCCAGAATGGCGGCGGGGACAAGGCGCCTGAGATTCAGGTGCTACTGGTGGAGTTGAAGAACCCGCCGGACCCGTTCTGTGCCGGCCGAGAGCTCGGGTTCAAGGCCGAGCGATTCGCCCCAATCGAGTTCAACACTTCAGAGGCTACGGTGGAAGACGAGGTCCAGGCCGGCGGTTCTCTGGCGCAAAGTTAACCATAGGGCGAAGACACAGCTTGGCGGTTAGGGCGCGAAGCCCTTCAGCGCGGCAGCGCCGGTAGGGTCCTAGCTTCCGCCGTCGCCAAGGCTATGGCGGACAGGCCGAGCGGACTGAAATTTCTCTGCATGCGCAGAAAATACACCGGGGTTGCCGGCAAGGGACTCTATGCCATCCGGATGACCAGAAGCAGCGATTCAACACCGGCACCAAACGCCGGGAATTGCATATGCTCCGGGGCGCTGCGCCCTCGGCTAATCCGGATGCTTCACCCCCGGAGAGGTGAAGCATCCGCGTATCCGGCTTAACGCAGACCCGGATAATCCAGCGTCGCGAAGTGGTCGGCGTAGGTCTCGGCGCGGCGGATGAGCTTCCACTTGCCGTCGCCCTGCCAGAGCACCTCGGCCGAACGGAGTTTGCCGTTGTAGTTGAAGCCCATCGAATGGCCGTGCGCGCCGGTGTCGTGGATCACGACGAGGTCGCCGGGCGCAGGATCGGGAATCGCGCGGTCGATGGCAAACTTGTCGTTGTTTTCGCAGAGCGAACCGGTGACGTCGTAAATCTTGCGCGGCGCGTTTTCCTTTCCGGGCACGGAGATGTGGTGATACGAGCCATACATGCCGGGACGCATCAGGTTGGCCATGCACGCGTCGAGGCCGACGTAGTTCTTGTAGATCGCCTTCTTGTGCAGCACGCGCGACACGAGGTAGCCGTAGGGCCCCGTGATCATGCGGCCGCACTCCATCGTGATGCGGATCGGCCCGAGGCCGTTGGCCACGATCGTCCTTTCGTAGACCTCCTTGATCTTCCGGCCGACATACGCGAGGTCCACCGCGGTCTGCTCCGGCCGATACGGGATGCCGATGCCGCCGCCGAGGTTGAGGAATTCAAACTTGATGCCGAGCGCACGGTTCAGCTCGACCACGAGGTCGAACAGCATCTGCGCGGTCTCGACGAAGTAGTCGGGATTGAGTTCGTTCGACGCGACCATGGTGTGCAGGCCGAAACGCTTCACGCCCTTGTCGCGGATGATGCGGTAACCCTCGAAGAGCTGCTCGCGCGTGAAACCGTATTTCGCCTCCTCGGGTTTGCCGATGATGACGTTGCCGGCCTTCAGCGGGCCGGGGTTGTAGCGGAAGCAGAGCATCTCCGGCAGCTTGCCGCCGAGGCTCTGCTCGAGAAACGCGATGTGGCTGATGTCGTCGAGGTTGATGATCGCGCCGAGCTCGGCCGCCTTCTGGTATTCGTAGGCCGGCGTGTCGTTGGACGTGAAGACGATCTTGTCACCCGTGATACCGACGGCCTCGCAGAGTTTCAATTCGGCGAAGGAGGAGCAGTCGCCGCCGAGACCCTCGGCCTTGAGCGCAGCAAGCACGTGCGGATTCGGCAGGGCTTTGACCGCGTAGTAGTTGGTGAAACCGCCCGGCACCCAGGAAAAAGCGTCGTAGAAGGCACGCGCATTTTTCCGTATGGCCGCCTCGTCGTAGATATGGAAAGGCGTCGGCACCTGGGCGGCGACGGCCTCGAGTTGTTCCTTCGTGAACGGCAGGGACTTGTCGGTCATGGGCGTAAAAGCCCGCAAAGGAGACCGGCAACGGCCGGGCTGTCAATCAGGACGAAGACGTCAGGCCCTAGCCCGGCATTGTCGCATATCGAAGATTGATGTAGCCGCAGTCTTGTGGCGCGGCAGCGCCGGTAGGGTCCGCTCTCCGAGCGGAGCGCACTTCATCCCGTAATTCTGTTCGCCCTCAGCACACCCGCACGGTTTCCAGCCCGAGCAATTCCCCAAGCTTCTGGATTTTTTCCGTAATGTGTCCGACGCCCACGGCGCAGTGGTGCGCGGGGCCGTGGCGGTTCCAACGGTTCACAAACTCCCGCGCGCCGCAGGCGAAACGGTAGCGACTGTTGGTGTTGCCTATCTCCATGATGGGACCGGGCACCGACTCCGCCTCGGCGCAAAGCAGCGCAAGCTTGCCGCCCTCGGCCTCGATGACCGACAGCAGCGTGACGGGGCCGTGCTTCACCGCCATCTCCACGGAGACGCCGCGGCCGACTTTGCCGTGATAGACCTTGAGCGGACGCACCTTGGTCTTGCCCTCCGCGATGGCGATGTGGCCGGGGCCGTCGTGCCCCATGAGCACGACGTCGTCCTTGAAATCCATCGCGTAGTATTCGGTGAACGAGCCGCCGACGCCGAACAGGTCCATGATCTTCATGGCCTGCACGTTCTTCACCTCGTATTCGCCCGCCACGGGCACGCCGCGCGCGGTGAGCAGCGAGGTGCCGAGAATGATCGAGGCGATGGTGGCCTCGTTTTCCGGCACGCCGGTGCCTTTGTAGAAATAAGCCAGCGAACCCAACCGATGCGCGGCGACAAGCCGGTCGAGCGCCACGGAGGTCCGTGCCGCCTCGCGCAAATCTTCCTCCGGGCAATCCGCCTGCACATCAAAGGCCTCGGCAAACTCACGCAGTCGGTCCGCCACGGCCTTGGCCGTCACCTCGCGCCGCAGCGCCGACAGTTCGTCCACCTCCAGATGCTCGATGTGCGTGCCAAAGGCCACGCTTTGCAGGGTAGCGTCGGACTGGATGTCGAGCATGCCGCCGTAGGTGTGCCCCATCAGGCCGAGCCGGTTGCCGTTCATCGCGGCGGCCACGCGCGCCGCCTCCACCCAGGCATCCACCTCACGCCAGCAGGCCGGATCATCGTCCAACACGCCGGTGATCTGATGAAACGTGATTCCGGCGCGCTTGAACACATTGGCAATCTCCGGCACCGGGCAGGCCGAGCAATGCGCCAGCCATTCGCCGGTCATCTTCGTGCGGTCGCCGAGCGCGTTGAACGCCGCATAGTCCAACGCCGGCTCCGGTGCCAAATTAAGCACAATCACGGGCACATGGGCCCGGCGCACCACCGGCAGCACGGTCGAGGACAGCGCATAGGTCGTCACATGGAGGAAAATGATGTCCACATCCGCCCGGCGAAACTCGTGGCCGGCGGTGTAGGCGCGATCGGGATTGTCCACGAGGCCGAGGTTGACGATCTCGACCCCCGGCCGGGCGAGCTTGGCAGCGACGCGCCCGACATAGCCCTCCAAGCGTTCCTTCAGCCCTGCAAACTGGGGCCAGTAGGCGTCGAGCCCGATGCCAAACAAACCGATGCGCAGGGGTGGCGGGGTGTGCATGACCAAAGATTGGGAAACGGCCCAACCGCGGGCGAGCGCGAAAGCCGCCACCGGCGCTTATTAGCTCGCCGCCATTCCGGCCCGCGCAAGCATGCCGCCTTCCCTATGAAAACCCGCCCCTCGCCTGTCGCCAAGGCGACCTCGCGTTCCGCCATCGGCAAGCCTTCGACTCCGGCCAATACGCCCGTCGAACTCACCTTCACCGCCCGCGGCGCTTATGCCGACCCGTTTAACCAACTGACACTCGACGCGCTCTTCACCGATCCCATCGGAACCGTGCGCCGCGTGCCTGCCTTCTGGGCCGGCGGCATAACCTGGAAGGTCCGCTACGCTTCACCACTCACCGGCACCCACTCCTTCCGCACCGAGTGCTCCGCCACGGACGACACCGGGCTGCACGGGCGCACCGGTCGCGTGACGATCACGCCCTACCGCGGCAAAAATCCGCTCTACGCCCACGGCCCGGTGCAGATCGCCCCCAACAAACGTCACTTCGAGCACGCCGACGGCACGCCTTTTTTCTGGCTTGGCGACACTTGGTGGATGGGCCTCTGCCATCGCCTGCAATGGCCGCAGGGTTTCAAGCAGCTCACAGCCGATCGCGTGCAGAAAGGCTACAACGTCGTGCAGATCATCGCGGGGCTCTATCCCGACATGCACGCCTTCGACCCGCGCGGCGCCAATGAGGCCGGCTTCCCCTGGGAGGAAGGTTACGCGCACATCCGCCCGGAGTATTTCGACCGCGCCGACGAGCGCCTCGCCCACCTCGTCGCGTCGGGCCTCACGCCCTGCATCGTCGGCGCGTGGGGCTATTTCATCAACTGGATGACCGAGGCCCAGATGAAAGCGCACTGGCGCTACCTCATCGCCCGCTACGGCGCCTGGCCGGTGCTTTGGTGCACAGCCGGCGAGGCCAACCTGCCCTGGTATCTCGCGAAAAACTTCCCCGCGGACGACCGCACCATGGTCACCGCGTGGACGAAAATCATCCGCTATCTCCGCGAGACCGACCCCTTCCACCGCCCCATCACCATCCACCCCACCGCCATCAACCGCTACACCGCGCGCAACTGCACCGAGGACGAATCGCTGATCGACTACGACATGCTCCAGTGCTGCCACGGCCAGAACGAGGCCGTCGAGATCATGATCCGCGCCGTGCGCGAGACCCACGCCGCCACCCCGCGCCTGCCCGTGCTCAACGGCGAGCCCTGCTACGAGATGCTCATGGGCACCATCACCTCGCCGTGGTCGCGCCGCGCCTTCTGGTCCTGCGTGCTCAACGGCGCCATGGGCCACACCTACGGCGGCAACGGCATCTGGCAGTGCAACCAGCCCGGCATCCCGCACGGTGCCTCACCCCACGGCGGCAACTACGGCAACACCCCGTGGCAGGAGGCCATGCACTACCCCGGTTCCGCCGAATGCGCACACGGCAAACAACTCCTCACGCGCTTCGACTGGTCCCGCTTCGAACCGCACCCCGAATGGGCCGTCTACACCGGCGATATCTGGCTCCCGCTCACCGGCGCGCAGTGGCTCTGGACCTCGCCGCTGCCGGCCGCGCCCGCCGCGAAGGACGCCCCGCCGGAGCGGCGTTTCTTCCGCCGCACGTTCGTAATTCCGGCCGGCAAAAAAATCGTGCGCGCCCGGCTCCGGTTCGTCAGCCATGGCCACACCGAGGCGCAGCTCAACGGCCGGCCCGCCGCCACCGGCTGGGACTCGTCCACCAGCCCACAATTCAACGACCGCGCCCACCTGCTCAAGCCCGGCCGCAACGTCCTCACGTTCTGGAGCGAACACCGTCCGGCCAACGGCCGCCCCGCCGGCATCCTCGCCTGCCTTGAGCTAGCCTACGCCAACGGCCGGGTGCAGCGCCTCATCACCGACGGCACCTGGAAGGCCTGGACCGGCAAAATCGGCGGCTGGGACACCCGCGACTTCGACGACACCGCCTGGCCCGCCGCCCGCGTGTTCGGACAGGCCGGCGACCAACCCTGGGGCCCCATCCGCGACGGCGCCGCCGACCTGCACGGCCCGCAGACCGCCGGCATTCCCGGCAAAATCCGCGTGACCTACGGGCCCCACGCCGAGCCCATCGTCGAGCGCGACCTCGGCTCCGACGCCACCTGGCAAGCCACCCGCTTCGACCCTGTCACCGGTCGGGAGACTTCCCTCGGCCGCATCAAGTCAGACGCCAACGGCACCTGGAACTGCCTACCCCCCGTCAAAAGCGACAGCGACTGGGTTTTGATTCTGCAACGCGACGCTTAATCGGCGCCACCTATCGTTCCTCGTTCTCTTAATCTTTCTCGTTCTCAATCTACGCTGGTGTCTCGCCGAACCCGGAGAACGATTAAGATTACGAAGAACGAGAACGACGCAGACTTTCATTCGCGGACACCCACGCCACCGGCAAAAGCCTTACCCGAAATTCTCGACGTTCGCCGACCAAGCAGTTAGTCAAAGCATGTAGTCATGAACCTCACCCCACTCAGGCCTTACGGTAAGGCCGGATAGCACTGCTAAGTGAAAAAGAAAGCCAGAGTTCGCGTTACGCGTGAGGGACGCTATTTCCCGCACGTCGAGTTGCTCCACGGTGCGGGCGTTCATCTGGCACACGTGGAGGCGAAGCACGATGGGTTCTTTTACTCGTTACTCAGTTCCTTTTTGCTCTCCGCATTCTCACTCGAAGCATTCCTGAACTATGCTGGACCAAAGGTGGAGAAAGAGTGGACGGAGTTTGAGCGCGCACCGACATTAGCGAAGCTGGTGCATATCTGCACCGTGGTGGGCGTTTCAGTCGACTTCTCGCGTCGCCCATTTCAGACAATCAACGAATTGTTCCAGTTTAGGAATCGTCTCGCGCATCCTCGCGACGAGAAGCTGAAGATTGAATCCGACGAAGATATCGAGTCTTACCAGAGGGTATTGTATTCTCAGCCTCTTCCCAAGTGGATGGAGTATGCCTCGGTAGCTAAGGCGCGCATGTGTAGTGAGGATATCAAAGCCATCATCAATCTTATCGAATCGACGGCTCATTTCGACAAAGACAGATACGCCCCATTAATTGGTTGGTCAGGCTCAGCTTCAGCGATCCAGAACACCTAACCAAACACTACATCTAACCCTGATGTCGCGCAGTGAATCTGAAAATGCTATCGTGTTCGGATATTCCCATGGGCGAACTCGGCTCAACCTAACAAGTAGTTCAAAAGGGCCATTCCTTGCACGCCCACGCGCTGCACAACTCCAATGTTCGGTGAAGAAATGAAACACGAGGATACATTGATCACCGACGAAGGAATGCTTACTTTTCACTTTAAGCTGCATACGCCGCGGACCCAGAGCGAAGAACTGCCGAATCCACCGTATATATTCATCGATTGGATTGCCGCTGAACCACCTAGACGTGGTCTGCTTAAGAAGTATGCAAGCAAGATGATTGCCCGTATTCGGGAAAAGTTAGGTTCTGACAGAGAAATTATTTTTCAGCCCGCTAACGGTGATACGGAAGATGACCCAGCGCAGGAGAAACTGAAAACATACTATCAATCATGCGGTTTCGATTATCTTCCCTCATCAAGTAGAAATTTTTGGATGACTTGGCCTCGAAAGAACTAACCAAGCTCATTGAGTTTCGATTCCATCCGTGTCCTCCGCGCGATCCGCGGGAAAGTCCCCGGTGGTGAAATTGGCTGTTCAACCCGGACAGGAGTTTTTACTCATTGCGACCACGCATGAAAAACCCGGTCAACATCCAGCTCATCGGTGAGGAAGTGGCCATCGTCTGGGACGATGGCAGTGAGAGCTATTTCACGGGCGAGCGCCTCCGCGCCGCCTCGCC
Source organism: Opitutaceae bacterium UBA2377 (assembly GCA_002344205.1). Lineage (GTDB taxonomy): Bacteria > Verrucomicrobiota > Verrucomicrobiia > Opitutales > Opitutaceae > UBA2377. The sequence continues at coordinate 53,731 of DDSZ01000039.1, forward strand.
GAGCGCCGAGACCCAGGGCGAGCGCGACATCTTCGGCAACCAGTATGGCGGCGGCGGGGCCAAAAAATTTGCCGGCGTGCAGGTCACCGGCTGGGAGCGGATCGGCAACTACGCGCTGCGCTTCGATTTCAGCGACGGCCACCGCACCGGCCTCTACTCCTTCGACTACCTGCGGAAACTTTCCGACGAAGCCTGAGCCGAAATTCACGGCAGGAAACCGCAGATGAACTCAGATGAACACGGAAGGCTTCGGGGAGCGCGGCCAATAACCCGACTGTGAAGCGGGCTGCGGTCCGCTCGGAGAGCGGACCCTACCGGCGCTGCCGCGCCACCAGCAAGCGGCTGCAGTTCAATTTTCACTGACTTGGACCAACTTGCCCACTGCATCGATTCGTGTCGGTTCGTGTCCATTCGTGGTTCACAACGATTCCTGCGACCGGGCGAACACGGGGATTGCCTCGCCGGGCCGCACTCGGCCATGAATGACGCGGAAATTTTATCATGAGCACCTTCGTCTTCCCCGCCCGCACCACCACCGCCGAGATCGAGCTCGGCACCACGCTCCAGCCCAAGTTCGACGCCGACGGGCTCATTCCCTGCATCACCTGCGACCACGAGACCAACGAGGTGCTGATGTTTGCGTTCATGAACGCCGAGTCGCTCGCGCACACGCTGAAGACCGGCAAGGCCACCTACTGGAGCCGCTCGCGGAAAAAACTCTGGGTCAAGGGCGAGGAGTCCGGCAACGCCCAGCTCGTGAAGGCCGTGCTCACCGACTGCGACCAGGACGTCATCCAGCTCCGCGTCGAGAACGTCGGCGGCGCCGCCTGCCACAACGGCTACAAGTCCTGTTTCTACCGCCAGCTCGCCCCCGGCGCCAACGCCGGCGACGCGGCCTCGCTGAAGCTCGAGTTCGCCGCACGCCGCGTCTTCGACCCCGCCACGGTTTACAAGAAGAAGTGAGAGCCGCGACCGGCGGACCGCGGATTTTCCGCGGCAGGGGCCGGCACCGTGAAAGGCAGGACAGCGCGACGGCTACGCACCTATGCGTATTCAGCTCCTTGTCGCCATTTGCTATCGTTTGCGCGGACTATGAAACCACGCGCACTCCGAACCTTCCTGGCAACCTGCGCCGCCTCCGCGGCCCTCTTTTTCTCCGGCTGCGGCGGAGGGGAGGACAGCCCGGTGGCAAATGTCACGGGCCCGACCAACTACCTCGCCTTCGCCGGCACCACGATCGAGATCAATCCCACGCTGACCTTCCAGTCGAACGCCCAAGTCACCTACCTCAACACGCAGACGGCGGGCTCCGCCTGGCCGGCGGCCGCCACCGCCATCGCCGGCACCTACACCTACACGCCCGCCGGCAATTACCAGAGCGGCACGATGGTGATCACGCTGCCCTCGCTCGGCACGACGCTGAACCTCACGTTTCAGAACTTCATCCGCCAGGGCAGCACGATCACGCAGTTCACGACCGTTTACAACGGCCAGAGCTACACCAGCCGCGTGACCGCCGGCACCCTCGCCGCCACCAACCCCACGGTGCCGGCCGCCCCGCCGGCCTCGCCGCCGCCGCCCGCGCTCGGGCCGGACGAGACCGCCGCGACCGCCATTCCCTCGGCCGTCCAGGGCTCCTACAACCTCGTCTTCCAGTTCGCCCAGAACGGCTCGCCCGTGAGCAACGGCACCCAGAAGACCTTCGTCATCGGCGCGAACACCCTGCAGTTCGACAGCAAGACGCTCACCAACCCGATTTTCTACAAGGGCAACCAGTTCGAATGGATCTTCAAGGACGGCAACCTCTGGTATGCCGTGTCGAGCAAACAGGACGGCACCTTCAACGAGATCAACCTCGGCGGCCCGGGCGGCGCGCCCTTCTACGGCCAGTATGCCCCGGCGCAGGGCGGCGGTGGCGGGACCGGCGGCACGGGCGGCGGTGGTGGCGGTGGTGGCGGCACTCCGCCCGCCGACATCGGCCTGCCCGTCGGCACCAGCTTCACCCGCACGGTTTCCAACGTGATCGTCGGCCCCGTCGGCGCCCCCATCCCCGCCGGTGTGCCCAACTACAGCGTCGGCACGCAGGTGGCCTTCAGCGTCAACGCGCAGGGTGCCCTCACCTTCAGCGGCCTCACCGTGCCCTTCACCGCCGACGGCGGCACCTCCTTCACCTACGTCAACGTGGGCAGCCCGGGCAACAGCGACACGATCATCGTTTACAAAAACGCCTCCGGCGGGCCCACCAGCGTGGCGATGCAGTTCGTGCGCACCAGCCTCGGACTGCCCCCCACGGTGACGATGGTGAACTACACGCTGAACTGACAACACCACAACTGACCGCACCCAACCCTCCCGCCCGTTGGGCGGGAGGGTTTTGTCTGATGTCCCGTCTTCCCCGCGCCAGCCTGCCGCCCCTTCTTGTCCTGCTCCTGCTTGCCGGGTGCCGGCATCCCGGCGCCGCGCTCGACCGGCACGCCGAAACCCTCGCCACGGAAATAACGGAACAACGCACGCAGATGGCCGCCGCCGCGCCGGCGCCGCTGTCTTGGCCAGAAGCCGTTGTCCGGCTCCGCGAGCACAATCTCGAACTCCAGCAACAGCACGCCGCCATCGCTGCCGCGGAGGAACGCCGCCGGCAGGTCGTCCGCGACCTGATGCCCGGCGCCGCCCTCACCGGCAACCTGACCAAAAGCCTGGGCGAACTCGGCCGTCTCGATGGCGATGACACCGCGATCGCCCTGCACGCTTTCTTCAACCTCCCGGGCCTGCTCCAGTGGCAGATGCGGCAATACGCCGCCGAGCTTGAGGTCATCCGCGCCCGCTGGGCGCTGGAACTCAAGGAGCGCGAGCTCACCGTCCGGCTGCGCGAACTCTTCCTCCGCTCCGCGCTGCTGGAGCAGCGCCGGACCAACCTGACCCGCGCGGGCGCCTGGCAGCCGGGCGGCAACCTCGCGGGCGGCCTGCTCGACGCCACGCCGCCGGCATTGGAACGCGAGGCCGTGCTCTGGAGCCTGCGCCGCGAAGCGGACGAACTGCAGAGCGCCGCCGGCAAACTGCTCGGCGATGCCACCGTGCGCTGGCAATTGCAGGCCGGCGCACTCCCGGCCTTCGACTACGCCGCCCGGGCGTCGGGCTGGCCGCAGGCGGAGCACTTCGGCCGGCTCCACCGCCGCCTGCAGGCCGCTGAAATCGAGGCCATGCGCCTGCGCGAGCGGGGCGTGCGCCTGCAATACTGGCCCGACCTCACGCTCAACCTCAGCAGCCCGCCGCTCTACCAGCGCGCCGGCGGCCGCGAAGGCAGTTTCAGCACCGACCAAATTTTTATCTCCCTCGGCACCTCCCTCAACCTCGACCTGCGCGGCCGGGTCGCGGGCCAATTGCGCGAAGCCCGGCGCGAGGCTGCGCTCCACGCCCGCCTGCTGCGCGAGCAAAATGCGCTCCTGCTCCAGCAACTGGAGCAGGCCGCCACCGCCCTCGCCCTCAACGACCGGCAACTGCGCCTCACCGAGGTGCGGCTGGACGCCCTGCGCAACCTCTCCGGCAGCACACATCCCACCCGCGCCCGCGACAACCTCGAACGCCTGCTCGCGCTCGACCAGCAGCGCGCCGGCCTGCTGCTGGAGCGCACACGCCTCGAGGCCCTGTTCTGGATCCTCGACGAAACCCAATGGCCCCCGACATGAAAACTGCCTGCCACTGCCTGCTCTGGCTCCTCCTCGCCACCGCCGCCCGAGCCTTCGACCTCACCGCCTACCCGCTGGCCGGCGAGATCGTGCTCGGCACCGTGCAGGCGGAAGTCCGCCCCGCCCTCAGCCGCAAGATCAAGGCCGCACAATCCGGCCGGCTGCGGCTGCTCCCGGCCGCGTTCGCCCGCGAAGCCCAGCCATCGGGCACGCTGTGGGCGGAATTCGAGCCCGACCGGCTGGCCCTGGAACGCGAGGCCATCGACCTCGCCCGCCAGTTGTTCCTCGCCCGCGAAGCGCCCACGCTGCGCTACGATCAGGCCCGCGCCCGCGCCGAGCTGACGGACCAGCTCGCCGAACTCGAACGGCAGGCCGCCATGCTGCAGCGCATCCTCGACGAACCCGAACTCGCGGAGCTCTACCTCGCCGAGGGCGGCGCGCGGGACCGCGATGAGGCAGGCCTGCGCCGCACCCTGGAGCAACTTACCCGGCAAGCCGGGCTCGCGCGCAGCCTGCTGGCCTTCACCGGCACCGCCCGACAGGAGTGGCTGGAAACCCGCGCGCTGGAGCTCAAGTTGCGCCAGCAAGAGATCGAGCTGGCGCGCCGCGAACAGGACAGCCGGCTCACCCTGCCCTTTGCCGCCGAGATCATCCTGCTGGCCACGCCGCCCGAGGACGACGACGGCTGGCGCGTGGACGCCGGCGCCGAGCTCGCCCTGCTGCAGGACTTCAGCCGGCTGCACGTCCGCATCAACCTCCGCCAGCCGGAATGGCGCCTCGTGCCGCCCGGGCAACTGGAGCTGCGGCTGGCCACCGGCGCCTTCGGCCGCACCCTGCGCGCCACCCACCTGCACCGCCGCACCGAGGAGGTCTTCGGCCGCGAGGAACTCGCGTGCTATTTTGTGATCGAGGCGGAATCCACCGCCGTCGCCCGCCCGCTCACCGGCGGACGAATCCAAGCCATGCTCACCGCCACGCTGCCGGAAAAAGCCCGCCTCGTGCCGAAGCTCGACCTCGTGCTGGCCCACCCGGCGGCCTTCCGCGAACTCGGCTGGGCCGGCGGCATGGAACGCCTCGCCCCCGGCGCCCGCGTCCTGCTCGTGGGCGAAACCCACGTGGCCATCGCGCCATGAATCCGCACGCCCCGGTCACCGCTCTGGTTTGCCGCGATCTCGGTTTCGGCTACGGCCGCACGCGCGTGCTGGACGGGTTCTCCGCCGAGTTCGGCCCCGGCCTCACGCTGATCCGCGGTTTCTCCGGCTGCGGCAAAAGCACCCTGCTCAAGCTCGTGGCCGGCTACCTCCGGCCCGACGCGGGTCACATCGTCCTGCCCGGCGGGTTCGCCCCGACCGACCCGGTCGTAGCGCGCGCACGGCTGGGTTTTGTTTTCCAGCAGTTGAACCTGCTGCCGCTCGCCAGCCTGCGGCGCAACCTCGCGCTCGTCGGCGCCCTCGCGGGCCTCGCCGCGCCGGAAGTCGCCCGCCGCACGGAAAAATACCTCTCGCTGCTCGGGCTCGAGGCTTATGCCGACCGGCGACCCGACACGCTCTCGGGCGGCCAACAGCAGCGCGCCGCGATCGCCCGCGCCCTGTTAAAGGAACCTTCGGTGCTCCTGCTCGACGAACCCACCTCCGGCCTCGATGACCTGAACTGCCGGGTCATCATGAAGCTGCTCCGCGATCACCTCCCCGCCCGCTGCGTGTGCCTCATCGCCACGCACGACGCCCGGCTCAACACCCTGCCGCATGAAAGCCTGGATTTTAACCGCTTTCTACCTGTCGAAGGACACCTGGTCGCGCTGGCTTGAAACGCCCGGCGCGCTCGCGGCCCGGCTGCTGGTGTGCGCGCTGCTCGCCCTCCTGCTCCTGCTGGCGGGCGCGTTGCTGCAACTCGGCGAACGCACGCTGGCCGGCCGTCTCGGCCGCATGGGCGGGCACACGCTGATCGTCACCGAGGCCGCGCCGGCGGGCGTGGATTCCTTCCGCCCGCTGGGCCGGGTGCTCGCCGCCCTCGGCTCCGACCACACCCTGCTGGCGTTGCGGCAGGTGGCGGTCACCGCCCGCGACGGTCGCGGTCAGGAATGCCTCGTGCTGGCCTACGACGAGGAAAGCCTGCCGCTGCTCGCCCCGTGGTTCGCCCTCGCGCCCGCGGGCGAAAACCATCTGTTCACCGCGAGCATCCCGTCCGGCCTGCCCGTGCGGCTGGAACTCGACGGCGCCGATCTTTCCGCCATCACGCTGCCCGCGCCGGAGTGGCTGCAACGTTTCACGGGCGGACGACCGGCACTCCTCCTCCCGGCCGCGCGCGCGGCAGAATGGCTGGCGGCCGGCTGGTTTGAAACCGTGCGTCTGTCCGCCAACGACGGCGCCGACGTCCGCCGGCTCGCGGCGGGCCTGCGCAGCCTGCTGGCGCTGGAGGAGCGCACGACCGCGCAGCTCCAGAGTCCCGAGGCCCTGCTCGACGAACTGGAGTCGCTGCAACACCTGCAGGCCGGTCTGCGCCACGGCGCGGGCTGGATCGCCGGCCTGATCGCCGCCCTCGTCTTCGGCTCCATCGCCGTGCTGGAATACCGGCAAAACCGTTTCACGCTCGCCCTCCTGCGCAGCTTCGGCGCCCCGGCTGCGCTGCTGCTGCTGCGCTACCTGCTTGAGGCCGCGCTGCTCACGGTCGCCGCCGTGCTGGCGGCGCGCGGATTGGCCGGCCTGCTGCACGCGCCGCTGTTCGGGCTGGCCGGCTTTGAAGCCGCGTTGCTCGACCGCGGCCGGTTTGATCCCTACGCGTGGAGCGAGACGGCGCGCGGGCTCGCGTGGTTGTTCATCGGCGCGCTCGCGGGCACGCTCCCGGTGGCCTTTGCGCTCCGCCAACCGGTGGGCCGGGTGCTGCAATAACGCCCGTCCCGTCAGTAAACCTCGGGCACGTAAATCTCCTCGGGCAGCCGCTTGCGGGAGTAATCGGGATGATGCACGCGCTTGGGCAGGCGGATCGTGGGATGCGCGATGTCGGTGTATTTCACCTGCGAGAGCAGGTGGTGGATGCAGTTGAGCCGCGCCTTCTTCTTGTCGTTGCCCTGCACGATCCACCACGGCGCCTCGGGGATGTGCGTGCGCTGCAGCATGACCTCCTTTGCCTTGGTGTATTCCTCCCAGCGCTTGCGCGACTCGAGGTCCATCGGGCTGAGTTTCCACTGCTTGAGGGGATCGGTGATACGGCAGCGGAAGCGAAACTCCTGCTCCTCGTCGGTGATGGAGAACCAGTATTTGATGAGCTGGATGCCGGAGCGCACGAGCATCTTCTCGAACTCGGGCACGGAGCGGAAAAACTCCTCGTATTGCTCGTCGGTGCAAAAACCCATGACGCGCTCGACGCCGGCGCGGTTATACCAACTGCGGTCGAAGAGCACCATCTCGCCTGCGGCGGGCAGGTGCGCGATGTAGCGTTGGAAATACCACTGGGTTTTCTCGCGGTCGGTCGGCGCGGGCAGCGCGGCGACGCGGGCCACGCGGGGGTTGAGCCGCTGGGTGATGCGCTTGATCACGCCGCCCTTGCCGGCGGCGTCGCGCCCTTCGAAAATAATCACCAGCCGGTGGCCCGTGGCGACCACCCAGTCGTGCAGCTTCACCAGTTCGCCCTGCAGGCGGAACAGCTCCTTGAAATAGAGGGCGCGCTCGGCCTTGTCGGCATTTTGGTCGAGCGTGCGGCCGTCGAAGCCGGGCACATCCCGTTCCCAGTCTTCCCGCTCCATCTCCAGCTCCTCGTCGAAATCATCGATGAGTTCGCGGTGCACGCGGCGCATGAACTGGGCCTCCTGCGCGGCGGTGGGGGCGGATTCGCCCTCCGGGGCCGGCGGAGTGTTTTCGGGGCTGGAAGATGGTTTTGTGGGCATGAGGTTCGTCTCGGGGAGACGTTCCGGCCATTCTCCCACAAGCGCCCGCAGGGTCAAGTTGCCTGCGGCCAAAGCCCGCAATGTCACGTTGGCGTAACGGGAAACGCCCCTACGCCAGCGGACGCCACCAGACCTGATTGCTCAGGACATCGCCCAATCCGGCCCCCGCGCCGCCGGCGGTGTAGATCAGGCCCGGCTGGGCGGGCATGACGTTGAATCCCGTGGGTTTCTCCAGGTTCGGCAGCCAATGCGGCACCTTGGGATCGGGCGGCGTGAGCAGTTCCGCCGTGAAACTCCCGCCGCCGTCGCGGGAGGTGAACCGGGCGATTTCCGTGCCCGGATGCCCCCAAGCCTCTTCCCCGGCCCGCAGGTTTTGCAGGGTGCCGACGACGATCAACCGCCCGTCGGCCGCGAACGCCACGCCGCCTTGGTGAACCATGGCCCAGTCACGAAACTCCATGGGCAAAAATTGGTTAAGACCAATCTGCCGCCAGCCGCCGTCGGGCCGGGCCACGGCCAGAAACGTCTCCGCGCCCTGCGGGGTTTTGACGCTGTAAGTCAGGTGCGGCACCCCGGCGGGGCTGAGCGCCATCGAGCCGGTGTCGGCGATCCGGCCCTCGCGCGAATCACCGCAGACAATCGGATCCACCTCATCCGCGGAGGCCGGCAGCATCAGCGGAGCCCCGTCCAGCCGCGTCCAAGTCTCCCCGCCATCCGGACTCGTGATGCAGCCGACCGCCGTGACCGCCTCCTTCTTTTCATAATCCGGCATCTCGTAGATGCGGAAGGAGAGAAACAGCCGGCGGTGGTCCGGCGACCACGCCATCGACGCCGCAAACTGGCTGTAGTTGGGCTGTCGCGAGCGCAGCACCGCCCCGCGGCGCGTCCAGGGCCGGCCGGGGGCTTTGATCCAAAGTTCCAGTTCCCACGGCCGGTTTTCAAAACTGCGGCGCGCGGAGAGCACCAGCGTGCCATCCGGGGCGCAGAGCAGGGTCGGATAAGTCAGGTCGCGGCCGAACTGCTCCATCTCGCCCCACTCACCCGCATCGTTGGGTCGCACCGAACGATGATAACGAAAGGGGTGGTGGTGGGAAAAATAAACGATGTGCAGATACCCGGCCGCATCCACCGTGAGCGCGGGGCCGCCGTGGTTGTCCACCGCCTCGCCGACGGTCACGGCGGACGACCATTGGCCGCTCGCATGGTCGAGCGTGCGGATTTTGATCCGGAACCCCTCGGGCGGCGTGTCGAGCCAGGTGACATGCGTGCGCCCACGGAACGTGATAATCTTGCCCGACTCCAGGTAGGCGCTGGCCCGGCCGCTGCCGGTGGCGGAAAGCAGAAACGGCGCAGGAGACATCATCAGCTCGCGCCGGGTGCCAGTCCGCGCTCGCTCGCCTGGGCAAAGGCGATGACGCGCTGGAACTCCGCCGTGCCGGCCGCCGGGTGCGCGGACAGTTTTTCCAGTGCCTGCGTGCGGTTGAGCCCCTCGCGATAGAGGATGCGGAAAATCTGCTTCACCCGTTCGAGTTGCTCCGCCGTGTGGCCGCTGCGTTCGAGGCCGACCTTGTTGAAGGCGCGCACCTCCGCCGGCGTGCCGTCGGCGATGAAATACGGCGGCAGGTCCTGCACGAGCTTGGCCATGGCCGAGAGCATCGCGTGCGCGCCGATGCGGCAAAACTGGTGGATGCCCGCCGCGCCGCCGATGACGACGTGGTCCTCGACGACGACATGCCCCGCCATGGAGATGGCGTTGCTCATCACGATGTGGCTGCCGAGCACGCAGTCGTGCGCGATGTGGCTGTAGGCGAGCACGGTGTTGTGCGAGCCGAGCACGGTGAAGTCGCCGTCATAGGTCGCGGCATGCACGGAAACGTATTCCCGGAAGACATTGCGGTCGCCCACCCGCACGCCGGGCCGGCCGCCCTTGAACTTGAGGTCCTGCGTCTTCCCGCCGATGCAGGCGTGGGGAAACACCTCGCACCCGCGGCCCAGCGTGGTGAACCCCTCGACCGCGGCGTGATGGTGCAGGCGCGTTCCGTCGCCCAGCGTCACCTCCGCGCCGACGTAGGCAAAGGGGCCGACGTCAACCTCCTCGCCGAGCTGCGCGCCCGGCTCCACGACGGCGGAAGGATGGATGCGGGTCGCCATGTTCAGGGCGCGGCCTCGATGTCCACGAAGCCGAACATCAGCTCGGCGGAGGACACGACGTTGCCGCCGACCGTGCAGGTGGCCTCGGCGATGCCGATCTTGTTGCCGCGGCTCTTGGTGAGCTTGGCGTTGATGACAAGCTGGTCGCCGGGGCGCACGGCGCGGCGGAACTTCACCTTGTCGGCGCTCATGAAGAGCGCCGTCTTGCCCTCGGTGTTGGCGTTGCGCAGCAGCAGGATGCCGGAAGCCTGGGCCATGGCCTCGATCTGGAGCACGCCGGGCATCACGGGCTCGCCGGGGTAATGGCCCTGGAAATACGGCTCGTTGATCGTGACGTTCTTGATCGCGACGAGTTCGGTTTCACCGATGAACTCGAGCACGCGGTCGATCATCAGGAACGGGTAGCGGTGCGGCAGCATCTCCAGCACGCGCTTGATGTCGAGCGAGGTCTCGCCGGGCTGCGGGGTCTTCGCAGCGGCGGCCTTTTTCTTCGGCGCCTTCTTTTTCTCCGTCAGCCGCTCGAAGAGGATCTTAGTCAGCTCGGCGTTGATGGCGTGGCCGGGGCGGGTGGCGATGATGTGCGCCTTCAGCGGCAGGCCGAGCAGGAGCACGTCGCCGATGATATCGAGCATCTTGTGCCGGACGAACTCGTCCTTGAAGCGCAGGGGCTCCTTCGAGATGATTTTGTCGCCCTTGATGACGACGGCGCAGTCGAGCGAGCCGCCCTTGATCTTGCCGAGCTTCAGCAGCTCCTCGATGTCCTCGTAGATCGTGAAGGTGCGGGCCGCAGCGATCTGCGTCATGTAAACCTCGGGGTCGATCGTCAGCGAGAGGTGCTGCGTATGGATGCCGCGGTTGTCGGCCGAGGTGCAGGAGATTTTGAACTCGTCGCTCGGCAGGGCGATGATGGAGGAGTCGCCACGTGTCACCGACACCGGCGCATCCAGTGTGTAATACTCGCGGTCCTTGTCCTGCTCCACGGGTTCGCCCTCGAGGATCATGTTCACAAAGGGCCGGGCCGAGCCGTCCATGATCGGGGGTTCCGAGGCGTTCATCTCGATGAGGACGTTGTCCACGCCACAGCCGTGCAGGGCGCTCAGCACATGCTCGACGGTGTGGATCTTCGCATGGCCGCTTTGGATCGTGGTCGCCCGGACGAGATCCGTCACCTGGTCCACCCGGGGGCGGAGTTCCGGCTCGCCGCTGAGGTCGGTGCGCTTGAAGACGATGCCGTGGTCCGCCGGAGCGGGCTTCAGGATCAGGGTAACCGCTTCGCCGGTGTGCAGCGCGCTGCCCGTGAGGGAGACGGCGCGGGCCAGAGTGCGTTGTTTCATAGAGTTGGGAGAGTTTCGGTAACGGGCAGGGTCCAGCGCAAGCCCCGAGATGGCGCGGGCCTTGACAGGGACGGAGCGGGACCCTTACTCCATCACCCTTTTAACACCCAAAACCGCCATCCAACATCATGCCCGCAGCCAACGATATCCGCAGAGGTCAGGTCATCAAGTTCAACGGTGAGCCGCACCTCGTCATGGAAACCCAGCACCGCACGCCCGGCAATCTCCGCGCGTTCGTGCAGATCAAGATGCGCAACCTCCGCTACGGCAAGGCGCTCGACCAGCGTTTCGCTTCCACCGACACCATCGAGGTGCTGCCGACCGAGCGCAAGACGCTGGAGTTCAGCTACGCCGACCGCGACACCTACGCGTTCATGGACCCGGATACCTTCGAACAGACCGAGCTGTCCGAGCAGACCCTCGGCGAGGTGAAGAACTACCTCACCGCCGGCGGCAAGGTGGACGTGCTCTTCGTGGACGAGCGCCCACTCTCCGTGGATCTGCCCTCCACCGTCACCCTGAAGGTGATCGAGTCGGCCGAAGGCATCAAAGGCGACACCGCCAGCAACGTGCAAAAACCCGCCAAGCTGGAAACCGGCCTCGTGGTGCAGGTCCCGCTCTTCATCAAGGAAGGCGAGATCATCAAGGTCAGCACGATCGACGGCACCTATCTCGGCCGCGCCTGAGCGCCGCCCTCCCCTTCATCCGGCCCGCGGCGCCCTGCCGCGGGCTTTTTTGCGCCTACTGCAAGGCGGCCACGGCGGCGGCGTAGGCGGACTTGGCTTCTTCCGGACTGGCGGCGGTCACGTTCAGGTTCCGCAGCCGGCCGTCGGTCAGCCCGTAGATCCAGCCATGCACGTTCAGGCTCTGGCCGCGCTGCCAGGCATCATACACGATGGAAGTCTGGCAGACGTTCGCCACCTGCTCGATGACGTTCAGTTCACAGAGCCGGGCGCTGCGGGCTTTTTCGTCGGGCAGGCGGCAGAGGCAGGCGTCGTGCTTTTCCCGCACATCCTGCACGTGGCGCAGCCAGTTGTCGGCCAGCCCCACGCGGTCACAGCGCAAGGCGGCGCGCACACCGCCGCAGCCATAGTGGCCCACGACCATGATGTGCTTTATTTTCAGGACATCCACCGCGTATTGGATCACCGAGAGGCAATTGAGATCGGTGTGCACGACCACGTTGGCGATATTGCGGTGCACGAACACCTCGCCGGGCAGCAGGCCGATGATCTCGTTGGCCGGCACGCGGCTGTCGGAGCAGCCGATCCACAGGTATTCCGGCGACTGCTGGCGGGACAATTTCGTGAAAAACTCGGGGTCCTTGCCACGAATCTCGTCCGCCCAGGCCTGGTTTTGTGCAAACAGGTGGCTGAGTTCCTTCATACAGGCGGCATGGTCAGCGAGCGATGGCGAATGTCCATACCCGAATCAGGGCAATTTCTTCCGCATTGCCTGCCACGGCCCCCGCAGCAAACTCTTCGCCATGGGACGCCAATGGCTGCACGCAAAACGCGCGATCGTTAACGAACGCAAAAGCAAGGTCGCGGGGAAACTGACCAAGGAAATCACGGTCGCCGCCAAGCTCGGCGGCGGTGATCCCGGTGCCAACGCGCGGCTCTTCGCTGCGGTCGAAAAAGCCAAGAAGGCGAGCGTCACCCGCGACGTCATCGAGCGCGCCATTGCCAAGGGCGCCGGCACCGGCGGGGACAAGAGCGCGCTCGAGCATGTCGTCTTCGAGGGCTACGCCCCGCACAAGGTGCCGGTCATCGTGGAGGTTTATACCGACAACCACCAGCGCACCGCCCCCGAGATGCGCGTGCTCTTCAAGAAGGGCGTCCTCGGCAATGCCGGCAGCAACAAGTTTCTTTTCGAGCACGTCGGCCTCGTCGAGGCCCACCACCCCGATGCCGCCAGCGATCTGGAAGCCGCGGCAATCGAGGCCGGCGCCAATGATTTCGAGTCGCTCACCCACCACCAGAACGACGACATCCCCGAGGACCATGCCGGCGCGCGCTTCGTCACCGAGCGCACCGCCGTCCATGCCGTCTCCACCTGGCTCAAGGACCACGGCTGGTCTGTCATCACCAGTGAAATCGGCTACGTCGCCAAGACCTTCCCCGAGCTCGACGACACCGCCCGCACCGAGGTCGGCGAATTTCTGCAGGCCCTCGAAGAACACGACGACGTCCAGCGCGTCTGGGCCGCCGTGAAATAACACCCCTTTCCCATGCCCACCCCCAACATCGCCCAAAAATCCCCCATCGTGCAGAAAATGCTCGCCGGCACCTACTGGTGGTGCACCTGCGGTCTCTCCAAAGGCCAGCCCTTCTGCGACGGCTCGCACAAAGGCTCCGGCTTCGCCCCGGTGAAGGTTGAGCTCACCGAGGAGAAAACCGTCGCGTGGTGCGCCTGCAAGCACAGCGCCAACGGCTGCTACTGCGACGGCACGCACAAGAAGCTCTGATCGAAACCGCCCACCCCCGGTCGCCCGACCCCATGAAAACATCCCGCGCCTGCTTCGCCCTCATGCTGCTGCTCCCGCTCGGCCCGGCGCTCGCCGAGGACAACCCGGTCCGCCTAGAGCCGATGCGCATCAAGGAGGACCCGATCAACAGCTTTGGCTTCCAGCTCAAGATCATGATCGACCGCGACACCAAGAAGATCGTCCGCGCCTATTGCGGGGAAGTCATCGAAGGGTCCTCGGCCCACCGCTCGGGACTGCAACCAAACGATGAGGTCGTGAAAATCAACGGCCGCACGCTCGCCGGCATGGACGCGCACGTCAGTCCGGACAGCGAGTTGGGCCGGCTGCTTATCGGGCAACGCGCCGGCACAATGATCGACTTGGAAGTCATCTCCAAAAGGACGAAAAAACTGGTGGTAACCGCCGGACGGTAGAATCGCCCCCGCGGCCGGTCCGTCATTTCCGCGCGCCGCCGCCCGGCCTCACGGCAGGAAATCCATCACTTCCAGCCCGCCCGTGGCCAGTCGGCCGGAGATCGCCTCGATCACGAGGGCGTGACCGCCATCGGACAGGCCCTCGCAATTGAAAACCATCGCGGCCGGCGCCTCTGCGGGCGCCTGCAAATCCACTTCCGTGCAAGCGCGGCCATCCAGCTTGAGCCGCACCCGGCCCAGCCCGGGACCGCGCGGCGCCCACCACCGCACTCCGGTGCCATAAAAATTCCACTTCAACCGGCCGCCGGGTTCATGGCGAACGGCGACCTCGCCGCCGGGCGACATCGGGTCGGACCGGGTCGTCCAATCAGACGCCAGCACCCCGGTGGCCAGGAACGCATCCCGCCAATGCCAGCGCATCACCCCCGGGAAACCGGTGCCCGCCAACGCAAAGGTAGTGACCTCGAGCCGCGATCTCGGCTCCACCCAAAGACCGATGTGTCCGGCCCGCGCGGTGGTCACCCCGGTCCAAAGTTCGGTGCCCGCAGCCAGCAACCGCGTCGCACCGCTTGCCGCGACCTGCATTTCCAGTTCTCGCGCCGGCGCCGTCCATGCGCCATGCGCCAATTCCACTTCCCCGCCACCGGCATCAATCTGCAACAACCGCCAGCCCTCGCCTCGCCACTCCCACGCCAAGCAATCCGCGCCGGCGAGGGTATGGAGTGCCGCATCCGCGCCATGCCGGTCCGGCCCGAGCACTCCGCGCCAGCCCCAAAGCAGTCGCGCCGTGCCTTTGAGTGCACACGCGACCCGCAGCGAAAATGACCCGTAGGTTTGCCTGATGAAGGTCAGGCCCGGGCCCGCGCAGCCGTTGAGCACAAAACCGCGCTCACGCAGCGGCCGGCTCCACGGGCGCTCCGCCAGACTGATGGTCCCGCGCCCCGCCGGATCGCGGCCGGGAAAGAGCACGCGCAGCCGTCCCTCCGCGTCAACCGTGCCACTGAAGGTCTGGCCCCAAATGCCGTCGTGCTCCTCCGGCCGGTCCTCCGCGTGCCAGAGCGAGCCGTGCTGATGCAAAGTCCAGCCCGCCGCATCGTGAGCCGCTTCGAGGGGAGCCCGCCAGAGACATTGGAAGTTACGGTTTAGCGCCACCGAGGTCGCCGGCGCATGGACAAACCCGTCGTGCGTGAACGCGGGGAAAAATTCCATCAGCGCGGGATGAAAAGTATCTCCCTCGAGCGAGAGCACGAGTTGCGGGTCCGACCACGGCCCGCGCGGCTCCGCCGCCGTCGCTGCATACAAGCCCCAGGCAAACCGCTGCGCCGAGTCCGCCAGCGTGAGCAGGAGCCAGTCGTGCTCGCGGCGCAGGAGGGTCGAGGCATAGAGGCGCCGGTATTTGCCGGGCACCGGGCCGACGTGGCGATGGTTGCGCAGGATCGGCTCCGGGTGCCGGTGATAAGGTCCCTCCGGCCGCTCGGCCCAGGCATAGCCCACCCCGCTGTCGCAGACCGCGGTCGGACTAAAAACCGTGTCCCACGTCACCGCATCATGCGCCCAGTCATACGCCAGATGATAGCGGCCGTCGGCGCAAACCACGCTTACATCCGGAGCGACATTCGCCCCGCCCTTTTCTCCGGCGAAAGCAAAACTGCCCGCAAACACCGGCCCAAGTTCTTCCCAGCTTCGGCCATCGTCGCGCGAACGCAGCACCACGCAGTCAGACGGAGCGTGACCCAGACCAAATTTATAGTCGCGTGGATAACGGCCAACGTAGGCAAAGAGTCCCCCGCCCTGCGGATCATCAAACAAAAAGCCGTTCACCGCCCACTCCCGAGGCGGTGTCCCGCGATAGACCGGATTGCCCGCCCGCCGCACAAACGCATCGAACGACGGATCGCCCAGCACCGGATGCCGCAGCCAAGCCTCACGCCGCGCGACTTCGGCATAATCAACCAAGGGAAGCATGGCTACATCCTACACCACCCGCGCCCACAGCAGCTTGAGATAGCGGCTTTCGAGGCAGTTGGAATACACCGGGTGGTCCACGCCGGGGCCGGTGCGGTCGAAGATCTGCAGGCGGCGGTTGAGCCGGTGGACGCCCTTGATCACGCAGCCCTCGAAGTCTTCCAGCGAGACGAGGCCCGAGCAGGAGCAGGTGACAAGCAGGCCGCCCGGTTTCACGAGGCTCGCCGCAATGGTGTTCAGATCGGCGTATTTGCGCATGCCCTCGGCGGCGAACTCCGGGTCGCGCGTCATCACAAACTTCGGCGGATCGCAGAGCACGGCGTCAAACTGCTCGCCGTTGGTCTTCATCTGCCGCGCGTAGGCAAACGCGTCGGTGTGCACCCACTTGAGCTTGTTGGGCGAAATCTGGTTGAGGTTCGCGTTGCGCCGGCCCTGCGCAATGACCTTCTCGTCGAGGTCCACGGCGGTGATTTCCACGGCGCCGCCGAGTGCGGCGTTGATGGAAAATCCGCCCGTGTAGCTGCAAAGGTCGAGCACACGCATCCCACTCACAAGTTCACCGAAGCGTTTCCGGTTGTCGCGTTGGTCGCAGAAGAAACCGGTCTTGTGACCCTCGGCGAAGTCCACCTCGTATTTCACGCCGTGCTCGCGGATGCGCACCTTGGCGGGAGCCGAGGCGGTGAGTTCCTTCACCTGCGAAGGTTTGATGCCTTCGAGGCTGCCGAGGTCGTGGTCCACGTGGATGCGCACGTGCTTGGTGCCGCAGAGCTCGTGCAGCAGCGGCAGCCATTTCGGCAACCGCTGGAAGATGCCGAGCGAGTAAACATCGCAATAGAGCGTGTCCGCATAGCGGTCGATCGTCAGGCCGCTGAGGCCGTCGCCGTCGGAATTGACCACGCGCCACGCATCCGTCACGGCGTCGAGCTTGAACAGGTCCTTGCGCAGCGCCACGGCGCGGCGGATGGCCGCCTCAAAATATTCCTCGCCGAGCGGCTGGGCGGTATGCACGACGACGCGCAGCGGCATCTTTGCCCGCGGGTTGAAGAGGCCGATGCCGACCCGGTGCCCGAACTTGTCATAGACCGACACCAAGTCACCCGGCCGGGCATCGGAGGACACGTCGCCGAGCATACGCGGAAAAATGGCCGGCTGGAACGAGACAAATTTCAACTGTGCCCAGGGCCGGGACCATTGCGCGCGCGGCAACGGCTCGGGCTCTTCGGCCCAAGCTGGGGCTTTGGCAGGTTTGGCGTCGGGCGTGTCGGACATGCGATCACGCAAAACCGCCGCGGCTTGCGGCGCGATGCCAATTTGCAGGGACCGGCGGCCAGGACGCCGATTTTTCAGCGCTTCCGGGCTTGTGCTGACCCCTGCGGGTCGTCTCTGCTGCCGCCCCGTCATGCGGCTTACCCCCATCAACAGCGCCGAGGCGGTGTTCGAACCTTTCTTTGACGAACGGATCAGCGGGCTGCCCCGCTGGGATGCCGCCACCCCGGGTGCCGTGGGCGTGAAGCTCACCCAGAGCTGGGCCTTCGTCATCATCAACTGGGAGCAGCCCGCCGCCGACGGCCTCGTGCTCCGGCTGCACCGCCGCTACGACGGCCTCGACTGCTCCGCCTACGACCGGCTGATCGTGGCAATCAACCTGCCCGAGGATTGCGTCATCACGCTAGCGGCCGAGACCGACGCCGGCCCCCGGCAACGCACCGGCACCCCCTCCGGCCCGACGCGGCACGAGGAATGGCTGCCGCTGGCCGGCGCCCGCCGCATCCGGGCGCTCACCGTGGAAATCCGCAGCCCGCACCGGGTCGCCGGCTCCGGCTGGCTGCTCTGGTTCGGCCTGCAGAGCACGGAGCGCCTGCCGGCCCACCTCGCGCAATGGACCGGTTACGACGAGCGCTGGGACAAGTATCTCCAGCCGCCGGACTTTGAGCCGACCTTTCAGCCGACCTACGGGCTGATGCTCGATGCCGGTGAACTCGACGCCGTCCGGCGCGATTTTGCCGACTCCACCGCCACGCGGGCGCTGCGCGCCGTTGGCGAGGATGTCCGGCCCATGCATCCGGAGAGCCAGATCGGCGAGAACATCAATTTCTGGAACTTCAACGGCTTTCGCCGCGAGCGCGACATGGGCCGCATGCTGACGATGAACGGGCCTTTCGCCGCGCAGGCCGGCGTGCTGTTCAAGGACAAGGCGCTCTGCCGCCTGGCCGCGCGCTTCGCCCTCAGCCTCGTGCACTGCGACCATTGGGAGGATATTTTCTTCGCCTGGATGCGCGGCGGCAACTGGGACCAGCGCGGATTCCTCCAATCGCTCGGCGTGCTCGACTGCGCCATCATCCTCGACCTGTGCGGCGAATGGTTCACCCCGCTCGGCCGCGACCTCATCCTCCGCCGCATCGCCACCGAGGGCCACGGCGCGATGTGCCACGCCTCGTGGTGGTGGGAATACATGTATCACACCAACCAGATGGTGTGGATCACCCCGGCCCGGCTCTACGGCCTGCTCATCCTCGAAAAAACCATGCCGGCGCGGCATGAGAATTACCCGCGGCCTGAAAAATCCCGCGTCGCCCCACACACCGAGATCGTCTGGGACAACCTGCAGGACAATCTCGCCAAGGCCCTGCTGCCCGACGGCGGCTACGTCGAGGGTCCGACCTATTTCACCTGGGTCGCGCGGCAGGTCGCCTTTTCCGCGCTGCTCTACGGCCGCGGCCGGGGGCGCGACGCCCGCAAGCTGGTGCCCGCGCCCATCTTCAAGACCGCGCCGCTGGCGGAGATGCTCTACTCCACCGACGCGGGCCAGGACATGATCCTGACCGGCGACGCCATGTTTGCCGTCGGCGAGGGCCTGGCCTTTCTCGCGTGGCTGATGCCCGATTCCCATTGGGTCACGATCTACCGCAAATCCATGCGGCGGGCCGGGGCCGCCGCCATGCTCCTGCCCCTGCGGCTCGACCGCGAAATCCCCGCGGAAGGTCCGCCCCTGCAGCCGTTCCTGCACATGCCCGACCTCGGCTACATGGCCTCGATGCGCCGCCTCGGCGGAGAGTGGGTCAAGCTCTTCATCCTGGGCAACAAGGCCGGCGGCGATCACCAGCACGAGGACAAGGGCAGCTTCGTCCTCGAATGCGCCGGCGACAGCTTCGCCTTCGACTTCGGTGTCGTTGACTACGCCAACCCCGTCTGCGACCTGCTCAAGCAGTGCCAGCGCCACAACATGCTGACGCCGTGGTGCGAGGCCGAACGGCCCAAACCCCGGAATCCCATCATGCTCGACGTGAAGCCGCAGGGCCACGGCGACGCTACGCGCTTTCACGCCACCATGGACTGCACGCCCGGTTGGGAAGGCTGGTTCACACAATGGCGGCGCACTTGGGATTCGCCCGCCCCGGACCAACTCGTCCTCACCGACGACTGGGCGGTCGAAAAAGGCGACGGCGTCATCTTCCACTGGACCACGCGGCTGCCGATGGAGCTCGACGGCAACCAGATCCGCATCCTCGGCCGGCATGCGACCGCCACCCTTACCCTGCCTGCGGGCGTCGAAGCCAGGCTGGAGCAGTTACCCCTGATGGATCCTCGCCGCCGCGCCATCGACCGGCAGCGCCGCGAGATGCAGCAATACGGCTGGGATCACGCCGAAACGCAACCGCGGCTCACCGTCCGCCAGCGCGGCGGCAGCGGCCGTCTGCAAATCCATGTCCAACTTTCCCTGAAACCCAACCCATGACCATGACCACGATCGGACAGCCCCGCCTCACGCACCTCGAACACGCCGACCGCTATGGCTATTATGTCCAGCGCGGCCTCATCTCCGCGGAGCATCTCGCCCGCATCCGGGAGGCCTTCGCCCGGCTGCAGCGCGAGGTGAAACCGGAATGGGACAAGCCCTTCCAAACCTACTACCCGAATGTGATCGAGTTCGACGACGCCTTCGCCGACCTCATCGACCACCCCGGCATTCTGGAAGGCGTGTTCCAGATCGTCGGCCAGGAAGCGCAGATTTACTCCAACGAGATCCTCGTCTCGAAGCCCAACCAGGGCACGATGGCCTGGCACCGCGACAAGATGAGCATCGGCCGGCACTGCCCGAACCAGTTTCTCAAGCTGGCCATCTTCCTCGACCATGTCGCGGTGGACGGCGGCCCCACCGGCGTCATTCCCGAAAGCCATTTCGACATCTACAAGGGCGAGGAATTCTACCCGCACAAGATCGACTTCACCGCCGGCCCCGGCGACGTGCTGGCCTTCGGCGCCGCCACCCTCCACCGCGCCGGTTTCCATTCGCCCAACCGCCCGAACCGTCCCGTGATCTTTCTCACTTACATCCCGTGGTGGATGAAGCAGCCCGACTACTACACCGGCCGGACCTGCGAGAAGCTGCTCAAATCCGCCACGCCGCTGCGCCGGCAACTGCTGGGCGTGCAGTTGCGCCCGGAGGTCAGTCTCGACCTCCACACGGCCTGAGCACGCTCCATGCGCCTCACGCCGATCAACAGCGCCGAAGCCGTCTTCGAGGCCTTCCACGACCCCCAGCTCAGCGAACTCAAGCATTGGAGCGTCACCGCCGAAGGCGTGACCGGTTTCAAGGTCTGGCAGAACTGGGTGTGGGTCCAGTGGGAGTGGCAGCGGCCCGCCGCGGACGGGCTCGTCGCGCGGTTTCACCGCACCCTCGATCTCGATTGTTCCGGCTACGACCGCCTCATCGTCAACGCCGCCATCCCCGAAGGCGGCACCTACACCCTGCGGGCGGAGACCGACGCCGGCCCGCGCGAGCGCCGTGGCGAACCCTTCGGCGCCACGAAACGCGAGGAATGGCTCCCCCTCGACGGCGCGCGCCGCCTCACGGCGCTGACCATCGAGGCCCGCGTGCCCGCCGCCCGCGCCGGCCACGGCTGGATCTACTGGATGGCCCTGCAAAGCACCGGCCGCCTGCCCGCGCACCTCGCCCAGTGGTCGGGCTACGACGAGCGCTGGGAAAACTACCTCCAGCCGGAGAACTTTGACCCCAAGTTCGAGCCCGCCCACGGCCTGCTGCTCGACAACGCCGAATTGGAAAAAGTGCGCGCGACCTTCGCCGGTTCCGGCCTGGCCGACTCCCTCCGCGAAGCCGCGGAGGACGCCCGCCGCGTGCCGCCCGAAAGGCTGATCGGCCAATACGTCAATTTCTGGAACTCCAACCAGCTCCGGCGCGAGCGCGATCACGGCAAGGTCATCACCATCCACGGCGCCAACGCCGCGCAGGCTGGCCTGCTGTTCAAGGACAAGGCTCTGTGCCGGCTGGCCGCGCGCTTCGCCCTGAGCATCGCGCACTGCGAGCGTTGGGACGATTCCTTCGTGTGCTTCATGCCGGGCAGCACCTGGGAACAGCGCAGCTTCGTCCAGTCGATCTGCGTGTTCGAGTGCGCGCTGATCCTCGATCTCTGCGGCGAGTGGTTCACCCCGCTCGGCCGCCAGCTCATCCTCCGGCGCATCGCCGAGGAGGGCATCGGCAACCTGAATTTCTGCGGCTGGTGGTGGGAATATATCTTCCACTGCAACCAGCTCGCATGGTTCGCCCCCGGCCGCATCCTCGGCTATCTGCTGCTCGAGCGCACCATGCCGGCGCGCGGCGAAGGCTACCCCGTGCCCTCGCCCTCCCGCGTCGCGCCCTACACCGAGCTCGCCGTGCAGGACCTCGTCGAGAGCCTCAACCGCTGCCTCCTGCCCGACGGCGGCTACGTCGAGGGCCCGACCTACTTCACCTGGGTCGCCCGGCAGGCCTTCGTCGCCCTGCACCTTTACGCCCGCGCCCGCGGCCAAGCCCTCGGCGAACTGATGCCGCCCGCCATGCGGGCCACAGCCCTCATGGCGGAGGTGCTGTTCTCGACCGACGACAACCAGGACGTGATCCCGGTCTGCGACGCCATGTTCGCCTTTCCCGAGGCGCTGGCGCATCTCGCCGCCTTCATGCCCAACAGCCACTGGGTGACGATCTATCGCAAGCAACTCCGCCGGGCGGGAGCCTCGCCGTCGTTGCTCGCCATGGCCCTCGAACCGCAAATCCCTGCGGCCGGACCGGCCCTGCGCCCCTTCGTGGACATGCCTGCCACCGGTATGACCTGCTCGGTGCGCCGCCTCGGGAGCGAATACGTGAAACTCTTCCTCATGGGCAACAAGGCCGGCGCCGGCCACACCCACGAGGACAAGGGCAGCTTCGTCCTCGAGTTCGCCGGCGACACCTTCGCCGCCGACTTCGGCGTCACGGATTACAGCAATCCCATCGTCGAGGAGCTCAAGACCGCGCAGCGGCACAACATGCTCACGCCGTGGTCCGCCGACACCCGCCCGCAGCCCGAGCGTCCGGTCAACGCCGACATCCGTGCCGACGGCCGCGGCGACGCGACCGCTTTTCATGCGACCATGGACGCCACCGCCGGCTGGAAGGGCTGGTTCCAGCGTTGGCACCGCACCTGGGATTCACCTACGCCCGACACCTTGACCATCACCGACAACTGGGCGGTGGAGCGCGGCGAAGGCGTCGTCTTCCACTGGACCACCCCGCTGCCGATGCGGCAGGCGGGCAACACGGTGATCGTCGAAGGCCGCCGCGGGCTGGCTGAAATCACGATCCCTCCCGGCACGGAGGCGCTCATCGAACAGTTGCCGTTGGTCACGCCCGAGCGGCGCGCGATTGATGCGCTGCGCCGCGAAATGGTCCGCTTTGGCCTCAACCACGCCGAGACCCAACCGCGCCTGACCATCCGCCAGCGCGGTGCCAGCGGCACGTTGTCCGTGCAAGTTCGCCTGCGCGCCAAAGCCTAGCGGTTTAAATATGAATACGGTGGCGCGGTAGCGCCGGTAGGGTCCGCTCTTCGAGCGGACCACGGCCTGCCCGGAGGTCAGGCCCTACCTAGCCGCGGCCATGACATTTTTAAAACCGATCTAACCCGCCGGGAAGATCGGCTGCGTCCAGGCCCTCGCCTCACCGCGGCCGTAGCATTCAAACCGCAGGTAGGTCGCATCGGCCGGCATGGTCACGGTAAGCTTCGTGCCGTCCACCTGCGCGATCCGCCGGCCCACTTCCCGCAAAGCGACGATGCGCCCGGCATCCGGTGCATGCACCGTGACGCGCCGGCCCTGCACGCGGATGCTCCGGATGGTCACGCCGGTGGAAGCGTAGAAAGCCCCCTGCCGCAGCGCCGCCATGATTCCGGCCACGGTGCGCTCACGGGCCGCGACCATGAGCCAGCCCAGGCCGACATCCTCCTTCGCCAGATGGCTGTCATCGTGGGCAAAACCCCAAACCCGGCGGCCGGCGGCCAGCAGCCGGTCCCATTTGTCGGTCGCATACGGGCTGCCGTGCAGCCGGCCGATCGTGCCGTTATAGATCTCTATCCCCGCGTAGCCCTGCCATGCGGCGAGCTTCTCGAACGGACAGTGATTAAAATTCTGCAGCCAGTTCGGATGGTTGATCACCGCCAAGCCTCGTCCGCGGTTGATGGCCTTGATCACCTTTTGCCGGTCCGCCAGCGGCGGCACGAAACCGTCCGCATCCACGTGCAGCAGATGCGGGCCGCGCGCCGAAATTTCGTTGCCGGGAATCAGCACGAGCCCGCGCGACCTCAGCTTGGCGTAAGCCGCCGCATCCGTCAGCACATCGTGGTCACTGATCATCAGGAAGTCGTAGCCCCGGCGGGCGTAATCGTTGACGACGGCCTGGGGTGAACGCTGACCATCGCTGACCGTCGTATGGGCATGCAGGTTGCCGCGCAGCCAAGGCAGATTCTCCGTGCCGGCGTAGGGGTTGAGCAATTTCATCGCCGCCATCCTCGGACAACCGGCGCGGCTGACAAGCGGAACCTCCGTCACCAGGCCTCGCGGTCGCCGTGCAACCGGCGCCAGACCGCGCCAAGCGCCGCCCGCCGGTCGCCGAACGCTTGCGGCAACTGTCGCAACTCCACTTGGCCGTCACCGGCTCCCCGCAGCTCCCACGCGAACACATGGCCCCATTCGTCGGGCGAAATCCCGGGACGCGTCCGGATTTCGCCGAAACGCAGGTCGATGATCCGGGTTCCCTCCATGCCGGGCTGCGCGATCCAAAATCCCTGGGAGAACCACTCCAGCACGGCGAATTCCCGCGAACCGCGCCACGAGTCGGCCAGCGCCGCGCGCTGGGGCACAAAATCAAACCGCACCTCATCGCCCGCATCGAGCAGCGAGCGATAGCCGATCACAAACCCGCCCTCCACCGGCGCGAGATGACGCCAGAGCACAGTGTTGAGCGGCGTGGCGGCGGTCTGCGCCGGCCCCGTGACCACGATTCCCTGCCGCGCCAGCTCGCGTTGAAACCCGCGCTCCGCCACCGCCTGCGCGCCAAAGGACCAGGCGACGTAGAGCGTGCTCACCACCAAGCCCGCCACATTGACCCGCCGGCCCGCCCCGGCCGGCCACACCGCAAACAGCAAACAGCCTAGCAACAGCGGCAGCGTGTAAAGCGGATCGATGATGAAGAGGTTGTTGCTCCCAAACCCGTGCCGCGTGAACGGCGCCAGCAACTGCGTGCCGTAAACCGTGAAGAAATCGATCAGCACGTGCGTAAGAAACACCAGCCAGGTCACGCAGGCCGCCCGGGCCAAGGTCAGGCCGGACCCGCGATGCACGCGGTGCACCAGCCAGCCGGCCGCCAGGGCCAGCGGGATGATGAGAATCAGCGAATGCGACTCGCCGCGGTGCCAGTAGAGCCGTTGCACGGCGTCGAGCCACGGGAACACCACGATGTCGAGGTCGGGCAGCGTGCCGAGCGCCACGCCCCAGGCCAGGGCCTTGCGGCCGAGCGGACGATGCCAGCCGGCGGCGGCGACCGCGGCTCCGAGCGTGGCTTGGGTGAGGGAATCCATGAAAGATTGGGTCGCGCAAGGGAGCCGGGTTGCCCGCGGCGTCAAACCCGGCGCAAAAAAGCCCCGGTGTTTCGCACCGGGGCTGATATTGGCGGACTCAGGCCACGCGCTCGACGATGAGCGGCGGCGGCGTGGGCCGCTTCGGGGCGAGGCGGTAGGCGTCCTTGAACAGGTTGAGCGCCTGCTCGAGCTTCGCCTCGTCGTTGTAGTGGATCATCATGAGCGGCTCGCCCTGCTTCACCTGCGTGCCGACCTTCTTGATCTCGGAGACGCCCACGGCGTGGTCGATTTTGCCGTGGCTGTCGCGGCCGGCGCCGAGGATCGAGACCCCCTGCGCGATGAACGCGGCGTTGATGGTGTGCACGTAGCCGCGCTTCGGGGCCGGGAGCTTGCGGATGTGGCGGGCCGCCGGGAATTTCTCCGGGTGGTCCACCAGACTCGCGTCGCCGCCCTGCGCCTTGATGAGATCCTTGAACTTCTGCAGGGCGCTGCCGTCCGTGAGATGACGCTGCACCGTCTGCTTCGCCGAAAGCGTGGAACCGGCGACCCCGGCCAGGCGCACGATCTCCATGCCGAGCTTGAGCACGAGTTCCTTCATGTCCTCGGGACCTTCGCCCTTCAGGAGGGCGATGGCTTCCTTGACCTCCAGCGAGGTGCCGACGGTGTCGCCAAGCGGCTGGTTCATGTCGGTCACCAGCGCCACGCAGCGGCGCTTCATGGAACGGCCAACGCGGGTCATCGAACGGGCGAGCTGCTTGGCCTGCTCCAGGTCCTTGATGAAGGAACCGTTGCCCCACTTGACGTCGATCACCAGGCCTTCGGAGCCCTCGGCCAGCTTGCGCGAGAGCACGGAGCCGGTGATCAGCGGGAGGCTCGGAATGGTGCCGGTCTCGCGACGCAAGTCGTAGAATTTCGCATCCGCCGGGGCCAGCTTCTCATCCTGCGCGACGATCGCCCCGCCCACGCGGCCCAACTGGGAGACAAAGCCGTCGATGGAGAGGTGGCTCTTGAAGCCCGGGAAGGAGCCCAGCTTGTCGAGCGGGCTGATAATGTAGTCGTGCTCCACGCCGCACATCATCGGCACCACGACACCGGAGGCCATGGCCAGCGGCACGAGGACCAGCGAGGTCTTGTCGCCCACGCCGCCGGTGGAATACTTGTCGATCTTCGGTTTGGCGATGTGGGAAAGGTCAATCACCTCGCCGGAAAGCATCATTTCCTCGGTCAGGTCGGCGGTCTCCTGCGCCGACATATTGGAGAAGTAAATGGCCATCGCGAGCGCCGCCAATTGGTGCTGCGGCATCTCTCCATCAAGCGTGCTGTCAATGATATAGCGAATTTCCTCTTGGGTAAACTCGTGTCCATCACGCTTCTTCTCGATCAGTTGGGTGAACGAGGGTTTGATGAATCGGCGGGCCGGAATCGTGCGTTTGCTGCTCATGTGGATTGGTTGTGAATATCTGCGCGCTGCCGCAGAGCGGAAAAGTTTGCGAGCAAACCAGCCCCCGGGACGTTGTCGAGCCAAAACTGCCCACCGCTAACTCCGCAAACCGGCATGGCCAACGGCTTTGCGCCGCCCCGCTCGCCAGGCCGCCACCGGCCGCGAAGCGCCAAAACTCCACGCTTGCGCGCCTGCCGCGGCGGGCCGTTGAGTGAGGGGATGTCAGTTTCGTTTCACCTCGCCGCCGAGCTCGACTCGGCCCTGCAAAGCGCCGCCCAAGCCGCCGGTCTCGAATCCGGGTTTGCGCCGGAACTGCGCCCCGCCGACCCGCGGCATGGCGACTTTCAGGCCAACGGTGCGCTGGGCTACGCCAAGGCCCGCAGGCTCAATCCCCGGCAGGTGGCCGAGCAACTCATCGGCGCCCTGCCCCCGCCGCTCCGCGAACGTTTTGACGTCGCGATCGCTGGGCCCGGCTTCGTCAACTTCACGCTCAGGCCCGCCGCCCTGCTCGAATGGGTGCAGACGCACGACAACGCCCAGCACCTCAAGGCCGGCGCCGCCGCGCTCTACCACGGGCGGCGCTACGTCGTGGACTACGGCTCGCCCAACACCGCCAAGCAGATGCACGTCGGCCACATCCGCTCGATCATCATCGGCGAGGCCATCTGCCGGTTGCTGTCGTTTTGCGGCGCGGAGGTGATTCGCGACAATCATCTCGGCGACTGGGGCACGCAGTTCGGCATGATTCTCCACGGTTACCGGCACTTCCTCGACCAAGCCGCGCTGGAGCGGGACCCCCTCGAGGAATTCGAGCGCCTCTACAAGGCCGCCAGCGCCGCCTGCAAGGCCGACCCCGCCGCCTTGGAGCAGGCCCGGCTCGAGCTCGTGCGCCTCCAGCAGGGCGATCCCGCCGCCGTGGCGCTCTGGCAGCAGGTCAACCAACTCAGCCTCGATTCGCTCAACGCCATCTACCGCCGGCTCGACGTCCATTACGACCATTTCCTCGGCGAGAGCTTCTACCGCGACAAGGTGGACGCCATCTACCGCGAGCTCACCGCCACCGGCCTGGCCGTGGAAAGCCAGGGTGCCCTCGTGGTCTTCCACCCCGAACACCCGCGCTTCGCCACCCAACCCTTCATCGTCCGCAAGAGCGACGGCGCCAGCAATTACGCCTCCACCGACCTCGCCACCATGGCCTACCGGGTCGAGCACTTCCGGGCCGACGGCGTCATCGTCGTCACGGACACCCGCCAGAACGACCACTTCGAGCAACTGTGGCTGACCACCCGGAAGTGGTTCGCCGCCACCGGCCGGCCGCAGCCCGAATTCCAGCACGTCACGTTCGGCACCATCCTCGGCGAGGACGGCAAGGCCATCAAGACCCGCTCGGGCGACCCGATCAAACTCCAGGACCTGCTCAACGAAGCCGAGGAGCGCGCCTTCGCCCTCGTCACGGAAAAATCGCCCGATCTGCCCGAGGCCGAGCGCCGCGACATCGCCAACGCCGTCGGTCTCGGGGCGGTCCGCTATGCCGACCTCTCCCAGAACCGGAGCAGCGACTATGTGTTCTCGTGGGAGAAGATCCTCTCCTTCGAGGGCAACACCGCCCCCTACCTCCTCTACGCCGTTTCCCGCATCCGCTCGATCTTCCGCAAGGCCGGGCTCGATCCCGCCGACGCCGCCGCGACCGCCGGTGCCACGCCGCCGGAGACTCCCGGCGAACTCGCCCTGGCCCGCAAGCTCGTCGGGTTCGCCACGGTGCTCAACCTCACCACCACCCAGCTCCGCCCGCATTTCCTGTGCACCTACCTCTTTGAACTCGCCGGCGAATTCAGCGCCTTCTACGCCGCCGACAAGGTCATCGTGGACGAGGCGCCCGTGCGCGCCCGGCGGCTGCTGCTCTGCGCCCGCAGCCTGCTGGTCTTGGAAAACGGTCTCCAGTTGCTGGGCTTGCGCACCCTCGCCCGCATGTAGGCCGGCGACAATACACTTGCCGGCGCCGGGCGCCCCGGTCACCCTCCCGCATCCCCATGGCCACGCAGGAATTCTACATCCGCAACGAGTCAGAGACCGAGGCCCGCGGGCCTTTCAGCCTGGAGCAGCTCAGCTCGCTCCTCGATTCCGGTCAGATCACCACCGGCACACTTTACTATGAAGCCGCCACCGAGCAGTGGGCGACCATCGAGAGCAACGCCGAGATGAAGGCGGTGCTTTTCCCCGAGAAGAAGCGCCTGAAGGTCAAGGCCAAGGAAAACCTCACCACCCTCAACACCTCGTCGGACAGCCGCCCGCCCATCACGGTGGACGAGATGCTCGCCGCGGCCGAAGGCCACACCGACGAGACCAAGGACCGCAAGGACCCCGCCATCGCCATGGCCCGGGCGGCCGGTATCGGCATGTATGGCGCGATGGGAATGCTCCTCATCGCCGCGGCCGGCGAATTGCTTCCTTCCGTGGATTTTCTGATGGCTTTCAACTTGGAGCAATTGCCCGCCCACCCGCTGGTGTTGCTGGGAGTGCTCGACTTGGCGCTCGGCCTCCTGCTGGGCCTGGGCATGGTCAACATCTACCCCTTCGTCCGCTTTCGCGCCGCCTTGGGACTCGGCTTTTTGGGGTTCATCTTCTACACCCAAGGCCAGGGCCTTCCCTTGGTCGCGGTGTTGGCCGGATCCGCCGGCCTCTATCTTAGCACCGTCTCGGTCAGCCTGCTGCCGGTGGTGCTGGCCGTGGGCATCGGCCTCCTCGGCATGCTGGGCGTTACCCACGCCATGCTCACGCGCTGAGCCGTCCGGCGCTCACCCATGGGATTTCTGGCGGCACGCTTCCAAAGCCTGACCCGGCTGTTTCGTCAGGAAATCTGGCAAAGCCCCCACCTGAAAGACCGTTCCCCGCGCGGCCGGCTCTACGCGTGCCTCCGGGTGGTCTCCATCACTTCAAACGGGCTGGAGGAGAACAATGCCTTCAGCCGCGCGGCGGCGCTCACCTTCAGCTCGCTGCTGGGCCTCGGCCCCTTGGTCGCCATCGCCGTCCTCGTCGCCGGCTTTGTGCTCGACCAGAATGATCCGCACCTCGCGGCCAATTCCCTCAACAAGCTGCTCCGCTTCGTCGCCCCGACCATCGCGCTGCATGAGGAAGCGCCGCCGGGCGCGCCCAAGAGCGACATCGTCACCGCCGCCACCCTGCACGCACCCGCGCCCGAGGCCGCTCCCGTGAACCCCGTCCCGGTCGAGCTCGATCCCGAGATTCTTTCGCTCATCGACGGTTTCATCGACGGCTCGCGCAACGGCGCCGTCGGGGCCATCGGCGCGCTCACGCTCATCTTCATCGTCCTGCAGTTGTTCACGTCCATCGAGAGCGCGTTCAACGAAATCTGGGGCGTGCACCGCGGCCGGTCCTGGTTTGCCCGGATCGCTTTTTATTGGACCATCCTGACCCTCGGCGCGGTCCTGTTTTTCGCCGCCGTCACCGGCCTTTCCGCCGGCGCTTTCTTCAACACCTTCGCCGCCAAAATCCCGCTCGGGCCCGAGTTGCTGGAGCTCCTGCGTTTCCTCGTGCCGTCGCTCTCCGTGGTGATGCTGGTCGGCATCCTGACGATCTTCTACCGCTACATCCCCAACACCCACGTGCTCTGGCGGGCCGCCTTCATCGGCGCGGTGGTCGTCGCCCTGCTCCTCGTGCTGAACAACTTTCTCGCCTTCCTGTATTTCCGCCGGGTCATCCTCGCGCGCAGCCTTTACGGCTCCCTCGGCATCCTGCCGATCCTGATGATCGGGCTCTACGTCTTCTGGTTTTTCGTGCTGCTGGGCGGCCAGGTCAGCTACGCGGTGCAAAACGCCCGCTTCCGGAATTCCCAGGCCGCCTGGAACAGCCTCGCCGAGAGCACCCGTGAGCAGCTCTCCCTCGTCGTCCTCCTCACCATCTGCCGCCGCTTCAACGACTGCCTGCCCCCCTGCACCGCCGCCCAGCTCGGCGACATGCTCAAGGTCCCCACCCAGTTGCTCAACGAATCCATCAACCGGCTCAAAAACATGGGCCTCGTCACCAGCATCCCGCCCCAGCCGACGGAGAACGCCACCGACTACCGCTTTCAACCCGGCCGGCCGCTCAGCCGCATAACCCTCGGCGACTTCAAGCACCTGGACGACAACCTCGGCACGGACCCCAACAGCCCGGTCTTCAGCGATTTCGACCCCGTGCTCAGCCGCTACATCGAGGAAACGGGCAGCCTCACGCGGTCCGCCTTCTTTCAGCAGGACCTGGAAAGCCTCTTCCGCGAACACAAGTTCGACGATTCCCGCCCGCCTTTCACCTTCGGCGCGCGCCGGCCCGCCGCCGGGAATTGAGCCGCGCCGCCGGGGGCAATTCGCCCTTGCCTCACCGCCTCGGGAACCTAGGTTCGGCGGTTTTCAGCCATGATCTCCTGGATTCAGCGCAACATGCAGCGGCACCACAAAATCCTTTTCGGATCGCTGCTCTTCGTCGTCATCGTCGCCTTCGTGTTCGTCACGAACGCTTCCTCCGGCCTCGGCTGGAAGGACCGGCAGGTGGCCAAACGCGAGTTCTTCGGCTACAACCTCGGCTCGGATGAAGACCAGGCCCGCCTCTTCGGCGATGCCAACCTGAGCGCCACCCTGCAGCTCGGCTACAGCGGCTTTGGCGGCGAACAGTTGCAGAGCTACGCCTTCCAGCGCGTCGCCTCGCTCCACCTCGCCGACCAACTGCGCATTCCCGCCTCGTCCAAGACGGAGGTGGCCGACCACATCCGGACCCTCCGCGCCTTCGCCGGCGAGGACGGCGAGTTCGATGCCGCCAGCTACGCAGCCTTCCGCGATTCCCTCAAGCTCAACCCCGGCCTCACGGAGGCGGATGTCGCCCGCGTGCTCGGCGATGATGTGCGCATCAGCAAGGTCCAGAAACTCGTCGGCGGCCCCGGCTACGTCCTCGACGAGGATGTGCGCACGGCCCTCGGCCGGACGGACACCCGCTGGACCCTCGGCATCGCGTCCCTCAATTACACCACCTTCAATCCCGCCATCACGCCCACCAGCGCCGACCTCGCGAAGTTTTTTGGCGAAAACACCTTCCGCTATGAGATCGGCCCGCGCGTGGTCGTCAGCGCCCTGAGCTTCCCCGCCGCTGATTTCCTCCCCTCCGTGCAGGTCTCCGAGGAAGAGGTCCGCGCCATCTTCGACCGCTATCCCGGCGCGTTTGCCAAGCCCAGCGAGGACCCCAACGCCACCCCGGTCCCGGCCGGCCCCGCAGACTACGCGCTCGTGCGCGATCAGGTCGCGACCCTCCTGACGCTCGACCGCGCCCGCACGCTCGCCACCCGCGCCGCCTCCGACCTCGCGCTCGCGCTTTACGAAAACCCCGCCACCAAGGATCCGGCCGGGCTCGAGGCCTTTATCGCCAGCCGCAAGCTCACCCTCCTGCCGCTGGCCCCGTTTACCCGCGAGGCCGGCCCGGTTGAGTTCGAGCAATCCCCGGAGATCGCCGCCGCCGCGTTCCGGCTGGGCGAATCCCGCCGCCTGTCCGACGCCATCACCCACCGGCAGGGCGCCGTGATCCTCGTGTGGCAGGAGACCCAACCCTCCCGCACCCCGATGCTCAACGAAGTGCTCGCCAAGGTCACCGCCGACTACATCGAAAGCGAAAAGCGCCGCCGCTTCGTCGAGCTGGGCCGCACGGTCAAGGCCGCCGTCGAGCAGCGCCTGCAGGCCGGCGACACCTTTGCCGCCGCCGTCACCGCCGCGGGCCGCACGGCCAACGTCACGGTGGAAACCAAGGAAGTTCCCGCCTTCTCGCGGCGCCAGCCCGCCGCCGAGGTGGACGCCGCCGCCCTCAGCACCTTGGAGCGCCTCGAAAAGGGACAGGTTTCCGACATGGTCATCACGGCCGACCGCGGCCTCCTCGTCTTTGCCGCGGACAAGCAATTGCCCGACCTGAGCGACGCCAACCCGGTCTATGCCGAGACCCGCGCCCAGATCGCCCTGCTCACCTCCCGCCTCGCGGCCAACTCGGTGATCAACGACCTCGTCGCCGCGGAGCTCAAACGCTCCGAGCCGCAGCTCAACTGAGCCGCCCGCCCATGCAGGTGCCGCCGGATGTCCAACCATTCATCCGCGCACCTGACCGTTCGGCCCTTTTTGGCTCGGCAACGGCCCGTTCCGGCTGTGCTTTTGGCCCGCATGCACCCAGCCACTGCAACCTGCGGCCAACCGGGCCGTCATAAGCGGCAAATCCTCCCGGATTTTTCGTAACTTTTGCCCGTTGCGGGTGTTTTTCCTCCAGCCACGACCGCCTGATAACCACATGATGTCCCTCAAAGCCTTTCGCCTTCCGCTCCTCAGCCTGGCCGCGGCCGTCGCCGCCTTCGTCCCCGCCGCCTCCGCCGCCGCTGCCACCGGACCGGAACTCACGCTCGAGGACTGCATCGCGCGCGCCTTGGAGAAAAACTTCACGCTGCGGATCCAGTCCTTCGATTCCGCCAACGCCCGCGAGGCCCTCACCGCCTCCGAGGCCGGCTTCGATCCCACCCTCACGCTTCGCACCAGCCGCTCGTTCAACCAGGCCGACGTCGCCGCCACCACGCTCACCGGCACCCGGAGCGAATTGAGCGACACCCGCGTCGGTATCTCCCAGCGCCTCACCTCCGGCGCCACGGTCAACCTGAACGGCAGCCTCAACCGCAACGAGACCAACAACACCTTCAGCACGCTGAACCCCGCCTACAACGCCGACCTCAGCCTCTCCGTCTCCCAGCCCCTGCTCAAAAACGCCGGGTTCGCCGTCAACAAGGCCGCCATCAACCGCGCCGAACTGGGCGTCACCCGCGCCGGCCTCGACTTCCGCGGCCAGATCCTGCAGGTCGTCCGCAACACCGAGGCCTCCTACTACAACCTCGTCTTCGCCCGCGAACAACTGAAGGTCCGGCGCATGAGCCTCGCCCTCGCCGAGCGCCTCTTCGAGGAAAACAAAACCCGCAAGAACACCGGCGTCGCCACCGATCTCGACGTCCTCCAGGCCGAGGTCGGCGTCGCCAACGCCCGCCGCAGCGTCCTTGAGGCCGAGAAGCTCGTGCGCGACCGGCAGGACGACCTGCTCAACCTCATCGGCCAGTTTGAGTTCGACTCCGCCCTCGGCGAAGTCCGCCTCCCCGCCGACCGCCCCGCGATTCCCGACTTTGCCGCCTCCTACCAGCTCGCCCGCAGCAACCAGCCCGAATACCAGTCGGTCGAGGCCTCGCTCAAGCAGCTCGAGCTCGACCTCCTGACCGCCCGCAGCGCCAACCGCCCGTCCCTCGACCTCGGCGGTGCCGTCGGCCACAACGCCCGCGACCGCTCCACCGGCCGCGCGCTCAACCGCCTGCCCGACGGCGACGGCTACTCGTGGCAGGTTGACCTCTCCCTCAGCATGCCCTGGGGCATGCGCGGCGACCGCGCCCGCCTGCGCATCGCGCAAAACAACCTCGAGCGCGAACAATCCCGCCTCCAGCAGGTCGAGCAAAACCTCCTCGCCCAAGTCCGCGCCGCCGTGCGCGCCGTGGAGACCAATCTGGAAAGCGCCGACATCTCTGCCAAGGCCACCGAGCTCAGCGTGCGCCAATACGAGCTGGAAAAAGCCCGTTTCGACGCCGGCCTCTCCACCAGCCGGCTCGTGCTCGAGGCCCAGGATGCCTTGGAGCGCGCCCGCGTCTCCGAGCTGCAGGCCAAGGTGAACCTGCGCACCGCCATCGCCGATCTCCAGCGCCTCGAGGGCAGCTCGCTCGCCCGCTACAACATCCGGACGGAAGAGTGAGCGGCCCGCCTTCCCCCTTCCCCGTCGCCCTTCGCGCGATCGGCCTGCTCTGGCTCTTCCTGGCCTTGGCCGTGGGCAAGCTGCACCTGCTCGCCACCGTGCCGGCCTTCCTCGGGCAGTTGCTCATCCCCGGGCTCGGCTTCGCGCTCTTCGCCCTCGTCCGCGGGCTCGCCCCTGTGGCCGCCTGGGTGGACCGGCTCGACCCGCGCGCCTTCGTGCTGCCGCAGGCGCTGCGCCTCGCCGGATTCTATTTCACCATGCTGGCGGCGGACGGCGTCCTGCCCCGCGCCTATTATCAGGCCGGGCTGGGCGCGCTCGTCACCGGCCTGCTCGCGCTCGCCGTCTGTCTGCTGCCGCTCGCCCCGGAGCGCCGACGCAGCGCGCTCACCATCTGGAATGTCATCGGCCTCGTGGACCTCAGCCTGCTCTTCGTCGCCGGCCTGCGGCTGAGCCTGACCTCCCCCCACGTCTTGCTGCCCTTCACCCACCTGCCGCTCAGCCTCGTGCCCACCCTCCTCGCCCCGCTCTGCCTCGCCCTGCACCTGCTCCTCCTGCGCCGCAATTCGTCGGCGACCTGAGCCCGGCAGTCCGAGTCCGATGGCGCAGCAGCGCCGGTAGGGTCCGATCTTCCGCCGTCGCCCCACCTTCGCCAGAGGCTTCGGCGGACACAGCGAGGCTATGGCGGACAGGCCGAGCGGACCGTCACAAATATACCCAAGCGAGTAAGGTTTTCGCCGACGCCTGCCGCCACCAGCAAAAGCCTTACCCGAATTTCTCGACGCGCACCCGCCAATCACTTATAAACAGTTCCATGTTCAGGCGCCCCACCCCACTCAGGCCCTCGCGTAAGGCCGAACAACACTGTTCGGCGAATAATTCTCGTGAGCGCCATTGGTAACGAACACTGCGTCTATTGCGGCGACTATTTTCAGTGCCGTGATCATGTCATTCCCGTATCCTACGCGTCCGTTTATCGCACCTATCGGCCGGGCGACACAGTCCATTGCTGCACCCAGTGCAATACTCTCCTGAGCAACGTAGCGCATTTCACGGTTCAAGACCGTGCTGCGTATTTGATGGAGAGGTATCGTCAGCGATTCTGGAAATTTATCATTTTTCCACCGTGGCGGGGCGCAGATGTTTTGGAGCTCGGCTACAAGCTGCGCCTTCAAGTCGAGAAGAGCCTCAAGCTAAAGGCGCTCTATCTTACCAAGCTGCGAAATTTGGAGTTAGTATCTGAAGGCCATTCAATCGAGCCCATCGATCCTCTCGTGGTGCGAGGAAAGCAGCTAGTTCCCGTCTTGAGTTACCTCGATACACTCAGTGCCATAAAGGTTGTTGAGGTTCGTGACGATGAGTTAAGAAAGACGCTCAGGGCGGCGATCGCTAATAATATTCCAAGGGGGATTCTTTACCGCACCTACCGGCATGTTGAAGGCAATGAGGCGGTAGTTTTTAATCTCTCGGAATTCAGGCGCCGGTATAAGCTTAAGCTTTCATTTGAGAAGGAGGAAGGGAATCTGTGGAAGCTCCATCACGTTGAGAGAACGACGATGACCGATAAGGAAGCGGTCCTCGAAATAGCTGTCCAGATGATCAAGGCAGGAAAGGCCCTTTGCTAGTCGAAAAACGGCCGAACAAGACGCCAGAGCCAACGATCGCGGCTCATCTTTGACGTTAGCCAAAAAAGTATGAATGACCGACTCGAGACGTTATTTCGACTGCATGACGAAGCGATGGCGCATGTCCGCCACCTAGAAGAGCAACGGTCGCAGTTTGCTTCGGTGCTAGTAGCGGTCTGCGGCGGTGTCGTCGCGTTCGGCCTCGCCGATGGTAAGCTACACACGGAATATTATCTTGGCGTTCTGCTCATCGGTGTCGGAGCGTTTGGCCTGCTTCTAAGTTGGAAGCAGAACGAGAAGATCAATTTTCACCGGCGAGTTGCCATCCGCCATCGAGAGCTCATCGCCGCAGATGCCGTCGTTGTGAGCGATCGTCTTGAAGCCATGCGAAAGGAGGAAGACCGAATCAATGATCGCCGATACTGTCTTGTTTCAGTCCTTCCTGTGGGGCTCTTCTGGTCACTACTTTATGCGATGATTCTCGGATTTGGGGGGTTTGTCGCGGTGCATAGCAAATAAAGATGCAAACCAATAGAGTCGGGCCGTTAGGTGTTAGATTTTAGAGAGATAAAATCCCCAGAAGCCGGGCAGCTAAAACAACGTCGCCGGATCCGCGTTGGCGGCGGGAACAACGCGGTGCGCCGGCAGCTGCGTGCGGAACCAGGTGCGCTGTTTCTTCACCAAGGCCCGCGTGTTCTGGGCGATCTCCGCCGCCAGCCGGGCCGCGGGCAGCCGACCTTCCAGCATGGCGATGACCTCCCGGTAGCCGATGGCCTGCGCTGCGCTGGGATTGTCCTTCAGGCCCTGCGTGAGCAGCCCCCTCAGCTCGTCCACCAGCCCGGCCGCGAGCATCGCCGCCACGCGTTGTTCGATCCGCTGCGCCAGTTCGGCGGGCGGGCGGTCGAGCTGCACGAGCTTCACCTCCCACCCGGCAAAGGGCGGCGGCTGCCGCGCAAATTCCGCCGCGAGGTCCGCCAAAGTTCGTCCACTGGCGAGGCAGCGCTCCAGCGCCCGGGTCACCCGCCGCGGATTCGCGGTATCGAGCGCGCCGAGCCCGCCGGGGTTGAGTGTGCGCAGTTCGGCCAGCGCCGTGGCCAGATCGAGCGCCCGCACGCGGGCCCGCACCGCCGCCGGCACGGCCACGTCGTCCGCCACCGGGGCGAAGAACGCCTTCAGGTAAAACCCGCTGCCCCCGGTCACCAGCACGGGCCGGCCGCGCGCGGCAATGTCCGCCACCGCCGCCTGCGCGCGGATCACGTAGCGCGCGACATCCATCGGCTCCCGCAGGTCGCAGACATCAATCAGATGGTGCGGCACGCGGGCGAGTTCGGCCTTGGTCGGCTTGGCCGTGCCGAGGTCCATCCCGCGGTAAAACAGCAGCGCGTCGCACGACACGATCTCCGCGCCGTGCGCTTCGGCCCAGCGCAGCGCCAGCTCGGTCTTGCCGACGGCCGTGCAACCGGTGAGAACGTGGATGGTCCGCTGCATGTGTCCGCCACCATTGCCACTCCCCCTGACCGGGCCAGCTTGAAAATACGGCGCGTCTTCCAATCGTAACAATGCCGCCTTTGTCAGCGGCAGGATTTTGCCTCTCCGTAGCATTTTGCCGACCGCGTGAAACTCCGCTTCATCTTCAATCCCCGCTCCGGGCACAACCAGCGCAACCCGCACCTGCTCGGCCGGGCCCAGGCTTTCATCCGCGAGCACGGGCTCGACGCCACCGTCGTCTCGACCGAGCGCCCGTTGCACGCCACCGACCTCGCCCGGCAGGCCGTGGCCGACGGCTGCGCGGTCGTCGTCGCGATCGGCGGCGACGGCACGATGAACGAGGTCGGCAGCGCGCTGATCGGCACCACCGCCACGCTCGGGCTCATCCCCTGCGGCTCGGGCAACGGCCTCGGCCGCCACCTTGGCATTCCCGGCCCGGGCCGGGGCGCGTTTCGCACCCTGCTCGGCGGCCGGCCCCGCCTCATCGACACCGGCACGGCCAACGGCCACGTCTTCATCAACGCGATGGGCCTGGGGTTTGACGCGGAGATCAGCGACCGCTTCACCCGCGTCACCCGCCGCGGCCTCCCGGCCTACGTGCGCACCACCCTCGCTGCATGGCGCACCTTCCAACCCGTGCCGCTCACCGTGCGGTCGCCCTCCGGTGCACTGTCCACCACGGCCTTCATCGCGGCGGTCGCCAATTCCGACCAATACGGCAACGACTGCTACATCGCCCCGCGCGCACAGGTGGATGACGGCCTGCTCGATCTCACCGTCATCCGGCCCGTGGGCTTCTGGCGCGCCCTGCCGCTCGCGGTGCGGTTGTTCGCCGGCACGGTGGATCGCAGCGCCTCGGCCGACTGCCTGCGCGCGGCGGCATTCACGCTCGAACGTCCGGCCGCCGGGCTCATCCACACCGACGGGGAGCCCCGCCATACGGCGGCAACCGTCGAGGTGGCCGTGCGACCGCGCAGCCTCCGGGTGCTCGTGCCGGCGGCCGGCTGAATCAGGCCCCGCCGGCCAAGACGACGCGATCCCGGCCGGCCGTCTTGGCCTCGTAGAGGGCTTTGTCGGCCGCCATCACGATATCCGCCTTGGCCGATACATCCGCCGGATGATTGGCCACGCCCACGCTCAGGGTGATCGGCAGCTCAAGGCCCTCCCGCACCACAATCGGCCGGCTGCGCACGGACTCGGAAAGCCGCCGCGCCACGGCCGCCGCCGCCTGCTTGGGCGTGCCCGGCATGGTGACGGCAAACTCCTCGCCGCCGATCCGGGCCACCTGGTCGTTGCCGCGCACCGCGCCGAGCAGCCGCCGGGCGATCTCGCGCAGGACCTCGTCGCCCGCGGGATGGCCATGCTGGTCGTTGACGCGCTTGAAGTGATCGATGTCCACCAGCACGAGCGAGAACTCGGTCTTGGCCGAATCGGCCTGGGATTTCTGCACCTGCAGCATGCGCTCAAACTCCCGCCGGTTGAACAGCCCCGTGAGCTGGTCGCGCGTCGCCAGCCGCCGCAGCTCCTCCAGCGTGTCGCCCAGCTTAAGCGCGTAACGCAGCGAGCGCTCGAGCATGCGGGCGTTGATCTCGCCTTTGACGAGATAATCCAGCGCCCCGGCGTTCATCGCCTCGATGTCCACCTTTTCGCCGGACTCGGCGGTCAGAAAAATGATCGGCACCCGGCAGCCGCGGCCAACCGCCTCGCGGATGAGCACCAGGCCGTCGCGCGGGCCGAGCTGGTAGTCCAGCAAACAGGCCACATAGCCGCCGCCCATGAGTTTATCGATGCCTTCCTCGTAGGTGGAGGCCCACTCAAGGTCGTATTGCTCGCCGCGAAAGCTCTTGAACAACTGCTGCGTGACGCGGAATTGCATCCGGTCGTCGTCAATCAGCAGGATTTTGCGGGTCTGGGACGGTTCAGGCATGTCCGTTTGAGCTTAGTCGTTTCACGCCAATGGCAAGGTCGGAGCATACTTCGGCGAGCGATCGGGTGATCTGCTCCGGGGAGCCGAGGTTGCGGCTGATGCAGTTCACCAAGGCGCTGCCCACCACCACCCCGTCCGCGTGCGCCGCGACCTCGGTCACCTGCGCCCGCGTCGAGATGCCAAACCCCACCGCCACCGGCAGGCCGGTGTGCGCGCGGATGCGGGCGACCGCCTCCGGGATGTTGGCCGCCACTTGGGCGCGGACGCCGGTCACCCCCTCGCGGGAAACATAGTAAATGAAACCGCTCGCCGCGCCGCAGATGCGGGCGAGCCGGGCCTCGGGCGTCGTGGGCGCCACGATAAACACGGTGTCCAGGCCGTGGGTCCGGCAGGCCGTCACCAGCTCATCGGCCTCCTCGGGCGGCAGGTCCAGCGTCAGCAACGCATCCAGCCCGGCGGTCTTGGCGGTGCGCACGTAGTTTTCGACCCCGTTGGTGAAAACCAGGTTGTAGTAGGTGTAGAAAACGATCGGCACGTCGCTGAACTCGCGGATGCGCCGCACCAGTTCAAAGACCCGCACCGCCGTCATGCCGCTGCCCAGCGCGCGCTGGGCGGCGAGCTGGTTGGTGAGCCCGTCCGCCAGCGGATCGGAAAACGGCACGCCAAGTTCCAAGACGTCCACGCCGTTGGCCAGCAGGGCCCGGCAGGCGGCGAGCGAGGTGTCGAAATCCGGATCGCCGGCGCAGAGGTAGGCGACAAAAGCCGCACGGTTTTCGGCGCGGGCGCGGGCAAAGGCTTGGGCGAGGCGGGACATCGGCGGTGAGTCGGGCATGCAACCAGAAAGACTCCCGGGTGCAAACGAAGTTTCGTGTCATTCCTGCAGGGTGAATTCCGCCAAGACCGGCCGGTGATCCGAAAGAAAGCTGCGGACGACCTCGCTCCGCGCCTCCCGGCAGGCCGGCGGCAGGAAGATGAAATCCAGCGCCTGGCTGGGCAGCGGCGAAGGGAAAGTGTGCCCGCTCTCGGGATGCAGGGTGTAATGGCCGTGCAGCCGGAAGTAGCGCATCAGTTCGGCCGTGGCATCGGGCCGTTTGTGGGAATTGTTGAGGTCGCCGCACACGATGGGCGGCATGTGCCAGTGGTCGCGGCGGTGCACGTGCTTGCGCGACACGTAGTCCAGGATCTTCTCCACCTGGTTGAAGCGGTGCAGCCGCGAACGGTAATGCAGGTGCAGGTTCATCACCGGGAGCCGGCGGCCCGCCACGTCGATCTCCGTGTAAAGGAAGCCCTTCTCCCCCACCGTGCTCTCGCCGAAGACGACGTTCTCCGACTCCAGGATCGGGTGCTTGGAGAGGATGGCGTTGCCGTAGCTGAGGTTGAGCAGGCCGCTGCGCCGGTTGTTGATGCCAAACACCGAATGCCGGTAGCCCGTGTGCAGCCGCAGGTATTCCAGATGGTCGAAATTGCCCGCCCAGCGCGAATCCTGGTCCACCTCCTGCAGGGCCACGATGTCCGGGTCGGTGCGCTGGATCAGGCGGGCGATCTTGCTCAGGTTTGCACGGAGTTTCCGCGCGAGCGTGAAGCCCTGGATGGGAGTCAGCCCGCGACCGTGGGCGATGTTGAAGGTGAGGATCTTCAGCCTGGGCATCCGGCCGCCCAGCGTGAAATCACCGCCGGCCGAGGCAACGGCAAAGCAGACGCGGACCATAGACCGACATCCCTTGGTTTTTGGAGCAGAGCGAAGATTGCCCACGAATGAGCCGGCCGCAGGCGCGGTAGGGGCCGATCTCCGAGCGGCCCGCGGCATGCCCGCAGCCACGACCCTTTCCAATCCCGCTCTAGCCCGCGCGGTCGTGGCGGTAGCCCACGCCGTGCACGGTCACGATCGCGCGCGGGTTCGCGGCGTCGGCCTCCACTTTTTTCCGCAGTTGCGCCACGTGCTGGTCGAGCGTGCGGGTGGTGCCGAAATAGTCCACGCCCCACGCGGCGTTGAGCAGGGCGTCGCGGGAAAGCACCTCGCCCGGGTGGGCGGCAAAGATCTCCGCGAGCTTCAGTTCGCGGGCCGTGAGCGTGACGACCCGGCCGGCGACCTTCGCCGTGAACTGCCGGCGGTCAATCTCCGCCGCCCCCAGCCGGAAGGTCGCCGGCAGCGCCTCTGCCGCCGGGGCCGCCGCCGTGGAACGCGCACGCCGGAGCACCGCCTCCACCCGGGCCAGCAGCTCATGCACGCCGAACGGTTTCACCACATAGTCGTCCGCGCCGAGCTTGAGGCCGACAACCTTGTCGATCTCCTCGCCCTTGGCCGTGAGCAGGATGACCGGGGTGCGGCTGCCCTGCGCCCGCAACTCGCGGCAGACCTCGTAACCGCTCCGGTGCGGCATCATGACGTCCAGAATCACCAGGTCGCACTTTTCCTGCGCAAACAGCCGCAAGGCCTGCGCCCCGTCGGCGGCCGGCGTGACGGCGTAGCCCTCGCTCTCCAGCGTGGCGATGAGGCCCAGGCGGATGTTGGGGTCGTCCTCGGCGATCAGGATGCGGGCTTTCATGGCAGGGTAAACGTGAAGACCGCGCCGCCGCCCTCGCGGGCGTTGCACCGCAGGTCGCCGCCGAGGCCGCGGGCCAGTTGCCGCGCGATGCTGAGGCCGAGCCCCGCGCCCGGCTTCTCGGCCGTGAGCGAATCATCCACCCGGTGGAATTTCTCAAAAATCCGTTCGCGCTGGGCCGCCGGCACGCCCGGCCCGCGGTCCGCCACCTCCACGGTGGCACCGCCGCCGGCCGCCGGCGTGAGGCTGACGGCCATCTCGCCGCCGGCCGCGGCATACTTCACGGCGTTGTCCATCAGGTTGAGCACGATCTGCTGGCAGGCATCACGGTCGGTGCTGAGCCGCAGCG
Organism: Opitutaceae bacterium UBA2377; assembly: GCA_002344205.1. Taxonomy (GTDB): domain Bacteria; phylum Verrucomicrobiota; class Verrucomicrobiia; order Opitutales; family Opitutaceae; genus UBA2377. Next base: position 95,700 of record DDSZ01000039.1, read on the forward strand.
GCCCGGCGGGCAGGTTTCGCACCAGCCGCAGCCCGGCCTCCGCCAACAACGGGGTCTGCGTGTCCAGCAGGCCATCCAACAGCGCGCGCAGATCAACCTCTTCGCGGGCAAATTTCTTCCGGCCTTGCTCGAGCCGGCTGAAATCGAGCGCGTTCCCCACCAGCCGCGCCAGCCGGTCGGTCTCCCGCGCGATGGTGCGCAGGTAGCCCGCGCGTTTTTCCGCCCCGGCCACCCGGCCCTGCTCGAGCAACTCTGCGTAGAGCCGGATGGTCGTGAGCGGGGTTTTGAACTCGTGCGACACGTTGGCGACGAAGGAGGTTTTCTGCGCCGCCTCCAGTTCGCTGCGGCGGGCCTGCGCAATCAAAAGCGCGCCGCCCGCGAGAATCGCCACCATAAAGGTGCCGACCAGCAGGAGGCCCACCACGAAAAATCCCGCCCCCGCCCCGCTGCGCCCCACCGGCGCATCGAGGAAGGCCACGACTTCCCAGCCCGGCAGCACCGGACCGGTGAGGGGCACCCGCACCGCCGCCGCGTCCGGTGCGTCCGGCACCCAACCCGTCTGGTGCATGATGCGGCCCTGCTCATCGCGCAGCGCGTAGCCTTCGCCGCCGCCGGTTTCCGCCGGCAGCACGCCGCCCAAGCGGGCAATGAGCGCCGTGATATCCAGCTCCAAGCCGCGCACCTCGCCGGTCGTCGTATTCGCCAGCCAGCCGAGCAAGCCGCGCCGGCCTTCGGCATTCACAGCCGTCCAGCCTCTCCGGTCGGGCCCGGCCACGGATTCACCGCGCCCGGCTTCGAGGGACAGGGCCGCCGCGGGCGCAGCCGCGATTTTGCGCCCGTCCCTCGCCAGATACTCGCGCGACTGCGCCAGCGAGCGGGCGTCCTGCCGCGCTGACTGCATCTTCGCAACGTTCGACGAGGCGGCAGCCCGGGTCGCCTGTTCCTCGCGGGCCGGACCGGTGTCGGCCGCCGTGGGCGCGGCGGGTTCCGGCTGCGCGCTGTCCGTTTTCCACGGCAGCGTATCGTTGAACAAAGCCGCCAAGCGCCGGCGAACGGCCTGGCCGGCTTCACCGCCGGGCACCACCTGCAGAATCCGGCCATCAATCGTGCCGCGAAAGGCCGATCGCACCAGCGGGTTGCCGGGCTGCCATGCCGCCAGCGCCTCGTTGAGCCCGGCCGCCGGCATGGTCGCGAGGGTGTCGAGCAGCCCGACCTGCACGTCGCCCACCAGGAGTTCCGCACTTTCAACGATCAGGCCGGCCCGGGCCGTGACCGCCGCGAGGCGCGCCGCCCCGGCGTAAGCCTCGCGTTCCGCCAGCCGGACCTGCTCACGCCGCAGCAGATGGATCGCCCCGAACCCGGCCAACACGGTGGGCACGAGCAGGAGGAGACCATAAGCCAGCAGACGGCGCGAGGAGGACACGGCGGCGATGTTACGGGGCTTTGACCGGTTGGAAAGACGCGAAACCGCGGGTTCAGCGCCGGTCATCACCAACCGTCTGCTGGTTCCGCACCTGGGAGCTCTCGGTGCGGTAGCTTTTGCGCTGCGCGTTGTCCAAGCCGTCGCGCGCCACCCGTTCGGCTTCCGCCGCCGCCGGGGCCGCGACCGCGGCGAGCGACGCATTCCGGTAGGTCTCGGCCATGGCGGAAACCTCCGCCGACCGGGCCTTGAGCACACGCCCCGCCTCGTCCCGCTTGCCGGCATCGACCAGCGCGATGGCCTCGTCCTTTGCCACCGCGAGCAAGTTGGCCGCATAGTCGGTCTGCACCTTGTGATCGGCGGAAGCCACCACCGCGGTGCGGTCCGTGCTGAACGTGACCTTACGGTTCGCCGTCAGCTCCGCGGGACGCTGACTGGCGACATCATCATAGCGCACCTGGGCACGGGCGATCTCGCGCACGCTGCCGGACTTCGCCGGAGCCACCTCCACCTCGACCAAGGCAAAACGCTCCTGGCCGCCATACAACTGGTTCATGGTCAGCTCGGCGCGCTGGCCCGAAATGGAGCCGTCGCGGCCGACGAAGCGCACCGGCCGCACCCCCGCGGGAAAATCGATTTCCACGACGACCCGGCGCGCCACGACGTTGAGCACATCGCCCAGCTCGTTCGCAAAGATCCGCGGCAGATCCGCGCCGTGCTCGACGAAGTAGGTGTTGCCGTCGCTGCGTTGCGCGAGCCGGGTCATCAAATCCTCGTTGAAGCCGAGGCCGAGCCCGATGGTCGTCACCGAGACGCCTTCTTTCATCAAAGCGGCGCCGAGGCGGCCAAGTTCCTCCGGGGAACGCGGGCCGACATTGGCCTGCCCATCCGAGAGCAGGATGACGCGGTGCACGTAGCCCGCTTCCTCGATGTGACGACGCACTTCTTCTGCGCCGCGAGTGACGCCGCCGTGCAGGGCCGTCATGCCCCGCGGCGTCAGGCCGCGGATGGCTGCTTCCAGTCCTCGCACCTGACCGACCCGCTGCGCCGGAATCAGCACCTCGACGTCGCTGTCGTAGGCTACGAGGGAAATGATGTCGTTGCGATCCAGCCGCCGGACGAGCTCGAGCGCGGCTTCCCGGGCCTGTTCGATGCGGTCGCCCTGCATGGAACCGGAGCGGTCGATCACCAGCGCAAGGTTCACCGGCGGCCGGGCCTTCGTCCGCGGCGGCGGCACACAATCCAGCCGGACCTTGATGATGGCCCGCTCGACGACATCCGCCGGCAGCACCTGACGATCGACATCAATCGTGAGACGGACCGGGGCGGCAGGAGCGGGTTTGGCCAACAGCGACGCCGCGCCGAAAAGCGCAGCCGCGAACAACAGGACGAGGAGGGAGGTTTTTTTCATGGGATTCATGGATTACGCCCCCAGTGAACCACAAACCGCCCGCCGGGTTGTCACCGCCACGTCAGGATATTGTCAGGGAATTGTCATGGCGGCGGCCGGTCTCCCGGGCTGAACTAGGAGTTGACAGCCGCTAACTCGCCCGCGACTTTTTGCGGCTCTTTGCGGCGGCCATAGCTCAGTTGGTTAGAGCACCTGATTGTGATTCAGGGGGTCGCGGGTTCGAGTCCCGTTGGCCGCCCCATTTTTATCCAGTGCCGGTCGAGTCTTCGGCTCGACAGCGCAAGCCACGGACACCCATGGTGAAGCGACATGTTCGAGCTTAAGAAAGCGCTGACTTACCTGCTGATGCCGCTGCAGCTCAGCCTGCTGCTGATGCTGGTCGGGCTCGCGCTGGTTTGGCTCGGCCGCAAGGCCTGGCTCGGCCGGGTGCTGCTCACCGCCGGCGTGCTCCTGCTGCTGATTTTAAGCCACAAGCAAGTCGGCCTCGCCCTGCTGCGCCCCTTGGAGGCGCGCTACGCCGCCATCCCGGAACTGCAACCCGGCGCGCCGTTGCCGGCCGAATTGGCCGCCTGCCGCACGATCGTGATTCTCGGCGGCGGCCACGCGAGCACCCCGGGCCTGCCGGCCACGAACCGGTTGAGCACCTCCGCCGCTTCCCGCCTGATGGAAGGCGTGCGGCTGGCTCACGCCCTGCCTGACGCGCAACTGATCCTGACCGGACCGGGCCTGACTCCCGCGAATGAGGAAACCCATGGTGCCGTCCTGGCCCAGGCCGCCCAAGCCCTCGGCGTGAGCCCCGCGCGGCTGTGGCTGCTCACCTCGCCCCGCGACACCGAGGAGGAGATCAACGCCCTGCGCGAGCAACTCGGTGATGCCCCCGTGGCGCTGGTCACCTCCGCCTGGCACATGCCTCGGACCATGGCCTACGCGCGAAAAGCCGGTCTCAACGCCCTGCCCTGCCCGGCGGATTTCACCGCCCGGGCCAATGCCGATTTTCGCTGGAGCGACTGGAACTGCGACCTGACCGGTCTCGAACGCAGCACCAAGGGCATCTACGAACGCCTCGGCCTGCTCTGGGCCCGCCTGCGGGGGAAAGCCTGAGCCAGAACGATTGATTTGGCCCGCGACGCGAAGGCCATGTTTCACGCCGCCTTCGCCGGGATTTGAAGCCCCGGGATCAGGCTTGGGCGTCGCCGTTTTTTACGGAGTCGTCGTGCCGCACGTCCTTGCCCTTCGCGAGGTAGATCATCTCCTCGGCGATGTTGGTGGCGTGGTCGGCGATGCGCTCGATGGACTTGGAGATGAACATGAGCTCGATCGCGCGACTGATGGTGCCGGGCTGCTCGATCATGAAACTCGTCAGCTCGCGGTAGAGCTGCTTGTTGATGGCATCCACGTCCTTGTCGCGGCGGATGACGGCGACCGCCTTATCGGTGTCACCCTTGAGAAAGCAATCAAGCGCGTCCCGCAGCATCTCCACGGCCATGTTGGCCATGCGCGGCAGGTCCACGTAGGGCTTGAGCGGGGGCTCGGCGGACAGGCGGACGGCCCGCTTGGCAATGCCCGTGGCCTCGTCGCCCACACGCTCGAGGTCGTGCGAGGCCTTCATGCCGACGATCACCAGCCGCAGTTCCGTGGCAATGGGCGCGCGGAGGTTCATGTAGCGGATAGCCTCGTCGTCGATCTTGATCTCGAGGTTGTCGAGTTCGTCGTCCGCGGCGATGACCCGGTCGGCCAGTCCGACGTCGGCCTCGACCAAGGCTTTCATGGCATCGCGCACCTGGCGGATGGCGGTCTCGCCCATCAGGAGGAGATCGGAACGGAAGGTTTCAAGTTCGGCGTCGAAGAAACGTTTCATGGGAAAAAATAACAAACGCCAAAGGTCCAAACGCCAAACGGGCGGAAATGACCTGGCTCAGGGTTGGTGGATATTTGGAGTTTGGGTTTTGGAGTTTGGCGTTTCGGGGCGATGAGGTCAGCCGAATCGCCCCGAGACGTAGGCCTCGGTCTGGGCGTTGGCGGGGTTCTGGAAGATGTTGGTCGTGACGTCGTATTCAATGAGCTTGCCGAGGTAGAAAAAGGCGGTGCGGTCGGACACGCGGGCGGCCTGCTGCATGTTGTGGGTGACGATGACGATGGTGAACTCCTTCTTCAGCTCGTGGATCAACTCCTCCACCTTGGCGGTGGCAATGGGGTCGAGCGCGGAGCAGGGTTCATCCATGAGGAGGATCTCGGGCCGGTTGGCAATGGCCCGCGCGATACAGAGCCGCTGCATCTGTCCGCCGGACAGACCAAAGGCACTCTCGTTGAGTCGGTCCTTGACCTCATCCCAGAGCGCGGCGCCACGGAGGGAACGCTCGACCACCTCGTCGAGCTCGGCCTTGCCGTTGCGACCGGCGACCCGGAGCGAATAAACGACGTTCTCGTAGATGGACTTCGGGAAAGGATTGGACTTCTGAAAGACCATGCCGATGCGCTTGCGCAACGCGATGACCTCGATGAGCGGGTCGTAGATGCTGTGGCCGTTCACCAGGATATCGCCCTCATGCCGAATGCCGTCCACGAGGTCGTTCATGCGGTTGAGATTGCGCAGCAGGGTGGATTTGCCGCNNCCGGAGGGTCCGATGAAGGCAGTGACCTGCTGCTCGGGGATGTCGAGCGAAAGCCCGTGCAGGACCTTGGCGGCACCGTAGTAGAAACTGAAATCCTTGATCTGGATGTAGGCGGGATTGAGCGCCGGAGCGCCGGCGGATGCGGTGGTGTTCTGGGTCATGGTCGGGCGGGAGGTGGACGGCAGCGTGGCGGTGCTCATGGTGGTCGCTCAGAAGGTGGATGTCTTGTATTTTTTGCGCAGGTGATTGCGGATGAGAATCGCCCCGAGATTGAGGCACACCACGAGCAGGATCAGCAGGAAGGTGGTGGCGAACACCATGGGCTTGGCCGCCTCGGAATCGGGCGACTGAAAGCCGAGGTCGTAGATGTGGAAGCCGAGGTGCATGAACTTCCGCTCGAGATGGATGAACGGATAGATGGAGTCCAATGGCAGTGTGGGGGCGAGCTTCACGACGCCGACCAGCATGAGCGGGGCCACCTCGCCGGCACCACGGGCCATCGCCAGGATGAGGCCGGTGAGAATGCCAGGCAACGAGGCCGGGAGGACGATGCGCTGGATCGTCTGCCACTTGGAAGCGCCGCAGGCCAGCGACCCCTCGCGGGTGCCGCGGGAAACCGCGCTCAGCGATTCCTCGGTGGCGACGATGACCACCGGCACGGTCATCAGCGCAAGGGTCAGGGCCGCCCAAAGCACGCCTCCCGTGCCGAAGGTGGGCGTGGGCAGCGACAGGCTGTAGAACAACTGGTCGATGGTGCCGCCCACGACATAGACAAAGAAACCGAGGCCGAAAACGCCGAAGACGATGGAGGGCACACCGGCGAGGTTGTTCACGGCAATGCGCACGGCCCGGACGAAGGGGCCCTGCTTGGCGTATTCGCGCAGGTAGATCGCGGCGAGCACGCCGAAGGGCGTAACGGCCACGCTCATCAGCAGCGTCATCACAAAGGTGCCGAAAATCGCGGGGAAAATGCCGCCCTCGGTGTTGGCCTCGCGCGGCTCGTCGGAAAGGAATTTCCAGAAACGGTGGGCGAAAATGCCGGCCTTGTTGAGGACGGTCAGTTGGTTGGGACGATAGTAGTCGATGAGGTCGCCGGTCGGCAGCGTGCGCTCGGCGCCATCCATGGTCGTATAGGCAATCCGGTTGACCGACTGGAGGCCGCGCAGCTCGCGGGCCTTGGCCGCCAATTTTTCGTAGCGGGCCTGCAAGTCCGCCACGGCGGCGTCAAAATCAGCCAGACGGCGCTGGTCCGCGGGCGACACCAAGGGGCCCTTGTTCTCGAGCGCACGGCGCTCCAGGCGGATTTTCTCCAACTGGCGGTTGATGGCGCCGATTTCGTCGCGCTCAATCCGGCGAATGGCCGCGCGCCGGTCGTTGCTTTCGCGCACCAGTCCGGCCAAGGTGCGATCAAACGCGGTTGCGGCGGCCGGCAGCACCGTGCCATCGGCCAGCCGCAGCTCCTTCGGTCGGAAGATGGCGTTGCCGTATTCGAGCCGCTCCGCAACGATGACATCAGCCGGGCGGCTCTCACCCGCGATCTCGGCATGATCAATGAACTTGTAGCCGAAGCCGTAGATGTCCTTGTTGCCGACGAAAAGCTGGTATTCGCGCTGCGGCGGTTCATCGCCGGCATCGGCATCGGCACGGACCTGCACTGCCTTTATCTGGCTCTTGACGATCTCGCCGCCGAACACCGGGGCATTGTTCAGGCCGGCAGTGCTGCCGGGCCGGAGTTCGAGCTGCACCACAGGCTTCGGCCAGAAGACCTCCAAACCGTTCCACAGGATCATGCCCAGCAGGAACACGATCATGGTCAGGCCCACGCCCAGGCCCATGGAGGTCACCCACACCCAGCTTTCGCCGGCCGGCTTCACGTCACTGGAAAGAAAGTCGCGCTTTGGCATCGGAGGGGGATGAAGGTTATTCCACGGTCTTGTAGCGGTCGCGCAGGCGCTGGCGCAGCACCTCGGCGACGGTGTTCACCATGAAGGTCATGACGAACAGCACCATCGCGCCGAGAAAGAGCGTGCGGTAGAGCGTGCCATGGTGGGGCGCCTCGGGCAGCTCGACCGCGATGTTGGCCGAGAGCGTGCGCATGCCGGAGAAAATGTTCCACTCCATGATCGGCGTATTGCCCGTGGCCATCACGACGATCATGGTTTCGCCCACGGCGCGGCCGAGGCCGATCATGAGCGCGGAGAAGATGCCGGCGGAAGCGGTGGGCAGCACGATGCGGAAGGCGGTCTGCCAACGGCTGGCCCCGAGGGCGAGCGAACCGGAGCGCAGGGACTGCGGCACATTGGAGAGGGCGTCCTCCGCAATGGTGAAGATGATCGGGATGACGGCGAAACCCATCATGAAGCCGACCACGAGCGAATTGCGCTGCTCAAAGGGCGTGCCGGTGACCGTCGGCCACCACAGCCGGAAGTCGGCCACCCGCAGTCCGCTCGTGGGGTCGGTGACCACAAAAAGCAGTCGTTCCAAGGACGGTCCCAGATGCCAGGCGGCGTAGCCCGCGGCGAACATCATCGGGAGAAACACCACGAACTCCCAGCCGGGCGCGATGGCGAGCCGCGCCCGGGGCGGCAGTTTCGTCCAAGCCCAGCCGAAGATCAAGGCGGTGAGCGGCACGAGGGTGACGATGAGCATCACGGATGGCACGCGGGTTTCCAGGATCGGCGCCAGCCAGAGCGCCGCGAGGAAGCCGAGGACCACCGAGGGCAGCGAGGCCATGATCTCCATCGTGGGCTTCACAATGGTCTTCACCTCGGGCTTCAGAAACTGCGAGGTGTAGATGGCGGCGAGCAGGGCGATCGGCACCGCGAAGAGCAACGCGTAGAAGGTGCCCTTGAGCGAACCGATGATGAGCGGCACCAGCGAGAGCTTGGGCTCGAAGTCGTCGGAGCCGCCGGTGGACTGCCAGTCGTATTTCGGTCCCGGCGAGCCTTCATACCAGAGTTTCCCGAAGAAGGCGCGGAAGCTCGACTCGGGATGCGGATCGTTGAGCCGGAAAAAATGCAGCTTCGATTGGTCATCCAGGAAGACCATGCGGTCGTATTTGCCGCCGATGATCGCCTGCCGGACCGAAAAATCCAGGTCCTGCTGCCAGCGCACGGTTTCGGTCGTGGAGAAAATCAGCCGCGCGTGCCGTTCCGTGCCGAGGAGAAAGGCCTTGTTGCGGACGCTTGCCGCGAAGACATCCGTGGCCCCCGGCTGGGCATCGAAACGCTTGGTCTCGCCAAACTGCCGCGACCCCACGGCCGGGTCGCGAAACAGGCTGTAGCCCTTCGTCTCACCGTTCATTCCCACCGCCACGAAGGTGACATCGCCAAAGACATAGTTCAGCAAATTGATCCGGGCGTCCGGCAGGTGGGCGAAGGGTTTGAGCCGCTGGCGCACGTAAAACTCGCCGCCATCAAGAAAGAGATAGATCAGCTCGCCTTCGGTCGTTGCGATCAGGACCGAATCCGCCTGCGCCGCCACGAGGAATTTGTCGATGGTGCCGGTAACGAGTCCGGTCAGGTCGTAGGTGCGGTCCACCGTGGTGCGGCCGCCCCCCATCAATGTCCGGCGCTGGGTGAGCGTCACGGCATGCAGTTCCATGCGGCCGTCCACAATCTGCTTGGCGATGGCGAGCTTGCGGGCGCCGGCGTCGGCATAGCCGATCATCGCCACGGGCACGCCGGGGCGGCCGATGGCCAGCAGGTCGCCGGCCTTGAGCTCCGCCTCGATGGTGCGCGCATTGCCGGCACCATAGGCCGGCTTGTATAGGATATCCACCAGGGCAAACTGGCCGTCCTGCGTGCCAACCGTCAGGCGCTGGGCCAGTTGGTTGTATTCGACCGCGCCGACCCCATGCTCGGCGGCGAAGGGCAACTGCTTCGTGATGGCACCGCGATCACCGACCACATCAATGAAGACGAGGTCCCCATCGGCCTGCATCGCGAAGGGCAACTCCGACCATTCGTCGATGCCGAGCCGAACGTAGTCGGCGGGCTCCAGTTGGATCGCTTTCAGCTCCTCGGCCTGGGCGCCGCGAAACAGCGGCAAAATCTGCACCAGGATGAAAATAAATATGCCGAAAACCGCCACGATCACGGAGAGGCCGCCGATCTTGATGAACTGGTTCATGAACCGGTCCATCAGCAAGGTCGCCTTGCCCACTTGAAAGCGGGCCGGGACGGGAGGTGGCGTGGGCTTGGCAGGCATGGACGGCAATACGGGAAAACCGGTGAGATTCGGGCCGATTAGAGGCCCCGGTCCTGCGGCGACAACCGCCCCAGGTTACAATTTCGTCACAAAAAGGGCGGGACGAAGGGAACTCGTCCCGCCCTAGGCTAAAATGGCGGCAGAAACCGCCATGAATGAGGATCTTAGAGGCTGGCTTTGACTTCTTCGCAAAGCTCGGCCGGCATCGGGAAGTAGCCATCCTTGGCGACAACTTCCTGACCTGCCTTGGAGAGGACGAAGAAGAGAAACTCCTTGGTCAGCTTGTCCATCGGCTTCTTCGGATCCTTGTTGATGTAGATGTAGAGGAAGCGGGCGAGCGGGTAGTCGCCGCTGAGGCAGTTCTCAGGGTTGGGCTCGAAGGCCTTGCCGCCCGGCTTGGAAGCGAGGGCGATGGCATTCACACCGGAGGTCTTGTAGCCGATGCCCGAGTAACCCATCGCGTAGATATCGGATGCCACGCCCTGCACCACGGCCGAGGAGCCCGGCTGCTCTTTCACGCGGGTGCTGTAGTCGCCGCCGCCAAGCGCCACGTCTTTGAAAAAGCCGTAGGTGCCGGAAGCGGAATTGCGGCCGAAGAGCGAGATCGGGCGGTTGGCGAAATCACCGGTCAGACCGGCCTGACCCCAAGTCGTAATCGGCGTGCCGCCCATGCGGTTGGTGCTCGAGAAGATGCCGTCAACCTGCTGCAGCGACAGGCTCTTCAGCGGGCTGTCCTTGTGGACATAAACCGCCAAGGCGTCGATGGAGACTTTGATCTCGGTGGGCTTGTAGCCGTATTTCTTTTCGAAAGCGTCGATCTCGGAGCCCTTCATGGCGCGGCTCATGGGCCCAAGTTGGGCGGTGCCCTCGATCAAGGCGACAGGCGCGGTGGAAGAACCCTTGCCCTCGATCTGGATGTTGACGTTCGGGTAGATGGCGCGGAAGCCCTCGGCCCAGAGGGTCATGAGGTTGTTCAGCGTGTCGGAGCCGATGGAGTTGAGGTTGCCGGAGACGCCGGAGACGGGCTGGTAGGCCTTGAGCTTGGGATCGACCTGGATCTGCGCGAAGGCCGCCGAGGCCGAGACGAGCGCGGCCGCAAGGCCGGTGAGGATTAGTTTCTTCATGATGTTGTTATACTGCGTGGTTTTGGGATGAGAAGTTTGGGAATTTAGAACTGGAGCTGCATCTGGGAGCGGAGGCCCAGCACCTTGGCCTCGGCGAAGCCACCGGCGAGGGTGTCCTCGGATTTGCCATAGACGATACCGGCCTGGAGCTTGAGGTCGTTGCCCATGATGAACCAGGTGGCGCCGCCATACATCTCGGTGAGCTTGTTGTGCGTGCCGCCGCCCGGAGCCGAGCGAATGCCGTCGGAGACATTCACGCCGCGGCCGTCAGAATCGACGTAGCTGTAGCGGAAGGCAAGTTCCACGGCCTTGGAGAGCTTGTAGCTCGGTTGGATCCAGAAGGCGGTGGGCTTGGAGTCCACCGTGGCGGAAGCCCCGCGCTCGACATCGGCACCCATGAACTCGGCCGCGAGGTTGAAATCGCCGGAGGTGATGTCGGCGTAGATCGTGTAAACCGTCATGTCCCAGCCGGTGCCGGGGTTCTTGCCGCCCTGGTCGGGCAGCACGCCGAGGCCGCCGCCGATCACGAATTTGCCGTCCTTGTTGAACTTGCCGTTGTAACCGCCGTTGGCCCAGAAGGCGGGCGAGTTGTTGCCACCGTTGCCGGCGCCGGAGGCGACGCTGAAGTTGAGCGCGCGCTCGGGGTTGGTGATGGCAGCTCCGTAGAAGAAATTGCCTTCCTTGCCGTCCAGGAACACGCCCACACGGTGGGCGCCGGCGCCGAGGCGGCGACCGTTGTTCTCCTCGACGAAGAAGCGGGTGGCGGCGGAGCGCTCGATGGACTTGAGGCTGGCGCCGGAGGTGCGCTCCTCGTAGCCGAGGTTCACCTTGCGCAGGCCGACGTCCACCGAGATGTCGCCGTCCTTCCACTGCACGAGGGCGGCATCAAAGCCGTCGCGCGCGAAGTCGTAGGTCATGTTGGCGCTCCACTTCGGACCGAGGCTGGCGCGGGCGCCAAAATAAATGCGGCGGAGGAAAAAGTGATTGGTGGTGGCCGGGTCGTTGGCCGTGTTGGCGATGTCGGTGCTCAAGCCGGCATATTGGATCTGCAGACGGCCGCCGACGGACAAGCGGGTCACGGGCCTGGCGCCGGGAACGGCGACGACGGGTATGGCCTTCTTCGCCTCGGCGAGGATTTCTTTGGCCTCATCGCTGGAGATAACGCCTTTTTTCACGAGGGCATCGATGATCGCCTTGCTTTCCTGGGCGACCGCCGGAGCGGCTAGCAGCACGGCGCCGCCGAGCAGCGCGAGCCATTTGGTTTTGTTGAAGAACATGGGATGTGTTTTGGTTGCTGGTTTCAGTAGCAGCACCTTTATGCACCCCGATTGTGACGGTTTCGTGTCGGCTCCGTCACAAAGCCGCAAAGACCGCTCTCCCCTGCGGAAATTTTCCGCCCGCGTGCCGGCCGGTCAGCGTTTGCGATGCTCGACCAAGGCGAGCATCAGGTCGTTTTTGGAGAGGCTGCCCGCCAGACGGCCGTCGGCCGTCACCACCGGAAGCCGCTGCAAACCTTCATGCGCGAGGAACTTGCCCAAGGCATCGCTCAGGGCTTCCGCCGGTGTCACGCGCGGAAAGTCATCCCGCACGATGTCGCCGGCCAGCACCAGTTCGGCGAGCCCGGGATCGGCCAGGTAAGGCTTGATGTCGTGCAGGGCCACGGCCCCGAGAAACGCGCCGTCCGCATTGACCACGTAGAGATTGTTGACGCGGACCGACAGGAACCGCTGGGCGATCTCCGCAAAACGCGCCGTCGGCGCCACCGTCGGGGGATCGGCCTTCACCAAGTCCGCCACCCGCTCAGCCTTGGCGGTCTCGGTCGTGACATTGGCCGCGTCCTTGCGCTTGAGCACTTCGCTGTAGAGCGAGCTGCCCTCGATGCCGCGGGCGGTGAAGAACGCCACCACGCTGCACAGCATGAGCGGCAGGATGATGTCGTAGCTCAGCGTCATCTCGAAAAGCATGATGACCGCCATCACCGGCGCCCGGCTCGCCGCGGAGAGAAAAGCACCCATGCCCACGAGCGCGAAAGCGCCCGGGCTCGGCGCCGCGGGCCACAAGGTCTGCACCGCGGTCCCGAACAGCGAGCCCACCGCGGCGCCCATGAAAAGCGTCGGCGTGAACACCCCGCCCGGCGCGCCCGAACCCACCGAGCAGGCCGTGGCGAGCCACTTGCAGCAGAGCACGCCGAGGAGGATCATCCACGCCATTTGCCCGTGCAGGATGTCCATGATGACCGAGTAGCCGTTGCCGCAGACCTCGGGCACGTTGATCGCGATCACGCCCACCAGCAGGCCGCCGAACGCCAGCCGCCAGATGACCGGCAGCTTCGTCGCGAGAAACATCGCCTCCGCCCGGCGCAGCGAGCGCAGAAACCACGGGGCCAGCGTGCCGGCGATCAGGCCGAGCACAAGGTAGGGCCCCATCTCCAGCGGGGAACCCAGCGCAAACTTCGGCACGCTGTAGAGATTGTGCGCGTCGCCGAGCACCATCGTGGTGAGGGCGGCGGTCACCGCGGCGGCGGCCAGCGGCCCGAGGCTCTCCATCGCGATGGTGCCGAGGATGATTTCCGCCACGAAGAAAGAACCGGCGATGGGCGCGTTGTAGGCCGAGGCGATGCCGGAGGCGGCGCCGCAGGCCACGAGCAGCCGCAACTGCTGCGTCGAGAATTTCCGCCAGCGGCCCAGCAGCGAGGCGAGCAGCGCGGAAGTCTGCACCATCGGGCCCTCGCGGCCGACGGAGCCGCCGGACCCGATGGTAAACAGCGAGGCCACGATCTTCACCAGACTCGTGCGCAACGGCAGGCGGCCGTCGCCGATGGAGATCGCCTCCATGTAGTCGGTCGAGCTCTGCCCCTTGACGATCCGGCCACCGAAATACAGCACCGCGCCGGCCAGCAGGCCGCCCAGGGCCGGCACGAGCAGGCGGCCCCACCACGGCAACCGGCGGATGGACTCCACGATGCCGGCGTGGGAATTGGTCAGGAGCAAATGGATGCCCTCCGCGCTGGCCATGAAGAGCAGCGCGCCCAGCGCGCCCATGAAGCCCGCCAACGAAGCCCACATCAGCGTCACCTGCCACTCGGTGGGCTGAAGTTTCTCCGCCAGCCAAAGCCGCCAGCGCAACAAGCGCAGCAGACGCTCCATCAGGAGCTTGGCGGGATCGGTCACGACCTTCATGGCAACGATTTCACCGTAGGGTTGCGGCCGCAGATAACAAGACCGGCGTGCGGCAAACTGGCCCCCGCGATCCGGTTATCATCGTGCAATGGGATTGATGCCGTCCCGCAGGCCACCGGCATAGGCGTCGAAAATCCGCTTCATCTCATCCCTCACCGCCCGGAATTCACCCATAACCGCAACTTCGCTCCCCACCGCCTGCGCAGGATCGCGGAAACCCCAATGGTGCCGGCGCACCTTGCCCGGGAACACCGGGCAGACCTCGGCAACATGATCGCAGACCGTGATGACCGTGTGCATCGGCCGGTGCAGAAAGCAGTCGAGGTGCTTCGGCCTTTGTGCGGAAATATCGATGCCGATTTCCGCCAGCACCGCAATGGCCCCGGGTTGCACCTGAGCGGCCGGTTTCACCCCGGCACTATGCACTTCGATCAGGTCGCCTGCCGCCGCCCGCAGCAGTCCCTCCGCCATCTGGCTGCGGCATGAGTTGCCCGTGCAGAGTATCAAAACGGTCAGTTTGGGCATCATGCTGGCATCATGGAGTTGGGTGGGCGGGAAACCAATGGGCCGTGCGGTTCGCCACCTTTACCAGCGCGAGCATGACCGGAACCTCGACCAGCACCCCGACAATCGTCACCAGCACAACCGGCGAAGCGGCCCCAAAAAGCGTAATGGCCACCGCCACGGAGAGCTCGAAGAAATTGGACGCCCCGATAAGGCCGGCCGGCGCAGCCACGTTGTGACATAGCCGCAGTTTCCGACCGATGAGATAGGCCAGAAAGAAAATCACAACCGTCTGCAAGGTCAGCGGGACCGCGATCAGCAGCATATGCAGCGGGTTGCCGAGGATCACATCGCCTTGGAATGAAAAAATCAGCACCAAGGTCAGCAGCAGGCCGACGATGGTTAAGTCAATGAACTTGGGGATGAACTTTTGCGTGAAGTAATCCATTCCCCGGTGTTTGATCACGGTCATTCTGGTCCATATCCCGCCGCAGAGCGGAATCGCCACAAAAAGGACCACCGCAAGCAGCAGGGTTTCCCAGGGTATCGCAATGCCGCCAATCCCCAGCAACAGCGCCACGATCGGGGTAAAGGCCAGCAGGATGATAAGGTCGTTGGTCGCAACCTGCACCACGGTGTAAGCCGGATCCCCGCGCGTGAGGTGGCTCCAGACAAAAACCATCGCGGTGCAGGGCGCCGCCCCCAGCAGCACGGCGCCGGCAAGATAGTCGCGCGCCAGCTCGGGCGGGATCAGCGCCCTGAAGACCACGTAAAAAAACAACGCCGCAATGCCGAACATTGTAAACGGCTTGACCAACCAGTTGACGATCCACGTGACGTAAAGGCCGCGGGGGTTTCGCCCCACGTTTTTGATGCTGGTGAAATCTACCTTCAGCATCATGGGAAAGATCATGAGCCAGATCAGCACCGCGATCGGGACCGATACCTTGGCATACTCAAACCGGCCGAGAAAACCGGGAATGCCGGGCAGGAACCGGCCGATCAAGACACCCGCAACCATGCACAGCACGACCCACACCGTCAGGTTTTTCTCAAAAAAACTGATACCGGGGTTGCTGGCAGTTTTCATGCTTGGGGTCAGGCCCGGTGCAGGGTCCCTTCAAGTTTCGTGCCCGGCGCCACGGTGTTGAAGACCGTGCCATATTTCCGAACGTTTTCATGCAAGAGCTCCAGGCGACGATCACTCTCGTCGGTGTCCACGAGCAGTTCGTAAGTGATGCTCTCCAGGCGTGGCGGACTGTCCTGCCGCACGCCTTCGATCCGCACCTCAACGCCGCGCAGTTCGAACCTGAGGATCGGAATAAGGCGTTCGATGCCCTTGAGCATGCATGCGGCCACCGCGGTGAGGAGCAACTCGGCGGGATTGCAGGCGTCGCGCCGCCCGCCGAGATCGGTGTCGAGCACAAGCACGGCATCCTTGCAGTGCGCTTCACTGCCGTGTGCGTCCACGCGCCGCGCGTGCACCTTGAACAACAGCTTGGGCTTGGTCTCGGCGGTGCTCATCCGTCCAATCTCGGCCAGCCCGGCTGGAACTTCAAGCGTCCACCTCGGCAGGCCTGCCTAGACCCAGCAGGCGGGACTGGCTCCAACGGACTCACTCGCCGGACCGTTCCGTATGCTCGACGTCAAACTGGGTCGTCAGCTGCACGAGGCTCTGCAACGAGGTGAAGTGCTGGCTCAGGTCGAAGTCGCCCCCGAGCCCGCCGATCAGCTTGTCGAAGAGGTCCTTTTTGTCGGCCTTCAGCGCCTGAATGCGTTCCTCGATCGTGCCGGCGGTCACCATGCGGTAAACGAAGACGGTGTTCGTCTGGCCGATGCGGTGCACGCGGTCCACGGCCTGCGCCTCGACGGCGGGATTCCACCACGGGTCGAGCAGGAAGACATAATCGGCCGCGTGCAGCGTGATCCCGGTGCCGGCGGCCTTGAGCGACACGAGCATCGCGGCGGCGCCCTCGGCGCCCTGGAAATCCTGCACCGGCTTCTGCCGGTCGAGCGTCATGCCCGTGAGTTCATAGCGCGGCAGATCGGGAAAATGCGCCACCATCGCCTCGCGCACGCGATCGAGGAACATCACGAACTGCGAGAAGATGACGACCTTGTGGCCGCTGCCGACGATCTCGGCCAGTTTTTCCATGAGCAGGGTGATCTTGCCCGAATCGGCCAGCGGCGAATCGCGCCACGGCAGCATGTCGGGATCGCAGCAGGTCTGGCGCAGGCGGGTGAGCAGCGCGAGGAAGCCGAAGGATTTTTCGCGCATCGCCGCGCCCACGTCGTCGCCGAGGCGTTCCAGGCCTTCCGTGCAGATGCGCGCATACTCGGCGCGCTGCACGTCGGTGAGCGGACAGAGCAGCTCCATCTCCACCTTGGGCGGCAGCTCGGTGGCCACTTCCTTCTTCGTGCGGCGCAGGATGAACGGTGCGAGCTGCGCCCGCAGCCGCACGAGCGTCGCGGTGCGGTCCTGCAAGAGCGCGGCCTCAAAGGCCGACCGTGAGCCGAGCAGGCCCGGCAGCAGAAACCGGAAGATGCTCCACAGGTCGAGCTGCCGGTTTTCCAGTGGCGTGCCGGTGAGCACGATGCGGTGCCGCGCGCGGATGGCGAAGCAGGCCTGCGTGACCTTGGCGTCCGGATTCTTGATGAACTGGCCCTCGTCCAGGACGACGTAGCCAAACTCGTGCGCCGGCAGGAGTTCGCGGTGCTTGCGGAGCTGGGTGTAGCTGGCGAGCCACACGACGTCGTCCGTCACCGTGGCAAAATCATGCCCGGCCTTGAGCACATCGGTTTTCAAGCCGGGGAAAAACCGGGCGATCTCCTCGCGCCACACCGGCACGACGCTCGCGGGGCACACAATCAGGCTGGGCCGGCCCGGTAGCGGGCGCGTGGCCAGCAGCGTGATGACCTGGAGGGTCTTGCCCAAACCCATCTCGTCCGCCAGCAGCCCGTGGCAGCCGACATCGGCCAGATGCCCAAGCCACTCGACGCCGCGCTTCTGGTAGGGGCGCAGCAGATCGGGCAACGCCGGCGGGGCGGCGGGCGGCGCCAGGACCGACTGCCGCCACGCCTCGATCTCCGGCGTCAGCGTGAGCTTCATCCGCGCATCGTTGAACAGGGAGAAAATCAGATACGGCGAGAGCGGGTTGTCGCCGTGGGTCTCGATAACGTTTTTCTGCCAGGCGTTGAACGACTCCCACCGTTCGCCGGTCAGGCTGACGATACCGAGGTTGGGCAGGATGACCGGCGCCCCGCCGCGTTTCAGGAGGGTGTTGACCTCGCTGTCGGTCAGGAGGCGTTCGCCGGCGCGGAAGATCCAACGCAGGTTGAGCGCGGTGCCATCGGCAGAGCCCGGGCCGCCTGCGGCCGCCGGGGCGGTGCCGCGCTCCGCCACGGCCTCGATGTCGATGGTGCGCGTCCCCTTGAGCAGGTTGGCGGACCGGTCATCGAGCTCGATCAGGAACAGCCGGCGCCACGCCGGCAGGGTGACCCGGAGGAAATTTGGAATCTCCACCAGCGACTCCAGCACATAGATGCCCGTCTGCTGGTTGTAGTGGAAGTGCGCCTTGCGCGCGTAGGCGGCCAGGCCGATGAGCTTCGTGCGTTCGCCGGAGGAGACGTGGCCATTGCCGTCCGCATGGGCCGCCGCCCCGAGGGCGGGATGCCGCTTCTTGCCGTCGGCTTCGAGCCAGTAGGCTTGGAAAGTGAGGCCGGAGGTTTTGGTGCGGAAGACCAGCAGGAGCGGGCGCACCGCGCCGGCGACGGCCGGCGACTTGGCCGCGGGCTTGCCGGCGCCGTTTTCGGCAGCGTGGCCGTTGCGCCCGTTGGTCACGCCATGGCCGTTGGCCTTGGCCTCCTCGGGCAAAACCGGAATCTCGTCGGCCACCAATTCCTCGATCTCGTGGAGCCCGGCGACGGCCAGCGCCCGGGCGATTTCCTGGTCGGTGGTGGAGGAGCGCACGCTCAACCCGTCCTCGTCCCACTCGATCACGGCATACTCGTCGCGTTTCTCGACCCGGCGGTGGATGATGGCATCCTTGGCGGTCAGTTCGAGTTCGCGGATTTCGCCATCCCGGTAGAGCTGCCGACCGGCCTCAAGCTGGGTCGCACTGAAGGCCGCCGCCCAATCGTTTTCCAGCCGATCGAACCAAAATTCCAGCGATTGGGGAGTATAGACGCGCTTGGGGCCGTGGGACTGCATCCGCGTAAAAGAGACGAACGTAGAAACCGCCGCGTGCGGTGCAACCCCTAAGTGCAACTCTTTTCCCCTCAACGGGAATTGCCCGGATCGTCACCGAAACGACACGGCATTGACACACAACGCGGGCAGATTTCCGCCGCACCAAACCCGTTTCCAATCGTGAAAATCGCCATCGTCACCGAGACCTTTCCGCCTGAAATCAACGGCGTGGCGATGACGTTTGGCCTCATCGCCCGGGAACTGGGCCGGCGGGGCCACGCGGTGACCGTTTACCGTCCCAACCGCCAGGATCTGGCCGGCCGGGTGCCGGCGCCGGAATTCGCCGAAGTGCCCCTGCCCGGCCTGCCCATCCCCGGCTATCCCCTGCTCCGGCTCGGTCTGCCCGCATGGGGCAAGCTCACCCGCCTCTGGCGCGCGGCTCCGCCCGACCTCGTCCACGTGGTCACGGAAGGCCCGCTCGGCGCCTCCGCCGTCACCGCCGCCCGCAAACTGGGGCTGCCGGTCACCTCCAGCTTCCACACCAATTTCCACGCCTACACGAGCGACTACGGCTTCGCCCTGCTGCACCGTGCCGTCCTCGGCTGGCTGCGGCGCGTGCACAACCGCACCCGGCGCACGTTTGCGCCCACGGCGGAACTCTGCGGGGAACTCGCCGCCCTCGGCTTCCGCGACCTCGCCGTGCTCTCCCGCGGCGTCAACACCGGCCACTTCAACCCCGCGCGCCGCAGCGCGGATCTCCGCGCCTCCTGGGGCGCCGATGCCACCACGCCGGTCGTGATGCACGTCGGCCGCATGGCGGCGGAGAAAAACTACGGCCTCGTCTTCCGCACCTTCGCCGCGATGCGCGCCGCCAATCCCCGCTGCCGCTTCGTCGTCGCGGGCGAAGGCCCGCTCAAGGCGCAACTGCAACGCGAGCACCCCGACTGCATTTTCGCCGGTTTCTACTCGCGGGAGGAAATCGGCCGGCACTATGCCTCGGCCGATATCTACATCCACGCGAGCCTCACCGAGACTTTCGGCAACGTGCTCACGGAGGCGATGGCCAGCGGCCTCGCCGTGGCCGGCTTCGATTACGCCGCCGCCCGCCAGTTCATCCGCAACGGGGAAAACGGGCTCACCGTTCCCTGCGACCAGCCCGACGCACTCGTCGCCGCCGGGGTTCGCCTCGCCACCGACGAAGCCCTGCGCCAGCGTCTGCGCAACAAGGCTCGGCGCGCCCTGGAGGACCAATCCTGGGAGAACGTCGTCGCCCGGTTTGAAGCGGACCTGCTGGCCGTCGCCCGGCCCGCCGTCGCGGACGCGGTCACCGCATGAAACCGCGCATTCTCATCCTCACGGCCGGCTACGGCGAGGGCCACAACGCCGCCGCCCGCAATCTCGTCGCGGCCTGTGAGACCGAGGCCGGCCCCGGCACCGCACTGCTGGCCGATCTGTTTGCCCTCGCCTCGCCCCGCCTGACGCGCGTCACCCGCTGGGGTTATCTCGCCGCGATCAACCGCACCCCGCGGCTGTGGAGCGCCTTCTTCGGCTGGGTGGATCGCGCGCGCCCGTTTCCGCGGCACCTCTGGCTGTTGCGCCGCGAGCACCAACTGCTCGCCCGCCTGCTGCGCGAGGAAAAACCCGCCGCCGTCTGCAGCACCTATCCCGTTTACGGCTTTTTGCTGGAGCAGCTCCAGCGACACGCCGGCGTGCAGACGCCGCACTACAACGTCGTCACCGATTCCATCAGCATCAACTCGCTGTGGTGGCTGCCCCGCTGTGCCGGCTGGTTCGTGCCCAACGCCGATTCGGCCCAAGTCATGATCAACGCGGGCGTGGATCCCGCGCTCGTCCACACCACGGGCTTTCCGCTGCCCGCCATCTTCACCGCGCCCGGCCCGGCCCTCCAGCCGCCCAACCTCGCCGCCGGTCATGCCCCGCGCATCCTCTACATCATCAATTCCGGCACGCAGCACGCCGAGGCCACCGCGCACCGCCTGCTGGCGGAAAACGCCTGGGAAGTCACCTGCGCGGTGGGCCGCGACGAGGCCCTGCGCCGACGGTTGCAAAAAGTCGCGGCGCATCGCCGCACACCCGTCACCATCCTCGGCTGGACCGACCAGATTCCGCGGCTCCTCCTCACCCACCATGTCGTCCTCAGCAAGGCCGGCGGCGCCACCACGCAGGAAGCCATCGCCGCGCGCTGCCCCATGATCGTCAACCAGATCGTGCCCGGCCAGGAAGAGGGCAACTACGAGCTGCTGCGCCGCCACCGCATCGGCGCCTATGCGCCGACTCCCGACGAAGTCATCGCCACGCTGCACCGGGCCTTTGCCGGCCGCGGCGCGCTCTGGCACGAATGGCGGCGCGCCTTGGATCCCCTGCTCCGCCCCCACGCCGCCCGCGACATCGTCCGCCACGTGCTCGCCCGGACCGCCGCGCCGAAATCCGCCGCCCACGTCCCCGGCGAAAAATCGCCACGGCCGCCGGCCCTTGCCCACCATGGATAAGAAGGTCCTGCACGCCCGCACCGTCATCCTCTCGGATGTCCACCTCGGCACGCCCGACTGCAAGATCGAGGAGGTAAACCATTTTCTGCGCCACGTCCGCTGCGAGAAACTCATCCTCAACGGCGACATCATCGACGGCTGGCAGCTCCGCCGCGCCGGCCAGTGGACCAAGGCCCACACGCGCTTCATCCGCATCATCCTCAAAAAATTGGAGAAGCGCGGCACCGAGGTCGTCTATCTCCGCGGCAACCACGACGACGTGCTCACCGCCTTCCTTCCGCTGGCTTTTGAAAAACTCACCATCGTCGAGGATCACATCCACGAGGGGGCGCGCGGCCGCTATCTCGTGCTGCACGGCGACGTGTTCGACACCATCACGAAGAACTTCGTGTTCCTCGCGCACCTCGGCGACTGGGGCTACCGCGCCCTCCTCGGCATCAACCGCGCCTACAACGCGTGGCGGCGCTGGCGCGGGCTGGAGTATTGGTCGCTCAGCAAGGCCATCAAGGCCCGCGTGAAATCCGCCGTCAGCCACGTCTCCAACTTCGAGGACCACATCGCCCAACTGGCCCGCGAGCGCGGTTGCATCGGCGTCATGTGCGGCCACATCCACACCCCCGCCGACAAGATGCTCGGCGAAGTGCACTACCTCAATTCCGGCGACTGGGTCGAATCGCTCACCGCCATCATCGAGCATGCCGACGGTCGCTACGAACTCGTGGACTTCGCCCGCTTTCGCGAGACGTATCCCCTGCCCGCCACCTCCACCACCGGCGAGGAGCAGTTGTCGGAGCTGGTCGAGGCATAGGTGGGCGCAACCGCCTGCCACCCGGGCTTAACGGTTGCCCGCGGTGAGAACGGCGCGGATCGCCTGGAGCGTCCGCTCCACCGCGCCGGAATTCCGGCGGTGCCAGGCCTCGGCCGCAGCCGCGAGGGCTTTGCGCCGGGCCGGATCCCGCAGCAAGGCCACCGCCTCCTCCGCCAGCGCCGCCGGATCCGCCACCACAATGGCGGCATCCGCCGCCACCAAGTCCTGCGTGATCACCCGGAAATTGCCCATGCCGGGACCAAACAGCAGCGGCCGGCCCAGCACGGCCGATTCCACCGGCGTCTGCCCTTCGGTATGCGGTGCCAGGCTCTTGCCGACAAAGACGACATCCGCGAGCTGCAGGAACTTTCGCATTTCCCCGGTCGTGTCGCCAACCGCGATGTCCACCGTCGAAGCCGCCGCACCGCGGGTCCGGAAATGACAGGAGAACCCGCTCTCGCGCAACAGGGGCTCGATCTCGCCGCGCCGTTCCGCGTGCCGCGGCACCAACAACAGCGAGCAGTCCAGCCCCGCCGCCCGGGCCTGCCGCAGCGCCGCCACCAGCGCCGCTTCTTCGCCGGGCCAGGTGGAAGAACCCATGAGCACAAGCCCCTGCGCAGGCAGACCGAGTTCCCGGCGCAGTTGCGCACACTCCGCCGCGGCCAGCGCGGGAATGGCGACATCGAGCTTGATGTTGCCGGTGACGGAAATGCTCTCCGGCGGAAAACCCAGCGTGCGGAACCGCTGCGCATCGTGCTCCGAGCAGGCCAGCACGCGCGTAATCCCGGCCAGCAGCGGCGCCACCGCCCAGCGCACCCGTTGCATTTGCCGGAAACTGCGGTCGGACATCCGCGCATTGATGCACACCACCGGCACCCCGCGGCGCTGCGCTTGGTGGATGTGCTCGGGCCAGCGCTCGCCCTCGGTCAGGATCACGAGGTCAGGCTGCACCCGCCGCCAGGACCGGGCGCTGAAGGGCCACCAGTCGAGCGGAAAATACCCGAACCCGGCGACCATCGTGGCGTAGCGCTCCTCCGCCAGCCGCCGACCGGTGCTCGTGGTGGTCGTCAGATAAATATCCACCTCACCCTCGCGCTGCCAGGCCTCGATCATCGGCCCCACCGCCAGCATCTCGCCGACGCTCACCGCATGGAGCCAGATCCGCCGCACCCCGGGCCGCTTCGGCGGCAGCACCGGCTCCGCCCCGAATCGCTGCGCCAGCCCATGGCGGTAACCGCCGCGCCGACGCATGCGCCAAATATAATAAGGCGCGCCCAGCAAAAGGGCGGGCAGGTAGAGCAAGCGGTAGAGCCAGAGCAGCATCACGGTGGTCATATAGTCCAAAATACCCAATCCGCCCGATTCCGAGCCTTTTTGCTTTGGCGTAGTCACGGGCGCGGCCACGTTGAAAGCATGCTGTCCCGAATGTTCCGCCTCACCGCCGCTCTCATTGTCCTCGGCGTCCTGCCGTCGTTGCGCGCCACCGCCCCGGATTTCGCCCACGCCGCCAGCGACCTGCGGCCCGACCCCGCCGCCCGTTTCGGGGCCCTGCCCAGCGGCCTGCGCTACATCATCCTGCCCAATGCCGAGCCCCGCGAACGCGTCTCGCTCCGACTCATCGTGCAGGCCGGCGCGTTCATGGAGACGGAAAGCCAGCGCGGGCTCGCGCATTTTCTCGAGCACATGGCGTTCAAGGGCAGCACCCACTACCCGCCGGGCACGCTGATCGAATTTTTCCAGCGCATGGGCATGGGCTTTGGCAACGACACCAACGCCTACACCGGCTTCGACCAGACCGTTTACATGATCGAACTGCCCGACAACGGCGAAGGCTCCCTCGCCGAGGGCCTGCGCGTCCTCGCCGACTACGCCGGCGGCATGTTGATCCAAGATGACCAGCTTGAGCCGGAACGCGGCGTCATCATGGCCGAGGAACGCACCCGCGACACCGTGGGCTTTCGCGCCTTGGTCGCCGAACTCAATTTTCTTTACCCCGACACCCTGTTGCCGCACCGCCTGCCCATCGGCCTGATGGACGTCGTCCGCACCGCCCCCCGGGAGGAATTCGTGGATTTCTACGACACCTGGTATCGGCCCGAACTCATGACCGTCCTCGTCGTCGGCGACGTGACCCCGGAGGTCATCGAACCGCTGCTCCGCTCCGGCTTCGAAGGCCTGACCGCCCGCGCCCCCGCCCGGCCGCAGCCGGACCTCGGGACCATCGTGCCTTTCGAGGGCCTCCGGGTGCGCCACCACCACGAGCCCGAGGCGGTCGCCACCACCGTCGCGATCCACGCCGTTGAGCGGCGCGAACGCGAACCGGATACCACCACCCGGCGCCTCTCCGACCTGCCGCGCTCGGTCGCGATCAACATCATCAACCGCCGCCTCTCCAGCCTCGCCAAGACGGAAACGGCCCCGTTCAGCGGCGGCAGCGCCAGCGTCTCGCAGGGTTACGGTCTCTACCGCACAAGTTCGATCCGGCTCACCGCCAAGCCCGGGCTGTGGGCGGAATCCCTCGCCGTGGCCGAGCAGGAGCTGCGCCGCGCGCTGGAGCACGGCTTTCAACCCGCGGAGCTGCGCGAAGTCACCGCGGCCTTCCGCAACTCCCTTGAGCAAGCGGTGCGCACCGCGCCCACCCGCCGCTCCGGCGCGCTCGCCACGACGCTCATCAGCGGCGTCGTCAACGATACCGTCTTCACCCACCCCGCCGACAATCTCGCGCTGCTGGGCCCCGCGCTTGATGCCATCACGCCCGAGGACTGCCTCGCCGCGCTGCGCGAGGTCTGGACCGCACCCGGCCGCCATGTGCTGGTGAGCGGCGAAACCGTCATCCCCGGCGATGCCGCCGCCGCCATCACCGCGGTTTACACCGCGGCACAGGCCGTGGCGGTGTCCGCCCCGCCCGCGATCGAGGAGACCGCCTTCGCCTACACCGATTTCGGACCCGCCGGCAAAATCACCCGGCGTGAGCACGTCGCCGACCTCGACCTCACCCTCGTCACCTTCGCCAACGGCGTGCGGCTCAATCTCAAGCCGACCGACTTCGAGGCCGGTCGCGTCCAGGTCAGTGCCCGCTTCGGCCGCGGCCGCCTCATCGAGCCCGCCGACCGCCGCGGCCTCGCCTGGCTCGCCGGCAACACCTTCACCGCCGGCGGCCTCGGTCGGCACAGCAGCGACGATCTCCGGCGCATCCTCGCCGGCCGCAATGTCGGCGTCGGCTTCTCCGTCGCCGCCGATGCCTTCGCGCTCGGCGGTTCGACCACGGCGCAGGATCTGCCCCTCCAACTCCAGTTGATGGGCGCTTACCTGACCGATCCGGGTTATCGTGCCGAGGCCATGCGTCAGGCCAAGCAAGGCATCGCGCAGATGTATCGCGGCTTCAACCACACGCCCGACGGTCCGCTCATGCTTGAGGTGCAGTCTCTCCTCGCCGGAGGCGACCACCGCTTCGGCCTGCCCGCCCAGGCGCAGATGGAGCAACTCACGCTGGAGGATGTCCGCGCCTGGCTCGCCGGTGAGCTCGCGCAGGGCGCGATTGAAATCGCGCTCGTCGGCGACTTCGAGCTCGAGGCCGCCATCGCCGCGGTTGCCCGCACTTTCGGCGCCCTGCCGCCGCGCGCCGCACCTTCGGATGACGAATCGTTGCGCCGGCTTAGCCTGCCGGAGGAGCCGTTTGACCTGACCTACCGCGTGGTGACCGAAATCCCAAAAGGCCAGATCACCCTCTACTGGCGGACGACCGACGGCCGGGACGTGCAGACCGCCCGCCGGCTCAACCTCCTCGGCAGCGTGCTCCGCGACCGCCTGCGCGTAAAGATCCGCAACGAGCTCGGCGGCGCCTACAGCCCCGGCGCCGGCAGCAACACCAGCGACGTCTATCCCGGCTACGGCTGGATGCAGGCCGGCGTGACCGTGGACCCGGAGCAGGCCGCCCACATCCGCGAGGCCGTGGTCCAGATCGCCGCCGAACTCCAACGCGACGGCGTGACCGCCGAGGAACTGGAACGCGCCAAGCTTCCCCAGCTCACCGGCATCCGCGAATCCGTCCGCACCAACGGCTACTGGCTCGGCTCCGTCCTGAGCCGGGCGCAGGAAAAGCCCGAGGTGCTCGACTGGGCCCGCACGCGCCTCGCCGATGTCGAGTCCATCACCGCCGAGGAACTCTCCGCCTTCGCCCGGGAATATCTCGGGGCGGACCGCGCCTTCCGCGTGACCATCCTGCCCGCCGCCCAGGAGTGATCCGGCATCTCCCGGTTGACCCCGGCGCTTCATGCGGCAACCTGTCCGCATGAAGTATTCCCTCGCCGTGCTCTCCGCCCTCGTCATCGCGCTGTGCGTCCTGATCTTCATCATGGTCCGCACCCACGACGCCCGCTTCAACGCACTTGAAACCAAGCTCGCGGCCGCGGCGGCGGAGCACGAGGTCGGCATCACGATGGCATGGTTGCAGCGCTGGACCGACAAGCTCGGCCGCGCCGCCGACGCCGGCAACTGGCCGCTCGCCGATTTTTACCTGCATGAGATCGATGAGACCGCCGAGGATCTCATCAAGGCGGGTGTGGTGGACGAGGGCCACGACATCAGCGCCCTCACCCGGGCCATGCTCCTGCCCGTGGTCGAATCGCTGGAGAGCGCCGTCAAGGCCCGCGACGCCGCCGTCTTCGACCAGCGCTACACCGCGCTCATCCAAACCTGCAACGCCTGCCACGCGGCCACGGGCCACGGCCAGGTGCAGATTGCCCGCCCCTCCCCGGCGATCAATCCGTGGAACCAGGATTTCCGGCCCGCGCCCGCGCAACCCTGACAGGCTGCATCGCGACGCCGTTTTTCGCACGATTGTCGGCTTTACCCGTCGGTCCGGAGCCGGTGACAATCCACCGATGCCTCCCGCTTCATCGTCGCCCGACCCGGCCGACAAATTTCGCCGTCTCATCGCCCGCCGGGGCTTGGCCGGACTCGCCAACCACACCAAGTGGCAGGAACTTTTCGCCGTGATGCGCAGCCGCGAGGGCTGGTGGCCGAGTTACCGCTGCAAGACCGTTGAGGACCGCATCCTGGGCTGGGATACCGAATGGCATGCCCATGTGCCCGACCCGCTGGTGATCCGATGGCTCGACATCGCCTTTCGCGAGGAACACACCGCCCACGCCCTCACCGCGCCCACATGGACCGACCACTCAGCCTGGATCGAGGCCGCCATCCGCACCGCCGGGCTCGACTACCGCCGCAGCCACGATTTTTTCCGCATCTTCGGCTACGCCCCGCGCGATCTGGAACTGTTTGCGGACTAACCTTCAGCCGGGCGCCGCCGGCAGCCGCGCCAGTTGGCGGTCGTGCCGGCGGGACAGCAGCAGGAGGGCGAGGATGGCCCCGCCCAGCGCCCAAGCCATGTCGCTCTGCGTGTCCCACACATAACCCTGCGTCCCGAGAAAAGATTCCGCCGCCTCCGCCGACAGCAGCGCCGCCCACCACTCGATCAATTCATAGAAGGCCGAAAAGCCCAGGCACACGCTCACCGTCAGAAACCCGAGCCAACGGCTCGGCCGCCCGTCGCCCCGGTCGCGCAACGGCGAGGTGCGCAGCAAAATCTCGCGGGTGAGGACCGCCGGCACAAACCCCTGCGCAAAATGGCCGAGCTTGTCGTAGTTGTTGCGCGACCAGCCGAACCAGTCCCGCGCCCACTCACCCGCCGGCACCAGCGCGTAGGTGTAATGGGCGCCCACGATCAGGATGACCGCGTGCAGCCACACGAGCACCAGCAGCAACGAGGTGAGCGGAAACCGCTTTTGCACCGCCACGATCAGCGGCACGCCGATGAGCACGGGCGCCGCCTCCAGCCACCACGTCAGCCGGTCATGCGGCCCGATGGCCGACCAGAGCAAGACCGGCAGCAGCAACGCAAGAAACCAGAGCAGGCGGCGATCCATGCGGCTTTTCTGCGGGAACTACCGCGGCGGCGCAACCCCGGTCTGGGCATACTCGTTGATGATGGCCTGCAATGCATCGGCCGCAAATTCGCTCCTGACCAGCGCCAAACTGCCATGATCAACGGCTTCCAGTCCTTCCTGTGCCTTGGCCGCGGCCTCCGCCGGGCGGCCTTCGGCCAGCAACACCGCCGCCTCGGCCCGGAGACGGGCCGAAGGATCAAGATCGGTGGGGCCGGCCGTTTCCAACCAAGCGCGGGCCGCAGCCGCATCCGCCCGCGTCGCGGCCAGCAGCCACGCGTATTCCGCCCGCGCCATATTGCGCATGAAGGGCGGCAGACAGGCTTCGCCCGTCATCACCTCATCCAAATGCCGCTGTGCCCGCCGATGCTCTCCGCGATCGGCGTGGTGCAGGTAGGCGCTGAAATGACCGTAAAGCGTGTGCAAAGAGCCGGGATTGGCCGCTATGGCCGCTTCCAGCCAAGTCACGGCATAGTCTGCCGGCCGCGTGCCGTTGAGCCCCGCCACCGTGAGAGACAGCAACGCGGCTTCCTGCCGGGCCGTGGCGTCCTCGCCCAGCAGATTCAGCAGCCGGCGGCCATCCGTGCGTAATCCGCCGGCTTCGCCGGGGATGACCGTAACCACAAAAATGATGCCGGACAGCAGCGCCGTCAGCATGGCCACATGCTGCGCCAGCACCTGGCCGCCGGAAGCGAAGGCAGCGGCAACCCAGGCTGCGAAGACGACCAGCACCAGGCTGGCCACCGGCCCGCCGGCGATCATCAGGGCGAAGCGCCGCGGCAGGTTGTGCTGATCCAGCGGGAGACAGGCCGCCATCCCGCCCGCAAGATTGATGCGGCGGTTCCAACTGAAGCGGATGCCCGCCGGCGAGCGCTGCCACTGGAACGGCCCGATGATAAACAGCAGGAAACGCCCGCCGGCCAGCCGCCCGCCAAGCAGGTGACCGAGTTCATGCCAGCCCACGGTGAACAGCCACACGAAGGGCACGGCGGCCAGCAGCAGCAACTTGACCACGCGGCCGCCATCCGCGGGCAGGAGCAATTGCGCGGCAAACTTCGCGCCGAAATAGCCAAACGCGGCCCCGGCCACGGCCATCAGCAGAAAAAGCAGCCAGCCTTGACGCGGTTTGCCTCCGGCCGGCGCAGGCGGCGGCAAGCGCACTGTGACTGCCGGGCCGGAGGAATCAACGAATGACGGATGGGCAGGAAGCGAGTTCATGCCGGCATGCTGCGGCTTGCACCGGCCCGACCAAAGAAAACAGGAGGATCGGCGGGCGGGCAGGACGAGCGGCCGGCCATGTTACGGGCGCGTGTCGAAACTTATTTCCGATACCACTCGCCGTTTTCGCGCTGGAGCCAGACGCCGGGCGCGCTGGTGGCGGCGATCTGGCGCGCACGGGCGCGGGCCACGGTCTCGGCGGTGGTGCCCGTGCGCCGGGCCAGCTCGGCATACACGATTTCGCGGTCGCGGTTTTCCTCCGCCGCGATGTTTGCACCGTCGGTCCCCTCCCGGGTTTCGAGGCGGCCGCGGTTGTTTTCGCCGAGTGCGCCGGCGGCCTTCAGGCTGTCAATCTGCGGCAGTCGCGCCGCCATGCGCTCACGCACGGCCGCGACATCTTCCGCCCGGCCTGCGGGGGCCGCCAGCAGGAGCAAGAGCACGGCAAACAGGAAACGGACAAGGGGCGTCTTCATCATTTGGTCTTGGGTTCGGCCTGGATCGTGGTGGAGCGACGGTCGAGGTCGCCGAAGAAATCATCCAGCGCCTGGTCGATCTTCACGTTCACATCCACCGTCGCGTGGACGTGGATCGGATCCATCTTCACGTGGATGCAACCCGCCAGCAGGACGGCAGGGGCGAGCAGGAAAAGGCGTCGGGACATTGCACGCATGCTGCACAGGCAGACCGCCAAGCGCAATCCGGGTTTCATCGTCCGCCAAAATTCAGCCGGGCCCGCTCATCCAGCCCCAGCCGCACGACCTGCTCCAGCGGCCCGGCCACGTTGATCGTGAAAGTAACCCGCTCCACCACGGAACCATTCGCCGGGCGCGCCGCCACCATTACCGTAGCGGAACGCGCCCCGTCCGCGCCGTCGGGCTGCAGTTCCACCCGCAGTTGCTCCACCTGCAACGGCGTCCGGCCCAGCTCGATTTCGCCCAAGGTGTCGTAGGCCGGATTCGGCGGGGAGGACCAGCGCGCCAGCGGCCCGAGCCAGGCGGGCAACAACGCGATGCGGGCCGGCACGCGGTCGGTCAGGAAACCGGGCGCGGGCGCCAGCCGCAACGAGGCGGGCGTATCGGGCCTCACGCTCAGTTCGCCGCGGCCCGCGCGGGCTCCGTGCGCGAGGCTCCAATCCAGCGTCACCCGGCCGTCGATGCGACCGCTCGCCTCGCTCAACGCATCGGGCAGCAAGTGCCCCAGTTGCGCGAGATCCAGCCCCTCCAGTTCCATGGTGCTCAGCACGGCGGGAGCCGCCGGATCAAAATCGAAAGACGCCAGCGTCACGCTGCCGCCGAGCATCCGGCCCGCGGCGCGCTCCACCCGCATGCGGCGGTCACCCGCCCCGACGGCGGACAATTCCACCTCGCCCAACGCCAACCCAAGCCCGGCAATCTCACCCACACGCGCTTGCACGGACCGCAGCGCAGGTTCGCCATCGGCAAGAGTCAGGCGCGCCGACAACGCCACCGGCGACGCCTGCCACTCTCCGCCCTGCACGCGGCCGTCGTTGAGCACAAGCGCCAGTTCGCCATTTAGCCGGCCCGCCCGCCAGGTCCCCTCGCCCGCGAGCTTCACCGTGCCGGCGCATTCCAGCTCGGCCGGCAAGCCGGCCTCCAGCGCCGCCGCGAGCGTCCGCAGCCAGACCGCGAGATCGATGGCGCCCTCCACCACCCGCCAGTCGCCGCTCTCGGGCCGCACTTCCAACTGCGCGGACAAACCCGGCGCCGCGAGCGTGAGCCTCAGGCGCGCCGAAGACCCCGCGGCATCCGGCGGCCACAACGTCAGACGCCAGTCCACCGGCGCGGCGCCCGCAAATTTCCGCAACTCCAGCCGGCCGGAAAGTTCGCCCACCAGCGGCGGCATGCCCGCCGCCATGCCCGCCACCGGCCACAGCAGCACGGACAACAGCAACAGGATTCGGGTCAGACCGGGCATGCAGAGGGTAGATTCGAAAAAATGAAAATGGTTGCCGGCCGCACGCGCGATCGCGTTCGCCGTCGCCTGCAGTCAGATGTAACCCGTGTGCATTTGCGCGTAAAAACTTTCTAAATAATTTGCGCTGCCCGTTTGCCGACCCTCAATTCCGCCCCCTTGGCTTGCTGCGACCCCGCCGCGGCCTCAAGCCATTGCACCACTGATGGAACCAAAAACCCAGCCCAGCCACTTCGCCGCCCCGACTCCCGCGGAATTGCTCCGGCAATTTCCCGCCCCGGTGCGGGCCAGCTACGAACGCTTCGCGGCCACCCGCGATCCGTCGGCAGCGGACGAAATCGTCATCGCCATCATGCGCGATCACGTCCCGGCGAAGCGGCAGGGCACCATCCCGCCCGTGGTCACGGATGAAATGACCCTCACCGGCGACCTCGGCATCGATTCGGTGTCGATCGCCGACGCCGTCTTCATGCTCGAGGAAGTCTTCAACGTGAACATCGCCAACAAGGAGCTCGTGCGCGTGCGCACCATCGGCGACCTCCGCGGCTTCATCCGCGCCAAGCTTGCGTCGCTGCCGGCGGCCTGAGACGACTGCGGCATGCCCCGCCAGGCCGTCATCACCGGACTCGGTTTCATCACCTGCATCGGCAACGACCGCGCCGCGGTCACCCGCAGCCTGCGTGAAGGCCGGCACGGGCTGGAGACGGTGGAGTTCCTCGGCAACCCCGCCATCCCCGTGAAAGTGCTCGGCACGGTGAAGGACTTCACCGCCGAGAGCCCGCACTGGCGCGACTGGCGCTGGCCCGCCCGCTACGAACTGCCGCGAGAGACGCTGCGCGGCCTCTCGCCCCACGGGCTCTACGCCCTTTGCGCCATCGAGCAGGCGCTGGCCGACGCCGGCCTCGCCCCCGCCGACATCCGCAACGGTGCCACCGGCCTCTACTGCGCCTCCGCCGGCTCCACCCTGCTCGCACACTACCACGTCAGCCGCCTGCTCGAGGCCCGCGGCGAACGCTGCCACCCGCTGAGCGTCGTCTCCTCCATCGCCGGCACGCTCAACTTCAATCTCGCCGCGCACTACGGCATCCGTGGCGCGGTCGGCGGCTTCGTGGCCGCCTGCGCCTCGTCGAGCCACGCCCTCGGCTGCGCGCTCGACGACATCCGCCTCGGCCGCCAGCAGCGCATGATCATCGTCGGCGCCGAGGAGGCCACCGCCGGCAGCATCCTGCCCTTCCACGGCATGGGCGCGCTCTCCACCAACCCCGACCCCGCCACCGCCTCCCGCCCCTTCGACGCCGCGCGCGACGGCTTCGTTGGCGCCGCCGGCGCCGTGGCCATGATCATCGAGGAAGCCGGCTGCGCCCAACAACGCGGCGCACCCGTCTATGCCGAGTTCGCCGGCTGGGGCCAGGCCGGCGACGGCCACAGCATCGCGATCTCCCACCCCGAAGGCACCGGACTCGTGGACGCCATCCGCCGCGCGCTCGCCGACACCGCCCTCACCCCGGCCGACATCGGCTACATCAACGCCCACGCCACCTCCACCCCCGCGGGCGACCGCGCCGAGGCCGTGGCGTTGCAGACCACCTTCACCGCCGCCGGCGCCCGCCCGCGCGTCAGCAGCACCAAGGGGCTCACCGGCCACCCGCTCTCGATGGCCGGCGTCATGGAGGCCGCCTTCTGCGCGCTGGCCATCAAGGATCGCTTCATCCCCGGCAACGCCCACCTGCAAACCCCCGACGAAGCCTGCGCCGGGCTCGACCTGCCCCGCGCCACCCTCGACGAAGCCCCCGGCAACGTCCTCAGCACCAGCAGCGGCTTCGGCGGCAGCAACGTGGCCCTGGTCCTGCGCCCGCCCAATCGTTCCTCGTTCTCCTAACCCGGATAGTTCACGGTCATGAATTCTTTAGGTGGAGAAACATCCGTTTTGCCTGCGGCCAAAGCAACTTTGTCGCGGTTAGGCGGCATTACCAGCGGACGACTACCCGGCGACCAAACCCAACAAAAAACCCGCAAGTTCTTGGGAACCGCGGGCTTTGAAAGTGGTGGCGAGTCCCGGAATCGAACCGGGGACACAAGGATTTTCAGTCCTCTGCTCTACCAACTGAGCTAACTCGCCGTAACAAAAGAGGCGCAGATAAAGGCCCGCGTCGCGGCGGCGTCAACGGGAATTTCACCCCCGCCGGCCGCTTCCGTCAAAGCAACTCCGGCGGCAGACCCGGCAGCAGTTTCTTGATGTCCTGCACGGCATCGCGGTGGCAAACGAGGATGCCATCGGCGGTCTCCACCACCACAAGATCCTTCACCCCACACAGGGCGATGGTGCGTCCGCTGCTGAGGACAATGTTGTTGGCCGACCCGTGCACGACCACGGGGCCGCGCAGGGTGTTGCCAGCGGCATCGGCCGGCAGGTGCGCCGGCAGCGCCGTCCAGGCGCCGACATCATCCCAGTCAAACTCCGCCACAAGCGTCTCCACCGTCGCGGCCTTTTCCATGATGGCGTAGTCCACCGAGACCTTGGGCTCCAGGGTCGGGAAACGCGCCGCGAGAAACGCCGCCGCATCGCCGGCGGGAAATTCGCGGATAAAACGCGCAAGCATCGGCGTCTGCCGCTCCGCCTCCGCGAGGAA
Source organism: Opitutaceae bacterium UBA2377 (assembly GCA_002344205.1). Lineage (GTDB taxonomy): Bacteria > Verrucomicrobiota > Verrucomicrobiia > Opitutales > Opitutaceae > UBA2377. The sequence goes on from DDSZ01000039.1 coordinate 129,394, forward strand.
GGCATCCGCCCGCCACACGAACATGCCGGCATTCCAGGCGTGGTGGCCCCCGGCCACGTAGCGCTCGGCGGTGGCGCGGTCGGGTTTCTCCACAAAGCGCACGACACGACGGAATCCGCCGTCGCCGGCCTCGCCAAGCTCGAGGTAGCCGAAGCCCGTGGCCGGATGCGCCGGCTTGATGGCGAAGGTCAGCAGCGCGGGCGTGCCCGCCGCCCGGCTCAGCGCGGCGGCCAACTGGCGGCGGTAGGTCGCGGCATCCTTGATCAGCGCATCCGCCGGCAGCAGCGCCAGCACGCCCTCGGGATCACGCGCCCGCACCCACGCGGTGGCGAGCGCCGCCGCAGCCGCGGTGTCGCGCTTGGCGGGCTCGGCGATGATCTGCGCCGCGGGCAAAAACGGCAGGGCCGCGCGCGTGCCGGCGAGCTGCAGCTCGTTGGTCAGCACAAAGACGTTCTTAAGCGGCACCACGCCTTCCAGCCGCCGCACGGCTTCCTCGACCAGCGTGCGTTCCGAGAAAAGCTTCAGCAGGTGCTTGGGCGTGCTCCGCCGGCTCAGCGGCCAGAAGCGCTCGCCGCTGCCGCCGGCCATGATGCAGGCATACGCTTGGGAATTTTCCGCCATGCCCGGGAGTGTTGCCGCCGGCCTGCGCAGGCCAAGCGGAAACTCATGACCGGTCACGGGGCCAACCTCAGCACCTTTTGCAGGAGCCTGCTGGCAGGCGATTCGGAGCGCGGGCCTGCCTCCCATGTGCGGCATCGCCTGCCAGCAGGCTCCTACATCTCGACCAAGCCTCACCACTTCTTCCCGGAACCAAGCATCTAACCGCGACCAGTCGCTTTTGCCGCAGGCAAAACAGATGCTGTTCTCTCCGGGCGTTTCAGCCTACGCGGATCAGCTCGGCCAGCCCTTCGGCGACCGGCACTTGGGCGGTGAAGCCCAATTCCGCCTCGGCGCGCTCCGCCCGGCCGCGCGAATGGATGATGTCGCCCGGCCGCCCGGGCTCAAACCGCGGCGCCGGCGCCTGCGGATAATGCCGCGCAAAAATCCCCACGATCTCCAGCAGCGAAGTCGCCCGGCCCGTGCAGATATTGGCCGCGCCCGACCCAATCCCCGGCTGCGTCGCCGCGATGGCGTTGGCCCGCGCCACGTCGTGCACGGAGATGAAGTCGCGCGTCTGCCGGCCGTCGCCGTAGATCGTGACGCCCCTGCCCTCGCGGTAGCGGCGGTCGAAAATCGAAATCACCCCCGAGTAAGGCGAGGCCGGGTCCTGCCGCGGACCAAAGACATTGAAGTAGCGGTGGCAGCGCACGGTCACGCCTTGCGCTGCCAGTCCAAGCAACAGGCCTTCGGCATGCAGCTTGGCCGCGCCGTAGGGACTGATCGGCGCTTTCTCGGTTTCTTCGCGGATCGGCAGATCGGTCGTGTCGCCGTAGATCGCGGCCGACGAGGCAAAGACGATGCGCCGCACCCCGTGCGCCAGCGCGGCGGCCGCCACCCGCTCCGTCGCGGTCACATTCAACCGGTGGTTCAACTCCGGATCGCGGATGCTCTCCTGCACGCTCACCAACGCGGCGAGATGGATGATCGCATCGGGCTGAAACCCGGCCGCCAGCCGGTCAACCGCATCGGCCGCCGCCACATCGGCCTCGACCAGCCGGAACGCGGACTGCCGGAGCGCGGCGGTGAGGTTGTGGCGGTGCCCGGAGCGGAAATTGTCCACCCCCAGCACGGTGTGCCCGTCCGCCAGCAGACGCTCGGTCGTGTGGCTGCCAATGAACCCGGCCGCGCCGGTGACAAGAATTCTGCCCATGCACGGACGCTAGGTTTCAAACCCGACCCTTGACAAGCACCGCTGGGAATCCGGCACCACCCACCCGCCGCGTTTCCGACGAAGGCGGACCTGTCCGCCGTAGCCTCGGCGAAGGCGGATGAATGTTCCGCGACACCACCCTTGCCATGCCCGGGCGTCTCGCGTTTGGCTCGGTTCATTCACCCATGCCCGCCCCTACCCGCCCCGTTCAACTGCGTTGCAACTATTTCGAGAACCCGCTCGGCGTTCACGACCAAACTCCGCGGTTGAGCTGGCGCCTCGCCACCGACGGCCGCCGCGGCGCCCGTCAGACCGCCTACCGCATCACCGTCTCCTCCACGCGCAACGGCCGGGCCGATCTCTGGAACAGCGGCCGCGTCGCCTCGGATGCGACGACGCAAATCCCCTACGCCGGCAAGCCGCTGGCCTCGCGGCAGCGCGCCTGGTGGCAGGTCGAAGTGTGGGACGAGAAAAACCGTCGCAGCGAAAGCAGCCCGGCATTTTGGGAGACGGGCCTGCTCCACGCCGCCGACTGGCTGGGCGAATGGATCGGCTCCAGCCTCGCGGGCGGTCCCGAGGTGTCGATGCCCTCGCCCTACGTCCGCACGATTTTCAACGTGAGCCGGCAACTGGCCTCCGCACGGCTCTACGTCACCGCGCTCGGCTGCTTCGAATTCGAACTCAACGGTCGCCGCGTCGGCCGGGATGAGTTCACCCCCGGATGGACCGACTACGCCAAGCGCGTGCAATATATCGTTTACGATGTCGCGGCCCTGTTGAAACCCGGTGCCAACGCCGCCGGCGCGATCCTCGGCGACGGTTGGTATGCCGGCCGCGTGGGCTGGCGGACCCGCGGTTACTACGGCGACCGGCCCAAGCTCCGCGCCCAGTTGGTCCTCACCTACGCGGACGGCGCCACCGCCGTGGTCGCCACCGACTCCGCCTGGAAGGTCGCCTTCGGCCCCATCACCGAGAGCGACATCATGGCCGGCGAAACTTACGACGCCCGCCGCGAGCTGCCGGGTTGGAGCACCGCCGGCTACGACGACCGCGCGTGGTTGCCGGTCACGACCTTTCCCGCCCCCGCGATCGATCTCTCCCCCGTGCTTGGGCCGCCGGTGCGTGTCACCCAGGAAATCAAGCCTGTCGCCCCGCCCAAAAAACTGGAGATCTGGCCCGCGCCGGTCTGGATCTACGACCTCGGCCAAAACATGGTCGGCCGCGTCCGGCTCCGCGCCAAACTCGCCGCCGGCCAGACCGTGCGCCTGCGCTTCGCCGAGGTGCTGAACCCCGACGGCACGCTCTACACCGAGAATCTCCGCGCCGCCCGCTGCACCGATTTTTATACCGCCAAGGGCGACCCGCAGGGCGAGACGTGGGAGCCGCGTTTCACCTTCCACGGCTTCCGCTACGTCGAGCTTGAAGGCCTGCCCGGCGATCCCCTGCCCGACGCCGTCACCGGCGTCGTCCTGCACAGCGACACCCCGCGCACCGGCGATTTCTCCACGAGTGATCCGCTCATCAACCAGCTCCAGCGCAACATCGACTGGGGCCAGCGCGGCAACTTCCTCGAAGTGCCCACCGATTGCCCGCAGCGCAACGAGCGCCTCGGCTGGATGGGCGACGCCCAGGTTTTCTGCCGCACCGCCGCGTGGAACCGCGACGTCGCCGCCTTCTTCAACAAGTGGCAGCGCGACATAGCCGACGCCCAGGGCAAGGAAGGCCAGATGCCGTCCGTCGCTCCGCACATCGAAGGCGTCGGACCCGACGGTGGCCCCGCCTGGGCCGATGCGGCCGTCATCTGCCCGTGGACCATGTATCTCTGCTACGGTGACAAGGAGCTGCTCGCCCGGCACTTCGCCTCGCTGGAGAAATTCATCGCCTACATGGAGGACCAGGCCAAGGCGCTCATCCGCTCGCACCCCGACACCAAGGTCTGGCACGGCTACGGCGACTGGCTGGCGCTCGACGGCAGCGGCAATGTCTTCGGCAACACGCCGAAGGACCTCATCGGCACGGCGCTGTTCTGCTACAGCACCGATCTCGTCGCCAAAATGGCGCGCGTGCTCGGCCGCACCGGGGACGCCGTCCGCCATGAGAAGCTCGCCGCCCGCATCCGCCGCGCCTACCAGCAGCGCTTCCTCACGGACGACGGCGTGGCCGCCGGACTCACCCAGACCAGCTACGTGCTGACGCTGCAGTTCGACCTCGCCCCCGCTGCGGTCCGGCCGAAGCTCATGCGCGAACTCGTCCGCGACATCGAGCAGCGCGGCTGGCAGCTCACCACCGGCTTCGTCGGCGCCTCCTACCTGCCACACGTGCTCACCCGCTTCGGCCGGAACGACGTCGCCTACAAACTGCTGCACCAGAAAAAATGGCCCTCCTGGCTTTATGCCGTCACGCAGGGCGCCACCACAATCTGGGAGCGCTGGGACGGCTGGACCAAGGAAAAGGGGTTTCAGGACAAAGGTATGAACTCCTTCAACCATTACGCCTACGGCGCCATCGGCTCGTGGCTGTATGCCGTGGTTGCCGGCGTGGACCTCGACCCGGCGGCGCCGGCCTTCAAGCGCATCCGCCTCACACCCCGGCCCGGCGGCGAACTCACCCGCGCGCGGGGCACCCTTGACACTCCGCACGGCAAAATCGTCAGCGCGTGGAAAACCGCCGCCGGCCGTTTCGAATGGGAAGTCACCGTCCCGCCCAACGCCACCGCGACCGCCACCTTCCCGATCCCGGCCGGGTCCAAAATCACCGAAGGCCGCTCGCCACTCGCCCGCTCCGCCGGCGTTTCCGCGGTCAAAGCCGGCAAAGCCGCCACCACCTGCGAGCTCGCTGCCGGCACCTACCGGTTCACGGCGACTTGGAAAGTCTGAGCCCTCATGCCCACCCGAAAAAAATGGCGTATCGCCGGGATCAATTTCGATTTTCGGCACATGGACCATCTGCTCGCCTACGCGCACGGCGAGCCCAACGCCGAGATCGTCGGCATCGCGCACCACGATCCGCGCGAGATGCAGGATGTCATCCGCAACCTGCAGGTGCCGGCCGACCGTGTCTTCACCGATTGGCAGGCCTGCCTCGCACAGACCAAGCCCGACGTGGCCATCCTCTGCCCGGCCTACCCCGACCATGCCGAGTGGATCGAGCGGGTCGCGTCCTACGGGGTGCATGTGCTCATCGAGAAACCCTTCGCCATCAACCTGACGCAGGCCGACCGGATGATCGCCGCGATGAAAAATGCCCGTCGCCAGCTGGCGATCAACTGGCCGCTCGCCTGGTATCCGCCGCACGTCACCGCGCACCGGCTGCTGCGCGAAGGACGCATCGGCGAACTGCAGGAGGTGCATTTTTACGACGGCAACCGCGGCCCGATCCAGTCCAACCCCAAACTCGGCGCGCCTGAACCATCCCTCGCGACCAAAAAGCGCAGTTGGTTCTACGCCCCCGAGGGCGGCGGCTCGCTGATTGATTACCTCGGCTACGGCGCGACCATCGCCACTTGGTATTTTGACGGCCGCAAGCCTGATGAGATCACCGCCGTCACCGCCGCGGCCAAAGGCGTGCCGGTGGACGAGCAGAGCGTGACGATCGCCCGCTACGGCGAATGGCTTTCCACCTTCCAGACCCGGTGGGGCACCTTCACCCACCCGTGGATTCACCAGCACCAGCCGAAATGCGGCTTCGTGCTGAAAGGCACACAGGGCACGATCGCAAACTACGACTACGAACCAACCATCCGGCTCCAGACGGCCCGTCACCCGGAAGGCCGGATTATCCCGGTGGACAAACCCAAAAAGCCCCGGGCCAACCCCGTGCAGTATCTGCTGCACTGCCTTGAGACGGGCGCACCCATCACCGGCCCGATCTCCGTCGCCACCAGCCGCATCGGCCAGCAAATCGTGGATACCGCCGCCCGCAGTGCCAAACTCCGCAAGCCGCTGAAGTTGCTGAGATAACCGGCTCACCTGCGCTCACTCCGCAACTCACAATCCGAAATCAGCAATTCTCATGCGCCCGCCCAAGCTCGACTACCTCCCCCGCGGCCCGCGCTTTCCCAAGCGTCACAAGCTCGGCCTCATCGGCTGCGGCGGCATCTCCCGCTACCACCTCGAGGCCGCCAAATCCTACGGCGTCGAGGTCGTGGCGCTGGCCGACGTCAATCCCGCCGCGGCGGAAAAGCGGCGCGACGAGTTTTACCCGCAGGCCGCGGTTTACGCCGACCACCGGGAACTGCTGGCGCGGGGCGATATCACCGCTGTGGAGATCGCCACGCACACGCCGGTGCGTGCGCCGCAGATCGAGGATGCGCTAAAGGCCGGAAAGCACGTGCTCAGCCAAAAGCCCTTTGTCTTCGATCTCGCCACCGGCCGGCGCCTCGTCGCCCTCGCCGCCCGCAAAAAACTGCGCCTCGCCGTGAACCAGAACGGCCGCTACGCACCGCAATTTGCCGCTCTCCTCGCCGCCGTGCGCCAGGGCCTGCTCGGCGAGATTTACACCTTGGACATGGTGATGGCGTGGGACCACACGTGGTGCCGGGGGATGCCCTACGAAGACCAGCACCACCTGATCCTCTGCGATTTTGCCATCCACTGGTTCGACGCCGCCACCTGCGTGTTCGCCGGCCGCAAACCGCGCAGCGTCTTCGCCAACGCGGTGCGCGCCCCCCGGCAGGACATGAAGCCGCCGATGTTGACCAATGCGGTCGTCAACTACGGCGACGGGCTCGCGACGCTCGGCTTCAGCGCCTACGAGTCGCTCGCCCCGCTCGAGTTCCTGTGCTGCGTCGGCTCCAAAGGCACCCTGCGCGGCATCGGCAACGTGAACCGCATCACCGAGGTCGAGCTCACCACGAAAAAGGGCGCGTGGAAAATGCCCCTGCAGGGCAACTGGTTTCCCGACGGCTTCCGCGGCGCGCTCGGCGAGTTCCTGCGCTCGCTGGAGGAAAACCGCGAATCCACGCTCAACGCCCGCGACAATCTGCGCAGCTTGGAACTGTGTTTCGCCGCCCTCGCCAGCGCCGACACCGGCCAGCCCGTCAAACCCGGGCGGGCCCACATGGGCCGGCAGTGATCACTCGTCCATCCGCACCACGATCTTGCCGAACTGACCGCCGCGCTCCATCAGCGCAAAGGCCCCGCCGGCCTGCACGAGTGGAAACACGTCGCTTATCACCGGCTTGATCCGGTGGCGCTCCACAAACGAGGTCATCGCCGCCCAGTCCGCCGGACTGCCCATCGTGGTGCCAAGGAGCGAAAGCTGCCGGAAGAATGCCTTGCGCATCGTGAAGCCCGGCGGATTGCCGCGCGTCGCACCGAAGAACACAATCCGGCCGCCCGGCGCGGCCAGATCGATCAGGGACTCGAAACCCTCTCCGCCGGCGCTGTCCACGATGACGTCGAACAGACCGGGCCGGGCCGCCGCGCCCTTCGCCCAATCGGCCGCAGTGTAGTCAAATCCGCCCTGCGCCCCCAGTGCCACGGCTCGGGTGATTTTCTCCGCCGCGCTGGACGTCACCCAGACTTCCGCGCCTTGTGCCACGGCAAATTGCAGCGCAAACAACGCCACGCCGCCGCCGATGCCCGTGATGAGCACGCGCTCGCCGGACCGCAACTGCGCCCGGCCGAAAAGCGCGCGATAAGCGGTGAGCCCCGCGAGCGGCAGCGCGGCCGCCTCCTCCCACGAGAGATGCCCCGGTTTCACCGCAAGTTGGCCGGCGGGCACCGCGATCTGCTCCGCCAGTGTGCCGTCGCGCGGCAGGCCGAGAATCTCAAAATCCTTCCCCTGCGCCGCCTCGCGCTTTCCCCAATGAAAACTCGGGTTGATGATCACCTCGCGCCCAATCCAGGCGGGATCGCCGGCCGTCACCATCCCCGCTCCGTCCGAGCCCGGAATGCAGGGCCACTTCAACCCGGCATATTGTCCGGCCTTGATCCAGACATCGCGATGGTTGAGCGCCGCCGCGCGGAGCTTGACGACCGCCTCTCCGGCAGCCGGCACCGGCGCGGACACGTCGGCGATTTCGAGCTGGTTGACGGCGGTGAGACAAACGGCACGCATGGTTTCGTGCTTTAAGCCATAGGCCAGGCCGGCTTCATTGGCAAACGCCGATGCTACTCGCTTTGCACAAACCCTACGGAGTGCTCTCGCAGTTCACACCCGAAACGGGATCGAAATGGCGGACCTTGGCTGACTTCGGCTTGCCCAAGGCGGTTTATCCGGTGGGGCGGCTCGATGCGGACTCCGAGGGCCTGCTGTTGCTCACCGACGAGCCCGGCCTCAATTCGCAATTGCTCGATCCCGTCAACGCCCACGTCCGCGAATACTGGGTGCAGGTCGAACACATCCCAAACGCCGCCGCGTTGACCCGGCTCGCCGCCGGCGTGCGGATCGGCCATCATCAAACCCTGCCCTGCCGCGTGCAAAAGCTCGACCCCACGCCGGCCCTGCCTCCCCGCGTGCCGCCCGTGCGCTTTCGCAAATCCGTGCCCGATTGTTGGCTCGCGCTTGAACTCACGGAAGGGAAAAACCGCCAAGTCCGTCGCATGACCGCCGCCATCGGCCACCCCACCCTGCGACTCATCCGTATGCGCATCGGCGGTCTTTCGCTCGGCGTTTTGCCGGCGGGCCAGTGGCGCGCACTCACTCCCGGCGAGCGCGCACTGGTGTTGGCTTGGCCAGCCGGTGCATCGCCCGCTGATCACGCAAATTTACGCGAACAAAAAGCCTTAAAATCCTTCCCCTGATATTCGCGAAGATTCGCGTTATTTGCGGGAAACCTTCTGGTTTATTCCGTTTAGATCCGCACAATCACTTCCTCCGCCGGGAAGCGCACTTTTTTCACCGTGGCGTATTTGTCTTCCGGCAGCCGGTAACCGGCCGCACAGGCGACCACCGTCGCATAGGGGCTGCCGCGCAGGCCGAGGATCTCGTCGAATTTCTCCGGCTCGATGCCTTCCATCGGGCAGGTGTCCACGCCCAACAACGCCGCCGAGGTGAGGAAATTGCCCAAGGCGATATAAATTTGATGCGTCTGCCACCCGTCGAGCCGGCCGGCGGCCCGGGCCTCATCGAGATTGCGCATCACCATCGCCCGAAATTTCACCAGCGACTCCGGGGCGACCCCGCGGAGCTCGATCATCCGGGCCACATGCTTCTCCACATGCGCGGCGCCGATGTCGCGATGCACGGCCAACACCAGAAAATGCGAGCAGTCCGCCACCTGCGGCTGGTTCCAAGCCGCCGGCACCAGCCGGGCCTTCACGGCCGGGTCCGTCACCACGATAAACTTCCACGGCTGCAGCCCGACCGAGGAAGCCGTGAGCACCAGCGCCTCCTCCAGTGTCGTCCAGAGCTCCGCGGGGATTCTCCGCGCCGCGTCAAATTTCTTGACGGCATAACGCCAGTGCAGGGCGGCCAGCAATTGCTCCGGGGGGACAGGATTCATCGGCCCAACAGCGCAACCGGACCCGCGCAAAGCGCAAGCCGGCGCTTATTCTGTCTTCAGGCAAATTCCGGCTTGGCATGACCCCGGGCTGTGCCTCACTCGACCGTGCGTCGGCCCGACGCGTTGCTCTCCCCATGGCATTCCCACTCTCCCGGCAAAAGCTCCTCCGCGAATGGCGGCTCTATTTCTTCGTGGTGCCCTCGCTGGTGATGGTGCTCACCTTTGCCTATTTCCCGGCCGCGAGTGCGGTGTATCACAGCTTCTTCGACTGGTCCGGCGGCGAAGCCAAGCAGTATATCGGATTGGACAACTTCAAGCGCGCGTTCACCGACTCCACGCTGCTCAACTCCTTCGTCACCGTCGGCGCCCTGATGGTGTTTAACCTCTTCAAGATGATCCCGTCCATTTTGCTGGCGGTGCTCATCCACCGGCTTTTCAGCGATCGGTGGCAATACGTTTACCGGGCGCTGCTCGTGGTGCCGATGATCGTGCCCCAGCTCGTCACGCTCTTCATCTGGAAATTCATCCTCGATCCCAATCTCGGCGCGCTCAACCGCGTGATCGAGGCCACCGGCCTCAAGTCGGTGCTGGTCGCCATCAACGACTTCTTCGGCTGGAGCGTATTTTTCGAAGGCGTGCCCATCGGCTGGCTTTCGCAGCCCGAGCTCATCCTGCCCGCGCTCTTCATCTGGGGCTTCCCGTGGATCGGCACCGTGGGCGTGCTGATCTACCTCGCCGGCCTCCAGTCCATCAGCACCGAGATCTACGAAGCCGCGGAGCTCGACGGAATCGGCCCTTTCAAGAAATTCATCTACATTGAGCTGCCCCTGATCCTCACGCAAGTGCGGCTGAGCCTCGTGCTGCTCATCATCGGCACGCTCGGCGGCTACGGCCTGCAGCTCCTCCTGCTCAACGAATACGGCGGCCCCGGTGGGCGCGGCATGGTGCCCGGCCTGTGGATGTATAACCGCGGCTTCGTGGCCGGCGAATTCGGCTACGCCTGCGCCATCGGCATGATCCTCTTCGTGGTGATCCTCTCCCTCACCATCATCAACAACCGCTACGTGCGGGTCGAAAAATGAGCGCTGCCATCACCGCCTCCCCCCTCCGGCGCAAGCGCGACTGGCCGAAGCACTCCATCATCTGGGCCTTCATCCTGATCGAGCTGTTTCCGCTCTACATGATGTTCCAGGTGTCGTTCAAGGACAACGCCTCGTTCATCCGCCAGCCGTGGCTGCCGCTCTGGCCGGGCGAGTGGCAGTGGGACAACTGGGTTTTCGCCTTCAAGCTCATCGGCCCCTACCTCGCCAATACCGTCTTCGTCGCGGTGACCGGCACCGTGGCCTCGCTCTTCCTCGCCATCCTCGCCGCGTATTTCTTCGCGCGGCACAAGCTGCCCTTCAGCGGTTTTCTCTGGTCGGCCTTCCTCATTCTTATGCTGCTGCCCGGCGTGGCCAACATTGTGCCGCTGTTCATGCTGCTGAAGAACATGAGCCTGCTCAACACGCTGCTCGCCCTCATCCTCGTGGGCGTCGCGGGTGCGCAGGTTTTCAATATTTTCGTGCTGCGCCACTTCATCGAGGACCTGCCCAAGGATCTCTTCGAGGCGGCCGAGATGGACGGCGCCTCGCACTTCCAGCAGGTCATCAACATCGTGATTCCGATGGCGAGCCCGATCATCGGCACCCTCGCCATCCTCGCCTTCCTGAACAAGTGGAACGACTTTCTCCTGCCGCTCATCATTCTGCGCGACAAGGAACTCTTCACCCTCGGCGTCGGCCTGATCTACCTCGATGGCGAATACGTGAAACAATGGGGCCAGATCATGGCCTCCTACTTCCTCGCCTCGATCCCGCTGATCATCATCTTCCTGTTCACGATGCGCCTCTTCGTCCGCGGCCTCTCCGCCGGCGCGATCAAGGGCTGATTCACCACGCCCGGGCGTATTGCGGCGGGGCCGACAAGCTGATCCCGAGAGCCTTGGCCGCATGCGCCGGCCAGTAGGCGTCGCGCAAAAATTCCCGCGCGAGCAGCACCACATCGGCCTGTTCCTCGCGCACGATCGCTTCGGCTTGGGCCGGCGCGGTGATCAGGCCCACCGCCGCAGTCGCGATCCCGGCCTCGCGCCGAATCTGCGCGGCGAACGGCACCTGGTAACCCGGCGCGGCCGGGATCTTGGCATCGGGCACGGCACCGCCCGAGCTGCAATCAATCAGATCGACACCTTCGGCTTTAAGTCGCCGGGACAACTCCACGCTTTGCTCGATGTCCCAGCCGCCCTCCACCCAGTCCGTGCAGGATAACCGCACGGTCAGCGGCAGCCGCTCAGACCACACGGCCCGCACCGCCCGGGTGGTTTCGAGCAAAAAACGGATGCGGTTTTCAAAGCCGCCGCCGTAGGCGTCGGTGCGGTGGTTCGAGAGCGGCGACAGGAACTGATGATTGAGGTAGCCGTGCGCCGCATGGATTTCCATCCACTCGGTGCCCGCGGCCAGCGAACGGCGGGCGGCCGCCGCGAAATCCGCCTGCACCCGCGTGATGTCGGCCGGTGTCATGGCCGCCGGCACGCGGTGCAGCCCGGCGCTGAAGGCGACTGCGCTTGGGGCGAGCGTCGCCCAGCCGCCGGCCTCATCGGCCAAATGGCCGGACCCCTTCCACGGCGAGGCCGCGCCCGCTTTCCTCCCGGCATGGGCCAGTTGCATGCCCGGGACCGCGCCATGGGCCTTCATGAAGCGATTGATCCGGGCCAGCGGTTCGACGTGCGCATCGGACCAAAGGCCGGCGTCATCCGGCGTGATGCGGCCCTCCGGCGAAACCGCGGTCGCCTCTACGATCACCAGCCCGGCCCCGCCCACCGCCCGCGCACCCAGATGCACCAAGTGCCAGTCGTTCATCAGCCCGTCGGTCGCGGAATACATGCACATCGGCGAGACGCCGATGCGGTTGCGCAACGTGACGGACCTGAGGGGAAAAGGTGAAAACAAGGGCGGCATGAATCCAGAAATGATCTGGGAAGCGATTTTGGCAAACTCCCGCCCGGCGCCATGCCGTGGCACCCTCCGGGGTTCGCCGCGCTTGCCATGCCCTGCGGACCACTTTAAGGACAAGTCATGTTGAGCAGAATTCTGCGCCGCCAAAGCACTCCTTCGAGCGCGTTAACCTTGGGCGGTCTGCTCCTGCTTGAATTCTGCGCAATCGTGCTCGCGGTGGCGTTGGGCCTCATGGTCGCCGAGTGGCAGGAGTCGCGGCAGCGGGCCAATGACACGAGGCAGGCCCTCGTGCGACTGGCCGAGGAAATCACCTACAATCATCACCGCATCGAAGCTGCGTTCGTCTATCACCGCGGAATCCTGGCTTGGCTGGCCGAACACAATCCGCCGAACATGCAGACGGTTTACGAATCCCCGCAATGGCGGGGTTTTGAGCCGGCCATGCTGCGCTCATCCAGCTACCAGATGTTGCTCAACAACCGAGCGCTTGAGCATCTGTCCATCGGGGACGCCAACGCCCTCGCCTTCATCTACAAGACGCAAAGCGTCGTGGAACGGCTTGAGGACTCGCTGGTCACGGCCCTGTCGCTTGATCCATCTTATCCGAGCTTGGCGCGCATCAGACACGTGTTCGCCAGCTATCAGGAACTGCTGCCCTCGTTGTTGGCGGTTTACCGGGAGCAGGCGCACCCCGTGCTGTCCCCGTATGGTTACACCGTAAAAGTTCAAGACGTGGAACTGGCCCGCAGGGTGGAGGCCATGCAGGCCGACCTGCGCAAACGCTGGTTGAAGATCGTCACTGCTGACGGTCTTCCATCCGTCAGGCGCTGATATCCCGGCTTCGTCCGTTTGAAGCAAAGCCTGCCTCGCAACGCGCCGCCAGCCAGCCGGCGACCAGCAACTGCAGCATGTGATAGATCATCACGGGCAGCAACACGCTGCCGAGCACCGGCTGCCCGGCAAAGAGCAGGCCCGCCATCGGTGCGCCCACCGCCAGGCTCTTTTGCGAACCGCAGAACAACGCCGCCGCCCGGTCACCCCGGCCAAAGCCCAGCCAGCGCCCGCCGCGGTCAACCAACCCAAGCGCAAGGCTGAGCAGCAGCACCGTCAGACCCAGGACGAGGATCAATTCGCCGGCGCCGCGCCCTTGCCAGACGCCGTTCTGCACGGAGTCGCAGAACGACGTGTAGATGATCATCAGGATGACCAGCCGGTCCGCGACCTGCAGACGCGGCTTGTGGCGCGCCGCCCAGTCCGCCGCCCAGAGCCGGCACAACTGCCCCGCCACCATCGGCAGCAGCAACCAACAGATCAGGTTGAGGATCACCGGCAGAATGGGCCCGGCATCCCCGCCCGTCTTCAGGTAGAATCCCAGCCACAGCGGCGTCAGCACAATGCCCAGCAGGCTGGATGCCGTGGCGTTGAACACCGCCCCCGCCACGTTCCCGCCCGCCGCCGCCGTCAGCGCCACGGCGGAGGACACCGTCGAGGGCAGCACGCTGAGAAACACGATGCCCAGCCGCAAATCCGCGGGTATCCGGCCGGCGGTAGCCGCCGCGATCCCCAGCCCGAGCAGCGGGAGCGCCAGAAAGGTCATGCCCTGGACCAGCAGGTGCAGCCGCCAGTGCAGCGCCCCGGCCCGCAACGCCGCGAAGGAGAGCGTGAGGCCGTAAAGGAAGAAAATCAGCGCCACCCCGAGCTTCACCAAAAGCGCCACGGGCAGCGGGCCGTCGCCCGCACCCAGCCGGGGAAAAACCCACGCCAGCGCCACGGCCAGCAGCATGGCGGGGGTGAACCAATCGCGTTTGCGCTGTGCGGACATGGTTGTTCAGCGCCCGCCCGCCCGGCCGCGGATTTTTTGCAGGATCAGTTCCAGTTCCGCCCGGCCCTCGATCTTCAGCACCCAGAGCAGGCCGGCGTAAAACGCCGCGCCCAAAGGCACAAGCCCGGCCACGGCCAGCAGGTCGGCGGTCCTTTCATTTATGGTCAGCCCGCCCAGAAAGCGCCAGCCGGCCCAGACGGCCGCGCCCATCAGGGCGCCGGCCAAACCAATCTTGCCGAGGTTGGAAAGCAACGGGCCGAAGCCCAAAGCCGGCAGCCGGCGCTGCAAGCGCGTTTGCAGATACCAGGCCTGCACCGCCACCGCGATCGTGCCGGCTGCGGCCAATCCCACGGTCGAAAACCAGCGCATCAACAACAGGCTCAGGCCGAGATTGACGACAAAACTCCACGCCGCCGCCCGCACCGGCGTGGCGGTATCGCGCACGGCGTAAAACCCGCGCAGGGCCACCGTGACATACGACAGCAACGGCAAGCCCAGCGCATAGACCGCGAGCACCGGCGTCATCAATGCCGTATCCCCTGCCCCAAAGGCCCCGCGCTGAAAAAGGAGCCGCGTGATCGGCTCGCTCAACACCGCGAGCCCCACGGCGGCCGGCACGTTGAGCACCAGCACCAGCCGCAGCCCCTTGTGGTAATCCTCACCCAACCGTTCCCACCGTCCCTCTGCCGCATGCCGTGCGATCAGCGGAAACACCACCGTCGCGACCGCCGCCGTAAATATCCCGATGGGCAGCTCCATCACCCGCGTGGCGAGGTTGATGATCGTCGCCGCCTGCTCGTTGAGCGACAGGCCCAGAAACCGCGAGATCGCCATATTGACCAAATAGATCGCCGAGCCGATGACCATCGGTCCCATCAGCCGGACGATGGCACGGACGCGATCGTTCATCCGCAAATCGAAGCCCGGCCGCCAACCTTCGCGCCACAGCACCGCTGCCGGCACCGCCATCTGCAGAAACCCACCCACCAGCACACCCGCGCACAGCAGGTGCATGCGTTGCGGTTGATCCCAGGCCCACCAAGCGCCGAACCCCAAGGCGGCAAGAATGCTGAGATTGAGCCACACCGGCGAGAGCGCGGGTTCCGTAAAACGGCCCAGCACCTGACAAGCCGCGCTGAAGGCCGCAGCCAGGCAAACGAACACCATGTAAGGAAACAGAATCGCCGCGAGCTGGGCGCCGAGCACCAGGCGATCCAGCGTCCCAACCGCCAGCCGTTCGCCCAGCAGCGGCAGCAACCAGCCGGCCTGCGCGAGCAGCAGCATCGCGAGCACCACCAGCGACACCGTAACGACCAGCAGCCACGACGCCACCTGGCTGACCAGCAGGAAGGCGCCCGCGCGTTGGCTTTGCTGCAATTCCTCCGTGAGAGTTGGCACAAAGGCCGCCGTCAAAGCGCCTTCACCCAGCAGGCGCCGGAAAAGGTTGGGTAGCGTGAACGCGGTGACAAACGCCGAAGCCAACGCACCCGTGCCGAAGACCGCCGCCGTGAAAATCTCCCGCACCAGCCCGAGCACCCGCGAAGCCACCGTGGCGGTCGCCACGATGCTGATGTTTTTCAGGCTCTTGGACACGCCCGGGAGAATCGCGGCGCGACCGGCCGCTGGCAAGCGTCACTCAGGGCGTCAGCCGCAACTGCGCGCCGTCGAGGCTCACCTCGCTGAGTTTGGCCAAGGCCGCGCCCAGCTCTTCCGGCACGGTGAAAGCGGAGTAAACCCGGCCCATCACGTAGGACGACACAAAGGGCAGTTTCTCCACGCGGCACGAACCCACGAGCAGGGTCGAGGGCACAAACGCATGCTGATCGCCGCGTTTCTCAAAAACACCCCGCGCCTGCACGATCGCACTGAGGCCGAGATCAAAGGTGTTCAGCGTCAGGGGCACGCCCACCTGCAGCTCGCCCTCGCGCACCCGGAAATTTGCCGTCCCAACGCTCAGCGCCGATTTTTTGGCCTCCGTCGCTTCCTCGCCTTTTTTGGGTGCCGGCGGTTTCAGCCCCGCGGCGGCGGCGTTCAGCTCATCCTCGATCAGCGTCACCGCCCGACCGGAAACCAGCTGCTGCTGCTTCACGTTCCAAAACCGGCCCTTGTTCGAATCTTTGCTGCCTTCGAGGAAGTAAACCACGCCGGGCACTGGCTCCTTGGGCAGCTCACGCGCCGTCTCCACGGGCTTCGTGACCAGATACAGGGCCGCGAGCAGAATACCCAGGATGATGCTCAGGAAAGCACCCAGCACGACTTCCGTCATACTGGGTCCGTAAAGCGCACGATCGATTTTTTTGGCCATGGGGAATGGGAAGCTCCCCGGAGAAAGGCGGAAGTGCCGGGCGAAGGCGAGATTCTTCTGGCGCAGCGGGATTGCACCGCGGGAAGTTTTCGCGCACGCAAGGGGTGATGGACTTTGCCGCCACGCTTCAACAATACGTCGCCCGGGTCGAAAGCGGGCTGGACCGACACCTGCCCGCCGCCAACACCCGGCCGGCCCGGCTGCACGAAGCCATGCGCTACAGCCTGCAGGCCGGCGGAAAACGACTCCGCCCGGTCCTCATCCTTGCGGTCTCCGATCTCGTCAGCAACGCACAATCGAAAATCGAGAACCTGTCCGCCGCAGCCTTGGCGAAGGCGGATCCAAAATCGAAAATTGCTGACGCCTTGCCCGCCGCCGTAGCCATCGAATGCCTGCACACCTACTCGCTCATCCACGACGACCTGCCCTGTATGGACAATGACGACCTGCGCCGAGGCCGGCCGACCGCGCACAGGCAGTTCGATGAAGCCACCGCCCTGCTCGCCGGCGACGCCCTCCTCACGCATGCCTTCGGCCTCCTCGCCGTCGCCTACGCCGACCAGCCCGCGCTGGCCCACGCCCTCATCCGCGAACTGGCCGACGCCGCCGGCAGCCGCCGCCTCATCGGCGGCCAGATGGCAGACCTGCTCGCCGAGAAGCAGGCCAACGCCACGAACGAGGAGCTCGAGTTCATCCACCTCAACAAAACCGCCGCGATGCTGGAAGCCGCGCTCGTCATGGGTGGACTCATCGGCCGCGCCAACGAGGACGACCTCAACTCCCTACGGCTCGCCGGCCGGCACCTCGGCCTGGCCTTCCAGATCATCGACGACGTGCTCGACGCCACCGTCGACACCACGACCCTCGGCAAAACCGCGGGCAAGGACGCCAAGGCGGACAAGACCACCTTCGTGAAACTGCACGGCCTGGAAAAATCGCGGGCACTGGCATCTGAACACAGCAACCGGGCTCTCCTAGCGTTCCGGCAACTGCCCGGCGACACCGGGTTTCTTGCGGCATTGATCAGCTCAATGGCCAGCCGCGCACGCTGATCCAGGCGATCACTTCGCCTCGGCGGCGGCTTTGACAAGGTCCACGAAACTGCGGGCCTCAAGGCTCGCGCCGCCGATGAGGCCGCCGTCGATGTCCTTTTGGCCGAGCAGTTCGGGGGCGTTGGCCGGTTTCATCGAGCCGCCGTAAAGGATACGGACTTTCTGGGCCACGGCCTCGCCGAAGAGCTTGGTGAGCAGGCCGCGGATAAAGGCATGCACCTCCTGCGCCTGGTCGGAGGTCGCCACCTTGCCGGTGCCGATGGCCCAGACCGGCTCGTAGGCGATGATCACGCCGGGCGCCTGCTCCTTGCCCACGCCGTCGAGGCCCGCTTCCAACTGGGTCTGCACCACCTTGAGCGTGCTGCCGGCCTCGCGCTCGGCGAGCGTCTCGCCCACGCAGAGGATCGGCCGCAACTGGTTCTTCAGGGCCGCGATGACCTTCTGATTGATGAAAGCGTCGTTCTCGCCGAACAGGGCGCGGCGCTCACTGTGGCCAAGGATGACGTGGGTGGCAAAAAGCGCGCGCAGCATCGGGGCCGACACTTCGCCGGTGAAGGCGCCGCTGGCTTCGAAATGCATGTTCTGCGCGCCAAGCTTGAGGATAGAACCCTCCAGCGCTCGGCCGACCGACTCCAAAGCCGTGAGCGGCGGACACACGACCACATCGACCTCGGTCTGCTTGCCGATGGCGGCCACGAGTTCGGTGACGAGCGCCACGCCGTCGGACGGCGTTTTGTTCATCTTCCAGTTACCGGCGATGAGTTTTTTGCGGAGGGTCATGGGAATGGTTTGCTGCGGAGGCACGGAGCCACAGAGCAGTTTGAATGCCCGACTCTGTGTCTCCGCGTCGCCGTGGCCAATCTTCTTTTAGCTTTCGAGATAAACGACGCCCGGCAGGGCCTTGCCTTCAAGAAATTCGAGGCTGGCGCCGCCGCCGGTGGAGCAATGCGTGACCTTGTCGGCCACCTTGAATTTCTTGGCCGCCGTGGCGGTATCGCCGCCGCCGACCACCGTGGTCGCACCCTGCGCGGTGGCCTCGGCCACGGCTGTGGCCATGGCCTTGGTGGCACCGGCGAATTTCTCAAACTCGAACACGCCGGCCGGGCCGTTCCAAACGATGGTCTTGGCCCGGAGGATGGCGGCACGGTAGAGCGCAATGGACTCGGGACCGGCATCGAGACCCTGCCAGCCGGCGGGGATGCCGGTGGCATCGGTGGCGGGCTGTGTGTTCGCCGCCGGGTCGAACTTGTCGGCGCACACATAGTCCACGGGGAAGATGAGCTTCACCCCCTTGGCTCGGGCCTGGGTGACAAGCTCCTGCACGATCTTCGCGCCCTCCGCATCGAACAGGCTGTCACCGATCGCCATGCCATCGACGACCTTTTTGAAGGTGTAGGCCATGCCGCCGCCGATGATGATCTCGTCCGCCTTGGCGATGAGGTTTTTGATGAGGGGAATCTTGTCGGCGATCTTCGCGCCGCCGAGGATGGCCAGCAGCGGGCGAGACGGATGGTCGAGCACGGCGGCGAAGGCCTTGAGTTCGGCTTCCATGAGGAAGCCGGCCGCCTTGTCCGGCAACGCAACGCCGACCATGGAGCTGTGCGCACGGTGCGCGGTGCCGAAGGCGTCGTTGACGAAGACATCGCCCAGCTTCGTCAGCGAGGCCCGGAAGGCCGCGACGGCAGCGGGGTCGGCCTTGGTCGAGGTGCCGTCCTCGTGCTTCACCTTGCCCTCCTCCTCGATGTGGAAGCGCAGGTTCTCCAGCAGGACGACATCACCGGGCTTCAGTCCGGCGCAGGCCGCCTCAACCGCCGGGCCGACACAGTCGTCGAGAAACCGCACCGGGCGGTCGAGCAATTTGGCCAGCTCCACCGCCACCGGGCGGAGCGAATACTTGGCCACCTTTTGCCCGTTGGGCCGGCCGAGATGCGACATCAGCACCACGGACGCACCCTGCTCCAGGGCGTGGCGGATGGTGGGCAGGGCCGCCACGATGCGCTGGTTGTTGGTGATGGCGCCGGTGGCCTTGTCCTGCGGGACATTGAAGTCCACGCGCATGAGGACGCGTTTGCCGTTCAGAGCGAGGTCGCGGATGGATTTGAACTTGGGCATGGGAAATAAATCAGCCACGGAGACACGGAGTCATGGAGAATTTCAATTCTCCGTGTCTTCGCGCCTCCGTGGCCGTGATGTCGGCCAGACTCAAAGCTTCGCCGCGATCTTCTTGGTCAGATCGACGACGCGGTTGGAATAGCCCCACTCGTTGTCATACCAGCTCACGAGCTTGAAAAACTTGCTGTTGAGCTCGATGCCGGAGCCGGCGTCGAAGATCGACGAGGCCTGGCAGTGGATGAAGTCGGAGGAGACCACCTCGTCCTCGGTGTATTCGAGGATGCCCTTCAGGTAGGTCTCGCTGGCCTTCTTCATCGCGGCGCAGATCTCCTTGTAGGAGGTTTCCTTGGTGGTCTTCACGGTGAGGTCCACGACCGAGACGGTCGGGGTCGGCACGCGGAAGGACATGCCGGTGAGCTTGCCCTTGACCTCGGGGCACACGAGCGCGGTCGCCTTGGCGGCGCCGGTCGAAGCCGGGATGATGTTCTGCGCGGCGGTGCGGCCGCCCTTCCAATCCTTCTTGGAGGGACCGTCCACGGTCTTCTGCGTGGCGGTGTAGGAGTGGACCGTGGTCATGAGACCCTCCTCGATGCCGAAGCCTTCCTTGAGGAGCACGGACACGACCGGCGCGAGGCAGTTCGTGGTGCAGGAGGCGTTGGAGATGATGCTGTGCTTGGCGAGGTCGAGCTTGTCGTCGTTCACACCCATCACGATGGTGATGTCCTCGCCCTTGCCGGGGGCCGAGATGATGACCTTCTTGGCGCCGGCCGTGATATGGCCCTTGGCCTTCTCGGCCTCGGTGAAAAGACCGGTGGACTCGATCACGAGGTCCACCCCAAACTTCGCCCACGGCAGCTCGGCCGGGGTCCTGGCGCTGACGACGGCGATCTCGCGGCCGTTGACCACGAGCACGTCGTCCTCGGCCTTGTCGGGCGACGACTTTTTAGAGCCCACGGTGCCGTTAAAACGGCCCTGGACGGAGTCGTATTTGAGCAGGTAGGCGAGGTTGTCGGCCGGCACGATGTCGCCGACGGCGACGACGTCGAGGGTCGTGCCGAGGAGGCCCTGTTCGCACAGGGCGCGGAATACGAGGCGGCCGATGCGGCCGAAACCATTGATAGCGACTTTAACTGCCATGGGAGTGTCCGGTTTGGTGTTGTTTGCTGGTTTAAGGGAATACCTCCGCGCGAGCGCGGAAACGGTTCAAATCAACAGGCGGTCCGGATGGATGCAAGGGGGTTTTGGCCCGGCATGTGTCATGGTCGTAAATCCCCTACTCTCCCGCCCAAAGCCCGCAGCCCAAGGCGGGCACAAAAAGATCCGCTTCCACCGGCTGGCGGGCACCGTGCCCGGAGAAAAACCGCTCGTGGTCGGCCAGCTGCCGCCACCGCGCCGCCGCCGGCACCGCGGCTCCCAGCGGAACGACGGCGTCATGCCCGGTCGGATTCACCGCGAACAACAGCTGCCCCGGGCCCTGGGAGCGGTCGGCATTGTAGAGCACCACGACGGCGGTGGTATCGGGGGCGTTGAAAAAACGGAAGAACCCCTCCCCCGGGCGCGACCAATGCCGCAGGAGCCGGCCGGTGTCGCCGCGCCGGAAGGCAATCCAGTCGGCGAAGTAGGCGTGCGTCCCGGAGAACCGGAAGAGGCGACGGTAATCGAGCGCGTTGAGGTCGCCGCGCTGATAGGTGTTGTTTACGCCCTGCTTGGAGCGCAGAAAATCCTGCCCGGCAGCAATCATCGGAATGCCGATGGATGAAAAGAGGATGGCCGCCATGAGATGGGTGCGCCGGCGGTCGTTGGGCGTGGGCGTTTGGCCGTTGCCGTCGGGGTTCTCCGTGATCCCGTCGATCCAGGTGCGGTCGTCGTGCGACTCGGTGTAGTTCACCGTCTGCGCCGGCCACTTGGCCCAATACCACGGCGAACCCCGGAGATAATACTCGAACGCCGCCGCCGTGCCGCCGCCGCGCACAAATTCACGCAGGAAATCGCGGTAGCCGTCGTTCCATGAGGTCCAGCCCGTGTCGCGCAGCGCGCCGGCGATGTGCCCGCGGAAGCTCCAGGGCTCGGCGATGAGGATCACGTCGGGCTTCACGCGCTTGAGCGCGGCCTCGATCTCGCGCAGCGCCTTCACGCCAAGCAGCTCGGCAAGGTCGAAGCGGAAACCGTCAACGCCAAAGGTTTCGATCAGGTGCAAGCAGCTGTCGATGATGAGACGCCGCGTCATGGCCGCGGCGGTGCGGATGTCGTTGCCGCAGCCACTCCAGTTGGCGAGCCGCCCCGCCGCGTCCTGCTCGAAGTAGTAGAGCTTGTCGATGTGCAGCAGGTGGGCCGGTTCCCCGACATGGTTGAAAACCACGTCAAGCACCACCGCGAGCCCGCGGCGATGGCACGCCGCCACCAAGGCCTGCAATTCCGCGATACCCGAGGCCTTCAGTGGATCGAGGCTGTAGGCGCTCGCCGGGGCGAACCAGTTCACCGGCATGTAGCCCCAGTGATACTCCTCGCGGCTGCGGTTGTCGAATTCCTGCACGGGCTGGAGCTCGATGCAATTCACGCCGAGCTGACCGGGGTAAAATTCCGGGCTCTCGACCCATTTGCGCAGGCCGCTGAAGCCCAGGCGCTCCTCTTCGGTCGCCGCCACCGGCGCCCGCGCGGCCAAATCGCGCACGTGCGCCTCGGCAATGACAAGATCCTGCCACGCCGGGGTCTTGAAGGTGCGATCACCCGCGCCGAGCGCAGCCCGGTCGAACACGATGCCCGGACCCGTGTGGCAAACCGCCGCCAAGGCATAGGGGTCGAGCACTCGAAGGTTCGGGTCAAACTGGGCCGTGGAGTCGCGCGGCCCGTCGAGCAGATACCAGTAAAACCAACCGTGGTGGCGGCCATCCACGGTCACCTCCCACACCGCCGGCTCGTCCTCAAGCTGGACCAAGTCGATGGGTTTCACCTTCTCCAACCGTGACTGATCCCGCGCCAACAGCAGACGCACCGAGCGGGCGCGGGGCGCAAAGATGCGGAATACGGTGCTCCCCTCCCCGACCAATGCACCCAGCGGCAACTCCGTCGCCACCGAGAAAAAGAACTCGCCGGGCTCCAGCGGCACGCCCTCGGCGTCGGCCCCGGCCGGCGCCACCGTCCACGCCACCGAGAGATCCAACGGCTTCGCCAGGGTAAAACGAAAAAGCTGCCGGCCTGTGATCTCCGGGGCGACCACCAGATTCATGTGGCCGTCGGTATCGCCCACGGCGTTGGGCGCATTGTCCGGCAGCCGCAGCCACTGATGCTCGCCGGTCACGAATTTGAAGCGCGGCGGCGGGCTTTCCCCGAAGAAACGCACGCCCGGCCCGGTCCACAGCAGCATCGGCACGCCGTCGAGTTCCCCCGGCTGCAGCCGCCATTCCTCGCGACCCACGGCCTCCTGCCAGCCGTTGAAGTCACCCGCGACATAGACCGCCTTCTCCGCCGTCGCCTCGGGTGAAAGCGCAAAGACCATGTCGCCGTGCTCGTTGACAAAATAGCCGTAGCGTCGCGCCGCCGCGTGCCGCGGCGCGCGATCGAAGGAGGCGAAAACCCGCACCTTGCCGCGCCCGACCAACCGCACGGCCGGCACCTCGCTGTCCCGCCAGTCGCGCGGAAACTCGATGCACCCCGACTTGGGGGATTCGAGCCAGGCACGGACGGGCAGTTCTTGCTTCATGGGCGGGTGAAAATGCGCCGCGGCGCCACCCGCAGCAAGCACGCAGCGTGCCCATGCTCGCGGTTTGACAAAACCACGGCCCGCCGCGTCGCTGATGCCATGCCCGCCCGGGAAAGAATTCTCGTCGCCATGTCGGGCGGAGTGGACAGCTCCGTCGCCGCCCTGCTGCTGAAGCAACAGGGGCACGACATCGTGGGCGCCTACATGAAGAACTGGATCAACGAGGACAATGTCATCGGCCATTGCCCGTGGATGCAGGACATCGAGGACGCCCGCGCCGTGGCGGACCGGCTCGGCATCGAGTTCCGCATCGTGAATCTCATGCAGGACTACCGCCGGCTCGTGGTGGACTACCTGCTCGACGGCTACCGTCGCGGCCTCACGCCCAATCCCGACGTGATGTGCAACCGCGAGATGAAGTTCGGCGTGTTCCTCCGCTACGCACAGGCCGAGGGCTTTGCGGCCGTGGCAACTGGACACTACGCGCGGCGATTGGAGATAAAAGGTAGGGCCCGACCTCCGGGCGGGCTGCTCGGGGATCGGCCCCTACCCACCGAAGCCGAATTCCAGCTCTGGGAGGGCGCGGACAAAAACAAGGACCAATCCTACTTCCTCGCGCTGCTCTCCCAAGCCCAGCTCCGCGCCGCCCGCTTCCCAATCGGCGATCTGCCCAAGCCCGATCTCCGCCGGCTCGCCCGCGAAGCGGGCCTGCCCAACGCCGACAAGAAAGACAGCCAAGGCATCTGCTTCATCGGTGAAGTGAAGATGGCCGACTTCCTGAAAACCTACGTGCCGGAGCATCCCGGCCCGATCATCCGCGCCACCGACGGGCGCGTGCTGGGCGAGCACCGTGGGCTGCATTATTATACCATCGGCCAGCGGAAGGGCATCCGCATTCCCTCCAACACCGATCATGAAGCCTACGTTGTCGTGGGCAAACGCGCCGCGGATCACGCGCTGCTGGTGGCTTTCGACGGACCCGCCGCGCCCGGGCTGTGGACCTCCGAGTGTCGCGTCCACGGCCTCAGTTTCATCGGTGAGCCCATCGCGAAAAAATGCCGCATCGAGTGCCGCGTGCGTTACCGCGATCCCCGCGTGGCGATCGAGTTCAACCCCTCCGCCGACGGCACGGCCGCAATCACGTTTGACCAGCCCCAGCGCGCCCTGGCCCCAGGCCAGATCATGGCCCTCTACGACGGCGAACGCCTGCTCGGCGGCGGCGTGTTTGCGTGACGCAAAACGCCCTCAGCTCAAATCCCGGAAACTGCCAAACTCGGGGTCGAACAGGCGGCGGTAGATGCGCACGGCAGTGCCGTCGGTGAGGCCGGAGAGGTAGTCGCAGATGCGGCGTGCCTTGGCCGGACGGGTCTTGGCGGAGTCGATCAACCGGCCGACCTGCGGGGGCAGGATGTTGATCACGCGCGGGCCCTTCTCGACGTAATTGCGCCAGATGGCGTCCCAAAGGTCGAAAAGCACCCGCCGGGCCTTGTGCTCCAATTGCTGGAGCTGCGGGCTTTCGAAGATGATGTCGTTGGCCATTTGCTTGAAGAACAGCGCCTCGCGCTGCGCCACCTCGTCCACCACGAGTTCGTAGCGATAACGGTTGGTCTTGGCGGCCATAAAATTCTCCCGCTCCCGCAGGCGGCAGGCCTGAATGAAGCCGCCAATGCGCGCGCCAAACACGCCTTCCAGCCGGTCGGTGCGGATCGCCTGCAACAGACGGTCTAGGTGGCCCTGTTCCGCGGGGCCGATGGTCTGGTCGTGGGCCCAGTCCTCGATTTTTTCCACGGTCAGGAAGCCAGCCTTCACCCCGTCCACGATGTCGTTGAGCGAATAGGCCGCGTCGTCCGCCCAGTCCATGATCTGGCACTCGATGCTCTTGAACTGGTTGAGCGCCTCACCCTGGCGCAACGGGCGCGGAATGGCGGCACCGTCGAACACGAAATCGCGGTAAACCCGCTGCGCGTCGTAAAGGAAGTGGTTCTGCGGCGGACGGGCCCACTCGCCGAAGAGCAGCTTGTATTTCAGGACGCCGTCGAGCAGTGCCCGGGTGGGCCGCATCCCGCGCACGCCGGACTCGTTCTGGAAGATCGTCTCGGTGAGCAGGTGCAGCGTCTGCGCATTGCCCTCAAAACCTCCCCATTTCATCATGAGTTCCTGCAGGGTGCGTTCGCCCGAATGCCCGAAAGGCGGATGACCGAGATCGTGCGCGAGGCAGACCGCCTCCACGAGGTCGCTGTCGATGTAGAAATCGGCTTTCAGCGGCCCGCCGCGTGTCCGCAGGAAATGGCAGATGGAACGTCCGATCTGTGACACCTCAATGGAATGGGTCAGCCGGGTGCGGTAGAAGTCATACTCGCCCGAGAGAAACACCTGTGTCTTCGACTGCAGCTTGCGAAAGGCGTGGGCGTGGATGATCCGGTCGCGATCGATCTGAAAGGGGTTGCGGTAATCGGAGGTGCGCCGACCGCCAAACGACGCGGCGTCGAAGGCGTTGTAGAAACGGTTTTCCATGGAAGAGCGGTTGAAAGGACAGCTAATCCCGCCATCTTGCAAACCCATACCCGATGCCCACCGCCGCCTTCCCCACCCCGCTCGGAACCTGCAGCATCAGCTGGCAGGATGACATGCTGACCGGTTTCCAGCTGCCCCCGGCGTCCGGCGAAGCGGCCGCCATTCCTCCCTGGGTCGCGAACGTCATCACCCGGGTGCAGCGTCATCTTACGGGTGAACTGCAGGATTTTTCCGATCTGCCTTATGCCTTTGAATCCGTCGGCGACTTCGCCGGGCAGGTTTACCGGGCCACCCTGCAGGTGAAAGCCGGAGCCACGTGCAGCTATGGTGAAATTGCCCAGAAACTCGGGCAGCCTCCCGCCGTGAGCCGGGCGGTCGGCACGGCCCTCGGCGCCAATCCCTGGCCGCTGCTGGTGCCCTGCCACCGGGTGGTCGCGGGTGACGGCAAAATGACCGGATTCTCCGGACCGGGAGGCGTCAAAACCAAGCTCCGCCTGCTCGCCCTGGAAGGCGCACAGCTATTTGCCGAGTAACCGCCGCCATTACGGAAACTAAGACCGCCGGTCGCTCCCGGCTTAGGGATTGTTTCATCGCACCATCCCGGCACACTGCCGCCAAACCCATTCTCCATGCCCGCCCGAACCATGCGCGCCATCGCCAAACTCAGCCCCGGCCCGGGATTGCAAATGACCGAGGTCCCCGTTCCCGAACCCGGGGTCAACGACGTCCTGATCAAGGTCAAGAAGACTTCCATCTGCGGGACGGACATCCACATCTACAATTGGGACGACTGGGCGCAGAAGACGATCAAAACGCCCATGGTCGTCGGCCATGAGTTCGTGGGCGTGATCGAAAAGGTCGGCGCCAACGTGCAGGGCTACAAGCCCGGCGACCTCGTGGACGGCGAGGGCCACATCGTCTGCGGCGTGTGCCGCAACTGCCTCGCCGGCCGCCGCCACCTCTGCAAAGACACGAAAGGCGTGGGCGTGAACCGCGACGGCGCGTTCGCCGAGTATCTCTGCATCCCCGCCAGCAATGCCGTGCATGTGGACCCGGCCATCCCGCTCGATGTGCTCTCGTGCTTCGACCCGCTGGGCAACGCCACGCACACGGCGCTCTCCTTCGACCTCGTGGGCGAGGATGTGCTCATCACCGGCGCCGGCCCCATCGGCTGCATGGCCGTGGCCATCGCAAAGCAGGCCGGCGCGCGCAAGGTTGTCGTGACCGACGTGAACCCCGACCGTCTCGCCCTCGCCACCCGCATGGGTGCCACGCGCACCGTGGACGTTTCCAAGGAAAACCTCCGCGACGTGCAGCGCGCCATCGGCATGAAGGAAGGCTTCGACGTGGGTCTGGAGATGTCGGGCAATCCGCGCGCGCTGAACGACATGATCGACAACATGGCGCACGGCGGCCGCATCGCGCTCCTCGGCATCATGCCCGGCGCGGCGGCGGTGGACTGGAACAAAGTCGTTTTCAACATGCTCACGATCAAGGGCATCTACGGACGCGAGATGTATGAGACGTGGTATAAGATGACCGCGCTCATCCAGAGCGGGCTCGATATCTCGCCGGTCATCACGCACCGCTTCCCCTACACCGATTTCCAAGCCGCCTTCGACCTCATGCGCTCCGGCAAGAGCGGCAAAATCGTGCTCAACTGGGACTGACCATGACTCCCGCCTACCTCGCCCACCTGAAGAAAACCCTCGCCGAAATCGAGACCGCCGGACTCTACAAACGCGAACGCGTGCTGACCACACCGCAGCGCGCCCAAGTGGGCGTGGCCGACGGCCGCGCGGTGCTGAACTTCTGCGCCAACAACTACCTCGGCCTCGCCGATCATCCGGAGATCATCGCCGCCGCCCACGCGACGCTCGACCGCTGGGGTTACGGCCTCGCCTCGGTGCGTTTCATCTGCGGCACCCAGCAGATTCACAAGGAGCTCGAAGCCAAGCTCAGCACCTTTATCGGCACCGAGGACACCATTCTCTACAGCTCCTGCTTCGACGCCAACGGCGGCGTGTTCGAAACCCTGCTCACCGCCGAGGACGCCGTCATCAGCGATGAGCTCAACCACGCCTCCATCATCGACGGCATCCGGCTCTGCAAGGCCCAGCGCTATCGTTATAAAAACAACGACATGGGCGACCTGGAGGCGAAGCTCCGCGAGGCCGACGCCAAGCAGGCGCGCTTCAAGCTCATCGTCACCGACGGCGTCTTCTCGATGGATGGTTTTATTGCCGACCTGAAATCCATCTGCGACCTTGCCGACAAATACGGCGCTCTGGTCATGGTGGACGACAGCCACGCCGTCGGCTTCATGGGCAAGACCGGCCGCGGCACGCACGAACACTGCGGCGTGATGGGCCGGGTGGACATCATCACCGGCACGCTGGGCAAGGCCCTCGGCGGCGCCAGCGGCGGCTATGTGAGCGGCAAGCAGGAAATCGTCGATCTGCTGCGGCAGCGTTCGCGCCCCTATCTGTTTTCCAACTCCCTCGCGCCCGTGATCGCCGCCGCCTCGATCACCACGCTCGACCTCATTACCCGCTCGACCGAGCTTCGCGACAAACTGGAAGCCAACACCCGGTATTTCCGCGAAGGTCTGACCAAAGCCGGGCTCACCCTTCGTCCCGGCACCCACCCCATCGTGCCCGTGATGCTGGGCGACGCCGCCCTCTCCCAAAAGTTTGCCGCGCGGATGCTGGAAAAGGGCATCTATGTCATCGGTTTCTTTTATCCCGTCGTGCCGCAGGGCATGGCGCGCATCCGCACCCAGGTCAGCGCCGCCCACAGTCGGGCCGATCTGGATCGCGCGATTCAGGCTTTCGCCGAAGTCAAAGCCGAACTAGGCCTGTAACCATGTCGGATACCCTCGCCCCCGCCACCCTGCGTCGTCTGGAGAGAGCCGCCCGCACCGCGGCCAAGGGCTCTTATTCGCCTTACTCCAAGTTCCGCGTCGGCGCCGCCATCCTGACCGGGTCGGGCAAAATGTTTACCGGCACCAACGTCGAAAACGCGAGCTACGGGCTGTGCAACTGCGCCGAGCGCACGGCGATCTTCGCCGCCGTCGCCACCGGTGAACGCGTGCTGCGGGCCGTCGCGGTTTATACGCCGACCAAGACCGCTACGACGCCCTGCGGCGCCTGCCGGCAGGTCATCAACGAGTTTGGCCCCACCGCCCGGGTGATCAGCGTGTGCGACGGCCCGGACCGCATCGAGACTACGCTCGATCAACTGCTGCCGGCCGCCTTCGGCCCCAAAAACCTGCGCGTCAGGCCGCGCTGAAGAAATCGCGCACGGTGTCGGCGAGCTGCGCCGCCGGCACCTCGCGCTCGGAGCGGGTGGCCAGATCGCGGATCTTCACAACGCCCTTGGCGATTTCATCGGCACCATAAATCAACGCGAGTTTTGCGCCCGATTCGGCCGCCGCCTTGAACTGCTTGCCGAAGGGAACCTCCTTCATCGGATAATCCACCCGGTAGCCCATCGCCCGCAGCGCCTGAATGTCGCCAAAGGCCGTGCGCCGTTCCGCCTCGCCGCCGATCACGCAATACACATCAGGCGCGGAAACGAAGGCCGGCATCAAGCCGCGCTGCTCCAGCAGCAGGGAAAACGTCATGTCGCCGATGGCGAAGCCGACCGCAGGCAGGGCCGGACCGCCGAGTTTTTGCACCAGATCGTCGTAGCGGCCGCCGCCCGCCAGGGCCCGCAGCTCGCCCTTGCGGTCGAAAGCCTCGAACACAAACCCGGTGTAGTAGGCCAGCCCGCGAACGACGCCAAGGTCCACCTCGATGAAGCGCGCAAGGCCCATCGCCTCAAGCCCGCCCAGCAGTTTGCGCCAGTCGGCCAGCCGGCCGGTCAATTTTTCACCGCCCAGCGCGGCCAGCGTCGCTTCCAGCGCGGCCAGCGATTTGATCTGCAAAAACGCGAGCACCTTGGCTTTGACCCCGGCATCGAGTTCGCCGAACTGCTCCGTGTAGCCCTTGAAGGCCTCGTCGCCGTATTTCTCGTAGCGATCCACCGCGCCGAGCACGCCGCGGATACGCAGCTCGTCGAGACCGAGCGCTTCCAAATAGTAGAACCACAGGTTGCGGTCGCTCAGGCGCACGTAAAAATCCTGCTCGGTGAGCCCGAAGGCCGTGAGGCACTGCACGAGCAACGCGATCAGCTCGATCTCGGCCTCGGGGCCGGCTTCGCCAAAGATATCGGCGTTGAACTGGTTGAAGCAGCGGCCGCGGCCCTTCTGCATGCGCTCATAGCGGTAGAACTCGGCGATGCTGAACCACTTGATCGGGCGCTTGAGCGCGTTGGCCTTGGCACCGACCAACCGGCAGACCGTCGGGGTCATCTCCGGCCGCAGGGCGACCTCGCGGCCGCCTTTGTCGGTGAAGCTGAAGAGCTGCCCCTCGATCTCATCGCCGGACTTCGCCTTGTAGAGATCCAACGGCTCCAGCACGGGCGCATCGTATTCCGCAAAGCCAAACGCCGTCGCCGTCTGCCGCCACAGGCGGAAGACATGATTTCTCCGTGCGAGGTCCTCGGGATAGAACTCACGGAAGCCGGGCAGGGTTTGGAACGTGGGCATGGAAGTCAGGAAATTGCGCAGCCGGTTGCGGCGGGCGACCATAATTTTGGCCAAATAAAAAGGCCGGGAGGACTTCCCGGCCAAAAACAAACGTCCGCTTAACCACCCGCCTTCAGGCGGCCGGAGGCGTGGGCGGATTGGACTGCAACTTGCCCAGATCGATTTTCTTGAGCTGTTGTTTGAGAATCTTGCCGGATTTGAACTTAACCACGGCGCGCTGCGGGATCACCACCTCGGCCTCGGGCTTGTTCGGATTGCGGCCGATGCGGGACTTGCGCACCTGCACCTCAAGCACGCCGAAGTTGCGCAACTCGACATTGCGGCCGTCAGCCAACGCCTTTTGGATGATGTCGAGCGTCAACTGGACCGTATCTACGACCTGCTTTTGGGGAAAGCCGGTCTTCTTGTAGATTTCCAGGACGATTTCACGTTTCGTCAGGTTGGTGGACATAATTTTCCTTTCGCTGTGAGAAGTGGGATACGAGCTAAATTATTTTCAGTTCTATGATTGCGTCAATAAATATGAATGGTTTGCGAATAAAAAGCCAGTAAACAGATTCAGCCCACATGCCCGATCCGACCACGATAAATTCCATGTTTGCCCGCATCGCCGGACGCTATGACGTGGGCAACCGGGTCTTGAGCGGCGGACTGGACCTGTGGTGGCGACACCGGCTGGTGCGGGCCATGCGGCTGAGCCAGCCCGCCCAGGTGTTGGATTTGGCCACCGGCAGCGGCGATCTGGCTTTTGCCATCAGCCGCAATATATTGTCAGCCAAAAAGATAATCGGTATGGACTTCTGTCAACCGATGCTCGACGAAGCCGAGGCCAAGCAGAAAGCCGCCAAGCACGGCCGCTACCTGAACGTCACTTTCAGCCAAGGCGACGGGCTTAATCTGCCACTGCCGGATGCTGCCTTTGACGCGGTCAGCATCGCCTTCGGTTTGCGCAACATGGCCAACCGGCATCGCTCTCTTTCGGAGATTCACCGGGTGCTGCGTCCCGGCGGCCGGCTTTACGTGTTGGAATTCTCGCAGCCCGACCGCTGGTTTCGCCCGATCTACCTGTTTTATCTGCGCCACATCTTGCCGGTCGTCGCCGGGCTGCTGTGCGGAGACCGGAAAGCTTACGTTTACCTCAACGAGAGCATCGAGGCCTTTCCCGGCCGCGAAGCCTTGTCCGCCGAGATCCTGCGTGCAGGCTACACGGCCGTCACCGCGACCGGGCTGACTTTTGGCGCCGTCGCCCTGCACGAAGCCGTCAAATGAGCCGGCTCAACTGAAGGATTTGCCGCACCCGCAGGTGCTCTGGGCGTTGGGGTTCTGGATCTCAAAGCCCTTCCCGTGCAGGCCGTCGTCAAAATCAACCCGGCTGCCGTTCAGGTAAGCGAGACTGGCCGGATCGATGACCAGCGCCACGCCCTCGCTTTCCAACTTGGTGTCGTCGGCCTTGGGCTCGTCGAAGGACATCCCGTATTGGAAGCCGGAACAGCCGCCGCTTTCGACCAGCACGCGAAGCGGTTTTCCCGGGGCACCGGCCTCGGCCTGCATCTGGCGAATCTGCGTCGCGGCGCGCGGTGTGAGCGTGATCATGCCCGCAACGTAGGAACGCGGCCGGCGCTGTCAACCGGCCGTCACCCGGCCTGTAGCAGGATTCGGGCCGAAAAAAATTTCACGGCTTGCCAGTGCTTCGCCCGCATCCTTTGCTCCGGCCGTGACCTCCGCCAACAAGGTATTTGCCGAAATCCAATACGAGATGGTGCGCAAGATTGCCGAGGGCGGCATGGGGCTGGTTTACGAGGCCGAGCAGCTCGGTGCCGGCAATTTCCGCAAGGTCGTGGCCGTGAAAATCATCCGCGAGGAATACTCGGCCATTGATGAATTCCAGAAAAACTTCATCGGCGAGGCCCGGCTGGTGGCGGATTTGATCCATACCAACATCGTCCAGACCTACCACCTCGGGCAGGCCAACGGACAGTATTTCATGGTGATGGAGTTCGTCCGCGGCGTGAACCTTGAGCAATTCCTGGAGCGGCACCGGGCCATGCGACGCACCATCCCGGTGGATCTCGCCGCCTTCCTCATCTCCCGGATCGCCCGCGGCCTCACCTACGCCCATGAAAAATGCGGCCGCGACGGCCGGCACCTCAACATCGTCCACCGCGACATCGGCCCCAAGAACATCATGATCGCCTACGAGGGCGACGTGAAGCTCACCGACTTCGGCATCGCGAAGGCCCTCGACCTCATGTATAACGAGGAAGGCAAGGTGATCGCAGGCAAGGACGAATACCTCTCCCCCGAACAGGCCAGCTATGCCGTCACCGATGCCCGGGCCGACCTCTTCCCGCTCGGCATCGTGCTCACGGAATTGCTGCTGGGCAAAAATATCTTCCGCTCAACCGATCGCGCCCAGTCGCGCCGCAACATCCTCACGATGCCCATCCCGCGGTTCTCGACCCTGCGGCCCGACATCGACGAACGGCTGGAGGCCATCATCCAAAAGGCCCTGCAGCGCGACCGCGAGAAACGCTATCAGGCCGCCGCGGAAATGATGACCGATCTCGAACTCTACCTTTACAGCGACGGCTACGGGCCCACCAACGAAAAACTGGGCACCTACATCAAGGAACTTTTCGAAGTGCGCAACCCCGTGCCCTCGGGCGTGCCGTTTCGCACCAGCAATCCTCCCGGCTCCCCCAGCTCGCCATCCCAATGAACCGCTTTCCCCCACCCTTCGTGCATGAGCGGGCCCGGATTTAGTCACGACCTTCGCCAGCGCCAGACACAATCCCTTGTCCTTGCGCCGCAACTGCGACACTCGCTGAAGATCCTGCAAGTCGCCGCGCAGGATCTGCGTTCCGTCATCCAGGAAGAGCTGCAGAGCAACCCCACGCTGGAGGAGTTGACGCCGGAGACCCCGGGTCTGGAAAAACCCGCCAAGACCGAGGAGGAAAACACCGGCAGCGAGTCGGATGACCGGCGCGAGGAGATGGATTTCACCAAGGAATTCGAAATCCTTGGCAAACTCGACCAGGACTGGCGCGATTACATGGCCAACGCGGGGGGCAACCAGCCTTACACCGCCGAGAGCGCGGAAAAGCGCCAGCACTTCCTCGATTCCCAGGTAAGCGAGGCTTCCTTGCAGGAGCACCTGATGCGCCAGGCCGAGCTGCTCGATGTCTCGCCGCCGGTGCTGGCCGCCATCGAGCACCTCATCGGCAGCCTGGACGACCGCGGCTTCCTCACCCAAAGCCCCGCGGACGCCGCGTTACAAACCGGCCTGCCGCTCGAAGCCATGCAGGAGGCCCACGCCGCGCTGAAGACCTTTGATCCGCCGGGCATTGGCAGCCTGAATCTTGAGGAGTGCCTCCTGAACCAACTGGACCTGCAAGGCCGGGCCAATTCCCTCGCCGCCCGCATCCTCCGCGACCACTTTGACCTGCTCACCCGCCGCCGCATCCCCGAACTCGCCCGCAAGCTCGGCGCCAACCCCGATGACGTGCAGTCCGCCATCGAGGAAATCGGCAAGCTCGATCCCGCGCCCGGCCGGCGTTTCACCGAGGACAGCAACCGCGTCGTCGAGCCCGACGTCACCGTTTACAAGGATGGCGACGAATGGAAGATCACCCTCAACAGCGACTACATCCCCCGCCTGCGCATCTCGAACACGTATCGGGAAATGATCGCGAAGGGCACCCTCTCCAAGGACGAGCGCGATTATCTGCGCGAACGGATGCGGTCGGGCAAATTTCTCATCGACTCGATCGAACAGCGCCAGCGCACCATCGAGCGGATCACGCGTGAGATCCTCAAGTTTCAGGCCGACTTTTTCGAGCACGGTGTCTCCCAGCTCAAGCCGCTGACCATGACACAGGTCGCCGAGGTCGTCGGCGTGCACGAGACCACCGTGAGCCGCGCCATCGCCAACAAGTATCTCCGCAGCCCGCACGGCATCTTCGAGTTCAAGTTTTTCTTCACCACGGGCTACGAGGCCGACGGCGGCGCAGCCGTCTCCAACACCAGTGTCAAGGAACTCATCGCGGACTTCATCGCGATCGAGGACCGTTCAAAACCGCTGAGCGACCAGGAAATCGTCGCCAAGCTGCAGGAAAAGGGCCTCACCATCGCGCGGCGCACGGTCGCCAAATACCGCGAGGAACTCGGCATCCTGCCCAGCAATCTGCGTCGCGACTATTCCTGAACCGAACCGCCGGCCTCGGCGATGCCGGCGGCCGGGCGGATGGGCAGCCCGAAATCCGGCGCGGTCTCGATCCCGTGCCGGTCGATCCACGCGGCAAACGCGATCATGCCCGCGTTGTCACCGGTGTGCCGCGGCTCCGCCGCCAGCAACGGCCGGCGTTGCCGCTCGGCCAGCGTCGCCAACCGCTGCCGGAGCAACCGGTTGTTGGCCACGCCGCCCGACAGCCCCACGCTTGCAAAGTCGCCCTGATCAAGCGCGGCGGACGTTTTGCGCAAAAGCGCATCAATCACCGCCTGCTGGTAACTGGCGCACAGATCGGCCCGCCGCGCTTCGACCTCCGCGACCGGCATTTTCTCCAAGGTGTAGCGCAAGCTCGTCTTCAGGCCCGAGAAACTGAAATCGAGTTCATCCCGCCGGCCCAGGCCGCGGGGAAAATCGAACGCATCGCTCCGACCATCCCTCGCGGCGGACTCGATCAGCGGTCCGCCCGGATAGCCCAGCCCGAGCAACTTGGCCCCTTTGTCCAGCGCCTCGCCGGCAGCGTCGTCGCGGGTCGAGGAAATCACGCGGATGCGCAGATCGCGGTCGATCACGGCGAGCAAAGTATTGCCGCCCGACACGATCAGGGAAAGGTGCGGGAGCAACTGCTTCAAATCGGCCGCAAACATTTCGGGAGCCAGTGCATGCCGCGTGATGAACGGCGAGAAAGCATGCGCCCGCAGGTGATTCACACCCACCACCGGAACCCGCAGGGCCAGCGCCATGGCCTTGGCGGTCGCCACCCCGATGGCCAAACAGGCCGCGAGTCCCGGCCCGTTGGTGACCGCGATCCGGGTAACACCGTCAAATCCGGTCGCAGCTTGGGCCTTCGCGAGCAGCGGGGCGAAATGCCGGAGATGCTCCCGCGCGGCGAGATCGGGCACCACGCCGCCATGCCGCTCATGCACGGCCAACTGCGTGTGAATCCATTCCCCGCGCAGCCCCGTCTGCGGGTCAAACACCGCGACCGCGGTCTCGTCACAGGAACTTTCCAAGGCCAGGATCATGCGCTTCAGTTTCCCGCCTCCCGCTGCGCCAAAAGCCGGCCGCCCCGGATCAGATCAAGCGCGACCTGAAGCTGCCGGTCTTCAATCGGGGTGAAGCCAAACCGCCGGGCAAACTCCTCCGGATCGCGGATATCCTGGCGCAGGCGCTGGATCCGCAGCCGGTTGTCTTCCTCGGGCGACATGATCACCTCCACGTGGGGTGCGATCCCTTTTTCGTGAATGCTCGTGCCGTTGGGCGTGTAATACAGGGCCGTGGTGAGCCGGAGACCTTCACCGTGTTTGAGCCGGAACAACGACTGCACCGAGCCTTTGCCAAAGGTCCGCTCGCCCACGATCACGGCCCGGCCGGTGTCCTTCAATGCCCCGGTGACAACTTCCGCCGCACTCGCCGAGCCGGAGTTCACCAGCACGATGACCGGCAGCACCAACGCATCGCCCCGGGATTTTGCCCGAAACTCCTCGCGGTCGCCGGGCCGGCGGCCCTGGGTAAACACGATCAGCTCGTCGCGGGAGAAAAACACCTCGGACACGCCCACCGCCGCCTGCAACAGCCCGCCCGGGTTGTTGCGCAGATCAAGGACCAGATTCTCCATGCCCGCGGCCTTCAGCTGCCCAACCGCTTCTTGAAACTGTTTCACCGTTTGCGCGGAAAAATCCGTGACATGAATGTAGCCGGTCTCGGGCGTGATCATCTCGGCCGCCCGCACGCTAAGCTGCCGGATAACCTCCCGGGTGATGATCACCTCGATCGGCTGCTTGGTCTCCGGCCGGTATAGGCCCACCTTGACGGTGGTGCCGG
The DNA here is from genome assembly GCA_002344205.1 of Opitutaceae bacterium UBA2377. Taxonomy (GTDB): domain Bacteria; phylum Verrucomicrobiota; class Verrucomicrobiia; order Opitutales; family Opitutaceae; genus UBA2377. The sequence continues at coordinate 165,786 of DDSZ01000039.1, forward strand.
GCCGGCCGCGCAGTTGCTTGATCACTTCGTCCATGCTGGCCGTCGCCCCCAGCTCCTGCCGGTCCACGGCGCGAATCTCATCGCCGCGCAGGATGCCGGCGCGCTCACCGGGGGTGCCGGCCATCGGCGCAATGACCACGACCCGGCCGTCCCTCATTTCCACCTGGACGCCAATCCCGCCAAAATTCCCGTCCAAATCGCTTTCCAAGATCTGATAATCGGCGGCATCCAAGTAGGCGGAATGCGGATCCAGCGATGAAACCAGCCCTTGGACCGCCTCCTTCGTCAGGCGTTCGTAGGCCGCCCGGTCCGCTTCCACATAATTGTCGCCCACCAGCCGAAGCACGTTCCGCAATTGGTCCACCGACCGGTTGAGCTGCCGGTCCGGCCAGAAGCTCCACGCCAGATGCAGTGCACCCGCGGAGAGCAAGGTGCCCAGCACCGCGCCCGTGGCGACCGTGAAAAAGCGTTTGAGCATGCCTGCGACAGTGTGCATCTGCTTCGCTTTGTAAATGGGTTCATCAGCCGAAAGTCCCGCCTCCCCGCTCCCGCCCGCGTTCCTCGCGGCGTTCCGGGCGCGCGCCGATGCCGCCGGGGTTATGAGCTTCGCCGCGTTCATGGAGCTGGCGCTCTATCACCCGGAGTTCGGCTATTACCGCCGTCCGCACCGGCGGATCGGCCGCCAGCCCGGCACCGATTTCTACACGGCCACCAGTGCGGGACCGGTCTTCGGCGAACTGATCGCAGCCGCCGCCGGCCAACTCTTGGGAGGCCAAAATCCCCGCGACTACGAATTCTTCGAGATCGGCGCCGAGCCCGGTGCCGGCGTCCTGCAAGGCGTCAGCCACCCTTTCGCCCGTTCCCAGACCCTCGGTGTTGGCGATGAGATCAATCTCAAAGGCCGGCTCATAGTTTTCTCGAACGAGCTCTTCGACGCCCAACCCTTCAACCGCTATGTTTACCGGGACGGCACCTGGCGGGAACTCGGCGTAAAACTGACTGATGCAACCCTTGTCGAAACCATCCTGCCGCCCGCTCCCTCGCCGGTGGAATTGCCCGCAGACGCCACCGATGGCTATGTGATTGACGCTCCCCTCGCCGCCTCCGTCCTGATGCGCAGGATCGCAAGCCAGCCTTGGCATGGCCTGCTGATCGCCTGCGACTACGGGAAAACCTGGCATGAAATCACCGGCTCGCTGCCTGCCGGCACCGCCCGCGCCTACCACCAGCACCGGCAAAGCAACGACTTGCTCGCCCGGCCCGGCGAACAGGACCTCACCTGTCATGTTTGTTGGGACTGGCTCGCCCGCGAGCTTACGGCGCAGAGCTTTCAGCTCCCGCAGGTGGAATCGCAGGAATCTTTTTTCGTCCGCCACGCCGGCCACCACCTCCAAACCGTGATCGCCGCCGAGGCCGCCACGCTCTCCCAACGGAAACTGGCCATCACCCAACTCATCCACCCAACGCATCTTGGGCATAAATTCCAAGTGCTGCATGCCCTCCGTTCGTCCTGACACGGCCGGCAAAAAATCCCCTTGCTTCGACCAAGTGCCACCCTTTACTCCCAACCCTTTAACCACTCAAAACATGGCAAGAATTTGTGCAATCACCGGTAGGCGCCCCGTCAAAGGCAACTCCATCAATCGCAAGGGACAGAGCAAAAAGAGCGGCGGCATCGGCACGCACGTGACCAGCATCACGAAGCGCAAGTTCCGCCCCAACCTGCAGCGCATCCGCGTCAAACTGCCCAATGGCGGCACCAAGCGCATGTTGGTCTCCGTCAAGGCGATCAAGGCCGGCTTGGTCCAGAAAGCCTGAGCCGTCCCAAGACCCCTTTTTTAACCACCCGCGGTTTTTCAGCCGCGGGTTTTTTGCGGCCGCATGCCAGATTGGTCGGACGGTCCGTGGGATTAATCTGCTTCCTAGCGCCTGAACTTTGCGTCAAATCAGGACATGGCTTCTGCCGCCCCCAGCCCCATCCTTGCGGTCGATCCGGGCGTCACCCGCAAAGTCAATGATGAGCTGACCAGGCTGCTCTACCGTTCGGCGGGATTCGGGTTGTTTTCCAACTTTGTGCTCGCCGCGATTTTGGCCATTGGCGTGGGCCAGTATTTTGCCTGGACCACCACCGGCGGTTGGTTTGCGGCCATCTTTCTCATTTCCTGCGCCCGTCTCGGCCTGAACCTCGCTTTCAAACGGCGCAATCCGGCCTCCGAGGATCTGCCCGCTTGGCGCGCGGCATTTCTGGCCGGCGTAACCATCGCCGGCCTCGCGTGGGGCGCGGCCGGCTGGCTGTTTTTCGGGGCCGACAACGTTTTCGCCCAACTGCTCCTGATGATCATTATCGCCGGCATGAATGCCGGGGCCGCCCGCTCGCTGGCTCCGGCCATGGCCTGCTACTGGCTCTACATCATCACCACCCTCACGCCGCTCGTGGTGCGCTTTCTCGAAGTCTCGGCCGCCGGCGGATGGACGCTGGCCCTCATCATCGTCACCTACGCGCTTTTCCTGCTCAACACGGCCAAATTGCACCACACCGACCTGCGCCGGCTCTACCGCCTGATCTTTGAGAACGAAGATCTCGTCACGACCATGCGGCTCGCCAAAAGCCGGGCCGAAGCCGCCAGCCGGGCGAAAAGCGATTTTCTGGCCACCATGAGCCATGAAATCCGCACCCCCATGAACGGCGTCATCGGCATGCTCCAGTTGCTGCGGGAATCGCGCCTCAACTCCGAGCAACGGAGCCACGCGGAAGTCGCCAGCAACTCCGCCGAGACGCTGTTGCGATTGCTCGATGACATCCTCGATCTTTCCCGGATCGAAAGCGGGAAAGTGGAATTTGAGTCGCTCCCTTTCCAACCCGGCGCCGCCGTCCGCGAAATCGCAACCCTACTCGCGCCTGGCGCCGCGGCCAAGGGACTGAAACTCAATCTGCATATCGCCGCCGAACCGTCCCTCGTTGTGCTGGGCGACGCCGTGCGGCTCAAACAGGTCCTCTTCAACCTCACGGGCAACGCGCTCAAATTCACCGAACGCGGCGCCATTGACTTGGAAATGGCGGTTGTGCGCGAAGATCAGACCCGGGTGGCGCTCCATTTTCTGGTCCGCGACACCGGTATCGGCATGAAGCGGGAGACCCAGCACCGCCTCTTTCAAACTTTCACCCAAGGCGACAGTTCGACCACCCGTCGCTTCGGCGGCAGCGGCCTGGGCCTCGCCATCTCGCAGCAACTGGTCCGGCTGATGGGGGGCGATATCAACGTGAAAAGCGAGGAGCAGCGCGGTTCAGAGTTCAGCTTTGAAATCACTTACCCCAAGGCCGAGGCGCCGGCGCCAAGCAATGCGCCGGCCCATGCCGCCCGTCCGCCCCTGCGCGGCCGGGTGCTCGTGGCCGAAGATGACGCCACCAACAAACGGGTGATCCAGCTCATGCTCCGGCGACTGGGCCTCGATTGCCATGTCGTCGATGACGGCGCCGCGGCACTCGCCGCCGCCAAGGCAGAAACCTGGGACGCCGTCATCATGGATTGCCAGATGCCGGTCATGGACGGATTTCAGGCGACCAAGTTGATCCGGGCGCATCTGCAGGGCGCGCATCTGCCGATCATCGCCCTCACTGCCAACGTCATGCCAGCCGACCGCGAGGCCTGTTTCGCCGCCGGCATGGACGACTTTCTCGCCAAGCCCCTGCGGCACGATGAACTGCGCACCACCTTGGAAAAATGGCTGAAGCGCAGCGACCCGCCCTGACTAGGCGCAGGCGCCAAACACGACGGCCGCGTTCTGGCCCCCAAAACCAAGGTTGTTGCTCAGCGCGATGCGGACCGGTTTCTGCCGCGCCTGATTGGGCACATAATCGAGATCACATTCCGGATCGCGCTCCTCCAGGTTGATGGTCGGCGGGATCAGGCCGGTTTGGATGGTCTTGACCGTGATCACCGACTCGATGCCGCCGGCGGCGCCGAGCAGGTGGCCCGTCATGGACTTGGTCGAACTCACCGCCAGCCGGCGCGCATGGTCGCCAAACACCTGCTTGATGGCCATGGTCTCAAACTTGTCGTTATAGGGCGTCGAGGTGCCATGGGCGTTGATGTAGTCGATCTGCTCGGGCCGCACCTGCGCGCTTTGCAGGGCGCGCTTCATCGCCAGCGACAGCCCTTTTCCTTCCGGATCGGGCTGCGTGATGTGGAAAGCATCGCAGGTCGCCGCATAGCCGAGCATCTCGGCATAGATGCGCGCCCCGCGCGCCCGGGCATGCGCCAGGGATTCCAGCACCAGGATGCCGGAGCCCTCGCCCATGACAAAGCCGTCGCGGTTGAGGTCAAACGGACGGCTGGCCCGTTGCGGCTCCCCGTTGCGCGTGCTCATCGCCTTCATCGCGCAGAAACTCGCATAGGAAAAAGGCGTGATGGCCGCCTCGCTGCCGCCGGCAATCATCACATCGGCCTCGCCCCGGCGGATCGCATGCCAGGCCTCGCCCAAAGCGTGGGTCCCGGTGGCGCAGGCCGAGACGATGCCAAAATTCGGGCCGCGCGCCCCGAGTTCGATCGCCACCAACCCGGAGCACATGTTGCCGATCAGCGACGGGATGGTGAACGGCGACACCCGCCGCGGCCCGCGCTCGATCAACACCTTCAGCTGGGATTCGTAGGTGTTCATCCCGCCGATGCCCGAACCGATGATCACGCCGACGCGGTCCCCATCCTCCGCGCTCATCTGCAATCCGGCGTCCGCGACCGCTTGCTTGGCGGCCACAAATCCAAAGTGCGTGTAGCGGTCGTTGCGGCGGGCCTCCTTCGGATCCATGTGCAGTGCGGGATCCCAATCGCGAACCTCCGCCCCGATCTGGCTCGCAAACTGGGCCGGATCAAAATGCGTGACCCGGTCGATGCCGCTGCGGCCCGCCAGCAGGCTGCTCCAAAACGCCTCCACCGTATGGCCCAGGGAAGCGACCGCACCCAAGCCGGTGACAACAACACGATGAGATGGGGAAGAATCCATGAAGTGATTAACGGTGAACGATTCTTAAAAAACAAAAAGGCGCTCCGCCGGAATTTTAATTAAAAAATTCCGGCGGAGCGCCTCGAAAATCGTCTGACTCAGTTGCTGCCGGCCTTGGCCTTGATGTAATCGGTGACCTGTCCGACCGTCTGCAGCTTCTCCGCGTCTGACTCCGGAATCTCACCCTTGATCTCATCCTTGAACTCTTCTTCAAAAGCCATGATCAACTCGACGGTGTCGAGCGAGTCGGCGCCAAGATCGTCAAGAAACGAGGCAGTCGGCGTAATTTGCTCTTCGTTAACATTGAGCTGGTTAACGATGATTTCCTTAACGCGTTGTTCGATGGTTTTTGTGTCGGCCATGTGGGTAAATACCTAGGTTCTGGAGACTTCACATCGCCATGCCGCCGTCAACGGTAAAAACTTGGCCCGTGATGTAGTTTGCCTCTTCGGCGCACAGGTAGGCCGTCATGTTGGCGATGTCGGCGGCCTCGCCAAAACGCTTGAGCGGAACGGCCTCCAGCACTTTGCCCGCCACCTCGGGGTTGTTGACGAAGTCGGTCGTCATGTCGGTCTTGATGAAGCCGGGCGCCACCGCGTTGACCGTCACGCTCCGGCCGGCAAACTCCCGCGCGAGGCTCTTGGTGAGGCCGATCATGCCGGCCTTGGCCGCCGAGTAATTGGCCTGCCCCGCATTGCCCATGATGCCGCTGACCGATGTGATGTTGACGATGCGCCCCCAGCGCGCACGCGTCATCGGGCGCGCCAGGTGTTTGGTCCAATGGAAGCAACTGGACAGGTTCGTGCTAATCACATCGCTCCAATCCGCCTCGCTCATGCGGAACAGCAGACCGTCCCGGGTGATGCCGGCGTTGTTCACCAGGATGTCGATCGCCGAAAACTCGGCGAGGAGCGCCTCGGCGGCCCGGGCGATGGCCGCGCCGTCCGCCACATCCACCGCCAGCGCCTTCGCCTTGCCGCCCGCGGCGATGATGGCATCCGCCGCCGCTCCGCACGAGTCGGCTGATTTTGAAACACAGATAACCGTCACCCCGTGACGGGCAAGGGTCTCAGCGATGGCTTTGCCGATGCCGCGGCCGGCGCCGGTGACGAGGGCAGTCCGATTGGTGAAGGTCAGGCTCATGGTTTTTCGAGGTTTAATAGACGTCGCGCTGGTAGCGTTTTTCTTTCTTCAACTGTTTGACGTAGTCGGCGGCCGCGGCCGTGTCCATGCCGCCCTGCTGGGCGACAATCTCGTGCAAGGCCAGATCGACATCCTTGGCCATCCGCTTGGCATCGCCGCAGACGTAGAAATATGCGCCACCCTGCAGCCACCGCCAGATCTCGGCGGCACTTTCCTTCATTTTGTCCTGCACATAAATCTTGTGCGCCTGATCGCGGGACCAGGCCAGATCCAGCCGGGCCACCTGACCCTTGCCGGCATAATCGAGCCATTCGTCACCGTAGAGAAAATCATCCGCCCGGTGCTGGTCGCCAAAAAACACCCAGTTGCGCCCGCTGGCACCGGCCGCCACCCGGTCCTGCACAAAGGCCCGGAAAGGCGCGATACCCGTGCCCGGGCCGATCATGATGCAATCCTTCGTCGGGTCTTCCGGCGGGCCAAAATGCGAGTGCGACACAAACACCGGCACCGGGTCGGCCTGCACCGTCACCCGGTCGGAAAGATAAGTGGAGCACACCCCCACCCGGTCCCGGTTGTTCGTGCGATACCGGACCGCCGCCACCGTCAGGTGGATTTCCTGCGGGTGGACGCGGGGCGAAGAGGCGATCGAATACAACCGCGGCATCAGCCGGCGCAGCAGCCCGGTAAATTCCTGCGGCGCAAACTTGGCCGAGGGATATTCCACCAAGAAATCCACAAAGCTGCGCTCATACAAAAAGGCCTCCAGCCGCTCCTTCGCCTCCGGCGCCAGCAGGGTCTGCAACTCGGCCCGCTGCTTCTCCTCCGTCACCTTGGCCGCCACGAGCTCAACAAATTTTCTGGTCGGTCCGTCGAGATCCAGGCCGGCGGCCAGCGCCGAGCGCAGCGGCAGCGGGTTGGGCGCGCGCACCGGGGTCACAAGTTCGTCGCCGGTGGCGCCGAGCGCGGCGATGATCTCATCCACCTCGCCCGGCCGGTTGGTCGGATAAACCCCGAGCGAATCGCCCGCCTTGTAGGTCAGGCCGCTGCCGGCGATACTCACGACGAAATGGCGGGTTTCCTTGGCCGAGCCCGGCCCGTTGAGCACGCGATTCTCGGTGATCCTGGCCGGAAACGGGTTGTCCTTGGTGTAAACGGAGGTGTCGGCAACGGCGGACATGGCTGCCGCATGAAGCGCACGGCCCCAAAGCCGCGCAAGCCTTAGTTTCATCCCACCACCGGGCTTGCTCCCTGCACAAAATTGCCGCCAACTGCCCCGGCATCATGAGCGCTTCCGAACCCATCCGCCTGCAAAAATTCCTCGCCGACGCGGGCGTGTGCTCACGGCGCAACGCCGAGGCGCTGATCGCCCAAGGCGAGGTCTGGGTCAACGGCGCGCCGGCCCAGCTCGGCCAAAAGGTCGTGCCCGGGGTGGACAAGGTGACCACCGGCGGCAAACAGATCCGGAGCACCCCGCAGCCCCGCCTCACCCTCGCCGTGCACAAACCGCGCGGCCTCGTCTGCTCCAATGACGACCCGCACAATGCGGACACCATCTTCGACCTCCTGCCCCGCGAACTCGCCCGGCACCGCTTTTTCTGCGCCGGCCGGCTCGACAAAGACAGCGAAGGGCTGGTCATCATCACCACCGACGGCGACCTCGCCAACCGCCTGATGCATCCTTCGAACATCGTGGTTAAACGCTACCTGGTCGTGCTCAAGCAGCGCTATCCAGCGTCGCGCCTGACCCAGCTCATCAAGGGCATCCGCTACGAGGGCGAACACCTGAAAGTGGAGCATGCCGTCTTGGTGAACCCCGGCACCGATCAAGCCTCCTCCAGCCTCGACGTGCACATGCACCACGGCAAAAAGCGCGAGATCCGGCTGCTTTTCACCACACTGGGCTACGATGTGAAGCGCCTGCGCCGCTACCAGATCGGCGCTTACCGCCTGAAGGGAATCCCGTTGCGCGCCGCGAAACTACTCACTACCAAAGATGTCTCACTGTTGTTCAAGGTTCCGCGATCGCATCGCCAAACCGCTGAAACTGCCTCCCATGACGAATAAATTCTACTTCACACTGTTGAGCCTGCTCGGATCCGCCGGGCTGCTCGCCACTCCCCTCGCCCACACCGCCGCCGTGCACACGCGGCCCGATTCGGCCGCACCCACCGTTACCTTTTTGAAGGCCGGTTCGTCGCCGACGCTCATTTCCGATCCGCTCGGCTCGACGCCTGCGGGTTGGGTCACGGTGCGTTTGTCGGGGCCCTTCGAGGTTTACGTTGAAAACAAGGCCATCGGCAAAAGCTTGGAAGTGCGTCCCGGCACCGCGTTTCATCTCCAACCCCGGGCCGAAGCCACCGTGATCAGCCACATGGAAGCCGGGGACAAGGCCACCATCACCGGCCTGCACGGCCGCTGGACCCAGCTCCAGTTGGAAAAGGATATCGTGGGTTATGTGCGCGTGGCCGGCGGAGCAACGCTCGCGCCCGCCCAGCCGGTGTTGGCCGACGTGCCCGCGCCGGCTCCGGCTCCCGCCCATCAGCCCGCCCTCGCCCCGGTCACCGATGTCCGCCGCCCCGCGCCCGTGGTCACGGCAAACGACGGCGGTTCGGGCGTGCTGCCGCGCTTGTTCCAAGGACGCTTCGTCTCCAGCCGCAGGCCCTTCGCGCCGCGCCGGCCCTACGACTGGCAATTGAACGACGATGCCGGCGTCCGTTACGCGTATCTGGATGTGAGCAAACTCCTGCTGACCGATCAGATTGAAAAATACACCGATCGCGTGGTCGTTGTGTTCGGTGCACCCAAGCCCATGCCGGGCGGCCGCGACATCGTGATTGAGATTGAAAGCCTCCAGTTGAAATAACCGTTTTTCCGCTGTGGCCGGCAAACCCCTGCGGTTTGCCGGCCCGTTTATTTAATTCCCATGGAACTCATCGACGGAAACCGAATCGCTGCCGCCATCATCGCGGAGCTCAAAACCGAGGTCGCCGGCATTACCGGCCGCAAACCCTGCATCGCGCTGGTGCGCGTGGGCGAGGACCCCGCCTCCGTCTCCTACGTGAAGAAAAAGGAGAAAACCGCCGCCGAGATCGGTATCGAAGGCCGCATCCACCTGCCGCCCGTGGACATCACGCCGGCGGACCTGTTTGCCCTGATCGACCGGCTCAATGCCGACCCAGGCGTGGACGGCATCCTCGTGCAATCGCCCCTGCCGAAGCATATCGACGAACTGGCCGTTTTCCGCCGTGTCGCCCCCGAGAAGGACGTGGACGGCTTCAATACGCTCAACCTCGGCAAAGTGGCCCAGGAAGATGACACCGGGTTCGTCGCCTGCACTCCGGCCGGCATCATGGAGCTGCTGGCCCGCAGCGGCACCGACCTCAAGGGCAAGCACGTGGTCGTGCTCGGCCGCTCCCTCATTGTCGGCAAGCCCGTTGCCTTGCTCGCCCTGCAAAAAAAGGCCGGGGCCAACGGCACGGTGACCATCTGCCATTCCGGCACCAGCAATCTGCCGGCCCTTACCCGGCAGGCCGATGTCCTCATCGCGGCCATTGGCCGCCCGGAATTCGTGACGGCCGATATGGTCAAACCCGGTGCTGTCGTGATTGACGTCGGCATCAACCGCGTGCCGGACGCCACGAAGAAAACGGGCTACCGCCTCACCGGCGATGTCCACTTTGCCACGGTCGCCCCGCTCTGCCGGAAGATCACCCCGGTCCCGGGCGGCGTCGGCCCCATGACGGTGGCCATGCTCATGCAAAACACCGTCAAGGCTTACCGGCTGCAAAACCAGCGTTAGCCCTGTCCCGCAAAGGAGTTGCACCCGCCGGCGCACTCCCTTTTGCTGGGACCCAAGATGCCCGTGCCCACCATCCTGGTCGTCGATGACCAACCCATCAACGTCCAGCTCCTGAAGCGCAAACTCGAACGCGAAGGCATTCGTGTCGTCACCGCCTACAACGGCTTGGAAGCGCTGGACTTGGTCGGCCGTGAGCGCCCTGATCTGATTCTGCTCGATGTCATGATGCCGGACATGGACGGCATCGAGGTCTGCCAACGCCTGCAGGCCAATGAAGATACCCGCTCCATCCCGGTGATATTTATCACGGCGCGAACCTCGAAAGAGGGAAAAATCGAGGGCCTTGGCGTCGGAGCCGTGGACTACATCACGAAGCCGATCGATTTGGACGAGACCTACGCGCGGGTGCAAACCCACCTGCGCTACGTTGCCGTCAACCGCGAGATGCTCGAGCTCCAACGCCGGCTGGTCGAATCCCGGCGGACCGCCACGATCGGCGCCGTCACCCAAGGCATCGCCCACAATCTCAACAATCTCCTGGGCGTGGTCATCGGCTATCTGGATCTGCTCAAGGCCTACTACGACAAGCCCGATCAGGTAAAAAAGAACACCCAGCACGTGGAAGAGGCCGTGCAGCGCATCGTGGCGATCATCAAGCAGCTCAGCCAGTTGGTCGTTAAGTCGCGCCCGCCGCTCGACAAGGTCGGCGTGCAGCAATTGCTCGAGAACAGCGTGAACCGCTTCAAGCAGGACAACGGATTCAACGCCGACATCGTCATCGAAAACCCGGCCGGCAACCTCCTCATCGACACAAATACCGAGGTGATCGAGGACGTCATGGGCAAGGTGCTGATGAACGCCTGGGAAAGCTACGGCCAGGCACCGGCCGAATCCCGCCACATCTGGGTCCGCACGGCCCTCGTGGAGAAACCCGGCGAAGGCCAGGCCGTGCAAATCAAGGTCGAGGACAAGGGGGGCGGCTTGCCACCGGAATTGCGCGACCATCTTTTCGAACCGTTCATCAGTTCCAAGAGCACCGTCGGCGTCGGCATGGGCCTGACCGTGGCCCGTCATGCCCTGCGCAGCATGGGCGGTGAAGTCACGATCAGTGACCGGCCGGAAGGCGGCGCCTGCACCATCCTCGTCCATCCCGTCGCGAAGCGCGTGCGCAAAGAGTCGGATGAGTAAGATCGCTTTTCTTGGTGCCGGCAATCTGGCCTCCGCGCTCGTGGACGGGCTTCTCGCCCAAGGCAAGGTGCCAAAAACAGACCTCGCCTGCCTCGGCGGCGGCGGCCGGACGGCACCCGCGCTCGCGGCCCGCACCGGCATCACCCTCGCCCCCGGCCTGCCCGAACTGCTGCAAAATGCCACGATAGTCGTGGTCGCGTTCAAACCCCAGCACCTGGCCGCGGCCGACCCGCGGCTGGATGAGCTGACCGCGGGCAAACTGGTGATCTCGGTGCTGGCGGGCAAACGCCTTGCCACCCTCGCCCGCACTTTCAGCCAAGCCCGCAATCTCGTGCGCGCCATGCCCAACACCCCGGCGGCCATCGGCGCGGGCATTTCACCCTATTGCTCCCTGCGCCCGCTCGCCGAGGACGACCGCAACCGCGTCGAGTCTCTGCTCGGTGCCTGCGGCGGATACCTCCCCTTGGGTGAAGAGCACATGGATACGGTGACGGCCCTGACCGCCGGCGGCCCCGCCTTTCTGTTCGAATACGTGGCGGCCATGCGCGATGCCGGGATGGCCGCCGGTCTGGATCAAGCCACGGCCACCCGTCTCACCGTCGAGACCGTGCTGGGATCGGCCCGGTTGCTGGCCCGCCGCCAAGCCGACCCCGAGCACCTGCGCGATCAGGTGACCTCGCCCAACGGCACCACCCTCGCCGGCCTCCGCAAGCTGAACTCCGGTGGCTTTCGCGATCTGATCCGTGAAACCGTGCTTGCCGCCAAGGCCCGGGCGGAAGAATTGTCGCGGGAATCATGAGCACTCTTCACGGACGTATTCTGGTGACCGGCGGCGCCGGCTTCATCGGCAGCGCGCTCATCTGGGCGCTGAACCAGCGCGGGCACACCGATATTGTCGTCAGCGACCTGCTCGGATCCGACGAAAAGTGGAAGAACCTGGTGCCGCTGAAATTCGCCGATTACGTCGAGGCCGACGTCCTGCGCAGCCGGTTGGCCGGCAAGCCGGCCGCCTTTGGCAAATTTTCCACGGTGTTTCACCTCGGCGCCTGCTCCGCCACGACCGAGCGCAATGCCGCCTACCTGATCGACAACAACTACGCCTACACAAAGGAGCTGGCGGCCTGGGCTCTGGCGGCCGACACCCGTTTTATCTACGCATCCTCCGCCGCGACCTACGGCGACGGCGCACAGGGCATGAGCGACCTCGATGAGGACATCTCCCGGCTGCGGCCACTGAACATGTATGGCTACTCCAAGCACCTCTTCGACCTGCACGCGCAGCGCGAAGGCTGGCTGCAACGCATCGTCGGCGTAAAATATTTCAACGTTTACGGTCCCAACGAGGACCACAAGGGCGACATGCGCTCGCTGGTGAACAAGGCATTCCAGCAAATCACGGCCACCGGGCGCGCGGGTCTCTTCAAGAGCTATCATCCGGACTACCGCGACGGTGAGCAGAAGCGCGATTTCCTCTACGTGAAGGACGCCATCGAGATGACCCTGCACTTTGCCGAGCAAGCCCCCCAGGCCGGCGGTCTGTTTAACCTGGGCTCGGGTGAAGCGAATACCTGGCTGGCCCTCACCCGCGCGATCTTCGCCGCGCTCGGCCGGGAGCCCCAGATCGATTTCATCGAGATGCCGGACGTCCTGAAAGGGAAATACCAGTATTTCACCCGCGCCGACATCTCAAAACTTCGCTCGACGGGCTATGCCCGGCCAATGACTCCCCTCGCGGACGCTGTGACCGATTACGTCCAGAACCACCTGATGACCGGCCGCAAACTGGGCGAGTAACCCGGTTTCTTGGCATGAAAAAGCCGCCCGTTTCCGGGCGGCCAAGTCAAGTCGGGCGTTGCTCAGGGCAGAGCGAGCAGTTCTGGCTCGGTCCACTCCTTGCGATCGGGATGGGCCGTGCGCACGGCCGCAACCTGCTGCGCGGTGATGGCTCCGGCCTCATTGCCCCACTCTTGGCGGATGTAAGTGAGGACAGCGGCGATCCGCTCATCCGACCAGTTGTAGCCGCCGCCGGGCACTTGCCCGAAAGCAGGCATGGCGGCCGCGCTGTAAACATTGCCCTTCACGGTGATGGGGCCCTTGAGGCCGTGAACCACGATTGCGATCAGGCGCTCCTCACTGCCGAGCACCCATTCCGTGCCGACCAGCGGAGGATAAAGGTTGGGCACGCCCATTCCGTTGGGCATGTGACAGGTAACACACGCCAAGGCATATTGGCGCTTGCCCAAGACCACGGGATCAATCGCGGCCACGGCCGGCTGGCCCGAAGCAGGCAATTGGCGTTCGTCGAAGATATCGCGGCTAAAATGACCCGAGTAGCGGTTCAGGTAGGCACCGGCATAGAAAATCAGTCCGCTGAACACGAACAGCAGCACCAGCGGCAGGAGCCGATATTGCGCGTGGGTATCCGGGGCGCCGGCCGCCTCTTTCTCGTGGGCAGTGATCAGGTTCTCGTCCGTCATGCCGGACGGCTCGTGCCGGGGATCAGGGGAAGCAGGTGAGCTCATTGGCTCCCTCCTTTCGCGGCTTCAGCAGGCTCGTAGGGCATGGCCTCGGGCAATTCATAGGACTGTTTAAGACTGAGAAGATAGGCGACCAGCGCTTGGGCCCGGGGCGTCGGAACCAATTCATAGCCCTCCGGTGCGCCGCCCACCAAGGCCTTGGCCGATGATTCGCCCACCAGCTTGCGCTGTTCAAAAAGCATGCGGTAAGCCGGCATGCCCTCGTGCCCGTTGTAGAGATAGGCCAGCAACGCCGGAGCGCCGATCCCGGCCTCGGCCGCGCGGCTGCCATAATTCGCCAGATCCGGACCGATGCGCATCGCGCCGAGCTGCGGCTGCGATTGGTAGATGTAATCGCGGGCCACGCTTTGCCGCTCACCCCAACCGCGCTCCTGATCCGTGCCAAAGCCGGGCCGGCGCACCTGCTGCGTATGGCAGGAGGCACAGCCCAGATCACGGTAAACGCGCAGTCCCTGCTCCGCCACGCCCGGAAATTGGGCCGGAAAAGCCAGGTCCTGATTTTCGTCAAAGTGCGGTGCCAAGCCACCGAGCTGGGCGTTGGTGCCGATCAGCAGGCCCGCCCACGAGATGCCCAGGGCGGCAAACAAACCCAGGAAAAAAAGTGGTCCGTTTTTCATGAAACAGTCGCCTCCGATGTCAGAATTCCGCGGGTCGCGCAGCACTTCGCCATCTGCCCGCCCACCAATTTGAAGAAGTGGGCGGCAAAGAGGACGTGGGCGACAACCAGGAGGGCTTGGGCCGCGGTGGCGAGCTGCAGCCACACCTTGGTGCGGGCGGCAATTTGCGTGAAAGCAACCGAGGGATCATTCAGCGCACTGCCTTGGATCCAGCCCGCCACGGCCAGACTCCCGACCAGCAGCACAAATCCGATGATGTAGGCCATGAAGTGCGCCCGGATCAGGGCCACGGAAGGCCAGTTACCCCCGGCCAGCCGCGGAGTCATGTGGTAAAGCGCACCCGTCAGGATCAGCGCCACCGCCCCCATCGCCAGATGCGTCTGCGCCTGCTGGAAGTGGGTGAACTGGGTGGTCACGGCCAAGGCGCGGGCCGAGAAGGCCGTGTCGATGACAGCGGACAGCAGATAGGCCCCCATGCCCAGCGCCAGAAACTTCAACGTGGTGTTCGCTCCGGGCCGGAAGACATCACGCACGTTGAAGAACACGATGATATGATGGAACAGCACCACCCAGGCATTGGCGATGGCCATGGTGGAGACCCATGCCGGCACCGGCGCACCCACCAACAGCCGGCCACCCATCCAGCAGCCGAAAAACAAGAGCGACCAAAAGCCGTAAACCGCGAAATCGTAACTCGGGATCACGCGGCCGGTGATTTTGGGCAAAAGATAATACACGGCCGCAATGGCCACGGGCGCCAGCCAGAGGCTGAACACGTTCTGCGCATACCAGGTGGCCACGACCGCTTGCAGCGTCCCGCGCACCGGGGCGAAGGTCAGCATCACGGAGGCCACCGAAAAGAACCAAGGGAAGAGAAACAAGGCGGCGACAGCATACCACTGCGCGGCGTAGGTCGTGGGATTGCGGCGCCCCGTCCAGGCCAATACGCCCGGCACGGCAATGGCGCCAAAAGCAAAGAGCAGGAATGGCTGCACATACCGCGGAAGCTGGAACATCCCGTGACCCGAGGCATCGCCCACGGCGATCCCGACCAAGGCCAAGGTCACGCCCAGATTCCAGAACAGACCGCCGGCCACAATATAGTTCGGCCCGCGCAGCGGAGCGCCGCCCAACCGGGCCAGCACCCACAGTGCGACCGCCAATCCGGCATTCCCCGCCCATCCGTAAAGGAGGGCGGTTTCCTGCATGGCCTGCAGGCGGCCGTAAGTCAGCCAAGCGCAGTCGGCGAGAAAAGCCGGGGTGTAAACCTGGATCAGGTTCAGCAACGCCAAGGTGCCACCCAGCACGAGCCATAGCAGGCCGGAGGCAATCAGCAGGAGCAGCGGACCGCCGCACGTTTGGTCGGCGTCGTCTGTCCCGGCCGGAACTTGATTGGGCAAAACGGTCGTCATCGCGTTGTAAGAAATATCAGGCCTTTACTTGCCCTGGTTGTAGTGCTGCACCGTCAGCTCCATCGCCCGCTCAATCGGCAGTTGCACCTGCCCGGCCGACTGGTCGATCCAAGCATAGGCCTTGGCCTGCTTTTGCTCGGTCGCGCGCAATTCGGCCAGCGCCGCCAGGCGCTGCTCCGGCGTGCGGATGCCGTCGCCCACATAGGCGCCGGTGTGCCGCGGCAGGTAAGCGAGGTAAACCAGGAACAGAAACAGCGCGAAGCAACCCATGATGGCCACGACGGACACCAGGGAGGCGGGTTTGGAACGGGTGGTCTGATCACTCATGATGGGTGAGGCACTCGCCGATGCGCGGATCGCGGATCGGAATCAGCTTGGTGGAAGGGAAACTGCGCAGGTAGGCCCAGACGCAGATGCCGCCGATGCCCACCACCGCCGTGAGGGTCCAGAGCAGGTTGAGGTTGAACAGGGGCAGCGCGTTGCCGTGCGCATCCTTGAGCGAGGGCAGGATGTTGTAGCAGATGTCCAGCAGGATGACCGCGAGAATCCAGATCGAGATAAAGCGCATCTTGCCGTGGTTCAGCTTGTGCTTGTAGGAAAGCAGGAAGAGGAACGGCACCACAAAGTGGCCGAAGAGAATGCCGACGATGCCGACGTATTTCCACTGGTTGGGCGTGCCGTCCGCATTGAGCTCGCGCAGGTTATACCAGAAGGTCTCCTCCGGGATGTTCGCATTCCAGATGAGGAAATACTGCGAAAAGGTCACATAGGCCCAGAACACGGTGAAGGCGAAGCTCAACTGGCCGATGGAGTGCCAGTGATTGTTGTTCAGGATGCCCTTGTAGTCGCCGCGGGCCCACAGCCAGAGCATGATCAGGATGCCGACGGCCAAGGCCCCGCGCACGCAATTGGCGAAGAACCAGACGCCATACATCGTGGAAAACCAGTGGTATTCCAGGCTCTTGATCCAGTAGATGGCCGCGAAGGTCAGCGTGAGCGCACCCAGCGGCAGGCCGAAGGCGGCCGTTTTCCGGTTAACGTGGGTCCAGCCCACGCTGCCGTCCGCGTCCTGCGAGAAGGAGGCCTTACGCAGACGCGCCGCCAGCCAGATCCACGAAAGGAAGAAGGCCACCGTCATGCCGGTGAACATGCCGGGGTTCAGGAAGCTCGCCTTCTTGAGGTAGAGCACATCGGTGCCGACCGTGCCGTGGCCGTGCAGCTCATGGCCGAGGTCCATCCAATGCCAGATGAAGCCCGGCTTGACCCAGGAGACGATAAGCAACGGCAGGAAAAGGAGCGCCAGCCACTTGAAGGCGGCGAGGCCGTGCTCAAATTGCCGGCGCAGCACCACGGACCAGGAGGCGTCAAAGATGTGGTGGATCAGGATCAGCATGAGCATGCCAATCACGATGGCGGTCCAGAAGCTGATGCCCACGAGCCAGGACATGGCCACGCCATGACTGTCGGAAACCAACAGGCCCAGGGCGGTCAGGATGATGCCGGCGATGCCGGCCATCAGCGCCTTGTTGGCGGCGGCGGCAGTGCTGGCCGGAAGCCCGGCGGAAGCGGTGGCAGTTTGCGTGCTCATTTGAGACCAAGCTCCGGTTTGTTCACCAAGGGGACATCCGCCACCGAACCGGCGGCGGCGCGCTGGAGGGCTCGGACGTAGGCCACCACGGCCCAGCGTTCATCGGGATTCAACTTGTCGGCATAGGACAGCATGTTGCCTTTGCCGTGGGTGATGGTGTTGAACAACTCGCCGTCCGCCAACTGGCGCAGGCGCTCGTCGTGGAAAGTCGGGGTGGCACCCATGCCATACTGGCGGGTGATGCCCTGGCCGTCGCCCAGGGCTCCGTGGCAGGGAGCGCAGTAGATGACATAACGGTCGCGGCCGTGGGCCATGAGCTTGTTGTCCACCGTGATGGAAGCGGGAATCTTGGCGACGAAATCACCGGCGGCATCCTTGCCGGCAAAGCGGGCGGAATCGTTGCGCAATGGCTGGCCAGCCGGGCCGTAGGCAGATGGCACCACGCCGGCGGGCAGCGGGCGGTCGGCCCGGCCATCGGCAAAGAACTTGCTCTGGGCCTGCGGCTTGAGCTTGGACTGGTATTTCATGCCCGGGAAGATCCACTCGGGAAACACATCCATCGGCGGCTTCACAAACAGGGTGCCGCGCAGTCCCAGGATGGAGAGCGTCAGCGCAACCACGAAGGCGGTGATGAGGTAAAGGTTGCGCATGGTCAGGCCTCCAGCTCCTTGATGTCGGTGCCGCCCGCTTTTTCCAGCAGGGCCCGGGTGTTGGTGGCGTTGAAACGCGGGTCACGGCTCTCGATCACGATGAAGAACTGGTCATCCATGCCGCGCACGATCTGGTCGTGCTTCAGCACGGCATGATAATGCTTGGGCAGGCCGTTGAGGAAAAACATGCCGCCGATCGTCGCAAAGGCGGTGAAAAGAATCGTCAGCTCATACGCGACGGGAAAGGCGAACATCGGGCTGAAGTAGGGCTTGCCACCCACGATCAGCGGATAATCCACCGCGCCGGTCCACCAGATGAGCGACATGCCGGTGATAAATCCGGTGATGCCGCCGGCCAGCGAGAACCGCGGCACGATGGAGCGTTTGACTCCCATGGCCTTGTCGAGGCCGTGCACCGGAAACGGGGTGATGCAATCCCAGTGTTTGAAGCCGGCGTCGCGCACCTGCTGCGCCGCCTGGTAAAGGCCGGCGGCGGTGTCGAAGGTGGCGATCAGGCCGTATGATTGGGCGGACATGGTCGGATCGGATTAGTGGTGGTCGTGACCGGCATGGACGTCGGCCTGCGGGGTCACCGCCTTGAGCTCCGCCATCGGCATGATGGGCAGGAACCGGATGAAGAGGAGGAAGAGCACCGAGAAGACGCCGAAGGTGCCGAAGAAGGTGAAAATCTCCACGATGGAGGGGCTGTAGTAGCCCCAACTGGAGGGCAGGAAGTCGCGGGCGAGCGAGGTGACGATGATCACGAAACGCTCGAACCACATGCCGACGTTGACGAAGATCGAGAGGATCCACACGAAAGCCGTGTTCTGGCGGACCTTCTTGAACCAGAAGAACTGCGGCGTGATCACGTTGCAGGCGATCATGATCCAGTAGGCCCAGGCGTAGTGACCGAAGGCGCGGTTGATGAACGCGAAGCCTTCATACGGATTCGCGCCATACCACGCGATGAAGAACTCCATCGCGTAGGCGTAGCCCACGATGGTGCCCGTCGCGAGGGTGATCTTGCACATGCAGTCGATGTGATACTGCGTGATGAGGTCCTCGAGCTTGTAGATCGCCCGCAGCGGCAGCATGAGCGTGAGCACCATGCCGAAGCCGGAGAAAATGGCGCCGGCGACGAAATACGGCGGGAAGATGGTCGTATGCCAGCCGGGCAGGAGCGACACCGCGAAATCGAAGGACACGATGGTGTGCACGGAGAGCACGAGCGGCGTGCTGACGCCGGCCAAAATCAGGTAGGCCATCTCGTAGTTGCTCCAGTGACGGTTGGAACCGCGCCAGCCGAGGGCGAACAGGCCGTAAAGGAAGGAACGCAGCTTGTTGCCCGCCGCATAGAAACGGTCGCGCAGCACGGCCAGGTCGGGGATGAGGCCGACGTACCAGAAGAGCACCGAGACCGTGCCGTAGGTCGAAACCGCAAACACGTCCCACTCCAGCGGCGAACGGAAATTCTGCCAGATCACGTTGGAGTTGGGGATCGGGAAAAGATACCACGCATACCAGACGCGACCGACGTGGAAGACCGGGAAGATCGCGGCGCAAACCACCGCGAAGATGGTCATCGCCTCGGCCGCGCGGTTGATGGAGGTGCGCCACTTCTGGCGCAGCAGGCAAAGGATCGCCGAGATCAGCGTGCCGGCGTGGCCGATGCCGATCCAGAACACGAAGTTGACGATGTCCCAGGCCCAGTTGACCGGGTTGGCATGACCCCAGACACCGACACCGGTGGCCACGAGGTAGGTGATGCCGGCCACCGTGAACGAGGCGACAAAGCAGGCCACAATGAAGCAAACCCACCACCAGGTGGGGGTCTTGCCCTCGATGATGCTGCAGATCTTTTCCGTGATCCACGCGAAGCTGCGGTTGTTCTCCACGAGCGTCGCCCGCGGGAGGACCGCCGGCTTGACTTCCTGGAGGATCGCCGGGGCGGAGTGGGCTGAGTCAGCGTGAGCCATTAGCTTTGCCCTCCCGTGCGCAGGTCGCCTTTGAGGCTGGAGTGGTCATGGGAACCCTTGTCCTTCCCGTTTTTCAGGGCGGGCGGATAGTTCTTGTTTTTGTATTCCACGCGGCTGAGCGGCAGCTTGTTGTAATCCGGCATGTTCGGGTTCGGATTGCGCAACCGCCCGAGGTAGGTGGTGCGCGGACGGATGTTCAGATAGCCGAGCAACTGGTAGTCGTGCTCACGGGCCTTGGCCTGCGAGACCGCACTCTGCTTGTCGAGGAGATCGCCGAAGACAATGGCCTCCACGGGGCAGACCTGCTGGCAGGCCGTCTTGATGGTGCCATCCGGCACGGAGACATCGCCCGGGTTGCCGGCCTTCGCCATGGCAACCTTGTGCTGGATCTTGCCGTTCTGGATGCGCTGCACGCAGTAGGTGCACTTCTCCATCACGCCGCGCATGCGGACCGAGACTTCGGGATTCTTCACGAGCTTGACCAGCTCGGGCATGCCCTGGGGACCGAGCGGCCCGAGGTAAAGGCTGTCGAGCTGGCGGTCGTTGTAGTCGAAGAAATTGAAACGGCGCACCTTGTAGGGACAGTTGTTGGCGCAATAACGGGTGCCGATGCAGCGGTTGTAGGCCATCACGTTGAGGCCTTCGTCATCGTGCACGGTCGCATTCACCGGGCACACGGTCTCGCACGGGGCCAGCTCGCAATGCATGCAGCCGACCGGCTGGAGCGAAACCTGCGGGTCTTCCGGCAGCTCGCGGTTGCCTTCACCGCCAAACGCGGCGGCGTCGGCCTTGCCATCGGAGTAGTAACGATCGAGCCGGATCCAGTGCATCTCACGGCCGCGCAGGACCTGATCCTTGCCGACGATGGGGATGTTGTTCTCGGCCTGACAGGCAACGACGCAGGCGTTGCAGCCGATGCAGGTGTTGAGATCGATCGACATGCCCCACTGGTGGGTGCCGGTGAAATCCGGGGTCTCGTAAAGCGACTGGCCGCGCGGGGTCAGCAAAGCACGGTTGGCGGTGAGCGCCGCCCGCTCGTCGCGGGGCAGATCGGCCTCGGCCTTCGGCCCGGCCTCGCCGTAGATGGCGGGTGAATGCGACTCGGTGCCGATGTCATGCACGAAGCCCGGATTCTTCCGGTATTCATCCAGGTTGGCTTCGCGGACAATGTCGCGGCCTTCCATCGACCAGTGCTCCTGGGTGTTGGCCAAGGCGCGGCGTTCGCCCGTGAGGGCGATTTTTGCGCCGGTGGCGATGGCCGGTGCCGCCGAGGTGAGAGCACCGTAGGCATTGAAGCCGGCGCCCTGCCCCACCCGCCCGGTCTGCTCGCGGCCATAGCCCAGCGGGAGGACGATGGTGTAGTCGGAAAGCCCCGGTTGGATGTGGATCGGTCCGCGCACCATGCGCCCGTTGACAGTGACCTCACCGACATGGGCCATCTCCTGGCCGCGCACGAATTCGGCTTCCTCCACCCGGGCGACCTGTAGCAGCGACCCTTTCGGGGCGATGTTCAACTCCTTGCCGAGCTTGGGGCTGACGAGAATCGCATTATCCCAGGAAATCTTGGTGATGGGATCGGGGCACTCTTGCAGCCAACCGTTGTTGGCGAACCGGCCGTCGTCCATCTTGTGGTCGGTGACAAAGCGAACCTCCAGATTGTCTTTGCCAAAGGCGCCGGCAACCGAAGCACCGGCAAGCAGGGCGGCCGCACTGCCTTGGTTGAAGGCCACCGCGACCGCCTGATGAGCGGAGCCTTCGAGCAGGCCGTCATGCAGAAACTTGCGGAACGCCTGCTGGGCGTCCCCGCCGGCCAAGGCCGTGATGGTGTTGAAAACCAGCGTGTAGGGATCGGCATTTGCCTCGCCCGCGATCCGCGCCAGCACCTCAAGCTCCGTGAGACCCTTGAAAAGGGGCAGGATCATGGGTTGCACCGGGACGACCGTGCCGTCCGACGCGCGGGCGTCGCCCCAAGATTCGAGATAGTGGGTCGCCGCCAGATGAACCCCCGCCGCGGCCGATGTCTCGTCCACGTAGTAACCATGGCGAATGACCTCGGGCACCGATTTTTGCAGGGCAACCCAATCGAGATCGGCCGGCGCGTTGTAAGCCGGATTGCCGCCGAGCACAACCAAGGTCTTGACGCTGCCGGCCTTGATGGCGGCGGCCAAATCCTGGATCGTCGAAGCTGTCGCGGGCTCCGCCGCCACGAAGTCCACCGTCCGGCCGATATTGCCGAGCGCGGCGTTGAGCTGGTAAGCGAGCACGTGCACCTCGGCGGGCAGATGGGCGCCGGCGACGATGAGACATTCGCCGCGGTGGTCCTGCAAATCGGCGGCACAGGCGTCCACCCATTGCGGATTGATCGTGAGGCCGGCAGCCAGGCGGGCGGCCTCGGCCGACGGCGCCAGTTTCTGCGCCAAGGCCGCGGCCAACGCCACCATGTGGCTGCTCGCGAGCCGCAGCCGGTGATCGGCCATGCTGCCCGTCAGGGTGAATCCGCTCTCCGCCACATACAGGCGGTTCATCGGATCGTCCTTCTTCAGGACCTTCCGGCCCTTGGCAAAATCGCGCGCATGCCGCAGATTCGTGCCGGCGGCGTTGAGGAAGTCGGCATCGAGCGCGACGATCCGCTTGGCCTTGGCAAAATGATACTGCGGGGCGACGTCCCGGCCAAAGGCGGCGCGGGCGGCGGCCGGCGGCGGATTGTCCTGCACGGGCTCGTATTCGGCCCAAATCGCCCGCGGGAAGCGCTGCTTCAAACCGGCCTGCAAGCGGGCGCGCGTCGGCGAGCCCGATTCCTCCGCGAGGAAGGCCAGCCCGGCGCCGTTGGTCGCGCTGTAGCCGGAACTGATCTTGGCCAGCAAATCGTTGACCACGGCCGGCGTGATGACCGCGCCGCCACGGGTATGGGCGGTCGCCCGATCCGGATCGTAAAGATCAAGCACGGAGGCCTGGGCCAGCAACGAACTCGCGCCGCCATGCGGGGCGTAGGTGGGATTTCCCTCCAGCTTGGTCGGACGGCCCTGATGGGTCTCGGCCAAAAGCGGGATCGCCGATTTGCGCAGCGGCATCGCCGTGGCAAAATACAGCGGCAGGCCCGGGATGACGCCCTCCACGGATTTGCCGTAGGGCAGGATGTGCGCCTCGGGCCGGCGGCAACCCGCCAAACCGATGCCGCCCAGCGCAAACGAGGCGGCCATGATCTTCATGAAGTGGCGGCGGTCCACCCCTTCAAGGTTGGAGGCGCCCTCGGGAAACTCGCGGGACAACTGCTCCTTGAAGCCCGGCGTCTCGGTCAACTCGCCGAGGCTGCGCCAGTAGCGCGGGCCGTTCAACTCGCGTTCAGAAGGAGCGGGATGGTGAAATTTGCGTTTCATCAGCGGTGGCAACCCGAGCAGCTTTGCGGGGGCTTGATGTTCCAGTCGTGGACAAACTTGATGCCGGCCTCGACGCCGGACTTCTCCGCGATGGTCGGGGAGTTGAGATTGTAGATGTCGCCGGGCTCGCGGACGCGGGTCTCGGGGTTGCGGTGACAGTCGAGACACCAGCCCATGCTCAGCGGCTGGGTGTGCGTAACGACTTCCATCTCGTTGATCTTGCCGTGACACTCGACGCAGCTCACCCCGCGATTCACGTGCACGGCGTGGTTGAAGTAGGCGTGGTCGGGCAGTTGGTGGATTTTCACCCAGGGCAGCGGATCGCCGGTTTCATAGCTCTGGCGGACCGCCGCCAGCAGGGGGCTGTCCACCTTCACCTGGTTGTGGCAATTCATGCAGGTCTGCGCGGTGGGCACATTGGCATGACCGGACTTGTCCACGTTCGAATGGCAGTAGCGGCAATCCAGGCCGAGCTGGCCGGCGTGCAGGGCATGGCTGAAGGGCACCGGCTGCACCGGCGCGTAGCCCACGCGGGTGTATTTCGGCGTCATGTAGTAGGTGACGCCCGCCGTGGCGATGCCGCCGAAGACAAACAGGAAGACAATGATCTGGAGCGGCAGTTTGTTGGCCGACTTCGGGAAGAGTTTCGACATGGTCCGGTGCTTTGGCGGGGACTGGTTCAGATCATGCCTTCACGGCGCGCAATGGCACGCGTGTCGGGCTGGACCTTGATCGTCTGGGGTGCGGAAACAGAACCGCCGGCGGGGACCGCCGGCTGTTTGGCCAGAAGCTTGGGCGCAAGCCCGGCGGTGGCGACGAGCCCGACCAATTTGGTCAGGAATTGTTTTCGCGATGGATTGTTGCTCACAGGTCGTTGGTGGTCTGCAAAATCAGCACCTAACGAAGGCGGCGGCATTTCCAAAGTAAACTAAATTTTCGCGCCCGAATTTGTTTTGCGGAAATCATTAGCATCGGCAGCCGCCAAAACGGTTTTGCCTAATCCCTAGCGGCTTGCAGACCCCGGCCGTCCGGCCGCCAAGTCAGACGAAGAGTCCGTCCCGCATCGGCTTCACCGAGTCGCAACGGTTCGCAATCTCGGGGTTGTGCGTCACCAAAATCACCGCCTGACCGTTCTCCTTGGCCAGCCGGGTGAGCAGGTCGAACACCATCGTGGAGTTTTTGACGTCCAGGTTGCCCGTCGGCTCGT
>DDSZ01000039.1:190298-303191 GCA_002344205.1 Opitutaceae bacterium UBA2377
TGCTGCTCGCCGCCGGACAACTGCGTGCCCAGCCGGTGGGTCTTCTCGCCGAGACCCACGGAAGACAGCAACTGTCGGGCCCGGGCCTCCATCGCCTCGGGCGTCAACCGGCCGAGTTTGCGCATGGGCATCATCACGTTTTCCAACGCCGTGAACTCCTGCATCAGAAAGTGAAACTGAAACACGAACCCGATGTGCTCGCCGCGCGCCGCCGTGCGGTCCGCATCGCTGCTGTTGGACATCAGCCGGTTGTTGATCCAGATGTCGCCGTCATCCTGCCGGTCGAGCAGGCCCAGCAGGTAAAGCAGCGTGCTTTTGCCGCAGCCGGAAGGCCCGACAATCGCATAGACCTGCCCGCGGTGCGCCTCGAAGGAAACGCCCTTGAGCACATGCACCCTCCCCTCGCCTTGACCGAGGTAGCGGTGGATGTTGGCGCAACGCAGCGCGACGGTATTGGCGGAAACAGGCATCGGGGCGATCAGCGGCGGAACCGGGTTGGATGAGATCGGATGAAAGGAGGTGAATGACGGTTTCCAGCTTCAGCGCCCCCGTCAGCTTGCTGCTTGATGCTTATCGCTTTCATCTTTTATTGCGCCGTCCCCCGGATCACATCACCCGGCTCCAACCGCGCCGCCCGGCGGGAAGGCACCAGGCTGGCGAGCATCACCATGACGACGGCCGTGAGGGTGGCGGCCACATAATGCCAGATGGACCAGGCCACGATGAAGGTGTCCGCGGCGAAAATTCCCCGGATGCTGATCGGGGTCTTGGATACGGCGTAGGTGATGCCGGCGCCGAGGATCCAACCCAGCACCGTGCCGATGGTCAGGACAATGGTCGCCTGCCAGATGAAAATCCTGGAGATGTCCTCGCGGGTGTAACCCATGGACCGGAGAATCGCGATCTCCTTGGTCTTCTCCATGACGATCATCGCGAGGGTGTTGAACATCGCCAGGCCGGCGATGAGCGTGAAAACCGAGACCGTGATGGCGGAGGAGATGCGCAGGGCGCGAAAAACCTCCAGCCAGGTTTTTTCCCGCTCCTGCCAGCTTTTCGAGAGGTGATGGAGAACCTCGGTCATGTGGGCCGCATCCGCCACCGCGCGGTCCTTCTCGATCAGCCCGACCTGGATGAACGATGCCCCCGTGGGTTTGCGCAGCAGCGAGCGGGCTTCGCCCATGTTCAGATAGACGCGCACGCGGTCGATGTCGCTGACGCCCGTCTCGTAGATAGCCGACACCCGGTAGCGCCGGAGTTGTCCGCCGATTTCCAATTGGTAGCTCTCCCCCACCTCCAGTTGCAGCCGGCGGGCCATTTCGAGGCCGATGAGACTGCCGCTGGGCGTGCCGCGAAAATCGTCGATCACGCCGCGCACGATCTGCCGCTCCAAATCGGACACCTTCAGGTGGTCCTCCACATTGATGCCGTAAACGCGCACCGACTCGTTCTTGAAAGCGCTGCGCATGATCACGGCGCCGTGCAGCACCTCCGACACGCCCGCGACGTTGGGGAAACGCTTCACCGCATCGATGACGAGCTTCGGCTCCTCGATGCCCTCGATGTATTTTTGGCCCTCCTTGGTCCGGATCTCGTAGTCGGAGCCATAGCCGTCGGCCGACATGCTGCGGATCGTGTATTGGATTTTGTCCTCGATCCGGATCGCCCCGTTGGTGCCCAGGATGGTCCGGATGAAAAACTGCTCGAAACCGCTCGTCGTGGCCTGCGTGACCACAAACAGCCCCACGCCCAGCACGATGCACGACAGGCTCATCAGCATGGCGCGCTTCTTGGCCGTGAGGAAGCGGAAGGCGATATGGAGGTTGGGTGACATCGGGACGAACAGGGCGGATCGGCCGGCGGATCAACCGCGCACCGGGGCCGGCCGGGTGCGCACCCGGTCGCCGTTGCGGAAGCGATCCAGTTCGTCAACGATGACCTCGTCCCCTTCTTCCAGGCCGCCGAGGATCTCCACCGTGGTCAGGCTGGTGAAACCCACTTCGACTTGGCGCAGTTCGACCCGGCCGTTTTTCACGAGATAGACGTTGTTGCCGAACAGCGCCCGGCGCGGGATGTTCGCATCCGCCTGCCGTTCACCGACGACGATGGTCACCTCGCCGGTGATGCCCGGCACCAGGCGCTCGGCGTTGATGCTCACATCGAGATGGACGATGTAACGCTGGGTCTCGGGATCGGAGGTGGGCAGGATCTTGGTGATGATCGCGTCGAACAGCTCGCCCCCGTAGGGCAGGAAGCGCACCCGCGCGCGCTGGCTGATGCGCAGATCGGCAAAGTTTTCCTCGCTGATCTTGGCCTCCACCGTCCGGGAGGAGGAGATCAGCTTGGCCAGCGGCCAGTTCGGGCCGATGAGATCGCCGGGGCGGGCCGCGCCGACCTCGGAAATGACGCCGTCAAACGGCGCCACGATGGTCATTTTCTCCAGTTGGCGCTGTTTGACCCTCAGGGTGTTCTCATAGCCGTCAATCAATTCGCGGTTCCTGACCTCTTCCAGTTCCAGGCGCTGCTCAATGGCCCGGACCTTCCGGCGCTCGCGGGTCAGCTCGGCCTCGGAACGGTTGCCCGAGCGGGTGAGGCGCTCAAACTCCTCCAGTTGTTCGCGCGCCGTCTGCAATTCCAGCTCGATGGCCGAACCGACCGCGATCCGGCGCTTCTCCGCCTCATACCTCACCCGGATGCCCTCGATTTCCAGTTTCAGGTCGCCGGTGTCGAGCTGGGCCAGCACCTCGCCTTCCTTCACCACGCTGCCCGGGTCGAGGATGCTGTGGATGACGCGCCCGCCCGCCTCGCTCTTGAGCTCCATTTCAAATTCGGCCAGCACCGTCACGCTGCCGGGCACCTGCTTCAGGGCCTGGCCGCTGCTCGCTTTCGCCACCACGGCGGTCGGCCGGGAAAGCTGGATGAAAAGCACCACGACGACAATCAGTCCGGCAAGGATGGACAGGATTTTTTTGGAGGAGGCGGACATGGGAGGATCGGAAACGGGGCGGGCTGATGTTGGGCGGATGGCGGAAGGTGCAAAACCTGTCCGCCGGGATAAAACAGAATGACAACTAGGGATGGAAATGCCGGCCGGGGCAAGGCCTGTCGCACCCATCCGTCCGGGCGAAGGGACCGGGCCCCGGCGGTTTCGTTCCGCCTGGTCGGGCCTCCGCCTGGCCGGCGGCCACGGTCAAAGCCCGCCGGACGACGGCAGGGAAACGTCGGCGTTCACGAAATTCACAAACTCACCCAGCTTGAGGAGGTAGTCGTAGCGGGAGAGCTGGGCCGCGGTCAGCGCCCGGTCGTAGGCGGCCCGGGCGGCATTGACGTCGGTCTCGGATGCCTGTCCGCGCCGGAATTCATCCTGCCGGTAATCAAGGAAGCCCGTGGCGTTGCTGAGCAGCCGCTCGTTGATGACCAGTTGCCGCTCGGCCAGCTCCACCGCCTTGGCCGCGCGCTGGGCGTCGCGCGGGAGGTTGGTTTTCAACTGCCGGAAGTTTTCTTCCGACTGCCGCAGGCGGGCCAGCGCGGTGCGGGTGGCACCCTGGCTCTGGAAGCCGTCAAAGATGTTCCAATTCACCACCAAGCCCACGTAATTGTGCTGCAGCCCGTATTTCTGGGCGATGTCGAGCGAGTAGCTCTGCTCGTCCTGGGTGATCGCCGCCTGGAAGCTGAGTTTCGGCAGGAGCCGGGTCCGCTGGTTTTTGTAGGTCAGCCGGTTCACTTCCACCTCGCGCCGGCTGCTGCGGATTCTGGCGACATCCGGCTCGTCCTGGGCCATAAAGCGGCTCAGTTCACGCCGCACCGCCGCCGCGCTCGACGGGACCGGCGGGATGACCGACGGCACCTGGCTGTCGGGCGGCTCGTTGCCCCCGAGCAGGGCGGCGTAGCCCTGCTTGGCCATTTCGTAGTTCCACTCGGCGGTTTCCTGGGCCAGCGCCGCCTGCTCGGCCGCGATCCGGGGCAGAAACACCGCACCTTCGGCAATCTCGCCCTTGGCCAGACGCTCCTCGGCCACCTTTTGCGCGTTGTCGGCCATCACCCGGGCAAATTGGGCGGCCTCCATCTGCACCTTGCGCTGCACCATGAACATGAAACCGGTGCGCACCTCGTGGGCCAGCAACCGCCGGGCCTCCGCGTGATTGTCCGTGGCGATGGCCCGCCGGATGGCGCCAATCTTGGCCGAGTTCATCCGCTCTCCCCAATGAAACACCGGCTGGTTCAGGGAAACGGCGTAATAAACCTTGTCGGTGTTATACCAGTCCGGGCGATCCTGGCGTTTTTCCCGCCCCCACGTCGGGCGGTAGTTTCCGCCCAAATTCGGATAGAGGTTGGACTTCGCCTGCTGCAAATCGCCGTCGGCGGCCATGAGTTCGAGATTCCGCAGGATCATCCGGGGGGATTGGGCATCAACGTCCGCCAGCACCTGCCGCAGTTGCGGGAACAGGTCCTCGGCCATCGTGTAACCTTCGGCCGCAACAGCCGGCCGGGAGGCGGCGGTCAGACCCAGCAGGACGGCAACAAACCAAAAACGCAGGTGTAATGTCTTCATGAGCAATGGTCGCATCAGAACGCCGCCCGGTCCGGATATTGCAATCCGTTAATTGCATTGATTATACCGGCGGCCGGGAACCGGTGCGGAAAATCCTCCCCGGCCGCGTACATCACGCCGCCCTGCCGGTCGCCGGGCTTTACTCGCCGCGGTTTTTCAGGCTACAAGCGCTGCTCCGATGACTTCCTCCCCGCTGCGTGAACTCTGGTCGCACCGCTCCCTCGCCTGGCAATTCACCCTGCGCAACGTCGAGCTGCGCCACAAGGGCAGCCACCTCGGGCTGGTCTGGTCCCTCCTCGGGCCGCTGCTGATGCTCGGGCTTTATGTCCTCGTTTTCGGCTTCATTTTCTCCGGCCGGTTCAAGGCCGAAGCCGTCATGGAAAGCCGCGTGGAATACGCCCTGGTGGTTTTTCTCGGGCTCGCCCTCCATCATTTTGTCGCCGAGGTCATCAACCTGAGCCCCGGTCTGGTCACGGCCAACCCCAACTTTGTGAAGAAAGTGGTGTTTCCGCTCGGCGTGCTGCCCGTGGCGGGGGTCGGCGCGGCGTTCATCCACTTTCTTATCACGCTGGCCTTGGTGTTCGTCGGCGCATTGGCGACCGGCGTGCCGCTGAGCTGGGGGACGCTGGGCTGGCTGCCAGTGCTGCTCGTGCCGCTGGCGGCCGGCGCTTTCGGCCTGGCGCTGGGGCTCTCGGCCTTGGGCGTGTTTGTGCGTGATTTCGCCCCGCTCACCCAGTTTCTCGGCCTGGCCCTGCTGTTTGCCAGCGCGGTGTTTTATCCCGTCAACCTCATCCCTCCCGCCATCTGGACCTTCCTCCGGTTCAATCCGCTGCTGCACCTGATTCACGAAGCCCGCGGCGTGGTCTTCTGGGGCGAACCGGTCAACCTCGCCGCCGTGGGCTACCTTTACGCCGTGAGCTTTTTGGCGCTGGCTGTCGGCGCCTGGCTTTTCCGCCGCCTGCGCCCGAGCTTCGCGGATGTGCTGTAGCAGCCCGCTGGCGGGCGCTGGTTCGCGGCCAGAATCCAATTAACCGCAAGGAACGCAAAACCCGCAAAGAGGTAACCCGAACCTCCCCGCGGATTTCACGGATGGCTCAGCTGGTCACCTGGTCTGCTATAGCGGTTTCATTAAAACTGTAGCCGGAAAAGGTAGGGCCCGACCTCCGGGCGGGCAGCGGTCCGCTCGGCCTGTCCGCCATAGCCTTGGCGACGGCGGAAGAGCGGACCCTACCGGCGCTACCGCGCCACAGGACTGCGGCTGCACTGTTACTTGATATGCCCTGGTCCTGGTTCGCTAGCACCTCGCTCCGCGTGATCCGCGGGAAGGATTGGCGGCTGGTTCGCTGAACGCTGATCGCTGACAGCTTTCCGCTTACCGCCTCAGTCCAGGTGAGGCACATATTCGGGCACAATTTCCTTTAACTGCGCCTTCAAGGTATTCGGGCTCACGGTGTAAAGCAGCGGCTCCAGTTGATCAATCGCCCGCGCACTGGCTTCGGTCGGATTGCCCTGGGGCACAAAGCGCATGATCCGCGGGTGGCTGGTCGGCAGATGGTCCTCATCCTTGTGCCGCAATTCCTCGTAGAGTTTTTCCCCCGGCTTGAGACCGGTGAACTTGATCTCGATGTCCTCGTCCACCTTGAAGCCGCTGAGCTCGATCATCTGGCGGGCGAGATCCACGATCTTCACCGGCTGCCCCATATCGAGGACAAAGATCTCTCCGCCCTCCCCGAGCACCGCCGCTTGGAGAACCAAGCCCACCGCCTCCGGGATCGTCATGAAATAGCGGGTGACATCGGGATGCGTCACGGTCACCGGCCCGCCGGCGGCAATCTGCCGGCGAAAGATCGGGACCACGCTGCCCGAGGAACCCAAAACATTCCCAAACCGCACCGCCATGAATTTGGTCGCGGGAACTTGCAGGGCAGGCTTGCCCGAAGCCGCGCCCCGGGCACCGCCCGCGGCCACCGCGGCGGGCTGCGGTGCAGCGGCCGTCACCCGGGCATGCATGGCCTGCAGGTGGATTTCCGCCAAACGCTTGCTGCACCCCATGACGTTGGTCGGGTTGATCGCCTTGTCCGTGGAGATGAGCACGAAGGCCTCGACCCTGTGCGCGGCAGCGACTGCCGCCAGGACCCGCGTGCCCACGCTGTTGTTGCGCACGGCCTCGCCCGGCTGACGTTCCATCAGATAGACATGCTTGTGCGCCGCCGCGTGAAAGACCACCTGCGGCCGCAGCCGGCGAAACAGCTCCTGCAGCCGGGTTTCGTCGAGGATGTCGGCCACGACCGGCGTGGCAATGGCCCCCATCCCGCGTTCGTTCATCTCCTGTTCAATGAGAAAAAGGCTGCCCTCGGACTGGTCGAGCAGCAGCAGCCGGTGAGGATTAAGGTCCGCCACCTGCCGGCAAAGCTCGCTGCCGATGCTGCCGCCCGCCCCGGTCACGAGCACCACCTTGTCCTCCACAAATCGGCGGATTCCGGCCGTGTCCAATTTTACCGGTTCGCGGCCAAGCAGATCCTCCACGTCCACCGCCCGGATTTGGCTGACCTTGGCCCTCCCGGAGGCGAGATCCTCCAAGGCCGGCATGATCTCCACCTTGTAACCCTGGGCGACCAGGCTGAGCAGAATCTCTTTCACCCGTTTCCGGGCGGCCGAAGGCATGGCCACCACCACCGTGCGCACCCGCTTGAGATCGGCGTCCATCATGCCTTCGGGGGGCCCCAGCACCGGGATGCCGTGCACCAAGCGGCCCCGCTTCGCCGGATCGTCATCAAAAAACGCCACCGGCTTGAACCCCCGGGAAGGCTTGCTCAGAAACTCCTTGGCCAGCGAGGCGCCGGAATCGCCCGCCCCCACAATGGCGATTTCCTCCAGCCGCTTGCCGCCCCGGCTGCTGGCGCTGCTCAGTCGCTCCTGGTAAACGCGTAGAAAAATGCGGAAGGCACAGAGCCCGGTCACACTCAACAAAAGGTCTATCAACAGGACCCCGCGCGGAAACACATAGTCCGCCTGCCCGATCCACCGCGGCAGGATGAGCAAAGTGCTCCCCAAAGCCATGGCCGCGGCCACCCGCACGAGGTCCGGGATGCTGAAGTAGCGCAGCATGCTGCCTGTCTGCCGCATCAGCACCAGGCAGAGGAACTTCACCCCCACGGCATACTTCAGCAGCCGCAGTCGCTCTTCCTGCATCTCCGGCGGCAGCGCGAAATCAAAGCGCAGCTCATAGGCGAGATAGAACGAAACGCAGAGAATCGAAAGATAAACGCATACCGTCACCCAGAACCGCAGCCCGAGCTCGCGCAGAAACGCCTTCATATCAGGAAGTAGAACCAAAAACCGGCAACAGGGAGCAAGCGCAAAAGGGAATTGGAGGCCGACGCTTTATCGGCGCATTCTGCGCTCTCTGCGGTGAAATGTCCGGGCGGAAGGCCGCCGCTTAAACTTCAACCCTCAACTTAATCTGGCGGGACGGCGTGGTTGGGGCGCGCGCCAGCGCGCTGACCTACTGTTTACCGCTTACCGCTGATCACGACCCCGCACCCGCAACTCCAGTGCGCACTTGCATGGCAGCCCGACCGGCTTCATTTTGGCAGCATGAACCCAATCGCCACGATTACCGCCCGCATAGTGCGCGAAGGACCGTGGTTCGTCGCCTTCTCGCCGGAATTTCCCGAAGGCAACGGCCAAGGCCGCACCGAGGCCGAAGCGGTCGAGTCACTGCGCCAATCCATCCTGCTGTTGCTGGAAGACCGCCGGGCAGACGCCTTGGCCAACTTGGGCGACGGGGAGAAACTGATTCCGCTCGCGCTGGCATGAAGCGTAAGGAACTCATCCGCCATCTTCTGGCGCATGGTTGCCAATTCAAACGAGAGGGCGGCTCACACACCATCTACTGGAACCCTGTCACGGGACGGCGTGAGCCGTTGCCCCGTCATGCCGAGATTCCGGATATCCTCGCCCGCAAAATCTGCCGCGCCCTCTCAGTGGTTGAGCCGAAGTAACTCCTCATTCCTGGAATTGTGCCATTCCAAGGTAACGTTGCGTATAATTCCTTTTCTCAATCCGTCCACCGTCTGCTGTCTTACCGTAAGCTCCGTCCACTGCCCTCCGTGCCTCTTTCCGAAAACCGTCCACCGTCCACCTCACCTGAGGCGCCGCCGCGGGACGAGCCGCGCCATAGCCTCCAAGGCGACGGCGGGCTATCGCTACGCCTGCGCGCCTGGGATTGCCAACGACCGCCAAACCCACCACATCAGCCAACGTCTCCGACTGACATCAAACGTGGAGCAGTTCCGGCGTCCCTTTCACTCCCATAACAAACTTGCGCAAATGACCTCCGCGGTTCTTGGCAACGACGCTCCAGCAGCAGCCCCGCCCAGCGTGAACCAGACCGGGCGAATGGCCCGGCTGACCCTAGGTGCGGGCGTCGCCACAACCATTGGGCTGATTTACTGGCTGTTGCTGCTCTGTGGTTACGGCATCGAGTTCTCCGATGAAGGTTACTACCTGAACTGGATCGCCCATCCAGAGCTTTACCCTGCGTCGCACACCCAGTTCGGCTTCGTCTTTCATCCGTTATACGAATTGACCGGCCGGAATATAGTCGCACTGCGTCAGCTCAATGTGCTCCTCACGTTCGGTGCCGGCTGGTTGTTCTTCGCCAGCCTGCTCGCAGGATTCCCGATGCGATCACAGGGTGACCGCTTAGCGATGGCCTGCCTGGCCTTTGTCCTGGCGAGTTCAGCGCTAGCGGTCTTCCGGGTCTGGCTCCCGACGCCCAATTACAACACCCTGGCCTTTCAAGGTCTGCTGCTCGGCTCAGCCGGTGCCTGTCTGGCGTGTGCGGCGACTAAGCGGGCCCACTGGATCGGCTCTGTCCTGCTCGGTATTGGTCTCTGGCTGACCTTCATGGGCAAGCCGACAACCATGGCCGTGGCCGGGCTGTTATGGCTAACCGGGATTGTCGCTTATGGTCGAATCTCATGGCACCAGTTCTGCACCACGGGGATCATTGCGCTCTCTCTTGTGGTGCTTTCGGCTTTGGCAATTGATGGCTCCATCTCAGGGTTCGTGAACCGCCTCGCGATCGGAGCATCTGATTTGGAGAAACTACAGGGTGGGCACACTCTGGCGGAAATACTGCGTCTGGAGAATTTTCACCTTAACCTTGCCGAAAAGCGCCTGTTCTGGCTCGGCACGGGCCTGGTATTCACGAGCGGCTACCTTGTTTCGGCGGGGTGGCACGCGTTGCGGCTGGCTGGCTTCGGCCTTGCCTTGGCTGGCATCGCCGCGCTGTGGATCTCGCTGGCCGTTTGCCATCGCCTCGGTTATTCACTCGCCGACGTGCTGGGTTTTGAACTCACGCAGGGCCTTTCATACACGGCGGACGGCAGCTGGTTCATCAAGTATTTGTTCACCAATTTGGTCTTGTTCTTTTTGCCGGCAGGGTCGTTCTTGGTTTTCTTATTTAGGATACGCAGCCTGCCACGGGTCCGCCCGATTGTTGCCGTGCTCTGCCTGCTCTGTTTGCCTTATGCCTTCGCCTTCGGCAGCAACACATATTATTGGTGGAAGATTGGCGGCGCGGTCGCGTTCTGGTGTGCCGCCGGTCTGACCTTGGTCTGGCCCGATCCCGCCAAAGGGTGCTCTTGGACGCGCGGCGTCCCATTGGCACTGTTCACTGTTGTCGGAGTCTTCCTGTCTCTCATGCTGGCCACAGAAGCCCCCTACCGGCAGCATTTTCCCCTCCGGGCTAATACAGTCTCACTGCTGACCGCCGAGCAGCATGTCATCCGGGTATCCGCCGATACGCAGCGCTATGTGTCCCAAATGCGAGCACTGCTCGAAGAAAACGGCTTCAAACCGAATGATCCTTGGATTGATCTGAGCGGACGTCACCCAACCTTGGCTGTCCTTGTCGGAGCACGTCACTTGGGACTAGCATGGCTCCCCGGTGGCTATCCCGGTAGCAAAGACATCGTACAGGTCGGCCTTGATCGTGTCCCGGCCGAACTACTGCGCCAGGCATGGGTCTTGACCGAGCCCGGTGGCAGGCGAAGTCTTTCCCCGGAACTCTTGCATCGCTACGGCCTTGATCTCGAGTGCAACTACCTCTTGGTCGGCACGATTGAATCCCCGCTTGGCGAGTACTCCACATCGGTCATTCAGCGCATCTACAAACCCCTGCCTTCGGACCCGCCTAGCCTGAATTGACCGGGAAAGCCATGCTCATCCCGCAGTCACCGCTCGTGTTTCGGCGCATTCTCTGGACCTACTTTCGGAGCGGCTGGGCGTTCCTGATTCCCTACCTCATCGCCTACCTGCTGTATGCGTGGCTGGATTTACCCGTAAATCCAGTTGGAGCAGGGAGTATGGAGAATGGAGCAGGGCAAAGCATCTCCGAGTCGGACTTTCTCCCTTCTTCCTTCTCCTTTCTTCCCTCCCCTCCTTCCCTCCTCCACGTCTATTGGGCGCTACACGCGATCCATGTGATGATGGCAGGCGTCGCCCTGTGGCATTGGTGGCGGGATCGGGCTTCCGGCTTAAAGCTTAACGCTTATCACTTACCGCTTACCGCTTATCGCTTACCGCTTTCAGCACTCGCTCCCTGGCTCCTGCTCGCGCTGCTTTTCTTCATCCCCGGCCTCTACCTCGAATGGCCGTCCGATCCTTGGGAGCACCTTCGCCGGATCAACGAGTGGCACGCGCACAGCTTGGTGACGGAGCATTCGGCCTGGAAAAAATCCAGTTACTTCCTGCCGTACAGCCTCACCGGCTTCACCACCGGGCTCACCCAACTCAGTTGGCTCAATGTTTACTACACCGCCGTGTGTCTCCTGCTCAGTTGGCAGTATTACCGCCTGGCGCGGGCGGTGGGTCTTGGCGAGCGTGCCGCATTTATCTTCGTCATCCTGCAGGCGCTGCTGATGGGCAACAACGTGTTCTCGTTTTACCGTTACTACGGGCTTTCCAGCAGTATCTTCGCGCAGCTTGGTGCCGTCGCGCTGACGCGGATCGCACTGGAGTTCGCTGGGAGAAGAGCATCTCTCGATCCGAGTTTTGGCCACAAAGAGGCACAAAAAGTCACAAAAGATTCCCCCTCACCGAGCGCCTACCGACCACCGCTTAGTGCTTACCGCCCTGTCCTCCGTAGCTTCAGCGAAGGCGGATACTCGCTTATCGCTTCAGTGCCAGCCCTGCTGGCGCTGACCGCCTTCAACCACCCCCAAGGTCTCGGCATTGCCGGGCTCGGGGTACTGGCCGTCATCGTCTGGCGACTGATCGAGTGGAAACGCTCGATGATTGGCTGGCTGGCCCTCGCCGCCTCGCTTGCGAGCGTGGCCACTGTGCTGTGGTTTCCCCGCCATCCGGCGATTGATGAAATCTATCGCCCGGAGGGTTGGCTGAACGCGTGGTACGGCTTCAACCTGTTCTCAACCTCGTCGCCGGCGTTCGAGCGCAGCCTGCACATCCTCGGCGCTTTCGGGGCACTCAACCTCATCCTCGGCCTCTGGCTGATCGTGCGCCGCAACCACGTCGTCGGCTGGCTGACGCTGATGCCCGTGCTTGCGCTCGCCCTGCCCTGCTTCGCCCTGCCCTTCGCCCATGTGGTGGTATCGCAAACCCACGCGGAAAACATCGTCACCTTCCACCGCTTCCTCCTCGCGGTGCCGCTGGGTCTCGCAGCGGTCGCAGCCTTTTCACGCAGTGGCTTCGCCTACACACCTGCGGCCTATCACGGTGTAGCAAGCTCACCTTCCTCGCCTGCGGCCCTGCCGCGGGACCCTCGCCCTAGCTATCGTATGACGATAGCGACGGCGGGCCTCCCCTGCGCCCTGCTTCTCGCGCTATGCTTTTCCCCCGGTTCCTCCGCCTACAACCGCCTCTGGCACAGTCTGCAGGTGACGCCCGATGATCTGGCCCTCCGTCATTTCACTGCTGTCTGGACCCCGGAAAATCGGGCTTTGGCGCAAGCGCCCGACACGCTGTTGATCGGTCACCCCATGGGCGCCAAAGTGCAGGAAGCTTTTTCACCCAGCCCATATTGGTATCGCTTCCGACCGATTCATGACCCCATCCCGGTTTCAGAAATCGAACATCGGCTCGACTGGCTGAGAGCACTCTCTCCTGAAGAATGGAAAGCATCCGAGACGGATGCATCACAAAGCTGGCAAATTTTT
Organism: Opitutaceae bacterium UBA2377; assembly: GCA_002344205.1. Classification (GTDB taxonomy): domain Bacteria; phylum Verrucomicrobiota; class Verrucomicrobiia; order Opitutales; family Opitutaceae; genus UBA2377. The sequence goes on from DDSZ01000039.1 coordinate 203,031, forward strand.
GCGCGGATTGGCCGGGACGATCCATCGGCCCGGTTACATGTGGATTTTACCACCAGCAACACCCCGTGGATGAGCCTTGGCGGGAGCGGACCGAAATTCACGTTCGCCAGTGGACAACTGGTCATCAGCAATCCCTTGGGCGCGGCCAGCTATGTCTTTAACCCCGAGTTGATCCCGGTTGATCATAGCAAGCGCTATCGCCTCACCAGCAGCCTTCGCCAGACCGGTGATTCCGCCGCCACCAATTATCTCGCCGTGGTCTGGTATGACCGGGATGGCCGTCTGCTTCAATCCCATGCCCCCCAGCCCGAAGGTGCAGGCGCACCTGTCGGTTGGTCAAATGGCACCTACAGCTACTACGGGCTGACTAGCCAGCCCGCTCCGCCGGAGTGGACAGCCTACACCATTACATTCGGCTTGGGAGAACCAGTCGCCATCCCCGCCAATGCCGCTTACTTTAGGATTGGTGCTCTGCTCAATTACAGCTCCACGCCTGACACCGTCGTGGAGTTGACCCGGGGCATACTGAAAGTGAAACTACTGCATGAAAACATGCTCATAGTATTTCCCGGCAGAGAACCAATGATAACTCACACATCTCAAACCGCTCAACTTTCCCGCCATTGGCAACCACAACAGGCCGCGTGGGGGTACGGGGGCAGCGCAGAGATTTTGCGGCACTTGTTACCCAAAGAGTGAGGTCGATCGAGTGAGCTACTCAATAGCGCCCGGCGCTTTGCAACACGCCTTGAACTACTGATCCGGTTTTAGCAATTTCAGCCTCTGTCAGTGTAGGGTGGACCAAAAACATCAGGCTGGTATCACCCAGCTCTCGGGCCACAGGCAAACGCTGGACGGGACGCCAGCGAGTGTCATCAAAGGCTTTTTCTAAGTACACCTCGCTACAACTGCCCTGATAGCAGGGCACTCCTTGTGCGTTAATAGCCTCGATAATGCGGTCACGGCTCCAGCCTGGAGCTAGGTTCTGCGGGCGCACGTAAGTATAAAACTTGTACTGTGCATGCACACAACCCTTGGCGCACGATTGGATGCCACCAGCCCCGCTGCCGGTGGTACATGCGTTTGAAGCGGAAGCCCCACTGCAGCCCAGTTGCGGCAAGCGTACTGGGCCATCTTCGGCTGCAAACGGTCTAAGCACTTCCGCTAGCATGGCCGCATTGGCCTGTCGGCAGGCTGTCCAGTCGGCCATACGGCGCAACTGTATGCGGCCAATGGTGGCCTGCATTTCGAGCATGCGCCAATTGGTGCCAAAGCTTTCGTGCAGCCACCTAAAACCCGGCGGGTGCTGACGCTCGTACACGGCCGCATAGCTCTTGCCGTGATCCTTGAAGCTCCACATGGAGCGCCACAGAGCCTCGTCGTTGGTGGTGACCATACCACCCTCACCACCGGTAGTCATGATCTTGTCTTGGCAAAAACTCCAGGCACCCACGTGTCCAATGCTGCCGACACTACGCCCCTTGTAACAAGCGCCATGGGCTTGGGCGCAATCTTCAATGACCTTCAGATCGTGACGGGCCGCGAGAGTCATGATCGGGTCCATGTCGCAGGGCCAACCAGCCAAATGCACGCAGATGACCGCACGGGTAGCAGGTGTCAGCACCGCGGCAATCGAGAGCGCGGTGATATTTCCACTTTCGGCATCCACATCGGCAAACACCGGCTTTGCACCTGTGTTCACCACGCATGATACACTGGCAATGAAAGTGCGCGGAGTGACTACCACCTCATCCCCTGGGCCTATACCAAGTGCTTTCAGTGCCACGTCCAGCGCCAAGGTGCCGTTGGCCAGTGCCACTGCGTGGCGGGTGCCGGCCCAAGCTGCGAACTCCTTTTCAAACTCCCGACATTCGGTGCCCGTCCAGTAGTTCACCTTGTTGCTTAGCAAAACGCGCTGAATGGCGTCGGCTTCTTCAGCGGTGAACTGAGGCCAAGGTGAAAAAAGGGTGTTTAACATAAACTTACCTCAAGGCTTTTCCATCTGCCGTGCCGGGTTACCAACCACCGTAACATTAGGCGGTACACTTTTTGTAACCACAGCACCCATACCTACTACTGCACCGCGGCCTATCACCAAGGGCTTACCGTGCTGCCCCTGTTTGATAATGGCACCAGCACCGATGTAAACATGATCTTCCACTACCACGTTACCGTTACATTTAACGCCTGGAGCAAAGGTAACATAATCCCCAATCACACAATCGTGCTCCACATAGCTGTAGATATTCGCGTGGAAATGTTTGCCTATGCAAATGTTACTGGTGAGGGTGACGAAGGGGCACAAAATGGCGCCTTCACCCAGCCGCACCTCGTCCAACTGCACCACATTGGAGGCTCGCACCTCAAAAAACTGCACCGAGTCCACGGTGCAGCGTTCCACCAACTTCTGGCGCAGGGAGCTGTTCGCAATGGCAATGTTAACATGCCGGCTACTGGCAGGCTGCGCGAGCCATTCGGTGTAGGTGAGTATTCTATGGCCATTGCACTCGGCAGCGGGTGGATTATCGTCGACAAATACCAACTGGTGCGGCTCGCCACTGGCAGCCCATTGCTGCCGGGCCAGAGGCATAACCCCCCGGCCGCAGCCGCTGGCGCCGAAGATTGCGACATGCTTCATGTTTGGTGCTCCTGGGCTTTGCCGCCGGTAAACCGGGACATAGTGGCCTCGCCTTCAGCGCTGATACCATCGCGCATCAGCACTTTTTTAACAGTCAACCAGAGAATCTTGATATCCAGCCACAGGTTACGGTGGTCCACGTACCACACGTCGAGCTTGAACTTGTCTTCCCAGCTGATGGCGTTGCGCCCATTCACCTGCGCCCAGCCGGTGATGCCTGGACGCACCGCGTGGCGGCGGGCCTGTTCGGGTGTGTATAACGGCAGGTATTCCATTAGCAAGGGACGCGGACCGACTAGGCTCATATCACCTTTAAGTACGTTCCACAATTCAGGCAGTTCGTCCAGACTGCTAGCGCGCAGAAAGCGGCCAAAAGGCGTCAAGCGCACAGCATCGGACAACAGTTGACCATCGGGACCGCACTCATCGCTCATAGTGCGTAACTTCAGCATTTCAAATGGCTTGCCATGCATGCCAGGGCGCATCTGGCGGAAAAAAACCGGGTTACCCAGCTTGCGCCGTACCATCCACATCAGCACCAGTAGGGGCAAAGCCAAGGACAGGAGTCCTAAGGCCGAAAGCATCAAGTCAAACAGGCGTTTCATGGCCATCAACGGTTATGCGCCAGTTGTCTAAACAGATCATCAAACCGCTTAACGCCCACAGACAAAGCCATGCGTTGTCGATAAAAAGCTTTGGCCCGTTCGCCCATGGCTGCCAAAATTTCGGGACTGGTCTTAGCCAGCTGCTCTGCAGCCTGAGCCAAAGCCTGCGGATTTTCTGGTTCGGCTACCACACCACCGCCGGACGCCTTGACCAAATCGCCGGCATCACCACCCACGGCCATCAATAGCGGCTTGCCTGCAGCCATGTAGGCTTGGGTTTTGGACGGAATGGTAATCTCGAACAAAGGGTCTTTGCGTAAATGCACCAAGAGCGCGTCAGCAGCTTGCAGATAGACACCCACCTCGGCCATGGATACCGCTGGCAAGAAAGCTACGTTGCGCAATTGACGACGCGCCGACTCAGCCTTCAACCGTTCCACTTCTACACCGCTGCCCAGCATCATCCAGTGCACACAGCTGCCTTGCTCTTGCAGCAATTCAGCCGCTTTAAGTACTGCGTCCAATGCCTGAGCTTTGCCCATATTGCCGGCAAAAAGAATGCGAAACTTGCCTCTCGCAGCGAAAGCAGCTGGCACATGCGCAAATGGAGCGGTCAGTGACGATTCATCAGCCCAATTGTACACTACGCTCAATTTTGCTTCGGGCACTCCCCGTTGCAATAAAAGGCGCATGAACCCTGGTGAAAGCACCACAATTCGATCTACGCAGCGGTATACCCAATTGCAAAGCGCATCCACCAAGCGCAATGCGCAAGGATTGGTCAGCATGCCCGTGGCTTGCAAGGAATCGGGCCAAATGTCCTGTATGTCGTACACTACCGGGATACGCCGGATGAGTCGCACTATGCTAGCCGCCATCCCCACCGTTAGCGGCGGGTGATAGGCATATATCACATCAGCACGCTTGGCCATAAACAGGCCATAAAACAGCGCCGAAGCGGCAAAGCTGGCGTAATTTAGCACTCTTTTAAAAGCGGATTGGTCGTGGTTGGGGTACAGCGGCAAGCGAGTGATGTGCACGCCGTCGATCACCTCGCGCTGCAACCATTTAACTTTGTAGCCGGGGTAAATCTTACCTCCGGGGTAGTTGGGAAACCCTGTCAGCACCTCCACTTCGAAGCCCCGTTGAATTAGCGCTCGGGCAAATACCAAGCCTTTGAAAGTTGGCTCAGGATCAAACCACTGGGTCAGTAGTAAGACGCGCGAGGGCTTTGACACAGGCACCTTCAGTATTTTTTCCACACCACACGGTTCACATAGTCGGTGTAGCTCAGGATAATTCTCGACACCTTGTCGGAAACATTCGGCATCGAGTAGTCGCCGACTTGGCGGAGGGTACGACTCGGGCCGCGGCCCTGCCCCGCCAAGATACCGAGCGCCTCCCGGATGCGGGGATAGGCTAAGCCAGTCATCATCACCGATGCTTCTTCCATCGCCTCCGGCCGCTCATGGGCCTCGCGGATGTTGAGCGCGGGAAAGTTCCGAATCGAGGACTCTTCGCTGATCGTTCCGCTGTCCGAAAGCACTGCGGCAGCATGCTGCTGGAGCTTTACGTAATCGGTAAACCCCATCGGCTTCAGCAGTTCGACCTTGGGATCTAACACGACATTTTCGGCCTCGAAACGCTTTCGGGTCCGCGGATGCGTCGAGACAATGACACGATGGCCAAAGTCCTTCGCCAAACCGTTCAGTGTATCAACGAGCGCCGTCAGTAGCCGCGGCGAGTCTACGTTTTCTTCCCGGTGGGCGCTCACCACGAAATACTTCCCCTCCTCAAGCCGAAGCTGCGATAGGATCCTCGACGCGCCGATCTTGGGGCCGTAGTGCTGCAGCACTTCGAACATCGGGCTGCCAGTCTTGATGATCCGGTCCGGCGGCAACCCCTCGCGCAAAAGATACTCGCGCGCGATGTCGCTGTAGCAAAGGTTGATGTCGGAGATATGGTCGACGACCTTCCGGTTGATCTCCTCGGGCACCCGCTGGTCGAAGCAGCGGTTGCCGGCCTCCATATGAAACACCGGCACCTTGCGGCGTTTGGCGGCATAGGCTGCCAGACAGCTGTTCGTATCCCCGAGGACCAGCAGGGCGTCGGGCGCTTCCAGCGCGATCACCTCGTCGGTCTTGGCAATGATGTTGCCGATGGTCTCAGCCGCCGTCCGGCCCACGGCGTCGAGAAACCGGTCCGGTTTTCTCAGTTCCATGTCCTCGAAGAAGACCTGGTTCAGCTCGTAATCGTAGTTCTGCCCGGTGTGGACAATCCGGTGGTCGAAATATCGGTCGAGCGCGGCCATGACACGGGAGAGGCGGATGATCTCCGGTCGGGTGCCGATGACGGTCATGACCTTGAGTTTTTTCATAACGGTGAAGCAAAGACATCAGGATGATTGCGGTCAAAGATTTCATTCGCCCAGAGCATGACCACCATCTCCTCCTGCCCGACATTGGTGATGTCGTGCGCCCAGCCGGGCACGGTTTCGACAATCACCGGGTTACTGCCCTCCGTGTTCAGTTCATGGGTCTCGCCAGTGTCAATCTGGCGGAAACGGAACCGGGCGCGGCCTTTGATGACGAGGAACTTCTCCGTCTTGGTGTGGTGATAATGACCGCCGCGCGTCACCCCGGGCGGCGCGGTGAAATAGGAAAACTGCCCGCAGTCCGGCGTCTTGAGCATTTCCACGAACACCCCGCGGGGATCACCATGCTGAGGGATGGGATACGAAAAATCCGCCGGCGGCAGACAACTGACATAGGTGGAGTGCAGCGCCCGCAAAAAACCGTGGCCCACCCGCTCAGTAACCAAGGTCTGGCGGCTGGTGCGGAATCCCCGGATCAACTCCGCCACTTCGCCGACGGTCGTGGCATACTCAGGTTCAACCTTGGCAAAACCCTCAATATCGCGGGCGAGTTCAATGCCATCGAGCGCTTTCAAGAAGGTTGCCACGACATCGTCGATATAGACCAGTCGCAGCGGGGCCGCCGGGTCATTGACCGTGATCGGCAGCCCGCGGGCCGTATTGTGGCAAAACGTGGCCACCGCCGAATTGTAGTTTGGCCGGCACCACTTGCCGAACACGTTGGGCAAGCGGAATAGATGGACCGGCGCCCCCGTCTCGGACGCCAGGCTGCGCAACCGGTCTTCCGCCTCACGCTTGCTTTCTCCATAGGGATTGGCGCGTCCAGCTTGGGTCGAGGAGGTGTAAAGCACCGCGATTTTCCGGCCCGAGGCGCGCATTTCCGCCCTGACCGCGGCACAAAGCTTCTCTGTCAGTGCTGAATTTCCTGTCCGGAATTCGCCGGGATCTTGCGGCCGGTTCACCCCCGCCAGATGAAAGACAAAATCCACCCCGGCCAACCGATGTGGCAGCTCGTCGATTGCATCCTCACGGGTGAAGGTCACGATCTGCAGGAGCTCACGCCGCTTGAGGTGGTGGACCAGATTGCGCCCGATGAAACCGCGCGCGCCGGTGATCAGAACCCGCATCGCTTACTCCTCCGCCTCCGGACGCTCACCCTTGGCCACCGCCTGCATGAAGCGAACCTTGCCGAGCACCTGCCGCATGCCCGCGACATCCAGCTGACGGGTGTTATGGGAGCCGTACTCGGTCGCGGCGGATATACGCGGTTCGCCCTGTTCGACGAACTTGCCGTAGTTCAGGTCACGCAAGTCCGGGGGCACGCTGAAGTAGTCGCCCAAATCTCGGGCCGACGCCATTTCCTCGCGGCTCAGCAGCACTTCGTAGAGCTTCTCCCCATGCCGCGTCCCGATGATGTCCACCCGGTGATCCGGGACGCCCAGTTCGGCCTTCACCGCTTCGGCCAGAACGCCGATCGTGGCGGCCGGGGCCTTCTGTACAAAAATTTCTCCCGGCTGCCCACGGTCGAAGGCATAAAGGACCAGATCGACGGCTTCATCCAGCGTCATCATGAACCGCGTCATGTTCGGGTCGGTCAAGGTGATCGGCTGCTTTTCCTGAATCTGCCGGACAAAAAGCGGGATGACCGAGCCGCGCGAGGCCATAACGTTGCCATACCGGGTCACACAGATGACCGTCGAGGAACTCTCGCGTGACTTTGCCACGGCGACCTTCTCCATCATGGCCTTGGAGATGCCCATCGCGTTGATGGGATAGACCGCCTTGTCGGTGCTCAGGCAAACTACCCGCCGCACACCCAAACTGATCGCCGCCTCGAGCACATTTTCGGTGCCAAGCACGTTGGTCCGCACCGCTTGCAACGGATGGAACTCACAGGACGGCACCTGCTTGAGTGCCGCGGCATGGAAAACGTAATCCACCCCGCGCATGGCCGCGCGCACGCTGTCGGCCTCCCGCACATCCCCGAGGTAGAACTTCAGCTTGGGGTGGCGGTACCGCTTGCGCATGTCATCCTGCTTCTTTTCATCGCGGCTGAGAATACGTATCTCATTTACGGGGCTGTCGATCAACCGACGTAATACGGCGTTACCAAAGCTGCCTGTCCCACCCGTGATCAGGATAGATTGATCGTTAAGATTAGCGATCGCAGAGGAAGATGAAGATGCAGTCATATGTTCAAAATGGCGTCAGCAGATATAGAAAATAGATACACACATTGAATCTGCTTTTCCAATGCATGTTAATTTTATTAGGCGGAACACAGAAAGCCCACTCAACCGCAAATCGTGTCCTTTTCCTCGCGAGAGGGATATTGAATCAACACCGCGCGGTATTTGCCCTTGAAGACGAAAAGACTACCAGCTGCCGCCCCAATTGTCCCGTGACGGGCCACGAGTTCCCTGACATGGTTGAGGTCGCCCGCTCCACCGAGGATAGACAGTGGCACCTTGACCGCTTCACGTACTGCTTGAACCAGATCCATGTCATAACCTTTCATCGTGCCGTCGCGATCTATGGAATTGACCACGATCTCACCCACTCCTTCGGCGGCCATTTTGCGAGCGAGTTCGGCCGGGTGCCAACCGCTCGGCCGTTTTCCGTTGTGAGTGAACACCTCGTATCTCCGCAGCAAACCGGATTGCCTGACGTCCATTACCACGACCACACTTTGGTTTCCGACCCGGCGCGCGGCCTGGACCACCAACCCCGGTGACTCGATAGCCGCGCTGCCAATCGCGACCTTCTCGACACCCAAGCTGATGATGCGTTCGAACTGTTCTGGGGTCTTGACGCCGCCCGCATAGCACAACGGCATGCGGCATTCGGACGCCAGCTTCGCGATCAGACTGTAGTTCGGCTCTCGCGCGGCTACTGAAGCGTCGATATCGGCCACGAACAACTCGTCTACTTCCTTTTCGTTGAAGATGCGAACGGCGTTGAGTGGATCGCCGACATACTTTGGCTCTGTGAAACGCATGGTTTTCACCAAGCCTCCATTATGAATCAACAGACAGGGAATTATCCGGGGGCGTAGCATGGTCAAAGTTCGGCGAAATTCTTAAGTAAGCGCATCCCCCATTGGTGGCTTTTTTCCGGGTGAAATTGCACGCCAAAGATATTGCCATGAGCCACCGCAGAAGTGAACTGGCCGCCGTAAGTTGTCACCGCAAGACGGTCCTGGGGATTCTGGCACTCGAAATAGTAGGAGTGCAGAAAGTAAAACCTCGGCGCCGGCAATCCCGTGAACAACCCGGATGGGCTTGGCACGGCATCATTCCATCCCATATGCGGAAGCAGGATTGATTCCCGGGCGTCCACCGCTGGCAATAGCCTCACCGTGGCATCGAGCCACCCAAGTCCCGCCCGTTTCCCTTCCTCGCTGGAGCGCGCCATCATCTGCATGCCTACGCAAATGCCGAGCACGGGCATCTGCTGCTGCAACACCAATTGGTCCAACTGGGGCCGCATACCGGAGTCCTCCAACTTCTGCATCGCCCAATCGAAGGAACCTACGCCCGGCAGGATTATCTTGCTGGCGCCCGCCAGCTGGCCCGCCGTCTGTGCGGTCGTCACAGGTATGGCAAGCCGCTTGTAGATGTTCTTGAATGCCTCGATATTCCCAAGCCCGTAGTCAACGATGGCGATCATCAGAATGCTCCGCCACGGCGCGCCAGCCTGAGGGCTGAGACAACTTTCTCAATCATGGTCAGTAGCTTGTGCTGGCTGCGATAATCCCAATAGAATTTTTTTGGAATCTCCTGATAGTGCCGCAATTCATCCGTGCTGATGCCTAGCTTGGTCGCAATATACTCGAATTCCTGCGTAATGGCGACCGGATCGTATGGTGGCTTCTGCAATTCGATGAGGGCTTGATCGCGGGTAATTTGCCCGGTCAATATCAAACTGGAAAGTTGGTTGCGTCGCACATCGAAGCCGAATCGGGCAGGCAGCCAGTAGCTCTCGTAGAATCGCGTGAAGCGCGATTCGAAATGTTTCTGTGGGTATGGCTTCCATCCGTATTCTTTTGATAGCATCTCGAATGCCAGTTGCTTCGTGTACGGTATATAATTCAGAGGCTTAAGCACCTTTACACCTTTTATATAACGAAGATATAGCTTGTGCCGGAAAACAGAACTGAAGGGATAGGTCTGCATGGGGATCGTGCCATAGCGTGCAAGAATATCCCGAATGTGCACCATATCTGTGCCCCAGTAATAATATTTCCCAGGCATCATCACACACTCAGTCGCAATATTGCCACCATTGAGAATCGTCGAAATTTTGTACTTCTCGGCAAAATTGTAGAGCACCGCGATGAAGGCGTGATCCTGCGGGATGTCGATATGCGGCACGCCAGACTTGAACATCGCAAGCTGGAAGTCCCGCATCTCCTCCCAGTTGATCACCTCGGTGTAAAGATCGAGCCCAAGCTTGTCGACCAGCACGTGGATGTTGTGCACCGCTAGTTCCGAATTCCAGCCGCCGTCCACGTGGAAGACAAGCGGACGCAATCCGAACTCCTTTACCATGGTATGAAGCATGTAGGAGCTATCTACCCCTCCGCTTAATCCCACCAAACAGTCGAAATCCCTGCCTTTGGCGCTTTTTTTGATTTCATCCACGCGGCGCTCGAGTTCCTGCCGTCCTTGCTTGTCGGGATGCCAGTTTGGCTGCACTGTGTTCTGGAAATCCCAGTAATGATTACAGATATTGCTCTCGTCGAAGGTGGTGCCTGGATCGCTGCTATCCATCACGGTTTTGACACAAATACGATACGGGGGGATGCTCATAACCACTTTGGCTGTAAACTAGTATTTAGAAAGGTTGTCAGGATTGCTTGTAGGAAAAGGCCGACTGCCACGTACGGTTGGCTCACGCGGCCCGCTTTCGGGCTAGAATGAACATGTTCTGTTGGGAGTACTTTCGCCAATTCAAATAATAGCGCAGATACGAGCGCTTGCCAGGCACGACCAGTTTTATCACTTCCTTTGCTATCGTCTTAGCGTCGCGATAGAGATAGGGGTACTTTTTCACGGTCACGACCTCATAATTCATTTTGGCAAGCATGGCGCGCAGAATGCGCTCAGAAGTAAAGCTAAGGTGATCTGGCAAGCAAACTGGCTTTAACGTCTCGTGCGCACTGAAATCGGCGCTGTCGCCTGTTTGCAAGAGCAAGAGCCCCCCGGGGCTTAGTTTACTTGAAAGTGCCTGCAGGAAGGATGGCGGGTGAACCAGATGAGAGTACACATCCATCAACGAGATCACCTCAAAATTTCCCTTTGCTGCTTCTATTGAGCCTTGCGTTACATCGAGATTGCGTGACTTCGCGGACAGCACTTTCCCGGTATTTGGCTCAACCCCTAGAAATTGGACCCTAGCTCCAAAGGTTTTCATTCCCGCTATGAGCAATTCTCCGTGACCACACCCCACGTCGAGCCAACGCCCCAACGGCGGTTCGCAATGGCCGAAAACCTCCGTTAGGATCACAGACATTCTAGCGACGGTTTCTGAATTAAAGCGACCGGTCACCTGCAGAGAATGATCGCCTTGGTGCACGCCACGCTGCGTCGATTCTTCGACCACATCGGGTGCAGGAGGATTGTTCACATAAAGCAGGCCACAATTAGCACATTTGACCAAACTAAAACCGTTTTCATCCAGATATGGCAGCTGACTTGTGCTTTCGCAATTATAGCACTCTATGATGCTAATTTTAGCTATAGGTTTATCAATTGAGCATTTAGTCATATATATTCTTTTCTAAACTGCAGCCATAGAAGGACCAAGAATAGTCCTCCCGAAACGATCGAAGTGAAAATTGAGACATTCATTAGATTAATTGCCACATTGACAAAGAGCAGAGAAGCTAAGCGAGGGTTGCTCCGGGCGGCTGCGCAGTCACAGAGATAGAGCAGGCCGCCGAAGAGTGCTCCCGCGACAATGAGCCCATACACGCCCATCGCAGCGATGCCGTCGGTCAGAAAGAAGTTGGCATTCGCATTGTAGCGATCAACCGGCAGATAATTCGTCCCTACTACGACACCCAATGTATCATTGTATGGGTAAGCCATCAGTCGATTTACTCCCGTCACATGTGAAAAATAAGTCACTGGATTCGACTGAAAGAAGTCGTAATAATAGACCCCCATTAAACTGCTAACGAGCATTGCCCGAAAGATGAAGATCGAGGCAATCGCATGAATGATGCCACCACTGTTCCTGTCGAACAAAAGAAATGCTGCGGTTATGACAACTACGCCGGCCGATAAGCTAATAATTAACCTTCGGCTTTCAGCACCACTTTTTCCCGTTAGCCAATAAACATAGCCGATTAAAATGATGGAAAAAAGAAACATGCGGTTAGCTAGAGTCATGTACAAAAAGACTTGTCCTGCAATTCCGCATAGCAGCCACCAGGGCCTCCTCGTCATGAGTCCACAGGATATCAGAATAGGCCAGAGTGCACACCCTGCCCAAAGAATAAAATAACCCGCCAGAGGATTGGCTGTCTCTACCTCTCGGTTTGCAAATCTCAGCTCATACAACTCCGCAGAATGCAGACCAACGAGCTGCAGCGCGCCTCTAAAAATAAGATATATGTATGCAGTAACCCCCAGGGCAACGACTGCTGCCAGCACCAACGCCTGTGTTTCGGATAACTTAAATGCCTTCAGTCGAATTGGACGCAAGTAGAACGCTCCGCCCGCCAAAAACATCGAAGCTGCGAGCCAGAGTATGAATTTGACCCGGAGCATTGTATCGAACTTTACATCTAGTCCGACACCAATCTGCATTGGTGCGTATGCAAAAACAAGTATCAACCAGTAAATACTTACAGCCGGTCGCTGCCATGAAAGTGGAGCCCACCAAGCTGAGACCGCAACACTCGCAATTATGAAAGCCAGCAGAGACCAGCTCGGTGTGACTAATTCTAAGCCGAAATAGCCCCACGTAGGCACAAGGTACGCGCAATAGCTCCAGCACAAAACCGCAGCATACAACGCAAGCCAAAGCGTGAGATGAATCCTTCGCGTGCTGATTCTGATCCCAAGCAGGGAAAGATCATGCATCTTCATCGCCGATGTCATTTACACGCGACAGAATCGGAGTGTCCGGCCGACAAGGTGATTCCAGTCGAGAAACTCCGCCGTGGCCGCACGAGCCCCCGCCGCCATCCGATTCCGCAAATTGTCGTTTAACGCCAAATCCTCCAGCTCGCGCCTGACACCAGGCACCGATATCGCGGCTCCCCTCAAAATCTTTACAGACGAATATTTGTTTAGATAGGAAAAGTCCTGTCCGCCGATGTCACCAACAACCAACGGCAATCCCATGCTCATCGCATGCTGCCAGAGCACTGACTGGCTCGCTGGGAATACCGCAAAGTCGGATGCAGCAAGATACTCATAAATGCCCGTTGTAGTCGCCCACCCCACGAGATGTATTCGCGCAGATTTCCTTCCAAGCATCTTCAATTTTTCCATGTACAGCCGATCGTCGTCCGTAGCACTGCCTACGAGCACAAGATGAAGCCGTGGATTGTTGGTCTCGATAAACGCCTGCATCAAGAGCTCAGTGCGCTTGGCCGGAGTAAACTTGCCCCCGGAAAAGATGAGCAGGTCTTCCGAATTAATGCCAAGCGTTTGGCGTACACGTTCGCGGGCACCTGATTCACGCACTGCTTGTCCTAGGTCGGTATCAGCACCAAGTGGCAGCAACTCCAGCTTGCTTTCCTCCACCCCATAAACCTCCTTAAGGAAGTCGCCGCATGCCGGCCATGCTATAAAAATCTTGCTGAGATGAGGCAAGACCATGTCAAGATAATGCTTGCGCAACACACCGTGCAGAATCTTGAGGGAGATCCAGTTCTTCCCCGAGTTACTGTAATCCGCATGGTAATCAAGTATCACCGCACAATGAGGATTACGCTTCTTGTAAGCCACAACCTCAGGTATATTCAGCATGATGTCGTGGATATATATGAGGTCCGGTGTCGATTCTGCGATTATTGCACTAATCGAAGTATATCTTCTAAATCGATTTAGGACATTGAATGAGTAGCGTAACTTGTGTATTTTTGCACCTGCGTAAGAATAGGTGCGGCTCGGCCAACTAGAATCATGTCGATCCGTATAATAGTCAAAAACAGAATCAAATGTGGATGCGATTACTGTAACTTCATGACCGAACTTCCGGTAGTATTTTACCAAAAGGTTCTCTTGATACTCGAGTTTTTCGTTGAAAAACTCGCAGATCATTAGGATTTTCATGTGACACTGATCTGGTTAGTTTTCAAATACCGCAGAAAACGTTTACTAGCAGTCAAATCAATCAGGTAAATGACAGTGCTAGTTGCACTGACCGAGAGAATGTAAAGCGTGAATGGCCAGTCATTATATCTCGCCAAGCCAATGACTGCTACCGCACCCACCAGCCGCCCACCGTTCCAACACAGTAAATAAATTTTCTTGTTAGCTAGCACAGCATTGCGGTCGAGGGGCACGGAGATGAATCCGGCAAAAAAGGCGGGGCTCATGAGCATGGCGACTTCTCCTGCAGGCGCCCAAGGTGCGCCAAATACAAAAGGATACAACCACCCCGAGAAAATTGCTAACAGCCCAAAGACCGGAAGAGCAATTATTACAAGCCGCTTTAATGTGTAAGCCCATAGGTCGTCAACTACTTCACCCCGCGCTATCATCGCAGCAACACGCTGATAGTAGACTTTCCCGACCGACACCCCCAGCAATCCAGTCGGCACGCTCATGGTTGCCGATACTAGGCTAAAATAGCCAAGTTGATCCGCCCCATAATGTTGCGCAATAAATAGCAGAGGCACAAGCACACTCACAAGTTGCATAAGATGTGCGGCAACCAAGTTCAATGCCCTGCCGCCATAGGAATACAGTCCGCGGCGTAGGTCTTGCAACGAATTGCCGGCGATAGATATAACGCGACGCAGGTTGACTGAAAGATATATGCTCTTAATGAGAAGACTTGCCATGCTGGCCATAACCAAGCCTGGTGCTCCAGCCGCAAGCACTCCCCCGCTGATGACAATGACTGCATAGGAACTTCTGTGAGCGACCTCTCCTAGACCTGCGCGAGAATAGGCTCCCTTTCTTTGCAGCATACTTTCCAGTGCGAACGTTGTGCCAAGCATCAGCGAATAAAGCGGTAGCAACCAGACAAATCGACCAAACTCTGGCATATCGAACCACTGCGTGATTTGAGTGCTGCCCAGCCAGAAAACAGGTAGGGCGACAAACCCAACCGTCAAGCCAAGCATACTACAGAGGTTCACCAGTGCCATCGCTTCCTTGTCCGCCTTTGGAACAAGAATAAAGTGCTCAATTCTTGCCGTTTGGAGAACCACTAATGCACTGGCAAGTTGCAGGAAGAGATAATGGAGTGCTACTTCGGCTGGCTGGAACAACCTCGTCATCACAGGCATTAAACCAATTGAAGTAATTGCCGCCGATGCCGCACCGACCGAGGTCCAGCCAATATCGATCCAATAGGGCAGTGAACTGCGGCCCTGCGAAATCCGATTTCCACCAATTGGTGCAGACGCGATCATGCGTTCACTCATTGGAGAATCTGTCCAAGAACAACATACTCTGACTCGCTAGCCGCAAACACCAAGGTTTTGCTCCATTCGCTGCATGCAAAATATCACTCGCCAGCAGGCGGCATAGATTTAAAATTCAAACGCCATCAAGTAGGCACACAGATTTCTCTATGCGTTCCACCATGAATTAGTGAGAGCGGCAATAGGCACCTGAATATCGATTCCCGGAAACACCCGCTACTATTCGAAAGAATGATACCAGCGAATCTGAACGACATCTTCCGTAGAGTTGGTCGGCACACTGCACACTGTTAGCTGATAGCAGCTGGTTTTCAGTTTTGTGGCGCATCTCGATAAACACAAGCAGACGGCAGTTTTTATGATTGTGTGTTGGCCTTGGCTTTCACTTCCACGATAAATCGCACCAGCGCCGGGGATTGAAGCTCCCTCGCATAGTCCTCGATATCCCGGCCGAACCGGTCCCGATGAAACACGTCCGCTCCGGCGGCTAGCAGCAGATCCATCACCGCGAAATTACCGTCACGCAATGCCGCACTCTTGGCAAACATCAGAACGGATGTGCCCTTGCGGTTGACTGCGTTCACGTCCGCTCCCCGCTCAATCAACGCCCGGGCTAGCTCCAAATGACCGTGATAGCTCGCCACAATCAAGGGAGTCCAACCTTCGGGCGACCGCGCGCCCATTCCGCCAACCCGATCCATCTGTGCAAGCACGGCATCCACTCGACCAGCGCGGCAATCTGAAAACAATGTTTCTAGCTCGGCAGACATGATGCTCGAAGCGGTCATGATTTGGCTTCGTTCATTCGGGCTTGCCGCGCGCGCAAGCGATCAGAGATTTGCGCCTCAATCTCGGGGGGCATCTTGCGGTGTAGGTTGCCGCGCCCGACAGATTCCAGTCCCGCGGTGCCCTGGCCCAGCAGATCGATCGCTTCGGGCAACATGTCGGACTGGACGTCCATCAGACGCTGCGAAAGATCGAAGACTGTGTCATCCTCCTGGATTGGAATCTCTCGCTTCAAAAGCACCAAACCCGCATCCACGCGACCATCGATCAAATGGGCGGTTACACCGATGGGCCGGTCCTCGTAAATTGCCCACTGCATCGCATCCAAGCCTCGCCCCTCGGGCAGCAAGCCGGGATGAAAATTGATCACGCCTTTGGGTACTGCCTCGATCACGTGAGATTTCAAGATGCGGGCGCCGGAAATTACCGCCGCATCAATCCGCTCCTCGCGAAGCAGCTCAATCGTGCGGGCGGAATTATGCTCCACCACTTCATAGCGCCAGCCCATCCGCTCGGAAATTTTACAAGGGTGAACTAGACCACCGCCACCGCGAACTTTCATTCGTACAGCGGCGGGCGGGATCCCCAATTCCACCGGATTGGCTGCGAGGACCAATGCAACATCAGCCTGCTCAATGAAAAGACGAAAAAGAAAATCTTGCGTCTTCTTGTGAGGAAAATTGTAGGCAAAGACAGCGATACGCATGGAGATCAGATAGGGGAAATCATGCCGTCTTGTTTGAGACTCGCCTGCGCCGCCTGTAACACTCGCAGGACACGCACACCTTCCGCACCGTCGGTCCTTGGCGTGGTTCGATCTCGGCAACAGTCAAGAAAGTGCCGGCATTCCTCCCGCAGGGGCTCGGCTTCCGGCACCACCGCAAACTCGGGTACTACCTTGCTGGGCACCGGCCCATGGGGCCCCTGCACCACCGCCCCCCGGTAGATCACCAGTTTCTCCGCCCATGGCTTGGTATCATCGAACACCACCATCGCCTTGGCTCCCACCAAGGTGAGCTTCTGCTCCTTCATAGGGTTGAGCCAGTTCGCATAGACGTGCGCCCTCAACCCGCCTGAAAACGAAAGTTGGGTGAGCGTCATGTCTTCCACCCCGGAGCTCAGATAGCTCCCGCCCCGACAGGAGATCTTTTCCGGCTTACTATCCCCTGCCAGCGACAGAATCACCGACAGGTCATGCGGCGCGAAACTCCATAATACGTTTTCCTCACGTCGAAACTTTCCCAAGCTCAGCCGATGGGAGGCGATGTAGTGCAAGCTGCCAAGCTCGTCTTGTCGCACCCAGGCCTGAAGCTGCCGCACCATCGGATGATACTGGAGCAGATGACCTACCATCAAAATGCGTCCCCGCTCTCTGGCCAGGGCGATCAATTCCTCGGCATCAGCTATATCGAGACATAGGGGTTTTTCGACAAAGACATCCTTATCTGCCAGCAACGCTGCCTTTGCCAGGCGGTGATGGTGAACTGCAGGAGCGGCAATCGCCACTCTCGTGATGGCTGGGTCGCTCCACAGCGAGTCCACATCACCGGTCTTCCGGACGCCTGCATAGTCGTCGCCATATGATTCCAAAATCACGGAACTGAGATCGCACAGTGTATGCAACGCGCCCAAGGCGTGGAAATTGCGGGCCAGATTCTTTCCCCAATAACCAGCTCCGATCAGTGCCAGATTGCGTGTGCTCATGTTCAGGATACCTTTGCGTGTTCACGCACTTTGGTGACAATATGCGCAAGCTCATCTTCCCCAAGATAGGGATGCATGGGCAGGCTGATGACCTCGCGCGAAGCCCGCTCGCTCTCCGGAAAATCACCCCACTTGTAGCCCAACGGTGCATAAACCGGCTGCTCATGCAGACACTTGGGATAATAAACGGCGCTGGGAATACCGGCCGCTTTCAGGGCCGCACCCAGTTCATCGCGGTTGCTGACGCGGATGGTGTATTGGGCATAGACGTGCGAGTTGCCCACAGCGACCTCCGGCACACCGACTGCCCCGCGCAGAAGCTCGGTATAACGCGCGCCGATGCGGCCCCGCGCCTCCACCTCGGCAGGAAAGTGCGGCAGCTTCGCCAGCACCACCGCCGCTTGCAGGGTATCGAATCGCCCGTTCATCCCCAACAGCGGATGATGGTGTCGCTTCACCCCGCCGTGCGTGCGAATGGCCCGCATGGTTTCATTCAACTGGTCGTCGTCGGTGAACAGCGCACCGCCATCGCCATAACAACCGAGTGGTTTGGCCGGAAAGAAGCTCGTGCTCGCGATTTTCGTCACACTGCAACTTTTTCGACCGCGTTGGGTGGCACCGAAGCTCTGCGCCCCGTCCTCGATCACGGTCACTCCGTGCTTCGCCGCGATGGCATTGATGCGAGCGTAGTCCGGCATCTGCCCGAACAGACTCACCGGCATAATCGCCTTGGTCCGCGGCGTGATGGCCGCTTCGATCAGGTCCACATTGATGTTGAACGACTGTGGTTCGATATCGACGAACACCGGCTTCGCACCCACGAGCCCGATCACTTCACACGAGCTGATCCAGGTGAAGGGCACGGTGATAACTTCATCTCCCGGCCCAATGCCGAGCGCACGGAGAGCTATCTCCAGGCTGTCGGTTCCACTGGCGACAGTGATCGCATGTTTCACACCGACATAGGTCGCCAAGGCCTGCTCCAATTCGGCGATCTCGGGGCCCATGATATACTGGCCGTGCTCAAGCACGCGCCGCATGCGCGCGTCGATTTCCGCCTGATGGCGGCGATACTGCTGCTGAAGGTCGATGAATTGCATGTTTCTAGTAGGCTAGTCGCCAGGAAGCTAGGAGCTACTCAGCCAGATCAGGCTTTCCATACTTGGCCTGCTTTGGTCGGGATGCCAACCAGAGCATTGCGGGTGTCAATGATGAGGCCGGCCCATTCGGTGAGCTGCCGGTAATCCACGCCGGAGTGGGCGGTTGCGATGATAACCGCATCATATGCGCCCACCTGTTCCCGGCTCCATTCGATTGATTTTTTCCCCGTCCATTGGCCGTGCTCGCGGGTCGGTGTAATGACCGGAATGAAAGGATCATAATAGGCCACCTCAGCCCCGCGCCGATTGAGCTCGTCCATCAACACAAACGTGGGCGATTCGCGCATGTCATCCACATTGGCCTTGTAGGCGAGCCCCAACAACAGCACCCGACTGCCATTGACCGGCTTGCGGGCCGCGTTCAGGGCCTCGGCCGTGCGGTTGACCACATGGAGCGGCATGGCGGTGTTCACCTCACCCGCCAGCTCGATGAATTTCGTGAGCTGGCCGTATTCGCGCGCCTTCCACGTAAGATAAAAAGGATCAATCGGGATACAGTGTCCGCCCAAGCCCGGGCCGGGATAAAAGGCCATGTAGCCGAAAGGCTTGGTCTTCGCCGCGTTGATCACTTCCCAGACATCGATGTCCATCGCCGCATAGACCAGCTTGAGTTCGTTGACCAAGGCGATGTTCACACTGCGGAAGATATTCTCCAACAGTTTGGTGGCCTCAGCCGCCCGGCAGGAGGATACCGGCACGAGCGTCTGGATCGCCCGGCCATAAACGGCCTTCGCTTTCTCCATACAGGCGGGGGTAAGCGCACCCAAGACCTTCGGAATCGTGGCTACCTTGCTGTCAGGATTGCCGGGATCCTCACGCTCCGGAGAGAAAGCCAAATGGAAGTCCACCCCGGCCTTGAGGCCCGATCCTTCCTCCAGCACCCGGCGCAGGTCGGTGTCCGTGGTGCCCGGGTAGGTGCTCGATTCCAGTGCCACCAAGGCTCCCCTGGCAAGGTGCGGAGCGATGGCACGACCCGAGTTGAGCACATAGGAAATATCCGGTTCGCGGTTCTTGTTCAACGGCGTCGGCACGCAGATCACAACCGCCTCAACCGACTTGATCCTGCTGAAATCGGTGGAAGCCGTAAAACGTCCTGCAGTCACTTCCGCCTGAACCGAAGACGCCTCAATGTGGTTGATGTAAGACCTTCCTCCGTTGAGAGCATCAATCTTGGCCGGATCGACATCCAAACCGAGAATTTCAACTCCGTTGCGGGCAAACTGCAGGGCAAGCGGGAGGCCGACATAACCGAGACCGACAATGGCTATTTTCATGTAATAATTAAGGAATGGCTTCGCCCCGTCGCTTCCTGAAGGGAAGAAACCGGAAGGGGCATGAAATGACTGACCACGAAACTGACTTAATCCGCCATTGCTTTCTGGCGGGCGGAATGGGCTGACGGCGAAACCTTGAGCAGGATCTGCATCACCGGCAGCACCCGGCCGAGCTGCCGGCGCCAGGTCTCCAGTTGCTTGATCCGCTCCAATTGAAAGGTCCTCTGTGCGCCTTGAGCCGCACCGGTCTGTTCACGCAGGCGCTGGAGCGAACCCCGGGTTTCCTTCGTCAGGGGCTGGATCTTTTCCTGAATCAGGCCGCTCGCCAGCCGCCGGAGCCCCAGCTCGGGCTCGAAAT
Source organism: Opitutaceae bacterium UBA2377 (assembly GCA_002344205.1). Lineage (GTDB taxonomy): Bacteria > Verrucomicrobiota > Verrucomicrobiia > Opitutales > Opitutaceae > UBA2377. Next base: position 223,543 of record DDSZ01000039.1, read on the forward strand.
ATTCCCTGCGACCACCGTCCACCGACTTACTGTTCACCGTTTTCACCGCCCTACTCTGGCGCAGAAAGGCCAGCCCTTGGCTGACCGAGCCCTTGCTCACGCCCAGTTTTTCGACGATGTCGGCAAAACACAGCGGCCCGGGCGACGCAAAGAGCAGGCCGTAGATCGCCCCGACCGATTTCGGCACGCCCAGCACATGGAGAAACTCGGAAAAAAGGGCGACGCACTCCCGCTCAAAGGCGGGATCGGCGGCCGTCAAAATATCCGTGGTTGGCGGGCGGGGTTGCAACCACCGCAGCAAGACGGGCCCCAGCCGCTAGTTCAAGAAAATTTGAACCAATGCTAGGTGGCCAGGTGGAGGGCCCGCGTCCCCGCGGGCCGGCTCGCCAGGAGGCGAGCCCTCCATGTCTCTGCGCTCCCTGCGTTCCCTGCGGTAAAAATTGCTTCGGGCCCGATCACTGGCCCGGCCGTTGGCCAGTCGTCCGCCTTTTGGCCTCTTGCCGGTGCTGCCCCGCGCTCAAGGTGATCCGGCCGCGCCAGCCGCGCTGGAGATGCACCGCGCCGAGTTGAAAACCGCTCTGCGGAAACTCCGGCGGCATGTCCACGAGCAGGATTTCCCGGATACCGAAGCCCGCCTCGCGGATGTCGCGCAGCCGGGCCTTGGTCCAAACATGGTTGATCGTCAGCAGAAACACGACGTGGTCGGCCAGCTTCATGGCGTGTTGCAGGAAGGGGCGAATCTGGCTCCAGGGCGGATTGGTGATGATCCAGTCCACCGGTTCCGTCCACGCGAAGAAATCCCGGCCGCGCCGAATTTCACACCAGCAGGCGCCGCGCGGCAAGCAGTGCAATATCCGCCCCTCCCCGCAACAGGGCTCAAGCACCCGCCCCCGGGGCCGGAAGTGCCGCACCAGCATCCGCGCGAGGACTGCCGGGGTCTGCACCTCGTCGTTGCTGACGTAATCACGGTTGGGCTGGAAGCGCATTGGCTACCGGAGGTGCAGTTAGTCTCCCATTCAGGCTTTGTGCTGAAAAGCCCAAACCCTCGGCCAGCCAGATTCACCACCAAGCTCGCAAAGGGCACAAGGACTTGAATTTCAAGCCGCCGGCCTGCGCGCCTGCAATCGTCAGCGAGGCCTTGAAACGCCGGGGGACTGGAAACACCCCGGAGGCCCAGAGCCGGGGGCGACAACCTCATTGCTGCCGCGCTCGCCGGGTCAGTGCGTCCACATCCGCCAGGTCTATGGGGCGACCGGCCGACCAGCTTGTCGGCGTTGGCCTCGGAGATGCCCACAAAAATGTCCAGATCGCCGGTGGCGCGGACAAAACCATGATAGCCGACCGCGTAGCGCCCACGACCAGATACTCAACCTCGTGGCGATTGAGCGATCTCAAGAAGCCGGCGAAATTCGCGTCGAGCCTCTCCATAAGAGTAGAATTGCCTCCGTAAAAACTCAATGCCCGCCAGACGGGCCGCCGGTGGCTGCCGCAACCAATACTCCACATCATCCGGCTCCTGCTCCAGCGAGCCAAATTCAACGCGGGAACGGTCGAACCGGAAAAAGTCTCCCGCGGTGGATTTCATGTTTCCACGGTGGCTTGCGCTCTCGCCAACGTCAATCTGCATCCGGCCTGGCTGGCGGTGCCCCGCCGTCGCCAAAGCCATGGCGGGCACAGCAGTTTCCAGTTGTCTGATCCGCTCCAGTTGAAATTCATTCTGCACACCCCGCACAGTTTCGGCATGCCGCTTCATTCGGGCCACAGCACCTTGGGTCTCCCCGGGGAGCGCGGGCAGGGAGTTTGGAGCCGCGCCAGCCAGATGGGTCCGTCCCTTGTTTCTGATCTCCGCCCTTTGCTCCCTGCCCACGCTCCCTGCTCCTCGCTCCCTGCTCCCTCATCTTCACGGTTGCCATTCCGCTGACAGGTTGTTTGACCCTCGGCCCTCGCATCCCTTTACCCATCGCCATGACGCCCACGCCCGACCCCCAACATTCCGTCCACAGCCAGCCTCCCTTTGCCGATGATGACACCATCGATTTGCGCGAGCTCTGGCTGCGGGTGCTGCGGGGGCTGCCCAAGACCGTGGGGCTGGGACTGCTGGGGCTGGCCGTGGGTGCCACCGCCTACTTCGCCGCCGGGCCCTTCCTCTCCGTCAGCACGGCCACCCGGGTGGTTTTCAGCTTCAGCGGTTACGAACGCGGCGAATATCCCGACCGTTCCAAATTCCAAGCCGACGACCTGCGCGCGCCCGAGATCATCAGCGAGGCGCTCAAACGGCAGGGGCTGGATGACTCGGAGGGGTTTCAGAGCCAGGTCCGGGCCGCCCTCTCCATCGAGGGCATCATTCCCCCGAACATCGTCAAGGAGCGCGACCGGCAGCGCGCCGCCGGCCAGACCGTCGCACCCTACCGGCCGGATGAATACACCGTCAGCCTGTCGCTGCCCCGCAAGTTTCCGCTCGGCCCGCGCCAGCGCGAGCAACTGCTGAATGAAGTCGTGAGCGTCTATCGGGAGCGCTTCCAGCAGACCTACGTGAGCATCCCCTTGAATTTCGGCAACGCCTTCAAAGCCCTGGAGGGAGCCGACTATTTCGACTACGAGCTGATCCTCAGCCGGGAGAGCCACAATATCGCTGCTTTCCTCAGCGGCATGAATGAAACGGCGCGGTCGTTTCGCTCCCCGCGCACCAATCTCTCCTTCGGCGACCTGCACAAACAGAGCCAGCTTTTCAGCCAAATCCGCCTCAACGAAACCTTGGGCTTGATCCGGCAATACGGCCTCTCCAAGGACCGGCGGACGGCCATGATCAAAATGGATTACTACCTTCAATCCTTGGAGGATCAGGAGCGGCGCGCGGTCGAAGAAGAAAACCTGGTGCTGGGTTTGCTTCGCCAAGCGCAGGAACGCACCCAAGGCCATGTGCTCGGCATCAAGTCCCAATCCGTTCAACAACGTCCCGACACGCCCTTGATTGACCAGGGCCTGATCGACTCCCTGCTCGCCAACGATGCCTACAACTTCCTCGTGCGCCGCGCCCTGGAAATCGGCCTGCAGACCCGGCAGATCCAGTCCGAGAAGGCCGTTTTGCTCGAGCGCCGCCGCAACATGCAGGCCTTCATCGAAGGCAATCGCGAGGAACAAACGGAAATGATCGCCCAATTGGAACGCTCGCTGGCCGAGCTGAGCACCGCCTACGCTGCGCTCTTTGCGAATATCCGGACCACCCATGAAGATTATGAGCGGCAGCAATTCGCCGATGCCATCCGCATCAGCATGCAGGCGACCACCGGCCGGTTTTACCCCGGCTTGGCCAAGGCCGGGATTGTCGGGCTCGCCGTGGGGCTCGCCGCGGGTTTCGGGCTGAGCCTGCTCGGTGTCACCGCACCGCGGCGCGATTGAAACCGCCCGCTCCGTGCCTGGCCTCCATGCGTGGGCATAAGGGTTGAACGCCGGCCCCGCCCGGCGGGATGTTTCCGCGTTTGCCAGCGCCGGCAGCCGGTGGACCGTCGGACGGTGGCCCATGCACCGGCAAGCGGTCGGACGGGTAACGGTCGAACGGTCTCGCGTGACAGCAGATGGAAACGGTTATCCTAGCATTGCTTGGCGTCTGTCGGTATGGCCAGATCCTGAACTCGGGCGACCGGTCCTAATCCCACTGCCCACTGCCCACCGCCCGACGCCCTCCGTCCTCGCCACCCTCCACCATGACTGCGCCTACCGCCGCCCCACCCGAACCCAGTTGGCTGGGGCCGTCGTGGGCGCGCTTGGCTTTGGCGGCGGGCTTGGCCGTCATGGGCTTTCTCCTCCCCCAGGAAGTGCCGCTGGAGTGGTATCCGCTGAACGAGCCCGGCACTGACATCAACTATCTCGAAATTTCTTGCGCATCGAACGTCAACGGCGACGTGGAGATTCGCTACGATGCCGGGCGCTTCGGCAACCGTCCGATCGACAACATCCGGTTCCCCATCTCGCCCACCGCGCGGACCTATACCTACACGTTTCCCCTGCCCGACCTGCCCATGGTCGAGCTCCGGGTCCTTCCGCCCAAGGGCGGCGAACTGACCATCCGGCAGATGCGGATCATCAACCGCCGGGGCGAAGAGCTCCGCCGCTTCACCGCCGATCTTTTCCGCGGGCAGCAGGATATCGCGGCCATCACGCCCCTCGACGAGGGCTGGAAGCTCGTCGCCACGCCCGACGGGGCGGCTCCCTCCACCCGGATCGAACTCTTCTCCCCCATCGTGCCCGTGGGCCTGAACCACCGCAACCTGCTGCGCGGCCTGCTCTCCACGGGCTACCTCGCCGGCATGCTCTTCATTTTGCTCATGGCCGTCCTGACCGCCACCTGGCGGCCGCGCGGCTGGCGCGAGTTCTTCATCCACGCGGGCTTCATGGCCGCACTGGCCCTGATGTTCGCCCCGGTCGGCAACCGCGGTCTCATCCGCAACTCGCTGCATTTCGCCCGCTACGTCGCGCCGCCGCTGCCGCCCGGTCTCAAGCTGGAAATGGATCTCACCACTCAGAACCCGGCCCTGCAGGCGCAAATCTTCTGGGACCTGGGCGCCGGATTGAGTGAAGCCGACAGCACCCGCGCCCAGCCCGAGCCCCATCCGCACCAACAAACCCTCCGCTTTGTCCTCCCCGACCAACCCATCCAGGGTCTCCGCTTCGATCCGCTCAACGGCGCGACCCGGATGGTCGTGCGGGGAATCCGCCTGGTGGACGTGGGCCAACGCACGCGCCTCGTGCTTCCGCTCGACAGCTTTTCCCCGGTCCGGGAAATAGCGCGGATCGAAGTGAAGGACGACCGGCTCATCATCGAGACCACGCCCGACGCCACCGACCCGATCCTCTCCCTCAAGCCCGAGACTTTGGCCCAGATCAACGCAGCGCTCGGCGCGAAACGCCGGAGGCGCCGCGAGCGCCGGGAGCGCCGGGAGCGCCGGTTTAAGTTGAAGTTTGCGGAGCCATAGCACGCAACGGTTGCGAGGGGTCGAAAGAGTTTTCCCAAAAAAGTTGTTCGACCCTCGCTCTCCGGGCCAGTGCTTCGCGCGCCCCGTCTCCGTCCTTGCCCCCTTCTCCCTGCTCCCTTCTCCTACCGGTTCACATGCCTTCCCCCGCGGACACTGCCGTCACCGAGACCGTCATCTCCCTGCGCGGCGTCACCAAGACCTACACCATCTGGGATGACCCCTCGGCCCGGCTGTCCGCCGCGCTGCGCCGCATCCTCGGCGGCGGCAAGACGGGCAAAGGCACGCGCAAGTTCACCGCCGTGCAACAGCTCGACCTGGAGGTCGCCCCGGGCGAATGCCTCGGCATCATCGGCCGCAACGGCGCGGGCAAAAGCACGTTGCTGCAGATGATCGCCGGGACGCTGCAGCCCACCTCCGGTTCCGTCCAGGTCCGCGGCCGCGTGGCCGCGCTGCTCGAGCTCGGCAGCGGTTTCAACCCCGACTTCACCGGCCGCGAGAACATCCAGCTCAACGCCGCCATCCTCGGCCTGACCAAGGCCGAGATCGCCGCCAAGTTCGACGCCATCGTCGCCTACTCCGGCATCGAGGAGTTCATCGAACAGCCCGTCCGCACCTACTCCAGCGGCATGGCCCTGCGCCTGGCCTTTGCCGTCTGCGTGCACGTGGACGCCGACATCCTCATCATCGACGAGGCGCTCGCCGTCGGCGACGCGCGCTTCCAGTTCAAGTGCCACGCCACGCTTGAGCAGATGCTCAAGGAAGGGCGCACCATCATCTTCGTCTCCCACGACACCAATGCCGTGAAGCGCATGTGCCGCACCGCCATCCTGCTCGAGCGCGGCGAGGTTTTGCTCAAGGGCTCGCCCAACGACGTCACCAACATCTACACCAAGCTCATCACCAGCCCGCACGGCGTGGAAGCCATCCGCGACGACCTCGCCGCGCTCAAGGAGGGGAGAAAGGAACAAGGAGAAAGGTACAAGGACGACCCCATCACGCCTTCTCCCCTCCCACCGTCCACCGCTCCTGCTCCCTCCTCCCTCCTCCCGGCCGGAATCGCCCCGTCGATTACGGAAAATTTCCTCACCGAGGAACGCGCCCACCAGCAGATTTCCGACAAGGAATACGCCTATGGCGGCGAAGCCGGCTGCATTGCCACGGTCGAGCTGCTCGACCGCGACCGACGGCCCCGCCTCAGCTTCCTCACCGGCGACCGGATACTCGTGCGGCTCCGCTGCGCTGCGGCGCAACCCATCCCCGACCCCATCTACGCCCTCACGCTCAAGGACGTGCGCGGCCAGGAAATCTACGGCACCAACACCTGGTTTCAAAACCTGACCCCGCCGCCGCTTCCGGCCGGCGGACAGGCCGAGATCGTCTTCGACCTGCAACTGAACGTCCTGCCCGGGGTGTATTTCATTTCCCTCGGCTGGGTGCGGCTCGTGAACGGCGAGGTGGAAGTCATCCACCGTCGCTACGACGTCCTCCGCTTCGACGTGCTGCCACGCGACAAGTCCTTCGGCCTCGCCTGGTGCCCCACCTCGATCCACGTGGGCGCCCCGGCCGGGGCGGACCGGCCGCTATGATCCGTTTCACGCATCAGGGGCACGCCGTCACGCTGGCTCCCGGCGAAGCCTTCAGCCTCCCCCGTGAACAGGGGTTTCGCGACACCTCCACCTCCGACTTGGTGGCCTTGGTCGATGAGATCGAGGCCGGCCGGCCCTGGCGCGAAGCCGTGCACACCCGCTATGCCGCCGCCAAGCCGTGGCTGCACCGCATCATCGGCGAACCGGCCCGCACCGCCTTCTTCGACCGCGTGCTGCCGCCCGATCCCGGCCTGACCCTCGACATCGGCGCCGGTTGGGGCCAGACCTGCCGCCCTTTGGCCGCACGCCATCCCGTCGTCGCGCTCGAGCCCGTGGCCGAGCGCCTCGCCTTCATCCGGGCCGCCGCCCGGCAGGACGGCGTGGCCGGGCGGATCGCCTGCATCGGCGCCGATTATTTCGACGTCCGGTTCGAAACGCGTTTTGCGACCATCTGCGTCATCGGCGTGCTGGAGTGGGTGGGCGCCTTCCAAAACCATGCCGATCCGCAACAACGCCAGCGCGACTTCCTCCGCAAAGTGCGCGCCGAACTGGTCCCGGGCGGATCGTTGATCCTCGGCATCGAAAACCGGCTCGGCCTCAAATACCTGCTCGGCTGCCCCGATGACCACCTCGGCGTGCCGCACATCGCCAGCCTGCCTGCTCCGCTCGCCCGAAAACACTGGGCGCAGACCGGCCAAGGCCCGCTGCAAGCCTTCACCTATTCCTGGCCGGAACTGCAGGGCCTGCTGCGCGAGGCGGGCTTCACCCGGATCGAGTTTTTCGGCGCCTTTCCCGACTACAAACTGCCCGAGCAGATCATCGCTTTCGGCGACCATGGCGAGAATTTGAACGCCTGGCTCGCCGCCAACGAAGTTCCCGCGGAACACAACGGCTACGACGGTTCTCCCCTGCCCGAAACGTTTCAGCAGAGCTTGCAGCATCGCTATCGCACGCTCGCCGCCGCCGGCGCCGCCCATCGGTTTGCCCCGAGCTTCTTCGTCCGCGCCGGCTGAGCGCCCCGAGCCATGTCTCTCCCGCCGCCGGCACCAGCCCTCCAGGAACTCGCGGCCCGCGGCCTGCTCGCCGCGGCACCGGCCCCGCGGGCCCTCATCTCCGGCAACACCGACCGCCGGCCCGAAGAAGCGCGCAGCCACTGGCTGGCCGCCCTGCCCGACGGCTCGACCGTCAAACTCACGCTCGCCGGCACCCTGGGCGGTCTCCCCGCCCGGCATGCCGCCTTGGCCGCAGCCTGTGCCGACATCGTCCCCCGGCAGCGCTTTCACGCCCAGTTGCCCGGATGCGAGGTGCTGGCGGAAGATTTTTTTGCCGGGGCGACGCTGGATGCAGCCGTCCGCACCCACGCCAACGGAACCATTCTGGCCGCGCTCACCACCGTCGCGCGCTCGCTCGCCGCGACCGAACAATCCTCAAGCGAAGCGGCCCGCCGGCAGGAATGGCGGGAGTGGACCGAGGAGCTGACCGCCCTGCCCAACTGGCGGCCCGAGGAACGGGCCCTGCTGACCAACGCGCTGCTGCCGGCACTCTATTCCGCCCTCGCCACCACTCCGGCCGCCACGCGCTGGAGCAACGGTGATTTCCTGCCCGCCAACCTGTTGCTCGGAAACGACGGCTCCGTCCGCCTGATTGATGCGGAATTTGCCCGTCGCACCCATTTTTTTGCGGAAGACGCCGTCCGTTTCCGTGTGCTTTCCAGTCTCCTGCGCGAGCGGCCCGACTTGGACCAACCCGGGGCGGCACCCGCTTCGCCGGGCCTCGTCTGGCATCTGTATTTCTGGCTCAGGCAGTTGCAGTTGGAAGCCACCCACAACAACCCCGCCTACCTGGAACGGGTGTTGCCTGCCCGGCTTGGCGTCATCCGCTCGCTGGCCGAATGGGTCCTGCATCTTGATCTGTCCGGCTGGTCCGTCTCCGCGACGACCGTGAAAAGCCGGGTGGAAGAGATGCGCTGGTCCACCGAAACCGCCGGCCGGTTGATTCTCTCCGGCTGGTGTTTTCCGCCCTCCTACGCCGGGACGCACGGTGTCGCCGCCATCCATCGCGACGCCGGCCTTGGGGCCTGCGTCGGGGTGATGGCCCGCCCCGACGTGCAACGCCACCATCAGGATGATGCGCGCGCGCTCCATACCGGCTTCCGGCTCGAACTGGACCGTTCGAGTTTTACGCAGCCGGTCCAGCTCTGTGCGGTGGTCGAGCAAGGCACCCTGATTCCCTTTCATTCCCTGAGTGCGGCCGACCTGCCGCGGGGCGCCCTCGACTGGCGCAACTACCCGGCATGGGCCGCACAGCACGACCCTGATCCGCCGGTGCCTTCGGCAAAACCGATCCAGGGACCGCTCTTCTCCGTGTTGCTGCCCGTTTACCGTCCGGCGCCGGCGGATCTGCAAGCCTGCCTCGCTTCCGTGTCCCAACAGCACTACGGAAACTGGGAGCTCTGCGTCGTCGATGACGCCTCGGGCTCCGCCGAAACCACCCGCATCCTGGAAGCAGCGGCCGCCCGCGACCCGCGCATCCGGATGCAAGTCCGCACCGCAAACGGCGGCATCAGCCGCGCCACCAACGACGCCCTCGCGATGGCCCAGGGCGGCTTCATCGTGCTGCTCGACCACGACGACCTGCTGCGGCCGCACGCGCTCGCCGAGTTTGCCGACCGACTCAACCGGGAGCCCGAGTGGGACGCCCTCTACTCCGACGAAGACAAAGTCACGGCCGGGGGCCAACGCCTCCTGCCGATGTTGAAACCGGATTTTTCGCCGGAATTCCTGCGCGGCGTCATGTATGTCGGCCACGCCCTGGGGGTGCGCACGACCGTGGCCCGCAAGATCGGCGGCTTTGATCCGGCGTTTGACGGGGTGCAGGACTTTGAGTTCGCGCTGCGCCTGACCGAGCACACGCGCCGGATCGGCCATGTTCCCCGGATGCTATACCACTGGCGACAGGCCGCCGGCTCCAGCGCACTCGCCGGCAATGTCAAAGGCAACATGGACGAGAAGCAGGCACGCGCCGTCCAGGCCCACCTGCGGCGTCTCGGTGACACGCGCCACGCCGAGCCTGCCGGTGGTCACCGCGTGCGCCTGCGCGCCACCCAAACGCCAACGCACGAAATTGTCCGCTTGGCCGCCAACGATGCCGTGCTTGAGCGCCTCCTGGCTCTGGCCGGCCAGAGCCAGGCCGAGATCATTGTCTGGCACACGCCCGAGGTGCAGTGGAGCGCTCCGGCCGATTTGGCCGACTGGGTCGCGCTCGCCGCCTTGCCCGACTCGGGCTGCGTTGCACCCATCCTGATCGCCCGGGAAGGATTGGTTTTTGCATCCGGCGCCGTGGGCGACCGGTCCCTGATGCGCGGTTTTCACGCGGACAGCGACGGTTACCACGGCTCTTTGCGCTGCAATCGCGAGGTGGATGCCATTTCGCCCCGGTGCGGCGCAATCAAGCGCTCGCTGCTGGCCTCCCTCCGCACCGACGGCGCGAAGTCGTGGCACTCGTTTCTGGGCGAACTGCGAACCCGTGGTCTCCATCACCGGGTTTGCGCCACCGTGCAGGCCAGACTGGATGCCTCCTGGCGCGAACCGCTTGAAATCAGCGCCGCGAGTGCGACGGACCGCCGCGAATTTTACCACCCGCAGTTCTCCCTCGAAGGCGGGGATTACGAACTCAGCCGGACGCCGGCGACCAATGCCGCCTTGCCGGCCAAGCTGCACTTCAATCTCGAACAGCCGGCGGACTGGAGCCGCTTGCCCCGCTGCCTGATCGCGCGCGGCTGGGGCTTCGCCGACGGCGGCGTTCCCCTCCGCCACATCCGCCTCCGCGCCGGCGATTGCGTGCTGCACGGCGTCACGGGGCTGCCCCGCCCGGATGTGAGGGCCGCGCTGCCCGAGGCGCCCGATGGCAACACCGGCTTTGAAATCAGAGGCGTGTTGCCGGCCGGCCGGTTCGAAATCCAGTTGGAGGCCGGGCTGGGTGACGGCCGCTGGTGTTCGTTTTTCCGCCAGACCACCGAGATTTCCCAGCCTTGGCTGCCCCTTTGGCTGCGCGGCGGCGCTTGGGCGGAGTTGATGTTCTTCCAGATGCCGGCACACCCGGTCCACGCCCCCCGCCCGATTTCGCCGGAAAGGTTAACCCCGACAACCGCGAGGCAATCCCAGCCGAAGCTAGCCATCGTCACCCCTTCGTTCAACCAGGTGCGTTTCCTGCCCGAGACGATGCGCAGCGTGCTGGACCAGTCCGGTGCGGCGGCCTGCGACTATGTCGTGCAGGACGGCGGCTCCACCGACGGCAGCGCGGAACTCATCGAGCGCTTGGCGGAGAATGGAGAAAGGAGAACGGAGAGCGGAGGCCAGAGGCCGGAGGCCGGGAACCTCAAGCAGGGAGCCGGGGAAAAGGATGCGCAAGACACCCACTCCGATAGTTTCATTCCTGCTTCCTCCTCCCTCCTCCCTTCTCCCGTCAGGCCGCGCCTGCTGGCCTGGGCCAGCGAGCGCGATGCCGGCCAGGCCGACGCCATCGCCCGGGGTTTCGCCAAAACCTCCGGCGGACCGGATGATGTCATGGCATGGATCAACTCCGACGATTTCTACCTGCCGGGCGCACTGGGCTTCGTGGCGGACTACTTCGCCCGGCATCCGGAGGTGGATGTGATCTACGGCCACCGCATCCTTGTGGATGAAAACTCGCAGGAAATCGGCCGCTGGTTCCTGCCCAAGCATGACCCCGAGGTGCTGCGGCTGAACGACTTCGTCCCACAGGAAACGCTGTTCTGGCGGCGGCGCATCTGGGACAAGGTCGGCGGCATCGACCCAACGTTCAAATTCGCCATGGATTGGGACCTGCTGCTGCGGTTTCAGACCGCGGGCGCGAAGATCGTCCGCGTGCCCTGTTTCCTCGCCTGCTTCCGCATCCACTCGACCCAGAAGACCAGCGCCCAGATGCATTCGGTGGGTCAGGCCGAGATCACGCGCCTGCGCGAGCGCACCTTCGGCCGACCCTTCCCTCCCGCGGAGCTGGAGACCAACCCCACCCTGCTCCGCTATCTTCGTCGCAGCGCCTTCATCGAATTCCTCTGGAAGCTCGGCCTCCGCGCACCCTGAGGCGTTTTCCCCTCTGGCCACACCGCGTGGCTACAGACGTGATTGAGGATTACCCAAAGAGGTGACGTTCAAGGCAGGGCCTGACCTCCGGGCAGGCCGGGGCGTTCGTGAATGTTGCCGGTCCGCCCGGAGATCGGCCCCTGCCGGAAGACCCGCATATTTTTTGGGTAACTCTCAGCCGACTCTTTCGTTGCCAACCCCGGTCGCGAACCGCATTTCTTGGCGCGATGAAAGTCGTCATTCTCTGCGGTGGCAAAGGCGCCCGGTTGCGCGAAGAGACCGAATATCGCCCCAAACCGATGGTGCCCGTCGGCGAGCGCCCGATCCTCTGGCACATCATGAAAACCTATGCCCACTACGGGCATAAGGAATTCATCCTCTGCCTCGGCTACAAGGGCGAGATGATCCGCGACTATTTCCGCAACTACCTCTGGAACACCTGCGACGCCACCCTCAGCCTCGGCGCCAACCCGGCCGTTCAATTCCATAGCAGCCATAACGAAGACGACTGGCGCGTCACCCTCGCCAACACCGGCCAGGAATCCATGACCGCCTACCGGGTGAAGCTCATCCAGCAATACATCCCCGCCGGCGAACCCTTCCTGCTCACCTACGGCGACGGCCTCGCGACCATCGACATCAACGCCTCGATCCGCTCGCACCAGGCCGCCGGCAAGGTCTGCACGCTCTCCGCCGTCCATCCCGCCGGCCGCTTCGGCAGCCTCCGCATCGAGGACTCGGGCCAGATCCACACCTTCAACGAAAAACCCCAGTTCGAGGACGCCTATGTCAACGGCGGCTACATGGTCTGCGATCACCGCCTGTTCGACTACCTCGGCGACGACCCCAACATGCTCCTCGAGCGCAAGCCGATGGACGACCTCGTCCGCGACGGTCAGCTCAACGCCTACAAGCACGAGGGCTTCTGGCAACCGATGGACACCTACCAGGAAGCCCAATACCTGAACAAACTCTGGTCGGAAGGCCGGGCGCCGTGGAAGGTATGGTGAACGCCCTCGCCCACGCCTATCGCGGCAAGCGCGTCCTGCTCACCGGCCACACCGGCTTCAAGGGCGCGTGGCTGGCCGAGTGGCTGCTCGCCCTCGGCGCCGACGTCACCGGTTACTCGCTGCCGCCCCCGACCCATCCTGCCCTCTTTGAGCAGCTCGGCCTCGCCTCGCGCCTCCGGCACATCGAGGGCGACATCCGCGACCTGCCCAAGCTCCGCCAGACGGTCGAGTCCGTGCGCCCCGACTTCGTGTTCCACCTCGCCGCGCAGCCGCTCGTGCGCCTCTCCTACCGCGAGCCGATCGAAACCTACTCGACGAACGTCATGGGCACGGTGAACGTGCTCGAAGCCCTGCGTCTCGCCGGCCGGCCCTGCACCGTCGTGGCGATCACGACCGACAAATGTTACGAGAACCGCGAGCGCCTCCACGGCTATCGCGAGGATGATCCGCTGGGCGGACACGACCCCTACAGTTCGTCGAAGGGCGCCGCCGAACTCGTGATCAGCGCCTATCGGCGCTCCTATTTTTCCGCGCCCAATTCGGTCATCCGCCTTGCCTCCGCGCGTTCCGGCAACGTGCTCGGCGGCGGCGACTGGGCCGAGGACCGCATCGTCCCCGACTGCATCCGCGCGTTGCAGCGCGGCGAAGCGATTCCCGTGCGCAACAAGGTTTCCACCCGTCCGTGGCAGCATGTGCTGGAACCGCTCAGCGGCTACCTCACCCTCGGCGCGCAACTGGCCGCCGCCGTTCCCGCCTCCCCGCTCGCCTCGGCCTTCAACTTCGGGCCCGACCCCGCCGCCCACCGCACGGTGGCCGACCTCGTGCAGGAGGTTCTCAAAACCTGGCCCGGCCGCTGGGAGGACAAGAGCGACCCTTCCGCCGTGCACGAAGCCGGTTTGCTGAGCCTCAACACCGACAAAGCCCGCCAGCTCCTCCGCTGGCAGCCGGTCTGGCGCTTCGAAGACACCATCGCCCGCACCATCGAGTGGTATCGCGAAGCGGCCGCGCAACCGACCGCCATTCACGCGCTCACCACCGGCCAAATCACCGCCTATACCGCCGCCGCGCACGCCCGGGGGCTGGCCTGGTCCAACTGAACTATTCCATGCCCCGCACGCCCGCCGAACTGAAAGCCGAGATTCTGCGTCTCACGCGCGAATATTCCGCGCTCACCCATCGCGCCAATCTGCCGGCCGACGCAGATCAACCCGCCTTTGTCGCCGGCCAGACGACCGTGCCCTACGCCGGCCGCGTCTTCACGGCCGACGAGGTCGAGGCCGCCGTGTCCAGCACGCTGGATTTCTGGCTGACGCTCGGGCCCGAGGGCGAGGCCTTCGAGCGCGAACTCGCCGCGCTGCTCGGCGTGAAGCACTCGCTGCTGGTCAACTCCGGCTCCTCCGCCAACCTCGTCGCCTTTTCCGCGCTCACGTCGCCGAAGATCGCCGCCCCGCGCCGCATCCTGCCCGGCGACGAGGTCATCACGGTCGCGGCGGGTTTTCCCACGACGGTCGCGCCGATCGTCCAATCCGGCGCCGTGCCCGTCTTCGTGGACAACGATCCCGCCACCGGCAACCTGCGCGCCGACCGGCTCGAAGCGGCTTTCGTTCCCGGCAAGACCAAGGCCGTCATGCTCGCCCACGCGCTGGGCAACCCCTTTGATCTGGGCGCCGTGCTCGCTTTCTGCCGCGCGCACGACCTCTGGCTCATCGAGGACAACTGCGACGCGCTCGGCTGCAGCTACTCGCTGCCGGCCGCGCGCGCGAAGGAACTCGGCTTCACGGAAAACTCCCCGGGGCTGTCCGCGAGCGCCACGCACATCACGCGCTACACCGGCACCTGGGGCGACCTTTCCACGCAGTCGTTCTATCCGCCGCACCACCTCACCATGGGCGAAGGCGGCGCCGTTAACATCATCCATCGTCCGCCGCTCAAGACCTACGCCGAGAGTTTTCGCGACTGGGGCCGCGACTGCTGGTGCGCCTCCGGCAAGGACAACACCTGCCACAAGCGTTTTGGCTGGCAGCTCGGCGAACTCCCCGCCGGCTACGATCACAAATACATCTACAGCCACCTTGGCTACAACCTGAAGCCGCTCGACCCGCAGGCCGCCATCGGCCGTCAGCAACTGAAGAAACTCCCCGGCTTCATCGAGGCCCGCAAACGTAACTGGGACTACCTCCGCGCCGGACTCGACGATCTCGGCGAATTCTTCGACTTCTCGCTGCCGACCCACGCGACCGCGTGGATTCCGCCGGGCCGCCGGGCCTCGGCCAGCGAAGCGTTCACCTGGGACCAGACCGGCTGCCGCACCGACTGTTCGTGGTTCGGCTTCATGCTGCGCGTCAAAGCCGGCGCCCCCTTCTCCCACACCGCGCTGGCGCGCCATCTCGACGAACAGAAGATCGGCAACCGGATGTTCTTCGGCGGAAACCTCCTGCGCCAACCGGTCTTCGTGCAGTTGAGGCAGGACCGGCCGCAGGCCTTCCGCGTCGTGGGCGACCTCGCCGGGGCCGACGAGATCATGCAGCGCGCCCTTTTCCTCGGCACTTATCCGGGCTTGAGCCGGGCCATGCTGGATTACGTAATCGAGATCATCCATGCCTTCGTGAAGGCGAAGCGCTGAGCCGGCCCGCCGGGCCACCTGCCGATGAGCAATTTCTCCGACCTCAAATCCTCCCACCAAGCCGGCCGCCTCGACAAGGCGGGCTACATCCGCGCGATGTATGCGCGGCACGAGGTTTTGTTCGACCACGCGCAGCATCTCGCCGCGACCAACCTCGCCGAGATCCGGATCACGCCCGGCGAGGTGACGGCGACGTTCAAGGAACCGCCCGTCACCATGGTCTGCCCGGCGGCCGACACGCGCATCGCGCCGATCGAGGCCTTCAACTTCGGCGACTACGAGCACGCCGACATCCAGCTCGTGCGCCGGCTGGTCGGCCTGCTCGACGGCGCGCAGGTGCGCTTCCTCGACATCGGCGCCAACGCCGGCTTCTACAGCCTCGCCCTTTCGCACTGGTTCCCGGGTCTCGCCGGCGCGGCCTTCGAACCCATCCCCGCCACCTACGGCCACCTGCGGCGTAACTTCGCCCTCAACGGCGTCGGCAAAATCGTGCCGCACAATCTCGGGCTGTCCGACCAGCCGGGCGAACTCGTCTTCTACACCTACCCCAGCCAGTCCGGCTCGTCCTCGATGACCCGCAACGTGGACGCCGCCGACGTGCAGGAAGTCCGCTGCCCGGTGACGACGCTCGATGTTTTCTGCGCGCAGCACCGGCTCGGCGCGGACTTCATCAAGTGCGACGTCGAGGGCGCCGAACTGTTTGTGTTCAAGGGCGGCACCGGGCTGCTGCGCCGCGACCGGCCCGCGATCTTCACCGAGATGCTCCGCAAGTGGTGCGCCAAATACCAGTATCACCCCAACGACATCATCGCCCACCTCGCCGGACTCGGCTACGGCTGCCATGTCGTGCGCCACGACCGGCTGACGCCCTGCCCGACCGTCACCGACGATACGAAGGAAACGAACTTCATCTTCCTGCACCGCGAGCGCCACGCGTCCGTCGCGGCCGCACTGGCGTGAACAACCCATGGTGTCGCTTCACCCCATCATCGCCGAGGATATCGCCGCCATCGCGGCGACGCCGCTGCCATGGGAGCGTTTCGCCGGCAAAGCCGTGCTCATCACCGGCGCGGCCGGTTTCCTGCCCGCCTACCTCGTCGAGACGCTGCTGCACCTGAACGACACACGGGCGCTGAATTGCCGGGTGCTCGGCCTGGTGCGCAACTTGGCGAAAGCACGCACGCGTTTCGCCCACCATGCAGCTCGCTCCGACCTGCGCCTGATCGAAGGCGATGTCGCTTGTCCGCTAACCTGGCCGGAACCTGCGCACTTCATTATCCACGCCGCGAGCCAGGCCAGCCCCAAGCATTACGGCCCCGATCCGGTGGGCACCTTCAACGCCAACGTGCTCGGCACACACCACCTGCTCGAACAGGCCCGGACCTGGCAGAGCGAAGGCTTTCTCTTCGTCAGCAGCGGCGAAGTCTATGGCCGCGTGGCGGCTGAACACATTCCCACCAAGGAGTCCGACTACGGCTGGATCGAGATCACCGAATCGCGGTCCTGCTACGCCGAAGGCAAACGCGCCGCCGAGACCCTCGGCGTGAGCCACGCCAAGCAATTCGGCACGCCCTTCGTGATCGGACGTCCCTTTCACACCTACGGCCCGGGCATGTCCCTCGACGACGGCCGCGTGCATTCAGATTTCTTGCTTGGCGTTCTCTCCCATCGCGACCTCGTGCTCCACAGCGATGGCCAGGCCGTGCGCGCTTTCTGCTACCTCGCCGATGCCGTCGCGGGGCTCTTCACCGTCCTCCTGAAAGGCAGCACCGGCACCGCCTACAACGTCGGCAATCCCGCGGGCGCGCTGAGCATTCGCGCGCTCGCCGATCTGCTGGCCGGTCTGGGCGCCGGTGGCCCGCTCAAAGTCAGCCATGAAGGCCAGCCGGCCTCGGGCTACCTGCCGAGTCCCATCCCGGTGAACGTCCCCGACGTCACCCGCCTCCGTGCGCTCGGCTGGCAGCCGGTTTGGTCGCCCAAGGACGGCTTTGCCCGCACGCTTGCCTCTTTCCGGTTGTCATGAGCCAGCCGCGCAAGCTCCCTGTAGCGATCCTCGGCACCGGCAACATCGGCACCGACCTGCTGGTGAAGGTGCTGCGCTCACCCGTGCTCGACTGCCGCCTGTTCGCCGGCCGCAACCTCTCCTCGCCGGGCATGACCAAGGCCAGCCTGCTCAACGTCCCCGTCTCGGCCAAGGGCATCGACAGCATTCGCGAATTGCGCGGCCAGGTCGAACTGGTCTTCGACGCCACCAGCGCGGAAAGCCACCTCAAGCACGCGCCGGTGCTCGCCGAGCTGGGCGTGACGGTCGTGGATCTCACCCCGGCCCAGGTCGGCCGCATGTGCGTGCCCGCAGTCAATCTCGCGGACTGCCTCGACCAGCCCAACGTCAACATGGTCACCTGCGGCGGCCAGGCCTCCGTGCCCCTCGCCTGGGCCATCGCCCAAGCCAACCCCGGCGTCGAATACATCGAGACCGTCTCCAGCATCGCCTCGCGCAGCGCCGGCCCGGCCACGCGCATCAACCTCGACGAATACCTGCTCACCACCGAGACCGGCCTGCGCACCTTCGCGGCCTGCCCGCACACCAAGGCGATCCTCAACCTGAATCCCGCGCAGCCCTGCATTCATATGCAGACGACCGTCATGGCGAAAATCCGCCAGCCCGACCTCGCCCGCACGCGCGAACGGGTCGAGGCCATGGTCGCCGTCATCAAAAAATACGTGCCCGGCTACCAACTGATTCTGCCGCCCCTGCTCGAAGGCGGCCGGCTCGTCACCATGGTCCGCGTGGACGGGCTCGGCGACTACCTGCCGCGCTACGCGGGCAACCTCGACATTATCAATTGCGCCGCGATTGCCTTCGCCGAGGCGCGCGCCCATCGTCGCCAAACTTAGCCATGCCGGACAAACCCAGCATCACGGTCTGCGACGCCACCCTGCGCGATGGCTCGCACGCCTGCAGCCACCAGATCACGCTGGAGCAGGTCCGCACCTACGCCGCCGCGTCCGAGGCGGCCGGGTTCTCTTTTCTCGAAGTCGGCCACGGCAACGGGCTCGGCGCCTCCTCCCTTCAGGTCGGCGAAAGCCTCGTGCCCGAGGGCGAGATGCTCCGCGCGGCCAAGGCCTGCCTCCGCCGCACCAAGCTCAGCGTCCACGTCATTCCGGGCTTCGCCACCATCCAGCGCGACATCGCCGGTGCGCTCGATGCGGGTGTGGACCTCTTCCGCGTCGGCTGCCACTGCACCGAGGCCGACATCACCCAACGCCACATCGGCCACGTGCGTTCCGTCGGTCGCGAGGCCTGGGGCGTGCTCATGATGAGTCACATGGCCTCGAAGGACGTGCTCCTCGAGGAGGCCAAGAAAATGCAGTCCTACGGTGCCCAGGGCATCGTGCTCATGGATTCGGCCGGCGCGTATTTTCCCGCGGATGTCACCGAGAAGATCGGTCTGCTCGCCAGCCGCCTCGACGTGCCGGTCGGCTTCCACGCCCACGACAACCTCGGCCTGAGCATCGCCAACTCGCTGGCCGCATTGGAGGCCGGCGCCCGCATCATCGACGGCACGGCCAAGGGTTTCGGCGCCGGCGCGGGCAACGCGCCGCTCGAACTCCTCGCCGCCGTCCTGCGCCAGCGCGGCTACCCAACCTCGCTCGATTTCTACCGGGCCCTCGATGTCGCCGGGGTGGCGGAAAAACTTTTCGCGGGCTCCCTGCCCGGCGCCAGCGACATCACGATCGTCAGCGGACTGGCGGGCGTGTTCTCCGGTTTCGCCAAACCCGTCCAGCGCGCCGCGACCCAGCTCGGCGTGGACCCGCGCGATGTCTTCTTCGAACTGGGCCGCCGCAAGGTCGTGGGCGGCCAGGAAGACATCATCCTCGAAGTCGCCAACGAACTCGCCCGCCGTCAGGCCGGCGCCAACCCCGGATCACCCGCCCCATGAAAGCCGCCCTCGATCTCGTTCGCGCCGATGCCGAAGCCGTGCTCTCGGGCCGCACCGCCCGGCTCGATGCGCTGCGCGGTCAGCACCTGTTCATCAGCGGCGGCACGGGTTTCCTCGGCGCGTGGCTGCTGGAACTGGCCGCCGTGCTCAACGCGCAGCACGGCTTCGGACTCAAGCTCACCGTCTTCAGCCGCAACGCCCGCGATTTTGCCCGGCGCTGGCCACACCTGGGCAAACTCGATTGGATCCATTTCCAAGAAGGCGACATCCGCTACCTCGCCGAGCTGCCGCGCGACACGCGCTACATCATCCACGCCGCCGCCCTCACCGACCGCCGCCTCTTCGCCTCCCAGCCCGGCGCGGTCGCCGAAACGAACGGCCTGGGCACGCTGCGCATCCTGCGCGCCGCCAATTTGCTCGAG
Source organism: Opitutaceae bacterium UBA2377 (assembly GCA_002344205.1). Lineage (GTDB taxonomy): Bacteria > Verrucomicrobiota > Verrucomicrobiia > Opitutales > Opitutaceae > UBA2377. Next base: position 243,206 of record DDSZ01000039.1, read on the forward strand.
GACCTGCAGAAATTCGTGCTGCTCAGCTCCGGCCTCGTTTACGGCCGGCAGCCGTGGGAAACGCCCGCCATCGCGGAAAATTTCGCCGGACCGTTGCGTTGCGACGAGGTCACGTCGGTTTACGCCGAGTCCAAGCGCTACGCCGAGGTCATCGCCCAGTGCGCGATCAGCGAGAGCAAGCTGCCGGTCGTCACGCTGCGTCCTTTTGCCTTCGTCGGTCCCTACCAGTCGCTGCAACTGCCGTGGGCCGTCACCGACTTTATCCGCGACAGCCTGAACGGCGGCCCCATCCGCATCATGGGCGACGGCGCCACGGTGCGCAGCATCCTGTATGGCAGCGATTTTGCCTTCTGGGTCCTCTCCACGCTCGTGAACGGCCGGGCGCGCGAAACCTACAACGTCGGCAGTCCCGAGCCCATTGACCTGATCTCGCTCGCGCGTCTCATCACCCGCCACTTCACGCCGGCCCCGGAGATCCGCACCGGCGTGGGCCAGTCCGGCCACGACCGCAACCGCCTCGTGCCCGTCATCGCCAAGTCCGCGCACGATCTCGGCGCCGCCGTGACCGTGCCGCTCCCCGTGGCCATTGAGCGCACCATCGCGTGGAACCGGCTCATCCAATCTTCATGAAATCGAAAGTCAGCGATATCGTCGCCCGCTTTTTCGCCGGCAAGGGCATCACCCATGGCTTCGGCATCATCGGCTCCGCCAACTCGCACCTGTTCGATTCGTTTTTCAACACCACGCCCGGGATCGAGCTGGTCTGCAACCACCACGAGCAGGCCTGCACGATGGCGGTGCAAACCTACTGGAAAGTCACCGGCACGCCCACCTTCGCCCTCGTGACCGCCGGCGCCGGCTCGAGCAACGCCATCACCGGCGTGCTCTCGGCGTGGGCCGATTCCATCCCGTGCATCGTGCTTTCCGGACAGGAAAACGCGCGCTACATCACGCCCGATCACGCGCTCCGCCTGTATGGCATCCAGGGTTACGACAGCCCGTTGGCCGTCAGCAAGATGACCAAATACGGCGCGCGCGTCATGGACCCGCGTCAGGTGCTGTTCGAGTTGGAGAAAGCGTGGCACTTCGCCACCACCGGACGCCCCGGCCCCTGCTGGCTGGATTTCCCGATGAACGTCCAGGGCGCCCTCGTCGAGGAGGACGATCTGCCGCATTTCCAACCGCCAAAACCGGAACCGGCTGCTGTCCCGCTCTCCGGCGACGCCCTCGCCAAGGAAGTGAAGCAGGCTCTCGCCCATCTCACCGCCGCCGAGCGCCCGCTGCTCTGGCTCGGCGTGGGCATCACGATGGCCGGCGCCCGCGAAGAAATCCTCCGCCTCGTGGAGCAACTCGGCATCCCCGCGCTCGTGACCTGGTCGGCGGTGGACCTGCTGCCCTCGGAGCATCCGCTCGTCGTCGGCCGCGCCGGCACCTACGGGCAGCGCGCGGCCAATCTCATTCTCCAGAACTGCGACTACCTGCTCGCCATCGGCACTCGCCTCGCCATCCCGCAGATCGGTTACGAAGTCGCCGAGCTGGCCCGCGCCGCCAAGCAGATCACGGTCGTGGACATTGATCCGACCGAGCTGCGGAAATACCCGCAGCGTTTCAATCATCCCGTTCACGCCGACGCCGGTGATTTCATCCGCGCCCTGCAATCATCCGCGCCGCGCGCCCCCGCCTCCGCACATGCCGCCTGGGTTGCCCGCTGTCAGGCCACGCGCGCCCGCTTCCCGTGGATCGGGCCGGAACACGCCGACCAGCGCGGCTTCATGAACACCTACCGGTTCATGGCGAAGCTCGGTCCGCACCTGAAACCCGACCAGGTCATCGTGACCGACATGGGCACGGCCCTGCTGTGCGGCCATCAGGCGCTCGCGATCAAACCGCCGCAACGCCTGCTGACCTCCCAAGGCCTCGGCGAAATGGGCTTCGGCCTGCCCGGGGCCATCGGCGCTTCGTTCGCCCGCAACCGCGGCGAGGTCATGTGCCTCAACTGCGACGGCGGCATGATGATGAACCTGCAGGAGCTGCAGACCGTCGTCCACCACCGGCTGCCCATCAAACTTTTCATCTTCAACAACGACGGCTACCTCATGATCAAGCACACGCAGAAGGCTATCATGGACGGGCGCTACGCCGGCACCGACCGCAAGTCGGGCGTGAGCTGCCCCGACTTCACGAAGCTCGCCGCCGCCTTCGACCTGCCCGCCTGGCAAATCCGCACCTGGGAGGATTTCGACCGGGTGCTGCCGCAGGCGCAGGCCGCCACCGGCCCCTGCATCGTCGAGGTGTTCATGGACCCCGAGCAATATTTCCACCCCAAGCTCTCCCTCGCGAAACAGGCCGACGGCACGCTCGTGTCACCCCCGCTGGAGGACCTTTCACCCTTGCTGCCGCGAGCCGTGCTCCGCGAGGAGATGGGCGGCACGCTGCACCCGAAGTCGGAGCACCTCGCCTGAACCCGCTCTCCGCCCGCCCATGAAAACCATCACGCTCGTCAGCGGCTGCTACAACGAGGAGGACAACCTCCCCGATCTCGTGGCCCGCGTCTTCGCCGCCGCCGCGAAGTTCCCGCAGTATGCCTGGGAATACATCATCGTGGACAACTGTTCCACCGACGGCTCGCGCACGCTGCTCCGCCGGATGGCCGCCGAGGACAAGCGGATCAAGGTCATCTTCAACACCCGCAACTTCGGCTACATCCGCTCGCCCTACTACGGCATCCTCCAGGCCCGCGGCGACGCGGTCATCTACCTCGCCTCCGACCTGCAGGACCCGCCGGAGCTGATCACCGAGTTTATCCCGAAGTGGGAGGAAGGCTTCAAGGTGGTCGCCGCGATCAAGAGCGAGAGCGAGGAATCCGCGCTCTTCTTCATGGCCCGCAAGGCCTACTACGCGTTGGTGGCCAGCTTCAGCAACGTGGACCTGCTGAAAAACTTCACGGGCTTCGGCCTCTACGACCAGACCGTGGTCGAGCAGATGCGGCAACTCGACGACCCCTATCCCTACTTTCGCGGCATCATCGTCGAGCTGGGTTACCCGATCGCGCGCGTCAGCTTCGTGCAACCGCGGCGCAAGCGCGGTTTTTCCAAGAGCAATTTCTACAGCCTCTACGACGTCGCGATGCTGGGCTTCACCAACCACAGCAAGGTGCCGCTCCGCCTGGCCACGATGTTCGGCTTCGCCATGTCCGCGCTCTCGTTTCTCATCGGCCTGATCTACCTCGTGCTGAAACTGATCCTCTGGCGCGAGTTCACCATCGGCCTCGCCCCGGTCGTCGTCGGCCTGTTTTTCCTCGGCTCGGTCCAGCTGCTCTTCATCGGCATCCTCGGCGAATACATCGGCGCCATCCACACGCACGTCACGAAGCGCCCGCTCGTCGTCGAGCAGGAACGGATCAACTTCTGACCGGGCGCGGGCGGACTATTGGCTTCACATCCCCCGTCGGCGGGAGTTGAGTTGCCTGAACGATGAAGCCCGACCCTGCCGCGCCGGCCGATCCGCAGAACCTCCTCCGCCAGCAGCTCATCCTGGCGCAGGTGCGGATCATGGAGCTGGAGGACACCCGGGACGAACTTGCGCCGCAGATCGCCCAGCTGGAAAAACTGCTGGCCGAGGCGCAAACGCTCGCCGATCACCAGACCGGCACCGCCGCCCACCTTGAACGGGTCCGCGCCGGCCTGCAGGCCGAGTTCGACCACCTGCGCCACATGCAACATGTGACCAACGAGGCGCTGAACACGGCCCGGGCCGAGGCCGGCGCGCTGGCCGCCCGGGAAAAAACCCTGCTGGACGAAGTCGAAAGTCTCCACCTGCTCACCCACCAACTGGCCGAGACGGAGCGGCAGCACCTCACCCGCATCGCTGCACTGGAAAAAGATATCGCCGCCGCGCTGGCGGCATCCACCGCGCGGCAGGAGCGCATCAATCAGCTCGATGCCGAGCGCCGCGTCATGAAGGCCTCCCGCAGTTGGCGCTGGACCGCGTGGCTGCGCTCCCTCGAGCGCACCTTTGGCGGCAAGCCATGAGTGCGACGCCCACCATCCGTCTGCTCGGCGAGGTGGAGAGCCCCCGTCCGCTGCGCGCCCACCACGGCTTGGTTGCCGTGCAAGGCTGGTGCTTCCTGGCCGGAGAAGCCGAGCCACCGGCGGTGCGCCTCACCACCGCCGCTAATCATCTGGAGCAAACCGCCCGGTTGAAACGACCCGATCTGACCGCTCTGCACGCCCACGAACCCGCGGCCGCGCACGGCGGCTTCGTCATCGAGGGCCGCCTACCCGCCGGGGTCCATCTTGCCCGCCTGGAAGCCCGGCTGCCCGACGGCAACTGGCTGGTTTTCAAAACGCTGTCCCTCGCGGTGGAGGCCGCGCCCTTCGCCGCCGGCATCGATGCACCCGCCGTCACCGGCACCGTGAGCCAGCGTCTCCATGTCGAAGGCTGGGCGCTGCATCCCGGCCAACCGCTCCAAGAACTCGCCCTCCGCTACGGTCATCAGGAGATTCCCTGCGCCCTCGGCCGCCCGCGGCCGGATCTCGCCCGGAGCCATCCCACCTCACCCCATGCGGCCAAGGCCGGTTTCAAGAGCCGCGTGATCCTCTCCGCCGGACGCGGGCCGGTGCGCCTGAAGGCCCGGTTGTCCGACGGCTCCATCGCCATCGCCCGCACCCTGCTGCACGTCAACATCACCACCGATGAGAATCACGACGGCCGGATTGATTTCGCCGCGAAGCGCATCGGACTCGCCGCCGTGCGCCCGACCGAGGCTCCGCGCACCGGAGCCGCTTCCGGCCGGCCGCGCAACGTGCTGTTCATCCTGCCCGGGAGCTTCGCCGCCAACAGCGCCCTGCACGCCGCCGCGCTGGCCAACGAGCTCGCGCGCGCCGGCCACGCCTGCGCCATCGCGGTGCCGCACGACCTGTCCACGCTCGCCCACCACCATGCGCCGGCGTTTCGCGGACTGCTGCACGCCGAGGCCGCCGCAGGAATCCGCTTTGCCGATGGCCGCGGTCCCGATTTCATCCACGCGTGGACCACGCGCGAGAACGTCCGCCAGCTGACGGAAAACATCCGCTCGCGCGATGGCACCCGGGTGGTGGTCCATCTGGAGGACAACGAACTGGAAGTCCTCGCCCATGCGCTCGGCCGTTCCGTCGCCGAACTCGGAGTCCTTGCCCCGGCAGAACTTGACCGGCTGGTGCCGCCAGACCTCTCGCACCCGCTCCGCAGCCGGGATTTTCTCACCCGGGCCGACGGTATCACGCTCATCACGGATCGGCTGGCCGGGTTTGTCCCGGCCGGACGACCGCACCAGACCATCTGGCCGGCGGCGGATGCCCGCTATTTCCGCCCGCTGCCCCGACCCGATGAGTTCAGGGCTTTGCTCGACCGCCGGCCCGGGGAGACCGTGTTGTTCTACCACGGCAACGTGCACGCCGCCAACGCCGCCGAAGTGCGCGAGCTCTACCTCGCCGTGCTCCGGCTCAACGAGGCGGGCCAGCCCGTGACCCTCATTCGCACCGGCCTTGACTCCGTGGATTTTCTCGGCGCGCTCGCCGCCGAGGTCGCGCCGCACGTGCTCGCGCTCGGCCAGGTTCTGCATCACCGCCATCTGCCGCCGCTGCTGGCCCTCGCCGACATCTTCGTGCAGCCGGGCACGGCCGACGCCTTCAACGACCATCGCTTCCCTTCCAAGCTGCCGGAGTTCTTCGCCCTCGGCCGTCCGGTGATCCTGCCCCGCACCAATCTCGGCCACATGGTCCGCCACGGCACCGATGCCTACGTCTTGGACCGCGCCGATGCCACCGGCATCGCCGCCGCCGTGACCGAACTGCGCCACAACCCGGCGCGGTGCGAACGCCTCGCACAGGGCGCCCGGACTTTCGCCGCGCAGCACTTCAGCTGGCGGCGCAGCGCCGCGGCCGTCGCGGAGTTCTACGGCAAACTGGCGGCCGGGTGAAATCACGGCCCCATCCGGCCGGTTTTATGGCTTGTCAGCCCAGCCGGCCCTTTGCCCCTATAAAACCGAACCGGAATCCATTGATGAACATTTTGTGCAAACACCCGCCTGTTTTTTCCTCGATCCTCCCGGCCGGCCACCCCTTGCAGCACCGATCGTTGGCGAAAACGCACTGACTTGATCATGGAGGCCCCTTCCGAAATCACCCGCCAGCATTTGTTGAAAGTCGGCAGCTTTTTCGACACCGCGCCCGCCCCCAATGCCGCCGGCCGTCACTATCGCAGCCTGCTGGCCCGCTACTATAACCTGCTGATCCCCGCCGGGGCTTCCGTGTTGGAAATCGGCTGCGGCAACGGCGACTTGCTCGCCCGGCTGCAGGCCCATCGCAAGGTCGGCGTCGATCTCTCCGCCCGCCAGATCGAACTGGCGCGCGCCCGGATCCCGGAAGCCGAGCTGCACGTCCAGGCCGGTGAAACCCTCGAACTCAACGAGCGCTTCGACTGCATCATCATCTCGGACACCCTGAACTTTGCCGCCGACGTCCAGAGAATTTTCGAGAAACTCCATGCCGTCTCCCATGCGGACACCCGGTTGTTCGTAAATTTCCACAATTCATTGTGGCGGCCCTTTCTCACCCTGGCCACTTGGCTGGGATTCAAAAGTCACCAGCCCACCAGCAGCTGGCTGGCCACCTCGGATGTGCTCAACCTGCTGCAGCTCGGCGGCTGGAGCCCGATCGCCCGGCAAAGCCGCGTGCTGGTCCCCGTCAGTCTGCTCGGGCTGGATTATCTGGCGAACCGCTGGCTGGCCCCGCTGCTGCAGTGGTTCTGCCTCACGGTCTTCATCGCCGCCCGGCCCGCGCGCGCAATTGGCGCCACCAAGCCCTCCGTTTCCGTCATCATCCCCGCCCGCAACGAGGCCGGCAACATTGCCGCCGCAATCCAGCGCACCCCCAAAATGGGCGCCGGCACCGAGCTCATTTTTGTCGAAGGCCACTCGCGCGACGATACCTGGGAGCAGATCCAAAAAGTCGCCCGCGAGCATCCCGGCATGAACATAAAGATCATGCAGCAGACCGGCCGCGGCAAAGGCGATGCCGTGCGCCTGGGCTTCGCCGCCGCCACCGGCGACATCCTCATGATCCTCGACGCCGATCTCACGATGCCACCCGAGGAGCTGCCCAAATTCTATGACGTTCTGGCCAACGGCCAGGCCGAGTTCGCCAACGGCGTGCGGCTCGTCTATCCGATGGATGAAAAGGCGATGCAGTTCCTGAACCTCTGCGCGAACAAGACCTTCGGCCTCATCTTCACCTGGCTGCTCGGCCAGCCGGTCAAGGACACCCTTTGCGGCACCAAGGTGCTCCGCCGCGCCCACTACGAGAAGATCGCCGCCAACCGCGCCTACTTCGGCGACTTCGACCCCTTCGGCGACTTCGACCTGCTCTTCGGCGCCGCGAAACTGAACCTCAAGATCGCCGACGTGCCGATCCGCTACAAGGAGCGCACCTACGGCGAGACCAACATCCAGCGCTGGAAACACGGCTGGCTGCTGCTGCGCATGGTCCTGTTCGCCGCGCGCAAACTCAAGTTCACCTGAACGCGTCCGCATGAACCCCACGCGGCCGAAACGCCTGATTGTGACCGGTGGCCGCGGGCGACTGGCCGCCTTGGTCGCCGATCATTTTCGCGCCCCCGGGCACACGGTGCAGCGTCATTCCCGCCAGCCGGGCGCGGGTTTTCACCCGCTGGCCGCCCTGCATGAGGCGTCGGCGCTGGCCGGTGCCGACGCCTTGCTGCATCTGGCTTGGAGCACCCTGCCGGCCACTTCGGAACAGCAGCCCGGGCGCGAGGAAATGGAAGACTTGCCCGCCCTGCGCACCCTGCTGGCGACCTTGGCCGCCCTGCCCGCCGGTCAGCGGCCCCACTTCATCTTCTTCTCCTCCGCCGGCGCCGTCTACGGCAACGCCCCGGGCCGGCCCAATGCGGAAGACGACCCCTGCCGGCCGTGCGGACGTTATGGACAGGCCAAGCTCGCCGCCGAGCAGCTTGTCCTGCAGGCCGCCGCCCGGCACGGCCTCGGGTGCACCATCCTGCGCATCTCCAACCCCTATGGCTACCCGGTGCCCAGGACGCGGCCGCAGGGGTTGATTCCCCACGCGCTGCGCTGTGCGATGGAGAACCAACCGCTCACCCTTTGGGGCGACGGTTCGGCCCGGAAAGATTTCATTTACCACACCGACTTTCTCTCGGGTCTTGAAGCCGTGCTGCAACACCGGCCGGCCGGCATCTACAATCTGGCCTTCGGCGCATCCCACCGGGTCCTTGATGTCATCCGGTTGATCGAAGCGGCGACAGGGCGGACCATTCCATTGGGCTTCGCCCCCGCGCCCGCATGGGACGTGCAGGACAGCCGGCTGGATGCCTCCAGACTGCAGGCCGCCACCGGCTGGGCGCCCCGGGTCGAACTGAGCGAAGGCATCCGCCGCGCCGCCGCCGGCTACACCCTGCTTTGAACATGCCGCCGGCACCCCAGCCCACCCCGCCCCGCGCCCTCGCGTTTGCCTGCGGCGGCGTGCTGCTTTTCGCCCTTTGGGCCATGACCCGTTCCTGGGACGCGTCCATCCTTGATCGTTACGAATTTCGCCAGTTGCAGACCGCCCTCAGCGCCTGGTGGCTGGCCCATGAAGGCTGGCAGCTCGCCTACCTCACGCCGCTGTTCGGCCCGCCCTGGTCGGTGCCGATGGAATTCCCTTTCTACCAGATTCTCGTCGCCACCCTGCACCAGGCCACGGGCCTGCCGCTGGAGCAATCAGGCCGGTTCGTCAGCATTGCCATGCTGCTGGCCGGTTTGCCGGCATTGCACGATCTGCTGCGCCTCACGGAGCTCCCCGCTTCGCGCCGATGGATCGTCCTCGCCTGCGTGCTCAGTGCGCCGGTTTACCTCTTCTATGCGCGGACCTTCATGATCGAAACCACGGCCTTGTGCTTCGCCGTGTGGTTCCTCGCCCTGCTCCGCCGCGCCTTGGCCCAACCCGGCTGGCCATGGATCGCCCTGACGACAATCGCCGCCACGCTCGCGGGCCTGGCCAAGATCACCACTTTCCTTGTGTTCGGCCTGCCGGCGCTGGCCTTGGTCGCGGCCGCCTGGGTTAAACCCGCCGCCGCCCGGTCGCGGATCCTGCTCGCATCCCTTCTGCCGGCACTGGTGGCACTGGGCATATCCTGGTGGTGGATTCAGCACGGCGACGCCGTGAAGGATTCCAATCCCTTCACCGGCTTTCTGGCGGCCAGAGAACTGCGCGCCTGGAACTTCGGCGCGCTTGGGCTGCGTTTCGACTGGTCATTCTGGCTTCGCCTGCAGGAAACGGTCGTGAGCCACAATCTCTCGGAAGGCGCACTGGCCATCGCCCTGCTGTGCGCACCCTTTGCCTCCGCCCGCTGCCGCCGGACCGCCGGGGCGGCCGGTCTCGGCTTTGTCTCGGGACCGCTGGTCTTCGCCAATCTCTACCACATCCACGATTATTATTACGCCGCCAATGCGCTGCTGCTGCTGGGCGCAGCCGGCCTGATGGTCGCCTCGGCCTGGGACAACCCGCGGCTGCCGCGGGGGGCCAACTGGCTGGCGTTGGGTATCTTCCTCGCCTGTCAGGCCAATGCCTTTTACCGCGGCTACTACTCCCATCACCGCAACCCTGCGCCTCCGCCGCCCGCTCTCGCCGCCACCATCCGCGATACCGTGCCCGCCGACGGGGTCGTGCTGATTTACGGCGCCGACTGGAATCCGCTCCTGCCCTATTACGCCCAGCGGCGCGCCCTGATGGTGCCGGGCGAGCGCGAGCACGAGACCGCGGTGCTGGAAACCATCCTGGACCGGCTGCCTCCACGGCAAATCGCCGCCATGGTCGTGCATGGCGACCGGCTCCGCCCGCAATCCGGTTTCATTGCCGAGCGCGCCGCCCGTTTCGGGCTGTCTCCCACGGCTGCCGCCCGGGGTGAACGCGAGGATCTTTACCTGCCGGCCGGGACCGCCGGCCCACTGCTCCCGGGCCCGGAGCCTTCCCCGTTCCCTGCCGATTTGAGCGACGAGCAAATGGAGGAAGCCGCGCGCGACTTGTTCACTCCCGCGCCCCACACCGTGCGCAGCCGCTACGGCATCAGCCTCGCGGCGCGCGAAGACCGGCCGATCATCAACGCCCATGCGCCGGCCGAATTCCATTTCCGCCCCGGGAGCGGCGCCCGCACGATGCACATCGTCGCCGGCCTCGCCGAGGCCGCCTACCGTCCGGAAAGCCCTGCGCGCACCGATGGCATCACCGTGGAAATTGTGGCCGTCACCGCCACGCACGCGGTCCAACTGCACGAACGGCAGCTCGATCCGGCCAACCGGCCCGCCGATCGCGGCCCGCAAACCTTCACGGTGCACATCCCTCCCGGCTTCACGGGCGAACTCGTCCTCCGTATCGGCCCCGGCCCCGCCATGAACCCGACGAATGACTGGGCCTACGTCGCCGAGGTCAGGGTGCGTTGACCGGCGCGATCTGCAACGGCCCCAGTTGGATCCAGTCACGGGTGTCCCGGCCCGACGGACCGGGGCCGAAATAGAGCTCGACCTCGCCGGCCTGATTCAGGGTGAAAGTGAATTCCAAGGGCCGTAACGGACCACGGTCTTCACGGTTGCCATGCGGGTTGAAGTAACGGGCGGCCAGCGGATGCCGCCCCCCTTCGGCATCAAGCCGCGAAAGGGTGACTTCCACGCCATCGGTGATTTCACCTTCGGGCAGATCCGACCGGTAGGCATCGAGCGGCATCTGCAACGAGCTGCGCAAAGCGTGAGTCCCCGCCGGGAGAGCAAAGACCAAGCGAGTGACGGGATGAGCCCCATACAAGGCATGGCCGCTCGACCCGTCCAATCCCGGGCCAAAACTCGACCAAAAGCGAACAGGGCGCGGCTCCATCGCGCTAAAATACTTCTGTTGCCAACGGCGCAAAGCGCCCACCTCGATCCAGCGGGCGGACAGATTCTCATGCGGAATTTCGACTCCCGGCGCCAGTTGCACCTCGTGAAAAGGATTCTCCAGAATCGCGTGCAGCAATTCTGTCCGCCGGGCTTCCGGCACGAAGATGCGCGCATCCCGCCACACATAGAGCGGTTCCCGGCCGAGCCCACGGGCCGCCGCGCGATCGATCAACCATTGCGCGCCGTCGGGCTCTCCCACGATGACCAGCGCGCCGATCTTTTCATCGTCCAGCATGGCCAAAGATCGCTCCACCCGCGCCGCATCAGGGGCAATATCGTTGCGGATCATCACGCCACGCCGCTGCGCATAGTAGGGTGTCATCGAATTCCAATCCTGCCCCAGGACAACGATTACGTCCCGCGGATTGGTCAGGGCCCTGAGTGACGAGGTGAGACCGTCTCCGCCCGGACTGATCGCCCTCTGGCTTGGATAATAGTGTTCGATATAGCGCACGCCTTGGCCGACAATGACCGACAAGCACAGACCCCACGCCACCCAACGCGGCGCCGTCGTCTCGACCAGCGCGACCAGCGCCAGTCCCATCGCCAGCAGCAAGAGCACCGTATTGGCCACGTAGTAGTAGTCGTGATGCGCATAGAGAATGGGGAAAATCACCAGCACTGAGCCGAAGCAGGCCATGCAGGCACCAATCTCCCGCCAGCGCCGGCGGACCAGCAGCGCCACCACACCGCAAAACAGCATGGCCGGCAGCCAAGTCAGTTGCCCGGCCACAATCCCGGTCTTTACCCTCCACAACTCCGGGGAAAGCCGGCTCCCTTCCCAGCCAAAGTTAAAAGCGCGCAGATTCGCCGACGTGAAGGCCACCCCCAGCGGATTCTGCCCCTTGACGGCATCCGCGAATCCCAGCCACCAGAGCGTCGCGGCAAACGGCAGCGCCACCGCCGCCGCCATCCAGACCAGGTCCGCCCGCCACGCGCCCTTTCGCTCCTGCCACAGTCGCAGCGCCGCCCAGACTCCCGCCGGCAGAAGATAGAGCAGAAACGTCGTGACCTTCACGAGTCCCGCCCCCGTGCCCGCGAGGATGGCCACCGCCAGCCAAGCCTTGCTCCGCCCGGCCACCGCCCGCTCAAACGCCACCCAGAACCACAGGCTGAACATCAGCGCCATCGTCTCGATGAGAAAAGCCCGGCTGTAAAAAACATAGAGCGGACAGGTCACCACCAGCGCCAGCACCAGCCACCGCCACGCCACCGCCACCCGCCAGCGTTGCAGCAGCAGAAACACCGCCGGCAACGCCAGGTAGAAGCACGCGATGCTCACGGCCCGCCCGGCCTTGGTCAGGCCCCAGCCGGTGACGTTGCCCGTGACGACCACCGTCCACTGATAAAGCGGAAACTCCATCGGCACCGACCACGGCTTGCCCACCACCGGGGTCGGATATGCCAGCGAGAAATCATTGTCCGCCTTGATCCAGTAGGCCGAAAGCGCCGTCTGGGCCTGCCGAAATTCCCCGCCGGGCAGGTTTCGGCTCTGCCAACCCACGGTCATCGCCCAGCCATGAAAACCCAGGGCGATAACAAAAACAACCAAGGCGAGCCGGCTTTCCCAACGCAGCGGCTCCCGGGCAGCGGGGGCGAATTCCATCCCCGCAGGCAATGCCTTCCTCCGGCCGTTGCCAAACTGATTTTGCTGCACGGGAACAGGCTTTACTCCCGCAACCGCTGCCGCGCTTAATTTCTAGCACGCATGTCGCCAACCTTCCGCCATCATATTGATCAACCGGCCCAATGGCGCCCGGCCACGGCGAATTTTGAAATCAGCGGCTGGCTCTACCCGGGACCGGAGGCAACGTGCTGCGATATCCGGGCGCGGGTGCAGGGCCGGCCCTATCTGGGCATTTACGGATTGGAACGGCCCGACATCCGGCAACTGTTTGCCGAAGACCCGCGCGCACTGCGCAGCGGTTTCCGGATCAAGGCCCAGATCTGGCCCGGGGCCCCGGAAATTGCCCTCGACTGGCATGATGGCCGGGAGTGGCGTGAGTTTTTCCAATCCCCGCTGGATGACAGCCTGCTGCCGGAAATCGTCACCAAACCCGATCGCATCCTGCCCACCGCACTGGTCTTCGAAACCCTCCACCACCTCTACCGTCATTGGCACCGGGCTTCCTGGCGCGAGTTGTGCCGGGCCGCCGATGCGGTGCTGGCCGAGGTGCTCACCCCCGTCAGCGACACCGCCACGGACGCAGTCTGCCTCGGCCAGATCGAAAACCCCGGCCGCTGGGTGAATGTCACCTACGAGAAATTTCGCGTCACCGGCTGGGCCATCGGCCTCGGCCGCGAAATCACCCGGCTGACCGCCACCACCTGCGTGCACACCGACAACCGGCTGATCTATCCCAAGGATCGCCCCGACGTCGCCACCCACCGTCCCGACCACCCCAACGCCCTGAAGTCCGGCTACTACGGGTTGGTTGATATCCGGAAAGAAACCCCCAGCCCCGCCAACCTGCTGATCTTTGCGGAACACGCCGATGGCACGCGCACCCTCGCCTTCGCCCGCCGCCAGTATCTCAACCGGTTGGATGAGCACGCCGGCGCCGTGCCGGTTTTTCGCCCGTACCTCTTCTACCGCCTGCTCGCCGCGTTTCTGCGCGGCCTGCCATTCGGCCGCTACCGGTTCGAAAACTGGCCCGCAGCCAAAAAGGAAATCGCCCGCCTGCGCGCGCACCTGTCCGCAACTCTCGGCCATGGTGAAGCCAACCACATGCCCGAGGCCATTGTCCGCCGCCGCGACCAGGACCCCTACACCCGCTGGTGCTGGCACAACCGCCTCACTCCCCGCCTCCGCGCCGTGCTGCAACAGGATGCCGCCGCCGCCGTGAAGGCCGGCGGACCGCTCATCAGCGTGGTGGTGCCCGCCTACAACACCCCGGAGAAATACCTGCACGAGCTCCTCGACTGCCTGCGGCAGCAACTCTACCCGCATTGGGAGCTTTGCATCGCGGACGACGCGTCACCGCAGCCGCATGTGCGTCGCATCCTCGAGGAAGCCGCCAAGGCCGATCCCCGCATCAAGCCGGTCTTCCGCACCGAAAACGGCCACATCTCCCGTGCCACCAACTCCGCGCTCGATGTCGCCACCGGTGCATTCGTCGCGCTGCTCGATCACGATGACGTGCTGCCGCACGATTCATTGCTGCACGTCGCCGAGGCCATCCTGCGCCAGCCCACCGCCGGCTACCTTTACACCGACGAGGACAAGATCGACGACCACGGCCGGCACTTCGACCCGCAGTTCAAGGGCGGCTGGAGCCCGGAGATGGCCATCACACACAACTACACGCACCACCTCACCGTCATCCGGCGCGCCATCATCGAAAAAGCGGGACGCCTGCGGCCGGAGTTCAACGGCGCGCAGGACCTCGACCTGTTTCTCCGCTGCTGGGAGCTCATTGCGCCCCAAGACGTCGTGCACGTGCCCTTCATCGGCTACCACTGGCGCGCCCACGCCGAGAGCACGGCCACCCGCGGCGACCAGAAAGGTTATCTCTTCGCCGCCGCCCGCCACGGCATCGCCGAAGCCGTGGCCCGCCGCGGCCTGCGGGCCGAACCCATGCTGCCGGCGCTCGCGAAAAACTACGCGCTCTGCCTGCACCAACTGCAGTGGGATCCCGCCATCCTCCGCGAGAACCCCGTCACCATCGTCATTCCGACGAAAAACCGCGCCGACCTGCTCAAGACCTGTCTCGACTCGCTCGCCCGGACAACCCCGCGCGAATCCGTAAAAATCGTGGTCGTGGACGACCACTCCGACGACCCCGCGACCCTCGCCTATCTCGACTCGCTGGCCGCCCGCACCGATCTGCGCATCGAGGTTGTTCGCGCCCCGCGCCACGGCCATCTCTCCGCGGACGAGAGCCTCACGGTGCCCAAAACCGCCGAGACCGCGGCCCGCGCCGCCGCCGGCCAGGCCATCACCCCGAACACCGCCGGTTTCAATTATTCCCGCCTCGTCAACCTCGGCACCGCCCGCGCCGATACCCCGCTGGTGCTCCACCTTAACAATGATGTCGAGGCGCTCGCACCGGGCTGGTTGGAGGACATGGTCGGCTGGCTCAGCGTGCCGGGCGTCGGCGTTGTCGGCGCCAAGCTCCTTTACCCCGATGGCACGGTCAACCACGCCGGCATTTCCCTGAGCCACGAGGACGGCCTCGCCCATGTGCTCTTCGAGCGCGAACCCGCCGAAGAGCTCGGCCACCTCTTCCTGCCCCACGTCGCCCGCAACGTCGCCGCCGTCACCGGCGCCTGCCTGCTCACGCGCACCGCCCTTTACCGGCAGCTCGGCGGCTTTGATGAAGCCAAGCTGCAGGTCGCCTACAATGACGTGGACTACTGCCTGCGCGCGGGCGCCGCGGGCTTCCGCACCGTCATCACCCCGCAGGCCGTGCTCCGCCACGTCGGCAGCGCATCCCGCGGCCAGATTTATGCCGAGCGCGAGCACCTGGAATATATCGCCCGGCACGGCACGCATCGCGACCCCTACCTCAGCGAGACGCTACAATTCCCTCCCCGGAACCTGCCGCTCAACCCCTACCACCAGCGCAGCGCGGAAACCCCGCGCCCCTTCCGGGCTTTGCTGCTCACGCCCAACCTCAAATTCGAAGGCGCTCCCATCTTTCTCTTCGAACTCGCCCGTTATCTCGCCGCCCAACCCGGCGTCAGCCTCACGGTCGCCACCGCCGCGGACGGCCCCCTGCGCGCCCGCTTCGAGGCCGCCGGCATCAAGGTGGAAACCTGGGATGTCTCCACTCTCGCCCAAGCGCCGACCCCCGCGGCCTTCGCCACCGCGCTCAAGGCTTTCGCCGCCACGCGCAATTGGGACGACGCCGAGGTCTTTGTTGCCAACACCCTGCTGGCCTTCTGGGGCGTTCATCTGGCCGCACACCTCGGCCGCCCCTCGGCGCTCTACATCCATGAAAGCAGCGCGGTGAAACGCTTCTTCCAACCCACGCTTCCCGCCCTGATGCACCCGGTGGCCGAAGAAGCCCTCCGGCTGGCCACCCGGGTGGTCTTCACCGCCCAATCCACCCGCGCCATCCACGAAGAGCTGAATCTCAACGACAACTTCCGCCTGCTTCCCAGCTGGGTGGACTTCGCCCGCATCGACGCCTTCGCCGCGGCCCACGATCCCGCAGCGCTTCGTCGCAAACACGGTCTCGACCCCGACGCCGCCATCGTCGTCAACATCGGCTCCGTCTGCGAGCGCAAGGGCCAGCACATCTATATCCGCGGCATCGATCGGCTGCGCGGGGAACTGCCCGCCCTCTTCCCCGAAAAAAAAATCCAGTGGATCATGGTGGGCGCACGCCCCGGGCTATACATGGAAACCCTGCAGGAGGACATCCAGCTCATGGGCCTGCAGGACACCGTGAAGATTTTCCCCGAGACGCCCGATATTTACGACTTCTACCGCCTGGCCGATCTGCTCGTCTGCACGAGCTTCGAGGAGTCCTTCCCGCGCGTGATTCTCGAGGCCATGGCTTTCGGCAACCGCATCGTCAGCACCGATGTCAACGGCATCGCCGAGATGCTGACCAATACCGACGAAGCCTGGCTCGTGCCCGCGGGCGACCAGCACAAACTCGCCGCCGCGCTGAAAGCCGCCCTGACCGATCACTTCAACGGTGACCGGAAGATGCTCTCGATGGCGCGCGCCCGCGCCGCCCGGCATTATCATCACGCCCGCACGTTGCCCCGCCACTTGCAGGTGATTCGCGAGGCCTGGCTCGGTTGAGTTCCACCATGGCTCCGCCCGATTGGAAATCAGCCATCGAGATCCATCCGGCCGGCTGGGTCTGCCCCGCGGAGCCTTTTTGGGTGGCCGGCTGGGCCGCCTCACCGCAGTTGGACCCGATCGATGCGCGCGCATGGCTGGGTTCCACTCCGTTTCTCGGCCTGTGCGGCCTGCCCCGCCCCGACAAAGAAACCGAGGTGCGAGGGCAGCCCGGGCCGCCCTGGGCCGGTTTTTCCTTTTTGCTGCAACCCGTGGCCGGCGCGGAGGAAGTGCGCATCGAAATCTGCGACCAACACGGCCGCTGGACGGAAATCTTCCGCCACCCCGTGACCTCTCCCGCCAACGCAGCGCCCAAC
Source organism: Opitutaceae bacterium UBA2377 (assembly GCA_002344205.1). Classification (GTDB taxonomy): domain Bacteria; phylum Verrucomicrobiota; class Verrucomicrobiia; order Opitutales; family Opitutaceae; genus UBA2377. The sequence continues at coordinate 260,298 of DDSZ01000039.1, forward strand.
GCGGTCCGATGCAAACCTGATGCCCGGTCGCTTCTCCGCCTCCTCCGGGCAAAACACACCCGGCCCGGCGAAGCATGGTCCACCCTGGCCCGGGAAATCCTCGTCGCCGAGACCGCCGAAAGCTTCGACGTGATGCCCAGCTTCCCGTTTCAAGGCGCGCTTGAGGAGATGGCCGCGCAGACCGCCGTCCAATACGACCATCTGCTGGTCACCGGCTGGGTGGCCCATCGCGAGCAACGCATCGTCGCCTTGACCGCGTTGCTCGACACCCGCACTCCGCTGCCCCTGGTGCATGGACTCGACCGCGCCGATGCCGGCACGCTTTTCCCCGATCTTATCGACGGCGCGCGCTCCCGCTTCGCCGGCTTGCTCCCAATCCCTCATGCCGCACCCCAACCCCTGGCTCTGCGAATTTTTGCCACGCTCGAAAACGGGCGGCAGGAACTGGTTTTCCTCAAGCGCTTCCGGCCTGTCCTCGTCAGTGGCCGCGGCACCGACCTGCCGCCGTTTTCAGCCAGAAAATTCGTCCGCGCCGCCTGGGCTTTGCACCGCAGCGCCCGCAGCCCGGGCATTCCCAACCAAGACTTTCGCCGCGAGTTGCCCGCGGCCTGGCAAGCCTATCGCCACGCCGCACCGGTCATGGGTGCCTTGCCGCCGGCGCGCACGGATTCCCCGCCGGCTGCGCCCCGCCCGCTGTGCGTCACGCTTGTCACCCACAACCTCAACTTCGAGGGAGCGCCGCTGTTTCTCCTCGAATACGCCCGTTATCTCGCCGCCCAGCCCGGCTGGCAGGTGCGGGTAATATCCCCGCAGGACGGACCGCTGCGCGAGGCTTTCAGCAAGGCCGGTGCCACGGTGGAACTGATTGAAGCCGAGTCCCTGCCGTCTGCCTGCACCGACGAGGCCTTCACCGCCACTCTGCGAAAAATCGCCGCCACCCCCGGCTGGAGCAAAACCGACGTCATCGTCGCCAACACCCTGGTGGCCTTTTGGGCGGTGCATCTGGCGCATCATCTGCGCAAACCGTCGCTTTTTTACGTGCACGAAAGTGTCAACGCCCGGCGTTTCTTTGCCCTGCAGCTCAAGCCCGAGGCCATCGGAAGGGTTGAACGGGCCTTCGCCCTCGCCACCCGCGTGGTCTTCATCGCCGACGCCGCCCGCCGGGCCCACACCCGGCTGGAGCACAAGGGCAACTTCCGCATCCTGCCCGGCTGGATCGATGTCGCCCGTATCCGCAACTACGCCGCACACCACGACCGCGCGGCGCAACGCCGGGAGCTTGGCCTGCCGGCAGAGGCGGTGGTGTTCGCCCACATCGGCTCGCTGTTGCCGCGCAAAGGCCAGCATGTTTTCCTCGCGGCCATCGCCCGGTTGTTGCCGAAGCTGGCCGGCGGACCACCGCCGGTGTTCCTGCTTGTCGGCGCCAAAACCGGCATCGATCCCTACGCCGATGTCCTGCGCAACACCCTCGCCCATCTCACGGGCGCGGACATCCGCCTCGTCGCCCAGTCCACCGATGCCTACCGTTTTTTCCATGCGGCCGACATCTTCGTTTGCTCCAGCCTCGAAGAAGCCCTGCCCCGCGTGGTGATGGAGGCCGCCGCCTTTGGCCGGCTCATCGTTTCCACCGATGTGGACGGCATCCCCGAATTGCTGACACCGCGGGATGCCTGGCTGGTGCCACCGGAAAACGCGGACCGTCTCGCCGATGCCATGGAGGCCGCCTGCATCGCCCGGCGAGAAGGTGATTTCAGCCGCGCCGAGCGGGCCCGCGAAGCCGTCAGCCGCTTCGATGCCGCCGTCCTGCTCCCGCGGCACGCGGATCTGATTCGCACCGTGGCGGCGATTACTCCCCATTGAGATCCCGATGAGCGAAACCGCCCACGCCTGTTCCCAGATCGAGTCTCCCGCACCCGGCGCCGCCCTGCCGCAGGGCCGGCATACATTGCGCGGCTGGGTGTGGCCGAAAAACGGCGGGCTCTTCACCGACGTGCGCGCCCGGGTCGGAAAGCGAATTTTTCCCGGGGTGCACGGACTGCCCAGACCGGACCTCGCCGCGCATTTCCATACCGGCCGCCCGGTTGCCCTCGCCGAGTTTTATGTGGTGGTGACGCTCGAGCCCGGCACGGCGGAGGTTGTATTCGAAGCTTTGGAAATTGAAGGCCGGTGGCACGCTTTTGAAAGTGTCCGTTACGAAGTCGCCGCCGCCCGCCCGCCGCTGGATTTTGCGGTGCCCGGCGGTCCTCTCCGCTGGATTGACCACGGCCACGGCCTGCGCCGGCTGCTGCAAGCCGTGGCGCGACATCCGGAGCAAGCGTTGGCCACGCTGGCCGCCCGGCTCGCCGACGAACTTCCCTGGCCACGCGTGCTGCGAGATGCCCCGGCCCCGCTGTTGGGTTTTGTGGATGAACCCGCATCGGTGTGTTGCTGCCGGTTCGGACGCATCCCCGCCTTCGGCCATCTTTTTCACCCGCAACTCCGCACCCGACGCATTCTCGCCACCGTGGACTTGCAGGCATGGCAACCGCTGGAAATCCACCGCCCCTCGCCGGGGCCGGCCGCCCATTACCGTGACCACGCCAACGCCCAAACCTGCGGTTTCACCGGCTTGGTGGATGTCCCTGCCCAACTGCCCAATCCCGTCAGTCTCCGGATCTACGCCGAGCTGGAAGATGGCAGCATTCATCTGGGCCCCGTCGTGCGCACGCGCCGGCACACGCAAGAGGACGAAAAATACATCCCGACAACCCGCCCGACGTTGCCGTTCGACGAAGTTCTGAACGCATGGGAAATCGCCCTGGCCGGCCGTGGCATGACCGTGGCCCGCGACGCGGAGCTGGAGCGTTGCCTTTCCTCGCTGCGGGCGGAGCACGAAACGTCCTCGCGGCCGCGGTCCGTCCCCATCGCCGCGCCAAAGCCATCGCAACCCGGGCCCACCCGCCCACCGCCCAAGCGCGTGTTGCTCGCTTCCCACGGCCTGAGCCTGCAGGGAGCGCCGCGCTTTCTCCTTGAACTCGGGCGTGCGTTTGCCGCCGCGGGATCGGACGTCGCTGTCATCAGCGCCGAAGAGGGTCCGCTGCGCGCGGAGTTCGAGCAATTCGGCGCCCAAGTGCAAATTGTCGATTGCAGCGAGATCATGCACCTCGCCGCCCCTTCGTCTGTCGCCGCCGCCTTCAGCCGTCTCGCCCACGCCGCAGACTGGACGTCCGCCGATCTCGTGATCGCCAACAGTTTCACGACCTTCTGGGCGGTGCACGCAGCCAAGGCCGCGCAGCGGCCCGTGCTTTTCTACGTCCACGAAAGCACCACCCCGGCGATCTTCTACGGCACGCGGGTGCCCGGCACGGTCATAGCCCTCGCCGAGCAAGCCTTTGGGCTGGCTGATGCCGTTTCTTTCACCACGGCCTCCACCCGGAACTGTCATCTCACCTACGGTCGGCCGGAGCGACATCATCTCACCCCGGGTTGGGTGGATATCGCCGGGCTTGATCGCTGGATGGCCGCACAGGATCGCAGCGCCCTGCGTCAAGCGCTGGGGGTCCAACCCGGCGAACAGCTCGTCTGTAACATCGGCACCATCTCCGACCGCAAGGGCCAGCATACCTTCGCCCGCGCCGTGGACCTGCTCTGGCGGCGGCATCCGGCCCTGGCCGCCCGCACACGTTTCATCCTGCTGGGCGGACGCGACACCCCCTTCGATGTGATGTTGCACGAAACGTTGGCCGAACTCCGGCGGGACAACCTGATCGTGCATCCGGAAACCACCGACTACCTGCGCTACTACCTGGCGGCGGATATTTTCGCCTGCTCCAGCTACGAGGAGTCTTCCCCGCGGGTCGTGTTCGAGGCGATGGCGCTCGGCACCCCGATCATCGCTTCCGCCGTCCACGGCGTGCCCGAGATTGTGCGCGACGGCCTGGAGGCTTGCCTGCTGCCGCCGGGAGACACCGTCGCTTGGTGCGAAAACCTTGCCCGTCTGCTCTCCGCCCCCGCCATCGGCCGGGATCTCGCCGCCCGCGCCCGCAGCCGCGCAGAAAATACTTTTTCCGCCCCGGCCGTTCTGCCCCGGCACCTCGCCCTGGCTGTTACCTGACCTCAATCCGGGCCCAGTAGGCCCAGTCGTAGGCCCGGCTGTTGACCGGCCGGCTTGAGAAATGAAGAATTTCGCCCGGCTCCGGATGGTAGGGAATGACTTCATGCTGCCGGCCCCGATCCGCCGGGTTCGCCACCGGATCCAATCTGCGCCGGTAAATCTCCCTCTCCCCTCTGCCCGCCAACACCCCGGCAATCCGCATTTCCACCCCATCGCTTTTGTCACCCGCCTTCTCCCAAGCGGATGATATCATGCCAAAAACCCACTCAATCCGGGCAGCCTGCGCTGGCGCACGCAACCAGAGATCCGAATCAGGGTGCGCATTGAAGACCATCTCGCCATCATACGGCATCGCGCCCATGCCAAAGCTAAAATGCCCCCGGATGGGCGCAGGGGACACCCAATGGAAGAGCGACCGGGCCAGACCACTGTTGATGAGTGTCGGCCCGGCGTCGCCCGGTGGCGGCTCCTGCTCTCCCGGCACCTGAATATCGCCATAATTGCCACGATCGCTCAAACCTCGCCTCACTTGATCAACATACAGCCGGCGGCAATAAACATCAGCCCGCGGATGCGAAAAGGTGGGGGTGGGATCCAGATCAAAAGCCGCCACCGCCAGTTCCCGCACCAAGGTGTTGCCACGGTGACCCTCAAGCAGCACCAGCGCGGAGACGTCTTCATCCCACAGCTCGCGGAAAGCCCGCTCAAGGTAAGCCCGGTCATGCTCCAGCCCGTTGCGGATCATCAGCGCTCGACGCTCCGTGTAATAGGGCAGTATCGCCGCCCAATCCGCCCCCAAGCCGATGATGACCGAATCCCTTGGAGTGAAATCGCGCAACGTCAGGGTATAGGAAAATCCACCGTCGGTCGGCGCCAGCTGCTGGGGCCGGTATTCGCGCCAATAGGTGTGCAGTTGCGCGATCGCCAGCACGCCCATCAACGACCAGCCAAGCCAGCGCAACCTCGGGGAATCAATCAAGCCATGCAGCGCACAGCCAAAACCGGCCAACAGGAACACCGCACAGGCATAGAAATAGTATTCCTGATAAGCGTAGGCATACGGGAAGAGCAATTGGGCCAGGAAAAAGACCGAGGCCAGCCCGGCGATACGCCGACGCTCCCGCGGCACAGCCGCCCAAGCAACACCCAAGACCGCAAGCAACAGCCAGGCAGGCATGAGCGCCTCCCGCCAGCGGTCCATCAATGTCCGCCAGACTGACCCCGAAAACCGCGCGGCCAGATCATCCAGCCCCCAATTGCCCAGCGACAGGTTGCCCGAAGTAAATATCCATGCGGAAGCATGCGCGGCCTTGATCGGATCGGTCAGCATGATCCAGAGCCGCAGCAAGCCGAGGGGCACGACCACACCGGCGAACCCCCAAAAAACCGTCTGGGCCGACGCCCGCCAGCGATCGGACGACCGCAAGTCGCGCCAAAGCTGCCAGGCACCATAGGCCGCCGCCGGCAACAACCACACCGCAAAAGTCGCGCTCTTGATCAAGGCCGCGCCGGCGCCGGCCGCAGCCGTCAGCACAAACCACGGCCAACGGCGGTGATCCATCATGCCCACAAAGCCCACCAAAAACCAGGCGCAGCACATGAGCTCCATAGATTCCATGAGGAACGCCCGGGAGTAAAAAATATACACCGGACAGAGCAGGATCAGAATCAGCGGCAACAAACGGCGGTCAGGAGGCAGCCCCAGACGACCCAACAACAACCACAACGCCGGCAGGGTAAGGTAAAAGCAGGCCAGTGTGATGCTGCGCGCCGCCTCGACCTGGGGTATGTCCGCCGCCCGGCTCAACAGCACCACGCTCCATTCGTAAAGGGGCACCTCCAACAAAATCGACACCCATGGCTTGCCCACGATCGGGGTTTCATAGAGGAGGGAAAAATCGTCCTCCCGATCGATGAAATGGCTGATCAGGGCCGTCTGCGTCTGCCGGAATTCATGTCCGGGCATGAAACCCGATGACCAGTTGCGCGTCGCCAGCCAGAAATGTCCCAGCAAGGCGCACCCAAAAAGCACCATGATGATTTTCGCCGCGGAGTCGGCTGGCTTGCGGTCGGACATGATTCGAGAAATGCGCATGTATTTGGAGCGGCAACGATTTTTTTGGCCCCGCGCCTCCCCTTGGTCTGGACACCCGGGCCGCCAAGATCCGCCATCCGCCGGCCTCATTTCCTGTATTGAGCAGGCTGCGCTTTCACCCAATCTTCGCCCGCTTCCATGCACGAAACGCCGACCGCCCACCTGCACTTCGATCCGCCTTTTCCCGGGCTAGTCGGCGGCACGATCCTGCAAGGGTGGATTGTCGGCAAAGCCGGCCACCACTACACCGATGTGCGCGTCCGGACCGGCGGCCGGACCTTCGCCGGCGTCCACGGCATCCCCCGCGAGGATCTGGCCCAATTCTTCAAGTCAACCAAACGCTGCCTGCTCGCGGGGTTCTCCATTACCATGACGCTCCCCGCCGGGCGGCATCGCTTGGAGTTCGCCGCACTCTCCCTAAAGGGCCAATGGGAGCACCTCGACCATCTCGACTGGGACGTCACCGCACAGGAATCGCTGCCCGATCCGGAGGCCCGCACCCCGCTCAATGCCGACAGCATGGGCGAGGCCTTGCGAATCATTCTGCGTCGCCTTGGCCATGAGAAGAGCGCTCCCGCCGACATCGCCCGCGAAGTCGTCGCGGGCACGGCCGACCGGCATCATCTGCAGCACCCGCCGCGCCCATTCCATGGCCATCTTGACCAACCCCGCACCCACGAGCGCTCGCTGTTCGGCCGTCTGCCCATCTCCGGTTGGGTTTATCATGAACAACTGCCGATCAAGCGCGTGCTCGTAACGACGGACCTGCAGGCCATGCAGGAAATGAAGCTCGGTCGGGAAACCGCTTTCCTCGGCGCCCGCTCCGGCAACTCCCCGTTGGCCGCCCATTGCGGCTATGACGGCTTCCTTGATTTGCCGGCGCAACTCCCCCAGCCGGTCGCCGTGCGCGTCTACGCCGAGCTGGAAGACGGCAGCTGGCACTTGGGCTCGGTCGCACGGTTCAGCGAAACCGACCAGGAGTTTCTCAAGCTCGCCTACGGCCGGTTCTCGCCCCTCACCTTCTGGCGCGCCTGGCGGGCGCTGGTCCACGCCATGCGGCGGCGCGGCTGGCCGCTGCCCGCCGGCCGCGGCCCGGTGATCCGGCAAGTCTGGCGGGAATACCAAGCCCAGGCCCCGCGACGTCGCCAACTGGCGCCCACGCCCCGGCCGGTGATCACCACCCAAGACAAGCCATCCATCCACCTCATCACCCACAATCTGAACCGCGAAGGGGCGCCGCTCTTCCTGCTCGAATACGCCCGCCACCTCCACCGGGCGCACGGCCTCAGCCTGAACATCACGAGTGGCGACGACGGCCCGCTGCGCCCGGAGTTCGCGGCCTTGGGCGCCAAGGTCGGCATCGTGGAGACGGCCTCGCTGCTGCAAGCCACGAGCGCGGCCGAGCTCCGCCGCCGGCTGGCCGGCCTGGCCGGCAAGGTGGCGCTGGCCGAGACATCGCTGGTCGTCGCCAACACGTTGTCGGCCTGGTGGGGGGTACATCTGGCCCATCTCGCCGGGCGACCTTCCCTGCTCTACATTCACGAAAGCACGTCACCCAACGGATTTTTTCGCGGCCTGCTGCCCGCCGGACCGCTCGCCGTCGTGGAAGAGACTTTCCGTCTGGCCAATCGTGTTTCCTTCCTCACCGAAACCACCCGGCACTATTATCAGGCGTTGTCCGACGGCTCGAACTACTGCCTGAACCCGGGCTGGATCGATCTCGCGGCCATTGATGCATTCCGCACCGCCAACCCACGGGAAAAACTGCGCGCCGCTCTCGGCCTAGCCCCCGATCGCAGGCTTGTCATCAACGTCGGCACGATCTGTGAGCGCAAGGGCCAGCATCTGTTTGCCCGGGCGGTGGATTTGCTGTGGGAAAGCGACCCCGAACTCGCGGCCTCCGCGGATTTTCTGATGATCGGCGGCCGCCACACCCCCTACGATCGCGACCTGGCCCGGTTCCTCGCCCAGCTCAACCGCCCCAACCTGCGGGCATTGCCCGAGAGCGAAAATGTTTACGGCTATTACGGCGCCGCCGATATCTTCGCCTGCTCAAGTTACGAAGAGTCGTTTCCCCGTGTCGTCCTCGAAGCCATGGCCTTTGAGCTGCCCATCGTGAGCACCCGGGTCCACGGCATACCCGAAATGGCGCGACCCGGCTGCGAAGCCATGCTCGTGCCGCCGGGTGATTCGGCCGCGCTGGCCGAGGCGCTGCAACGCCTGCTTTCATCGCCCGAACCGGGTCGCACGCTGGCCCGGGCGGCCCGGACCCGGATCGATGAGTTCGCCCTGCCCGCCGTATTGCCGCGCCACATGGCGCTGTTGCGGGCGTTGGCACCGCCAGCCTGAGATCCGCTGCCTTACTTCACCTCGATCTTGATCGTGTAAGCCCAGTCGAAGGCGGAGTGCTCAAACGGCCGGGTGGAAAAACGCAGGACTTCGCCCGGCACCGGCACATACGGAACCACCTCATGCTGATCCCCGCGGTCGGCCGGATTGCGCGCCGGGTCCAGCAAGCGGCGGTAAATAAGCCGTGAAGCATCGCCGGGCCCTTCTCCCTGCACGATGAACTCGACGCCATCGGTATGGGCCGCGGGATTCTCATAGGCCCCCGCAAAAATGCCGTAGCTCCAGCGGATCTCCTTCGCGCCGGCCGGCGGCTCCAGCCAAAGGTCCGCATCGGGATGCACGGAAAGCACGCCTTGGCGACCGTGCATCAACCAGTCCATCCCGAACTGGAAACTGGCCCGTTGGGGCGCTGGCGAAAAAGTGGGGAAGGTGCGCCTGGCCATCTCCGCCGGAAACGTGATGACGCCTTTCACCGGCTCGTCATCCAGCGCACCGGGCGGCAGTTCAAGTTGCGGGTATTTGCGGCTGTTTTTCAGGATCAACTGCAGGCCCTTGGAATAGGTGCGCGAAGCGTAAACGTCGGCGGTGATGAAAGACAATGTGGGCTGGGTCACATCGATGTCGAAGCGGGCCGCCACCATGTCGATGAACGCCCGGTTCTTCCTCACATCGTTGAAAACGACCAGAGCACAAACCTCCTCATCCTGAAGATCCTGAAAGGCCCGCTCCAGATAGGTCCGGTCGTGTTCGAGCCCGTTGCGAACCATCAGCGCCTTGCGCTGGGCGTAGAGCGGGGTCACCCCCGCCCAGTCCGCCCCGGCCACGATGATGACCGAATCTTCCGGCGTGTGGTCGCGCAACAATTCCGTGAACGAATAACCGCCATGATGCCAGATGCTTTGGCCGACCCGGTAGTCCTGCCAGTAGGCCCGCACCTGCGCGGCGAAAGGCGCCAGCACCAGCAGGATCACCAGCCAGCGCGGCAGCCGCGTGTCGATCAGCCCCAGCAATGCGTAACCCAGCCCGGCATGCAGGAAGACCGCGCAGGCGTAGAAATAATAGTCCTGATAGGCGTAGGCGAAGGGGAACATGAATTGCGCCAGGAAAAACGGCGCCGCCGTGCCGAGCACCTTCCAGCGCACCGCGGGCAGTGCCAGCCCCAGCAAGAGCCCGGCAAAGATGAACCACCGCGACATGATTCCCTGCTCCCAACAATGCAGCAGGTGCCCCCAGAGTTCACGGGAGAACAGCACCCCCAGATCAAAGAGCCCCCAGTTGCCCTGCGTAAGATTCTTGGAAGTAAAGATCCAGGCCGAGGCATGGGCGGCCTTGATCGGATCCGTGTATGCAACCCAGGCCCGCAAGGCAAGCAACGCGACCACTACCGTCGCCAGCCCCCAGGCCGTGGTTTTCAAACCCGCCATCCACCCCGCACGCGTGCGTGCATCCCGCCAGAGCAACCACGCACCATACGCGGCTCCCGGCACCAGCCAAGCAGCCCAGACTGCGCTCTTGATCACCGCGGCCGCTGTTCCCGTGACGACCGCCAGCGCCAGCCACCGCCAACACCTGTTGTCCATTGCACGCACAAACGCCAGCAGCCACCACGCGCTGAACATAAGCGCCATCGAATCCATCAGGAAGGCCCGCGAATAATAGATGTAGAGCGGTGCGCTGAGGATAAGCGCCAGCGGCAGCAGCCGGCGGGGCTTCGGCAGACCAAGGCGGCCCAAGAGCAGCCAGATCGCCGGCAACGTCAGATAAAAACAGGCCGCGCTGACCGTTCTCGCCGCCACGATGTGGGGCCAGCCCGTCAACCGGCTCAACAGCACCACCGCCCATTCGTAGATGGGCACCTCCAACAGCAGCGACACCCACGGCTTGCCAAAAATGGGCACCTCATAGAGCAGCGAAAAGTTGTTCTGCTTGTCGATGTAGTAGGCGACAATCGCCGTATGTGCCTGCCGGAACTCATGACCCGACATAAATCCCATCGTCCAGTTGTAAGTGACTCCGTAGAGACTATAAATCAACGCGACCGCGAACAGACCGGTGAGCAACCACCTTTCTTTGCGGGACACTGGGGAAGAATCCATCCGGCGAGAAAAACAGCGCAACCGCCCCCGGCAATATTTTAACCCGAGGCGTCGCGCCCTTCAGGGTTCGATCCGGATCCCGGCAAAATACGCCCAGTCCCGCTCGGCGGATTCGAGGGGATGCGTGGAGAAACGCAAAACTTCCCCCGGCAGCGGATGATACTCGATGACCTCGCGCTGGTCGCCCCGATCCGCAGGGTTTTCCCACGGATCAAGGATGCGGCGGTGGATGCGGCGGCGGCTTCCATCCGCCAACTCTCCCGTCACGACGAACTCCACCCCGTCGGTCTTCGATTCGGGGTTTTCATAGGCCCCCGGCAGAAGGCCGTAGGTCCAGATGATGCGGGCGGCGCTTTCCGGCGGCCTGATCCACAGGTTGGCCTCCGGGTGCGCCGACAGCACCTGACGCGGTCCGAGCCCCACCCACGCCACGCCGAATTGAAAATCGGCTTGAAATGGCGCCGGCACAAAGGCCGCGAATTCACTCTGTGCCTGTGCCGGGGAAATACTCACGAGATTCTGCCAAACGGTCACGTCGGGCGGCGCCGGAAGCACCGTCACCCTCGGATAGGGTTCGCTCTGCGCCAGCCGCGACCGCAGTGCCGCGGCGTCGGCTTTCGGCACATAGACATCCACATCCTGATAGGTAAAGGTGGGGGCGCGCGCATCCATCTCCAGCCGGCTCGTCGCGATGGCGATGAAGACGGGGTTCTGCCTCAATTCCCCAACCAGGATCAGGGCCGAGACCTTTTCCCCTTCGAGTTCTGCGAGCGCCCGCCGCAGATAGACCCGGTCATGCTCCAGCCCGTTGCGGATCATGAGCGCCCTGCGTTGCGCATAATAGGGTATGATCGCCGACCAGTCGGCACCGGCGATCACAATGACACTGCCCTCCGGCGTGTGCTCGCGCAGCAAATCGGTCAGTGGAATCCCGCCTTGCAGATCCGCACTCTGGCCGACCCGGTAATCCTGCCAGTAGGCGCGCACTTGCGCGGCCAACGGCACCAGCACAAGCAGGGCGACGACCACGCGCGGACAGCGGGTGTCAAGCAGGCCGGCCAGCGTGAAACCCAGCGCCGCGAGCACAAAGACCGCGCAGGAATAGAAATAGTAATCCTGGTAGGCATAGGCATTGGGAAAGAGCGCCTGCGCGGCAAAGAAAGCCGCCCCAAGCCCCAGCACCGGCCCACGCACCCGCGGGAGACACAAGCCGGCGAGCAAACCTGCCCCGATTATCCAACGCGACATGATCGCCTGCTCCCAACAATGCAGGAGATTCCGCCAGACCTCGGCCGACAGCAGCGGCCGCAGGTCGAACAATCCCCAGTTGCCCTGCGAAAGATGTTTGGAGGTGAAAATCCACGCCGAGGCATGCGCGGCCTTGATCGGGTCGGTGTAGGCAATCCACACCCGCAACGCACCCAACGCCACCACCACGGTCGCCAATCCCCAAGCGAGGGTTTTCAGCGGCGCCACCCACCCTGTTCCGGTGCGCCAATCCCGCCACAGCCGCCAGGCGCCATAGGCGGCGGCCGGCGGCAGCCAGATCGCAAAGGTCGCGCTCTTCACCAGCGCCGCACCCGTGCCGGCAACCACGGCCAGCACCAGCCACGGCCAGTGCCGCTCATCCATGGTCCGCACGAAGGCCAGCAGCCACCACACGCTGAACAGGAATGCCATCGAATCGATGAGGAAAGCCCGCGAGTAAAAGATGTAAACCGGAGCGCAGAGGATCAGCGCCAACACAAGCAGGCGGCGCGGCTTCGGCAGACCCAGTCGGCCGAGCAGCAGCCAGACCGCCGGCAATGAAAAATAAAAACAGGTCGCCGACACCGCCCGCGCCGCCATGAAGTGCGGCCAGTCTGTCACCCGGCTCACCCACACGACCGCCCACTCATAAAGCGGCACCTCCAGCAGGATCGACACCCACGGCTTGCCCATCAACGGGGTCTCGTAGAGCAGCGAAAAGTTGTCGTTCTTGTCGATGTAGTAGCTGATCAGCGCGGTCTGCGCCTGTCGGAATTCATGTCCGGGGAGAAAGCCCTTCGTCCAGTTGTAGGTGACGCCGTGGAAGCTGTAGATCAACGCGACCGCGAACAGGCCGGCCAAAAGCAGATTTTCGCGGCGGGATGCAGCTGGGGCAGGCATTGGCGCCCCAGAAAACGCCCGGGCTTTTGCGGGGCAACATCTATTCACCCGGGAAGGCGGCGGCGGGCTCAAGCTTAACATTGACTGGCTTCCCCCCTTGGCGTGCCTTGGCAGACTGGATGATCATCGACCGCCCACAATGGAAGCTCGCCATTGAAGTGCATCCTGCCGATTGGAAATTTCCCGCCGGCAGCACTTGGCTTGCGGGCTGGTTATGGTCACCGCAAAAGCGGGTGACCACCGACTTGCGCGCCTGGGTTGACGGGCGGTGTTTTCTCGCCAATTGGGGACTGCCGAAGCCCGGACTCGATGAGGTCTATCTCCAGCGTCCAGGCCCGCCCTATCTCGGGTTTACGCTGCTGCTCGAACCGCACGCCGGCGCATCCCTCCTGCGCATTGAGGGGCGCGACCAGTCCAACCGGTGGACGGAGATGTTTCGCACGCGCATCACCGTCGCTCCGGAAGCACCCGGCTGCCCGCCGCCCCGTGATTTCCCCGGTTTGCTGCCGGCACAGCTCAATCCTCTGCTTCAATTGCAGGTCCGGCGGCCTTCCGTTCCCTTGCCTGCGCTGGCCGACGAGATCATCTCCGGCGCAATCGCCGAACCGCGCGACTCCTTGCCCAATCCGCCTTTTTTCGGCGCGCTGGAAGCTCCGCGCGAAATCGGCTGGGTCCGTTTCGGCCGCCTCTCGATCACCGGCTGGCTGGCCCACCGCGAACGCCGCATCACGCGCCTCACCGCCATGGTGGATCCGCTGCAGGAAGGCACCTTGCTCCACGGCCTGAGCCGCAACGATGTCGCTGACGGAGAATTCTCCCATCTTGTCGGCGGGGAAAGCTCCGCCTTTGTCGGCCACGTCGATCTTCCCGCCGACACCGCCGTGCCCGTTTTGCTCAAGCTCTTCGCCGAGCTCGACAACGGCGAGAAACACTTCGTCTTCGGCCGGCGCTTTACGCCCAGACTGCTGGCCGGGGCGGAAACCTCGCTGCCCGTGCGTTCCCTGCGCACTTTTGTGCAGGCCGCCCGGGCGCTGCGCGCCTCCGCTCGCCGTCACGGCCTGCCCGGCGGCAACTGGTCCGCGCTGCAACCCGCGTTGCGCCAGGCTTGGCAGGTTTTTGCAACCGAAGCCCCCCCCAAGCCGGGGCGGGCCCGTCTGGCGCCCGAACCGGCACCGCCCCGCGATCCCTCGGCGCCGTTGCGCGTGCTCGTGGTGACCCACAATCTGAATTTTGAAGGAGCGCCTTGGTTCATCTTTGAACTCGCGCAGCATCTCGCCCGCCAGCCGGGCATAAGCGTCCGTATCCTCTCACCCCAAGAGGGCCCGATGCGCCGGGTCTTCATGGACGCCGGCATGTCGGTTAACCTCGTGGACATCGCCCCGGTATTGGCGGCCAAATCTGCCGCCGAGTTCTCCGCAGGCCTTGCCACCGCCTCCGCCACGCTTTCCTGGAAGGAAACCGATCTGGTCGTGGCCAATACGATGGTATCCTTTTGGGCGGTGCACGCGGCACGGGCCGCCGGCAAACCCGTCGCGCTCTACGTGCATGAAAGCTCCGCTATCCGCCGTTTTTTCAAGCAGGACTGCGCTGCCGCACTCTTCCCGCTTATCGAGGACGGTTTCCGCCTCGCCGACCGCGTCGTCTTTACCGCCGACTCCTCGCGCCGGGTCTTCGCACTTCTCGGCGCCCGGGGTAACTTCGCCCTGCTCCCAAGCTGGGTGGACGCAGACCGGGTGGACGCCTTCGCCGCGGCCCACGATCCCGCCACACTTCGTCGCAAACACGGTCTCGATCCCGACGCGGTGCTTGTCGTCAACATCGGCTCGGTCTGCGAGCGCAAGGGCCAGCACGTCTTCATCCAAGCCGTTGAACTGCTGAAGGAGGAACTGGCCCGCACCTACCCCGGAAAAAAGATCCAGTTCCTTATGGTCGGCGCCAGACCCGGGCTTTTTCTCGAAACCCTCAAGGAGGAACTGGCCCGGCTCAATCTCGGCACGCTCGCATGTTTCCTGCCCGAAACGGGCGAGATTTTCGACTTTTACCATCTCGCCGATATTTTCGTCTGCACCAGTTTCGAAGAGTCTTTTCCCCGCGTGCTGCTCGAGTCGGCCGCCTTCCGAAAATTGATCGTCTCCACCGACGTAAACGGTATCGCCGAGATGCTCGGGCCGGGCGACGCTTGGCTGGTTCCCGCCGGCGACCGCTACCGTCTCGCGGCGGCACTGAAGGAGGCGTTAACCGCTCACTTCACGGGTGACCGCACACGACCGGAAAGAGCCCGGGCTACCGTACTGCGCAAATACCATCAGACCCAATCATTGCCGCGTCATATGCGTTTGCTGCGGGCGATCGCGGAACGCCGCACCTGACGCCATGCAGGAAAACGACCGCTGTCATTTCAACCTCGAGTGGCCCGCCCCCGGTGCACGGTTGGCCGGACCGGTGCTCTGGCTCCGCGGTTGGGTCGTTGGCAAGCCCGGCCATGATTTCACCGACATCCGGGTGCGGCACGGAGGCGGCACCCACCGCGGCGTGCTCGGCCTGCCGCGGGTGGACCTCGCCGCGCATTTCCAAACCGCGCGCCCATGGCTGCCGGCCGAGTTCATCCTCGGCGTGCCCGTGACCGACGGACCGGCCGCACTCGTGCCGGAAGTCATGGATGCCGACGGAGCTTGGCACACCCTCCTCGCGCTGGAGGTCACCATCGCCTCCGACGGTCTGCCGGCACCGCAGGTCGATGGCCGCCTCGAAACCGCGCCGGACGGCACGTGGACCGTGCGCGATGCCCATCATCCATTTCACGGTCATCTCGACCAGCCGGGGTCGTCACCTCGCCGGCAACACGGTCGGGCGCCGGTTTTCGGCTGGCTGCTCGACGAAGCCCGGCCCATCGCCTCCGTCCTCGCGACCATTGATACCTTGGTCTTCAATCATCTGGAGCACAGCCTGACCGATGAAGCGCTGGCCGCCAAGGTGCCGCAACACGCTGCCGCACGTCATGCCCGTCTGCGCGGCGAAGTCGATCTGCCCGCCACGCTTGAGCTCCCCGCCTGCCTGCGCGTTTATGCCACCAGCCCTGATGGCAGTGTGACCCTCTGCTTCGCGCAGCGGTTCGAGCCAGCCTTGGCCACGGACGCCACCGCCGCCCCGGATCCAGACTACCCTCCGGTCCCGAAGCTGACCCTGCCCACCCTGCCTTCCGGCCGACCGCGGCGCGTGCTGCTGGTGGTGCGCACCCTCTGGCCGGACGACGCGACCCTGCGTGCGCTGGATGTGACGCGCCACCTCATCAGCTCGCACCGCTGGGCTGCACGGGTCGTAAGCACGGAAGACGGACCGCTGCGTCGTGATTTCGAACAAGCCGGCGCCGAGTCACTCATCGTCAATCCCGAAGCGCTCTTCGGCGCTCGCAATGAAACCGCCCTGCGGCAGGCCTTGACCGGCCTGCAACGCCAGATCTGGTGGCGGCACCTCGATGCCGCCGTGGTCTTTGATCCCGCGGGCGGCTGGGCCATCACCCTTGCCCGCCAGCAAGGCATCCCCGCGCTTTTCGACTGTTGCAGCGACGAACCCATGGAGCCCGATCCGACCGCCGCTCCGGCGGTGCAGACGCTGCTGCGCAACGCATGGCGCGAGGCCACCGCCGTGTGTTTCGCCTCGGTTGCCGCGGCCCGGGCCCAACAGGCCCATCTCTCCGGCCGGCCCGCCACCGTCATTCCCCAATGGCACTCGCCGCGCCTGCCAGCTCTGCCCGCGCCCGGCAGTCCGCCCAGCGCGTTCGCTCCGTTGCGCACCGCGGACTGGCTCGCCCGCCGTCATCCCGAAGTGGCTGCGCGCTGGTTGTTCCGCCAAGGACCGGCCGGCCTCAACTCAGCCGAACAGCGCGCGCGGCAGGACGATGCCTGTCACGCCGATGTGCTCCAGCGCACCGGCGACTGGCAGCTCGACGGCCTATCACTCTGTCTCGGCCCGCTTTTCAAACGCGGGCCCCTTCGCCCGGTGCTCGATGCCGCGGCTGCCGGCTTGCCGCTGGCCGCGCCGCACACCGCGACCACGGCCGAATGGTTTGCGGCAACCCGGGTGTCCTTGGTTGCCCCCGACAATCCCCTTGCCCTCGCCCATGCCCTGATCGCCCACGACGCGGCGCCCGGTCTGCATCAACGCGAGTCGGCCACCGTGAGCGAAATGATCCGCACCAACCACGCGCCGGCAGCCCTGCTGCCACGTTGGGCGGACCTGCTCGCCTGGGTCACGGCCAACCGCGGCTGAGGGCTTGCGCCGCCGGAACGGGTCTGCCTTGGTTCAACGACTGCTGCGTGAACGAAAACGATTCTTACATCTTCGACGTTGAACTGCCCAAACGCTGGGTCTTTTCGGGCGAACAGACGTGGATCAGCGGCTGGTTCCTTTCCAAGCACGACGCCATCTTCAGCGACATCCGGGCCGTGACCGGCGGTGTCAGCCACCTAGGCATCCTTGGCATTCCCAGGCCGGATGTCGAAGCCCGGCACCGGGGCCGAACCGGGTTGCCATATGCCGGCTTTGTCCTGCGCGTGCGCCCGCCTCTCGGTGCCAAGGACATCCGCATCGAACTGCTGGATGCCGGCGGTCGCTGGACGGAAATCTGGCGCCACTCCATCACCGTGCTCTGGGGTCCGCGACGCGGCGGGCGGCTCAACCCTGCCATCGTGCCCGACCAGCTGCAAAAACTGCTCCAAGCCCGGCGCGCCGACCCGGCGGTCTCGCTGGCGCCGCTGGCCCGGCGGCTGGCCATTGAGTCCGCCGTCGTCCCCCTCGACACGCTGCCCAATCCCCCGTTTTTCGGCGCGTTGGAAAAACCGCTCCTCACCGGCGGCTCGCAGTTCGGCAAGCTCACCGTCGAAGGCTGGATCATCCATCAGGAACAGAAAATCCGCCGGCTGATCGCCACGACCCATCCGCTTGTGGAAGTGGAGATGGACTACGGCACGCGGGAACGTCCCGATGCCGGCACGCTGTTTCCCAATCACCCTTACGCCAAGAAATCGCAGTATTTCGGCATGGTGGACATCGACGAGGCGGCCATCAATCCGGTCTGCCTGAAAATCTTTGCCGATCTGGAAGACGGTTCCCGTCATCTCGTTTTTACCCGGCGCTTTTATCAACGGCCTTGCAGCCAGCTCGAACAACCGCTGCCGGAGTTCAGCCGGGGAATCTTTGTCCGGGCCGCCTGGGATTTTGCCACGGCCTGCCGCACCGAGGGAATTCGACTGGGCGGCGCCATGGCCCACTGGCGGCAGTGCCGGCGCGCCTACCGTCTCTTCGAAAGATTTGCCCCGCGCTCCCTGGCCCATCTCGCAAAGTCGCAGCTCGATGCCTACCCGGCCTGGCAACAAAGCAACGCCCTCTCGCCACGTCTGCGCCAACAACTGGAAGCGGAAGCCGCCCGCCCGGGAGCCAACGCCCCAGCCTTCATCCTGCTGATCGACACCCGCGACTGCAGCGCCGCACATCTCAAAGACTTGGCCGACTCTCTGCGCCGGCAAATTTATCCCCGCTGGCAGGCTTGGTTCGTGGGCGACATGGCCGCGCCCAACGATGACGAACGTTTTCACCGGCAACGCCCGGCTGATTCCAAAAAGCCGGCCGAAGCGCTGAACGCGGCCGCCGCCGCGGCGCAAGGTTCGCACCTCACCCTGCTGCCCGGACATTCACGCTTGAGCCCGGATGCCTTGGCGGAAACTGCCCGGGTGCTCGCCGCCAGGCCGGAGATCGAGCTCATCTACACCGACGAAGACCGGATGGATGATCATGGCGCCCGGAGCGAACCGGTGTTCAAACCCGAGTGGAGCCCGGCGCTGGCCGACTCGGGACTTTTCCCGGGCCACCTGTGCTTTGTGCGAACCGAGAAGTTCCGCGCCCTGGGCGGATTTCGGGATGAATTCCCGTTGCTGCCATGGTTCGATGTGCTGCTGCGCTTGGGCGACCAACTGCCGCAGACCCAAACCGCCCATGTCCCCTTGGTCTGCCATCACGCCCGCGCCGACGTCACCCGCGAAACCGCACCGGATCATCCCAGCGTGGAGGAAGCCCGCAAAGCGCTGGCCGACGCCGTCCGCCGCCGGGGCCGCAACACCGCCCCTTTCCTGCCCGAGACCGGACATCACCGCCGCATGCGCTATCACCAATACCGGCCCGAGCCGGGGATATTGGCCCGGCTGCCCGTGACGATCGTGATTCCCACGCGCGACCGCCTGCACCTCCTGCAGGAGTGCATCGAGCTGCTGGATGAAACCGTGGACTGGCGCCATGCGCGCCTCGTCATCGCCGATGACCACTCCCGCGATGCCGACGCCGTCCGCTACCTGGAAACCATCCAGCGCCGATCCGACCTGCACTGCCGGATCGTGCGGCCGGCCGACCGGGCCGCGCCCTTCAACTATTCCCACCTGGTCAACCTGGCCCTGCCACTGGTGGAGACGCCGTTGATTCTCCACCTCAACAACGACGTGAACGCGCTGGAGCCCGGCTGGCTCGAAGAGCTGGCCACCTGGTTCTTGCAGGCCGATGTGGGCGCAGTCGGAGCCCAATTGGTCTATCCCGAAAAAACCCTCAACCACACCGGCATCGTGATCGGGCCGCACGGCGGCCTGGCCGACACTCCTTTTGCGAAGGCCAACCCGGCCGACACCCCGATCGCGTGGCATGCCGCTGCCCGCGAGGTCTCCGCCGTGACCGGAGCCTGCCTGATGACCCGCACCGAGCTGTATCGCCGGCTCGGCGGTTTCGATGAGCAGGACTTCGGGGTCGCCTACAACGATGTTGATTATTGCCTCCGCGTCCGGGCCGAAGGACACCGGGTGATCTACACCCCCCAGGCCAAGCTCATGCACTGGGGCAGCGCCACGCGGGGCGTGACATTTGACGACGCCGAGCACGTCGCCTTCGTGCGTCGCTACCCCGGTTACCGCGACCCCTACCTCAGCCCCCATCTCGCCCTGCGCGGCAACCAGCTGCAATGTGTCGCCGGCACCACCGTCCGACACGACCGCGCGGGACCGCTGCGGCTGTTGCTGCTCACACACAACCTCAACCTTGAGGGCGCACCGCTGTTTCTGCTGGAATATGCCAAGTGGATGGTCAACGAGGCCGGCTGCACCATCGAGATCCTGGCCGGGCAGGACGGTCCGCTCCGGGAAACGTTCGCTGCCATGGGAGCGCGCATCACGATCGTTGATGCCGGTCCGCTTTACAGCTCGCCCGAAGAGGAAACTTTTCACCGTCGCCTGCACGACATCGCCCTGCAGGTGGCTTGGGAGCGGATCGATTTGGTCGTGTGCAACACCCTCGTGAGTTTTTGGGGCGTGCACCTCGCCGCCCGCGCGCACAAGCCCTCGCTGTTCTACATCCACGAAAGCTCGACCATCTTCCGCTTCTTCGAGCGCAAGCTCGAGTTGGAGCTGCACCACCTCGTGGCGGAGGCGTTTCACCGCACCACCCGGGCGCTGTTCCTGTGTCAGGCCACCCGCGCCTATTACGAGGACCACAATGTGCACGGCAACTTCCGCATCGTGCCCAGTTGGATCAACCTCGACGACATCGAGACCTTCCGCTCCCGCCACACCCGCGCGGAGATGCGCCGCAAGCACGGCTTCGCCGAGGACGAGACCATCATCGCCAACATCGGCACCGTGTGCGAACGCAAGGGCCAGCACGTCTTCATCCGCGCCATCGAGCATTTCAACCGGCAGAACCACCGCGGCAAATTCCGGTTCGTCATGGTCGGCGCACGGCCCGGCATTTACCTCGATCTGCTCAAGCGCGATCTCGCCCGGCTCGAACTGGCCAACGTCACGCTCATCCCGGAAACGCGCGAGGTATTCGATTTCTTCGTGGCCGCCGACCAATTTGTCTGCACCAGCTACGAGGAGTCGTTCCCGCGCGTGGTGATGGAGGCCATGGCCTTCCGCACTCCCATCGTCACGACCGACGTCCACGGCATCGCCGAGATGATCGGCCAGCGCCAGCAGGGCTACCTCGTGACGCCCGGCGACCATCTGGGACTGGCCCGCATGATGTGGACCTGCGTGGCGAAGGAGCGCAGTGGCAAATCCCTCACCCCGACCGCCTACTCCAAGGCCCTGCGCTACTACGACCACCGCCGCGTCCTGCCCTTCCATGTGGCGCTGGCGCAGGAAGCCTGTCTCGCGCCCGAGTAAGCCCGCACTCAGGGTGTGAGCGTGGTTCCGGTCACACGCACGTTCACCGGAATAAATCCGGCCCCGCTGTCCGCAAGAATGCCGATCCATCCCCCGGGCTCGGCCGTCCATACCCGCAGATCGACAGGGGTGTCGTGTCGGACCCACTCCTGCTGGATGATCTGCAGACGTCCGCCTTTATACCAAACGATTCTGACTACGGGTGCCATGCCGCCTTCCAAACATGTCACCCTCGCCTGCATTTCCCCGACCATACCCTCGGTATGCATCCAGATCTCGCCGCCGGGTGAAAGTTCGACCCCCGCTGCCGCCGGGTGACCGGCGCGCACGACCAATTGGTTGGGGCGCCAGGCAACGGCACCCAGCAGGCTCTCGACATGCTCCGGCGTCAAAGCCACCTCGGCAGGAGAGTTTGGGCGTAGCCGAGGCGCCATGGCGCTTTCAGCCGCGTGGGTGATCTCCAAATCGCGATAGCCTGCCAGCAAGCCATTTGGTTGCTCCGCCGGACGCATCACCCAGAGCATGAGCAAGCGGCCCGAGCCATCGACGTGGAAGGGCACCTCGGCCGACTCCTGACCGGCCGGCACCTCAACATGCGCCGACCAGCGCACGTCTTCGGGGCTGGCGCCATGCACGATCACTTTGAAGTCGGCAGCCAGCGGGCCATTGCCCGCGCCGGGCATGCGTGCCACCACAGCCTTGCCCCTGAGCCTGTAACTGGGCGTGCGCACCAAAACCTGGCCCTCGGGCAGGTTTGTGCCCAAAATCAACTGACCGGTCGATGTGCGGCGAATCCGCAATGGATGACGATCAAAATGAAGCACCCGGCTGTCGAGATTGCCCCCCAGCCAACGGAGAGCCTCGAAGCTGTCCGCCAAATTGGCGGCGGCGTCATCGCGATGCCGCCAACGCGCCACCGTCGGGCCAACCATGTCGCGCACAAAATGATCTTCCAACACCGCCCTCACCTCATCCGGCCAATGAGCCGACGCCACATTGGTAAACGCCATGCGGTGGCTGTCGGAATTCATAAAAGCATCGCTTAATCGCCGGGTCGCACCGGCATCGTAAGAAGTGCCCCAGTGAGCCCAAAGCGGTTGACGCCCCTCCCTCTTGGCAGGGAAGTAGCGGTCAAGAAACTCCATGCCCGCCCCGTAAAATACCAGCCGGGGCTGATCGCCACCTTCGGCGAGAATGTGGCTCAAAGCTTCAAGCGAGAGGACAAACTCCGGGGGCAGGCGCAAGCCGCGCAGGCTGGCATAGGCCGGCGCGGCCTTCTCCGCCGGTTGATACTCCGATCGCGAGGCGGTGGAATACCCGAACTGCGAACGCTGACCCAGCCACGCGGACCACCAGGCGGCGAGACCGATCACTCCCGCCGGCACGACAAAACCAAAATTAAAAAGCACCCGCCCGGCGGGCGGGGCAAAGCCGAGCCAAATGCTCGTGAGGAGCACCAGCCAGGCCGTAAGCCCGATGCTGATGATCTCAAAATTGGTGACGAGCAGGGCCGCTCCCGCCAGACCGGCCAGCAGAACCGCCAGCGGCAGCAGCAAGCGATCGCACCGCGCGCCCGACTCCCCGCCCGTCGGCCAGCAGCCAACCAAAGTCGCCACCGAAAGCATCAGGCCGATCAGCCCCGCCTGGGGCAGGACCTGCGGTCCGTAATAATCGTGCACCGGCCGCAGCAGAAAATCCGTGGACCAGATCTCCTTCAATTGATCGAGACGCGAATCCGCAGCCGTGCCGACCACATTAGCGAGCCACAACTCCATCGAGGCTCCGGTCCACCACAGTTCGAAGCCAACTGGCAGCATCACTCCGCATCCCAGTGCCGCCAGGATCGTCGCGGCAATGCGCCTCCACCCGGCGCGTTTGAGCCATCCGGCGCGCAACGCCCAAGCCAGCACAACCGCCAACGCCACCAACTGAAAATTGAGTTTGTTCGTCCCACCCAACACCAAGCCAACCCCGGCGAGAAGGTGCCATGGCCAGTCCACCCGGCGGAGCACCGGCGCCACCGCGGCGGACCAAACCACCAGCGCAAGACAAAAAACTCCCAGCGTGTTGTGCCAAAGAATGGTGTGCTGCGCCGCCGAAGCGGCCGTGACTGTCCCGCCCAAAATAAGCGCCGCCCACCACGGCCAGCGGCGCACGAGCATGAGCGGCAGCACCAAGGCGCTTGCCAAAATCAAACCTGCCGCCCCCCGCGTCAGCGCCTCATAGGTGCCGCCCCCGGCTTTTTCGACCAGCCAGTTCAATCCCAGAAAACCGGCCTGAATCGGGGTCGTAAAATCCACATAAGGCCGTTCGCCGCGACCCATGTGCCCGTTGGCCGCAAGCACCAGTCCGTAGTCGTAGAGATCACGCAGATAGGAATGATTGTGCCACCAAGGCAGGAGCATGAGCGCCAACAGCCCGGCCAAAAAACACCAATAGCGCAGGTTAAACCTAAGGGAGAAATCAATCATTCGCGCCCGGAAACTGGGCCGAAGAAGACGACCGGGGCAAGCCCTCTCACCACCTGCAGACCGGAAGGATCAATGCGGACAAAGTCCTGTTTCTCCCCCTCACTGCTGCCTGACTTCATGCACGCGCACCCGGACGGCCGGGGCATTGACCGTGGGATCAACCGCGACAATAAGCCAGCCGCCGGCCTCCGCGCACCACGCCTGAAACTCGGCCGCGTGATCGTGCTCGCGTGCGATAATCTGCGAGAAGACCTCGAGCCGTCCCCGCAGATACCACATTCCCCGCACCAGCGGGAGCGTCGATGAATCCCAACCGGACTCCACTTTCCCCCGCCCGGAGAAAGCGGTGACAAAACCGCTGACCCTCAGCCAAATTTCCCCGCCAGGCAGCAGTTCCACGCCTTCCGCCGTCACCCGACCGTTGCGCATGAAGGCCTCCTCCGGGCGCCAATCACCGGGCAACAGCAGCGCCAACGCGTGTTCATCCAAGGCCACGGTTTCTGAGCGCCCCCGGAAAAACCAAGCGGGATCATCGGTGGAGTCGGACCACCCGACATGCGTGATGCGCGGTCCGCGCCAACCCGCGACAATCCCTCCGGCATGCCCGGGCTGAATCGCAACGGTAAAAGTTGTGGGCATGCCGCTGCCATCAATGGCGTAAGGCACGATCACCTCTTCCTGATCGGACGGCAGTTCCACCTGCCGGCGCCAGCGCTCATAGCGGACGGCGGCATTGGGCTGGGCGTAAATGGCAAACTCCACCACCGCCGGCGCCTTGGCGGCCCCTTCCAACCGGCGCACCACCACTTCGCCCTGCAGACGATTCGCCGGAATCGTGAGCGCCATCGTTCCCCCGTCTTCCTCCACGCCCAGAAACAGGCGTCCGTCGGTCATGCGCATGAAGCGGCCCGAGGAAACAATGCCGCGGGAATCCGTATTACCGCCAAAATGCTGCGTGAACCAGACTGGCGCGTTCGCCACGCTGGCATCGCCGGTGAAACTATAAACGAAATAATCCGGTCCCAGATGGATCTTCTCGTAGCGCGTATGAAGCAGCATCCGGTGGGATTCTTCCCAATGGTCCACCACCTCGGCGACGGTAATTTCCTTGAATTCGCCGGCATTCAGGGCGTCCGCAAGCCGGGTCACCACCGCTTGGGCATCACTGTTGCCGGCCTGCCAGTAAATCGAAGCGGGCAGATCCGGTGTGCGCATCGCCGGCCAGATACGCGCCGCCCACTCCGTGCCCGGGCCGAAGAAATGCGCCGCCTGCCGTTCTGGCGCCAGCGCCCGCCGCCAAGCCGCCATCTGCCGCAGCGACTCCACCGTCTCCGGCGGCATGAAGGTGCCGCGGAAATAACCGAACTCCGGCCCGGCCTCACCAGCGTCCACGTAACTGTCGCGCGGACTCCGGGAATGGCCGAATTGCGAACGCTGGCCTTCCCACGCCGAATGCCATGTTACCGCTCCGATCAAGACGGCTGGCACGACCAGCGTTCCATGGAACCAGGCGCCGCGCGCGGGCAGACCATAACCCAGCCACAACGCCACCAGCAGGCCAATCCAGCCGCCGAGCGCAATGTTCACGATATCCATGTTGGTGGCCATCAGGACCACGCCGCCCGCGTAGGCCGCGACCGCGCTGGCCAATGGCAGAAACCGCTCCCACCGGCTGCGCTCCCGCCAGGTCTTCCGCAGCATGCCCGCCAGCGTCAGCAATGTGAGCACGAGCCCAATCAAGCCCGCAGGCAACAGCACCGTGCCGTCGTAATGGTGGTTGAATGGCGTGAACAGATACTCCGGCGCGAAAGCGCGCAACGCCATGCCGCTCCGGCTGCCGGCAGGCAGTGCGATCACATTGTGCCACCAAGTGCCAAACGATGCCCCGGTCCACGCCAGCTCGGCCAGCACGGGCAATGCAGCCCAGGCCGGATAAAACAACAAAGTCAGGCCAACCCTCTTCCAGTCGGCCCGGCCCGTCAGGCCGGCGCGCAACGCCCAAGCCCAGACCAGCAGCAAGGCCATGAGCTGCATGTTGATTTTGTTGATGCCGCCAAAAAACAGCGCCGCCGCCGCCAGCAGGTGCCAATGCCTGTGCTCCCACCGCAGCACGGGCGCCACCGCCCCCGCCCACGCGGCCACCAACAGCCACACCACGC
Source organism: Opitutaceae bacterium UBA2377 (assembly GCA_002344205.1). Taxonomy (GTDB): domain Bacteria; phylum Verrucomicrobiota; class Verrucomicrobiia; order Opitutales; family Opitutaceae; genus UBA2377. The sequence continues at coordinate 285,907 of DDSZ01000039.1, forward strand.
CCCAAGGGTTATACCAAAGCAGCGTGTGCTGCGAGACCGTCGAGCAAACGAGCGCGCCCGCCACCAGCATCGCCGCCGGCAAGGGCCACCGCCGCGCCAGCACCGCCGTGAAAACCGCCAGCGCGACCAGGATGCCGGCCGCACCGCCCAAGGTCATGCCTTGGAAGGTGCCGCCACCCAACCGCTCTGCGGACCAATTCAGGAAATACCAACCCGCCTGTGCCGGGGTAATGAAATCCACGTATGGCTTTTGGCCTGCTTCGATTCGGCCGGTGCCGCCCACGACCAGCCCGTAGTCAAAAAAACTGCGCTGGCAGGTGTGATTGCGCCACCATGGCGCCAAGACCATGACCAGCATGAAGAGCATCATCATCCACGCCAGCCACCGCGGGGTTTTTGCAGAACTGGTGCCGTTTTCCATCAGATGCCGTAAGCAAACAATGCCGTTAACCGGGCGGGCAAGCGCGTTCTAAGTCCTCGCGGAAACCGCCCGGAGACGCAAAGAACTGGACCTTCATCACCGTTCCCTTGATCAAATGGCATCGATGCGCCGACTACCTCATTGGACAGGCCCGACGCTTTGCTTTCTCCTGTTTGCCGCGGGAGCGCTTTGGCTGCGCTGGCCTACCTTTGGCTTCAGCCTCTGGAATCTCGACGAAGCCATCCACGCCGCCGCCGCCCGCACCCTCCTCGACGGCGGGGTGCTTTACCGCGATGCCATCGACCAACGCACGCCGCTCTCCTACTACGCGGTGGCCGGCATCTTCGCCCTCTTCGGCGAGAACAACCTCTGGGCCGTCCGCTGCTTCATCGCCCTGCTCATCGCCGCCACGGGCGTGATGCTGTTCCTCGCCGGCCGGGCGCTCCACCGCCGGATCGCCGGCGCCCTCGCCGGTGCGCTCTACGTGCTGCTAGCCTCGGCTTTGCTTTATCAGGGGGACGCCAATGCCGCCAACACCGAGTGGTTTGTGGCGTTTTTCTCCAGCGCGGGCGCCGCAATCTTCCTCGCCGGTCAAGGCATGCCCGGCATGCGGCGGTTGTTTTTCACCGGCCTGATGTTCAGCTGCGCCTTTCTTTCCAAGCAACCCGCCCTGCTTGATGCCGCGGCCCCGTTCGCCGTCCTGCTCTTCATCGGCTGGCAACGCCGCCGTCCAGTGCGCGATGTGGCCGCTCAAGTTGCCGCGTTGGCCGGCGGGTGGTTCCTGCCGGGGTTGCTCACTGCCGGCTGGCTGGCGGCCAACGGTGCCCTGCGCGACGCGGTGTTCTACACCTGGTCCTACAATCTCACCTACTACGGACCCGAGACCGCGACCAATGACCGGTTCCTTGCGGCCGGTCTCCCTTTTCGTCTGCTCGCCACCCTGCAGCCTTGGCTGCTGGCGATCTGGACCGCAGGCGCGGCGGTTGGACTGCACCGGTTGCTGCAACGTCAGCCTACGCCAAAAGAGCATGCCACCAACCCCGGCCTGCTCTTCGTCATCATCTGGACACTGACTGGACTGGCCGGCTCCGCTGCGGGCGGACGTGATTTCCAGCATTACGCGATCCAGTTTCTCGCTCCGTTCTGTCTTGGTGCCGGACTCGCCCTCGTTCGCTTCACCGCATGGGCATGGTCAGGGTCATCCCACCGCTGGTTGCGGCCGATGTCCATTCTCCTGCCCCTCCTCATCACCTACGATGCGCTCACGGGTGCGGCAGCGGCCCGGCACCGCACCGTGCCCGAGGACGCTTCGCTGCGCATCTCGAACTATATCCGCGAAAACAGCGCGGCCGACGACCGGATCTTCGTGTGGGGCTACCATCCTGATATCTATCTTTTGTCGGAACGCCGGCCGGCAAGCCGCTTCCTCTATGCTTCATTCCTGACCGGCCTGGTGCCGTGGACCAATGGCGCGGCCGACATCGACACAAGCTACGCCATCGTGCCGGGCGCGATGGAAACCCTGTTGCACGACCTGCAGCGGAGCCAACCGCGCTTCATCGTGGATTGCAGTCCCGGGCCCAATCGCTTCTGGCAGAAATACCCGCTGGAAAAATTTCCCGCCCTGCACGCGTTCATTCGCACCCACTACCGACAGGCGGAGTCGCACTACTTTTTACCCCAAGGTTTCAGGCTGTTGCAGCGCCGCTCTCCCGGGGAGGGCGAAGTGACCGAGGATCCGTCGGAGTTGCCCGCAGACACCGTTCGGAGCTTCACGCTCGGCACACTGGCATCGCCCTTGGCGCCGCTGCGCGCCACCGCCGTTCACGGCGCTGCCACTACCATGGTGGGCCACCAGCTCGAATATTTCCTGCACGCACCCTCCGCCCTCACCTACCGGCTGCCCGGAGACGTTGCGATCGTGCGTGGCGGCTTTGGCCTGCGACCCGGAGCCTATGCAGCGGACAATTCAGGGCCCACCGACGGCGCGGAATTCATCGTCCGCTGGCGGCCTGATCATGGACCGGAACAGGTGCTGTTCCGTCGGCTGTTGCGCCCGCGCGAGGAAGCGGCGGATCGCGGGGTCCAGCCATTCCGGGTCGTCCTGCCACCGCATCATGGCGGCGAACTCGATCTGGTCATCGACCCCGGACCGCAGGATAACACCGCCAGCGACTGGACCTATTGGGCCGACCTTATGCTGGAGAAATCTTCCTGAGTGCGCTTCATGCGCACCGCATTCATGACTGCTGCCCGCATCTTCACCTACGACCGCACGCTCAGGGCGCTCTGTTGCATCGCGCTTGCTGCGGCCGGGTTCATCCTGCCGGCCATGCCTTCGCTCGGGTTGGATTCAGCCTGGCAGATGGCCTTGGGGCGTTTTTTCGCGGATGGCCGTCAGTTCGGCACCGAAATCGTTTTTACCTACGGACCGTTGGGCTGGACCATGGGCAACATGTATTGGGGCGAGTTGTGGGGCGCTTTGGTTGCCTGGCATGCCGCCTTTGCCGTCGTGACCGCGGTGCTCGTCACATGGAACGCATTCCAGCTTCCACCGATCCGACGAACCCTGTTCCTGATCTTCTTCCTCTTCCTTGGCACGAGGCATGAAGATATTCTCCAGCAAATCGCCATTGCCATGGCCGGGTTCGAGTTGATCCGGCGCGCGGATCAGCCGTGGCGGCGGAGTTCGACCGTTTTTGCCGCCCTGCTGGCGGTATTGTCCCTCGTCAAATTTACGAATCTGGTGCTGGCCGCCGCCATGGTGCTGCTTGCCATCGCCCGTCCCATGGCGCAACGCGACTGGCGCGGCACTATCCCTTTGCCCGCGTGGTTCGCCGGACTGTTCTTCGCCGGCTGGATGCTGTGCGGCCAAAACCCCGCCAATCTACCCTCCTACCTGATCAATTCCTGGGCTATCAGCAGCGGCTATCAGGACGCCATGGGATGGTCCTGCCCAAGCCTGCAACTCTACCACGGCCTGGCGGTGGCGGCGCTGCTGGCCGGCTACCTGGTGACAAACGCTCTGGCCGACAGCAACCGCTGGCGCGGCGTGACGCTGGGCTTGGCCGCCACCGCATACCTTTTCCTGAGTTGGAAACACGGCTTCATCCGGGCCGACGGCCACCAGTTGATCTTCTATCTCGCCGCGCTCACGCTCGCCGTGGGCTCGCCCCACTTGCTTGGTGACGCGCGCCGCTGGTATTGGCCCCGGCAAATTTTGCTGCTTGCCGCCGCCATCCTCGCCCTGCGCGGGGCCGATCTGGCAACGCCGGGCTTCGCCCGGGGTGCGCTCACCGGTTTGACCGATCGACTGCAACGCCACGTTGAACTCATGCGGCAACCCGGCCTCGTCCGCTCGAAATACGACTGGACCCTCGACGCGCTCCGCGCGGAAGTGCCGCTGCCGCTCACGCGTCAGGTCATCGGCGACCGGACGGTCGATATCCTCGGCTTTGAGCAGGATGTCATGCTGCTCAATCGGTTCAACTACGCACCACGACCGGTCTTCCAAAGCTATTCGGCCTACACCCCGCGGCTTGCCCGGCTCAACCGCGCTTTTTTCGCATCGGCTCACGCGCCCGAGTTTGTTCTCTCCAAGCTTCAGACCGTGGACGGTCGCCTCGAAACCATGGACGACTCCCTGGCGCTTGATCTCCTGCCTCAAGCCTACCGGTATCTCTTCACGGAACGCGGCATATCCCTCTGGCAGCGCCGATCGCCGCCGCCGGGGCCGCCGGTTGCGCCCGTTCCGCTCCGCACCGTCACAGCCCGGCTGGGAGAGACGATCGATATTGCCGACCTGCGCGACCACCAGGTGTGGGTCAGCATCGAATACCGGCTGAATTGGATCGGCCGGCTGCGCCGCCTGCTGTTCAAACCACCCGTCGTGCAGCTGCATATTACCGACGAAGCAGGCAATCTTGCCAGCCATCGCCTGCCCGGCCCCATCGGGGCAACGGGATTCCTCCTCAGCCCGCTCATCCGCGACGGGGCCGACTTTCTTCGCGCCGTCAACGGCGACAACGGCCGGCCAGTCACAACGCTCACCATCGCGCCGGCCCCGCAGGACTTTGACTGTTTTCACGAACACATCACGGTGACACTCGCCAGCCGGCCGGTTGCCGCCGGCTCCGGCTGGGCCGCCTTGCCCCTGGGCTCTCCGGGCTTCCCTTTGACCTTTGTGCGCGGCCAGGCCCCCTTCGGCTCCCAGTTGTCACAGGTGGAAGGAGAGTTGGAATACTACGCCCACGCTCCGTCCTCGCTGGTCTACCGGCCGGCGGCTGGTGCCACCCTCCTGCACGGCAGCTTCGGCTTCTATGCAGGAGCCTATGCCCCGGAAAACGGCAGTCCCTCCGACGGCGCCGAGTTTCTGGTGCGCTGGCATTCGGCCGACGGTCGTCAGACGATTTTATTCCACCGCTTGCTGCAACCCCACGCGCATCCCGCCGATCGGGGACTGCAGACTTTCACCGTCGGTCTGCCGGCTGCCGCCGAAGGCGAAATCGAATTTGAAATTACCCCCGGCCCCAACGGCAATTCCGCCAGTGACTGGACCTTTTGGCGCGGCCTTCATCTCGAAAAATAACCGCTAGACGCACCTCGCGGACGTCCCTAGGTAATTCTGTTTAAGCTATGGATTCTGCCCCTTCTAAGCCCGCCCAACCCACGCCCCTTGATTGGTTTTTCCGGGCACTCGGCTTCATCACGATGTGTCTGATCGCGTTCACGCTGCCGCAATTTCCCGCGATGGAGCTTGATGCCTCGTGGCGCATGGCGATCGGCCATTTCTTCATGGAAGGCCGGCAGTTCGGCACCGAGGTCGTTTTTACCTATGGACCGCTGGGCTGGGCCATGGGCAAAACCTACTGGGGCAGCCACTGGGGCGCGTTGATTGGCTGGCATGTTGTGCAGGCCGTGGTGTTCACGGCCGTCGTCTTCTGGCACGCTTACCGCCTGACGGGCTACTCCCGCGTCTTCTTCTTCGTTTTCTTTTTCCTGCTCGGGCTGACCTACCAGGACGCGATGCACCAGACCATCATGGCCTTCGCCGGTTTGGAGCTGATCCGCCGCAGTCACACACCTTGGCGCTGGAGTTCGCTCGCGCTCATCGCATTGCTGGTGGTCCTTTCGTTGGTGAAATTCACCAACCTGCTGCTTGGCTTTTTCCTCGTGCTCATGGCCGGAGCCTTGGGCCTGTGGAGCACCCGGCGCGCCGCCGCCCTGGTCGTGCCCGGCGTTTTCCTGGGGCTGTTCATCCTCGGCTGGGCGGCCTGCGGACAAAATCCCCTCAACCTGCCGGCCTACTTCATCAGCTCATGGCAGATCAGCCAGGGTTATCAGGATGCCATGGGACTCTCCTGCCCTCCGGGACAACTTTATCGCGGACTCACCGTCGCAGGACTGGTGGTCGCCTACCTGGGACTGAACTTCTTCACCGCCACCGACCGGATCCGCAATGGCGCCCTCACGATCGGCGCCTTGGCCCTGCTTTACCTCAACTGGAAACACGGCTACATCCGCGCCGACGGGCACCAAATCGGATTCTACTACGCAGCCCTCATGGTGATCGTGGGCGCACCGCTGCTGCTTGAGGATTCCCCCGTATGGCGCTGGCTGAAGCAGACGCTGCTCGTGGCCGCCGGACTGCTGGCCGTCATCAGTTGCGATCTGGTGTTGCCCGGGCTGGTGCGCGGCACCTTGGACAACGCCCAGCGCACGGTGAACCAGCACACCGGTTTCTTCCTCGGCGCGAACCACGGCCGGGCAATTTACGAAGGCAAATGGGAAGCCGAGCGCAACAACTACGACCTCAGAAAAGTCCGTGAAACCGTCGGTCGGTCCTCCCTCGATGTGCTCGGCTTCGAACAGGCCATCGCACTCTACAACCGCTTCAATTATCAACCGCGCCCGATCTTCCAAGGTTACTCCGCCTACACCCCCTATCTCGCCCGGTTGAATCACGATTATTATGCATCGGACCGGGCGCCGGAATTCGTGCTCTTCAAGCTGCAGACCCTCGATGGCCGCCTCGCCATGATGGATGATCCCCATGTGCTGCGGCTGCTCGTCCAACGCTACACCTACCTGTTCTCCGAGCAGGGCTTCGCCCTCTGGGCGCGCAAATCCGGTGAGTTTGATGCGTCGGCCTTCGAACCCACGCCGATTCGCGAAGCCAAGGCCAGACTGGGCGAGGATATCAGCCTCGAAGACCTCAGCGACCGCAACATCTGGGTCGAGATCGACTATCGGTTCAACCTGCTGGGCAAGCTCCGACGCTTCCTTTTCCGGCCGCCGCTCGTCAATCTCCGCATCATCGATGACAAAGGCCGCGAGTCCGTCCATCGCCTGCCCCAGCCCATCGGCCGGGCCGGCTTCATGCTGAACCCCGTGGTGGACGACATGCTTTCCTACATGCATGCCGCCGGCGGCAATCCGCCGCGCCGGGCCGCCCGCATTCGCGTGGAGACCGCAGCCCAGAACATCGACTGTCTGGCCAAAGACGTGGCGGTCCGCTTTTATTCGCTGCCCGCTTCCGACGCCGGGAAGGACTACTTCAAGAGCGCCGACCGGGCCAAGTTTCACATGTTCTCCGAGGCGCCCATCTCCTACGAGGCGCTCAACCCGCCCAACGAGGATATCATCGACCAGCGCGCCGTGATGATCATGCACGCGCCCAGCCAGATGACCTTCGAAGTGCCCGCCGGTGCCACCATGCTCCAAGGCGACTTCGGCTTCGTGACCGGAGCCTACACCATGGGCGGACGCACCAACGGCGCCATCTTCACCGTCTATTGGACCGACGGCGCCGAGCGCATCGTGCTGCATGAACGCCACCTGAACCCCGTTGCAAATCTCAACGACCGCGGCCTCCAGCATTTCTCCTCCAAGCTGCCCAAAGGCACAGGCCATGTCACCATGCGCATCGATCCCGGCGAGCACGGGGAATACGCCTTCGACTGGACCGGTTGGACGGGCATCGAGTTCAAGTGAAGCCGCCGGAACCAGAATCCCGCTGATGCCATCTGTCGTCAGCAACCGTGTCTGGCTTTGGACGGCGCTCATGTTGACCGCCGTGAAGCTCTGGCTCACCGGCGGCCAGACGATTTACGCCATCGGGCCGGCCTTCCATGACGACAAGCTCTTCGTCAGCCTCGCCGCGCACATCCTCAATGGTGACTGGCTCGGTCCTTACAACCAGTTCACCTTGGCCAAGGGCCCGCTGTTCTCGCTCTTTCTTGCCGGCGTTTTCTGGATCGGGTTGCCCCTGATACTCGTCCAGCAGCTCGTCTATGCGGGTGCCTGCGCTGTCGTCACGCAGTCGCTCGCCCCTTGGCTGCGATCCGCCCCCGCCCGCTTTTTCCTCTATCTCGTGCTCCTGTGGAATCCCATGAGCTACGACGCCGGCAATCTCGGCCGGCTGATGCGGCAGAATATCTACACACCGCTGGCCCTGCTGGTGATCGCCGGCCTGGTGCAGCTCTTTCATCGCCGGCGCGAATCTTGGCGGCGCCAATTTGGTCCGGCCGCCCTCGCCGGCACGGCCCTCGGCTGTTTCTGGCTCACACGCGAGGAAAGTGTCTGGCTGTTGCCGACCGTCGGGCTGTTATTGGCCGGAATTGCCGCATCGCTCGGGCACGACATCGTCAACCGCTGGCGCCCGCTTGCGATCAGCCTTGGTGTTTTTTTGGCCACGACCGCCCTCCCCCTTCTCGTCATCTGTTCGCTCAATTACCGGCACTACGGCTGGTTCGGCACCGTTGAGTTTCGCGCCACCGCCTATCAGGATGCCTATGGCGCGCTGACCCGGATCAAGGCCGGGCCCGACCTGCCTCAAGTGCCAGTGACCCGTGATGCACGCGAACTAGCCTACGAGATTAGTCCTGCTTTCGCGCAACTCCGCCCTCACCTTGAAGGAGCGGTCGGGGATCACTGGATTGAACGCGACCTCTTCCCGGCGGAAGCACGGCAGATTCGCGGTGGATGGTTTGTCTGGGCCATCCGCGACGCCATGGTGGCCGCCGGGATCGCCACCGATGCCGCCGCCACCTTGGAACACTACCGGCGCATCGCCGACGAAGTGAACGCCGCGTGCGACTCCGGCCTCGTCGCCGCCCGCCCGGCACGTTCCGGTTTCATGCCTCCGCTGGGGCGGGATCTGATCCGTCCCCTGTTCGACGGCGCCATCGAATACGGCGCTTATTTTCTCTTCTTCAAAGGCTTCACGGCCCATGCCCCCGACAGCGTCGGCGACTATGCCGACCTGAAGCCGTTTCGCGATCTCGTCGGCATGCGGCTCAGTCATGCTCCGCGCTCGCCCGATCCGTTCCCCCCCAACCAAGGCAGACAGGCTGGAAAGCAGGTGGAATGGCTGGAGCAGATCGGCCTGAAATCCGGCGTGGCGCTCGGCTGGCTTGGACCCTTCGTGTTGTTGCTCGGCCTGATCCGCACCATCGAGTCGCTCCTCGAACGTCGGTTCACGTTTCTCCTTTGGTTTGCGCTCGCCTTGTTGGCTGCCTGCGGGGCCTACCTCGCCATCAACGTGCTGGTGCATGTCACCTCGTTTTACAACATGAGCCCGGCGGCGATGGCTTCGGCCTATCCGCTCTACCTGCTGGCCCTGGCCGCCATCGTCACCGATGCACTCACCGCTTGGTGCCGCCCCGCGATCGCCGCGGCCGCCGCCCAATCTGCCAGTCCCTCCCGCTGGCTCTGGGTCGCCGCATCCGGCGTCGCCCTCATCGTCTGGGCCGCCCGATTGGCGGAAATCCACTTTTTCGGCAGCGACGTCGCCTACAACGACCAGTGGTATATCGAAGCGGCCCAGATCATCGCCCCATGGCTGAACGGCACCCTGCAACTGCGCGACTTCTTCGCCCCTCACTTTGAACATGTGCTCGCCTGGACCCGGCTGCTTGCTTGGCTGCAAGTGGTGGTGACCGGGCGCTGGGACCCGTTGGTCCAGACGACGGTCAACGCCTGTCTGCACGTCGGCTTCATCTGGCTTGTCGCCCGCTGGGCCATCAAGAACCTCCGCCCCGTGCCCGCTGTCTTGGTCATGGTCACCTTGATTCTCGGCGGCGCGCTGCCCCACGCTTGGGAAAACATCGCTTGGGGCTTCCAATCTCAATTCCCGCTGGCCTTGGTTTTTCTCTTTCTGCACGTGCAGGGAGCCTGCACGCATCCGCCCGGCAGCAAGGGCTGGTGGTGGGCCCAAGCCGCCGCCGCCGCCGGCCTTTTCACCTTGGCCAGCATGTGGCTGGCCCCGTTCGCGGTGGTTGTTTCCTGGCTCTGGACCGGCCCGCGGCGCTGGCGCGAGCATCGCGTGCCCCTGCTCATCACCGCGCTCGGCGCGGGCCTGCTCGTGCTCATCAAACTGCAGCAAGCCGGCGGCGGCGCGTTCTCTCAGATCGTTCAGTCTCCTTTCGGGTTTCTCCACGCCAGCCTGCACTTGCTCGGCTGGCCCAGCGTGCTGCCCGGCGCCGCCGCCATCATCCATCTGCCTTGGCTTGTTCATGCCCTCCGGCTGCGCAACCAACCGGCGGTCACACCGGTTGACCGCATCATCTTTGCACTCGGCCTGTGGAATTTCACCCAAGCCTTTGGCCTGGCCGCTGCCCGCACCGGGGACACCAACGACTTTGTCTCCCGTTACGGTGATTTGTTGTTTGTCGGCGTGCTGGTGGGCGCCCTCGCCCTGCCGCGCCTCATCCCGCCAACCGGCCGGTTACGGGCTGTTTTTCTGTTGCTCGCTGTGCTTTGGGGCGGATTGGCGATCGCGGGCTTGGTGCGCAACAGCACCCAGGGCCATGCGCACTACTTTCACCTGCACGCCGGGCAAAACGCCGAGTTCCGGCGCACCGCGGTGCAAAGCTACCTCCAGTCCGGCAACCGCGAGTTGCTCGAAAGCGCCACGGCCCGCTGGGTGCTTTGCCAGGAACCGGACCTCGTCACCGGTCTGCTCGACCAGCCGCAGTTCAGTGCGCTGCTCCCGCATTCGGTCAACCCATCTTCACCGCCGGATGCCATCGGCAGTTTCGTTCGCCACTTGCAGGCCCGCTGGACCTGGCTGCTTGCCGGCGGCATCGCTCTCTTGGGGCTGGGCCTTGTCCTGATAGCCCGGCACGGAACCGCGCTCCAACCGCTCCAACCGCTGGCCGATGCCAAAGACCCTTGGCGCCTGCGCTTCGCTGGCGGGGTTGCTCTTCTCTCCCTTGCTTTCGCCTCCACTTGGGCGGACCCGCTCGCCTTCAACAGCGAACGCCGCTGGCAGCGGCTGCTCGGTGGCGATCAGGCCATCAAAAACCTTGCCTTCGATTTTGTTTATCCCGCGGAATTCGGTCCCGAGCGCCTGCAAGGCGCCGCTCCCATCCACCCGGAAATTCTGCGCAACCAATTTTACGGCACGGCACCCCAAGGCCCCGGTTACACCGGCACGGTGATCAGTTCGCCCTTCCCCCTGACCTCTCCGTGGCTGGTCGTGCCTTACGCCGGCTATCCCGTCGGCGACGGCAACGGTCTGCGCATCCGCCTGCTTGATGCCCAAGGCCGCGATACTCCCCAGGAAATCGGCTGCCATGGCCCCAATATCGACGGCATCGGCTACTGGTTGGTCGATGTGCGTGAATATCAGGGACGCCAGGCCCGGCTCGTGCTCTATGACGGCCGCACCGAAACCTTGGGCTGGGTAGCCGCAGCCCCGCCTATCCCGACCGACGACACCTCGCTCGCCGTGAAATTGGAACAGGGGCTGCGCAACGAAAAGCACGCCGGCCTGCACCTCTCCCTCATGGTCATCGCCGTCGTTGCTCTGTTGTGCACGGCCGTCTGCTGGAGGCAACGGCGCCGGCCGCAGCCAGCACCCGCCGGTCAATAGCGTAGCGGGGGCCTGTCCGACCGGGTGCCAGCACGGGGGTTCAAGGCCCTTGTTTTCCTCAGGCCTCTTTAACCGGACATTTCTGTCTTTGCTCCCGCCGGCCTGCTTGCTTTGCTCGCAGGCTGTGTCTGCCTCCGAATCATCCGTGACCCCCGACCTTGAACTGACCGTGGTCCTGCCCTGTCTCAACGAGGCCCTAACCATCGAGGGCTGCGTGCGCGAGGCGGTGGAAGCGCTGCAAGCCGCCGGCATCTCCGGCGAGGTGCTGGTCGCCGACAATGGCAGCACCGACGGCTCGCAGCAGCTCGCCAGTGTCGCTGGTGCCCGGGTGGTGCCCATCGCCATCAAGGGCTACGGCAACGCCCTCCGCGGCGGCATCGCGGCGGCCCGCGGCCGCTACATCCTTATGGGCGATGCCGACGGCAGTTACAACTTCGCCCACCTGCCGCGCTTCGTCGAGCGCCTGCGGGCCGGGGCCGATCTCGTCATGGGCAACCGTTTTCTCGGCGGCATCGAGCCCGGCGCCATGCCGTGGAAAAACCGCCACATCGGCAACCCCCTGCTCTCTTTCATCGGCCGTTTGTTTTTCCGCACCGGCATCGGTGATTTTCATTGCGGCCTGCGCGCCTTTTCCGCGGCGGCCTACCGGAAGATGGATCTGCGCACCACCGGCATGGAGCTGGCCTCGGAGATTGTGATCAAATCCGTGCTCTTCGGCCTGCGCGTGGAAGAAGTGCCGACCGTGCTACGCAAGGACGGGCGTGACCGGCCGCCCCACCTGCGCCCATGGCGCGACGGCTGGCGGCACCTGCGCTTCATGCTGCTCTTCAGCCCGCGCTGGCTGTTCTGGTATCCGGGCATTCTGCTGATGGCGGCTGGCGGCATCCTGGGCGCCGCGTTGCTGCAGGGGCCGGTCACCCTGGGCCGCGTCACGCTCGACGTGCATACACTGCTCTTCGCCGCCGTCGCCGTGCTCATCGGGTTTCAGGCGGTTTCATTCGCGGCCCTGAGCAAATTTTTCGCCATCCGGGCCGGGCTGCGCCTGCCCGAAGCGGGCTTCGAATCTTGGTTCCGGCACGTCAGCCTGGAGTCCGGCCTCATCGTGGGCGGCATTCTGGTTCTGGCCGGCCTCGCGCTCTCCGCCGGCGCCGTCGGTATCTGGGGTGGACAGGGCTTTGGCGCGCTGCAACCAACCGCCACGCTCCGCTGGGTCATCCCCGGGGCGCTCTGCCTCGTGCTGGGCTGCCAGATGATCCTCACCAGTTTCTTCCTCGGCGTGCTGCGCCTCGATACCCGCGATAACCTCTCATGATCGCTCTGCGGCGCATCAATCCCTGGTGGTGGATCGGCGCCGGCCTCGCCCTCACCGTCGCCAAACTTTGGCTGAGCCGCGGCCAGGGCGTTTATGCGCTCGAAGCCGGGCACGACGACCTGCTTTTCCTTCAGCTCGCGCAGCAGTTGGTGCAAGGCAACTGGCTCGGAGCCTACGACCAGCTCACCCTCGCCAAGGGACCGGCTTATCCCCTGTTCATCGCCGGTGCCTTCCTGTTGGGCATCCCGTTGTTCGTCGCCCAGCATTTGTTTTACGCCGGTGCCTGTGCCTTGTTCACCCAAGCCTTGCGCCCGGCCATCGGCCAAGCATGGGCCCGGCTCACCATTTTCGCGCTGTTGCTTTGGAACCCGATGACCTTCGACGCGCCGGCCATGGGGCGCGTGTTGCGACAACACCTCTACGGTCCGCTCGCACTGCTGCTCTTCGCCGGCTTGATTGCCCTCTATCTGCGGCGCGGCGAAGCAAGCCGGCGCCAATTGCCCTGGGCCTTGTTGCTGGGAACTGCCGCCGGATTCTTCTACCTCACCCGCGAGGAAGTGCTCTGGGTCCTGCCCAGCATGCTGCTGCTGACCGGCGCCTGCCTGCTGGGGGCCTGGCGGCTGTCCCAGGCCGCTCTTCGCCGCACCGGCGGCCTGCTGGGCTGCGCGTTCCTGACCGCCATCCTCCCGGTTTTCCTCGTATCGCTGCAAAATCAACGCGCCTACGGCTGGTTTGGCACCAGTGAGTTCCGCGCCTCCGCCTTCCAAGACGCCTACGGCGCCATGCTGCGCGTGCAAGCCGGGCCGGAACTGCCCTTTGTCCCGGTCACCCGCGAAGCCCGCGTAGCCATGACAGCGGCGAGTCCCGCCTTCGCCACCCTGCAGCAGCAGTTCGACTCAGGCATCGCTTTGGGCTGGGCCGGAGCCTCGGAATTCCTCACCCGGATTCCGCCCGAGCAGGAGCAGATCGGCGGCGGTTGGATGGTGTGGGCCCTCCGCGATGCCGCGGCCCAGGCGGGCTACCACACCGATGCGGCGCACGCGTTGAAATTCTACCGGCAACTGGCCGATGAACTGAACCAAGCCTGCGACGACGGCCGATTGCCGGCCGGCCCGCGACGCAGCGGCTTTATCCCGCCTTGGCGGGATGTGCAGACCGATCCGTTTTGGCGCACGGCGCGCGAATTCGGGGACTTCGTCATTAGCTTCCGCCATTTCAGCGCGAAGCCGCCACCGAGCTCGGGCTCCCCGGAATCGCTGAACCTGTTCCGCGACCTGACGCGCGAACGAATATCGCCGCCGGAAGGCGAACTCGATGTCGTGGGCGCCGCACGCTACATTCTCAACCTCCGCAAGGTCGAATGGCTGCACGCCACGGGCCGCGCCCTGCGCCCCATCCTCTTGTGGTGCTTTATCCTTGCCCAAACCGTGAGCCTGATCCGCCTCGTGGAACTCGCCCTGCGCCGCGAGTGGAGCTATCCTTTCACCGTCGCCTTTGCCGCTTGGGGCGCCTGCGCCGCTTCGGTCATCATGCATGCGATGATCCAGGTCTCGGCCTTTCCGGTCAGGACGATTTCCTCCTTCGCACCGATCTACCCCTTGCTGCTCGTTTTCATGGTCGCGGCATGGTGGGATGCGGCCGGCGCGTGGTGGCCGCGCCTGAAAAAGCACCCAGATACGGCTGACCCAACGCCGTCCTCATTGCCGGCACCGGACATCGCTCCGGAGGCGCGCATCCGGCGGACCCTGCCATGGCTCGCCGGCTTGGCCGCGCTTCTGCCTTTCCTGATTTGGCACCGGCAATTCGGCGAACTCTTCTGGTTCGGCGACGATCTTTTCCTCATCGACCAGATGGCTGCCATGGGCTTCTGGCCGTGGAGCGGGCGCGTGTTCGCCGAGAATTTTGTCCCGCTTTTCAAGCTGCTCTGGGGCGGTGCACTGCTGACCTTTGATGGCAACTACCGGGCGATGCTCTGGCTGCTGTGGCTGACCCATGCCCTGAACACCGCCATTCTCGCCCGCGTCTTGCAGCGCGCCTGCCTCCCTTGGTTCGCCACGCTGTTCACCCTGATTCTCTTTGCCCTGACACCGGCCAATCTCGAAACCCTTGGCTGGTCGGTGCAATGGTCGGCTGTGCTGGCCACCGCTTTCCTGCTCCTGGGCCTGCTCTGGCATCAGCGTTTTTCCGGGGGAATCGAAGGCTTCAGTTGGAAATTGCATCTGCCGCTGGCCTTGTTCGCCGCGGCGAGCGCCTGCTCGTTTTCCCGCGGCGTGCTCACCGGACCGGTGCTGGCCCTCGCGCTCCTGCTGCCAGCGTGGGGACAGTGGCGGATCCGACCGTGGCTGGCGCGGCTTCCTGGAGCTTTGCTCTGCCTGCTTCCGGCCGTCGCCGTCGCCCTTGTCATCAGCCTGAACTCCAGCGGCAACCATCGAAATCTGGGCGGCCACTGGGGCGAAGTTTTGGACTTCAGCCTCGGATATTTTCTTTTCAACCCCGGCTACGCACTGCTCGGCGAATACTCCCTGCATCCCGCCGCCCTTTTGCTGATCGCCGGGCTGAAGCTGGCCGTGCTATTCGCGGGCCTCTGGATCAGCCGGGGACCGGTGCGCCTGCTTCTGCTCCTCCTGCTGGCCTACGATCTCGGCAATGCCTTGCTCATCGGCGTCGGTCGCTTCCACACCGGGTTTCTGGCCTCCTTGAGTTCGCGTTATCAATACAGCTCGCTCATCGCTACCCTGCCCTTTGTCGGCCTGCTGCTCAGCCACGCGTTGGACCGGTTGGGACACTCCTTCGGCGCGAAGTCGCAGCGCTGGGCCGTCGTTGTGCTCTCCGGCCTGATCGTCGCTGCCTGCCTGCGCGGCTGGCCGGCGATACTGGCCGGCTTCACCGGCTGGCGTGGCACCGAACTGCGCGTCCTTATCAACGCTCCGGCGACCGATGATCCGACCGTTCGCGTGCCGGCGCTGGAGTTTATGCACGTGGAGCGGGCCAAAGCCCTCCAGCGCGCCTACAATCTCCACTGATCGAAGTGAGTCCTGCTACTCGGCCGTCACGGTGATGGTGACCGATTTCGCCGGCGGCTCGCGCCACTTTCCCCAAGTCTCGTGCCAGCGGATTGCCGCCCCGCGGTAGTCCACATCGCCGGCCAACCCGTCACGAAAAGCCACCCGGGCGCGCACCTGCACCGTGCTGCCGGCCGCTCCCGCCTTCAGGTCCAGCCGCCGGGTATCACTCGGGCCGATATTGTTCTCATAACAAAATCCCGTCCAAGTCCGGCCGCCATCGGTGGAGTATTCACCGTGCAGAAAGCCGATGCGCTCCCCGCCACCCGCCGTTGTGTCGGCGCTCACTTCAATGGTGATCCCGGCCCCCGTCGACACGCTGGCCGGCGCGCTCAGGCTCAGGCTCCGGGTTGCGGCCAGTGCGGAATCCGCCGTCCAACCACCCCATAGGGCGACCATCACAATCAGCATGCTTCGCATACAGGCCATCACGTCTCAGGGCACCCATAAGGCAAGCGCGCAAGATTCGGCTGGCCTCCCATCACTGCCGCCGATTCGTTTTGCAGCTACGCCATGAGCAAAACCCTCCTTGTCACCGGCTCCTCCGGCCTCATCGGCTCGGAGGTTTGCGTCTATTTCGCCCGCGAGCTGGGCTACACCGTCCACGGCGTGGACAATAACCAGCGCGCCGTCTTCTTCGGCCCACAAGGCGACACCCGCTGGAACCAGCACCGGCTCGCCAAGGATCTGCCCGGCTTCGTCCACCATGAACTGGACATCCGCGACCGCGCCGGGGTGCTCGCCTTGGTGAAGTCGGTCAAGCCTTCGGTCATCGTCCACACCGCCGCGCAACCCTCGCACGACCGCGCCGCGGCCATCCCCTTCGACGACTTCGACACCAACGCCGTCGGCACGCTCAACTTCCTTGAGGCCGCCCGCCAGGCCTGCCCGGAGTCGCCCTTCGTGCACATGAGCACGAACAAGGTTTATGGCGACGCGCCCAACTCGATCAAGCTGACCGAACTGGCCACCCGCTGGGATTACGCCGACGCAAACTACGCCCACGGCATCCCCGAGAACTTCACAATCGACCAATCCAAGCACTCGCTCTTCGGCGCCTCCAAGGTCGCGGCCGACGTAATGGTGCAGGAATACGGCCGCTACTTCGGAATGCCCACCTGCGCCCTGCGCGGCGGCTGCCTCACCGGCCCGAATCACAGCGGCGTCGAGTTGCACGGCTTTCTCTCCTACCTCGTGAAATGCAACCTTGAGGGCCGCGAATACAAGGTCTTCGGTTACAAGGGAAAACAAGTGCGCGACAACATTCACTCGCTCGATGTCGCCCGCTTCATGGCTGCTTTTGTCGCCACGCCCCGCGCCGGGGAGGTTTATAATCTCGGCGGCGGCAAGGCCAACAGCACCTCGATTTTGGAGGCATTCAAAATCGCCGAAAAATTTACCGGCAAGGCGCAGATCTTCACCTACGTGGACCAAAACCGCGCCGGCGACCACATCTGCTATTACTCCGACCTGCGCAAGATGAAGGCCCACTACCCGCAGTGGGACATCACGCAGTCGCTCGATGACACCATCCGTCAAATCGTCGAGGCTTGGCAGCACCGCCAGTCCGGCGCCTGATCAAACCTGCTCCGCTGCCGGGGCCGGCTTGCGCTG
>DDSZ01000013.1 GCA_002344205.1 Opitutaceae bacterium UBA2377
ACGCCGCTCACGCTGGGCCAGGAGTTTTCCGGCTACGCCGCGCAAGCCCGCAAGGCGGTGGAGCGGACGCATCGCGCCATCGCCGTGCTCGCCGAGTTGGCGATCGGCGGCACCGCGGTGGGCACCGGTCTCAACACACATCCGGAGTTTGGCTGCCGGGTTTGCCGCATCCTCAGCGCGGATACCGGTCTCGGATTTCGCGAGGCTCAAAACCACTTTGAGGCGCAGGCGGCGCGGGATGATTGCGTCGAGGTTGCCGGGCAGCTTTCCGCCATCGCCGCGAGCTTGGCGAAGATTGCGAATGACATTCGCCTGCTTGGTTCCGGTCCGCGGGCGGGTCTGGCGGAGTTGCGGCTGCCGGCCACGCAGCCCGGTTCGTCCATCATGCCNNGCCGGGCAAGGTCAATCCGGTGATGAGCGAGATGCTGGTGCAGGTCTGCCACTACGTGCAGGGCCTCGCGCAGACGGTCGCGATCTGCGGCCGGGACGGGCAGTTCGAACTGAATGTCACGCTCCCGCTCATCGCCCATTGCCTGCACGAGGCCATCACGTGTCTGGCGAACGGAGCGGCGGTGTTTGCGGAAAAGTGTGTCGCAGGTTTGGAAGCCGACGTGAACCGGTGCCGCGAACTCATGGAGCGCTCGCTGATGCTTGTGACCGCCTTGAATCCCCATATTGGCTACGATGCGGCCGCCAGCGTGGCCAAGGAGGCTTTCGCCACCGGACGTTCGCTGCGCGAGGTGGTGCTGGCGCGCGGATTGCTTGACGCCGGCACTCTCGACCGGGCGCTTGAGCCGCTTGGCATGACCCGGCCGGGTGCGGGCGGTTAAACCGGCCATGGCCGTGCAGCAGGAAATACTCCCGATTCAAACCCGCCGGTCCGGGCTGGTTGAAATCACCGCGGAAGTGGCCCGGGTCGTGGCGCGCAGCCGCCAGAGCCGGGGCGTCGTGACGGTGTTTTGCCGGCATACGAGCTGTTCGCTGGTGATCATGGAGAATGCGGACCCTTCGGCCCGCCGGGATTTGGAAGCCTGGTTGGATCGGCTGGTGCCGGAAGACGATCCGCATTTCACCCACACGACGGAAGGGGCGGACGACATGCCCGCCCACATCAAGATGGCGCTCACGCGTTCAAGCGAGACCGTGCCTTTCGCCGAAGGGCGAATGCTGCTCGGCACTTGGCAGGGGATCTTCCTGTGGGAGCACCGGGACGCCGCCCATGTCCGCGAGGTGGTCGTGACCGTCCTGACCTGAGGCTGGCGGACGCGCTATTTTTTCACCGGCAGGCAGGCCCCGCAGCCGTTGACGAAGAAATCGTTGCCCTTGTCGTCCACGAGGATGAACGCGGGAAAATCCTGCACCTCGATCTTCCACACGGCTTCCATGCCGAGTTCGGGATATTCGAGGACCTCCACTTTTTTGATGTTTTCCTTGGCGAGAATCGCGGCGGGGCCGCCGATGCTGCCGA
Source organism: Opitutaceae bacterium UBA2377 (assembly GCA_002344205.1). GTDB lineage: Bacteria > Verrucomicrobiota > Verrucomicrobiia > Opitutales > Opitutaceae > UBA2377. Next base: position 1,469 of record DDSZ01000013.1, read on the forward strand.
GGTAGAAGCCGCCGTGTTTTTTGCAGGCGGCCGTGACCTGCGGGCTGCGATTGCCCTTGGCCAGCATGACCATCGAGCCGCCGAGCGCCTGAAACAGATCCACATAGCTGTCCATGCGGCCGGCGGTGGTGGGGCCGAAGCTGCCGGAGGCGTAGCCTTTGGGGGTCTTGGCAGGGCCGGCGTAGTAAACCGGGTGCTGCTTGAAATAGTCTGGCAGCCCCTGGCCGGCATCCACGCGCTCCTTCAGCTTGGCGTGCGCGATGTCGCGGGCTACAATCATCGGCCCGCTGAGCAACAGTTGGGTGGTGACCGGGTGCCGGGAGAGCTCGGCCCGGATGGCGGCCATGGGTTGATTCAGGTCGATGCGAACCGCCGCGTCGTTCTTGAGCGTGCGCTCGTGCTCCGGGATGAAGCGGCCGGGGTTGGTTTCCAGTTTTTCCAGAAAGATTCCGTCCCGGGTGATCTTCGCCTTGATGTTGCGGTCGGCGCTGCAGGAAACGCCGAGGCCGACCGGGCAGGAAGCGCCGTGGCGCGGCAGGCGGATGATGCGGACATCGAGGGCGAAATACTTGCCGCCGAACTGGGCGCCGATGCCGGTCTGCTGGGCCAGCTTGAGCACCTTGCTTTCGAGCTCGAGGTCGCGGAAGGCGCGGCCGTGGGCGTTGCCGGTCGTCGGGAGGGTGTCGAGATATTTGGTTGAGGCCAGCTTGACGGTCTTGAGGCAGGTTTCGGCGCTGGTGCCGCCGATCACAAAGGTCAGGTGGTAGGGCGGGCAGGCGGCGGTGCCGAGATGGCCCATTTTTTCCACGATGAATTTCTCGAGGCTCTTCGGGTTGAGCAGCGCTTTGGTCTCCTGGAAGAGGAAAGTCTTGTTGGCCGAGCCGCCGCCCTTGGCGACGAAAAGAAATTCATACTTCGCTCCTTCCGTGGCATACAGGTCGATCTGGGCCGGGAGATTGGTGCCGGTGTTGCTTTCGTTCCACATGTCCAACGGCGCGGTCTGGGAATAGCGCAGATTTTCGTTGGTGTAGCATTCGTAAACGCCGCGGCTCAGCCATTCCGCGTCATTGGCTCCCGTCCACACCTGCTGACCTTTTTTGCCCAGAATGATGGCGGTGCCGGTGTCCTGGCAAAAGGGAAGGATGCCCTGCGCGGCGATCTCGGCGTTCTTGAGGAGCGTGAGCGCGACATAGCGGTCGTTGGGGCTGGCTTCCGCATCTCCCAGGATGGCGGCCACCTGTTCGAGGTGCCGGGTTCGCAGCATGAACGAGCAGTCGTGGAACGCCTCCCGGGCAAGGTAGGCCAGCGCCTCGGGCGCAACCTGCAGGATTTCACGGCCAGCGAATTCCGCGGTGCTCAGGCCTTCGCGGGAGAGCAGCCGATACTCGGTGTCAGCGGGGCCGAGCGGGAAGGGATCTTGGTAGGAAAACGCGGGCGCGGGCATGAACGGAACGTGGCGGGAAATGGGGAAAACTCAACGCGCCGCCAGCATCGCCCGCACGGTGTCGTGGAAGCGCGGCAGGTCTGCCGGGGTTGCGCGTGCACCCGTATCACGGCCCCAGCCGGCCGGTCCGGGCCAAGCGCCTTGGGTGATGAACGCCTCCACGGCGCGCTGCATGCCCGCGACGTTGAAATAGTCCTTCTGCTCTTTTTCGTCGCGCAGGCCGGTGAGCAGGGCGGCGGGGAAGGGTGCGATGCGGCCGCTGGACACATGCGCGAGGTCGTTCAGCACCACAAAGGGCCGCGAGTCCGCCAGCGTGGTGGCCGGCCGGGACTGTTCGCCGCGCAGATAGCGGTGGTAGTCGAGGTGGTTGTCGTGCAGGCCGTCGAAGGGTTCGAGCGGGAGGCGTTCGATCCGGCCGTCGCGCCAGCGGATCTCGGCCTGCTGGCCGACGATGTAGCGGATCTCGGCTTTTTCGCATTGGACCGTCTCGGCATGCTGGCTCTGTCCGGCGCAGGCGTGCGACAGCGCCAGCCGCAGGGTGGCGCCGGCGGCGGTGGTGGCCTCGACAAAAAACGTGTCCGCGCCCTCGATGGCATGGGCGCGATAAAGCTCGGCGCGCACGCCGGCGATCTCTCCCCAACTGAATTGCTCCGGCCCGCCGAGCCAGAAGAGCATGTTGTGCACGAAGTGCGCGAGGGCGTTGCCCATGCAACTGTCCAGCACCACGCGTCCGTCCATCATCAGCCGGCCGGCCCAGTTGTTGCGCCGGAAGTAGTCGGCCGGGCGCGGCCAGAGCGCCATGAGACTGGCGCCCTGCGTGGCGCCGAATTCGCCGCCGAGGATGCGCTGTTTGAGGGCCAGCCGTGGCTTTTCGATGATGAAGTTGAAACCGACCAGCGAGGCCCGGCGCGCCTGCCGGTCGCGGGTGATCATCTCCTCCAGTTCGAGGTAGTCGAGGGTGGGGGGCTTCTCGAGGTAAACGGGGATGCCCAGTTCGACGCCCGCCCGGTGCATCTCGGCGTGCAGGTTGATCGGGGTGGGCACCACGAGCAGGTCGAGGTCGCGATGGCACGCGGCGAGCATGGCCTTGTAATCGCCGAAGACGGCGACGCCCCGCTCGGCGAACCGCCAGTTCTGCTGCTCAAGCGTGAAGCTGCCGGCCTGCGGGTCGCAGGTGCAGATGAGCCGGGCCTGGCCGCGCTCCTCCAGCCGGGCGATGGTGTTGTGATGCCAGGCGGCAAAGCCGCCCATGCCGATTATGCCGATGCGGATGGGGCTCATTACACGATCCGGAGTTTGGGCAGGTCCTGGCCGTCAATCAGCCCGACGGGCCGGCCGTGCTGGTTGACGACGATCAGGTCGTCGATCCGGTGGGCCTCGAAAAGGCGCAGGGCGTCAACCGCGAGGGCATCCTCGCGGATGACCTTGGGCGTGCGGGTCATGAAGGTGGACACGGGTTTGGTCAGGAAATCCGGGCCGGTGAGGGCGCTGCGGCGGAAGTCGCCGTCGGTCAAAATGCCGGTGAGCTTGCCGCTCCTGGGGTGGACGAGGGCGATGCTGCCGCTCTTGGCCTTGGTCATGGCGAGGATCGTCTCCTGCGTGGTGCTGTTATCGGGCCGCACGGGCAGCCGGTGGCCGGTGCGCATGATGTCCTGCACCCGCAGCAGCAGCACGCGGCCAAGGTTGCCGGCGGGGTGATAGCGGGCGAAATCATCCCGGGTGAGCCCCCGGGCCTCGAGGAGCACCATGGCCAGCGCATCGCCTAGCGCGAGCGCGGCGGTGGTGCTGGCGGTGGGGGCCAGTTCCAGCGGACAGGCTTCCCGCGGAACCTTGTAGATCAACCGGTGGTCGGCGTTGCGGGCGAGGTCGGACTCCGGGCAACTGGTCAGGGCCACGATGCCGACGTCGAAGCGTTTCAACACCGGCACGAGCCGCAGGACTTCCTCGGTCTGGCCGCTGTTGCTGAGGATGACGGCAAGGTCGCCGGCCGCGCACAGGCCCAGGTCGCCGTGGAGCGCCTGGGTGGCGTCAAGAAAACAGGAGGAAACGCCCGTGCTGTTGAAGGTGCCGGCCAGTTTCTGGGCAATGTGGGCGGATTTGCCCACGCCGCTGAAGATCAGCTTGCGGCCCGCCCGCACCGTGGCCTCGACCGCCCGCGCGGTGCTGACGAACTCCGACCCCAATCCCTTCGCGGTCTGTGTCAGGGCCTCGGTTTCGATCCGGATGCAGGCGCGGGCACGGGCGAGGGCGGATTTCGGATTGAGAGCCATTTAGGGTTTGTGTCGCTGGAACAGGTTGCGGAATTTACCGCGAACCCGTTCCCGTTCAATCCCTTTCCCGCTGTGACGCTGAAACGACTGAAAATTCTGGGCCTTTCCGCCGCCCTGTCCGTGCTCCTCATCGGGGCCGGCTGCGAGCGTCACGATGGTCCGGGTCTGGGGGCGGAGTCCGATGATGCCGGTTACCGGCGCGGGCAGCAGCTCGTGAAACAGGGCCGCAAGCAGGAGGCGCTGGCGGCTTTTCTCAAGGTGATCGCCCAGCGGGGCGACGCGGCCCCCGAGTCGCACCTCGATGCCGGGCTCATTTACCTCAACGATATCAAGGAACCGATCGCGGCGATTTATCATTTTCGCAAATACCTCGAACTGCAGCCCAACGCCGTCCAAGCCGCGTATGTGCGCGGCTTGGTGGACAGCGCCAAGCGCGAGTTTGCGCGCACTCTGCCCGGTAATCCTTTGGAAAGCCAGGCCCTGCGGCTCGACATGATGGACCAGGTCGGCCGGCTTCAGCGTGAGGTGGAGCAGTTGCGAGCCGAGCTGACGGCCGCCCGCAGCGGCGCACCGGCGCCGGTCAACCGCCTGCTCGTGCCGACCGATCAGACCGCTGCATTCCAGCCGCCGGTCAACCCGGTGGTGCGGGATGCGGATCAGGCTTCTCCCATCACGATGGCGCCCCTGCCTTCCCGGCAGGCGGTGACCGAGGCCGCGCCACCCGTTGCTTCCCCGGTCCCTTCGCCAGCGCCGACGGCGGCCGTGAGGACGCATGTCGTCGTCAAGGGCGACACGCTCTTCAACCTCGCGCAGCGTTATTACAACGATCGCGCGCGCTGGCGGGAAATCTACGCGGCCAACCGCGACCAGATGCCGAACGAAAACGCGCTCCGGCTGGGTATGACGTTGAAGATCCCTTGAGCCATGCCGCTCACTTCCCGCCGGACCGCCGTCTTCACCGAGTCGCTCATCCGTGAGATGTCCCGCGTCGCGTCGCGGCACGGGGCGATCAATCTCTCCCAGGGTTTTCCGGACTGGGAGCCGCCCGCCGCGCTGGTGGCCGCGGCGAAGGCGGCGATGGATGCCTCGCGCCACCAATACGCGGTCACCTGGGGTGCGCCCGAGCTGCGGGCGGCGCTTGGGGCCAAGATCGGGCGGTTTACGGGCGTGCCGGTGGATGCCGATGGCGAACTGGTCGTCACCTGCGGCGCCACCGAGGCGATGATGGTCGCGATGATGACGGTGTGCGATCCCGGTGACAAGGTGGGGCTCTTCTCGCCGTTCTACGAGAACTACAATGCCGACGCGATCCTTACTGGCGCGCAGCCGGTGCATGTGCCGCTGCATCCGCCGCACTACCGGTTCGACCCGGCGGAGCTGCGGGCGGCGTTTGCCCGGGGGTTGAAGGCCTTTGTGCTCTGCAATCCTTCCAATCCCTGCGGCCGCGTGTTCACGCGCGAGGAGTTGCTCCAGATCGCCGCGCTGGCCGAGGAGTTCGACACCTGGGTGCTGACCGACGAGGTTTACGAGCACATCGTCTTCGCCCCGCACCGGCACACTTATTTCAACACCCTGCCCGGCATGGCGGCGCGCACGCTGATGTGCTCATCCCTTTCGAAGACCTTTGCGATCACTGGCTGGCGGCTGGGTTATGTGCACGCCGTGCCGGGAGTCATTGCACAGGCGCGAAAGGTGCACGATTTCCTCACCGTCGGCGCCGCCGCCCCGCTCCAGCACGCGGTCGTCACGGCGCTGAATTTCCCGGCGGACTACTATGATGGCTTGGTGGCCGAGTATGCCGCGTCACGCGATGTGCTGCTCGGCTACCTGGACCAAACCGGGCTAAAATACACGCGGCCGGAGGGTGCCTACTTTGTGATGGTGGACATTTCTCCGTTCGGCTTCGCGAACGACATCGAGTTTGCGCACTGGATGGCGCGCGAAATCGGCGTCGCGCCGGTGCCGGGATCGGTCTTCTTTCCCGCGCCCGAGCACCGCTACATGCGGCTCAATTTTGCCAAGCGCCCGGCGACCCTGCACGCCGCCGGCGAGCGCTTGCTCAAGTTGCGCCGGGGTTGACCGGGCCGAGCTGCGCCCGCAAGGCGCGGGCCTCGGCCAGAAGCTCCTGCGCGGCGGCGAGGGTGTCGGGCGGCGACGGGGCTGCGGCCGGCTCATCGTGATGGTCGTCGGGATCGCCCAGCCCGGCGTGGCGGAAAAGCCGCAACCGCTCCAGGATCAGGTCGCGGATTTCCGGGGCATTTTCCACGCAATGAAAAACACCCCGATGCAGGGAGTCGCCGGTCTTGCCCTCGGCGAGGTCACTGCCACCGCCGGCCGAGCGCACATGCAGGTCGGCCAGCCCGAGCCAGCGCTGCACCGGTCCCTGCTTGACCTCGACCTGCTGGAGATTGGCGAAGCTCATGGTGGATTCCTGCAGGGCGACGAGGCCGTTGCGGATGCGGAGGCTGCGGTCGGTGACGATATACCAATGCTGCTCGAACTCGAGCCGCACGAGGGCGAAAGTGACCGGGATTTGGATGACAAAAAATGCGATCGCGCCCAGCTCCGCGATCTTGGCCACGACGAGGAGCCAGTCGGGCACGCGCCCGGCGAATTCCTGGTAGCCGCTGCGCCGTTGCTTGCGCGGCTTTTTCGCCGGCTTGGCGTCGGGCGCCGGTTCGGCGGGGGCGGCCTCGACGACGGGTGCGCCCTCGGCTTTGGCCTCGGCGGCGGCCACGGCCGCCACGCGGGAACGCTCCAGTGCGGCGCGAGCCTCGGGCACATCGGCTTGCAGCTTCATCAGGAAGCCGACAGAAAAGATGATGCCGACGAGGGCGCCGACCTGACCGAAGACCCAACGCACGAGACACAATTTGTAATAGTTGCGGCCGGCGCGGAAAACCCGCACCGAGCCGGGCGCGCCGAGCGGCGGCACGGGCTCGGGTGGCACGCGCAGCCACCGCAAGGCTTGGGCGCGGATCCGGTCAAGCATGGTCTTGGTCCTTCCCTGATTGCGCTGCGAGGGCGAGCCGGGTGGCGCGCAGCTCCTGCGCGACCTCGCGCAGGGCCGCGGCGAGCTCGGCCGCTTCCCCCGTGGCTTTGGCCGCGGTCCCGGCGCCGTGCTGCGCGGGGTCCTGCACGCCGCGCATCTTGGAGTAGAGGAAATCGCGCACCGCTTCGAACTCCTTCAAGCCCTCCAGTGTCATCTCTGCCCCGGCGTTGCCGCTGGCGGTTTGCACGAGGATGCGCGCGAGCCCGAGCCAGCGCTCCACGAAATTCGACCGCAGGTGGATGTCTTGGATGCGCGCGTAGTTCACGATAATCTCGCGCCGGAACAGGATGCCCCAGCGCATGGAGATGCCCTCCGCGGTGAACTGGTAGCGCATCGTTTGGTAACGGAACCACGCCGGCAGCACGAGGAACGGAAAGGCCGGCGGAAATGCGAGGCAGGCTAGCAGGTAGTATTTCCAGAGATCCGCATGCGGCCGGGTGATGGCAAGGATGTCGGTCTCGTTGGAGGATGGATTCACGGTTTCGGTAGTAGCGGTTTGCGGGCGGCCGACAACACCCGAACAGGCCGGGCCTGAATTTCCTCTTATTGCCGGGTTATCTTGTTTGTATATGGATATTTGCTCGCATGGCCGGGCGGTCTTGCCTATCGCTCACTCGTTACCACCCCATGTCACTGGCTCTTGCGGAATTTATCGGTCTTGCGGGTCTCATCTTGGGTCTCGTGGGCGCATGGTTGCAGTGGGGCATGCCGCACCGCTTGGCCGACTTGGAGGATGCGCACAAGGACGGCGTGCTCACCGAGGATCAGTTTTCTTCGCGGCGTCGGCTTTGGATGACGGTGGTGCCCGTGCTGGTCGTGCTGGGGGTGCTGTTGATTGCCGCGGCGCTCTACAGCCGGCTCGGTTGATTTTGCGGGCTCGCCAAGGGAGCGGTGCTGTTGTCCGCTCGGGTCATGACCGTTGGTCGTCCTACTTTTCGCGAGGCGCTGAAGTTCTGGCTCAAGCTGGGCTTCATCAGCTTTGGCGGGCCGACCGGACAGATCGCGATCATGCACGCCGAGCTGGTGGAGAGACGAAAATGGATCGGCGAGCAGCGGTTTCTCCACGCCTTGAATTTCTGCATGTTGCTGCCCGGGCCCGAGGCACAGCAACTGGCGACCTACTGTGGCTGGCTGCTGCACCGCACTTGGGGTGGCATCGTGGCGGGCACGCTGTTTGTGCTGCCGGCGGCGGTGCTGCTTTGGGGGCTGGCGTGGGTTTACGCCGTGCATGGCTCGGTGCCCTGGATCGCGGCGATCTTTTACGGGCTTAAACCGGCGGTGGTGGCGGTCGTGGCCGTGGCGGTGCTGCGCATCGGCAGGCGCGTGTTGGTCCGGCCCTTGTTGTGGGGTATCGCGGCGGCGGCTTTCGCCGCGCTTTTCGTGCTGAAAATTCCCTTTCCCGCTGTGATCGCGGGCGCGGCCTTTTTCGGTTGGATTGCCGCCCGCTGGCTGCCGGCCCAGTCGGCTTCCGTCGCTCCGGCCGCGACGATTGATGATCGGCAGGGCTTGGCCGATGCCGTCTGGCCTTCCTGGGGCCGGGCTTGGCGCATCGCGGTATTCGGTATTTTCCTGTGGTGGCTGCCGGTCGTGCTGGCCGGCTGGTGGCAGGGCTGGGATGGCACGCTTGCCCAGATTGGGTTTTTCTTCAGCAAGGCGGCCATGGTGACGTTTGGCGGCGCCTATGCCGTGCTGCCTTACGTGGCCCAGCAGGCGGTCGAGCACTATGCTTGGCTGTCGCCCGTGCAGATGGTGGACGGACTCGGATTGGCCGAGGCGAAGCCGGGTCCGCTCATCATGGTGGTCCAGTTCGTGGGCTTTCTGGGCGGCTGGAACCAGCCGGGCGCGCTGCCGCCTTTCTGGACGGCGACGCTCGGGGCGATGTTGGCCACTTGGGTTACCTTTGTGCCGTGCTTCCTGTGGATTTTCTTGGGCGCGCCGCACATCGAGCAGTTGCGCGGACATGCCGGGTTGCATCGGGCGCTGACCGCGGTCACGGCGGCGGTCGTCGGCGTGGTGCTCAACCTGGCGGTGTGGTTTGGCTGGCAGGTGTTTTTTCCGGCTGCGGGCGGCCCGGCGTGGCCGGCGTTGGCGCTGGCGGTTTTGGGCTTCGTCGCGCTGCAATGGTTGCGGGCCGGCACCGTGACGGTGATCGGGGCGGGCGCGCTAGCCGGGCTGCTCTTGGGTTGGCTGGGCGCATGAGCCGCGTGCCTCCAGGTATCCATCCCGTCCGCGGTGTCATGGGCTGCTGCTTTGTCCTCGTGGATGAAAATCGCGAGGCCGTCCTCCTCGATACCGGACTGGTTGGCGAACCACGCTTCATCCGTCGCTTGGTGGCGCGGCTTGGTTTGGAACCGCGCGCCATCAAGGCGATCCTGCTGACACACGGTCACCTTGATCACGCGGGCAATGTCGCCTGGGCCAAGGCTTGGACTGGTGCGCCGGTGCACGCCCATCCGCTGGAGCAGGCGCACCTCAACGGGGCCTATCCCTACACGGGCATCAACCGCTGGTGCGGCCGGCTGGAACGGGCGGGCCGGCGGGTTTTCGGGGTGGGCGCTCCGGTCGGCATCGATGTGGCACTGGCCGACGGGCAAGAGCTGCCTTTTTGGGGCGGACTCCGGGTCGTGCACCTGCCGGGGCACACACTGGGGCATTGCGGTTTCTACAGCGACCGGCACGACCTGCTTTTCAGCGGCGATTTGTTCGCGAGTTATTTTTTCAACGTGCACCTACCGCCGCCGATCCTAAACAGCGCGCCGCACCTCATCCCGGCGAGTCTCGAAAAAGCCCGCCGGCTCAACCCCCGGCTCATCGTGCCCCAGCATTACGACCTCCTCGACGGCGGACTGCACCGGCGGCGGTTCGACGGGCTGCTGCACAAACTGGCCGAGCGGGCGCGACGGAGGGGTCGGGTCGTGATCTGAGCCGGCTCAACTGCCGTTGAAAAACTTTAGGATCCGCTGTAGCGAGGCGACGAGGCGGTCGATTTCCTCTGTGGTGTTGTAGAGGTAAAAACTCGCGCGGGTCGTGCTGGTGAGGCCGAGCTTGCGCATGAGCGGTTGGTTGCAGTGGTGGCCGCCGCGCAGGGCGATACCGTCCTCGTCGGCGAAGGTCACCACGTCGTGGGCATGCACGCCCTCGAAGGCAAAACTCACCAGCCCGCTGCGCTCGGCGCCGGCGCGCGGGCCGATGATGCGGATGCCGGGGAGGGTGGAGAGCTTCTTCATCGCGAGGTTCACCAGTTGCGTGTCGTGCGCGGCGATCTGGTCGCGGCCGAGGGCGTCGAGGTAGTCGCAGGCGGCGGCGAGGCCGATGGCGCCCGCGACGTTGGGCGTGCCGGCCTCGAAGCGCTCCGGGGCGGGCTTCCAGGTGGCGTCCTGGTAGGTGACGCTGACGACGATGCCGCCGCCGGTCTCGTCGGGGGCGAGCTGGTCGAGCAGCGCGCGGCGGCCGTAGAGCACGCCGATGCCGGTGGGGCCGCACATCTTGTGACCGGAGAAGGCGAGGAAGTCGCAGCCGATCTGCCTCACGTCGAGCGGCCCGTGGCCGATGGACTGGGCGGCATCAATCACCGTCACGGCGCCGACGGCCCGGGCGCGGCGGCAAAGCTCGGCCACCGGGTTGATGGTGCCGAGCGTATTGGAAATGTGGGTGAAGGCGAAGAGCTTGACCTGCGGCGTGAGCAGGGCGTCGAGCGCGGCGAGGTCGAGGCCGCCCTCGCCGTCGGCGCCCAGCAGCGGCACGAATTTCAGCGTGGCGCCGGCGGCCTTCGCGGCCTGCTGCCACGGGATGAGGTTGGAGTGGTGCTCGAACTCCGTTGTGAGCACGACGTCGCCGGGCTTCAGGTGGGCGTGACCCCAGCTGCGGGCAACGATGTTGACGCTCTCGGTGGTGCCGCGGGTGAAAATGACCTCGGCCGGGTCGGCGGCGTTGATGAACTTGGCGACCCGGGCGCGGGCGCCCTCGTAGGCGTCGGTCGCGCGCATGGAGAGCGTGTGCAGGCCGCGGTGGACGTTGCTGTTGTCGCGCTCGTAGTAATGCACGAGGGCATCGATCACGCGGCGCGGTTTCTGGGCGGTCGCGCCGTTGTCGAGATAGACCAGCGGCTTGCCGTTCACCTGCTGGTGCAGGATCGGGAAATCGGCGCGGACGTTGTTCCAGTCGGGCATAAAAATCGTTATCGTAATCGTTCTCTTAATCTCCTCCGGTCGATCTGCTCTCCGGGCCTGGAGAACGAGAAGGATTACGAGAAAGAGAACGATGTTTCATCAGTCCTTGTGGGTTTCCGTCGTGGCGGTGACGGGGTCGCCCTTGAGGGCGTTGAGCGCGGCGTGCCAGCCGAGGGTGGCGCACTTGATGCGGGCGGGGAAAGCGTGCACGCCGGCGAAGGCGCCGACGTCGCTGATCTCCTCGGGGGCCTGCCCGGTGGTGACGATGTCGCGGAATTCACCGAACATTTTTTCCGCCTCGGCCGCCGTCTTGCCCTTGAGCTGGGTGGTCATCAGCGAGGCGCTGGCCTGCGAGATGGCGCAGCCGGAGCCGTCGAAGGAGATGTCGCCGATGCGGTCGCCGTCGAGCCGCAGGTAAACACTGCACTGGTCGCCGCAACTGGGATTGTCCCCGTGCGCCACGCGGTTGGCCGTGGGCAGCTTGCCGCGGTTGCGCGGGCGGCGGTTGTGGTCGAGGATGACCTGCTGGTAAAGATCGGCGAGATCGGACATGGCACGGACCGTAGGGGAAACTTCGCCGGGCGCAAAGCCGGGTTTTGGTTTTTGCGCGGCATAACCGGGCGCGCGCCGCTGTCATCCTTTCGGCCTATTCGGGCCGGCCGCCCGGCGCGGGCTTGCCGGTTTGGGCGGCCGTGGCAGGCTGTTTGGGTTGTTACCGCCATGTCTGCCACCCATCTGCTCAGCGGCGAAGGCCTGACTATCGGCCTCCTCCGTCAACTGCTCACGGATCAATCCCGGCTCGCGCTCGCCCCGGCCGCACAGGAGCGGGTCGCGGCCTCCCGCGCGGTCGTGGACCGGCTGCAGGCCGGCGAGAAATCCTACTACGGCATCAACACCGGCTTTGGCGCGCTGGCGCACACGCGCATCGCCGCGGCCGACATCGAAAAACTGCAGGAAAACCTCATCCTCAGCCACGCCGTCGGGGTGGGGCGCGAAGTGGACCCGGACATCGTGCGGTTGATGCTGCTGCTCAAGATCAACGCCCTCGCCCTCGGCCTCTCCGGCGTGCGGCCGGTGCTGGTCGAATACCTGCTGCGGTTTTACAACGCCGGCCTCAGCCCGGTGGTCTTTGCCAAGGGTTCGCTCGGCGCCTCCGGCGACCTCGCGCCGCTGGCGCACCTCACGCTGGGGCTGCTCGGTCTCGGCGAGGTCTGGCAGGCTGGGCGCAAGATTCCCGCCACCGACGCCCTCGCGTCGCTCGGGCTCGCGCCGTTGCGCCTGAAGTCGAAGGAAGGCCTCGCGCTCATCAACGGCACGCAGTTTATGGCGGCGCATGCCGTGCACGGGCTCCTGCGCATCCGGGACCTGCTCAAGGTGGCCGACCTCACGGCGGCGATGACACTCGAGGCCATGCGCGGCAGCGCCACGCCCTTTGACGAGCGCATCCATGCCGCCCGGCAGCACCCCGGCCAGCAGGAGACCGCGGACAATGTCCGCCGGCTGCTGGTGGATTCCCAGATTCTCCCGTCGCATCTCAACTGCGGCAAAGTGCAGGACCCGTATTCGCTGCGCTGCGTGCCGCAGGTGCACGGTGCCGTGCGCGATGCCGTCCGCCATGCCGCGACCACGGTCGAGACCGAGATCAACGCTGTCACCGACAACCCCCTCGTGTTTCCCAACGGTGATGTGGTGAGCGGCGGCAATTTCCACGGCGAGCCGCTGGCCTTTGCGCTCGATTACCTCGCCATCGCCACCGCCGAGCTCGCCTCGATCTCCGAGCGCCGGCTCTACCTGCTGCTCGGCGGCGACACGATGGGCGAGAAGAAGCTGCCCAAGCTGCTGATGAGCGACACCGGGCTCAACAGCGGCTTCATGCTCCCGCAATACGCGGCGGCGGCGCTGGTCTCGGAAAACAAGATCCTCGCGCACCCGGCGTCGGTGGACTCCATCCCGAGTTCGCTCGGCCAGGAGGACCATGTGTCCATGGGGGCCATTGCCGCGACGAAGCTCCTGGAGGTGGTGGCCAACACCGAGACCGTGCTGGCGATCGAGCTGATGAGCGCAGCGCAGGCGCTCGATTTCATCCACCCGCTCAAGGCCGGCGGCGGTGTCGAGGCCGCGCATGCGGCCGTGCGGCAGCGTCTCGCCTTCGCTGAGGCCGACCGGCTTTTTCACAACGACATCCAGACCGCGCTTGGCTTGGTGCGCGACGGCACGGTGGTCGCCGCCGCCGAGCAGGTTACCGGCGAACTCCATTGAACCGATGAAGCCCAAACCCCGGCTCATTCGCGCGCCCCGCGGTGCCAAGCGCACCTGCCGCACCTGGGCGGCCGAGGCCGCGATGCGCATGCTCATGAACAACCTCGATCCCGAGGTGGCCGAGCGGCCGCAGGACCTCGTCGTCTATGGCGGTCGGGGCAAGGCCGCGCGCAACTGGGCCTGTTTCGATGCCATCATCGCCGCGCTGCGGAAACTCGCGCCCGACGAGACGCTGCTCGTGCAATCCGGCAAGCCCGTTGGCGTGGTGCGCACGCATGCCGACGCCCCGCGCGTGCTCCTCGCCAACAGCAACCTCGTTCCGCACTGGGCGACGCAGGAGCGGTTCGACGAACTGGAGCGCCGCGGCCTGATGATGTATGGCCAGATGACCGCCGGCTCCTGGATCTACATCGGCACGCAGGGCATCTTGCAGGGCACCTACGAGACCTTTGCCGAGTGCGGCCGGCAGCATTTCGGCGGCACACTGGCCGGCCGGCTCTGCGTCACCGGCGGCTGCGGCGGCATGGGCGGCGCGCAGCCGCTGGCCGTCACCATGGCCGAGGGCACCTGCCTCATCGCCGATGTGGACAAAACCCGCCTGCAAAAGCGCGTGCATGACCGTTACCTCGACGAGATCGCGCCGACGCTCGACGCGGCCATCGACCGCGCGGTGGGATATGCGAAGGGGAAGGAGGCCCGCAGCATCGGCGTGGTGGCCAACATCACCGATTTGCTGGAGCGGCTGCTGGCGCGGAAAATCCGCGTGGATGTCCTCACCGACCAGACCAGCGCGCACGATCCGCTGGTCGGCTACGTGCCGGTCGGCTACGACCTCGGGGCCGCCGCCAAGCTCCGCCGGGCCGATCCCGAAAAATACCAGCGCCTCTCGCTCGCTTCGATGGCGCGGCATGTGCGGGCGATGCTGGCACTGCAAAAACGCGGCGCGCGGACCTTCGACTACGGCAACAACCTGCGCCAGCACGCGCTCGATCAAGGGGTGAAGCGCGCCTTCGATTTTCCCGGATTCGTGCCGGCCTACATCCGCCCGCAATTCTGCCTCGGTCGCGGCCCGTTCCGCTGGGTGGCGCTGTCGGGCGATCCGGCGGATATCCGCGCGACCGACGAGGCGCTGATAAAACTGTTCCCGCGTGATGCCGGGCTGCACCGTTGGTTGCAAATGGCCGGTGAGCGCGTGGCGTTCCAGGGCCTGCCCGCGCGCATCTGCTGGCTGGGTCTCGGTGAACGGCACCGCGCCGGGCTGCTCTTCAACCGCATGGTGGCCGACGGCCGCGTGAAGGCGCCCATCGTGATCGGCCGCGATCATCTTGACTGCGGTTCGGTGGCCAGCCCCAACCGCGAGACCGAGGCGATGCGCGACGGGTCCGACGCCATCAGCGACTGGGCCGTCCTCAACGCGATGGTCAACATCGCCGGCGGCGCCTCGTGGGTGAGTTTCCACCACGGCGGCGGCGTGGGCATCGGTTACAGCCAGCACGCGGGGCAGGTGATCGTCGCCGACGGCACCGCCGCCGCCGCCCGCCGGTTGCAACGCGTGCTCACCAACGACCCGATGATGGGCGTCTTCCGCCATGCCGATGCCGGTTACAAACTGGCTCGGGACTGCGCCGTCCGCCTGAAGGTGCCGATTCCAATGCGCAACTGGTCATGAAGTCACGACCTGTTCCCCACACCATCGCGCCGCGGTGGCCGCGCGCGATCCCGGCCGGGCGTTTTGCGGCGACGATCCGCACGGATGAGCCCGGCGATTGCCGCGTGGCATTGCTCGGGCTCGCCGACGACACCGGGGTGAAAGTGAACCATGGTCGGCCCGGCGCGGCGGGCGGCCCCACGGCCTTTCGCGCGGCACTTGCCGGCTATGGCGCCAACCTGCCTGAGCTGCCCCGCGTGTTCGATGCGGGTGACATCCGGCCTGGGCGCACGCTGGACGAAACACATGCCCGGGTCACCTCAGCGACGACGGCCCTGCTGGCGGCGGGACTTTTCCCGGTCGCCGTGGGCGGCGGGCACGATCTGACCTTCCCGTTTGTCCGGGCCGTGGCGCAAACGTATCCGCGTCCCGCCGGGATCTACTTCGACGCGCATCTCGATGTGCGCGAGACGCCGGGCTCCGGCATGCCGTTCCGCCGGCTGGTCGAGGATTGCGGCGTGCCGGCGCTGCACCTGTATGGCTTCCGCCCGCTGGTGAACTCCGCCGCACACTTGGAGTGGTTCAAGGCCCATGGCGGCCGGCTCCATCCGGATGGCGCGGCGGTCGTGTTGCCGCGGGCGAAGCATTTGTTTGTGAGTTTCGACCTCGACGTGATTGATGCGGCGCATGCGCCCGGCGTTAGCGCGCTCAATCCCGCCGGCTGGACCGTGCGCGAGGCCGAGATGTGGGTGGCGGCTTGCGGTGCCGAGGCACGCGTGCGTTGCTTCGATCTGATGGAATTGAATCCCCGGTTCGATGATGAAGGCCGCACCGCCCGGGTCGCCGCGCATCTGTTTCTCACGTTTCTGCAAGGGTTCGCCCAGAGAAGGTTATGAACCAAAGCTTCGAACCTTATGGCCGCAAAGAGGCGCAAGAAATCATTGGCGCGGCGTTGCTGCACAGATGCGCCTATAGGCGCACGGGTGATGCAATCGGAGCGAACAGACCTTGTGTGCATTTTTGCGGCAATCCCTCCCCATGATCCTTCACCTCCGCAATGCCTGCATCCTCACCCTCACCGGTGAGACCATACCCCGCCGCGGCAAGGCGCTGGGCGAGTTGGGCGTCATCCCGCAAGGCGAGGTGCTGGTGGCCGATGGCAAGATCGCCGCGGTCGGCCCAAAGGTCGAGGCTCCGGCGAACGCTGAGGTCATCGATGCCGGCGGCCGCGTGCTCATGCCGGGTTTTGTGGATTGCCACACGCATGCCTGTTGGGCCGGCGACCGGCTGGACGAGTGGGAGCAAAAGCTCCGCGGCGCGACTTATCTGGAAATTTTGAAAAACGGCGGCGGCATCCATGCCTCCGTGCGGGCGGTGCGCGAAGCCACGCAGAAGCAACTGGCGGCGGGTCTGCGCGATCGGCTGGCGCTCATGTTGTGCGAGGGCACGACCACGGCGGAGGTGAAGAGCGGCTACGGGCTGAACACCGAGAACGAGTTGAAAATGTTGCGTGCCATCCGCCGCGCCGCAGCCGACTGGCCGGGCACCGTCGTGGCGACCGCCCTGCTGGGTCACGCGGTGGAGGGCAATCCCGACGACTACGCGCGCATGGTGGTGAAGGAGATGCTGCCCGAAGTCTCGCGCGAATTCCCTGATATCGCCGTAGACGCCTACTGCGAGGAGGGCGCGTGGAGCGTGGCCGCCTGCGTGAAGCTCTTTGAAAAGGCGCACAAGCATCATCCCATCCGCGTGCACGCCGACCAGTTCAACGCGCTCGGCATGATCCCGGAAGCGATCCGGCTTTTCGCACGCAGCGTGGACCACCTGGAGGCGAGCAAGCAGGCGGATCTCGTCGCGCTCGCGCAATCGGCGACAATGGGCGTGATTCTGCCCGCCACCGGCTTTCACACCGACGGCCGCTTCGCCCGCGCCGGATTTTTCGTGGACCAGGGCGGGGCGCTGGCGCTGGCGACCAACTGCAACCCCGGCTCCGCGCCCACGCACTCCATGCCCTTTGCCATCGCGCTCGCGGTGCGCCACTGCGGGCTGTCGCCGGCCGAAGCCATCGCCGCCGCGACCGTCAACGCCGCCGCCGTGCTCGGCCTCAAGGACCGCGGCCGCATCGAGCCCGGCCTGCGGGCCGACCTCATTTTGCTGCACCACAAGGACGAGCGCATGCTCGCCCACGAGGTCGGCGGCAACCCCGTCGAACGCGTGATCTGCGGCGGCGCGCTGGTGTGAGCGGCACGCCGCCGTCACAGGGCGGTTAGGGATAACCGCCTCTGCCTTCGGTCCGGCGAGTCCTGCCCGCAACAACCTCGGTCGGATGGGCTAAAAGCTAGAGGCGTTTGGTGTTTGAGCATCAGATGGCTTCACGCGCAGGACGCTCTACACCTGCTCACTCCTGCCGGTTGGCCCTTCTTCGTAGGTCGGTCGCAAGCCAAGCGAATATCACGGTCCAGTAGGTGAATGGAATTGAAAGGATGAGCAGCAGATAGCCGTATAAGTCTACATTTGGACCAGACAGTGAAAGAATAAGACCGACGCCAAGCAGACAGAGTGCCGCTGCGCCGAAAGCCTTCGCTCTCCAATCCATCATCAACTGGCGACGAACGAGCCAGAACGCCAGATGTGCAGCCTTAAGAGTGAACTCGACAACATAGCTCCCGACTAAGATTCCAGCGAAGGGCATAACAGCCACACCAAGCCAGATATTCGCTCGTTCACCCGGCGTGTAGCCTGGGTTCCAAGGCGCGAGCCAACTGATGCCTATCGCGAGCACACACACGGCTACTGTGACAATGGCCAATATCCCAGGCAGGCCGAAGACTTCGCGAAACCTTACATTGAAGAGAGGAATCTTGTCCAAGGCGGCCGCCTCATTCCGCATATCGTGAACTGGTGACTTCATTTCGGCCAAGTTCTGCGCCGGTCGGCTAAAGAATCCCAAGCTGGCTCTTGGCGGCTTGAATATGCACGTCCAGTTTGGCTTGGATGGCAAAAACCGCGTATTTCAAGGGCGAAGCCGAGTGACGCTCCACGGTGTGTTCAACAACCGTCTCCCATATCCTGCCGCCGGATTTTTCGTAGCAACGGATTAGATCGCGCAAACCCTGTTCTCCATACACGGCCATGTGTCCTGCAAAATCAACGGACGGATCACCGACCTGGGCTTCGGACCAATCGATGATGCCGCTCACTTCCCCGCTGTTGCTCGCAAGCACATGGCCCGCGTATAAATCACCATGAATGAAACTGGAAAAGCCGGGCCAAAGCCTGTCGGTGTCCACCCACTTGAGCCACCGGCCTTCCAGTTCAGCGCTGATGCCGATTTCCCGTTTCACCGTCGCGATGTCATGCAGCATCTGTTGCCGGAACATTTGCGGTGACGACGATTTCAGGCCGATAGCGACGGCCTTCTTGGCCGGAATCGCATGAAGCTCGACCAGAACCCTAGCCAGCGATGAAACGAAACGGGAATTATTCTGTTCAAGATGCCAAATGATCCCGTGCGTTTCAGGGTCAAAAGTCAGGACGGGCAGGTTGGCCAACAAAGGGTAGGCTATAAGTTCAGGGCTCGTGATCTTCCAGTCCGGGACGGCAACGGACAGATGCTGCCTGGCCAGTGATAATATTTTCCTTTCCTGCTCAATCTTGCGGGTCAGGCCTGCCCGCCGGGGTATGCGTAACACCCACTTTTGGCCGTCGGTGTCGGTGCCGAACGCGACTTTGTAATCAATCCCCATTTCATTCAGGGATATGTCATCGCCGAGATGAAGACCGTGGCGTGCGGCCAATTCCAAAATGTCCTTTCTGTCCATGCTGTCTGCCTGATCGACAACATGGATACCGGTCGGATAGGCAAGCGTCCGTTAGGTGCGGACGCTTGTGGCTTCAACGCGTCTCTGGAGCGACCAAGTTACGCGGGAGTGCGCCGCTTGGGGCGCATCAGTCCATGAATCTTCACGCTACTGCCACCGGCTGGCCGGTGTCGGCCGAGGCGTAGAAGGCGTCGGTGATGCGGGCGAAGAGCAGGGCGTCCTGCAGCGAGGTCATGGGCGGGCGCTTTTCGAGGATGGCGCCGACGAAGTCGAAGACGATGCCGTCGTGCTCGGCAGCGGATTCCGACTCGTCGCCTTCCCACAGCACGCGGGTTTGGGTGCCGGTGCCGGGATTGGGTTCGGTCAGCACGACGTTGGCGCGCTTGGCCTTGAGCATCTGCAGGTCGAGCGCACCGCGGTCGCCGCAGATCTGCCACACGCTGTTGGCGGGCAGGGAGGAGAACTCGGCGCGCTCGTAGTTGAGCACGCAGCCCTCGGCGAAGGTCACAAGGCCGACGATGTGCGTTTCCGCATCGGAGCCCTTGGCCGCGTAGGCGCTGAACGGCTCCGGCGTCTGCCAGGTGCGCGCGAGGGCGAATTGCGGCGTGAGCTTGAAGTCCACGAGGCCGAGCAGGTAGTCCACGTCGTAGCAGCCCCAGTTGACGAAGATACCGCCGCCGTTGAGGTCGCGGCGCAAGCGCCAGACCGGCGGGTTGGGGTTGGGTTGGTCGGAAGGTTTGGTGGCGGCGCGGCAGGTGATGGTGCGGATTTTGCCCAGGCCGCCGGAGCGGATAAAGGCATTGGCCACGCGGGCGGACTCGAACGAGCGGTAGCGCGAGGAGCAGCAGGCGCCGACGCGGTCGCCCTGCGCGGCGATGAGGCTGCGGACCTCGCCGGCATTCATCGCCACGGGTTTTTCCGTGAGCACGTGCTTGCCGTGCTTGAAGGCCTTGAGCGCGAGTTCCGTGCGGGCGCAGGCGGGGAGGGCGAGGATGACGGCGTCGATGGCGGGATCGGCGAAGACCTCGTCGGCGTTAGTGGTCCAGCGCGGCACGCCGAACTCCGTCGCGGTTCTTTGCGCGAGCTCGGCGCGCAGGTCGCAGACGACGGCGGCGCGGGCGGTTTTCATCTTGGCGAGGGCGCGCAGGTGAAACTGCGCGATGACGCCGCATCCGATAAGGGCGAAGTTGAGCATGATGGGGAGAAGATTGCTTTGCAGGGTGGGGCGGCATTGTCTAGCGCGACTTCCGTGTCACTCGCATCTTTCATCGGCCGTGAACTCGTGGTCGCGCTCGGGCAACTGGAACCGGCGCGGGTGCTGGGGCCGTGGCGGGGCCGGCGGCCGGCGGAGCAGCGGCGTCGGGCGAAGTTTGCCCCGGTGCTTTACGGCGAGGATCATGCCCACGGCCACGCCGAGCTGTGCCTGCTGCTGGAGGGCCGGTGCCGGTTCAGCTTCGACCACGCGGGCTGCGTGCTGCGGGCGGGCGACTTGGTGATGTGTCCGGCCGGCACCGCGCATGCCGAGGCCTACGTGGCGCGCCCGGAGGGCTACCGGCTGGCGTGGTGGGGCCTGAACGCGGCCGACCCGCGGCTCCATGTCACCCGCTACCGGCGGCGCGGGGGCTTCACCCTTGAGCACGTCATGAACCTGGGCCTGCTGCCCGCCGACGCGCAGGCCCGTCTGCAGACCCTGCGGGCGCTGGCGGCGGGTGCACGGCCGCCGGACGGCGAGGTGCTGCGCGAGGCGATGCTGACCGTCGCGCTGGCGCTGCACCGGCGGGTGATCGCGGGCGGCGCGGCCCAGCTCGACACGCGCGCCCAGCTCGTGCGGCGCGCGGCGGATTTCGTGCGGGCGGAGGCGCACCGGCCGCTGGCGCTGGCCGACGTGGCGCGGGCCGTGCACGTGTCGCCAAACTACCTGACCGGGCTCTTCCGCGCGGAGACGGGCACGCCGCTGGGCAAGTTCATCCTCGTCGAGCGCATCGCCCGCGCCCAGCGCCAGCTCGCCCGCCCCGGCGCCAGCGTGAAATCCGTGGCGCTGGCGCTGGGCTTTGCGGACCCCTTCACCTTCAGCCGCGCCTTCAAGCGCGTGACGGGGCGCGCGCCGCGCACGGCTTTGCAGGCTTGATTCCTGCGCGGCGTCCGCCCATCCCTCCGCCATCCCTGCCCATGGAACCGACCTTCGAACGGCCCTTTCCCGCGCTGACCCCGGCGCAGCGCTATCATTTTGAAATCCACGGCTACGTCGTCGTG
Source organism: Opitutaceae bacterium UBA2377 (assembly GCA_002344205.1). Taxonomy (GTDB): domain Bacteria; phylum Verrucomicrobiota; class Verrucomicrobiia; order Opitutales; family Opitutaceae; genus UBA2377. Next base: position 22,385 of record DDSZ01000013.1, read on the forward strand.
CCCGGCGTGCTCAGCCGCAAGGAGTGCCGCACGATCATGGACGCGATGCAGCGCACCAAACAGGCGATCCGCGCCCGGCCGGAGGGCCACGTCCCGGCGCCGGGCGAGCCGAGCTTCATCATCGACCTGCCGCACCATGTGTTCATGGGCGCGATCCGCGAGGCCGACCCCGTGTTCGCGGCCTACGCCGCGCACCCCCGCCTCGTGGGCATGGCCGAGGAGGTCATCGGCGGCGAGGCGCGCATCGTGGAGCTCAACGCGCACATCAACTCCCGCAACCCGAAGGAAAAGTTCACCAAGGACCCGAAGTTCGGCTTTCACCTCGGCATCGACGTGCCCTACGGCACGCACGTGAAAAACGGGCTCTTCCACTGCAGCTTCGTGAAGACGCTCACCAACCTCACCGACCTCGGGCCCGACGACGGCGGCACGGTGGTGATCGCCGGCAGCCACAAGCTGGACCTGCCCGAGGCTGACATCATCGCCTGTGCCTATGCCGACCGCTCGCTCATCCACCAGGTGATCGCGCCGGCCGGCTCGACGCTGCTCTTCGCCGAGACGCTCATCCACGCCACGGGCCAGATCCGCAGCGACCGCGAGCGGGGCATCATCGTCTGCGGCTACGGCACGCGCATGTTCCCCTGGTGGGACGGCGGCGAGCTGACGCCGGGCTTTCGCAAAAAAATCCCGCCGCATCTGGAAACGCTGTTCCACGGCAAGGCCCACTGGCTCCGCGGGCCGCGCTACCGTGCGCTCAACGAGCCGGCGGACCTGCGGAAGTTCACGCTCGCCGATGCCTGGCACCCGCCGGCGGATTAAAACCGCCGGTGCCCGGCCGTAAGATTCGACATGGCATTGTAAGCCCGGCCATTCCCGCCGCCGCCCCTGGCTGCTAAGCTGGACGCACCATGAGCACCACCCTTGCCCCCGCCGCCTCGAAACTCGCCCTCCTCGGCGGCACCGCCGTCGGCGAAGTCACCTATTCCAAGTTTCCGCATTTCTCGGAGCGCGCGCTGGCGCGCGTGACCGAGGTGCTCCGCGCCGGCAAGGCGATCGGCCTCGGCCGGTTTCATTCGCCGGAGATCGAGGAGGCCGAGCTCACCATCTCGCGCTACCACGGCGGCCGCGAGGTGCTCGCCTGCAGCTCGGGCCATGCGGCGCTGCAGGGCGCGCTGGCCGGCCTGGAAATCTGCTGCGGCGACGAGGTTATCACCACGCCCTATACCTGGGGCGCGTCCATCTCCTGCATCCTGCACCAGAACGCCATCCCGGTCTTCGTGGATGTCGAGGCCGACACCGGGGTGATTGATCCGGAAAAGATCGAGGCCGCCATCACCCCGCGCACGAAGGCGATCCTCGCCGTGCACATCTTCGGCCAGCCCGCGAACCTCAAGCGGCTCCGCGCCATCGCCGACAAGCACAAGCTCTGCCTGATCGAGGACGGCAGCCAGGCGCACGGGGCGGAGATTGACGGCCTGCGCGTGGGCAATGTCGGCGACGCCGCCGGCTTCTCCTGCATGGGCGGCAAGGTGCTGCCGACCACCGAGGCCGGCTACCTCGTGACGCCGCGCAAGGACGTTTTCTGGAAAGCCGCGATGATCGGCCAGCACATGGGCCGCTCGCCGGAGAAGGACTTTCCCGCGGAGCTGCTGCCCTGGGTGGACTCGCTGGTTTACACCTACCGCGTGACGCCGCTCAACGCCGTGCTCCTCACCGAGCAGTTCGGCGTGATCGACGGCTGGGTGGCCGAGCGCCGCCGGCACGCCGCGCTCTTCCGCGAGCAGCTCGCCGGCGCGCAGTTCCTGCGGCTGCCCGACTACGCGCCCGGCGTGAAGCCGGTCTATCACCTGCTCACGATGAATTTCGACAGCGAGGCCGCCGGGGTCTCGCGCAACACCTTTGCCGCCGCGCTGAAGGCCGAGGGCATGCTGGCCTTCGGCTATGTGCCGGCCCCCATCCCGGACTGGGCGCGCCTGCACTGGCAGGGTTACTCGGGGCCGCGCGTCTCGTGGCTCGCAGCGCTGGAAAAGGCCGGCGTGGACTACCGCGGCCTGGCGTTGCCCAACTGCCGCCACCGCGTGGCCAACTCCATCGAGACCCGGTTTGATTTCATCGACGATCGCGCGGACATGGTCATGCGCATGGCCGAGGTCGTCCACAAGGTCGAAGCCAACATCGGCGCGCTCCGCGACTACGAGCGCAGCCACGGCCCCGTCGCCACCGCGAAACGCTGATGAAAGCGGGCTTCGGCAGCAGCGACATCACCCCGCGCCCGGGCGTCCAGCTCGCCGGCTACGGGCCGCATCGCAACCGGGCCGCGCAAAAGATCACCGCCCCTCTGCACGCCCGCGCGCTCGTCCTTGCCGCCGGTCGGCGGCGGCACGTGCTGGTCAACCTGGAGTTGTGCGGCACCGACCGGGCGACGGCCGCGCGCCTGCGCGCCGCGGTGGCGCAGCGCGCCGGCTGCCGGCCCGACGAGGTGTTTCTCACCGTCACGCACACGCACAGCGGTCCCTCGACCGGCGGCATGCTGGGGTGGGGCGAGCCGGATGCGCTTTACATGGAGACCTTGCCCGCGCGCGTCGCCGAGGCCGCGGCGCGCGCCGTGGCCGCTTTGACCGGGGTCGAATGGCGCTACGCCGAGGTCCCCTGCGAAGGCATCGCGGTCAACCGCGAGACGGACCGCGGCGGCTGGGAGCCGAAGCCCGACCCACTCGCGGTGCGGTTGCACCCGCGCTGGCGGCCGGCCCGTCCGCAGGACACCGATCCGACCCTGCGCGTGCTCGCGGCCTACGCCGACGGCCGGCTCCTCGGCGTGCTGCATCACTTTGGTTGTCATGCCGTGGTCGGCAGCGAGCAGACCTTCGATGTGCACGGGGATTTTGTCGGCCTCGCCTCGCAGACGATCGAGCGCCTGCATCCCGGCGCGACGGCGATCTTTCTGCCCGGCGCCATCGGTGACATCAACCCGCCCGTCTGCCACCGCGGTCCGGCGGAGACGGCCCGCGCGCTGCGGGTGCTGTCGCGCAAATACGCCGCGGTCATCCGCCGGGGCCTGCGCGCCGCGCGGCCCGTTGCGGTGGATCAGGTCAGGGGCCTGCGGCAGGAAGTGGAGTTTGCGCGCGTGCGGACGACGCGTCGCGAATTGCTCGCCCGGCTGGCCAAGCTGGAGGCGGAGTTTCAGGTGCCGGGCGTTACGGATGATCCGAAGCGCGGCCGCCCGCCGCTCCACACGCAGGGCATGCAGATGGTGCGCTTGCAGGGGCTGCGGACGCTGCTGGCCGGGTTTCGGGGCGGCCGTCCGCCGCGGCTCCCGGTCAACGTGCAGGGCCTGCGGATCGGCCCGGTCGCGCTGCTCGGCGTGGGGTTGGAGGTCTTCCACAGTCTGCAGGCGCCGGTGTTGCGCGGCAGCCCGCAGCCGCACCCGTGGCTGGTGAGCCTGTGCGGCGGGCTGGGCTACGCTCCCGACCAACGGGCTTGTGAGAAAGTCGGCTACACCGACGACCTTGTGCCATCGATCTTGGGTGAAACCCCCTACAAGAAGATTTACCGCGAGCTGCCGGAAGCAATGGTTCGTCTTGCACGACAGCTGGCCTGACGAGGCACGCGGTAGGGTCGGACTCGCCAGCCGTAGGTCCGATTGGAAGAAACTTCCCCGGGCCACGAGATAGATGCATGGCCATAGTAATAAAGACGTTGGCTGAACAAGCGGGTGATATGTTTAGCCCTTGAGATTCTGCCTTGCATGTGGCGCATGCACTTGCACAAATGCCCGGCAATGAAAGTGTCCGCCGCGGTAAATCCCCAAGGCCGGCGAGGGCTCAGTGCCCGCCGCCTGTCGGGTTTTACCTTGGTGGAAATCATGGTGGTCGTGGTAATCATCAGCTTGGTGGCAGCCTTCGGCATCCCCACCATCACGCGCATTCAGATCAAGGCCCGGACCGCTGCCGTCGTGAATGATTTGCGGGTATTTGCGGCCGTGTTTCAGACCTACGCCCATGCCAACGGGGTCTGGCCGGAAGAGACGGCTGCTGGGGTCATCCCCCCAGAGTTGCACGAGCAATTGCACAATGGTCCTTGGGCCAGGCCCACACCGTTGGGCGGACTCTATAATTGGGAAAATAATCAACTGCACCAAGGTGGCTTCCGGCCCCGCGCAGCCATCGCGATTACCAATCCCGGCGATGGCGGCACCGGCTTTTCACTCACCCAGCTGCGGAACATCGACGAGGCCATAGACGATGGCGATCTCGCCACCGGCATGTTCCGAATTGGCGCCAACAACGCCCCGCTTTTTGTGATCGAACCCTGATGGCCGCCCCGATCTACAGTCTCACGCTCCACCACCTCTCGCCCGATGCGAAAGAGGCCAGTGCGGCGCTGGCCGATCTGGAAGTGTCGCGCGTTACGCCCGAAAAGCTGCGGACCATGCTCACGTCCCTCGCGGAAGTTGCGGCCAAGCACCGCACCGATTTTTCCGTCACCCCCGAGATCCGCATCAAGACCGACCGCAGCGAACTGCTCGTGCGTGCGCGGGACGGCGGCCTCACTCTCGTGAGCTGGGACAAGAAGCTCGGCGGCCAGAACCTCACAGTGGCCGACATCCTCGCGCAGCTCGACCAAACTGCGCCGTCGGGCGTCCCGGCGGGCCGCTCTGAACAGGCCGCGGGCCGCGCAGTGGGCGGCTCCGGGCTCTCCGGCCGCAGCAAGATTATCCTGCTCGTGGCCGCGGTGGTCGCCATCAACGCCTTCACCGCGTGGAATCTGCTCAAGCCCGAGCCCGGCTTTGTGCCCCCCCACCAGTTGCTCCCGACCGATGAGGCGCGTGCGCTGCTGATGCGGGCAGCGGGCGAATACGAGACCGGCGCCACGGCTGGCGACCGCCGCCTCATCATTCAGGCCGATGGCAGCCTGATTCTTTCCACCTACGGTCCGCGCCGCACCATTGTCGAACAGATGAACCGCTCCGCGAAGGGGGCCAACATCCAAGGCCAGGTGGTGCTTGTCACCAGCGACCCCTCCGTCCTCGAGATCCGGGATCGCGACACGGTGGTGCTCTACGGCAACGTTTACAAACGCCGCTCCTCCTGACCGGCCATGGCGCGACGGCGGGTGGAAACTCCGCGGCGACCGGATGACGAATCGCGCCGCCGCATGTGCACCCGCAAGCGCCGTTATCGCTCGCAGGGCGACGCCCTCGATGCCGCGCTGCTCGTCGGCGTTGAACGCCAACGCAGTGCCTACCGCTGCCCCTTGTGCGGCCACTGGCACCTAACCGGTAACTGATTGCCCTGCGGTGCGACCGTCGCCCATAACTTTTGCGACGATGAAAACCTTTCCCCAAAACTTCGTGTGGGGCGCCGCCACCGCCGCCCATCAGATCGAAGGCGGCTGGCAGGCCGACGGCCGCGGGCCCTGCATCTGGGACGCCTTCACCCACATCCCCGGCAAGTCGCACCGCAACCAGACCGCCGACGTCACCTGCGACCACTACCACCGCATGGAGGAGGACGTCGCCCTGATGAAGGCGATGGGGCTCAAGGCCTACCGGTTCTCGCTCTCGTGGAGCCGCCTCATGCCGCAGGGCCGCGGCGCGGTCAACGAGGCCGGGGTCGCCTTCTACGACCGGCTCATCAACGCGCTTGTCGCCAACGGCATCACGCCGTGGGTCACCCTCTACCACTGGGACCTCCCGCTCGCGCTCCAGCTCGAGCTCGACGGCCTGCTCAATCCGGAGATCGCGGATCACTTCGCACGTTATGCCGAGCTCTGCTTCGAACGTTTCGGCGACCGCGTGAAGCACTGGATCACGTTCAACGAGCCCTGGTGCAGCGCCGTGCTCGGCCACGGCATCGGCTACTTTGCGCCCGGCCGCGTGAGCCAGACCGAGCCCTACCTCGTCGCGCATAATCTCCTGCGCGCCCACGGCAAAATCGTGGAGGTTTACCGCGGCAAATTCCAAGCGGCGCAGCGCGGGGTCATCGGCATCACCAACAACTGCGACTGGCGCGAGCCGAAGACCGGCTCGCCTGCCGACCGCGCCGCCGCGGAGCGCGGGCTCGAGTTCTTTCTCGGGTGGTTTGCCGATCCCATCTACCGCGGCGACTACCCCGAGGTCATGCGCGTGCGGGTGGGGGACCGCCTGCCGCGCTTCAGCGACGCCGACCGGGCGCGGCTTTTGGGCTCCAGCGATTTCTTCGGGCTCAATTTCTACGGCGGCATGTATGCGGCCGAGCCGCCCGCCGGGCGCGCCGCCACGACCACCGTTCCGACCGGCAACGGCGGCATGGCGGCGGATCAACAGGTCGAGTTGTCCGACGACCCTGCCTGGGAGAAGACCGACATGGACTGGAACGTCGTGCCGGATTTCTGCCGCAAGATGCTCGGCTGGATCGATCGCCGCTACGGCCACCCGCCCATCTACATCACCGAGAACGGCTGCGCGCTCCCCGGCGAGGACGACGTCGCGGTGGCGGTCAACGACACGCGCCGCATCGATTTCATCCACCGCTACCTCGCGGCCTGCCATGCCGCGATCCACGAGGACGGCGTGGACCTGCGCGGCTACATCGTGTGGACCCTGATGGACAACTTCGAGTGGGCGCTCGGCTACAGCAAACGCTTCGGCCTGCACCACGTGGACTTCGCCACGGGCAAGCGCACACCGAAAAAATCCGCCGCCTGGTATGCCGAGGTCATGCGGCGCAACGGGATTTAGGCGGTTTGAAATGAACAGCAGCCGTTTCCCCGTGGCGCGGCAGCGCCGGTAGGGTCCGCTCTCCGAGCGGACCNNTTGATCAGGTTCTTGTAGTCCCACTGGATTTCCTTCGCCTGCCGCAGCCAGCGGCGCAGGCGCGGCCGGTCGATCTCCGCGACCGTGTTGAAGAACGCCGAGGCGTCCTTGAATTTCTTGCCCACCACCTCGGGCCGGTCGGCGCCGAAATCCGCCCCGCTCCAGAACATCAGCCGGATGCCCGGCTTTTGCCGGCTGTAGCCCACGGTGGGATTTCCGTCCAAAAACCAGACCGGATGCGCGTGCCACACCTTGCTTTCCGCCTGCGGCAGGTGCTTGGCGATTTCGGCGGCCAGCAGTTCGCACACCTCGCGGTGGTCCGGTTCCTGCGCATCGTTATACTTCAGAATCTCCGGGTGCATTTTGATTCTCCTGTGCAGGACGATGGATTGCGGGTCTTGCGGCAGTGACAACCGAAAACGCAGGTCAGGCGGCTCGGCGCAGTTCTTCGGCATTGTCCGGCCGGGGGCGGGCTGGCCTGCGGTTCACGGCTTGGCTGCAGCGGTCGGGGCCGCTTGGGGCGGTGACGGGGAAAACCACTTTACGATCTCCGGCATCAGGTGCTCGAAGGCGCCGGGCAGAAACACGTTGAACAGCGTGGCGGGCAGATCGGTCCGGTTCTCGAAATCATGCACGGTGCCGGCGGGGATGCGGATGAAGGCGCCGCGGCCGGCCTCGATCCAATCATCGCCCACCCGCACGGCCATGGTGCCCTCCGTCACAAGGAACAGCTCGTCGCTCTGATCGTGGGCATGCGGGCCGGAGCCCGGGCTGCGGGGCGCGACCGTCCATTCCGAGACGCTGTAGCGCTCCGCGGTTTCGGCGCCGTCGGCCTTGAACACCGCACGCATGGGCCCGCAGTCGTAGCTGCGGCCTGCGCCGGCCGGGAGAATGATGGGCGTGGGTTTCATGAGTGGGTGGATGGTGGCCGCGGATGTTGTGGCCGGCGGCCGTCAGGACTCGGGGTCGAACATGATCTCGCGAACCTCCTGCGCGCAGCGACAGGAGGCCGCGATTTTGGCCGCCCAAGCCAGGGCCTCTTCGCGGGTGGCAACCTCGATGATGGAAAACCCGCCGACCACCGCCTTGGTCTCCGGCACGGGCCCGGGGGTGATGCCTCCGTCGGTCGCCACGATAGTCGCCTGCTGGCGCTCGATGCCGCCGCCGAAGATCCAGATCCCGGCGGCCTTTGCCTCCCGCACCACCTGATGCGCCGCCTCGCCCACGGCCGGCCAGTCTGCCGCCGGAATATGGTCCATCGAACCGTCATCGAATGAAATCAAATATCGGGGCATGGGGTGGTTCCTATGGGCCTGGCATTTTGGATCTTTTTACGGCTCCGCCAATTCGCTTTTCGAACGCCAGGATTTCTTTCAATGCTTTTTCATTCGCACGGAGATAAACCAAATCCGCGTGAAACATAGAGACGCCTTTGCGTAAACGCGTGTTTTCCCGTGAAAATTTGGGAGAGGACAGTAATCGCTCCAGAGACGTCACATGCTTGATCAGCGGCTCAATTCGAAGCTTCGTCCAATCGGTCGACGAACGAATGCGTGAGAACTCCTTCTTGAACTTCAGGAGCGTCTTTCTGTGCCGAGGAATATCGCCTTTGTATACTTTGTCCATTTGGCGAAGCTGATCTTTTGCCGAACAGTGTGATGTAACTCAGATCAGTTGATGATTACCAGGACGGCCGGCGGTCTGGTTAGGATTCATGGGTGGGGTGAATCGGGGCGACTGGGTTGAACTTTAGCAGGGCAAGGACCAATCCGAGGAAAGCTCAACCGGGCGGGTGACATCGTCCTTTAGGAATTACCCGGGCGAAAGGACGGGGCAAGCGGGGAATCCGACCGAGGGGGATCACGGCTTTGTGCTCTTTGCGTTCTTTGTGGCTAAACCGTATTTGCTTTTCCGCGGTGCTCCGGCTCGGCTCCGCGGCTTCCATGAACGTCGCCCCGCGTCTGCTGACCAACCTCTGCTACCTCGCGATGATGAGCCTCGCGATCGGGCTCAACCTGCTGCCGGTCTTTCTCACCACACTGAGCGCGCTCTACGGCGGCGCGGCGGGGCTCACGCAGGAGCAGCTCGGCCGGCTCGGGGCGATCTCGTTCGCGGGGCTCGTTGTCGGGATTCTCATTACCGGGCCGTTGGCCGACCGCTGGGGAGCCAAGCCTTTCGTGCAACTGGGCAACGCGCTGATCGCGGTGGGATTGGTCGCGGCGGCGTTTGCGCCCAACTACGCGTCGCTGGGTGCGGCGTTGTTTCTCTTCGGTTTTGGCGCGGGCGTGCTCGACATGGTGCTGAGCCCGGTGGTGGCGGCGCTGAACCCGGACCGGCGCGCGGCGGCGATGAACTGGCTGCATTCCTTCTACTGCCTCGGCGCCGGGGTGACGATCATCGCCGGGACGCTCGCGCTGCGGCTGGGCTTCGGCTGGCGCGAGGCCTGCCTTGTGCTGCTGCCGCTGCCGCTCGGTTTGATGTTCGCCTACGCGCCGCTGCGGTTTCCCGCGCTCAGCGTGGCGGGCGGGCGGGTGAAGCTGCGCACGCTGCTGCGCCGCGGCTGGTTTCTGCTCGCGATGGTTGGCATCTTTCTCGGCGGGGCGACCGAGCTGGGCATGGCCCAATGGCTGCCGGCCTATGCCGAGACCTCGCTGGGTTTTCCCGTGTGGGTGGGCGGCGCTACGCTGCTCGCATTTTCCCTCGCGATGATGGCGGGCCGGATGGTGGTGGGTGCGGCGGGCCCGCGCTGGAATCCCTACCGCGTGATGGCGTGGGGCTGCGCCTCCTCGGTGCTGCTGTTCCTCGCCGCGTCGTTCCTGCCCGTGCCGGGCTTCGCGCTGGCGGCCTGCATCGCGGTGGGCTTCACCGGCAGCTGCCTGTGGCCGACGATGCTGGCGGTGACGGCGGACCGCTATCCGGACGGCGGTGCGACGATGTATGGCGCGCTCGGGGCCTTTGGCAACATGGGTGGCATCTGCATGCCGTGGGTCGTGGGTTGGGTGGCTGATCGCACCGACCTCCACTGGGGCCTCGCGGTGTCGGCGCTCGCGCCGCTGCTGATGCTGCCGCTGGTGCTGGGCTTGGGGCGCACGGCAAAAGCGTGACGGGTTGAGTGGTTGGCCATGGAGACGCGGAGGCACGGAGGGGCCGATCTCCGAGCGCCCGCCTTCACCAAGGTTTCGGCAGACAGGCCCGCCCGGAGGTCGGGCCCTACCAGGCGGTCACATCTTTGGATAAGTCCTAATGATAAACTCCGTGTCTCTGCGCCTCCGTGGCTAACGTTCCTTCTCGCATTGCATCCCCTAACGGCGGCGCGATGTTGACCGGCTGACGCCACGTTCCCCTCCCCATGAGCCAATCCCCCTCCTTTGTCCGCGCCGTCCCGGTCTGGTCCGCCACCCTCGCGGGCCAGATGAACATCTGGCTGAGCTTCCACGCGCGCGTGGAGCTGTCCCGCGGCGTCCGCGCCACGCTACGGATCGCCGGCGCGCAGGCCTGGCGGGTATGGGCCAACGGCGAACTCGCGGCGCGCGGTCCGGCCCGCACCGCGCACGGCCATGCGCGCGTGGACGAGTGGCCGCTCACCGGCGACGTCTCCGGCGTCATGGAGCTGGTCATCGAGGTGATGGGCTACGGCGTGCCGACCTTTTGCTCCACGCATGAACCGGCCTTCCTCTGCGCCGAGCTCGCGGCCGGTAAAAAGGTGCTCGCGTGGACCGCGCCGCGCGGCGGCGGGTTCACCGCCGAGCACCGCCGCGAGCGCGTGCAGCAGGTGGAGCGCTACAGCTACCAGCGGCCGTTTGTCGAAACCTACCGCTTCGGCGTGCACGGCGCCATCTGGCAGTTGCCCGCCTACAATCCCGTCAAGCCGCACGCGCTGGCGCGCGTGAAGCACCGGCGCGTGTGGCTGGCCCGCGGCATGGCGCTGCCCGACTTGTCGGAGCAAGCGCCGCGACCGATGGCGGTGCGCGGCCGGGCGAAGCACAGTGCGGCGAAGGCGCGCGCCGCGGCGCCGCATCGGTTTATCCACGAGGTGCCGGCGGTCTCGCAGGGTTACCCGCTCGGCAAGGTGAAGCGGTCGCTTTACCGCGAGCTGGCGGGCTTGAAGTTTGCCGACACGGGCCGGGAGCGGTTGCGGGCGGAGCGGCCGGTGTTGCTCGCGGCGGGCGCGTTCCTGCGGGTGGACTTCGGGGCGATTCTCACGGGCTCCCCGGCATTGCGGGTGCGGACACAGCGCGCGACCCGGCTGCTGCTGGTGTTCGATGAAATCCTGGTGGCGGGGGCGCTGGTCTTTGATCGCGCCACGTGTGTGAACGCCATCGGGCTGGAGCTGCCGGCGGGCGCGCTGCTGGATTTCGAATCGTTCGAGCCCTACACGCTTCAGCACCTGCAGGTGGTGGTGATCTCCGGGGCGGCGGAGGTGGAGCGCATCCGGCTGCGGCAGTTCATCAACGCCGAGCCGGTGCGGTCCGCGCCGGTGGCTTTGCCGGCGGCCGAGGCGCGGGTGCGCGCGGCGGCGGTGGCCTCGTTTCGCCAGAATGCGCTGGATATTTTCATGGACTGCCCGTCGCGCGAGCGCGCCGGTTGGCTGTGCGACAGCCTGTTCACGGCGCGGGCCGAGTGGCACCTCACCGGGGACAACGCGATCGAGCGCGCCTTCCTGGAAAACTACCTGCGGCCGAAAACCTTCGCCGGCCTGCCACGCGGGATGGTGGCGATGTGCTATCCGGCGGAAGCGCTGCAGCAGCAGTTCATCCCGAACTGGGCGATGTTCCTCGTGCTGCAGCTCGACGAGGCGCAGCGGGTGCGCCGGCTGCCGGCGGCGTGGCGCGCGCTGGTCCGCCGCCGGGTGCGCGGCCTGCTGGACTACTTTCGCCGGTTCGAAAACGAACTCGGCCTGCTGGAGAAACTGGAGAGCTGGGTTTTCGTCGAGTGGTCGAAGGCCAACGCGTTCGTGCAGGACGTGAATTTCCCCACGAACATGCTTTACGCCGCGATGCTGCGGGCGGCGGCCCGCCTCCTCGGGGACGGGCGGCCGGCGCGGAAAGCGGCGGCGCTGGAGGCGACGATCCGCGCGCTGGCGTGGCGCGACGGCCGTTTCGTGGACAACGCGGTGCGTGACGGGCAGGGGAAGCTGGCGGTCACGGCCAACGCCTCGGAGGTCTGCCAGTATTACGCATTCACCTACGGCCTCGCCTCGCCGGAAAGCGCGCCGGCGTTGTGGCGACGGCTGGTGCGCGGCCGCTACGACGGGCTGCATCCGGCCAACGCCTTCGTCGGCAAATTGCTGCGGCTGGAGCTGCTCATCGCCCACGGCGAGCCGGCGGCGGCGCACCGGGAGCTGATGCGCAACTTCCTGCCGATGGCGCGACGCACCGGCACGCTGTGGGAACACCTCGATGTCAGCGCGAGCTGCAACCACGGCTTCACGTCCTACATCGCGGTGCTCATCGACCGGCTGGCCGCGGCCGAGCGCGGCTGAATCGGCCGATGGGTTGCGGTGGCATGTGCATCCTGCCCATGGGCTCGGAACACGGGCAAGATGCGCGTGCCACTGGCGGCTAAATCGGCCGATGGACCTTGCCAGGCGCTGCGGGCGATTTTACCGTCCCGGCACTATGCCAAACAATCGCGTCATCTATTGGGGCATCGTCGTCCTTGTCGTCACGGTGCTGTTGTGGATCGGGGCCGAGGTCATCAAGCGCATCGAGTGGATCCTGCCCTATGCGGCGGGCATCGGCGTGCTGACGGTGGTCGCCGGCTTCATCTACGAATTCTGGAAAAAGCGCGCCGCGGAAAAGGCTGCCGGCGGACCGTTGCCCTGAAAGGCGGCGGCTTCCCGGGCGTTACGACACTTCGGGATCGGGGTAGGCCTTGGTCTCGGTCGCCGGCTTGTTGCCGGCCGCGAGCTGGAGGTGGTGGATGGCCCGCCACAGGTGATAGGCGGTGGTGTCCATCCAGCGCACGGCGTCGAGCAGGGCGTCGGCCGTCGCGGGTGAGAGGCTGGCGTCGGCCGTCTCAAGCAGCACGGCGTGCCGGGCGTTGCGGCGCAGGTCGGCCAGTTCGCGGGCCAGTTGCTCGATCGTGTCAAACGCCGGCTGCGGCGAGGTGCCGGTGAGGATGAGCGTGGCGGCGCCGAGCTGGGCGTGGAGTTTGTCGCGGATTGCCTGCACGCGGCCCTTGGGATCGGAGGCGGGCCGGCTTTGGATGGTGCCGAGCGCATCGGTTAGCTGGTGCAAGTGGTCGAGCGCATGCACGAGCGACAGCCGGGCGTTGGCGTGGCCGTTGGTGCCGGGAGTGGCCGGGATGCGCGCGAGAAAGGCGTGGGCCTCATCCAGGCTGCGGCGCAGTTCCGCGAGGCCGGCGGGCTCCGGGGCATCGGCCGGCTCCACTTTCCAGCGAACCCACGCGGTGAGGCCGGCGGCGCATTCGGCGAGGGCCCGGCGCAACGCCTCGATGGCAACCTCCGGCACCTGGATCAGCGAATCGTCGAGGTGGCGCGTGTGCGCCGGCCCGCGGTCGGGGATGAGGCGGATGACCAGCCGCGAGAGCCGGTCCACGCCCGGCAGCACGACCATGGCCCCGAGCAGGTGGAAGGCGGTGTGAAACACCGCGAGGCTCCAGGCGCCGACTGGGTCGGAGCCGTGGTCGCTTGCCTGCCGCACGGCCCAGACAAACAGCGGCATGAGCACGAAACCGATGGCACCCGAAAAACTGTTGAAGAGCACGTGCACCAGCGCGGTGCGGCGGGCGGGCACGCTGGCGCCGATCGCGGCCAGCGCCGCCGTCACCGTGGTGCCGATGCTGGCGCCGATGATGAGCGCGAGGGCCTGCTCCAGATTCAGCGTGCCCGTGTGGTAGGCCGTGATGGTGGTGGCGACCGCGGCGCTGGAGGACTGCATGATCACGGTGAGCACGATGCCGATCAGCACCAGCAGCAGCCGGCCCGCGAGCGAGGGCGCCGGAAAGGAATCCGGGNNCCGAAGCCCGCCAGCGCGAGGCCGGCGGCCGCGGTCCGGCCCTTCAGCATCAGCCGCATGAGCGCGCCGATGCCGATGAGCGGCATGGCAATCTTCCCCACGCTGAGCTTCAGGCCGAGGAGGGAGACGATCCAGCCCGTGGTCGTCGTGCCCACGCTGCCGCCGATGACGACGCCGATGGCCTGGGAAAACGTCAGCAGGCCCGCGCTCACGAAGCCGATGGTTGCGAGCGTCGTCGCGCTGGAGGACTGCACCATCGCGGTGATGGTGAGTCCCGAGAAAAACGCCGAGGTCGTGCGCCCGGTGAAGCGCACGAGGATGCGTTTCAGCGCTTCGCCGGCCGCGGCCTTGAGACCGTCGGTCAGCAAAAGCATGCCGAGCAGGAAGAGCCCGATGCCGCCAAGGAGCTGTGCGATCATGCCTGAATGTGACCGGTGGATGCGCCGCTGGCAAATCCGCTTCGCTCAGGCCAACGGCGCCCAGACGGGGCCGGGCCAGTTGTAGATGTAGCGGGGGTCGGGAATTTTCCAAGCCACGGCACGGGCGTGCAGCCGCTGCACGCCGGGGACGGCGGCGAGCCGGTCGGCGAATTCGCTCCAAGTGTATTCCACCGTCACGTCCGCCGGCATCGGTTGCGTCCACGGTCGTGCGCCGGCCCGGTTCCGGATCGCGGTGGCGACATCGCGGCGGATGGCGGCGCGCACCGCGTCCACGGGATAAAGTTCGCAGGTCGCCCAGCCGGTGCCGCGCTTGGTGGCGGTCGTGGCCACCCAGGGAAACAGCCGTTGCGCCTCGGCGCAGAGCGCCTCGTCGCCCGACACATGCAGCAGCGGCACGCCGAAGGCGCCCGCATGCAGCGCGAACTGGCTCATCTCGCCGTGCTCCGCGCCGTTGATCAGATAGCGACAGATTTCCTTCGGGCATTGCGTGTGGTCGAGGAAGCCGTGGAGCGTGCCGGCCATCGCGTGCTGGCCGACCATGAGCACGCCGGCGGTGCCGGCATCGAGCCCTTCCAGGACGAGCGGCGCCGCGGGGATCAGCCGCCGCAGCGTGGCGCGGGGATCGAGCGCGACCCGGGTGAAGGCCGCCTGCCGGTTGCGGCCGTGGCCGTCCCATACGACGACCTCGGTCGCGCCGGCATCGAAGCAGCCGGCGACGGTGGCGTTGGTGTCGGCGGCGAGCTGGGTGAGCCCGTGCCGGTAGGCGGGATGATCATCGTCGGCCGCATAGCACTGTTCCCAGTCATCCACGCCGGCGAGCCCCTCCATGTCCGTGACGATGCCGATCTTCATGCGCCGCCGAGGATGGGAGCGGCCCGGCGGATGGCGACGCCGGAATTGTCCCGGCTGCGACCGGCGGTGCTTGACTGCCCGGCTGCGGCGGTTCCGCTTGGCCACCTATGCGATGGATCAAAACCAGCATCGGTCGGTTGCGCGTGATCGGCTTCTGGGAAGGCGTGTCCTTCCTCGTGCTGCTCGGCATCGCGATGCCGCTGAAATACCTCGCCGACCGGCCGGAGGCGGTGCGCATCGTCGGCATGGCGCACGGCGTGCTGTTCATCCTCTACGTGTGGGCGGCGGTCCAGGCGACGCTGGAGCACAACTGGAGCTGGCGGCGGCTCGTGGTGCTGGTGATCGCGGCCTGCCTGCCGGCGGGCCCCTTCGTGGTGGACGCGAAGATCCTGCGCGGACTGGAGCCGCGCTGAGCCGGGCGGCGAAAGCGGGGTCCCCGGCCTCCAGGTTGTCGCTGCGCTCCAACGCCGCCAGAGGCGCTTTATTGATGATTTCCAATGATGTGACGAAAGACGTGAGCCGGGTAGGGGCCGATCTCCGAGCGGCCCGCCTTCACCAAGGTTTCGGCCGGCAGGCCCGCCACGGAGGTCGGGCCCTGCCTTGCGGTCACTGCTTTGGGCAGGCCTAAAAAATGTCATAGCCGCGGTCCGATCGTTGTCGAACCCTGCTCGCGCGGCCGCGCCACGAGCAGGCGGCGGCAGTTCAATATGAACCGCCTTACCGTGCCAGCAGCGGCCGGTATTCGGCGTGCCGTTCGATGAACTTCGCGACGTAGGAACAGGCGGGGACGACTTTCAGGCCGGCGGTCCGGGCATCAGCGAGCGCGGCGCGGACGAGGACCTCCGCGAGGCCGCGGCCGCGCAGCTCCGGCGGCACGAAGGTGTGCGTGTAGGTCACGCGGTCGCCGGCCAGCTCGTATTCGAGGACCGCGAGATGCGCGCCCTCGCCGGCTTCGTAGCGGTGGACGGCGGCGTTGTGCCGGACGGCGGGCGTGGTCTCGCTCATTCGTGGCCCCACGGGGCGGGCGGTGGCTCGACGGGCTGCGTGAGATCGAACTCGACGCGGAAGCGGCGCTGCTCGGCTTCGCGGCGCAGGCCGTAGGTGAAGATCTTCCCGGGTTCGACGCCCATCGTCCAGATGTTGGTGGCGGCGGCGGGCAGGAGGGCGGCGGTGAACTCGTCGGCGTGAAATTCCTGCTTTCCCGCGGTGCCGGCGTCGCGGGTGTCGCCGCCGTATTGGGTGACTTCGTCTTCGCTGCCGTCCTCGTGCCGGTGGTCGTGTTTCAGGCGCAGGCCGGTGGCGGTGCGGGTGATGACCCAGGTGCGGGAGCGGTTTTCGCCGACGTGGAAGGGAATCTTGATGACATCGTCGCCGCACTCGCGGACGTGCATGACCATCCGCTGGCTGCCGAAGGCGGCGTCGGACGGCGCGGTGCCCTCGACCATGCGGCCGGCAAAGGCTTGGCCGCAGAGGGCGCGCAGTTCGTTCCAGAAACGGTCCTGCGCCGTGGGTTCGGCGGCCGACAGGAGCGGGGAGAGCAACAGGGAGAGGAGGAGGGGAAGGCGCATGAGGTCAGGATGGCGAAGGGCGGGGCGGCGTCGATGCGGCAATGTCGGGCTCACTCGTCGAGCACGTTGAGCGGCATTTGCGGCGGGAGCAGGGCGGGCCGGCGCACGGTCGAGGCGACGCGGATGTGCCGGCCGCTGCGCGAGGATTTTTCCACGGCGGCCATGACCTCGATCACATGGTGGGCGAGTTCGCCGCTGCAACGGTGCGGCCGGCGGCGGCGCAGGAGCGAGTAGGCCATGTCCGCCACGCCGGTGCCGCGGAGACGCTGGTCGGAGTGGGTGAGTGGCATGGCCTCGTAGTTTTTGTCGGCGCCGCGGCGGATGCGGACGGGGCCGGCAAAGGTGTTGGGGTCGGGCACGAGCATGGTGCCCTCGCTGCCGTAGAGGACGATGGGCGGCTGGTCGGGGACCGGCCAGGTGTCAAAGCTCATGACCACGGTGGCCACGGCGCCGTTGGCGAAGTCGAGCGTCGCCGAGTAGTGCGTGGGCACCTTTACCTTCACGACCTTGCCGTGGAGCGGCTGGCTGGTGATGAGCCGGGTGGGGAAGGAGGCCTTGGCCGTGCCGCTGACGCGGCGCACGGGACCGAGGAGGTTGACGAGGGCGGTGATGTAATACGGGCCCATGTCGAACATCGGGCCGCCGCCGGGTTGGTAGTAAAACTCCGGCGCGGGATGCCACGATTCGTGGCCGCGGCAGGTCATGAAGGCGGTGGCGGCGACGGGCCGGCCGATGACGCCGTCGTCGAGGAGCTGGCGCGCGGTCTGGATGCCACCGCCGAGGAAGGTGTCGGGCGCGCTGCCGACGAGGAGTTTCCGCCGTTTCGCGAGGGCGAGCACGCGGCGGCTTTCCGCCGCGTCGAGCGCGAAGGGTTTCTCGGTGTAGGCGTGCTTGCCGGCGCGGAGGATGCGCGCGTTGAGCGGAGCGTGGGCCCGCGGGATGGTGAGGTTGATAACGATCGCGATGTCAGGATCGGCGAGGAGTTCGTCCACGGTCAGCGCACGCACGCCGTGCTGGGCGGCCTTGGCGCGGGCGCGGGCGGGGTCGAGGTCCGCGCAGGCGGAGAGTTTGAGGATGTCGTAGCGCCGGCAGCCGGCGAAGTAGGCTTCGCTGATGTTGCCGCAGCCGATGAGGCCGACGTGGATTTGGCGGGGCATGGGGAAAAGCCGGCAGCATGTGCGCCGCGTGGTGGTCGTCAATTGCGGCGGGGAGGATGGGGTTTTAACCGCGGATTACACGGATCGGAGAATGGATGGAGGCACAGGTTTTAACCACTGATGAACACTTATCTTCACTGATAAAAGCCCTGATCAGTGTTCATGAGTGCGCATAAGCGGTTGAAAGCGGTTTTATCAAATTTGCAGCGGGCTGCGGTCCGCTCGGAGAGCGGACCCTACCGGCGCTGCCACGCCACGGGACTGCGGTCGCACTGCTTTTGCGATCCGTGGTTAAATGGATTCGTTCAGGCGGCCGGCGGCGGGCCGTGGTGGGCGGCGTGCGCGGCGTAGGCCGCGGTGTCCATGAGCATGGCCGTGAGGGTGGTGGCCAGCGGCGCGTAGCGCACGAG
>DDSZ01000028.1 GCA_002344205.1 Opitutaceae bacterium UBA2377
TCCCTGGCCGTCGGCGGGGGCGGGACGGCGGGGCGGCGCAGGGGCCGGGAAAACAGCGCGTCGAGTCCGGGGGTGTGGAGTCGCCCGCAGCGGAAGAGGGCGGGCGCGCATTCGAACATATCTTGGGTTGGCATGGGTGGCGTGGTGGCGGACGCCCTTCCCGTGGCCTGACACCGTGGGGCAACAAAAAGCCCCTCCGGTGTGGCACCGGAGGGGCTGAAATCGTGGTTGCGATCAGGCTCCCTGCGGTGCGCCGCTGACGGCGGAAATAACGACGACGGATGCAACCGCGGCGGAAAGGCCGGGGGCGGAAGCGAGAATCGTTTTGCCGGAGGAAAGCATGAAGACGGCGTGAAAAAACCGGCCGCCGGCGGCGCTGTCGAGCGCGAATTCCGGTTTGCCCGCCCGCAAAAAAGCCCCGGCGGGGGAGGCCGGGGCGGAATTGCAACGGGGCGNNGGCGGGCACGGGCAGTTTGAACTCGCGCAGGATGGCGTCGATTTTCTCGGTCTTTTCGGCCAACGGCGAGGCCGGGTGGAGGCCGGTGTGGCGCACGGTGCCGTCGGGTGCGATGATCGCGACGTAGGGAATGCCCTGGATGCCGTAGTCCTCGTTGAACACCGGCTGTTCGCTGAACACAACGGTCCAGGTGATTTCCTTGGCCTTCATGTAATCGTGCATGAGCGCCATTTCGCGCTCGGGGTCGCCCTTCGTGTTGATGGGCTTGGCCTCGAGGCCCATCACGGCGCCCTGCAGGCTGGTGACACCAACGACCGCAACGGGCGAACCGGCGTAGTGGTCGGCCAGCTCACGCACCTGCGGGAAGGAGCTCACGCAGGGGCCGCACCACGTGGCCCAGAAGTCGAGGACGACGACCTGGCCGCGCAGGTCCGAGAGATTTTCGAGACCGTCTTTGCTGGACCAGATGAAATCGAGTTCCGGGGCCGCGGCACCCACGAGGGCGGCGGCGGCGGCTTCGGCGGCGGCGGCGCGGTCGAGGCTGGCGGTGATTTTCTCGGCGTTTTGGGCGGCTTCGGTGCCGGGGAAATCGGTCTGCACCTGCGCGAGGATCGTGCGGGCGGCGGCCTCATCGTTGATCACCTGCGCGAAGAGCGAGGCCTTGACGAGCAGGGCCTCGGCGGCGGCCGCGGCGTCGCTACCACGGTATTTGGCGACGATGGCATCGAAGGCGGCAATCTCGGGCGCGAGATCAGCGGCACTGTCCTGACCGGCCCGGGCCTTGGTGATGACTTGCGAAATCACGGCCTGCAGCTCGGTCACGACCGGCGGCTGGGCGTCCTGCGCGGTGGCGCGGACGAGAATGAGAAAGCCGAGCGCGAGGCCGGCGAGGAGGGAACGGATTTTCATGGGAATAAAGGAGCAAAGCCGGAAGCAGCCCCGGCGGAAAGGCTCAAATTGATTCAGGCCGCCGGCGGACGGCGGCGAAAACGCAGGACCAGCGCAAGGGTGACGGTGACAAACAGCAGGCCGGCGGCGCTGGAAATGACGAGAGCCCAGCCGCGGCCGTTGAGCAGCAGCTGCACCACCGCGTAATACATGGCGAAGACCGCGGCGAGGGTCCACAGCGCCCAGGCCTTCGTCGAGATGGCCCCGCTGTCGCGGCTTTCGCGCAGCTTCGACCATTGCGGCAGGTAGGCGAGCAGCGACATGACGGGAATCGTGATCTGCAGAAGGTTGGCCAGTTGGACGAGAGGTTCCGGGACCATGGAGGGCGGGTGGCATCATCCGTCAGCGGCCCGAGGGTAAGGCAAGCGGGAAGGGGTCGCTCGCCACACTCATTAGAAGGACTGAAATCCGCGCCCGGTTCAGCACACCCGGCCGCGTTTGCCGGCCCGGGTGTTCGCGATGGGGTTGGCTCCGATCCAGCGCTCGTCAATCGGCTGGCTGGCGCGCTGGTAGCGGGTGTCGGAGGAGAGCCGCAGGCGGTCGGTCTGATTGTCGAGGCCGCCGTGCACGAGCGTCATGCCGAAGGTGATGAAGTCGCCGGCCTTCCATGCGGGTGCGGTCAGCCAGCGGCCGCCGAGTTTTTCGCGCAGCGTCGCGGGGTTTTTGCTGAGGAAGCCGGGATGGCTCCAGCCGCCCTGATTGACGACCTTCTCGACCTGCTTCGGCCGGTTTTCGCAGTAGGCGTCCACGTCCACCTCGAGGTAGGCGCGGATGCGGTCGGATTTCTTGTGCGAGTCCTCCAACAGCATGACGCCGCCCATCTCGGGCGGGGTGTCGCCGTAGGGGATCCAGCAGGTGAGCAGCTGATGTGTGCCGCGGCCCATATACACGAGGTCGCAGTGCGGCGTGGAGCCTTGGCCACGGCTCAGGGCGCGAAACCAGGTGTAATCAAAATGGCGGACCGGCTCGCCAAAGAGGGCGGCATAAAAACCCAGTAACTCTGGGCCGTAAACGACGCGCTCGATGGCCGCGTTGTTTTTCGCGAGATCGCCGCGGTAGTTGGTGACCTTGCCTGGCTGGGCGACACCCGCGATCGCAGGATACGAGGGATCCAGCCAGCCGTCAGCCACGAGGCGGTCGCAGACGGTGGCGCGGGCCTCCAGAATGAGCGCCGGATCGAAGAAGCCCGGGATGTAGAGATAGCCGTCGTCCGCCAGCCGGCGCCTCAGCTCAGCGACATCGTCGAGACAGTCGGCGGAGCTGCGCACGAAGCCGAAGGCGTCGTCGGACATATCCAGTTCGTGGCCGCAGGAGGAGAGGGTGGTGGTGAGGGCCATGGGGAAAGCGACAAGCGGTAAGCTCAAAGCTTTAAGCCTGCATACCCTAGCAGGTGGCTGCGGTTAAATGAATGGTTGTTCTGGGGCATGGCATGTGTTTTCTGGAATTCACCAAGCCGATGCCAAAATCATGGGAAACCCGGTCGCTGGATGTGGCCAATGCACCGACACCTATGGGATCGGTGACACTGGCGGGGCAGTCGCGGGGTAACCGGGGGATTGCCCGGACGAGCATGCGTGTTCTGGGGAGTTATGCCTTGGTCTATGTGCTGGCCGGAAAATGTGAGTTTGGCGATGCCAGCGGGTATCGCCGCACGCTGGCGGCGGGCGATGCTTTCCTGCTCTTTCCCGATGTGGCGCACTTTTACGACCCGGGGGCGGGCGAGCCGTGGGACGACATCTGGCTGGTGTTCAACGGACCGGCCTTCGACGGCTGGCGGCAGGCCGGGCTGCTCGATCCGGCGGACTCGGTCTGGCATGCGGAGCCGGTGGACTACTGGCGGCAGCGGATCGCCGGGGTGCTGACGGGCGGTCGCGGCGGGGCGGCGGCGCTGGTGGAGGTGACGCGATTGCTCGCCCTGCTGGCGGAGATGCGGGCCGGGCACGCGGGCGGATTCGCGGCCGCCCGGCCCGAGCCGTGGCTGGAGGAGGCGGCGGCCAAACTGGATGCGACGGCGGTGCCGCCGGACTGGGAGAAATTTTCCCGGGAGTTCGGCCTGACCTACGAGCAGTTCCGCAAGAAATTCAGCGCGGCGATGGGTGTGCCGCCTGCGCATTACCGGCTGGCGCGGCGGCTCGACCGGGCGGCCGCGCGGTTGCAGGCCGATGATGCGCCGCTCAAGGAAATCGCGGCGGAGCTGGGCTTCTGCGACGAGTTTCATTTTTCGAAGCTGTTCAAACGCCGCACGGGCCTGTCGCCTTCGGCGTATCGGACGCAGTTGGGCAGCGGGAAAAAATAAAAGCCCCGCGCCGGTGAAGGCGCGGGGCTGGAGGAGGGAACCGGAGCAGAAGGGCGGTTAGGGATAACCGCCCCTACCTCACTTCTTGATGTCGGCGACGGCGGCCTGGGCGGCGGCGAGGCGGGCGACCGGCACGCGGTAGGGCGAGCAGGACACGTAGGCCAGGCCGATCTTGTGGCAGAACTTCACGGAGTCGGGATCGCCGCCGTGTTCGCCGCAGATGCCGAGCTTGATGTCGGGACGGGTCTTGCGGCCCTTCTCGATCGCGATCTGCATCAGCTGGCCGACGCCGGTCTGGTCCACCGAGGCGAAGGGGTTCTTCTTCATGATCTCGGCCTCCTGGTAAGCGCCGAGGAAGGAACCGGAGTCGTCGCGCGACATGCCGAGCGTGGTCTGCGTGAGGTCGTTGGTGCCGAAGCTGAAGAACTCGGCCGTCTGCGCGATCTCGTCGGCGGTGAGCGCGCCGCGCGGGATCTCGATCATGGTGCCGACCTGGTAGGAGATTTTGACCTTCTTCTCCTTCTGCACCTGGGCGGCGACCTCGTGGACAATCTCCACCTGCAGATCGAGCTCCTTCTTGAAGCCGACGAGCGGGATCATGATCTCGGGCTTGGCCTTGAAGCCGGCCTTCGTCGCATCGGCGGCGGCCTCGAGGACGGCGCGGGCCTGCATGCGGGTGATCTCCGCATACTTGATGCCGAGGCGGCAGCCGCGGAAACCGAGCATCGGGTTGAACTCGTGGAGTTCGTGCACACGGTGCATGATCTTCTCGACCGGGATGCTGAGCTTCCGCGCGAGGTCCATCTGCTGCTCCTTGGAGTTCGGGAGGAACTCGTGTAGCGGCGGATCGAGGAAGCGGATCGTGGCCGGGAAGCCTTTCAGCGCCTTGAAAATGCCAAAGAAGTCGGCGCGCTGGTAGGGGAGGAGCTTGGCGAGGGCGGCTTCGCGGGCCTCAATCGTGTCGGCGAGAATCATCTCGCGCATCGCGTCGATGCGGTCGCCCTCGAAGAACATGTGCTCGGTNNGCCGACGGCGCCGAACGCGATCGCCTGGGCGGTCTGCTCGGGCGTGTCGGCGTTGGTGCGGACGGACAGCTTGGTGGCCTTTTCGCACCACTTCATGAGCTGAACGTAGCTCTTGAATTTCTCGGTGGCCTGGGCGGCCTTGTCGCCGTTGAGCAGGCCGGCGATGATCTCGGACGGCGCGGTCGGAATCTGGCCCGCGTAAACGAGGCCGG
This sequence comes from Opitutaceae bacterium UBA2377, assembly GCA_002344205.1. Classification (GTDB taxonomy): domain Bacteria; phylum Verrucomicrobiota; class Verrucomicrobiia; order Opitutales; family Opitutaceae; genus UBA2377. Next base: position 4,939 of record DDSZ01000028.1, read on the forward strand.
AGGTGCCGTCGATCGAGAGGAAGTCGCCTTCCTTGAAGGTCTGGCCGTCGATGGTGGCGGTCTTCTTGTCGTAGTCGATGACGACGCCGGCGGCGCCGCACACGCAGACCTTGCCCATCTGGCGGGCGACGAGGGCGGCGTGCGAGGAGACGCCACCGCGGGCGGTGAGGATGCCCTCGGCGGCGATCATGCCGCGGAGATCTTCCGGCGAGGTTTCGACGCGGACGAGCAGGACCTTCTCGCCTTTCTCGGCGGCCTGCACGGAACGGTCGGCATTGAAGTAGATCTTGCCGGTGGCGGCGCCGGGGCCGGCGGGGAGGCCGGTGGCGATGACCTTGGCCTTCTTGACCTCGGCGAGATCGAAGATCGGCGCGAGCAACTGCTCGAGCTGGTCGGCCGGGTTGCGCATGATGGCCGTCTGCCAGTTGATGAGTTTCTCCTTCACCATATCGATGGAGAACTTGAGCGCGGCGGCGGCGGTGCGTTTGCCGTTGCGCGTCTGGAGCATGAACAGCTTGCCTTCCTGGATCGTGAATTCGATGTCTTGCACGTCCTTGAAATGCTTCTCGAGGGTTTTGCGGACCTTGAGGAGCTCGGCGTAGGACTTGGGCATCTGGTCCTTCAGCTTGAGGACGGGCTCGGGCGTGCGCACGCCGGCGACGACATCCTCACCCTGCGCGTTGATGAGGAACTCGCCGTAGAACTCGTTGGTGCCGTTGGCGGGGTTGCGGGTGAACGCGACGCCGGAGCCGGAGGTGTCGCCGGTGTTGCCGAACACCATGGCCTGCACGTTGACGGCGGTGCCCCACTCGGAGGGGATGTTGTATTTGCGGCGGTAAACGATGGCGCGGTCGTTCATCCAGGAGCCGAACACGGCGCCGGCGGCGCCGCGGAGCTGGTCCCACGGATCGTTGGGAAACACGCGGCCGGTGCGCTCCTTCACGAGCGCCTTGAAGCGCTGGACGAGTTCCTGCTGGTCGGCGGCGGTGAGCTTCGAGTCCTCGATGTCCGCGTGGTATTTCTCGTGCTTGTAGCCTTCGATGACGGTCTCGAACGGCTCGTGGTCCTCGCCTTCCTTTTTCTGCACGCCGAGGACGACGTCGCCATACATCTGGATGAAGCGGCGGTAGCAGTCCCACGCGAAGCGCTCGTTCTGGGTGGCCTTGACGAGGGCGAGGACGGTCTGGTCGTTGAGGCCGAGGTTGAGGATCGTGTCCATCATGCCCGGCATGGAGTCGCGGGCGCCGGAGCGCACGGCGACGAGGAGCGGCATGCCCTCGGTGGCACCGAACTTCGTGCCCATGATCTTCTCCATGTTGGCGACGCCGGCTTCCATCTGGGCCTGGAGCGAGGCGGGATAGGTGCGCTTGTTGGCGTAGTAGTAGGTGCAGACCTCGGTCGTGATGGTGAAGCCGGGGGGCACGGGCAGGCCGATGCGGGTCATCTCGGCGAGATTGGCGCCCTTGCCGCCGAGGAGGTTTTTCATGCCGCCGTTGCCGTCGGCTTTGCCGGCGCCCCACGTATAAACGTATTTCGGGCCCTTGGCGGCGGATTGCTTGGCGGCGGGCTTTTTGCCCGCGGATTTCTTAGCGGTGGTTTTCTTGGCCATGTGAGTAGGAGAAATGAACGGAAGGAGCGCGCATCGGAGCGGGCGCGGGCGGGGGTGTCAACTCTGCGGCTGCTCCCGGGCCGCCGCAGGGGTGTTTGGCGGTGATTTTTCAGTGGCCTGCGGGGGGCTGTGTGCTGAAGCGGACGCCTTGCCGGCGAAGCCGAAATCCCCGGTCCCCGGCAAACCGGGGTTGCGCCGCCGGCCCGGGCTGTTAGGTCAACGGCATGCGTTTGAAAAATAATCCCATCGTGCCGGCCATGCTGGTGTTGTTCGCGGCATTGCGCTTGGGCGCGCAGCCGGCTCCGGATTTTGTCGCGGCGGCGGCCGGCGAGGCCGATGCGCAGTATGCAGTCGCGGCGGCCTATTTCCAAGGCACCGGCGGCGTGGAGCGCGACATCGCCAAGTCGCTGGAATGGCTGGAGCGTGCCGCCGCGCAGGGGCACCTTGAGTCCGCCTACCGGCTGGGCGAGGTTTACTTCCATGGCTACGGCGGGGTGAAACAGGACCTGACCAAGGCGGCTGAGGCGTTTCGCCGGCCGGCGGTGGCCGACTTTGAGGAATCCAAGGTTTACCTCGGCTACCTGTTCTTCACGGGGCAGGGCGTGCCGCAGGACCAGGAGCGGGGCATCGCGCTGTTGCGCGAAGCGGCGGCCCGCGGGCAGGGCGCCGCGTGGAAGCTGTTGTGGGAGGCTTATGCGGCCGGCCAGTTGGAACCGCTGCACGACACGGAACTGGAGAAAATGATCGAGGCCGGCGCGGCGGCCGGGGATGCGCGGGCGCAGGAAGCGCTCGGGCTGCGGTTGATGCTTGGCCCCGTCGGCAAGCGCGACCTGCCCCGGGCGCGCGTCATGCTCTCGGAACTCGCGGAGCAGGGCTCGGTGTTTGCGGCCACGGCCCTGGCCGACGACATCGGCGCCCGGCTGGAGAACCCCGATGCGGAACTTTCCGAACGCGAGCGCCGCGACCTCGACGTGCAGTTCAAGCGCATGGTGCACCTCTTCGCCGTGCACGGCGGCCCGCAAGGGCGCGATGCCTACGTGCGTGTCATCACCCGGCTGACGCCGCTGGCCCAGCTCGCGCCGCGCGATGCCGACGGCAGCATCGTGGTGAACGACGACCTCGTGTCGGCGCTGGCCTGGAGCCGCGTCCACCGGGGCGATCCCGATCCCGAGCCCGATATTTTGCGTTGGCTCCGCGAAGGCGAGGCCTGGATCGCCGACTACGCCCGCATCCGCGACCGGGTGGCGGCGCGGGAGCGCAGCATCCGCGGCGAACTTGAGCGTGCGGGCAAGGCCGGCGCGAACAACTGATCCTCCGGCGTGAACGACCACGAGGAGTTCGACGGGGAGCCGGCGGCGGAGCCCCGGGAAAAACCGATGGGGTTCTTCGACCATCTGGAGGACCTGCGCTGGACGCTGATCAAGTGCGCGCTGGTCTTTGCGGGCTTCGTGGCGCTGATCGCCTTCAACCTGCGGCGCTTCGCCTATCTGCTGGTGCGGCCGCTCGAGCAGGTGCAGGCGGACTATCCTTCCCTGCACACCGAGCTCATCACTAACAGCCCGATGGGCGTCTTTTCGGTCATCATCAGCATCTGCCTGCTCGGCGGGCTGCTGCTCGCGCTGCCGTTCTGTCTGTTTTTCGTCGGCCAGTTCGTGGCACCCGCGCTCACCCGCCGTGAACTGCGGCTGCTCCTGCCCGCGGCCGGTGCCGCGCTGGTGCTCTTTCTCCTCGGCGCGTCCTTCGGCTATTTTCTTATCGTGCCGAGCACGCTGCGGATTTCCTTCGAGCTGAACGAGCTGCTGGGCTACAACATCCTTTGGACGGCGGACAAATACTACGGCCTCCTGCTCTGGCTCGTGCTCGGGCTCGGCGGGGCCTTTGAATTTCCGCTGCTGATCGTGTTGGCCAACCTGATGGGTCTCGTGTCCGTGGCGACCCTGCGCAAATACCGCCGCCACGCGATCGTGCTGATGTTCATCATCGCGGCGATCATCACGCCGACGCCCGACATGTTCAACCAGACGCTGATCGCCCTGCCGCTGATCGCGCTCTACGAGCTTTCCATCCTGGTGACGGCCCGGATGGAGCGCCGCCGGGCCGCGGCCGCAACGGGCTGAGCCTTACTTTTTCGCCGCGAGCTGAGCCTTGAGCACCACGCGGAACATCTGGATCGCCAGCCAAAACACGCCACTCATGCAGGCGGAGGTCAGCCCGGCCCAGAGCCAGATCATCTTGGGGTCGTTCGACGGCACGTGGGGCTTGAGCACCCCGAACATGAAGACGAAGAACGCGACGACGAGGACGGCATCGACGGCGAGGCTGACGGGCGTGACGAGCTTGGATTCTGACTGGGCCATGGGCGGAAAAGAGACGCAGAAGCGGGTCTTTGTCCACGGAAAATTCCGGCCGGGCCCGGGGCTCAAAGCGTCTTCGGGATCGCGGCGGTGAGGTTTTCCGGTTCGCCGGCGGTGATGAGGAGGTTGTCCTCGATGCGGACGCCGCCGAGGCCGAGCTGTGCCTCGGCCAGCGGCCAGTTGACGCAGTCGTGAAAGCGTTCCCGCCGGGCCGGATCGTTGAGCAGGGCGGGGATGAAGTAGAGCCCGGGCTCCACGGTGACCACGTAGCCTTCGGCCAGGGGCAGGTCTAGGCGGAGGTTGCGGAGGCTGGACCGGGGATCCTTGGTCCGGCCGGGCAGGGTGCCGCTCGCATCGCGCACCCCGAGCCCGACCAGGTGGCCTAGTCCGTGCGGGAAAAACAGCGTGTGCGCCTCCTGTTCGACCAGCGACTCGGGATCACCGCGCATCACGTCCATGTCCACGAGCCCCGCGACGAGGTCCACGGCGCAGGCGAGGTGGTTGTCGCGCCACTCAATCCCGGGCCGGCAGCGGTTGCAGGCGCGCACTTGGGCGTCGAGGACGATCTGGTAAAGCTCGCGTTGAAACGACGAGGGCTCGCCGGCCACAAAGGTGCGGGTGACGTCGATCACGTAGCGGTCTGTCTCGGCGCCGGCGTCCACGAGCACGAAGTCCCCGGCGGCGACCGGGCGGCGGCCCGGCGGGAAATGCAGGACGCCGGAGTTGGCGCCGGTGGCGACGATGGAATGGTAGCCGGTGGCCGTGGCGCCGTGGCGGAAGAACTCCGCTTCCAGCTCGACCTGCAGCGCGCGCTCGGTGAGGCCCGGCCGCAGCAGCGACTGCAGCTTGGCAAAACCTGCGGCGGTGGCGGCGGCGGAGCGGCGCAACAGCGCGATCTCGGCGGCATCCTTGGGCCGGCGGGCGTGAAGAAACTGGAGCCGGATGGCCTGGGAGAGGGCGGCATCGGGTGTCACTCCGGGCACCGCTGCGCCGAGCTGCGCAACGGGCCGATCGCGCCGGGCGGCCAGCCAAGGGGCGAAGCCCGCGAGGGATTCGCCCGGCGGTTGTTCGCGGCCTTCCCAGATGCGCTCGGCTTCCGTCACCTCGGGCACAAACACGTGCCAGGCGCCGTCCGTCGGATCGTAGGCCACGACCGCGTGCGGACATTCGAGACCCGCGAGGTAAAAGAAATCACTGTGCGCGCGGAAGGGGTAGATCTGGTCGGTGTTCTCCGGCAGCGGCACAGGTGCGCCGGCGCCGACCACGAGCAAGGCTCGGCCGAGGGAGAGGCTGGCGGCCAGCCGTTGGCGGCGCGCGGTGAAGGGGTCGTGCATGGGGCAGGGTGAAGCGAAACCCGCCGGGCACGCAAAAAATAAAAAGCGGCGCGGGAAAACCGCGCCGCGTGGAGATCGCGGGAGCGTCCGGCCCCGGCTTATTTCTTCTTGCGCGGCGGCGGCACGATGACGACGGGGCAGGGGGCCTTCTTGATGACGCCCGTGGTCGTGCTGCCGGCGAGGAGATCGAAGAGGGCCGAGCGGCCGTGGGAGCCCATCACGATGTAGCTGGCGCGGAGCTTGGCCGCTTGCTCGATGATGTGCGGGATGGGGCCGCCGGTGAGCAGGATGGAGCTGGTCTTGACCCCGCCGGCTTTGAGGCGGCGCTCCACGCGCGCGAGCTGCCGGGCGGCGGTCTTCTCGCTGATGGCGACGATTTCCTGGAGGTTGGCCATCACGGCGCCGTATTCGCTGGTGATGACCGGGGGCTGGACGACGTGCAGGAGCACGAGGCGGCCCTTCACGGATTGGGTGAGGGCGGCGGCGGCCTTGATGACGCTGGCGCTGAGGGCGGAGAAATCAACCGGGGTGAGGATGGTTTTCATGACGAGGCACAGTATAGCCGGTTTCCCCAAAATGACAGCGCAGGTTTTGGCGGTGGCAGCGCGGATTTTGGCCGCTGGCGGCTCAGGCTCCGGCAGTCAGCCGGGAAACGTGCCGCGGCAGGCCGGCGACGCCGACCTCGGCGCGGAAGACGCTGCCGGCCTCGCAGTAGCCGGGGTCGGTCTCGCCGCGGGCGGAGGTGATGAGCAGCGTTTTGAGCTCCGGGCCGCCGAAACAGCACGAGGTCACGCGCGAGGCGGGCACGGGGATTTCCGCGACGACGCGACCATCGGGCGCATGGCGGCGGAGGCGGTGGCCGTCCCAGCGTGCCGACCAGATATGGCCCTCGGCGTCCACGCACATCCCGTCGCAGGTGCCTTCCTCCTCCTTGTCGGCAACGTAGAACTCGCGGCGGTTGGAGAGTGCACCGGTGTTGGCATCGTAGTCGAAGGCGAAGATGCGGTTGGTGGTGGAGCAGGTCCAGTAAAAGGTTTTTCCGTCCGGGGAAAGGCCCATGCCGTTGGAGCAGCCGGAGCCGCGGAAGAGCGGATGCACCGAGCCGTCGGGGTCGAAGCGGAAGAGGCCGCCGCTCTGCGCATCCTGGCCGATGGTGCCGGCATAGACGCGGCCGGCGGGGTCCGCCATCACGTCGTTGAAGCGCTGCGTGCCGCCGTCGCGGAAGGGGCGCAGCGCGCGGCAGTCGCCGGTGGCGGGATCGAGGCGCGCGAGATCGTTGATGCGGAAAAGCAGCAGCGCGCCATCGGCCTCGAGCGTGAATCCCCCGACCATCGGGCCGGAGTAGAGCTTGCGCACGGCACCGGCGGCCTCGTCCCACGCGTGGATTTCGCCGGCGGTGATGTCGGTCCAGAACAGCGTGCGGCGGGCGGCATCCCAGAGAGGATTTTCACCGAGCTGGTTGCGGGTGGAGGCGAGCAGGCGTGCGGCGGGGAGAGTGGTCATGGCGGGGGTTATTCAAGCAGCCAGCCGCCGTCCACCACGCAGTTGTGGCCGGTGGAGGCGCGGCTGGCCTCGCTGAGGTAGAACAGGATGTGGTTGGCGACATCCTGCGGTTGGAGCCGGAGCGGCAGGGCCTGCACGCCGGCGAGATGGTGGAGATGCTTGGCGGTGTCGGGGCCGGAGAAATACTCCGCCACCTGGCGCTCGGTGAAAATCCAGCCGGGCGAAATCGTGTTGATGCGGATGCTTTCCCGGCCGAGTTCGCGGGCGAGTCCCGTGGTGAGCCCGAGGAGGCCGGCCTTGGTCGTCGAGTAGATGGCGCGGCCGGGCAGGCCGAGGCGGTAGTTGATGGAGGAGACGTTGACGATGGCGCGGCCGGCGCCGGCGCGCAGCAGGTCGAGGGCCGCGCGGATGACGAGGTGGCAGGCGCGGAGGTTGAGGTGCGCGATGTCGTCCCACGCGGCGGCATCGCCCGCGGCGAGGGAGATTTTGGGATCAATGCCGGCGACGTTGACCACGTAGTCGAGCCGGTCGGTTTTGACGCGCAGCGCGGCGAAGGCGCGTTCGATGGCGACAGGATCGCGGAGATCGCAGGGCAGGGCGTGGAAGGCGGGGTGGCCCACGCGCGGGGCGTCGAGCGCGAGCCCGAAGACGGTGGCGCCGTTGGCAAGCAGCGCATCGACGGTGGCGCGGCCGATGCCGGCGGAGGCGCCGGTGACCAGCGCGACGCGGCCCTTGAAGTCGGGCAGCAGCAGCGCCGGGGCCGGGGTGTCGCGCAGTTCGGAGGGCATGACCGGGTTTACCAATCGACGACGGAGCCGTCGGGCGCGTAGCTGCGGCGCGGGACTTCCTGCTCGAAGGGATGCGCCGCGATGGCGGCCTCGTTGATCTCGACGCCGAGCCCGGGGCGGGAGCTCGGGCGGACGATGCGGCCCTGCTTTTCGACGGTGAAGCCCCAGTTCACGATCTCGTCGCGCCACGGCACGTCCTGGTGCACGGCCTCGCAGATGAGGTAGTTGGGCGTGGCGAAACCGAACTCGATGGAGGCGGCGGTGCTCACAGGCCCCTGCGGGTTGTGCGGCGCCACGGCCACGCCGTAGGCCTGGGCCATGGCGGCGATGCGGCGCGCCTCGCTGAGGCCGCCGCAGTGCGTGATGTCGGGCTGGATGATGCTTGCGGCCTGCAGCTCAAGCAGGCGCTTGAAGGCGAACTGCGAGACCATGCGCTCGCCGGTGGCGATGGGCGTCTTCACCGCGCGCTGCACTTCCGCAATGCCCTCGATATGCTCGGGCCAGCACGGCTCCTCGAAGAAATACAGGCCGTAGGGCTCGAGTGCCTTGGCGAAGATCTGGCCCATGCGCGGCGAGGGCCGCGCGTGGCAGTCCACCATGATGTCGATGCTGTCGCCCACCGCCTCGCGCATGGCGGCGACGCAGGACTCGGCGAATTTCACCGGTCGCAGCCCCTCGATCATCATCTGCTCGGGCACGGGCATGGACTTGAAGGCGGTGAAACCGTCGGCGACCGCCTTTTGCGCGAGCTCACCGAAGCGTTTCGCCTCGTTGACCGGCGTCTCGTAGAAATCCTCCATCCGGCCGCCGCCGAGGTGGCAGTAGAGCCGCACGTAGTCGCGCACGCGGCCGCCCCAAAGCTGGTGGCACGGTACGCCGAGCGTCTTGCCGAGGATGTCCCACAGCGCGAGGTCGATGCCGGCCATCGCGGTGCCGCGCACGACGTCGTTGCCGTGCCAGAAATGCTGGCGATACATCGTCTGCCACAGGTGCTCGATGCGGCGCGGGTCCTCGCCGATGAGGAGCTGCGCCAGATCCTCGATGGCGCCGACGACGCCGCGCGTGTGCCATTCGAGGGTCGCTTCGCCCCAGCCGATGAGGCCGGGCTGGTCGGTGATGACCTTGACGAAAATCCAGTTCCGCATCCGCGCATGGCAGACCCGGGTTTCGATGCGCGCAATTTTCATGGGGCGGGGTAGGAGGATGTCCGTGCGCTTGGCGGGTCAACGGCAAATCGCGTGCACCGCGACGGCGCGGCGATTTTACAAATCGTATGGTCCGCCCCGCCGGGATGTGGGCGGGTGCCTTGCGGCAGGGGGATTGACGGTAAAAGCCTGGAAGTTTTCCGGCCTTGACCGGGCCGGCAGGGGCCGCAACGTGCTCCCTCCGCACTTTCCTTGCCTGGTGGTGTAATGGTAGCACAGGCGACTTTGACTCGCCTAGTCATGGTTCGAATCCATGCCGGGCAGCCACTTCGGGGAATATCGAACTTTCCCCCCGTCAGGTCAAAACACGCGCTAAGTGATTGGAGCATCAGCGAAAGTGAATGGCGGTCTGTTGACCTGAGTTTTCCGGAGTTCGATTCTGCCGCGTTGCGCGGGGCGAATTTCTCTCAAAGGCCGCCTACCACGCCAAAGCCAGGTCAAAACTATTAGCTCACGTGACAGGCTGTTAGTTCGGTCTAGATAGTGAACTTCCCCAACCTAAGTTCGCCAATTTGGGGCAACCCCACCCAAATTCCATCTGACGCCAGCTAAGGCTCTTGCGTGGTGAGATGCCGATTCCATCCATGCCCGACTTCCGATTCGGCCCTCGTCGACTTCCGTCACGCTAGCTAACGGATGCTAGGCCGGGATTCAGCGCTCGCTTTCAATTTGCGGAGGTCGCAGGTTGGCATTTGCCCGGATTCCATGCCCCACCGCATCCTGCTAGCCGAAGATCAGAACGACAACCGTGCGATTGTGCGCGGGGTGCTGGAGGAGCACGGATTCGAGGTGGCGGAGGCCTCTGACGGGATCGTGGCGCTGCAGGCCCTGATCGAGGCGCCGTTCGACGCGGTCATCACCGATATCCTGATGCCCCGGATGGACGGCTACCGGCTTTGCCACGAAATCCGACACCATCCGCGTTTGCGATCGCTTCCGATCATCGTCTACACCGCCACCTACACATCGGCGAAGGACGAGCAGTTGTCACTCGCCCTCGGGGCTGACCGATTCCTTCGCAAGCCGGCGACCGGCTCGGAGCTGATTCGCACGCTGCGGGAGTTGCTGGGTGATCGGCATCGGATCGCGCCAACCGTCACGGGTGCACTGGGCGAACTGGGCGCGATGCACCAATACAGCCAGGGTCTGGTGGACAAGCTGGAGGATCGCAGCCTACAGCTGGAAAAACAGGCGGTGGCGCTGCGCGCCAGCGAACTGCGCAGCAGGCAGGTCTTCAACGCCGCCAACGACGCCATGTTCCTCATTTCGTTGGACGGGCAGGGTCGGCCCGACCGAGTGGTGGACGCAAACGAAGCGGCCGCCGAGCTGCTGGGCTACTCTCACGAGGAATTGCTCGGCCGGCCGGTGCATGAACTCGAGGCGGCGGAGGCGGCGGAGCCGACCATCTCGGCCTTGTCCGACCGCCTGGGTCGCGAGAAGCGGCTGGTCTTCGAGCGCACGCTCCTATCCAAGGGCGGCCGGCTTATCCCAGTGGAACTTAGCGTGCGGTCGTTTCCGGCCGAGGTCGGACAGATGGCGATTGCCGCGGCTCGCGACATCACGGAGCGAAAGAGGGCGGAAGAGGCGCAACGGCGGAATGCGCAACAATTGCGCGACATCCTGGACGGTCTGTTCGCGTTTGTCGGCCTGCTCTCGTTGGATGGCATTTTGTTGGAGGTGAATCGCGCGGCCCTTGAAGCCGGCGGCGTAAAGCGCGAGGAAGTCATCGGGACGTATTTCCCGGAGGCGTATTGGTGGTCGCATTCGCCAGACGTGCAGGTGCAGCTCAAGGACGCTCTGGCGCGGGCCGTCCGGGGGGAGTTTATCCGGTATGACGTCGCGATCCGGGTGGCCGGCGGCCGGGAAATGATTGTGGACTTTGCCCTGAGTCCGCTACGGGAAGAGGGCGGAAGAGTCAGCCAACTCGTGGCCACGGCGGTGGACATCACCGAACGCAAGAAGCTGGAACAGCAGTTCCTGCGGGCGCAGCGCATGGAAGCAATCGGCACGCTGGCGAGCGGCGTAGCGCACGATCTGAACAATATCCTGGCGCCGATGCTCATGGGTGCGGGCTTGCTGAAAAACAAGCTCACGAGCGAGCGGGAACAAGCGATCCTGAGCATCATTGAAAACGGAGCGCAGCGGGGTGCCGGCATCATCCGGCAACTGCTCACGTTCAGCCGGGGCACCGAGGCCGCGCGTAGCTCGGTGCAGCTCCGCCATCTGATCAACGACATGGTGCATCTGGCGCAGGAGACCTTTCCGCGGAATCTGGAACTGGAACGGAGGGTGCCAGCCGAGTTATGGACGGTGAAGGCCGACCCGACGCAGTTACACCAGGTGCTGATGAACCTCTGCGTGAACGCCCGGGATGCGATGCCGAACGGAGGCAAACTTTCGCTGTCGGCGGAAAATGTCCGCCTCTCGGAGGCCCAAGCCAAACTGAACCCGCAGGCCAAACCGGGACCCTATGTTGTGTTGACGGTTGCAGACACGGGAGAGGGCATCCCCAAGGCGATCATCGAACGTATTTTCGATCCTTTCTTCACGACGAAGCCGGAGGGCAAGGGCACCGGGCTGGGCCTGTCCACGGTGCTGGCCATCGCGAAGAATCATGGGGGTTTCGTGACGGTTTACAGCGAACCGGGCAAGGGCAGTGTCTTCAAGGTTTACCTGCCGGCAGCGGAGGCGCCTGAGACGACGGTCGCGGCGGGTACAACCGATGTGCCGCGGGGCAATGGCGAACTGCTGTTGCTCGTCGATGACGAGCCAGGACTCCGTGAGGCAACTCGCCTCGTGCTGGAAGAAAACGGTTACCGGGTTCTTGCCGCGACGAACGGTGAGGAGGGCGTGCGCGAATTTCTGGCGCGGCGCGACGATGTGCGCGCGGTCGTCACCGACATGATGATGCCAGTGATGGATGGCGTGGACATGATCCGGACCATCCGACTCGTGGCCGATCGGCTGCCAATTGTGGGCATGAGTGGCATGGATGAAATCAAGCGGCGCGACGAATTGGCGACCATGGGCGTACGGGAAGTTCTGGTGAAACCCTGCGAGCCGGGGCTGCTGCTGCGGACCCTTCACGCGGAGCTGAAAGCCAACACTCGGATGCAACCCGATGTGCCCGCATGATTTGAAGGAGGAAGGGTAGATGCAGCCGGACCATACGAGCGGGCTGCTTTGACTCACGCTTCGCGTCCAGCCTCTGATGAATAGCCCAATACCAGATGAAACTGATGAATCCAGGCGCCTGATTGCATCTGGAATAGGCTACCGGGCGGATGCTTTTGACCTGAACCGGTATTCCTGATGAATGCCCCTCTGAGGAATTCATCAGGTTCGATTCTCGTCAGGCCGACGGGCAGCCAGTTTGCAACGTAGGTCCGCCCTTGGAACTTAATGGCTTCAAGCGGTGCGATCTCAGCCGCGAAGTTCTATCTATAATCGCTTCAACCGGTTGGCGGGCGAGTGGCTTGCCGGTGCGGTTGATCTTAGGGCGAGTTAGGCATCGCGTTGGCGCGGCGGCGTTTTTAAACTGCCCGGACCAGCCGAGAACATCGGCCACGGCACAAAAATTTTCTGCACCGCCCTTCCGCCAAGCCAAAGCAACCATGAGAGACGACTACATCGCCAGCGCCCGCAAAGTCATCGACGACCCCAACATCCTGATCAACGTCGTTTCGCGGCGCGTGAAGCAACTGCGCCGGGGCAGCCGGCCGCTGGTGGAGTCGCTCGAAAAACTGTCTCCCGAGGACACCGCGCTGCGCGAGATCGCCGAGGGCAAGATCACCTACGAAATCGCCACGCCGGAGGAGCTCGCCCGCAGCCGTTGAGCGGACCCAGTCAAGCAGGCTTGCGCCGGCGGCGGGGCAGACCGAGCATCAGGTCCCCATGCTCATCCACTCCGTTTATTTCTGGCTGAAACCCGAACTCACCGCCGCGCAGCGCGCGGAATTCCTCGCGGCGCTCAAGGCGCTGAAGGACGTGCCGAGCGTGCAGGAGTTTCACCTCGGCCGGCCCGCGGCCGTGGCCGACCGGCCGGTGGTGGACAAGACCTTCGACTACGGCATCACCTGCGTGTTCGAGAACCTCGACGCCCACAATGCCTACCAGGTGCATCCGCTGCACGTGGCTTTCGTCAACACGGGCAAGCCGCTCTGGGCGCGGGTGCAGATTTACGACGCGGAGTGAGGGGCGGCGGGATCGGCGCGGAGCCGGCCGATGACAGTCCGCCGGTTTATTTTTTCCCGGTGCGGGCGAGCTTGAACGGCGCGAAGTAACCCGACTGGGCGGGCGGGAAGCGGCCGCGAATGAAGATGCCTTCGTCGCGGTGTTCCTGTTCCTGGATGTCGCCGAGGGTATGCAGGCGGGCGACGACATCGTAGCGGTCGTGCGGCACGAGCAGATCGGAGCTGCTGAAGGCGTCGGCAATCAACGCGACCAGCCGGGTTTCCAGTTCCTTGAGGCCGGCACCGGTGTGGGCGCTGACGTAGAGGGCATCGGGAGCGAGGTGTCGCGCGCGCTGGAGATCGCCGGGCGTGGCGGCGTCGATTTTGTTGAAAACGGTGACGATGGTTTTCTCGGCCGCGCCGAGTTCGGCCAGCACGCTGAGGGTGGTCGCGTGATGGTGCTCGACGCTGGCATTGGTGACGTCGAGCACGTGGATGAGGAAGTCCGCGACGATGGTTTCCTCCAGCGTGGCCTTGAAGGCCTCGACGAGCCGGTGGGGCAGGCGGCGGATGAAGCCCACGGTGTCGGTGACGAGGAGCTTCTGGTTCCCGCGCAGGAGGAGCTGGCGCGTGGTGGGATCGAGCGTGGCGAAAAGCTTGTCTTCGGCGAGGACGTGCGCGCCGGTGAGCCGGTTGAGCAGGGAGGATTTGCCGGCGTTGGTGTAGCCGACGATGGAGGCGGTGGGCACGGGGACGCGCTGGCGCTTGTGGCGCTGCACGCCGCGCTGCTTCTGCACCTCGATAAGCTCGCGCTTGAGGCGGGTGATGCGGTCGTTGACCTGCCGGCGGTCCTGCTCGAGCTGCGTCTCGCCTTCGCCGCCCATCTTGCCCTTGCCCCGCTGCCGGGAGAGGTGGGTCCACGCGCGGGTGAGCCGCGGCAGCGAATACTCCATGCGGGCCAGCGCGACTTGCAGGACGGCTTCGCGGGTCTGGGCGCGGTCGGCAAAGATATCGAGGATGACCTCCTCGCGGTCGATGACGGCGATCTCGGAGAGTTTTTCCCAGTTGCGCTGCTGGGCGGGCGTGAGGGATTCGTCGAACACGATCAGGTCGGCCTCCAGCGCCTTGGCCTGCGCGATGATTTCCTCGGTCTTGCCGCTGCCGATGAGCGTGGCCGGGGTGGGCTTGCGCAGGTTGACGAGTTCGCGGCCGACGATGCCGATGCGGAGGTTCTCAACCAGTTCGTGCAGTTCGGTGAGCAGCTCGGCGGCTTCGCCTGCGGCCATGTCGGCGGTCTGCACGCCCACGAGGAAGGCGCGTTCGCAACGCTTGGAGTCGATGAGGGGGGAGACGTTCGGTGAATCGGCCATCAGGAGGAACCGACACCAAACAGGAGCCGAGGGTCCCGGTCAAACCCACCTTCGCTAAAGCTTCGGCGGGCAGGCCCGCCTTGTTCAAACTGACTGCTTGGGCCGGGATTGCCTGTCGGTCCGCTAACGCTCCAAGGTGAGGAAGGTGTAGCGGAAGTTGGCATCGCGGCTTTCGCGCCGGTGGGTCTCGCGCCAAGGGAGGGGCCGCCATTCGGGGAAATACGTGTCGCCGGGCACCTCGGCGTGGACGAGCGTGAGGAGGAGCCGGGAGGCCAGGGGCAGGGTTTCCTCGTAGATGCGCTGGCCGCCGCAGATCATGATCTCGCCGGGGAGGGTTTGCGCGATGGCGAGCGCCTCGGGGACATTGTTCGTGATACGAACATTGGGGCGGGCGAGGGCGGTGTCGCGGGTGATGACGACCGGTTGCCGACCGTCCTCATTCACCTGCGGCCAAGTCTCGTAGCAGATGCGGCCGAGCACGACGGTTTGGCCGCGGGTGACATCGAGAAAAAACTGCGAGTCCTCCGGGATGCGCCAAGGCAGCCGGCCGTCGCGACCGATGACGCGGTTTTCGCTGCACGCGACGACGAGGGTGAGGGGCTTGGCCATGAGGCAGGGATGGTTTCCGGCTGGCCGGCAGGGTCAACCACGGCCTGCCAGAATCAAAGAAAGCATGTCAATTCGTGGGTCCGGCATCTCCAGCGTTGCGTCGGTGGCCTTGGCCGTTGTGTCATAACCGCATGCTTATCGGAGTCCCCAAAGAAATCAAAATCGGTGAAACGCGCGTCTCCATGACGCCCAGCCTCTGCCGCCGCTGCGTGTCGCTCGGCGCGAAGGTGTTGATTGAAAAAACCGCCGGCCAGAGCGCCGGTTTCACGGATGCGGAATACCGCGCGGCCGGCGCCACGATCGCGCCGACGGCGAAGAAAGTCTGGGCCGCGGCCGACCTCATCCTGAAGGTCAAGGAGCCGCTGCCCGCCGAATACAGCCTAATGCGGGCAGGGCAGACGCTCTTCACCTACCTCCATCTCGCGGCCGGACCGGAGCTGGCGAAGGTGCTGCTCAAGAAGCGCGTGCTCGGCATTTCCTACGAGACCGTGGAGGCGGCCGACGGGTCGTTCCCGCTGCTCAAGCCGATGTCGCAAATCGCGGGCCGGCTCTCGATCCAGATCGGCGCCTACCGGTTGCAGTCGCAGCTCGGCGGCTCGGGCGTGCTGCTCGGCGGCATCCCCGGCACGATGCCCGGGCATGTGGTCGTCATCGGCGCGGGCAACTCCGGTGCGCACGCGGTGCAGATGGCGGTGGGCATGGGCGCGCGGGTGACCGTGCTCGATCTTGATACACGCAAGCTGGAGGCGCTCGACGCCGAATACCGCGGCCGCGTGGTCACGCTCATGTCGAACCCCGCCAACATCGAGGCCGAGGTGGCCGATGCCGACCTGCTGATCGGCGCGGTGCTCATTCCTGCGGCGAAGGCGCCGATCGTGGTGTCACGGGCGATGGTGCAACGCATGCGGCCCGGCAGCGTGATCGTGGACATCGCGATCGACCAAGGCGGCTGCGTCGAAACGATCCGGCCAACCTCGCACGAGAAGCCGACCTACCAGGAGCACGGCGTGATTCACTACGCGGTCCCGAACATGCCGGCGCTCGTCGGCCGCACCTCGACGATGGGCCTCACGCAGGCGACCGAGCCGTTCGTGACGCTGCTCGTGCAAAAAGGCGTGGAGCGCGCCCTGGCCGAACACAAGGGCCTCGCCAAGGGCGTGAACACCCGCGACGGCAAGATCACCTACGACGCGGTGGCGAAGGCGTTGGGCTACAGCTGACACGCAGCCCATTTAAAATGACAAAGGGCCTGATCCGCGGATCAGGCCTTTTGCTATTGAACAGACGTTGGGGACTCAGGCCGCAGGCACGATCGTCACGCTGGTCAGCTCGATGCGGTCGACGGGCGTGCTCTTTTCGCCGCCGCCGCCGTGTTGGGTCGGGACGGTGGCGATGCGCTCGAGGACGTCGTCACCGGCGACGAGTTCGCCGAAGGCGGTGTATTGGCGGTCGAGGAACTTGGCGTCGCCGTGGCAGATGAAGAACTGCGAGCCGGCGCTGTCGGGGTGCGCGGAGCGGGCCATCGAGATGACGCCGCGCACGTGCGACTTGGGATTGAACTCGGCCTTGATCTTGTAACCGGGGCCGCCGGTGCCGGGCATGCCGCTCTCGCCGGCCTTGGTGTTGGGGCAGCCGCCCTGGATCATGAAACCCTTGATGATGCGGTGGAAGGCGGTGCCGTTGTAGAAACCCTCGCGGGCGAGCTTCTTGAAATTCTCGACGGTCTTCGGGGCGACATCGGACCAGAAGGCGATGGTGATGTCACCGTAGGAAGTTTTGAGGACGGCGTTTTCGGCGGTGGTGTTGCTCATGGAGGTGGCAAGGGAAGGCAGGCGGCGGGCTTGGGCAAGAAAAGAAAGCCGGGCTGACGGCCAAGCCGTTTCATTGGGCCAAGCTCGGGGTGATTGGGGCTTGGCACGAAGATGGCCGTCAGTTTCCTGAAAGCATGAGATGGAACAATGCCGCCGGTTGCGCCCGACTTATGTTCGTTATCCTGGTGGTCGCCGGCAGCACCGGCACGGTGGAGGCAAGCGCCGCCAAGGCATGGCGCGAAATCGAGCATATCCAGGCCCAGCGGCAGCAAAATGAGGCCAACAACAGGACCGATCAGAGCTTGCTGGCCGGGCAACTGTATCTGCTCCAATCCCACTTGGAATCGTTCGTGGCGAATTATTCGCGCGACAAGAACTGGTGGCATGCCCGCCTGCAGTTGCCGGAAGTCCGCTGTCGGGCGGCGGAGAAGCTTAACATGGAGGTGGATTGGGACACGGCCTTCAGGGAATTGGAAGCGATTCAGCAGGATTCCCAACTGCCGGCCCGCCATCAGGCTGACGCGGAATATGCCTGGCTCTGCCTGGCGATGTTCAGGGGATCGGTTGAGAAGGCCGCGTCGCCCCAGCAGCGCGAACTTGCGGATCGCATGGAGAAGTTTGGCGCGGCGCATCCCAAACATCCGTTTGCGGACAAAGTGCAGTTGACGCTGGGGCAGATGCTGCAGCGCGCGGACCCGGCGCGGGCCGAGAAGGCTTTCAAGATTGCGGCGCGCAGCCGGTATGACCGGTTGTCGGCCACGGCCAAGCGCGAGCTGGCGGTTTTGCCCTACCGCAACACCCCGCTCGACCTTGAATTCGTGGCCTTTGACGGCACCAAGGTGAATCTGGAGGAGTTGCGCGGCCGCGTGGTGCTGATCGATTTCTGGGCCACTTGGTGCGGTCCCTGTGTTGACGACATGCCAAGCGTGATTGCCGCCTATAAAAAATACCAGGCCCGCGGCTTTGAAATCATTGGCATTTCCCTGGATGGGAACTCACAGGCCTTGAGAAAATTTCTGGCTGATTGGGCCATGCCTTGGCCGCAATATTTTGATGGCCGGGGCTGGGACAACCGCATCAGCCGGCGCTTCAACATTACCTCAATCCCGGCGATGTGGTTGCTCGACAAGGAAGGCAGGGTGGTCTCAACGGAGGTTTGGGGCGGCAATCTGGAATACCACCTGAACCGCGAACTGGCGCGGTAGCCGGGATCGCCTCACGCGAATTCCGCGTCGATCAGTTCGCAGAAGTGGTGGATGAGGAAGAGGTGGGCCTCCTGGCAGGCGGCGCCGCTCTCGCTGGGGATGATGAGGTCCACGGTGGCGAGGCCCTTGGCCTTGCCGCCGCCGCGGCCGAGGAAGGCGATGCTCTTCAAGCCCTGGTTTTTGGCTTCGTGCAGGGCCGAGAGAATATTGGCGGAATTGCCGCTGGAGGTGAGCACGACCACGAGGTCGCCCGGGTGGGCGAGGCCGGCGATCTGGCGGGAGAAGACATGCTCATAGCCGTAATCGTTGCCAATGCAGGTGAGCAGCGAACCGTCGGCGGAGAGCGCGAGCGCGGGCAATGCGGCGCGGTTCTTTTGGTAACGACCGACCAGCTCGGTGGAGAAATGGCCCGCCTCGGCGGCGCTGCCGCCGTTGCCGCAGATGAGCAGCTTCCGGTCGTGCCGCAGCGTGTCGAGGATCAGCTGACCCGCGGCATCGATGGCCGGACGGATGGTGGACAAAGCCTGCAGGGTGCGGACCGATTCGCCGAGGGAAGCTTCGAAAGTCATGGGGTGACAGTAGTGCGCAGCGAGCATCGGGTAGCGAGCATTTTGCAGGGCGGGCAAAGGCATTTTCTACTCGCTACCCATTGCCCGCTGCCCGCTACTTTTTGCCTCCCATGCGCCTGCGTTCGCTCACCCTCCAGCACTTCCGCAACATCCCTTGGGCGGAGCTGGTGTTGTCGGGCCGGCAGCAGTTTTTTCTCGGGGCCAACGGGCAGGGAAAGACGAACCTGCTGGAGGCGGCGGGGTTTATCACGGCGCTGCGTTCCTTCCGCACCACCGACCCGAAGGTGCTGCCGGCGCAGGGACAGGCCGAGGCGGCGATCGCCTGCGTGGTCGAGCACGAGCAGCGCGGTGAGACGCGGCTGACGGTCAGGCTGCGGCGCGACGGGCGCGAGCTGTGGTGCGACGGGGAAAAAATATCCCGCGTGGGCGACTACCTCGGCAAGTTTCCGACCGTGGTTTTTACCTCGCAGGATCTGCTGCTGGTGCGCGGCGCGCCGGCGGCCCGCCGCCGCTGGGTGGACCTGACCCTCGCCGCGATGGACGGGGAATATCTGCGGGCGTTGCAGATCTACCATCGGGCGCTGGCGGAGCGAAACAGCCTGCTGAAGGTCGGGGCGAAGGGTGACGAGCTGGCGGCGTTTGAGCATACGCTGGCACCGGCCGGGGCGGAGTTGATCGCGCGCCGGATCACCGGGCTGGCCGAGCTGGGCCAACGGGCGGCGGAATTTTATGCGCGCCTGGCGGACGCCGCGGAACCGGCAGCGCTCGCCTATCGCCCGAACGTAGGCGAACCGACGGCCGCGGCATTGCGCGCGAAATGGCAGGGCGGCCGGGCGCGCGACCTGCAGTTTCGCACGACGCTGGCGGGGCCGCACCGCGATGATATCGAGTTCAGCGTGGGCGGGAGGGCGGCGAGGGAGTATGCCTCGGAAGGGCAGCAGCGCTCGCTCGTGCTGGCGTTGCGGCTGGCGCAGGCGGCCTGGTTTCACGCCCGCGGCGGGGTGCGGCCGGTGCTGCTGGCGGATGACGTGCTGGGCGAACTCGACCCGGAGCGGCGGCGGCGTTTCTGGGCCGCGCTCGACCCGGAGATGCAAATCCTCGCGACGGGCACGACGACGCCCGAAGCGGAACTGGGCGCGTGGCAAATCTTCCGGGTCGCGGCGGGAACGTTCACACCGGAGGCGGCCGCATGAGCTTCGATCTCTGGCAATGGGTGCTGGCCGTGGTGGCCGCGCTGGCGATCGGGCTCGCCAAGACCGGCATCGGCGGTCTCGGCATGCTGGCGGTGGTGATTTTTGCCAACCTCATGCCGGCGAAGGCCGCGAGCGGCGTGGTGCTGCCGATGCTGGTGTTCGCGGATGTCGTGGCGGTGCTGGCTTACCGGCGGCATGCCCAGTGGAAGCTGTTGTGGAAACTTTTTCCGTGGACGGCGGCGGGGGTGGTCGCCGGCTACCTGGCGATGGGGCGGATCGATGACCGGCAGGCCTCGCTCATGATCGGGTTCATCGTGCTCGCGCTGCTCGGCCTGCACCTGTGGCGGCGGCGCAAGGGCGGGGAACTGGCGGAGCACGGGGCGTGGCTCGCGCCGGTGATCGGCATTCTCGCGGGCTACACCACGTTGGTGGCGAATGCGGCGGGGCCGTTGATGGCGATCTACCTGCTCGCGATGCGGCTGCCGAAGATGGAATACATGGGCACGGGCGCGGTGTATTTCATGGTGATGAACCTGTTCAAGGTGCCGTTCATGATGGACCTTGGGCTGGTGAACGCGGCGAGTTTCGCGTTCAACCTCTGGCTGGCGCCGGCGGTGCTGGCGGGGGCGCTGCTCGGAAAGGTGATCCTGCGGAAGATCGACCAGCGGCTTTTCGAAAACATCGCGCTCGGGCTGGCGGGGGCCGCCGGGCTGAAGCTGCTGTTTTGAACCGGCCCGGAAAGATTGGCTGGATTCCGCGCCGCGCCCGCGGTGACATGCGCGCATGCCACGGATGAATGTCAGGCAGATGTGGGCGGCCAAGCTGGCGGGCAAAAACGTGCCCGCGGCGAATGCGCCCGCGCCGGCGGCGGGCCGGCCGGCCTTCGCCGGCCAGGTGCTCGGCATCGATCCCTCGCTGCGCGGCACCGGCCTCGCGCTGGTCGAATTTGCCCCCGGCCGGCAACCGCTGCTGCTGCGCTGCCGCACCGTCAAGGTCGCCCCGAAGCTCAGCATGGCGCACGCGCTTGGCGAGATTCACCGGGCCGTGACGGATTTCCTGGGCGGCTTTCCCGTGAAGCACGTGGCGCTGGAACAGACGATCTACGTGCAGAATTTTCAGACGGCCCAGATCCTCGGTGCGGCGCGGGGCGCGGCGATTGCCGCGGCGGCGCTGCGCGAACTGCCGGTCTTTGAATATGCGCCGCTACGGGTGAAGATGGCGGTGGTGGGCGCGGGTCGCGCGAGCAAGGAGCAGATGGCGCGCACCGTGATGGCGCTGCTCGGCCACGGCCGGATGCTGGCGAGCGACGAGGCCGATGCCGCGGGCGTGGCGCTCTGTCACGCGTTTACCTGGCGGGAGTGACCGGCACGTGCCGCAGGTGGCGGTAGGTCACGTAGCCGAGACCGGTCAAACCGGTGAGCGCGGCGGGCAGGAGGAGCGTGGCGAAGCCCCAGTGCATGTAGCCGAAGCCGCCGAGGATGCCGCCGGCGAGAAAACCGGCGAGCAGCACCAGCATCAAGCCGAGGCGGCGAGTTTCCACCGGTTCGCGCCGGATGAAATTGCCCGCGACGATGCCGAGATCGGTCACGATGCCGGTGACATGGGTCGTGCGGATGACGGCACCGCTGTAGGTCGTGGCGAGGGCATTCTGCAGGCCGCAGGCCATCGCGGCGAGGTAGTCGCCGTAGTTGCTGCCGCCATGGTAGAAATAGACGGCGGCGAAAAGCAGCCCCGACTCGATGGCGAGCGCCGCTCCATAGCGCCGGCCGAGCTTCAGGGTGCTCTGCCGGATGACGAGGCCGCTGACCACGCAGCCGAGAAAGAAGCAGAGCAGGACGCCCGCCGCGTGCATGGCGGCGCCGAAGTGGCCGCGCCCGAGATCCGTGCTGAGGATCGCCACCGTGCCGGACATGTGCGACAGGGCCTGGTGGTGGATGCCGAGGAAGCCGACGGCGTTGACGCAGCCGGCGATGGCGGCGAGCAGGAAGCCGCCGAGTAGAATCCAGTTTGGGACCGGTTGGCGAAGCATGCGGCCGGCATGCTGTCCGCATGCACGCAGGGTTCCAAGGCCGCATTTATCCCGGAGCGGCTGTCAGGGGTGGTCACCAGCCATACTTGATGCTCAGGAAGGTTTTCAAACCTGGGTCGGTGACGACCGCGCCCGGAGTGGACATCGCGACGATGTAGCGTTTGTCGGTCACGTTGTTCACGTTCAACTGGGCGCTCCACTGTTCACCCCATTTGTAACCGGCGAACAAATTTACCACCAAGGGATAATCGACCGAATAGGAGACCGCATTGCGCTTGGCGGATTGATCCATGAGGCTGCCGCCCAGCATCAGCCCCGTCAGCGGTCCGCTGGTCCAGGTGTATTTGCCCAACAGGCTGTATTTGCGGGGGACGAAATTATCCGGAGCCAGTGTTGGGTCCACGGCGGTTTTGCCCCGGCCGTCGAAGTAGGTGAAGATCAGGTCGGTGTGGCCGTGCGACCCGAGCTTGAGTTTCAAGCCGGCATCCAGCTCCCAGCCGTCGATCTGGTCGCGTTCGGAAGTGACGTTGCCGATCACGCCGGTCTCCAGCAGGCCGCGGGTGGGGATGTTGGTCTGGGCCATGTCGAAATGCACCACGGAACCGTAAACCTGAAAATCCCGGGAGAAGCTGTGGTTGAACTTGAGGCCGAACTCATCGAGCTGGCCCCTGCGATTGCCCTGCGGGCCGCCCAGCCGGTCGTTGTCGGCAAACCGGTCGTTGAATCCGGTCTGGATGTTGATGTTTTCCGCGTTGGTGTAATACGCCGACACGGAAGGCAGCAGCTTCACCACCACGCCGTATTTGTGCACGCGGTAGGTGTCGTTGCGTTTCTTTGTCATTTCCCGGGTGACGTAGTTCAGGTTTTCTCCGCCGGTTGTGATCCAGCGAAGTCCGCCGACGACAATCACGCGTTTGTCGAGGAAAGACAGGTTCTCCTGAAAATAACCGGAACCGGTCCGGGTGTAGCTGCCGGTGGTAATCTGATGCCGGCTGCGGTTCAGTTCGGGATTGGCGGCCGAAAAATATGCCTCGTCCATGGCGTAGTCCGGCTGCCGCGTGTCCAGATCGGGCAGGGGCGCGGAGCCCAAGCCGGTATCCTTCAGGACCTCCCACGCACCATCGGCGCCGAAGGTGCTCTCAATGGTGACCCAACCGAGGGGCAGCTCATGCAGAAAATCCATCTGGAAATTGTGGGTGGGCCGGTCGTTGGCCAGAGCGTAGCCGGTCCGGCTGAGGGTGTAATTGTCCGGCTGCACGCCGCTCCCGCTGATCATCATGCGCCGGTCCATCACGGAGCTGAAGGCATAGTATAAACGCAGGTTGGCGTGGTCGGTTAGCTTCGCCACAATGGAGGCATCGACAAACCGGTCGATGTTCATGGTCCACGTGTCCTGTTTTCGCCCGGGGGAGAAGCTCTTGGTCGAGTATTGATTCAGCTTGGCGACCGTGAGTCCGTTGCGGGTCTCG
Organism: Opitutaceae bacterium UBA2377; assembly: GCA_002344205.1. GTDB lineage: Bacteria > Verrucomicrobiota > Verrucomicrobiia > Opitutales > Opitutaceae > UBA2377. Next base: position 28,159 of record DDSZ01000028.1, read on the forward strand.
GTGGAGTTGAGGTCGATGAAATCGTTCCAATTGCGGTTACTTTCATCCAGAAAGTAATACCCGCTGAGGTTGACGATGATCCTGCCGTCCCAGAATCGCAGCGTGGCGCCCGCGCCGTAGAAGCGGTCGCTTTCCCATTCGACGGCCTTGGGGTATCGGCCGGTGGTCCCCCCGAGGGTGACCCGGTAGTTTGAGCTGTGGCCGTCACCGGTGTCCCTGACCAGCGGACCGGACACATTCGTCATCGCGCGGAAAAAACTGTCGTCCGAAAAAGTGGCCTGAAAATATCCGGCCGGAGCATCCGTTCCCAGGCGCGAGATCAGGTTTACCGCTCCGCCCAGAAAACGATTATTGCCGAGGAGCATGGCTCCCGGTCCCTTAATGACTTCGACCCGGTCGATGTCATACATGGGATTCCGTTTGTTGGTGAGTTTGGAAATGCCGTTGCGCAACGAACTGGCGGTGCGGAAGCCCCGGATGTTTACGTCATCCGTCATCGTTTGATTCCGGGTGACTCCGCTGACGCCGACGGCGAGGGCTTCATGGACCGACATGGCGTTGATATCACTGAGCACCTCGTGGGTGATGACCGAGACCGAGGTGGGAATTTCGAGGAGATTGCTGGCGGAACGGGTTCCGATCAGGGTCTGCTGGGCCGCATAGCCCTTGATGTCTTCGACGACAAACGGCGACAGGGTGACGACTTTCTCCGGTTCGAGCTCTTGGTCGGCGTCCACTGCCGGTTGGGCGAAACCCGGTGTGACGGTATGGAGTATGGCACTGGCTGCCGTCAGCATCGCCAATCGTGACCATGCGGCGGGAAGGTTGGGGCGTAGGGTTGGTGTCATGGGTAGCGGCCCACTAGTTGCCGCCGCGCCCCGTCGGTTCCCGGAAATCGGCCCGTGGTTAGTAATTTTTTGACACCGCTGAACCACATCCGCCGGCCAAGGAGAACGGCACTTCGCGCCGGATGGGCAGGGCGTTTAGGACGACCTCAGCCCAGCACGGCCTTGATGACCTTGCCGAGGTCGGTCACGCGGTAGGGCTTGGTCAGGTAGCCGCAGAAGCCGAGGTCGAGGAAGCGTTTCGCCATGTCGTCGTTGTCGTAGCCGCTGGAGACGATGGCGCGCACCTCCGGGTCGAGGTCGCGGAGGACGCGGAAGCATTCCTCGCCGCCCATGCCGCCGATGATGGTGAGGTCCATGATGACGACGTCGTAGGGCCGGCCGATGTTGAGGTAGCGCTTGTAGAGCTGGACGGCCTCTTCGCCGTTGCGGGCGATGTCGTATTTGTAGTCGAGGCTCTGCAGCATGTTGGCCGTGAGGGTGCAGATTTTCTCGTCGTCATCCATGAACAGCACGCGGCCGGTGCCGAAGCGCAGCGACGGGGCCTTGCGGGCCTGGACCTCGGCGGCCTGCCGCGCCCGGGGCAGGAAAACCGTGAACACCGTGCCGGTGCCAACGGTCGAATCCACCGCGATCTGGCCGCCGTGCTTGCGCACGAGCGAGAGGACGGTGGCGAGGCCGAGGCCGGTGCCGTGCTTCTTGGTGGTGAAGAAGGGGTCGAAGATTTTTCCGATGTTTTCGGGCGGGATGCCGCTGCCGTTGTCGCGCACCTCGATCTCGACGTAGTCGCCGGGGTCGAGCCCGGCGATCTGGTTTTCGGCCACGGTGATATTGGCGGCGCGGATCTGCACCTGCGGCGTGTGCGGCGGCGGGGGCATGGCCTGCAGGGCGTTGACAATCAGGTTTTGGAAAACCTGCAGCATCTGCGAACGGTCCACCGCCACGGGCGCGACGGTGTCGGGCGCCTCCACCGCCACGGGCACGCTGCCGCCGGCGGCAGCGATCTTCACCGCGTCGCGGAGCAGCTCGGGCACGGCCACGACGACGAGCGAGCCGGTGCCGCCCTTGGCGACGGTAAGCAACTGTTTCGTCAGGCCCTTGGCGGCGAGGCAGGCCTGTTCGGCGTCGGCCAGAGCGGAGTAGTCACGGTTGTCCTTGGCGAGGGAGATGCCGCCGAGGATGGTGGTGAGCAGGTTGTTGAAATCGTGCGCGATGCCGCCGGCAAGCAGGCCGAGCGTCTCGAAGCGGTTGGATTTCACCAACTCATCCGGCGTCAGGCTCAATTCTTCGGGATTGCGGAAAATGATCACGACGCCTTGCGCGCGGCCGCCGGGCTCGAAGACCGGGCGCGCGGTCCACACGAGCGGCACGGGCGGTCCGCCTTGATGGGCGAGGGCGTGCAGACTGGAAAGGGGCAGGGGCGCCTCCGCGGCGAGAGCGAGGGCCACGGGACTGTCGGCGGAACGGCCGCTTTCGCGATGGATCAGCGGGAAGACATCTTCAAAGGGCTGGCCGGTGAGTTGTTCCACCGGGCGGCGCAGCAGCCGCGTGGCCGCGGGATTGGCGGCCAGCACGATACCGCGGGGATCGGTGAGGACGACACCCTCCGCAAGGGCGCCCAACGCTTCCCGGGTTAGCGCGGCCGGTGCGGTCTCTGCCCTGGCGTCGGGCATCGCGCACAGGAAACCGGTGAGGCGCAGGAGCTGGCGTTTCCGGTTGAGTGTGCGGTGGGCGCCGAGCAGGAAAGAAGCGGTGGCGCCGTCCTTCAGCTGCAGCCGCACGGGGACGAAAAAGGAGGAATGGCCCGGTTCCAAGGCGAGCAACCATTGATCGAGGCCCGCCTCTGCGGCGCCGCGGGGCAGGGCCGCCAGAAAAGCCCCGGTGGTGTCGGCTTCCTGCGACTCGTGGCCCAGCAGCCGCCACCACGCTGGTGAATACCAAGATTTGCCGCCGGTGAAATCCAGCTCGAAGGCGCCGAGTGGCCCCGCTTCGCTCAAGGTGCGGAGGCGCTGGTCGCCGGCGAGGCTGGCCTCCTCGGTTTCCTTGCGCTCGGTGATGTCGAGGTGAAATCCATACACGCGGACGAGCTGGCCGGCTTCGTCGATCACCTGCACGCCCACGCAGTGGATCCACACATAGTGGCCGCGGCGGTGACGCAGGCGAAACTCGACATCAAAGGGCCGGGGACCGGTCGCCTTGCCTTTGCTCGGCAGGAAAGGCGCGGCGGTGGTGTCTTCCGGGTGCAGCAGCTCCAGCCAACTGGCATGGGTGTCGGGCAGCTCGCTGTGGACGTAGCCGAGCATTTTTTTCCACGCCGGTGAATACCAAGCTTCGCCCGAGGCGGGGTTGAGGTCGAAGAAACCGATCGGACCGTGTTCGGCGAGTTGCGGGACGAGGGTGTCATCCGCCGGCAGCCGGCGGGCAGGGTCGGGCGGTTGCGCGACCGTCGCCAGATGGCGGTCGGCCAGCCCGGGCGGTTGCTCGATGCGCAAGACGACGTTATGTGTGCGGCCCGCATGATCGCGGGCGACGAAAGGCGCGGGCCGGTCCTGCGCGGTGGCGAGGACGGCCGCCCACTGGGTTTCCAGCCAGTCGGATTCATCCGAAACAATGTCGAAAGCGAACAGCCGCACAAACGCCTCGTCGTTGAGCAATCCCGGGCCAACGCCCCAGAAGGCGTGGGCGGCGGCATTGGCCGCCACGACGGAGCCGGCCGCATCCAGCACGAACACCGCCACCGGGGGCGGGGTGGCATCTGCGGCGTCGGTGGCTGGAGCGGGCGGTTTCAAGCGGGGGCTTGGCGCAGCCAGCGCCGGGCGCGGGCGGCCAGAAAGTCAATGAAAGCGGGATGGTCGTTGAGGCAGGGGATCTGTTGAAAATTTTCCCCTCCGGCGGCAAGGAAGGTCTCGCGGCCCTCGCCTTGAATTTCTTCCAGGGTTTCGAGGCAATCGGTGGTGAAGGCCGGGCAGAGGATGAGCAGGTTTTTGACGCCGGCCTTGGGCAGGCGCACGAGCTCGTGATCGGTGAAGGGGCTGAGCCAAGGTTCGCCGGCCAAACGCGACTGGAAGGAGACCGAATGTTTTTCCGCGGGGATGCCTGTCTTCGCGACCAGCGCGCGGGTGGTGGCGAGGCACTGGGCCTTGTAGCAGGTGGCGTGGGCCGGCGAGCAGGTGGCGCAGCAGTCGGCCACCATCGTGCAGTGGGCCCGGGAGGAGTCGGCCTTGCGCAGGTGCCGCTCGGGGATGCCGTGGTAGCTGAAAAGCACGTGATCGTGCGGCTGGGCGAGAAAAGGGGCTGAGACGGCGTGCAGCGCGGCGATGTAATCCGCGTCGGCGTAAAACGGCTGCACCGTGGTCACGCGCAGCCGCGGGGCCTGCCGGGCGACCTCCTCCATCACGCGGACGACCACGGTCTCCCACGAGGACATCGCGTAATGCGGATACTGGGGAAAAAGGAGCAGCTCAGCGATGCCGTCTGCCGCGATTTGCGCGACCACGGAGGCCACCGAGGGGTGGCCGTAGCGCATCGCGAGATAAACCGGGGTGTCCGGCCCCAGCGCGGCGGCCAGTTTCTGTTGCACGCTGCGCGAGGTCACGATCAGCGGCGAACCGGCCTCCGTCCAGATTTCCGCGTAGGCGTGCGCCGACTTTTTCGGCCGGGTGCGCAGGATGATGCCTTCCAGCAAGGCCCAGCGTAGCGCCGCCGGCACGTCGAGCACGCGTTCGTCGCCGAGAAACTCGCGCAGGTAGCGGCGGACATCGGGCACCGCGGTGGAGTCGGGCGAGCCGAGGTTGACGAGAAGGACGGCGCGTTTGGGCATGCAATCAATAGGGCGAAACATGCGCAGGGTTGTCAAATGCCCTGCGGCCCTGCTTAGTTGGCGTTCCTTTGCCCATGTCCACCGTCCGTCCTCCCGTTCTCCTGGTCATCCGTGATGGCTGGGGCAAGAATCCCGATCCTGCCCAGGATAAGACCAACGCCGTTGCGCAGGCCAAAAAGGCCTGCGACGACGCCCTGCATGCGAAATACCCGCATGCGCTGGTGAAGGCCTCCGGTCTCGACGTCGGCCTGCCCGACGGCGTGATGGGCAACAGCGAGGTCGGGCACGAGAACATCGGCGCCGGCCGCATCGTGGACCAGGAACTCGTGCGTCTGAACAAGCTGTTTTCGGAAAAACGCCTCGCGACGAACGCGGTGTGGAAATGCGTCGTCTCCCGGGTGAAGACAACGCCGGGTGCAAAGCTGCACCTCTTCGGGATCGTGTCCGACGCCGGCGTGCACGGTATGCTCGACCATCTTTACGGAATCCTCCGCCAAGCGAAGGCGGACGGCCTCACGCAGGTTTACCTCCATGCCTTTACCGACGGCCGCGACACGCCGCCGTCGAGCGGCCTGGGTTACATCAAGCAGGTCGAGGCGCAGATGCAGGCCATCGGTGTCGGCATGATCGCCACGGTCTGCGGCCGTTTCTGGGCCATGGATCGCGACAACCGCTGGGAGCGCGTGCAGCAGGCCTACGACATGTTGGTCGGGAAAGCCGCCGCGACGGCGAAGAGCGCCGAGGCTGCCGTGCAGGCCTACTACGACCAACCGATGAGTCCGACGCAGACCGGCGACGAGTTTGTGCCCGCAACGTGGATCGTCGGCAGCGATGGCAGGCCGGTGGCCACGATTGCGAACGGTGACGCCGTGCTGTTCTACAACTACCGCGGCGACCGCCCGCGCGAGATCACCAAGGCCTTCGTGATGGATGATTTCACCGGCTTCGACCGCGGGGCGAAGCTCAATCTCCACTACGCGACGATGACCGAATACGAATCGGGCCTGCCGGTGCACGTCGTGTCGCCGAAACCCGAGAAGCTCAAAAATATCCTCGGCGAAGTGGTGGCGAACGCCGGCATCGCGCAGTTCCGCTGCGCCGAGACGGAGAAGAACCCGCACGTGACCTTCTTCTTCAACAATTACCGGAAGGATCCGTTTCCGGGCGAAGACCGCGCCTGCCCGGCCAGCCCGAAGGTGCCGACCTACGACCTTCAGCCCGAGATGTCCGCCGCCGAGGTCACCAAGGCCGCGAAGGAAGCGATCCTCTCCGGCAAATACGGTCTGATTGTCGTCAATTACGCCAACCCCGACATGGTCGGCCACACCGGCTCGCTCCCCGCGACGGTCAAGGCCGTCGAAGCCACCGACGCCGGCGTGGGCGAACTGCTCGCCGCGCTCGCGACCAAGGGCGGCAAGGCGGTGGTCTGCGCCGACCACGGCAACGCCGAGCAGATGTGGGACCCGACTGTCAACGGCCCGCACACCGCGCACACGCTGAACCTCGTCGAGGTTTTTGCGGTGGGCGAGGGACTTGTCGCCGGCAAGACGAAGATGCGCAGTGGCGGCCGTCTGGCCGACATCGCGCCGACCGTCCTCCACCTCATGGGCCTGCCCAAACCGGCGGAGATGACCGGCGAAAGTTTGATTCAGGAGTGATTAACGCCGGCGGCGAAGCCAGGACATCACGCCGAGCATCACCAATCCGGAAAAAATCATCGCATAGGTGGAGGGCTCGGGGATGGCGGTGACCTGAAGGATATCGCCGTTGATCGCGAAGCTGTAAGTGTAGCCCGCGATCCCGGTGCCGACGGTGAAATTCGACGCGAGCCAATTATTACGGATGGCTCCTGCGGAGGAGGCGTCGATGAGGTCGTAGGTGCCGGCGGCAAAATCGCCGAGGTCGTGAAAATCGAAATAGATCGGTCCGTAGGACGGGCCGGAGATGGTGGCGCCATCGGCGATGAAGAGGGTGGAGGAGACGGTTTGCCCCAGATAGAAACCGAGGATGGCGCCGGAGTTGAGCGTGAACGCTGTGCCGGTGGCGACGGTGGCGTCGTCATGGAGAACCAGGGCGCTGCCGGCGTTGAACGTGAGGTCGGCGCCGAAGGTGACGGCGTGGTCGAATTCGACCGTCGCGCCTGCACCGAGACCGCCGCCGAGGGCGGTGGCGAGCTTGCCACCCGCGCCGATGGTGCCACCGGTGCCGGTGAATCGGATGACGCCGGAATTCAGGGCGAGGTTGCCGGTGAGGTTGGAGTCGAGGAAACCCGGGGTGGTGGTGACGAGCGTGCCGCCCGCGACGCTGAAAGTGCCGTGGGTGCCGTTGGCGCCATATTGCGCGTTGCCGCTGCCACCGTTGCCGGCGGACAGGTTGATCGAGCCTTGGGAAAAATTGAACGTGCCGCCGCTGAGATTGATGTTGCCGCCGTTGCCCCCGTCGCCGCCGTAGCCGCTGAATGGACCGCCGATGTATCCGCCGTTACCTCCGGTCAGGCTGATGCTGGCTCCGGGCGCAGCGAGTGTGAACAGTCCGCCGGTGAGCGTAATCTGGCCGCCATGACCGCCATGACCGGCTATCGAATAGCCGGAGGTAAGCGTCTCTCTCAGGGACGAAGTCCCCCCACCGCCGTCGCCGAACAGGGATCCGTGGAGCTGGAATTCACCGCCCGACACGGCAATGCTGCCGCCGTTGCCGCCTTGCGGTCCCGTTGCGTAGCCTTGAGAGCCGAAATAGTAGGGAGCGCCGTCCCCGCCGCGGAGATCGATCTGCTCCGACGAACCGTTGAAGACGCCACCATGGAGCGTGATCCTGCCCCCGGTGCCGCCGCCGGGAGGGTTTTGGAAATTGGCTTCACCCTGGCCGGCTTGCCCGCCTTGGAGGTCCACGGCGCCCCCCATGTTAAATTGTCCGTTCCAGATCAGGAGATGCCCTCCGGCGCCGCCCCCGCCGTGGCGGCCGCTGTAGGGGGCATTTCCCCCGCGTCCGCCGTGGGCGATGAAGGTGCTGGTGACGGATAGACTGCCGCTCCAGAGCGTGATCACGCCGCCGGCGCGGCCGAGACCGCCGGCGTTTGTGGACGTGCCGCCATCCGCCCCATCGCCGCCGTTAATTTCGAGACTGCCAATGGTCAGTTCGCTGTTGGCGACGGTGAGAGTGCCACTGAAGCCGCCCGGGGCGCCGGGAGTATTGTTGCCGTTGGCCTGTCCAGCCGCGCCGCCAAAGAGACGCACGACGCCACCGATGGTGAGCGAGCCATCGCTGACCGAAACGGAGCCGCCCCTGCCGCCGCCATAGGTAATGGCCATGCTATTGTTCAAGGAACCGGCGTCGCCGCCTTGAGCGTAGAGATTGCCGTTGAGGACGCCGCCGCTGCCGCTGTAGGAGAAACTGCCGCCGTTGCCGCCTTGGCCCGTGCCGCTGACCTCGTTGCTGTTGCCGCCCCGGCTGCCGCGGAGGTCGATCGCGCCGGCGGTGAGGTTGAGCGTGCCGTGGGCGAAGTTGAGCGAGCCGCCGGGGTTGCCGTGCTGGCCGAAGGCGGTGGTGCTGGCGCCTTCCAACTGCAACCAGCCGGTCCCGGTCAGGTCGCCGGTGTTGCTGGCCGAAGTGCCGAAGGTGAGGGTGCGGCCGTAGGCGTAGAGGGCGGAGTTGTCGAGCGCGAGGGCGCCCGGGCCGGTCGCGCCGATGACGAGGTTGCCGGTGGCCGTGTAAGGATCGTAAATACCGTATTCACCGGGCGGCACGGGGATGCCGTTGTCGGTGATGCTCCCGGAGAAAATGGTCTGGCCCTGCGCGCGCGGGGCAGACAGCGCAAAGGCCAGCAGTCCGAGCCCCAGCACACGGAAGGCAATATCGCGGCGACAATGCATCGGAACTGCAATACGCGGTTTGTCGACGGATGCGTCAAGGTTCAATCCGACGCTATTCCCGTGCGGCCAAGGGGATGGCGAATGACGGAGAAAGACATTGCGCCCGGCCCCGCGCGCGGGTTGTGCTGTCCGGCTGTATTTTTCCATGAAGCGCACCCATCACTGTGCCCAACTCACCTCCGCCGACCTCGGGGCTTCCGTCTCGCTGCTCGGCTGGGTGGATTCCGTTCGCGACCACGGCGGCATCATCTTTATCGACCTGCGCGACCGCAAGGGTGTCACGCAGGTGAAGTTCGATCCGCAGGATGACGCGAATCTGGGCGCGCAGGCCGCGCACCTGAAGCCCGAGTCGGTGATCGAGGTCGCCGGCAAGGTGGTCGCGCGCCCGGCCGGCACGGTCAATGCCGCCCTCCCGACCGGCGAGGTGGAGGTCAACGCCGGCGCCCTCGTGGTGCACAACGTCGCCGACACCCCGCCGTTCCCGCTCGACGACGCGGGCGGCGACAAGGTCAACGAGGACCTGCGCCTGACCTACCGTTATCTCGACCTGCGCCGGCCGAAGATGCGCAAGAACCTCCAGGTGCGGCACCGCGTGGCGAAGTCCATCCGCGACTATTTCGACGCCCAGGAGTTCATCGAGGTGGAGACCCCCGCGCTCTTCAAGAGCACGCCCGAGGGCGCGCGCGAATACCTCGTGCCCTCGCGCATCCATGCCGGGCAGTTCTACGCGCTCTCGCAGTCGCCGCAGCAGTTCAAGCAAATCCTTATGGTGGCGGGCGTGGAGAAATATTTCCAGATCGCGCGCTGCTTCCGCGACGAGGACCTGCGCGCCGACCGCCAGATGGAGTTCACGCAGGTGGACGTCGAGGCTTCGTTCATCGACCGCGAAGGCATCTACGCACTGTTCGAGGGCATGCTGAAGAAGGTGTGGAAGGACGTGCTCGACCACGACCTGCCGACGCCGTTCCCGCGGCTGGCCTACAAGGACGCGATGAACCGCTACGGCGTGGACAAGCCCGACGTGCGCTTCGCGCTGGAGCTGCAGGACTTCACCGATCTTTTCAAAACCTCCGCGTTCAAGGTCTTCGCGGCCACCGCCACCGGCGGCGGCGCGGTGAAGGCGGTCAACGCGAAGGGCCTCGCCGACGTCACGCAGGGCGAACTCAAGGCGCTGGAGGACGCCGCGAAGTCGCTCGGCGCGAAGGGCCTCGCCTTCATCAAGGTCGAAGGCGGCGAGTGGAAGTCGCCCATCGTGAAATTCTTCACCGACGCGGAGAAGGCCGAGCTCACCGCGCGGCTGAACATCGCGGACGGCGACATCATCTTCTTCGCCGCCGCGCCGTGGGAACAGGCCTGCGCCATTCTCGGCCGCATCCGGCTGGACGCCGCGCAGTTGCTCGCGAAGCGCGGCAAGCTCACCCTGCGGCCCAACGACTGGCGGTTCCTGTGGGTCGTGGATTTTCCGCTGATGAGCTACGACGAGGAGCGCGGCGGTTACGCGGCCACGCACCATCCCTTCACCGCGCCGGTGCCGGAAGACACCGCGCTGCTCGACAGCGACCCGAAGGCCGTGCGCGGCCAGCACTATGACGTGGTGCTGAACGGCATGGAACTCGGCGGCGGCTCGATCCGGATCCATCAGCCGGCGCTGCAGAAAAAGGTCTTCGAGGACGTGCTCAAGATCCCGGCCGACGTGGTCGAGAGCCGCTTTGGCTACATGCTGAAGGCCTTCACCTACGGCGCGCCCCCGCACGGCGGCATCGCCTTCGGTCTCGACCGCATGGCCGCGCTGCTCTGTGGCACCACGAGCATCCGCGACGTCATCGCCTTCCCGAAGACCCAGAAGGGCCAGTGCCTTATGACGCAGAGCCCGACCCCGGTGACGGAGAAGCAGCTTAAAGAGCTGCACATCCAGACGGTTATGCCGCCGGCCGAGCAGGGCTGACGGCGTGGTTTTCAACCGGCCGGGACCGCAAGGTCCCGGCTTTTTTTGCGTCCGCCGGGGTTGGCACAGCCTGTGCTAAATGCAGGCACGGTCCGTCTGCGGGCCGGCATCCATCCACAGCCTGTCAACCCAAGCAATCAACCCACCCATGAAGAACTGGTTAAAACTCCTGTCAGGTTCGCTGAAGCTCCTCTGTGTCTTCGGTGTCCTGACCGCCACCGTGCCGGTGTTCGCCGAGGAAGCCGCGGCCGAAGCGGCTCCCGCCGAAGCCGCGCCCGCCGCGCCCGAAATTGACGAAGATCTCGCCGCCCTGCAGGCCACGCACGGCCCGGCCTTCGATTTCTTCACCGTCTCCAACCTCTGGATCCTGATCGCCGCGGGGCTGGTGTTCATCATGCACCTTGGCTTTGCCACGCTCGAGTCGGGCCTGTGCCAGAGCAAGAACACGGTGAACATCCTCTACAAAAACGTCTTCATCATCTGCATGGGCGTGTTCACCTACGCGCTGTGGGGTTTCAATGCGATGTATCCGGGCGAGTTCAACGGCTGGCTGGCTGCGGGCAGCCCGATCGGCACCTACGAGGGTGACGACCTGACGTTCGCCTACGGCGGCACCGGCCTCGCGATGACGGCCTTCACGGATTTCATCTTCCAGGCGATGTTCGCCGCCACGGCCGCGACGATCGTCTCCGGCGCGGTGGCCGAGCGCATCAAGCTCTCCTCCTTCATGATCATCGCCACCCTGCTGGTCGCGTTCGCCTACCCGATCACGGGCAGTTGGAAGTGGGGCGAGGGCTGGCTCGACGCCATGGGCTTCTATGACTTCGCCGGCTCCTCGCTGGTGCACGGCTTCGGCGGCTTCGCCGCGCTGGCCGGTGTGCTGGTGCTCGGCCCCCGAGCCGGCAAATACGTCGGCGGCAAGGTCAAGCCCATCCTCGGCCACTCGATGCCGCTCGCGACCATCGGCGTGTTCCTGCTCTTCCTCGGCTGGTTCGGCTTCAACGGCGGCTCGGTGCTCAGCGCCGACCCGGGTCTCGTGTCGCTGGTGTTCGTCACCACGGCCATCGCGGCCTGCGCCGGCGGCCTCGCCTCGATGTTTGTCTCCTGGGCGCTGATCAAGAAGCCCGACCTCTCCATGGCGCTTAACGGCATCCTGGCCGGCCTCGTGGGCATCACCGCCGGCGCCGACTCCGTCAGCGTCTGGTCCGCCGCACTCATCGGTGCGCTCGCCGGCCTGATCGTGGTCTTCTCCATCCTGTGGTTCGACAAGGTCAAGATCGACGACCCGGTGGGCGCCATCTCCGTGCACGGCGTGTGCGGCATCTGGGGCACCCTGGCCGTCGGCATCTTCTCGCCGAGCGAGGACATCACCTTCACGACCCAGCTCATCGGCACGCTTTCCATCTGCGCGTTCGCCTTCATCGTTTCCTATGTGCTGTTCTTCCTCGTCAAGGCGACCCTGGGCATCCGGGTGAGCGCGGAGGAGGAGAACGAGGGACTCGATATCGGCGAGCACGGCAACGAAGCCTATCCGGACTTCGGCACCGCCCACAAATAATCCCACCGGCCGACTCGGCGCTTGCGCCGGGTCGGCCCCCAACCTAAACCAATCGCAGAACCCTCAATCACCACCCATCGCATGAAACTCATCATCGCAATCATCAAGCCGTTCAAGCTGGAGGAAGTTAAACAAGGCCTCGCGGAGATCGGCGTCGAGGGCATGACCGTCACCGAAGTCAAGGGCTTCGGCCGCCAGAAGGGTCACACCGAAATCTACCGCGGCAGCGAATACACCGTGGACTTCCTGCCCAAGGTGAAGCTCGAGATCGTCGTCGCCGACGAGATCGTGGGCAAGACCGTGGACGCCATCGTGAAGGCGGCCAAGACCGGCAAGATCGGTGACGGCAAGGTCTTCGTCACCCCGATCGACGAGGCGGTCCGCATCCGCACCGACGAGCGCGGCGACGCCGCCGTCTGAGCGCGCCCGGCCCGAAACACCAAGCCCGTTTTTGCAACCGGCCCCGTTCCAGCGGGGCCGGTTTTTTTGCGACTGCGCTCCCGCCTATGCGTGGAACGGTGCCTACGCATGCATACGTAGGAGCGGCCGATTGCTTTGACATGCTGCCGTGCATTTGCAGCGTTCCGCGATGCTCAAAACCCTGCCCCAGACGGGATTTAAAGCGTTTGTTATCAGCATGGTATTTGCGGCGTTTGCCTCGGTCGTGCCGGCTGAGGAAACCAGTGGGTCAGTCGCCCCGGGCGGTCAGACGGCACGGGCTTTTGCCATGCATGGGGAAGGGCACTATTACGGCACGCGCGACGGTGTTTGGCTGAAAACCGACCAGGACGAGGCGCGCATCTGGGGCCAACCGCGGCAGGCGATCACCGGGCTCGCGGTGCGGAATGAGCGCATGGTGGTCGCGGCGGGAAACATGCTGTTCACCGGGCCGGCCGACGAACCGACCCAGTGGCGTGAACTCGGGCGCGCGGCCTTTGTGCCGGAGCCGGCGAACGACTGGCAGCACCTGCGGGTGCTTTCCCGTTGGTTTGTGGCGCGCAGCTCCAAGGGTTTTTATGCCTCAGAGAACGGCACCCTTTGGGAAAATATCGCCCCCGAAAACAAGCAGATCCTCGGGGTCGGCGCCGGTGCCCCGGGACTGTGGGTCGTGGCGTCGGAACCGGGCAAACCCGGCTATGTGCTCGGACGCAGCGAGGACCTGCGCACCTGGGCGTGGAGCGAGCCTCTGCCGGAACATTTCAAGCCGGGCAGTCCGGTTTTCCCGGTGATCGGGGAGGGTGTGGCGGTGCTGGCGGGCACGTATGCGAGCCGCGGCGAGCTGTTCAATGTGCCGCAGGCGCTGCTCAGTTTTCATTGGCCCCACGCGGGTCCGGCGCGATGGCAGATCGCCGCGCATACCATGCCGTCGGGTGGCAGTCTGATCGAAGTCGCCCAGATGGGGAAAGATGCGTGGGCGCGCCTGCCCAACGGCGACCTCGCCGCGTCGGTGACCGGTTTTGACTGGATTCGCATCGCGGCGCAGCCGCTCGGCACCGCCAACACCTGGTTCCTGAGCGATAATCCGGCCAACGACTTCCTCCTGGTCGCCGCCAGCGATGGCCGTTGCCTCTGGGTCTTCCCGCACGCACTCGAATCCGCCGGCCGCGGCGGCGCGGCGAAGATTGCGTGGCAGGAGGTCAAGGGCTCGGTGTCCGCGCCGGCCGCAGTCGCTTCCGCGAAGCAGGACGGGCCGATGGCGCGGTCGCATGCCACGACCGTTGCCGGCCCCGCCGCAGTCGCGGATCGCAAGAAGCCGGAGGCGCTGGCCAAGGCCGCCGCCGAGGCGATCCCGCCAACGGTCGCCGGGGCGGTCGAGATGGCGAAGGCCTTCCATCACTTCGAACGGCTCTACGTGTCCGGCGCCCCGCGCAAGGACCTCGCCCAGCAGGTCGTCGGCGTGCACGAGGCCGTGCGCAAGCACCGGCCGCAGCTTGCCGACGAGGTCGCCGAGTTGCTGTCGGTGCTCGTGGTCAATCTCGAGGTCCGCGACGCGCGCACCACCGCCTTCCTTGCGCACCATCTGCCCGGCTTCCGCAAGCAGGTCCAGGCCCGTTATGGCAAGGTTTACTCGCAGATCTACTGGTCGCTCAAACGGGCGCCCGGCGCCGGGCCGACGCAGCAGGAATACGAGGTGGATGTGATGAAGGAGCTGCTGATGAGCCACACCGACAATTCCTACATGCGTCGCGTGACTTTCCCAAAGGTCCCGCAGGGCTACCCCAATTACGACGCCGACAAACCGCGCAAGCCGGTCGAGTTCGCCGCCATGCCCGACGCGCCGTTCGATTCCGCGCAGATGCTGAAGAACCTGATCGAAAAGGGGTGGGCGGGCGCCGCGCTGGATCGCGACGTGATGCACGCGAACAAACTCCAGATCGAGGCCACCACCCCCATGCGCCACGTCTGGCTGCTCGCCGCCCGCGCACTCTGGCCGGGCACGCCGCCGGCCGGTAACGAGGACATGCTGAAGCGCAGCCACGAGGAAAAGGCCCGGCTGGGCTCGCTTTTCGCCACCGACGGCCTCGCGCTCGACGCCCGCAAGGCGGGCCGCACCGAGGACTTCGCCCGCTATCGCGACCTCGCCGTGCAACGCGGTATGCAGGCGTCGCGTTACGTCAGCTATGCTGAAAAGATGGCAGATGCGCTCCGGATCATGAACGAAGCCGATCAGAACATGTCGGCAGCGTTGGGTGATTATGCCGACCAGGTCTCGGCCGCTACCGGCGGCACCGATCCGGTTTCCAGGCTGATCAACCAGTTCCCGGCGGGCAAGGGCGGGGCGGCTCCCTCGCCCACGGACGCGATTCTGTCCGAGGGCGAGGAAATCTCCCGCGACATTGAATTGAAGAACGCCGAGGCCAAGCCGGCCGGCAAGGCACGGGACGAGGCCCTGGCGGAGCATCGGGCGAAATGGGACGAGAAGATCCGCTATCGCAAACTGGCGCTGCAGCTCAAGCAGGCCGCCGGCATGTCCGACGATGAAGCGGGCGGCTCGCTGCGCACGGCGACCTTGCAGGCCATCGCGAAATCTTCGTCGTCGATCTTCGGCACGACGCCACGGTTCGTGGACAATCGCCTGCAACTGGCGAGCCTGTTCACGGTGGTGCAGAACACCGTGCCACGGGAACGGCATGCGACAATCCTTGACCGCATCCTGCGCGACGTGCCCACGCTGGCCGATGTGTGGGTGTTGCGGGCGGGTTATCATATCGAGGCCGGCGAATGGAACCTGGCCGAGGGGTCGCTCGCCGTCGCCCGCATGCTCAATCCCAACGACCCGAACCTGGAAAGAGTGGAAGCCCGGCTCCGCACGCAGCGCCCGGGGCAAACCAACTCCGGCGTCATACGCTGATGCACCACGAACGCGCGCGCCGCCGAAGACCTCGAGACCGATCGCACGCCGGATGAACTCCGAAAACGAAACGGCCCAACAAAAACAACCCATGCTCGACCTGCTCATCCGCGATCCCGCCACGATGTCGCCGACGATGCGCCGCCTCGCCCTGTTCGGCGCCCGCTTCGCCTGCTGGATCGCGCACCTCATGCTGCTCGGCCTCGTCGTCGCGGCGGGGGCGCACTTTTTCTTCGAGGTCGGCAACTACCCCGACGCGCGCTCCCGCCACCTCGTCGGCGCGCTTTTCCTCGGCCTCTTCGCCCCGGTAGTCGGCGTGATCTGGTATCTCGCCCGCCGTCGACTGCGCGCACTCCGCGCGATGAAGTGAGAAAGCGCCCCCCGCCATGCCCCGCGCCACACCTCCCTTCGTCGCCGGACCGCCGTCAAATAAGGCCGGTCTTCCGCGCCGGTTTCTGGTCGCCCTCGGTATAGGCGTGCTCGCCACGATCGCCGGCAGCGCCGCCGGGGCGGTGGTGCTGGGCTTGATCGGCGCGGTTGCGGAAGGCGTGCAGATGCTGCGCGCCATTCCGGCTTTCGTGCTTTATGGGGTGATCTTCGGGCCGGTGCTTGCCTGGCCCGTGACGCTCGTCGTGCTTCCGGCCGGCTGGTTGTTTTTTCCGGCGCGTCACCGGCGGAGGGCGTTGCTGGGCGTCGGGCCGCTGGCCGGCGCGTTGACGCTTTATTTCCGGCTCGTGAACGAAACCGAACTCGGCGGCGTGGCCTGGGCCATGATTGCAGCCGGCACCGTGGGCGGCTTGGTTGCCGCTGCCGTGTTTGTCGCCTTTCCCCGGCCGGATGCACCCTTGGCCAATGAGCAACGGCCTTAATTTTTATGAAAACTGCCAGACTTAATCATTTGATCGCACTTGCGGCGGTGCTGCTCAGTCTCGCCGCCGGAACTTTGGCCGGCGCGTCCCCGGCCGAGATTCGTGACGTGCCTCGGCCGGCGTTTGTGGTCCTGCAAAAACTGGCTTCGAACCGCGTGCTGGAAGTGTTCGACCCGGGATTTCAGCATCTGCCCGAGAATGCGCGGGCGGCGGCCCAACAGCGCTACGACGCGGGCCAGCGCGAGCTCATTGCCGCAGCGGGCGATCCCGACTGGTTCTCAACGTCCAAGCGGGCCTTCATCCAAGCCGTGACGGTGGACGGGCGTTTTGAGGCGGAGGTGCACCCGTTGCCGCGCCCGGGCTTCCGGCCGCCAGCGGTCAAATTCACCGGGCGTCTCACGCCCGAAAATCGCCAACGCCTGCTGGCGCTCCTGCCGCCGCCTTTTCCGGAGAGCGGGAGTCCGCGCGAATGGGTCGCCCACGGGCGCGAGGGGTGGAAGGCGCTGCTGGCCTTTGCCGCGGTCTCGCCCGCGCAATTCGACGAGACCGTGACGGCGCTCACCACGCATCTCCGGCCGCTGGCGGCCCGGTCGCGCCTGAACAACCAGTTCAAGCCCCTGCAGGACGAACTCGCCCGGCTGGCCGAGCTGGCCAAGGTGCATGACCAGGATCCGTCCAACGTGAAAATCCGCGCCTCGGTGCTGACGCGCGCGCTGCTTTTCGCCGCGGCGCAAACAGCCGCCCAAGCTGCGCAACCGGAGGTGCCGGCCTACATCTACGCCCGTTACGAAGTGCAGCCGGTTGACCGGCAGTATCTGCCTTTTGCCGAAACCACGCCGGCTGGCTCCGAAACAAAGTAACCTCGCCCGACCATGCGCTCTCCGATCTGCCGTTTTCTCCGAACCCTCGGCGCGACCGCCTTGCTGGGCCTGCCGCTTGTCCTCCGTGCCCAACCGGCCCACGCCTCCGCCGAAGATGCGGCCTGGTTCGCGGGCGAGTGGGGCGTCGCCCCCGTGCCGGTGGAGGGTTTTGAGGATATCGCCACCACGCCGCCAACCACCGTGCGCATCGAGCACACCGGCGACTCGCGCCTCGTGCGCCACAGCCCGGAACGAGACGGCCGGCCGGCCGCGAGCGTCGCCTTCACCGTCAAAACTTTCGGCGGCAATTTCCCCTGGTGGCCGGAAACGGGCGGATCGGGCGCGGTCGCGCGTCGCGTTTCCGAAACCAGCTTCGACCTCGCGAGCGTGGGGCCGATGGGCAAGGCGGATTGGTCGCGGGCCCTGCGACACACGCGCGTCGTGACTCCGCCGGCAGAAGAACCGCCGAGGTTGCCGCACGGGTTCGTGCAGATTCTGGTGAACCACGTGAAGCCCGACCGGCAGGCCGACTTTGAACTTTGGCTTCACGAATACCGGTTGATGGTGGAACGGTTGATCGTGGAGGGGAAACTCAGCGCCGCGGAGCAGAGCGCCTATGCCGCGTGGCGGATCCTCGTGCCGGACAACGCCACGCTCGCGCTCAACCAGGAGGCGGGACTGCCGCTGGAGTATTTGTTTATCTTTGATCCGATGGAGCCGGGCGCGAGCTACGATCTCGCCGATTACCTGAGCCGAGGCCTCGGGGCCGAAGCCGCCGCGCGAAAATTGGCGGAATGGCGCGAGCTGCTGGCCAAGCCGCAAACGGTGTTGTCAGGCGTGCCCCTGTGATGAAGAAGGCGGCTCTCATTGCCCGATGGCGGGATGTGCGTGTGTGGATCTGGCCGTTGGCGGCCTTTGCCGCGTGGTGGCTGGATCGCGACTGGAGTCCGGACCACCTGGTGTGGCGCGATCCGGCCGGCGGCGTGATCGTGAGTCGCAGCGCCGGTGCGCTGATCTGGCCGGGGGCGCTGACCTTGGCGGCGGCGGTCGGGACGGTGCGGGCCTGGGCGGGACGCTCCGTGCTGAACGGCGCCTATCTGGCCGGTTGCCTCCTGGTTCTGGTCGTTTTTGGCGCGGTGAGCTGGGCGCGCCTGAGCTACCGGCTGCAAGTGGACGCGACGCGGGCGACGGTGCGTTCGCACGGCGTGTATTGGCGCGTGATCGAGCGTGAACAACTCGCGCGAGTGGACGAGGTCGCGGTGGTGCGGCGCGGCGCGAACGTGCTCTGGCCGGCGCTGGTCAAAAAGGACGGCGAAAAAATCCATGTGCGCGGTCCGGGCGCCTGGGAGTTTGCCGGGGCACTCGCGCAACTCTGGCGCGTGCCGGCCGTGCGACAAACCGGGGAGGCCGATGGATGAATTCCACCGACCAGTCCTACACGGTGCGGCCCAACGCCCTCACGTCTTCGAAAACCTACCGGATTGAGGCCGGCGGACTGGTCGTCGCCGACGAGGCCGGACCGCCGCGGAGCATCCCGTGGGCGGAAATCACGGCGGTGGATCTCGTCTATGCGGCCACGCGTTATGCGGAGAACCGTTACCTTTGCCACCTGCAACTGCGGAGCGGCGCACGGGAGGAACTGGTCAGTTGCAGCTATGAGGGCTTCGCGAATTTCCGGGACCAGGCGGCGGCGTTCAATGCGTTCGTCCGCAGCTTGCATGCGACGCTGGCCGCGCAGGGGACACCGGTCCGCTTTGGTCGCGAGGAAAGTTCGTGGGTGCAGCGCGGGCGGCAGGCCGTCACGGTGGGTTTGATCGTGATGGTGATCGCGATCGCGGTCGTGATGGCGCAGCAGGGGTTCCCGCGCTGGATGACGGTGCTGAAGCTGTTGCTGCTTGTCGCGATGCTGCCGGCCTTGCTGCGCTGGGTGAAGCGGAGCCGGGGCGGGCGTTATGATCCGCATGCGATTCCGGCCGGCCGGTTGCCTCCGGAAACGGAAGGCGCCGCTCTCGGAGGTGGACCGTGAATCGCGGCATCGCCCGGGGGCTGCGCATCGGTCTGGTCGGGGTGGCGCTCTGGCTGCTCTGGGTGGAATGGCGCCCGCCCGCCCGCCCGTGGCCGGAGGACCTCGCCCG
>DDSZ01000026.1 GCA_002344205.1 Opitutaceae bacterium UBA2377
CTGCGCGACGAGGCGCGGCAGCAGGCTGCCGGGCTTGAGGATGTGCTCCTGCCCCACGACCTCGCTCAGCCGACGCGGACGCATGCGGGCCGCAAGCGGCTGGTGGGCCGCCGGCCGGGCTGCGCCGGGGTCGATGGGCTCTTCGCCGAAAAGGTCGGGCTGTCCGGAAGCGGGCATGGGTGAACCGCTAATCTTCGCTAATTGACGCCGATGAAAAGGCATTTCCGCCGGGCGGATTCGGGTTCAGGGCCGGGTCCCGGAGATTAGCGTCGATTAGCGAGGCGCGACGCTTAATCTGGATTGCATGACCAGCCGCAGCCTGGGACACCGCGCGCCGTTGCTCTGGCTGGTGCTGCCCTACGCACTGGGGCTGGCCGCCGGCGACCTCGGGGAAAAGTTTGCCCCGACCGGCCTGCTGGCGGCCGCGGGGCTCGGCGCCGGGTTGGCGTGGCTGGCAGCGCACCGCCGGCCCGTGCTGTGGGCGGCGGCGCTGGGCGCGAGCGCGTTCCTGGCCGGGGTGGCGAATCATTCGCTGCACCGGTCGCGTCTGCCGGTGTGGCAGGAACTGCCGCCGCGCGAGGCTGATTTGGTGCTGCGGGTTGACCGGGTGTTCGCCGGCAAACACGCCCAGCGGGTCACCGGACTGGCGACGGTGCTCGGCACGGATCCGCACCTGCGGGAGCTGCGGGGCCAGCCGCTCTATTTCAGCGTGCGCCACCGGGCGGAGGAACCGCCGCCCCTGCGGTCGTCGCGAATCCGGGTGCTGGGCGTGCTCGAAACCCTGCCCGCCGAACCGGCGGAAGAATCCTTCGACGCCTACCTGAGCGGGGCCGGCATGAACTTCCGGCTCGCGCGCGGGCAACTGACCGAAACCGTGCGGCCGGCCTCGCGCTACCGGGTGTTTTGCGCGGGCATGCTGGACCGGTTCAACGCCATCCTCGGCGCCGGCGTCGAAGCCAAGCGGCCCGAACTCACGGGCGTGCTGCGGGCCATGCTGCTGGGGCAGAAACAGGCGCTGGGGGACGGCCAGCGCGAATTGTTCCGCCACAGCGGGACGATGCACCTGTTCGCCATCAGCGGGCTGCACATCGGCGTGATCGCCGCCGGCCTGCACGCGCTCCTGAGCCTGCTGCGCCTGCCCCGCCCGGTGCATTTCACCGCCAGCCTGCTCATTCTCTGGCTGTATGTGGACATCACCGGCACGATGCCGTCCGCGGTGCGCGCGTTCATCATGGTGGCGGCGTTCCAGTCGGCGTTTATCTTCCGCCTGCCGGGCAATCCCCTCGCGGCGCTGGCGGCCGCGGCGGGCATCGTGCNNTGCTGCTGCTCGGGCTGCCGCTGGCGGAAACGTGGCTGCAACGCTGGCGGCCCTTCGCCGCCCTGCCCGCGGCCGCCCACGGCTGGCATCACCGCCTGATCAACCATGGCGGGCGGGCGCTCCTCGGGATGCTGGCGATCGGGGTGGCGTCGATTACCGTCAGCGCACTGACGGGCATCCAGTTCTTCCGGCTCTTCACCCCCGTCGCGCTGTTGGCCAACCTCGCGCTCATCCCGGCCGCGGTGCTCGTCATCCTCGGCGGCGTGGCCAGCCTGCTGTGCGGATTGGCGGGATTTGCCCTTGGCAGCAGCCTGTGCAATCACGCGACCGGCGTCGTGCTCGCCGCGATGGACCATGCCGTGCGCCGGCTGGCGGAGCTGCCCGGCGGCCACTGGCCGGCCGCCTACCATGCACCGTGGATCGGGCCGGCCGCCCTCGCCGGACTGCTGGGCGTGATGCTGGCGGCCTATGGGCTGGGCTGGACGAAGCGCACGGGCGGCTGGTGGCCGCCGTTTGCCCTGGTCGCACTGGTCCTGATTTTCGGCGTGAAGTTCGGCCCGTAACCCCGACAATCCCTGCCATATGAAAAGCGCCTACGAACTCGCCATGGAGCGGCTGGCCAAATCCGAGCCCGCCGCCAAGCCGCTCACCGCGGAGCAAAAAACCCGGCTCGCGGAAATTGACCGGGTTTACCGGGGCAAATTCGCCGAGCGGGAGATTTTCCTGAAGAAGCAGCTCAACGAAGCGCTGGCCAAAGGCGAAGCGGATGAGAGCGACAAGATCCGCCAGCAGCTCGCGGACGAAAAGGCCCGGCTCGACGAAGAGTGCGAAGCGGAGAAGGAGCAGGTGCGGAAGGGCAAATAAAGCCCGACCTCGGAGACGCAGAGCCAAGTTATCGGACCTTGTCTTGACGGGCGGCCGCTCGGCGGCGCTCGCAGCCACAAAAATCCGGATTCCAACCCTCCGCGCCACCGCGGCCCAAGCGGGGGCCTTATAACTCGAAATCCGCCACCAACGCGTGGTGATCGGAAGCGGGCGTGGGCACCACGCGGTGGCCGAGGCAACGCAGCGGGGCGTTGTAGAAAATATGGTCGAGCACATAGGGCCGGCGCCGCCAGGTGACCTCCTTGGACTGGACGGTGGCATAGCCCACACCCGCGAACTGCTCGACCAGCGAATCGTGCTTGCTGACGTTGAAATCGCCGGTGAGCAGCGTGGGGCCTTTTTGCCGGGCCAGCTCCTGCGCCACGAGGTCGCGCTGCTGGCCGTGCTCCTCGCTGGAGGACTTGAGCATGAAGAACGCGAGGAGATGCGTGTTGAGGAGCCGGACGGTGCGACCGTCGATATCGGTCGTGGCCCCGATCAGCAGCCGGTCCGTGGGCGTCTTTTTCTCGCCGTAAAAATCGAACTCGACCGGCGGCGACGGCAGGTTGACGCAGACGCCGTCATGCAGGGGCCAGCGGCTGAAGATCGCCAGGCCGATGCCGAAGGGCAGCTCGCGGGGATCGGAGCGCGGAAACGAAAAGGTGCTGTGGAAACCGGCCAGCTCCTGTTTCAGGCGGGTGTAGTTCGGCGGCACCGGAGGCTGGCTGCCGCCGGGCTGAGCGCGCTCGACCTCCTGCAACATGATGATGTCGGCCTGGTGCGATTTGATCTCGGCGATGGTGGCCTCGAGATTGATGGGCGCGTGGTCGGGATCGCGCTCGTCCCAGACCTGGCCAAACTGCATGTTGAACTGGAGAATGCGGAAACGGCTCATCGGGAGTTCCGTCGTTCGATTTGCACGGTCGGCGCCAAAGCGCCCCGGTCCGGCGCAAAAACCCGCGCCGCGTTTTGCCGGCGGGCCGGCGTGGCAATCCGCGCATAGTTGCCGGTCGCCGACAGGGCGGCCGAACGCTCAAAGCCGGGCGCCGCCAAACGCTGGGCGGCAACGACGCCCGCGGACAATTCCGCCCTGGCCGCGGCAGGCCGGATGACGGCGGCGTGGCAGGCAGTTCCGCCCAAAACCAGCACACTCAGGAGAAATGCACGGGGGCGATTCATGCGGCAGAGATGATGCGGGAGGCCGGGACGGCGGCAACGTTTTATTCCGGTTCCGCGGTGCCCTCGACCACCCAATCGCGGGCCGCGGGGACCTGCTCCAGAAACGCCCGCAAGGCCGCGCTCAGGTGCTCGGCGTAGCGGAAATGGGCGCCCATACCGGTGCGCAACTCGGCCTCGTAAATGAATTTGTCGGCGTGGGTGCTGTGCTCGAAGGGCGTCTGGGCGCCGAGCAGGAGGGAATACACGTAGGCCGGGGAACCGCGCTGCATCAGCTCACGCGTGAGGGCGAGCTGGTCGGCGAGCAGGTCTTGGTGCGCCGCCGGGGAAATCTCCGGCGGCAGGTAAAAGCCCGCCTGGATCAGCGGCGTGAAGCGATGGCCGGTGCGGTGCCGGTTGAGGTCGCGCAGCTCGGCGATGGCCAGGTTGTTCCACGCAAAGCTCACGCGCAGGCGGCGGGTGGCGGTGCCTTGGTAGCCATAGCGGTTGGCCCGGTGGCGCAGGGCCTCGGGCACCGGCTGCGTCTCCGGCAGGAACGGCGGCGTCGCGCGATCGACGTGCACCCAAACCTCGTCGGCCAGCGGCGCGGCGGAGAGCCGCGCGAGGCCGAGGTCCAGCGAAGCGGCCAGCTCCTGCTCCGCCTGCGCCTGGTAGGATTTTTCGGCAAAGCTGTGGCGCATCAGCCGCGGCGATTGCTTGAGCAATTCGGCCCGGATGAGGTTCGCGGCGGCCCGGGCCTCGGGGTGCGGCAGCGAGTCGAGGTGCTTCACCGTGGCGGCCCACATGCGGGAGGACTGCACGAGGCCGAGATTGGTGCGCGTGGCGAACGGGATGAAGTAGCGC
>DDSZ01000027.1 GCA_002344205.1 Opitutaceae bacterium UBA2377
GACGATGCGGGTGTTCTCGTCGGATTCGTCGCGCAGGTCGCGGATGCCGTCGATTTGCTTTTCCCCGACGAGCTCCGCGATGCGGGTGACGAGGGTGGCGCGGTTCACGTTATACGGGATTTCCGTGATGACGATCTGCTCCATGCCGCCCTTCAGCTCCTCGGTGTGAGCCTTGCCACGGGTGCGGACGATGCCCTTGCCGGTCTTGAGGTAACTGAGGATGCCTTCGCGGCCGGAGATGACGCCGCCGGTGGGAAAATCGGGTCCCTGGATGATGCCGCAGAGGTCGTCCACGGAGATGCGCGGATTGTCGATGATGGCGCAGGTGGCGTCGATGAGCTCGTCGAGATTGTGCGGCGGGATGTTGGTGGTCATGCCCACGGCGATGCCGGTCGAGCCGTTCATCAGCAGGTTGGGCAGGGCGGAGGGGAGGACGGTGGGCTCGGTGGTGGACTCCTTGTAGTTGGGCGCAAAGTCCACGGTGTCTTCCTCAATGTCTTTGAGGAGGTCCTCGGCGATGTCGCGGAGGCGGGCCTCGGTGTAACGGTAGGCGGCCGGGGGATCGCCGTCCACGGAGCCGAAGTTGCCCTGCGGATCAATCAGCGGGTAACGCATGACCCAAGGCTGCGCCATGCGGACGAGGGTGTCGTAAACCGAGGAGTCGCCGTGCGGATGGTAATTTTTCAACACCTCGCCGACGACGCCGGCGCACTTGTCGAAGGCGCGGTTGTGCAGGAGGCCTTCGCGCAGCATCGCGTAGAGGACGCGGCGCTGCACGGGCTTGAGGCCGTCGCGGGCGTCGGGCAGGGCGCGCGCAATGATGACCGACATCGAATACTCGATGTAGGCCGTCTGCATGATGTCGGTGATGTTGGCGGAGGAGAGTTTCTCGGAAGCGGTATACATTCGGGAAAGGGGTTAGGATTCAGGAGGCAGGAGCCGAGATTCGGAGTGCGATGGGTTTGATTCTTCCATCCTGACTCCTGGCTCCCTTCATCCTTACACGTCCAGGAACTGGACGTTCAGGGCGTTGTCCTCGATGAACTGGCGGCGGGGCGGGACCTCGTCGCCCATCAGGAGGGTGAAGAGGGCGTCGGCCTTGGCGGCGTCGTCGATGGAGACCTTGAGCAGGCGGCGCTTCTCCGGGTCCATCGTGGTCTCGAAGAGCTGCTTGGGGTTCATTTCGCCAAGACCCTTGTAGCGCTGGATGCTGAGCCCCTTGCGGCCGTTGGCGCGGATCTGGGTGACGATGTCGAGCGGGCTGAAGAGCTCGGTCTTGTTTTCCGATTTCTGGCCGGCGTTTTCGGTGATGGTGTAGCGGGGTTTTTCGCCCGGCGTGAAGACGGAGATGTCGAGCCCGGTCTTGGCCAAGGCCGCGAGCACCTTGGCCATCTCGGTGCTCTCGTAGATTTCGTGGAGGGTGACGCGCTTGGTTGACTGGGCCTTCTTGTCCGCCGGGGCGGCGCTTTCCGTCTGTTCGACGTCGTCGGCGGCCAGATCGTGGGCCTGCACGAATTGGGCGCGGGCGTGTTCGTCGCGGAGGAATTCGTGCGACTCCTTGTTGCCTTCGCGGATGCGCGCGACGTAGCGGGGCAGGGCGTGGGTGGCCTGATCCTGCTGGTCGAGGTATTCGGCGAGCGCGGCGCCGTAGCGGGTAACGCCGCCGCCGAGTTTTTCCAAGACGGCGAGATTTTCGACGATCTGCCCGATCTGGACCGGGGCGAAGACGTGCTGGTCGGCGAGGCGGGTCAGCACGATGTCCTCGGAGCCGAGCTCAAGCAGGATGCGGTTGAGCTGGTCGTCGTTGTCGATGTATTGCTCGCGTTTCTTGCGCTTGATTTTGTAGAGCGGCGGCTGGGCAATGTAAACGTAGCCGCGCTCGATGAGTCCCTTCATCTGGCGGTAGAGGAAGGTGAGCAGGAGGGTGCGGATGTGGGAGCCGTCCACATCGGCGTCCGTCATGATGATGATCTTGTGGTAACGGGCCTTGGCGGCGTTGAAGCCGCCGACGGCCTCGTCGCCCTCGCCGATGCCGGTGCCGCAGGCGGTGATGAGGGTGCGGATTTCCTCGTTGGCGAGGACCTTGTCGAGCCGGGCCTTCTCGGTGTTGATGAGCTTGCCGCGCAGCGGGAGGATGGCCTGGAAGCGGCGGTCGCGGCCCTGCTTGGCGGAGCCGCCNNCGGAGTCGCCCTCGACGATGTAGAGTTCGGTGAGCGCGGGGTCGCGCTCGGAGCAGTCGGCGAGTTTACCGGGGAGGCCGCCGCCGGAGAGCGCGCCTTTGCGGACGGTCTCGCGGGCCTTGCGGGCGGCCTCGCGGGCTCGGGCGGCGTTGAGGCCCTTGTCCACGATGCGCTTGGCGATGCCGGGGTTGGTCTCGAAATACATCATCAGGCCCTCGTAGGTGACGGAGCCGACGACGCTCTCGACCTCGGGGGAGAGCAGCTTGACCTTGGTCTGCGACTCAAACTTCGGGTCGCTGTGCTTGATGGAAATCACGGCGGCGAGGCCTTCGCGCACGTCGTCGCCGGTGATCTGCGGGTCCTTGTCCTTCAGGAGATTGTTGGCCTTGGAGAACTGGTTGATGGCCCGGGTGAGCGCGCTGCGGAAACCGGAAAGGTGCGTGCCGCCATCCGGATTGTGGATGGTATTGGTGTAGCAGAGCACCTGGTCGTTGTAGGTGTCGTTGTATTGGAGGACGACCTCGACGTGGATCTCGGCGGACTTGTCCTCAAGCTGCAGCCGGGTCTCCTTGGTGAAGCGGATGGGCTTCGGGTGCAGGGGCGTCTTGCCCTGGTTGATTTGCTTCACGAACTCCTCGACGCCATCCTTGTAGTAGTAGGTTTCCGGCTTGGCGCCGGCGGGCCGCTCGTCGAGGAAAACGATCTCAAGGCCGGAATTGAGGAAGGCCAGCTCGCGCAGGCGCTGGGCGATGCGGCCGGACTGGAAGACGGTGGTCTCGCGGAAGATCTCGGCGTCGGGCTTGAAGGTGATGAGCGTGCCGGTGCCGCGGGCCTTGCCGATGACCTCGAGCTTTTTCATGGTCTGGCCGCGCTCAAATTTCATGTGGTGGACCTGGCCGCCGCGGGAGACCTCGACTTCGAACCACTCGGAGACGGCATTGACGCACTTGGCGCCGACGCCGTGGGTGCCGCCGGAGAATTTGTAGCCGCCCTGCCCGTATTTGCCGCCGGAGTGGAGCGTGGTGAGCACGAGTTCGACGCCGGGCAGGCCGCTGTCCTTGTTGATGTCCACCGGAATGCCGCGGCCGTTGTCGCGGATACTGATGGAGCCGTCCACGTGGATGGTGACATCGATGCGCGAGCAGTGGCCGGCGAGGTGTTCGTCCACGGAGTTGTCGAGCACCTCGGAGACGCAGTGATGAAGCGCCCGCTCGTCGGTGCCGCCGATATACATGCCGGGCTTCTTGCGGACGGCTTCCAGACCCTTGAGCTGGCCGAGCTGGTCGGCGTTGTAAGCGTTGGGATTCGCTGGATTTAGGTTGTTTTTATCGGCCTCAGGGGAGTCGGACATGAAAGGTGGGAATGGGTGAAATACGGAAGGAAAAATCCTTTGCCGAAAGGCACCGGCACGCGAGGGTTTTTTTGGAAAAAAAGCACTCCGGAAACGCCTTTCTTTTGGGTTTAACGCGAGAGTTTCGTTTGACCGCTGGGGGGATACCCACAAGGTCCTCCCGCATGCTGACACCCGTGCTTGAAAAAGTCCTGATTTTGCAGGATCGGGACGCCCGGCGGCGGGGTTTGGAAGCCCAGTTGAAGGCTGTGCCGGGCGATATCGGGCAGGTGGAACAGCGCATCGCTGCCGAGAAGTCCGCCATCGAAACCGCCAAGGCCGATTGGAACTCCCTTGAGAGCAAGAAGAAGCTGTTGGAGACCGAGATTGGCTCGGCCGAGGCGAAGCTGGCCAAATACAAGACCCAGCAGTCGCAGGTCCGCAAAAACGACGAATATCAGGCCTTGGGCCATGAAATTGAGACGACAGAAGGAGCCATTGGCGCCTTGGAGGGTTCCGAGCTGGAGATCATGTATGCGATCGACGAGGCGAAGAAGAAATTTGCCGCAGCCGAAACCGAACTGAAGGCCAATATCGCCGGGCATCAGGCCCGGATTGCCATGTTGCGCGAGCGCGAGACGGGCTTGCGCGCGGAGCTCGAGGCGGCCCAACAGGAATTCAACACGGCGCGGGCGCAGTTGGACGATACGGCAGGGCGGGTCTATGACCGGCTGGCGGCCCGGGCGTTGCCGGTGTGTGTGCCAATTCAGGCGGGCAAGTGCGGCGGTTGCCATCTGAAGGTTTCTTCCGAGGTCGAATCGGCCTCCCGTGGCAAGTCCGCCGACGGCAAACTCGCGGCTTGCGACCAGTGCGGCCGTTTGGTTTATTGGGAATCCTAGTTTTGGGGCCTGGTCGTCGCTCCGAGTTCTTTGATCCCAAGGTGCGGGTAACGCCGCGCCCGTTTGAGAAGTTCGGAGAGGAAAGTCCGGACACCACAGGGCAGGATGCCGCACGAGCTTCACCGCAAGTGCGGGCGCCAAGCGTCAAGGCTTGGTGACGGAAAGTGTCACAGAGAACATACCGCCCGTTCGACCCGCCGCAAGGCGGGCTCGCTCAGGTAAGGGTGAAAAGGTGGGGTAAGAGCCCACCGCGCCAACGGCGACGTTGGCGGCACGAAAAACCCCGTCCGGTGCAAGGCAAAATAGGTGGCTGGACGGCCCGTCCCACAGCCACGGGTATGCCGCAGCCTGCGTCGCTCTCTCGGGAGCTGCGCAGGCCAAGTCAGCCGCAAGGCGGACGTTGAGAGAAATGACGGCCGAAGCGCCGCAAGGCGCGGAACATAATCCGGCTTACCGGCCCCAAAACTAGGAATTTGCCCAAGCGCTGCGCCTACCAGCCCAGCACCGTGATGGCGTTGCGGCCGACGGCCGAAGTGATCTCGCGCCAGAGCGAGATGCGGAAGGGGCTGCCACCGTCGAAGTCGGCCAAGGATTCGTCGTAGTGGAAGGCGGCGTTGCCGACCACGGTGATGTCGTTGGCGACAACGGAGCCCATGACGTCGCCGTTGCCATTGATCTTGACCGAGCCCTGCGGGGCGTAAACCAAGCCGCTGAGCACACCGTTGCCGGCGATCTGGATGTCCTGCACGCCGGTGGTCTTGGTGCCCCAGATCTGCAAATTCTCCGGAAGATTGGCACTGCCCGAAGTGGTGCCGCCGTTCATGATGCCGTTGCCGGCGATCTTGATGTCGCCGGGCGCGTAGATTTGCAAACTGGCCCCGGTCTGGACCCTGAGCTCGCCGCTGCCGCCGCCGATGTTGATGCTCGTCGTGCCGTTGGTGAGTTTGATCACGACCTTGGGACTGGCCTCGGCGGCCACGCGTTTCTGGATGGCGAGAACCCGGTTGTTAAAACTGATGGCCGTCGCTTCGTAGTAGTAAACACCGTCGGTGTGCGGCACATCACCAACACGGGGCAGGTTCAGATTGTCGCCGATGCCGCCCAGCACATAGTTGGTGGTCGGCGGTGCCACCACGGCGTCGAAGCTGGCGGAAAAATCCGTGGAGACCCGGTCGGCCACAATGGTATTGGGGGGGGTGCCAAAAGGGCCGATAAGCCCTTGGGCGCCGACGGTTGGCGGCGCTCCACCGGTGGCGGCGTAGCCGAAAATATCGGCATTCTGCACCGCGATGGCGTCGGCCGAGACGGAGATTGAGCCCACGGAGCCGTTGTCCTTCTTGACGGCGGCGCTGTAGCCCACCGGGCTGCCGCGAAGGGTGCCGTCGTTGTTTTTCTTGGAATGCCAACTGTCCACGGTGGCGTTGTTGCCCTTGAACTGGATGCTCTCCTTGGCGACGAGGCCGTTCGCGAACTTGGAAGTCCGGCGCAACTGCACCTCCACCCATTTTTCTACCGTGCCGCCGCGGGGGATGCTGACCGTGGAGCGAGAGACGATACGCGGGGCGCTGCCCGTATAGCCGTAAACATAGACGCGGACGGTGCCGGTCACGCCTTGGTCAAAGGTATAGGAGCCGGAGCTCGGCAGCCGGCGCCGGGCGTCGCCTGCCGGCACGGGACTGGCAGTAGTCCACCCGTTGCTGGACCAACTGTAACTGGGGTCGGAAATCCGCTTGTTGATGGCATGCATGGCCTCTTCCAGGCCGTTCTCGGCCAGATTCATCGCGGCGTTGTTGTAGAGGGCGTTGTTGGAGATTTTGAGGCTGGTTTGCCCCAGCTGCATGTAGCTGACGAGGGAAATGCCGATGATGGCCGAGAAGATCATGGCCACGATGAGCACGGAACCCTGCTGACGGGCGGCGGCGGAGAAAGGGGACTTTTGCATGGGAGGAACCGCTCAGGCGGTGACGTGTTTGTTGCGAAGGATGAACCGGGCGGAGAGCACGGTATTGGTGGCGGCGACCACGGTGGTGTTGAAGCGCGAAGCCTGCAGGGAAAGCTGCAGCTGTTTGGTGCTGGCATTGGCGATTGTGCGCTGGCCGGCATTGGCGACTGGCATCTCTACACCGGCAACGTTGAAGGCGCGGAAAGAAAAGGTGCCGGCGGTCACGCCGTTGATGAGCCGGAAGCCGTTGCGGAAAAACACCCGCTGGGCGCTGTCGTAGGAATAGGTGATGGCGGTGGCGTTGACCGTGAGGGTGATGGAGGTCTCGCTGTTCCAGGTGATGGCACTGGCCTGCCGCACGTCCTGGGCGAACAGCTCGAGGCCGCGCCGGGCCTCGGACTCCATGTCCGAGTAGCTCTGCATGTTGGCCCCGCTGCGGCCGAGGAAAAGAAAGGTGGAAAGCACCCCGGCCAAGATGAACGACGAGAGGGTGGCCCCGATGAGGACCTCCACCAGGGTGAAGCCGCGGCGACGGCCGGACTTACGGGCGGGCGAGAGTGTAATAGTAGTCATAAAGTCCGTTGTGGGCATAAATCGCGGAGAACGAGCGCTGCTGCCAGCGGCCGTCGTAGGTCTGCCAGCGCACGCGCACGGTGATGTTCTTCACATCCGCCCGGCCGCCGTCGTTGGCCACCAGGCGGGTGACCTCGTATTTTTCCGCCGCGACGCTGTCGCTGAAGTATTCGGTGCCGTCGAAAGTGTGCGTGGCCGGCAGGGCGTTGACCATGGTCCAGCTCATCAGCCGGGTGCGCTCGATCTCGCTCTGGATGATCTGGGAGGCGAGTGTGGTGCCGCGGGCGACATCGATCTGCTTGAAGCCGGACTGCATCACGATGATCGAGGTGGCGATGCCGAAGGCCAGGATGAAGGAGGCCATCGCGACTTCGATGATGGTGAAGCCATCGGCACGGCGGAGGGAGCGGGCGGGGGCGGGCATGAGGTCAGCATGACAGAAACCCGAGGCAGAGGGTTAGAGGCTTACGGGCCCGCATTTCAGGCCCATGGCCAGTAGGCCTGATAAGGCCTGACGGCCGGGGCCGGTGAGGTTTACCAGCCCTTGAAAACCGGCAGATAAAGGTCGCGCTCGGCGGCGCTGGTGATCTCCCGCCACTTCACAATGCCAAAGGGGGTGTTGTCGCCGGAGCGCGCCAGGGACTCGTCGTAGTGAAAATCGGCATTGCCGACCAAGGTGATGGTATCGGCCACCACCGCGCCCATCACGTCGCCGTTGCCGTTGATTTTTACGTGACCGTTGGGGGCGTAAACGACGCCTTTCAAGGCGCCGTTGCCTGCGACTTGAATGTCCTGGCCTCCTTGGCTCTGGCTGGTGCCGAAGAGTTTGAACGAAGAGGGCCGGGCGTTGGCATTGCCAATGCCCTTGCCGGCGATCTTGACGTTGCCCTCGGTGAAGAGCGCAAGACTGGAACCAGCGGGAATGAGAATGGTGGCGTTGCCGGTCACATCGAGTGCGCTCATCCCGGGTCCGGCGGTGAGCACCAGGGTGACTTGGCCGAGGATGGTGAGGGTCTTGTTGCCGCTCAGGCTGATGCCGGCGGTGCGCCAAGCCGTGGCCTCGCCGACGGTGCCCAAGGTGTCGCCCACGGTGAGCAAGTGGGTGCCGTGCTCGGGGTTGAAGACCGGGGGGAAGTCGGCGTTGAAATCGGTGGCTACGCGCCGGGGATCGATTCGCATATCTGCAGGTGTGTCTGGTCCCCGGATCGATCCATGCGTGCCGACCTGAGGTTCGCCGCCGCCCGTGGCTACATGGCCCCAGATGTTGGCGTGGTTCAGCAGCACCGCGTGATTCTCCACCGAGCCGCTGGCGACACTGCCACCAGCGCGCCGGACCCCGGCCGAATAGGGCACCGCGGGGGTGGTGGGATCGTCGTCGGGGTCGGAATCCCAACTGTCCACACTGGCATTGGTGCCGCTGAAAGAGACGGTATTTTTGGCGACCAGGCCGCCGGCAAAAAACGAGCGCCGCCGCAAGGTGACCTCGATCATCCGGGTCACCGGCGCGCCATCCGGCGGATTGACCGAGGCCAGGGCCAAAATCCGCGGCTGGGCGCCGGCGCCGGGCTTCTGATGGGTGGTATAAACCTGCACCGAGCCGGCGGTGTTTTTGGTGAAATCAAAGCCGCTGAATTTCCGCCAAGCCGAGACGCCGTTGTCCGACCAGCCGGTCCAGGCATCGGCCTGACCGCCGGTAGCCCGGTTGAAGGACCAGACCGCTTCCTCGACCCCGGCCTCGACAAGATTGAGGGCGGCGATACCGTAGAAGCTGCGCTGGGCCTGCCGCGTGGAATTGAGGCTGAGGCTGAGATAGCTGCCGAGCATCAGCGCGATGATGGCCATGAGCATCAGCGCGACGATGAGCACCGCACCGCGCTGGGCATTTGCCCGGGCCCGCCGGGAGGAGTGAGGAAGATCGGGGATTGGCGGCATCAGTGGGCAACCTTTTTGTTGCGCAGGATATAGCGGGCGGAGAAGGCCGATTGGCTGGCCTCGGCAGTGGTGACGCCGCGCCGGACGGCGCGAAATGTGATCTGGACCAGCTTGGTCTCGAGATCATTGGCGGCCGGATCCCCAATCGTGCCGGTGCGGCCGAGTTTGTAGCGCTGGAAGGAAAAATCGGCCGCGACCTGCGGCACGAGCACCCGCCGGGTCAAACCGGAATCGGGCTCGCCGGGTTGTTGGTAAAATCCGCCGGAGCCAGCCGCATCCGCTTGAAAGCCGTAGGTCACCGGCTGCAAACCTGCGCCGGCCGTCGGCAGATAAAGCGTGATGCGCTGCGGGTCATGCCAGCGGATGCCCTGGGCCATACGGGCATCGGAGGCGAATTGGTCGAGAGCCCGGCGGACCTGGGTTTCCATTTCACTGTAGCTGCCCAGACCAAAGCCCGTGCGGCCGATGAACAGAAACGCGCTCATCACCCCGGCCAGAATCACGGTCGAGAGCGCGGCTGCGATCATCACCTCGGCGAGGGTGAAGCCGCGCCGGCTGCGCTGGGTGGCGCGGTCAGCGGGCGGTGTAGAAATAGTCATACAGGCCATGTTTGGCGTAGCGGGTCATCAGCCGCGTGGTGTGGGTGCGGCCGTCGTGGCCGCGCCAGGTGGAGATGAGCATGATTTCCTTCATGTCCGGCTTCACTGTCCGGATGGTGCGGCTGCAGGTGAAGGTGGTGCGGGCGGAGCTGGCGGCCGGATCGACGGCGACCGTGGCCGGGCCCGCCGCCTGCAGGGCTTCAAGCTGGGACCAGTTGCGGAGCCGGAGGCTTTCCAGTTCGCTCTGCATCAACTGGCCCGCGTAGCTGTAATTGCGCGCGGTATCCACGGCCTGCAGGCCGCGTTGCAGGGTGGTGATTGCCGTGACGATGCCAAAGGCGAGCACGAACGCCGCGACCATGACCTCGACGAGGGTGAAGCCGGCGGCCGGCCCGTTTTCCCGGGGCGAGCCGGTGCGCTGGACGAAGAGGGCGGCGGCTTGGGCGCGGCGTTTCACGTGCAGCTTTTCGAAAACATTGATGAGGTAGTTTTTCACCGTGTTTTCGCTGAGCTGCAGCTTTTCGCCGACCTGCTTGTTGGTCAGCCCTTCCGCGACAAGGGCCAGCACGCGATGCTCCTGCTGGGAGAGCGACGAAAGTTCGTCGGACGGATCATTGGCTCCGTTGCCGGTCCGGATGAGCTTGAGCACGCGGTCGGTGACATCCGGCGCGAGGATCGACTGGCCGGCGGCAACATCCTTGACGGCCTGCACGAGGCCGGCGGGATCGACCTCCTTCATCAGGTAGCCATGGGCCCCGGCCGCCACCGCTTCATAGACGTAGCGGTCGGTGGAGTGCGAGGTGAGGATGATGATCCGCGTGGCCGGGTGATGCCGGAGGATTTCGCGGCAGGCGTCGAATCCCGGGCCGTCGGGCAGGCGGATGTCGAGCAGGACGACATCGGGCTTGAGCCGGTCGCAGGCGGTGATGGCGGCGGCGTTGGAGTCGGCCTCGCCCACGACAACAAACGATGGCTCGGTGGGCACGGTGAGCACCGTGCGCAGCCCATGCCGGACGAGGGCGCTGTCCTCGACAATCAGGATGCGGATGGCTGGATCTGGGGTTGGCTTCATGACTTCGGAATGGGACGAAAGACGAATTGCAGGCGGGTGCCGCGGCCCGGCTTGGAATCGGTGGTGAGTTCGGCGCCGAGCTCGCGGGCGCGCTGGGCGAGGTTGGTGCGACCGTGACCACCGGCTTCCCGGGCCGGGTCAAATCCGCGGCCATCATCGCCGATGGCATAGATCATCCCGCCGTCCGGGGCGGCGCGAAGGCTCACGTCAACTTGCGAGGCCTCGCCGTGGCGCAGGGCGTTGCTCACGGCTTCGGCGGTGATTTGCAGGAGGTTGGCGCGCTGGCTGAGGGTCAGTTGCGCGGCGAGCGCCGCATCGATCTCGCAACTGCATTTGGCCGGGCGCAGCTCCTGCATCTGGCCGAGCAGGGATTCCACGGCTTGGGCAAACGTCTGCTGGCGCAGGGCCTCGGGCTCAAGGCCCACGATGAAATTGCGCACGTCGTGGATCGTGGCGTTGAGCGCGGCGCGGCTTTGATCGAGGCGCGCCGCGGCTTCCAACTGATCGGGCTGCAACAAGGCGCGGATACCGGCGAGACCCATGCCGGTGGCGTAGAGCGATTGGATGACGCCGTCATGCAGGTCGCGGCCCAGCCGGATGCGTTCATCGAGGGAACGCCGCAACTGGTCTTCACTGGCCAGCAAGGCGCTCTCGGTCTGCCGCCGCCTTTCCACCTCCTGCCGCAGTTGGTCCCGTTGGGCGTGTGCTTCCTCCAGCAGCCGGGCCACGCGGCCGAATTCAGCCTTGTCCTCGCGCAGAGCCAGAATGGGGCGGGAATCGTTGCGGGCCAGACTTGCATCAATTTGCCCGAGCGGGCCAAGCACCCAGACGCGCAAGCTCAAGCCCAAGGCCGCGATCAGCAGCAAGCCAAAGGCGAAAAAAAGCGGCAGGTGGGGTGAGATGCGCCACCAGAGGCCCGGCTCGGCGGCGTCCGGCGGTGTGAACTGCAGGAGTCGCAGCGGCCGGCCCTGCCAGTCGTCCAGCGTTCGCAGGATCCCCGGCGTTGCTTTGGCCGTGCCATCCGGCAGGAGTTGCACGGTGCCTTCTGCAAGATGCGAGAGCAACCGCAAGTGGCCCTCACTCCACTGGCGGGCGGCGATGACCCAGCCGGCAACCGGGCTGGTAGGGGTGAGAGGCTGGACATGGAGCTCCAGCAGGCCGGCTTCCGATTCGGCAAAGAAGCGATCGGGCGGCGGTGATTCGTTCCAAGCCGCAATGGTCTCGGGTTCCAGCGGCGGTCGCACGAGGCCGGGCGCGGCTACGGTGCGGATGGGCGAGCCGTTGGGCCGCAGCACCCAAACCGCCGCGATCCCAGCCTCGGCCGGATCGCCGAGCGACCAAGCGGAGGTGGCCTCATCTTCCACCGCGGCCAGTCCGGCGACGGATTCCGCCGTGTAGCGCTCCAATGTCTCCGCCGTGGTTTTCAGCCAATGATCCAGCAGCCGGCTTTGCTGGGCCTGCAACCAAGGTCCGGTGCGCTGTTGCTCACGCAGCTCCAGCCACTGTTGGAGCAGCAGCGCGCTCGCGAAGCCGAGCAAAAGGGAGCCAAAAAGCAGCGCGAAGCGAAACCGGATGCTCATGGTGAAGCGGACCTTCCGTGAGCTTTGACGGAGTCGGAATTACAACAGGCTCGCGCCTCGGCAGTGCTGGGCAGAAGAAGGATCAACCCGTTCAGAATAACCGTTTACAGGCATTCGAGCTAGGGCTTTTGCGGTAATATTAGGCCCTAGCAGATAGGCCCGTATATACCTACCCGATGGTTTCTTTACTGGCTTGGGCGTAGATGGCAGCGGCTTGCGAGCGGCGCTTGACGCGAAGTTTTTCGAACACGTTCACCAGGTAGTTCTTCACGGTGTTCTCACTCAGGTTCATCTTTTCGCCGACTTCCTTGTTGGTGAGGCCTTGGCTGACCAACGCGAGGACACGCTTTTCCTGGGCGGATAAAAGGCTGAGGTCGCCTGCACCTTCACCCGGTTCGTCGCGAATCAGGCGAAGGATCCGGTTGGTGACATCAGGGGTGAGCACGGATTTGCCGGCGGCGGCGTTGGTGATGGCTTCCAACAGGCCTGCGGGATCGATCTCCTTCATCAGGTAGCCGTGAGCTCCGGCAATGACGGCGTTATAGACGAGGCTGTCGTCGGCGAAAGAGGTGAGCACGAGCACGCGGGTGGCGGGCAGATCGCGCAAAATCTGCCGACAAACTTCCAAGCCGGAGCCGTCGGGCAGACGGATATCGAGGAGCATTACATCCGGCCGCAAACGGCGGGCCTCGCCCAGCGCTTCGGCTGCGGTGGCCGCGTCGCCGACCACCTGGATGGAGCCGTCTTTGCAATGGGAAGAAATGACGGAGCGCACGCCGCGACGGACGAGGGCGCTGTCGTCTACAAGCAGGACACGGATGGCGGAAGTGGCGGCGGTCATGGGGTCGGTGTAAATCTGAGGGTGAGGGCAGTGCCCTGCCCGGGTTGTGACTGGATTTCGAGTGATCCTGACAGCTCGCGGGCGCGTTCGGCGAGATTATCCAGCCCGCGACCGATGGGTGAGGCCGAGGCAGGGTCAAAACCACGGCCGTTGTCCGCGATGGCAAACTCGATCTGCGGGCCGCGGCGGATGAGCGTGATCCGCACCTCGGTGGCCGCGCCGTGGCGCAGGGCGTTGCTCACCGCCTCGCGGGCCACATGAAGCAGTTGGGTGCGGGTATCCATGGGCAGGCCGGCGGCGAGGGGCTCATCAATGGAGATTTGGTAGCGGGCCGGTTGCACGGCCTGCATGAATTCCGACAGGTTGTGCAGGGCGGCGGCGAAGGTTTCCTGTTCGCTGCCCACCGGTTCAAGCCGGGTGATGAAGTTCCGCATGTCGCGGATGATCGCGTTAAGCTCATTGCGGGTCTGCTCCAGCAGTTCGGCCGAGGCGACCGGGTCTTGCGCCAGCATGGCCCGGGCGCTCGCGAGGTTCATGCCCGAAGCGTAGAGGGTCTGGATGACCCCGTCATGCAGGTCGCGGCCCAGCCGGGCCCGCTCTTCAATGGTGGCTTGCAAGGCCTGCCGGTCCTGGGCCGCGCGTTGCATCAGGCGGGCGACGCGGCCGAGTTCGGAGTTTTGCCCGAGCAGCGGTTGGACTGCCGTCAGATCGCCGCTGCTCAAGCCTGTGCTGATGCGGTCCAGCGGCTGCAGGACCCAGCGGCGCGTGAAAAACACCACGAGCACAATCGCGAGTGCGCCGTAAAAAAAGAAGATGACCGATTCCCATGCGTCGAGTTCGCTCAGATGGATCACCTCGGAGATGTCGTAATCAACCTGCAGGACGGCGAGCGGTTCACCACGCCAGTCCTGCAACAGGTGATGCAGGTGAATGTTGGGCTCGTGGCGCGGCGATGCATCGGGGTGAACATGCAGATCCAGCGACAAGCTAGGCCGGGCATTGGTGAGTGCGCCTAGCTCGGCCAGATGGTCCGCGCCCCAGATCCGGCCGGCAAAGATGAACCCCGCGGCGGGCCGCAGGCGGTCCGTGTCGTCGGAGGCGGTGACGACCGCGCCGCAGACCTCGATGACGGTCCCTTGGGATTGCAGGTAAAAATGAAGGCGCTTTTCGCGCCGCAATAGCTCCAACATGGCCGGCTCGGCAAGGGGCGGGGGCAGCGGGTCGGCTGCTCCGGGTTCCGGGCCGACCCGATGAAACAGGGAGCCATCGGGCTTCAGCACCCACGCGATCTGGACGTCGAAGTTCCCCAGGCTGGGCTCCAAGTTTACCGCGGACCATGTCGGATCCGGCTGGTCCTGCGCGAGGAACGCCACGGTCTCGTCCCAAAGCGAATAGTCATCGGCGAATTGCTTCAGGGACAGCCCGCGCAGTGCGATGAGTCGGTCCAGCAGTTCAAGCCGTTGCTGCTTGGCTTGGCCGAGCATTTCCCGGAATTCGCGGTTTTCGTAAATCCTCAGCCGGACAAGCCCAGCGGCGAGCACGAGGCATAGGGCGATCAGCAGCAAATTGAAGCGGTTCCGGAGCGGCATTGGGAGCGGGGAGGAAAGCATACCCGTGCGCCCGTGGCCTGCAAAGCCAAAGCTGCCCGGGGCGGGGGGCGGCAAAAAACCATTGACTCTCCGGCGGCGGGATGAGTCTTTGGCCGGCTACCAATCTTTATCCGACCATGGCCAACACCAAATCCGCCATCAAAGCCGCACGCAAAACTGTGCGCCTGACCGACCGCAACAAGGCGACCAAGACCCGCCTCAAGACGCTCCACCGCAAGCTCGAAGCCGCCCTCAAGGGTAGCGACGAAGCGGCCAAGAAGGCGGCGGGCTCCGCCTACACCTCCGCCGTGGACAAAGCGGTGAAGTCCGGCGTCGTGCATCGCAATGCGGCAAACCGCGCCAAGGCGCAGGTTGCGAAGCACGTTTTCGCGAAGAAGTAAGCGTCTGTCATTTGGTTGATTTTAGCCCCGCAGGCCCGACCGGCCGCGGGGCTTTTTGTTTTTCCAGAGGCATGGGACCGCGGTTGTCCCATGCGGGCGGGTAATATTGGCTTCTTCTAATCAGCCGTCCCGCCTAACGATTGTCCGCTCGCATGATCCCGTCGCCCCCCAGCATCCGCCGCCGTTTCCTGTCGTGGGACCGGCCGTTGCTGCCGCAGGCGGTGGCGCTGCTCGCGGCGGATTGGCGCGGGGACGGGGCGCTCGATCTTTCGGGCACGCTTGTGCTGGTGCCTACTCGCCAAGCGGGACGGCGGCTGCGCGAGGCGCTGGCGGTATTCGCTGCGGACCGCGGCCAAGCGGTGTTTCCGCCCCGGGTGCTGACGTTGGAGACCTTGGTGGTCGAGAGCGTGGCAGTGCAGGACGAGGCCACACGTTTGGAAGCGCAACTGGCGTGGGTGCAGGTTTTCCGCGCGGCGGATTTGGACGGGTGCCGGGCGGTGTTTCCCGTGGACCCGCCGGAGCGCAGCCATGCCTGGGCGCTGGGGCTGGCCGCGGAGTTTGTGCGGCTGCAGGACTTGCTGGCGGAGATTGGGCTGCGGCTTGGGGACGTGCCGGCGCGCGTCGGGCCGGATTTTCCCGAGTTGGAACGCTGGCGGCAACTGGCGGAATTGGAGCGCCGCCAAATGGCCGCCTTGGAAACCGGCGGTTTGCGGGCGAGCGGGCAGGCGCGGCTGGAGCAGTTGCGCCAAGCAGAGCTGCCCGCAGGTGTGCGGCGCATTGTGCTGCTGGCGACGCCCGATCCGCGGCCGATAGCGCTTGTCCTGTTGGCGCGGTATGCCGAGCAAGTGCCGGTCGAGGTGGTGGTGTTTGCACCGGAGGAGGAAGCGGCGGCCTTCGACGGCTGGGGTCGTCCGGAGCCGGATAGCTGGGGAAAGCGGGAATTGTTGGCCGCCGAGTTCGAACGGCAGGTTGAACTCTGTGCGGATCCCGCGGCGCAGGCTGCGCGGCTCGTGGGTTGGGCGAAGGAATATGCCAAGGAGGAGGGAATGCTGGCGGTGGGCGTCGTGGATCCGGCGGTGTTCTCACCGTTGGAAAGCGGGCTGCGCCGTGAAGGTCTGGAGGGCTACAATCCCGAAGGCCGCACCCGGCACGGCGACCGGCTGGATCAATTGCTGGGTGCCTTGGCGGAACTAGCCGGTGATGATTCGGCGGTCGTGGTGGCCGGGTTGGCGCGGCAGCCCGACGTGATGCAGGCTTTGCGAAACCGGGAGGGCGCGGCGTTTTCGGCCGCCAAGTTTTTGGCGGAGCTGGACCGGGTGCTGACCCAACATCTGCCGGCCGATCTGCCGGCGTTGCGCCGACACTGGCGGGGCGGGGATGAGTTGACGGTGATCGCCGGTTGGCACGACCGTTTGCGGCGGGGCAGTTTTCCGGAAGACGTGATGGCGGTGCTCAGGGAGATTTTTGCCGGCCGCAGCTTTGATCCGGCAAATCCGGCCGAGGCCGATCTCGTCGCGGCGGCCGAGACGTGGGGAGAGACGGTCCGCGCGGTGGCCCGGGCGGCGGAGCGGTTTTCGGGATTGAGGCCGGCCGAGGCGTGGGAAACCGCGCTGCGGCTTTACGGCTCCGCGCGGGTGTTCCCGGAGAAGCCGGCCGGTGCGCTGGAAATGCAGGGCTGGCTGGAATTGATCTGGGAGGAGGCGCCGCATCTGGTCGTCGCCGGCTTCAACGAAGGCTGCGTGCCATCGACCGTGACCAGCGATCCGTTTTTGCCGGAGAGCCTGCGGGTGCGGCTCGGGCTCAAGACCAACGCGATGCGGTTGGCGACCGATGCGTATTATCTGCACGCCTTGGCGGCGTCGCGGCGGGAGGGCGGGCGGCTGGAGCTGCTCTTGGGCCGGGTCTCCGCCGATGGTGAGCCGTTGCGACCATCCCGGCTGCTCCTGCGTTGCGCCGACGCGGATCTGCCGGGGCGCGTGCGGCATCTATTCCGCGAATTGCCGTCGGCCGGCGAGAACCTGGCCTGGACGCGCGCGTGGAAACTGCGGCCGCCGCGGGTGGAGCTGCCGTCCCGGCTGGCGGTGACGGCGTTGCGCGCATGGCTGGACTGCCCGTTTCGCTTTTACCTTTCCCGGGGCCTGCGCATGGAGGCGGTGGACGCCGCGAAGGTTGAGCTCGATGCGATGGATTTCGGCACGCTCTGCCACGGGGCGCTGGAAGCGATGGGCGTGGAGCCGGCGCTGCGCGACTGCACCGATGGAAAACAATTGCGCGAGTTTCTGCTGGAGTCGCTCGACCGGGCGGTGACGCGCCAGTTTGGCCGCGAACTTTCCTTGCCCTTGCTGGTGCAGGTTGAGTCCGCGCGGCAGCGGCTGGGCTTTGCCGCGGAGCAACAGGCGCGGCTGCGGGCGGAGGGCTGGGTGATCGAGCGCGTGGAGTGGAAATTTGAGACCGTCGTCGGCGGGCTGACGGTCGTGGGCAAGATCGACCGCATCGACTGGCATGAGACCACCGGTGCGATCCGGGTGCTCGATTACAAGACGTCGGACAAGCCGGTGAATCCGGTTCAAGCGCACCTGCGCGCGCCGCGGGTGGGCGAGGAGTGGCCCGACTGGGCCGGCTGGACGGAGAACGGACGGACGCGGGTATGGCAGGATCTGCAGCTCCCGCTTTATGAGCGGGTGGCGGCCGGCCACTTTCCCGGGGCGGCCGTGACCTGCGGTTATTTCAACCTGCCGAAGGCCGCCGCGGAGACGGAGATCGCGTGCTGGGCCGGCTACACGCCGGAACTGGCGGCGGCCGCTTGGCGGTGCGCGCAGGCGGTGGCGGCGGCGATTGAGCGCCGCGAATTCTGGCCGCCGCGCGAACTTTCCGGCCGCGAGGCGGAATATGACGACTATGCCCCGCTGTTTCAGCGCGGCGTCGCGGCCAGCGTGGAAGCGGAGGCGCTCACATGAAGATCGGCCACGAGATGATTCTCGCCTCGGCGGGCTCGGGCAAAACCTACGCGCTGACCAACCGGCTGGTGCGGCTGCTGGCCCTGGGCGCGGCACCCGAGCGGATCGTGGCGCTGACGTTTACGCGCAAGGCGGCAGGCGAGTTTTTCGACGCGGTCTTGCACAAGCTGGCCCGGGCCGCGGCCGACCCGGGTGCAGCGGCCAGTCTGGCGGAGGAAATCGCCGTGCCGACCGCGGGTCCGGCGGAGTTCCTGGCGCTGCTGCGCACCGTGTTGGAAGCCATGCCCCGACTGAAGCTCGGCACGTTCGACGGTTTTTTTGCGCGCATCGCGAAGAACTTTCCGTTCGAGCTGGGGCTGGCAGGCGAGTTCGAACTGATCGAGGTGCACGCCGTGCAACTGGCGCAAGGCCGTGCACTGCGGCGGATTTTCGCCCGCAGCGGCCGGCTGACCGACGCCCAGACGGAGTTTATCGAGGCCTTCAAGCAGGCGACCTTCGGCCGGGAAGAGAAACGCTTGGCGGACAAACTCACGCAGTTTCTTCGCGATCATCAGGAAGTTTTCCTCGAGGCGCCGGAAGCGGAACTCTGGGGCAATCCCGGCCGGATCTGGCCGGCCGGATCCGATTGGTTTTCCGGAAAGGGCGGGCTGGGCGAAGCGACGGCCCGCTTGCGGGAGGCGATCGCGACCGCGACGTGGGATGAGCGCCGCCGCGAGTGGTGGGAGCGGTTGTGCCTCACGCTGGGGACCTGGGCGCCGGGTGCGGAGATGGGCACCGAGTTGAAAAACGTGCTGAAAGCCCTGCCCGACATGGCAGTGGTGACGATGGCGAGCAAGAAGGTGGAGCCGGCGGCGCCATTGCGCGAGGCCTTGCTGGCGGTGGCGCGGGGCGTGATGCGGGCGGAGCTGACGCGCCGGATTGAAATGACCCGCGGACTCCATGCGGTCATCTCCGCCTACGAGGAAGTTTATCACCAGAGTGTGCGGCGCGCGGGCCGGCTGACTTTTGCCGATGTGCAAAGGTTGCTGCAGCCCGATGCGGCGGGCGGCCGCCGGCTATCGACGTTGGCGGACGGGGAGGGCCGCATGCTGATCGACTACCGGCTCGATGCGGCGACCGACCATTGGCTGCTCGATGAATTTCAGGACACGAGTTTCGGCCAGTGGTCGGTGCTTAAGAACCTGATCGACGAGGCGGTGCAGGATCCGGCGGGTCGCCGCAGCTTTTTCTACGTCGGCGACGTGAAGCAGGCGATCTATGCTTGGCGCGACGGCGATCCGCGGCTTTTTCGCGAGATTTTCAACCATTACAACGACGCAAAGCCGGGCACGATCGCGGAAGGTCACCTTGATCTCTCGTGGCGCTCGGGGCCGCCGGTCATCACGATGGTCAACACCGTCTTTGGGGCGGCGGAATTGCTGGAGGAGCTGTTTCCCGACGGGGCGGCGCAGGCTTGGAATCGCGAATGGCGACCGCATGCATCGGCCCGGCCGGAACTGGGGGGGCAGGCGGCGCTGCTGCTGGCGGAGGATGAGGCGGAACGGTTTGCGACGACCTTGAGATTGTTGCGGGAAATGCCTGCACCGCGACCGGACTTTACCGTGGCGGTGTTGGTGCAAAAAAACGAGACGGC
Source organism: Opitutaceae bacterium UBA2377 (assembly GCA_002344205.1). Classification (GTDB taxonomy): domain Bacteria; phylum Verrucomicrobiota; class Verrucomicrobiia; order Opitutales; family Opitutaceae; genus UBA2377. The sequence goes on from DDSZ01000027.1 coordinate 19,529, forward strand.
GGCGGAGTTGGCCGATTACCTGCGCCGTGAGGGCGGCATCGCCGCCATGGCGGAGGCGGATCTGCATGTATGCACGGACAATCCTGCGGGGGCGGCGTTGCTGGCCATGGTGCAGGCGGCCGCGCATCCCGGCGATTCACTGGCCTGGATGCACGTGCGGATGTCCCCGTTGGGGCATGTGCTCGCTACCGCGGATATCACCACACCCGAGGCGCTCACCTGCCGGGTGCTGGAGCAGATTGCGTGTGACGGGTTTGAAGCGACGCTGGGCGATTGGTGCAGCCGGCTGATGCGTTTGACCCCGCCGGATGCATTCACGCGGCAACGCCTGCGACAACTTTTGGCGGCGGCCGCGGAGTTTGATGCCGGCGGGAGCCGCGACGTCGCGGAGTTTGTGGGCTTCATGACGGGTTACACGCTGCGCGAGCCGGATTCGGCGGCGGTTGTGCGGGTGATGACGATTCACAAGTCCAAGGGACTGGGATTTGACGTCGTCATCCTGCCCGATCTGGAAGGGCAGAGGCTCGATCAGCCCCGCCGCGGGCTGGCGGTGCAACGTGATGAAGATCATGCCGTCCGCTGGGTGCTGGATATGCCGGCCAAAGATATGGCGGAGCGCGATGCCGTGCTGGCAGACCACCTGCGCGAGGCCGGAGCCTTGGCGTGCTATGAAAAACTTTCGCTTCTTTATGTCGCGATGACGCGGGCGCGGCGCGGGCTTTATCTGATCATCGAACCGCCGGGGGACTCCCGTTCGCGGAACTTCACGCGATGGTTGACCGAAACCTTGGGTGATGATCGCGGGGAGGTGAAGTTGGGTCGGGGAATATTTGTCGGCGCTTGGACAGAAGGTGATGCGGATTGGCCCGCAAAGCTTGCGGCACCACGGCCCATGCCAAAGCCCAAGGTGGTGAGTCGGCTCGATGGCCCTAGGGTGAGGACCTTTCGCCGGCTGGAGGCGCGCCGGCCCAGCGAGGGCTGGAGCGGGGTGGTTGCCGCCGAGGCGTTGTTTGCCAAGGAGGCGGCGGGAGCGGCGCGGGAGTTTGGCCGGCAGGTTCATGATTTGTTTGCTGAGGTGACATGGCTTGATGGAGCCGTGCCGGAGCCGTTGCGAAAACGGTTGGTGGCGCAAGGCGAAGCCGGGGCTGAGGTGCTGGCCTGTCTGGAGGCACCGGCGCTTGCCGGGATTTGGCGACCGGAAAAGGGCGAAGTCTGGCAGGAGCGCGCCTTTGAGGCGGTGATGGCCGGCGCTTGGGTCACGGGGATATTCGACCGCGTGGTGGTGCGCCACGATAGTGCCGGCCGGCCGGTTTCAGCGACGGTTTACGATTTTAAGACCGAGGAAGCTGCCGCAGCGGCTGCGGACCGGCATGCCCCACAGCTAAATCTCTATCGGGCGGCGGCCGCCCGGCTGCTGGGGCTGCCGGAGGCAATAGTGACGTGTTTCCTGGTTATGACCCGGTCGCGCCAGCGGCTGGAAATCCCTCCGGCCTGAGTCTGAAGATGGCGGCAACTTCGTGCTTTACACCGAAAACACAGTTCCGCACGTTCTCCGGTTCAATTTCATCATCATGGGTAATCTGAAAAAGAAACGTCGTCTGAAAATGTCGAAGCACAAGCGCCGCAAGCGCCTTAAGGCCAATCGGCACAAGAAGCGCACGTGGCAGAAGTAAAACTGCCTCCAGGCAACCTCTTCATCCTTTCATTTTGCAAAACCCGCCGCTTCAGCGGCGGGTTTTTTGTCGTTGCTGGCCAAAAGATGGCTGTCTGGGCATAAAATTAAGGTAAATGCCGCAAAGCTAGGGACTAGTGCCTACATTTTGCCTTGTAATAAGGTAGATTATCCAGCAAATCATCATTCCTCATTTCGACCGACACCTGCTAACGACGAATTATTTTCCCGTTTCCATCGGTGCCGACCCCATCAATCGCCTGACTACCACCGACTGAAGCATGCTTTTTTCCGCAAAGCCGAAAGGGTATTTCGTCGAAAAGACAGACTACGGTTATCTTTTGGCCCGCACGTCATCGCCGGTGGCGCCGATGGTCATTGAGGAAGTCAGGGAGTGCCCTTTGAGCGACCAAGCCGCATTGCTCGATGCGATTAAGCAGTTGCAGCCCAAAAAGTCTTCAACCGGTTATCTTCATGCCAGCTGTGGGGTCTACACTCCCGAACGCTTTATTCGCAAAGCCACTCTGGATCCCAAAAAGTTAAAGGATCCAAATTACTTTACCGAAGTGCTCACCCAGCAATTTCGGCTCGAACCGGAAAAATGTGTCACAGTGATTCTAAATGCGGCCGATGGCGCGGATTATGATCCCGCGAAGCCATCTGCGGGCAAAGAAGTTGTTTTTGCGGGCTTGCAAGCGGAAGAAGTAGTTGTTGCCCAAAACTCCCTTTTGGAGGTCGGAATTTATCCAGAGCGCTTGGAACTGGCTTCCATTTCCACTCTAGGTGCATTGGTCAGCTACCTTAACTTCTCGAATACCAAGACGCCGACGCTGGTTTTGGAAATTGAGGCTGATACCACCAACTCCTATATTGTAAGTGCGGAAGGCGTAGAAGCGACTCGCCCGATTCCCCAGGGTTTGGAATCCATGATTCCTGTCGTCCAAAAGGAGCTTGGCCTAAAAGACGAAGAGTCTGCCCGTAAATTATTCTATTCCAATACCTTTGACTTTACCGGGATGGGGCAGTCTTTGATAAAAAAATTGCTCAAGGAGCTCCAGTCTTCGATTGGCTTTTATGAAGTCCAGACCGGCCAGTCCGTTGGGCTGCTATTCACGGGTCTGCTCTCTCCCAAACTGGCTTGGTTAACGCAGGCTATAGCCAGCGGTCTGGGCATAGCCACTCTCAAGGCCGATTTGCAGCCATGGCTAACCGCCCGCCAAATAACCGTGGCCGATTCCGCCAAGGCTGTTCTTGAACCGCGCTGGTTTGGCCTGCTTGGTCTGATGGCGCGCCACGATCCCACAACCCCAGCTGCCAATGCTGTCCCTGCTGAAAAAAAAGACTGACGCGGCCGCGGCCAACCGGATGCCAGCATGGCATCCCAATTTCCGCAACTATGAGCAGTTGCCGGACACCAAGGCGGTGCGCACCAGCTTTTTCATCAATGGCGGTGCCATAACGGTCGCATTGGTGTTGTTGGTATACTTTGCTGTGCAGGAGCTCCAACTGCATTCCATTAATGCTCAGGTGGCGGATTGGGATGCGCAAATTGCCCGGGACAGGCCCGCCAGCAATCAAGCGGTGACCCAGTTCAAGCAGTTTCAGGCCGAGGAGGCCAAGATCGCGGAGGTTACCACGTTCCTGTCGGTCCGTCCCGTGGTTTCGAACCTTGTCCTGCGGGTCGGCCAGACATTGCCGGCCAACATCGCACTCGATGCTTTTGACCTGAGGGAGAACACAATCAACTTACGTGCGACAGTCCGTGGCTCACCCGACATGGCCAGCGGTTATGCCTCGCAGTATGTGGACCAGCTGCGCGGCGATGCGATTTTGGGCCCCCTGCTGGATGATGTGGCACTGACAAACATCAACCGAGTTCCCAGCACCGGTCGGCTGGCGATTGAAATCGTTCTCAAGCTCAAACCCCCGGCCAAAAAGTAATCGTCATGGCGATAAGCAACGAACAGCTCTTGGCGCTTCTGAAAAAGAACCCCCTGGTTACCGGCGTGGTGGTTCTTTCCCTGCTCTTGGTGGGCGCGATCTATTTCCGGCTTGATGCCATGCCCGAGGCCAATGCCGCGTTGGAGGCGAAGTCCGCCGAGGGCCGGCGTTTGGCGGAAAATATCAAAAATTCGGCCCAACTGACGGAGCAGCTCGCCGCGGTGACGGAGGCGAACAAGGAGATCACCAGTCGGCTCGTGCGGGTCGGACAGCTGGCCAACAATCTGCAGTATTTCTATCGTTTGGAGGCGGATACGGGGATCAAGCTTCTCGATCTGCGTCAAGTGACACAGTCTCGTGCACCCGCCAACGCCGCCAAGTTTCCCGTTACCTTTTCCGTTTCTGTGCAAGGATCTTATCCGCAGGTCTTTGATTTTCTTCGCCGCCTCGAAAGCGGGAGCCATTATTGCCGTGTGATGACGGCTAATCTTGTGCCGGCGGACGATGCGGGTGGCGCCAGCCTCCTGCGCCCCAATTCCGCCCGGCTTACGCTTAACCTTGAACTGCTTGGCCAGCCATGAATGCCAAAAAGGTCATCCTCTTGTCTTGGCTCCTGTTGAGTTTTGCCGCTGTCGCGCTGGCCCAGCGGTCAGACTTGGCAACGCCGGAGAAACGCAACGCTTCTGTGGCCCTCGCGACCAAACTGCTCCAACCCCGCGAGTTGTCGGCCATGCCTGAGACACTTATCCCCCCATTCAATCCACCGGCCTTTGAGCAGCCGGATCCCGAGGAAATCCGGGCGCAGCAGGCCGCTGCCTTGGCGGCGCAGGCCGCCAACATCACCATCCGCCCCACAGGGGATCGCGGTGTCTTGGAAACACTGGCCGAGCGGCTGGCTCCTTCCGGCACGGTTATCATCGGCGGTGAGGCTGTCCTGCTCTTCGGTCAAAAAAGACTCAAAGTCGGGGACCGACTCACGATTGCCTTTGAAGGCGTCGAATACAACTTGGATATTACCGCCATCGGACGCACTACCTTTACCCTTCGCCTGAACCGCGAGGAAATCACCCGGCCAATCAAATCAGGAAAGTAACCATGAGAACACGCTCCCTCATCCCCTCCGCAGTGCTTGCTCTGCTCATACCCGCCAGCGCCTGGAGTCAGTCCGACCCGGTGGACTCCGTCCCTGCGCCATCTTCCGATTTTGTTATCAAAGAGGATGCGGTCGTCACGGGCGCGACCAAGACGGCAGGTGCTGCCGGTGCCGACACCCTCTCCGTGGACTTCCCTGATGAAGATATCCGCAACATCCTGCGTAATGTCGCCGACCTCTTCGAAATCAACTTGGTCGTGCCCGACACCTTGCAGGGCCGCACTTCCATCAAGTTGCGCGATGTCACCTGGCGGCAGATTTTCCAAGTGACGCTCTCGCCCGTTGGCTTCACTTACATTGAGGAGGGCAACATCATCAAGATCGTCAGCAATGAGAGTCTTGCTGCCGAGCCTCTTTCGACCGAGGTGTTCATCATCAACTATGCCCCGGCTGGCGAACTTAAGCCCGCGCTGGATCCGCTCGCCAATTCACCCGGTGGCGGCATTCGAGTCGATGTGCGTAGCAACGCCCTCATCATTACCGAGCGCCCGACGCAGATTAACAAGATCCGCCCGATCATCGAGCAGCTCGACAAGGCCACCGCGCAGGTGATGATTGAGTCAAAATTTGTCGAGGTCACCAATGCCGACGTGCGCAACATCGGTGTCAACTGGACATCGCTCTCAGGCATGCAGGTGGGTGCCGGTGGCTTGAATCAGGAGTGGAACCGCGAGCGTGGGCAAAACCGGACCACAGGCCGCGACGGTTCTTCGGGTTCTTCTTCCACCCAAGGCACGACCGGTTCTAGCAGCACCAGTGTCAGCAACACTACAGGCACTACCGGAGGCACCACGAGCGGTTCCACCACTACCAACACTGGCGGAGTTACAACTTCCGATACGACCACCTCGGTGGGTGATCTTTTGACATTCAATCCAATCACCAACCTTCCCACGGTTACCGCCATACCGCCCGTATCCAACACCACCACGAATATCACGCAACCCAGCTCACAGACCACCACGACTTCTGGAGTTAACAGTGGCACCAATACGGCAAACTCTAACACCGTCACCGACAGCTTGGGCTCAACCCTCTCCTCGACGGCTTCCAATGCGGTCAATAATCTGTTCGGTCTGACCAACACCGGTGGCACGAACCGGCTGGCTTCGGCGGTATTCTCAGCCTCCGACTTCAACGTGATTCTGTCGGCCTTGAAGACAACCAACGACACCAAGCTCGTTTCCAATCCCACGGTGGTGACGCTCAACAACTCCGAAGCCACCATCAACATCGGCCAGGAATTCCCGATTCCCAACTACACCTATAATCAGGAGCGGGGCACCTATGAGGTCAGCGGCTTCGAATACAAGCCTTTGGGTATCATTCTGAAGGTTACGCCGCAGGTTAACGCCCAAGGCTTCATCAAGCTTACAGTTGAGCCGGAAGTCAGCAGCTCGTCTGAATCGGCGAGCTTCGGCGGTGCCCAGATTCCGATTGTGGTGACCCGCAAGACCAAGACCCAGGTTTCACTCAAGGACGGTTTTACCATGGGTATCGGCGGTCTGATAGAAAACCGCGTTACCAAGGGGCAGACCCGAGTTCCTGTGCTTGGTGACATTCCGGTGTTAGGTCGCCTGTTCCGGTCGGACAGCACCAACGACACTATGCGCAATTTGATCATCTTTATCACGGCGAAAACCGTGAGCCCGGATGGTGCTCCCATTGAGGAAATTTTCGACTCCCGTGCGGTGCGCCAGATGCAAATGCGGCGGGATGAGCTGCCGGGCTATCGGGATGGATCGGATCCGTTCTTGCCGCATGCCGTGCAGCCCACGAAGCGTATGTAACCAGATGTTTTGACGTGAAAAAGGCCGCGCCCTCGGGCGCGGCCTTTTTTCTGATCACGCGGGGCAACTTACCACCAACCATCAATAAATCCCTGCTGGGCTTTTATGGCGATTACGCCAAGGTTCTTGGTCAGGTGGGCGACGAAGCAGGGCAGTAACGAGTGGGCGGGGTTCCAGCCGGCGAAGCGCACCGCATAAAACCAAAGGGAGCCGAGGAAAATCATGCCGGTGCTGAACCAGCCCTTGAGGCCAAGGGTTAATTGAAAGCCCTCCTCCCATTGCCAGAGAAACGGGTGCAACAATGCAAACACGGCGGATGCCGCCAAGATGCCTACCCAACGCATGCCGGTCCCGCGGCCGCGGATGACCAGATATCCGCGAAATATCACTTCCTCGACGATCGCCGCACTCAAGGTATAGAGGGCGAAAAACAGGGTGAGGCGGGATTGCTCGGAGGCGATGCCCAGCCGGATTTCTCCCCAGGTTTCCAGTGCGAGCAACGCCAGGGCGCCGCTGGCGGCGAGAATCAGCATACGTCGGCTCGCCGGCGCGGTGCCGGGCAGTGCTCCGGGATTGGGTCGGCCGGCTTGCGCAGCTTGGCAATCGCTGCGCCACAAATACGCCACGTAAACGCCGGCGCCGATCATGAGGAGAAGCAACAGGGGGTGGTCGTTCATCTTATCGTTACGACTATTGATTAGCCATTTTGGCCGCCGTGGCTACTTTCGACTTTCTGATGTCCAGCCCAGCCGCCATGCAACCGCCAGTCCATGCCTTCGGGCAGGTTTTTGTCCGTCTGCAGCCCCATCTGGCGTCGTTGGATATTTTTCTTCGCGATCAAGTGGCGCGTTTCGAGCCGGAAATCCGCAGCATGGCGGATTACTGCATCGATACCTCCGGTAAACGGATTCGCCCCGCACTGGTTTTCCTGAGTGGCTGGCGCGGAGACGAAGCGCCGTCACCGGATTTGGTGAAGGCTGCCGCCGTGGTCGAGCTCGTGCATCTGGCGACACTGGTGCACGACGACATCATGGATGAGGCGGAACTGCGCCGCAAACGCCGGACCGCGGCGCGTGAGTTTGGCGCGACTGCGGCTGTGCTGCTGGGCGATGCGCTGTTTTCCCACGCCTTGCATTTGGCCGCGCAGTTTCCGACCACTGAGGTTTGCCTGCATGTGGCTGAATCTACCCGCCGGGTGTGCGCGGGCGAAATCGTGCAAACCCTGCGTCGGGGTTCGACGGACATCTCGCGTGAGGACTACTGGCGCATCATCGACCTCAAGACGGCCGAACTTTTTCGCGTGTCCTGTTTTCTCGGCTCACGGCTGGCCGGCTCGCCGGCCGCTTACGTGGAGGCGGTGACCAGTTTTGGCCGGCACTTGGGCATAGCCTATCAGGTCTATGATGACCTCGCGGATTTTTTTGGAGACGAGCAACGCATCGGCAAGACGCTTGGCACCGACCTGAGCAGCGGCAAAATTACGCTGCCCTTGCAGATATTGCTGGATCGCTTGCCGCCGGCCGAGCGGGCAGGACTCAATGAGGAAATCGCAGGCCGCCGTTCGCCGCAGATGCTCTTGCGGTTCAGCCAGATGAAGGAGTTGGGGGTGTTCCCCAGTGTGGCGGATGCCATTAACGCGGAGATCGCCACCGCGACCGAGGCCCTGAGCGCTTGGCCTACAGAAGGGCCCACGCCACTGCTCCTCGAATTGGGGTCGATCCTGCGCGAACAGGTCGCCGCACTGAATCCCGAGCCGCCCAAACCGGCGCAAGCGGGGTAAATTTCCGTTTGCGATTTTCGCGGCCTGCCTTGAATCTCAACCCGCCATGGACGTGATGAAGACACTCGGCCGAACCTTGGCCGCATCACCCGAGCGGCAACACGAAGCCGACTCCGACATGGCCATTGTGCGAGCGGTTCAGGCCGGTGATGTCGCGGCCTTCGACCGGTTGATCGAGAAGTATCGCGGCCGGGTTTTTGGCGTTATCTACAACATGACCTCCAATCGGGAGGACGCCGCCGACCTCACGCAGGACGCCTTCATCAAGGCCTTTCAGTCCATCAATCGCTTCCAAGGCCAATCCTCCTTTTTTACGTGGCTGTATCGCATTGCGATCAACTCCACCCTCACGCATTTGCGGAAAAGCCGCCTCCGGTCCTTCTTCAGCTTGGAAAAACTGGACGAAGACGACCGTCAATCCGCGGAAATTATTGATGCGCTTACAGATAAGACAGATACGGAGCGCGATGCCTTCGTTCGTGAACTTCAGGAAAAATTGAACGAAGCGATGCAAAAATTGTCTATCAAGCATCGCACCGTGGTAACTTTATTCGAAATCGATGGCCTTGGACATCAGGAGATTGCCGAAGTCATGAACTGCTCGGTAGGCACCGTGCGCTCGCGTTTGCACTACGCGAAGCAACTGCTGCAAGCCGAGCTGCAACCCTACATGCGCAAATGAACCACGAGTCGCCCCGCCGTTCCCCGGTTACCCTTGAGCAGCTTCTGCGCTTGAAGCGCGCCGAGCGCCCGCCGGCTGCATTCTGGAGTGAGTTCGACCAAGCCATGCGGGCCAAACAGCTTGCGGCCATCGTCGAGCCGCGTCCTTGGTGGGCGCCATTTATCAAGGTCGGTTCCCGTGTGGCCCGCTATCAGCTCCCGGTCGGCGCGACCGCAGTGCTGGCGCTCTCGGTTTTGACCGTCAGCCAATATCGTCCGCCGGTCAGCGAATCTGTGTATGTGCCTTCCGTCGCGCACGCGGTGCAGCAAAACGTTGAGGCGGTCGCGGCGCAGGTGACGACGCAGCCTGTGGAGCAGCGGATGCCAGCGGTCGACAACGATGCCGTTTTGCGGGACACCCCGGCTTTGGCGGTGGCGGAAACAGTTGCCCGGGTCAATGAACCCCTTTCAGGGCAGATCAGCCAATTGGTCTCCATGGTCAGCGGCTCCCGTTCTGCCGTCATGGCCAACTCCGAGCTTTCACCTTCCGCCCGCTCCATCGCGGCGAATCTGGCCGCGGTCAAGGCGAACGAGCCCGAGCTCGCCCGGTGGATTGATCGCGCCCCGGGATTTGAAACCCAGACCCTTGCGGTGCAAAGCGCACCGGTGGAGCCGCTCACCCAAGTGTCCACGTCCGGCGATTCGACCCGTGTCCGCCGTCTGCTGGCTTCGAGCCTGCCTGCTTCTCTGCCGGCGTCAGATGCCGCCAGCCAGCGCAATGTCGGCCGTGTCGGTCGCAGTTTGTCCGACGAACGGTTGTATGATCGCGTGAGCCGCTTCGATGTGGAGGGCGAGCGGCTGGCCATCAACATCCGGCTTTGATCCGGCTAAAGTCTCCCGGTTCCATCGGCCCCGCCCCAGCGGGGCCTTTGCTTTTGGCCGGTGATCGCTTATCTTCCCGGCATGCGCATTGAAAAAGATTCGATGGGCGAGATGCCGGTTGCGGATGAGACCCTCTGGGGTGCCTCGACCCAGCGGGCGGTGTTGAACTTCCCGATCAGCGGTCGGCCCATGCCGGCGGCTTTTGTTCACGGGCTGGGCTTGGTGAAGCTCGCCGCTGCCCAAGTCAACGAGGAGCTGGGCGTATTGCCGCCGGAGAAAAGCCGGCTGATCCGGCAGGCGGCGCGCGAAATCGCGGATGGGAAACACGACGCCCATTTCCCGGTGGATATCTTCCAGACCGGTTCCGGCACCTCGACCAACATGAACGNNTGAACGCCAACGAGGTGATCGCCCGGCGGGCCGCACAGATTTCCCCGCAGCCGGTGATCCACCCGAATGATGACGTGAACTTGGGCCAGTCCTCCAATGATGTCATCCCCACGGCATTGCACGTCAGCGTGGCGGTGGCGCTCGACCGGCAATTGTCCCCCGCGCTCGACTCACTGGCGCAGGCGCTGGAAACCAAGGCCGCCGCCTTCGCCGACATCGTGAAAATCGGGCGCACGCACCTGATGGATGCGACGCCG
>DDSZ01000009.1:0-227 GCA_002344205.1 Opitutaceae bacterium UBA2377
CTTCACCGCGATGCCGGCGGCCTGACATTCACGCACGGCGCGGATCGCCTCGGCCCGGGGCGGATCAATCATGCCCTGCAGGCCGAGCAGCGTCAGTCCGCCGGCGACGTCCCCGTGGGTGAGATCCGCATGGCCGGCGGCGACGGGTTTGCGGGCGAAGGCGAGCACGCGCAGGCCACGCGCGGCCATGGTCTCGGCCTGCCGGCGCACCGCCTCGCCGTCGAGGG
>DDSZ01000009.1:254-37333 GCA_002344205.1 Opitutaceae bacterium UBA2377
CCGCGCGGGCGAGACCGGCCTTGGTGGCGGCCACCACGAGTGCGCCTTCGGTGGGGTCGCCCTGCACCTGTGTCCGCCCGTCCACCTCGACCAGTTGTGCTTCGTTGCACAACCAGCCGGCGCGCAGGCACTCGCGCAGAGCAGGTTCGCCGCCGGGATCGACCGGCCGGCCCTCGTGGTGAAAATCCCCGGCGGTGCCGTAGCCGGTGCCGCTCACCGTGTATTCGCGGCCGCCGGCGATCACCGTCTGCACGGTCATCTGGTTTTCGGTGAGGGTGCCGGTCTTGTCGGAGCAGATCACGGTGGTGCTGCCGAGCGTTTCCACGGCGGGCAGTTTGCGAATGATGGCGCGGCGGCGCGACATGCGACCGACACCGATGGCGAGCGTGATCGTCAGCGCGGCGGGCAGGCCCTCGGGAATTGCGGCCACGGCCAGCGCGACGGCAGCCATAAACATGTCCGTGGCGTTTTCCCCACGCCAGATCCCGAGCGCGAACATCGCGACAGCGAGACCGAGGATGACGTAAAGCAGGAGCTTGCTGAACTCCGCGATCTTGCGGGTAAGCGGGGTGCTGAGTTCAATCGTCCGGGCCAGCATGCCGGCAATGCCTCCGGCGACGGTATGGTCGCCGATGGCCACGACGACGCCTTCGGCGGTGCCGTAGGTGACATGGGTGCCCGCGAAGGCGAGGTTCACGCGGTCACCGAGCACCGTGTCCGCCGGCAGGGTCGCGGGGTTTTTCTCGACCGGCACCGATTCGCCCGTGAGTGCGGCTTCCTCGACCTGCAAGTTGCGGACTTGGACCAGACGCAGGTCGGCCGGCACGCGGTCGCCCGACTGAAGCAGCACGACATCGCCCGGAACCAGCAGGGCCGAGGGCAGGCGGAGCTTGCGGCCATCGCGTCGCACAGTGGCCTCGGTGGTCACCAGTCGGGACAGGGCGCCAATGGCCCGCTCCGCCTTGGCTTCCTGGATATGGCCGACGATGGCGTTGATCAAAACCACACCCAAGATCACGGCGGCATCCACCCACTCCCCCAGTAACCCGGACACGGCGGCCGCCGCGAGGAGGATGTAAACCAAAGGTTGGTTGAACTGTAACAAGAACTTCAGCCAGCCCGGCCGGCCGCCGCGGGCTTTCATCTCGTTCGGTCCGTGGCGGAGATGCCGGGCCGTGGCCTCGGCCTCCGTCAGACCGTGGTAAAAATCGCTTTCCAGACGGGACAGCGCCGTCGCGGGATCAAGGCTGTGCCAGGAATCTTTTTCCTCCATGACGGCCACAGCCTAGAGGATTTCAACGCCGCGGAAAACCCGGATCTTGGCATTTTCTGCGCGTTTCCGGACAGGGCCGGGATCAGCGCAGCCGGGCGCAGGCCTTGTGCCTTGGGCACGAGACGAGGTGGTCGTTCACCAGGCCCGCGGCCTGCATGAAGGCATACATGATGGTGGAGCCGACGAATTTGAAGCCGCGCGCGAGCAGGTCTTTGCTGAGAGCGTCGCTTTCCGGCGTGCGCGCCGGCACCTCCTTGGGCGTGCGGCGGCGGTTGACGATGGGCCGTCCGCCGACGAAGGCCCACAGGTAACGGTCGAAGGAGCCGAACTCCTTCTGCACGGCGAGAAAGGCGCGGGCGTTGCCGATGGTGGCGGCGACCTTGAGCCGGTTGCGCACGATGCCGGGGTCGGCGAGGAGGGCGGCGACCTTGCTGTCGCCATAGCGCGCGATTTTCTTCGCGTCAAAGCCGTCAAAGGCGCGCCGGTAGTTCTCCCGCTTGTTGAGGATGGTGGTCCAGCTCAGCCCGGCCTGCGCGCCCTCCAGGATGAGGAGTTCGAAGAGCGCGCGGTCGTCGTGCAGCGGCACGCCCCACTCGGTGTCGTGGTAGGCGGTGTTCGGCTCATGCTCGGCCCAGGGGCAACGGGTGAATTTTTTCATGCGGTGGTCATCATCCCAGAGCGGACTGACAGCATCCTGTCAGGAGCGAAATCAATCTTTCGCGGCCAGCAGGCCGGCGAGGTCGAGCGGCCGGGTGTGCATGGCGAGGCCACCGTCGGGCGTGCGGGGCCATTCGGCCTCGGGCCGGTCCCGGTAGAGCTCGACGCCGTTTTCGTCGGGGTCGCGCAGATAGAGGGCCTCGCTCACGCCATGGTCGCTGGCGCCGTCGAGCTGAATTTTCGCCGCCTGCAGCCGGCGCAGCGCATCGGCGAGCGCGGCGCGGTTGGGGTAGAGGATGGCGGTGTGGTAAAGCCCCGTGTGGCCGGGTGGGGGCGGGGTCGCGCCGAGGCTTTCCCAAGTGTTGAGCCCGAGGTGATGGTGGTAGCCGCCGGCGGAGACAAACGCCGCCTGCGCGCCGTATTTCTGCATCAGTTGGAAACCGAGCACCCCGCAGTAGAAGCCGAGGGCGCGGTCGAGGTCGGCGACCTTCAGGTGCACGTGGCCGATGCGGGTGCCGGGATGGATGGGCCGTGAGTTGGACATGTCCAAGGGTGACATAATCCTGTCCCAACGCAAAGCCGGGATGCATCCGGCAGCTCGACAGCCGCGGTCCGCTGGCCATCGTGGTGCTTTGCCTTCACCCATGAAACACCTCAACCTGAACTTCCTGCCCCAAAGCACCGATCTCGCCCTGCTGGTCCTGCGCGTGTGGCTGGGGCTCTCGATGCTCCTGCTCCACGGCTGGGGCAAGCTGGTGAACCTGATCAACGGCACCTCGAAGTTTCCCGACCTGCTGGGTCTCGGCCAGACCCCGACCCTGATCCTGGTGATTTTTGCCGAGGTGGGGTGCGCGGCGTTGCTGGTGGCGGGCATCTATACGCGGTTTTGCGCGCTGGTGCTGGCGATCACGATGGGCGTGGCGTATTTCGTCGCCCACGGCGCGAAGCTCAGCGGTCCCGGCAACGGCGAGCTGGCCTTCATCTTCCTCGCGGGCTTCGTCGCGCTGGTGGTGGCGGGCGGCGGCCGGTTTGGCTTCGACCGCAAGCTGGGCGCAAAGGGTTAAAGGCGGGCCGGGGTATGAACCGCACGGACCGCTTGGTCGCGATGGTGATGCACCTGCAGGGGCGGCGCGTCGTGCGCGCGTCCGAGCTGGCCGCGCATTTTGAAGTCACCGAGCGCACGATCTACCGGGACATCTCCGCGCTCAGCGAAGCCGGGGTGCCGATCTCCGGCGAGGCCGGCGTGGGCTACAGCCTGATGAAAGGCTACCAACTGCCGCCGGTGATGTTCACCGCCGAGGAAGCCTCCGCGCTCTTTGTGGGCGGCGAACTGGTGAAACAGTTCACTGACGCCTCGCTGCACGGGCCGATGGCCTCGGCCTTGGAGAAATTGCGCGCGGTGCTGCCGCGCGACCGACAGGACCACGTCGAACGGCTGGTCAGCCGCACGCTGGTGCTCGGGCGGCCGGGCCGGGCCGCGCCGGAGGCCGCGGCGCAACGCTGGTTGGCCACGGTTCAGCAGGGCGCGGTGCTGCGGCGGGTGCTGCGCATGGGCTACCACGGACGGGAGCGGGCGGAGGAGACGCAACGCGACGTGGAGCCGCACGGCATCGTGTTCTACGGCGGGGCCTGGTATCTGGTGGCCTGGTGCCGGCTGCGGCAGGATTTCCGGCACTTCCGCATCGACCGCATCCGCCGGCTGGAACTGTTGCCGGCGGGCTTTGCGCCGCGGGAGAATTTCTCGCTCGAAAAACACATGCGCGAGACCGATGCCCGCGAGCAAAGCATCGAGGTGCGGGCGTGGTTTTGCCGCCGCTCGCAGGAGCGGGCACAGCGCGAAAGCTACGCCACGCTCAGCCCCGGCACGGTGCGCGACGGCGGGACGGAGTTTACGCTCTACACCTACTCCCTCGACTGGATGGCGCAGTGGCTGCTCTCGTTTGGCGCCGGCGCCGAGGCGCTCGCCCCGGCGAAGCTGCGCCAGAAAGTGCGCGCCCTGGCCCGCCAAGTGGCGGCGAAGCACGGGTAGGGAGCCGTGCGGTTGGGTTCGCTTCCCTGTAACTCACCCGCGGGTGCGCAGGGCCTTGGCCGGCGTGTCGCGCCGGGCAGCGTGGCAAACTCCGCCGCCAGCAGCCCGCGCATTGCTTCCAGCCCGGCAAGATGATCGCTCCCGGAATTCTGATGGCACCAACGGATGAGGAGGTCGCGAAGGGAGTCGGGGGTCATGAAAAACGGAAAGTTTGAACCGCTAATGCACGCTAATCGACGCGAATTCCAATCGGAATAACAGCCCTCGGCTACTCCGGTCCGTTAATCACAGCTTCGATCCGGTAGCCGTCGGGATCGAAGACGAAGGCGGCGTAGTAGTTCGGGCCGTATTCCTTATGCAGACCGCAGCCGCCGTTATTTTTCCCTCCCTGTTTCATGGCCGCTTCGTAAAAGGCATCCACGGCCTTCCGATTTGGGGCGGCGAAGGCGAGGTGAAACCCGGCACGCGGCACGCAGATGGGTGCCTTCTGTCGTTTCAGCGCGAACTTGTCGCAATTGTCCTCGGTGCCGTAGCCCACGAATCCGCCGCTGGCGCAGACCTGCCGGTAGCCCAGGGCGCCAAGCGCGGCATCGTAAAAGGCGGCGGCGCGGGGCAGATCATTGGTGGCAAAGGAAAGGTGATGGAGCGCGTGCATGGCGGCGGGCTTAACTGTGATTATGCGGTGAGATCACGGCTTCCATGCGATATCCATCGGGATCGAAGACAAAAGCGGCATAGTAGTCGGGACCGTATTCGGGGTTCAGCCCCGAACCGCCGTTGTCGATGCCACCGTTTGCGAGCGCGGCGCGATAAAAAGCATCGATCGCCGCATGCGATTTGCCGATGAAGGCGAGGTGGAAACCGTCGCCCGACATGACTTTCTCGTCCGGTCGGTGGCGGATTGAAAAGATGTCACCGTTGTCGATGAAGCCCCAGCCGATGACATCTGAATAGCTGAAGGTGAGTTCGTAACCCAGTGCGCCCAAGGCGGCGTCGTAAAATGCGGCCGACCGTTTCAAGTCGGTGACGGGAAGGGAAAGATGGTGGATCATGTAGGACAGGGTTGTTAAATCTTTCTGCGCCCAAAACAGGGTAGGGTATTTTGACTATTCGAAACTGCGTATGATCCGAAGCTCTGGTCGTCGGAGCAATTCAGTGAGAAGTGCGGTCTTCATGGTATTCAACTCCGTGTCCGACAGACGATACCGTTCAGCATATCTTACCGCTTGCTCCACCTTCCATGAGGATGTCCTTGGAGAAGGATCATCAGCATGTCGCGGGAAAATATGCCAATGCAAATGGGGCTCTGCATTACCAAGACATTCGTAGTTCAGCTTAACGGGCTGGAAACAGCGAAAGACCGACTCTGCGACAAGGCTCATTTCGCGAAGAAACAGCTCTTTTTCGGAAGACTCCAACATGTGCAACTCTGGGACGTGACTTTTCGCTAGGAGCAGGGTGTAGCCCCTGAAGAATTGAAAATCACCAAGCACGACATACCCCGTCTGAACTTCGGCGACAAACAGCCTGTTTTGGTTGCGTGCGATTTGCTCAATCCTCTCACAAATCAGACAGCCAGGTAATTTGCCTGTCCCGATTGGCGGGATGTGTGCAAGGCGTTTCATGATTTCATGCGTTGCCAGTAGCGGTTGTTTCGTCTGGGGTCCAAGTATAGAGAACGTCGGGTTGGCGCTCTTCATTGTCCATCCCATCTGTCATCTGGACGACGCGGAAGCCGTGCTTTTCATAGAAGTGGCGTGCCCGCGGGTTGCACTGAAAGGTCCAAAGATTGAGCGTGTGATTTGCAGATTTGGCGAAGACCAGCAGTTGGGAGCCAAGGCCGCGCCCTTGGTGATCGGGGTGAATATAGAGGTGATCGATCCAGCCCGGCCGGAAGGCGATGAAACCAGCCACGGTATCAGCTTGCTCGATCAGCCAGATCTCGGCGTTGGTAAACACAATATTGGTGTAGAAGACCAAATCTTCCTCAGGTGTATGCAGCACGGGCATATGCGGCATGGCCGTGAAAAAGGCATGCCGATGAATCCGGGCGATGGCTGGGAGGTCTTCAGCGATAGCTCGGCGAGTCGTGGACATCAGTGGTTGAGGCTACGAGCGATTCTTTGCGGGCCGCACACCGCACTTGGACCAATCCCAGGGCTTGAAGCCGAGTTTCAGGGCGGGGGAGTTTTTGGCGAGGCGCCAGGTTTTTTTGCCCTCGGAGAGCTTGGGATTGGCGACGAGCGAGAGGGAGTCGTGGCCGGCTTTTTTCCACGCGGTGAGGCTGAGGCGGAGGGGGACGTCCTTGCGGGTGGCGGGGTGGCCGCTGGGCGGGAGCGGGCCTTCGGGGTTCCAGAACAGGTTGGCGTTGGACTCGAGCGCGTCGCGGATGTCGCCCTTGTAGCCGCCGGAGAAGAGCAGCTGGCTCGGGCCGACGAGGAGGTTGTTGAATAAATTGGCGCTGCGGTGGTCCTCGACGCGATAGACCGAGGCAAGAGCGTGCTGGCCGCGGGCGAAGATGTTGTGGCGGATGACGTTTTCGCGGCCGTAGTGGATGTTGAACGGTGCGTCCTTGGTGTCGTGCACGAGGTTGTGCTCGACGACCAGGTGGGATGTGCCCTCGTCGAGGTAGATGCCCCAGCCGCCGTAGGCCTGCGACCAGATGTGGTGCAGGTGGTTGCCGCGGATGACGGTGCCGGGCTGGATGCCGAGGGTGTAGATGCCGCCCATGTCGCTGAGCACGCCGGCACCGATGTCGTGAATGAGGTTGTGCTCGATCCGGTTGTGGGAGGTGACGGTGTCGCGGTAGCCCCAGTTCCAGCCAACGGAGATGCCGGTGTAGCAGGTGTGATGGATGTGGTTGTGCGCGACGGTGCAGTCGGCGGCGTTGGTGAGGAGGACGCCGATGCCCTGATGAAACACCCGGCCGATGTGGTGGATGTGGTTGTCGGTGATCACAAGGCCGCCGGTGCGGTTGGCGCCGAGGCCGTTGTAGTCAGCCCCGTTGGTGCGGATGCCGCCGGCGCCGAGGTCATGCAGGTGGTTGCCGGTGGCCCGGCAGTCGCGGCAGCCGGTGCCGAACTCGAGGGCGTAGAGCCCGATGTGCTCGATGGTGCAGTCATGCACGGCGCAGTCGCGCGCGGCGCGGAACTGCACGGCGCCGGGCACGGCGATGGCCGCCTGCACGCTGCCGCCGAGCGGCAGGTCGTTGTCCTCGTAGAAATCGTGCGTGGGCAGGTGCTTCTCGGTGAGCGGCGAGAACCAGTCGGCGTGCCGGAAAGTGAGGCCGGAGAATTCCAGTCCTTGGAGATGGCGCGGGCCGTCCACGGCGACGCGGTCGCCGGTCTGGCCGAAGACGATGCCGTAAGCGCGGATGAAGGAGTGCAGTCGCGGGGCGCGAATTTCGGTGTTGGCGGGGGTCTCGCCGGGGCGGGGCAGGTAGTGGAGGCGGCCGGTCTCGCGGTTGAGATACCATTCGCCGGGCTCGGTGAGGGCCTCGAAGAGGTTGTCGATGTAGTAACGCGCGAGGGCGTTGTTGCCGTGGGCGTCCTCGTGGGCCTCGTAGAGCACGAAAGCCGAGCGGCGGCCGAAGCTCACCCAGCCGGTGCGGGGGTTGAGCGCGGGTTTGGGCAGGCGCTCCTCGATCCAGTAGTGCAGCACGACAAACTCGGCGTCGGGCAGGGAGGACCATTCGGGGCGGACATCACCAGGCTTGGGCTTGAACGTGTCGCTACCGTCACCGAGCCAGGTTTTCTCGGGCTCGAGGATCTCGCCGACTCGGAGGACGTTTTTTCCCCCGACGGCATCGGGAGTGAATTTGGGGTAACGGGCGCGAGGGGCGCGGCGGCCATTGACGAAGAGGGAGCGGAAGAAACGTTTGCCCTTGGGCACATCGGGCAGGTCGAGCGTCCACTCGGTGCGGCCGTTGCGTTCGCCGATCTGCCAGCCGGTGAGACGCTCGCCGCCGTCAAAGACCGGCGTGGCGCCGGGTGCGGCTTGGAAACGGGTGTGCGAATCTTCCGGACCGAACTTCACCGTCTCACCCAGTTCGTAAAGTCCGTCGTGCACGTGGACAGTGGCAGGGCCGGTCAGTTTGCCGGCAGCACGGAGCTTGCGGAGCTGGTCGCGGGCGCCGGCAAGTGTGGCCCACGGGCCGTCGCGGCGATTGCGGGCCGGCCGCGCGAAGCGGCCCGACCAGTTGTCATTACCTTGGGGCGAGAGGTGGAAGACGTCCATGGGAACGCGGGGAGCCAAAGCGGACGAGGGGTTGGTTGGCGAAGGGAAAATGATCCACCGGTCTGTTGGTGGCAAAGTGCATGAATCCAGCTGCCGGCATCGCGCAAAATGCACCACCGATTTATGGGCGGAATTTTCTAGGTGTTGATAACGAATGGCTTGGAGATCACCGGAGTGGTTGGCACGCGTGATGCAAAGACAGAGGCGCTATGAAAAACAAAAACAACCTCATCAAATCCTTCCTCGGTTTTCTCTTCGTCGGCGCGCTGGCCCTGCCGCTGGCGGTAACGGCGGTGCCCGTCCAACCGCTTGCCGCCATCACCGCCGCGGCCGAGGGTGAATCTGTCACCGGCCGCGTGGTGGCCAAGAGTGCCACGGTCATGATCGTCGAGGGCCAGAGCCTCGTGCTCACCGATGCGACGGTGTATATCCAGGGTGGACGGACGATCTCGCCCGATGACGTCAAGACCGGCGCCGAGGTGCGCGTGAGCACCACGCCCGGCAGCGACGGCAGCCTGCTCGCTGTGACGGTGGAGCTGTTGAACGCCGCGGACTGACCGTCGGCTTCATTCGGCCAACAAAAAACGCCGCCGGAATTTCCGGCGGCGTTTCGCATTTTAAAACTCAGCGGCTTACTCCTCGAACCAGGCGGTCACCATCTGGCGGGCCTGCTGGCCCTCGGCGACCATCTGGCCGTCCGGGCCGTAAACCTGGAAGTAGGGGATGCTGCGCATGCCGTATTGCTTGGCGACGGGCGATTGCCAGTCGATGCCGCGCACGTCGGGCCGGTTGATGTCCACCTTCACCACGACGACATCCGCCCGGTTGGCGTGAAGCTTGTCGAGGTAGGGGTTGATGGCGCGGCAGGGCGGGCAGAAGTCGCTCGTGAAATCGAAGACCACGGTCTTGCCGGCGACGAGGTATTGCTTGATGTCCACTTCCTGGCCGAAGGCGATGCGCTCGGGCTTTTCGGGCTTCGAGCGGGCGAGGGCGGTGGAGGTGATGGCGAGCGCGGTGAGTGCGATGGTGCAGATGAGGGCTAGTTTTTTCATGGGAGGTTGAGGTTACGGGTTAACGTGAACGGGGTTTGTTTCCGACGCAAATGTTCCGGCAGGTTCCGTGCCAACCGGATCAAAGCCGGACGGCCGGGGGTGCGGCGACGGAAAAATCAAGGCCAACGTCCACC
The DNA here is from genome assembly GCA_002344205.1 of Opitutaceae bacterium UBA2377. GTDB lineage: Bacteria > Verrucomicrobiota > Verrucomicrobiia > Opitutales > Opitutaceae > UBA2377. The sequence goes on from DDSZ01000009.1 coordinate 9,636, forward strand.
TTCAGGCCGCGGTGGCTGCCGGAGATCTGCCAGCCGGCGGTTGTGCGCCGGAGGGCCAGCGCCCCGTGGCCATCCCCCGCCGGGCACGCCGTGCACACCGTCAGCAAAAGATGGCTAAGCGCGGGGGCGGACACGACCTCCGCGAACGGGTAGATGCCGCCATCGGTGGGCAACGGCAGCCGGTCGGTGCGCACGGTGAAAGCTCCGGCCGCGGCGAGGGTGGCGTGCAGGCTGGCATGCGGCCGGGTGATGGTGAAGGCGGCGGCCTCCGCGGTGACGGCGCCGTGATCGTCGTTGTGGTAAACCTGCCAGCGGGTTTGCACGGGCAGCGCGGTGCTGAGTGCGGCTTCGTCGGCGACGATCAATACGTCGGGCTTGAGGAAAAGCACGCTGCGGCGCACGAGCGTGACCGGCAGGCCGGCGCGGCGGTAGGCGTCGGTCGCATCGCTGACGGCCCACATCCAGCCCGGGCCGAGCCGGTGGTCCACGAGGTGGGCGGCGGCGGTCGAGGCGTTGGTGCCTTCCTCGCCCTCGTGATAGACATGGCCCCGGCCGTCGATGAGCAGGGCGGTGTGGGCGGCGGTCAGGCGCAGCAGCCACTTCGGGTCGTTGCGCGGATAGGCGGCCTTGAGCGGGTCGTTGAGCAGGCGTTCGCCGTGGGCGGCGAAGAGCAGGCTGTTGCGGTCGGCGTGCTCATGGTTCTCGGGTTCGCCGCTACGCAGGCTGAGGACAGAATCTTTGGTCTCCCAGCCGGAGCGCGAGAGCACGATGCCGGGAAAGAGCACGCGGTCGGTCGTGAGATCGGCGGCGCGGCGCGGGGGAACGGAGGCATCGAACCAGATCGCGCCGAAGGCGTTGACGGCAGTGTCGCGGATGCAGCCGGGCTGGAGCACGAGGTGATTGGCCTGGCTGTCCCGGAAAGTGCGGCCGATCCAGGCGAGCGGCTCGGCGCCGCTGGTGAGGAAGGCGTCGCCGATATTGAGGCAGCCGTCGGGCGTGCCGTGCGTGGGCAGAGTGACGGATTGCACATACCGCGCCATGGCGGGAAAATCGCAGACGTTGCGCAGATCGAGGCCGCAGTGCCGGTGCAGCAGTTCGACGGACATGATGAAATACGTGAAGGTGAAATACCAGTAGTCCGGCCCTTCCGGAAAGGAACCGTCGGCCGGCAGGCGCGAGGCGAAGAGCCGCAGGCTGTCGGCGGTCTGCGCAGCCCAGCGCGCTGAGCGCGGATCGCGGGGGCCGAGATGTGCGGCGGCGGCGGCGAGGCCGGAGGTGGCGATGATACGCAGATTGTTGCGGTCGAGGATCGCGGGCCAGCGGCTGACATCCACCTTCGCATAGCCGGTCATCTCCGGATCCATACTCCAGCCGACGACCTGATCGTGATGCGTCATGCCGAAGACGGCGCGCTCGGCGGCGGGGCCGGTTTCTTCCGCGATGTAGCGGTCGAGCCGGGCGCGCAGGGCCGGGTTGAGATCGTCGCCCAACCAGTCGGCGGCGAGCACAGCGGCGACGGAGGTCGAGCCGTTGCGCATGATGCCCACGGTGTCGCGGCCGGCCTCAAGGAACCAGTCCCAGCGGCGGTAGGCGATCATCCGCTCCAGCGCGAGGTTGGCGAGGGCGGCGTGGGCCGGAGCGGGTTCGATTACCTGCACGAAGGCCGAGCGCAGCAGAATGTTGGCGGCGCGGGCGAGGTCCCGCACCGGCTCGTTGAGCTTGAGCTCATCGCGCAGGAAGCGCTCGTCGGCCGCGAGGTCGGCCCCGCGGGCGGTGTCCCAGAAAACGGCGAACTCCGGACGCGTCAGTGTGGCGCGGATGCGTGGCAGCTCGGCGGAGTTGAACAACAGGGCGGAAGCGAGAGGGGCAGGCACGGCGGCGGAGGCTGGCGCGGCTGGCGGCCGGGGCAACGCTCAACTGCGGTCGGCGGGCGGGGTGACGATGTCCACGGCGCCGCCGGTGACGGCGTATTTCATCACGTCGGCCGAGGGCAGGTGGTCGATCAGGCGGATGCGCTCGCGTTTCACCAGATAGAGCTGGCCGGCGACATTGTAGGCCTGGGGCACGTAGGCGGAGACGTATTCGGCCCCGAGCCGGAAGTTGGTGACATCCTCGTCGGTCAGGAAACCCACCAGCCAGACCTCGTCGGCAAATACGTTGACGAGGACGGCCTTGGTGAAGCGCCGCTTATCGCCGATGAAGGCGTCGAAGAAATCGCGGATGGAGGAGTAAACGAAGCTCACTCCCGGCGTGCGCTCCAGCCAGCCGTCGATCAGGGCGAGGCCGCGCCGCATCAGGAAGAACGAGCCGATCCAGCCGACGAGGAGGACGAAGCCGAGCACGAGGACGAAGCCGAGTCCGGGCAGGTTGACGTAGGGGCGCAGCAGGCCGTCCACCCGGGTGAAGAGCCAGTGCAGCACCACGATGGTCAGCACCAGCGGGCCGAGGATGAGGACGCCGTGGCCGAGATAGCGCAGCAGGCGGGACCAGAGGGAAGTGCGGGTGCGCATGGGGGGACGGCGTTATTTGGCCGGTTCGGCCCAGAGCTGGGCGAGGTGCAGCAGGGTCTCGGCGGCCTTGGTCATGTCCTGCAGGCTGACCCATTCGCGCTGGCTGTGGACCTCGTGCATGCCGGTGAAGATGTTGGGCGTGGGCAGGCCGCGGGCGGTGAGGCGGGAGCCGTCGGTGCCGCCGCGGATCGGTTGGTCGAAAGGCTCGACGCCGGCGCGCCGGGCGGCGGCACGGGCCAGCTCGACCGGGCGCATGTCCTTTTCGAGCCAATAGCGCATGTTGCGATATTGCTCGGTGAAGGTGAGCGTGATCCGGGCGCGGGGTTCCGCCGAGCGCAGCTCGGCGGCGATCTTTTCCATCAACGCGCGCTTGGCCGTGAGGCCGGCAAGCTCGAAATCGCGCAGGATGAAGCGGGCGGCGGCTTGCTCCGCGCTGCCGGTGACGGCGAGCGGGTGGATGAAACCGTCGCGACCGGACGTGCGCTCGGGCGAGAGTTCCATCGGCAGCGCGGCCACAAAGCGGCCGGCCAGCCGGAGCGCGTTGACCATGACATCCTTCGCCCAGCCGGGATGAGAGGCCACGCCGTGGATTTCCAGCACGGCGGCGTCGGCGCTGAAAGTCTCGTAGCAGATTTCCCCGCGCTCGGAGCCGTCGAGGGTGTAGGCGAAGTCCGCCCCGACGGCGGCGAGGTCGAGCTTGTCCACGCCGCGGGCGATCTCCTCGTCGGGATTGAAGCACACGCGGATCTTGCAGTGCGGGATTTCCGGGTGGCGGAGCAGGTGCCGGGCGGCGGCCATGACGATGGCGACACCGGCCTTGTCGTCGGCGCCGAGCAGGGTCGTGCCGCTGGCGGTGATGATGTCTTGGCCGATGGCCTCGCGCAGAAAAGGCGTGTCCTCCACCGTGAGCACCTGCGTGGGATCGTCGGGCAGGGCGAGGCGACGGCCGTCATAGGCGCGGTGGACGATGGGCTTGGCCGCGCCGGGCAGATTGGTGGCGGTGTCCACATGGGCGAACCAGGCGATGACCGGCGTCGGGTGCGGAACGGTGGCCGGAATGGTGGCGAGCACGTAACCGTGCGCGTCGATCGTCACCTCTTGGGCGCCGAGTTCGCGGAGTTCGTGTTCGAGGAGCCGCAGGAGATCCCACTGGCCGGACGTGCTCGGGGTGGTGGGCGATGCGTCGTCGCTGCGCGTTTCGATCCGCACATAGCGGCAGAAGCGGTCGAGAAGGTCGGCGGAGTCGGGTGACATGCCGGCAGCTTCGCCTGCCGCCGGGCCGGTCACAATCCGAATTCCGCTCAGGCGGCGGCGCGGCGCTGGCGGCGGAGGGCGACCGATTGGTCGGCGCGCCGGTCGAGCCAGCGGAGAAAACCGAAGCGCGGGCGGGGGCTGACGAATTCCTCCGGCGGGGCGCCCTGGCCGTGCCGGTAGAGCGTGTTGGGATCAACGTAGGTGCCGAAGAGGAAATCGACCAGGGGCAGAGCGAAGAAGCCGGAGATGGCCTCGTTGCAGCGGATGTCGGCGTGGTGGCGGAGATGGAAGGCGTAGGCCTTGCGCCAGAAACGGCCGGTGCGGGGGCGGGCGACAAGGCGGTCCCACACCTCCTGCGGCAGATGCTCGATGGCGTGGATGGTCTCGTAAAGCACAAGCGACCAGAGCACCGCAATCATGCCGCCGAGCAGAATGGGCGCGGCCGGAAAAAGGAACTGGAGCGGGACGAGGACCAGCGCGGCCACGCCGGTGAAAACAATGAGCGAATACCACGGGAAGTAGGAGGCCTCGTATTGTTTCTCTTCGGTGATGGGATAAACGTTTTCCACGAGGTGCGGCATGGCTTCGCCGGCCTGCCGGCCTTTCTGGTAGCCGATGCGGGTCAGGGCGTGGTGGAGGGTGTGCTGCTTGTAGAAGTAGGCGAGAAAGGGGATCAGCGGGGCGTGGAGCACGTAGCGGTGGAAGAAAAACTCCACGAACGCGGCCGCGAGATGCACGCCAAGGAAGACGCCGAGCACGGCCAGCCACCCTGCGGCCAACTGCGCCGACCAAACGGCGGGGGCTAGCAGCGCCACCAAGCCGCAGAGGCCGGCAAAGGAGAGCGCGTTGACGAGAAGAAAAAGCCCGAGCGAGAACTTGGGCTCGGCTTTGCCACCGTGGGAATGATCGGACATTTGGAAGGAAGAATGGCCGCACCAGAGTGGCGCGGTCCGGACGACTCCAGCAACTATTCGAACGCAAGCCAGCGCAAACTAGTGGGACACAAAAAGAGCGGCCCCGGATGGGGCCGCCCGATTGGCAGGATATCGCGAGGACGCCTCAGAACTTATATTGCACGCCAAAGTTATATTGCGTGCCGTAGTAAGTGACGCTGGTCGGATTGCGGCGGTCGCCTTGGAATTGCACCGTCGGCGTGTCCGTAAGGTTCTTCACATTGAGGAAGAGGGTGTAGTTGCGCCGGAAGGAATACTTGGCGGCAAGATCCCAGATCTTCGAGGCGGCGTTGTAGCTGTCGAGGGCAGCCCGGCCGCCGACGGATTCCAAGCGCTCGGGGAGTTCGTTGTAGGAAACCCGAATGCTCAGCGGGCCCGCGGCATAGGAGACGATGGCGTTGAAGATGTAGTCCGGTGCATTGACGAAAGGCAGGCTGTCGTTGGGCCGGTTGGGGTAGCGGCCCTCGGAGTCCAACCAGGTGTAGTTGAGATCCACGCCAAGATTGCCGAGGAAGCCGGGAAGGAACTTGAGTTGCTGGGACCAGACGAGTTCCAAGCCCGTGATATCGCCACCATCGCCATTGACGCGGGAGCGCTCGTCCACGCCGTCGGCGGCGATGCGACTGGAGGCAAAAACGAACTTCTCAATTTCCTTTTTGAAAAGGCCGGCGGAGAGCACACCCAGCGGCGGCAGGTAATACTCGACGCTGACATCGTAGTTCAGCGACTCGGCGGGTTCGAGGTTTGGATTGCCGATGACGCGCTGGTTGATCTGCGCATTCTCTTGCACGGAGGGAATCAGGTCGCCCGGGGGCGGACGGGAGAGTGCCTTTGTCACCGCGGCCCGGGTAATCAGCCGGCCGTTCATCGCCCGATGCCGGGCGTGGAGACCGGGCAGAAGGTTGTCGTAACGGTTGCCATCGGAGACGCGGGTGACGCTGACCACCTGACCGCCACTGGTGACCACGCGGTTGGCGCGGCTGCCGGTTTCGGTCTGTTCCCAGCGCAGGCCGGCCAGCAAATCGAGCGCGCCGATGGTGGCGGAACCCTGCACGTAGGCGCCCAGGATGTCCTCGGCGCTTTCGAAGTCGGCGTTGGCCTTGGTTTCGTCCGTGAACAGCACGGCGGCGGCGTTTTGGGTGAGGTTGCCGGGATTGTTTACCAGATAGCGGTATTTCTTCCAATCGGGGTAAAACCCGAGCAGCACGGCATTGCCGTTGGCCGCGCCCATGAATCCGGGGGTGGCGTGATATTCGATGAGGTCAACCGTCGGGATGCCGGTGAGACCGGAGTAGCGCACCGTGAGCGGTTGGGCTTGGGAGGAATCCTTCTGGGTGTAGCGAATGCCCGCTTTCAGAGTCCACGGCACCGTGCCGGCGTTGAACTCGCGCTTCAGATTGGCATCGTAGGACCATTCATCCTCGACCCGGGGCACTTGGTTCGAGTCAACCTGGCGAAAGGCAAGGCCGGCGGGGTTGTTGACGTTAACGGCGTTGTCCACCCGGAAGGAGGGAAAGTCCGGGGTCGAGCGATCGTAGGTGAGGTTCACGCCGTTGAACGAGTTTACGATCTGGATCGTGGCGGGGTAGTCCTTCTTGGCCTTTGACCAGGCGGTGCGGAAATCGAGATCCCAGTCGCCGACCTGGTGGGTGCCGCCGAGGACATACATCTGGAAGACGTTTTTCGGCTCGCGGTAGAAGGCGAAGGCATCAACGCGGCCGCCGGTGCTTGAAACCACATCACCGTTTCGCGCGGTCACGGCGGCGGGGTTGGGTCGCCAGTCGGTGCCGTAATGGTTGAGGAAGCGGTAGTCGTAATTGTAGAGGGCCTTGGCAAACAGCGTGGTGCCGCTGCCCGGCCGGTAGTCGAGGGCCAGGCCGGCGCCCACCTTGTCCTTCACCTCATAGCGGTCGTAGTAGAGCGTCCGGTTGATGGTGCGGGTGTTGTCGGCGGCGGTGGTGTAGGCGGTCTGCGCGACATCATAGCCGCGCTGATCGTGGAAGTAGGCGAAGGAGGTGAGGAAGCCGAACTGCTTGTTCGCGCCGAAGGTGTCGCCAAAGTTGAAACTGGCCTGGCGGTTCCAATTTCCACGCAGGTCATTGTAGGTCGTGCCAACATCGCCCTCGATGATGCGGTCCGCGGAGTCGTAGGCGGTCTTGGTCACCAGATTAACGACGCCGCCGATCGCATCGGAAGGGAAGTCCGGCATCTGGGCCTTGATGACCTCCATGCTGGCAAGCATGTTGGAAGGGAAACTGTCGAGCGCGATGTCGCGGTTGCCGTCCACGTTGGTCATGCGCAGGCCGTCCACGGTCACGGTGTTGTATTGCGGAGCAAGCCCGCGGATGGTCGCGGTGCGCTGCACGCCGGCGCGCGTCTCGACGGAGACGCCCGGCAGGCGCACGAGGGCATCGCCGATGTTGCCCTCGCGGATCTGACCGAGCGCGTCGGAGGACACGACGGTGCGGAGGGTGGGGGCGTTGCGCTGGAGGTTGATGGCCGCAGCCTGGCCTTCAACGCGGGCGGCGACCTGGAGTTCGCCAAGCATGAAGACCTCGGTCTCGAGCGCTGCGTCGGCACGGGCGACGCCGCCGGCGGCGACCGCCACGGAAAGCGTGGTGTCATCCAAGCCCTCGTAACTCACACGGAGGGTATATTCGCCCGCCGGGATGCCGGTGAGGAGATACTGACCTTCACGGGCGGTGGCGACGGTGCGGTTGAGCTCGATGATGCGGATCACGGCACCTTCGAGGTAGGAGCCGGTGGCCTTGTTGCTGACGCGGCCGGTCAGGCTGCCCGTGGCGGCGGTTTGGGCCACGGCCGAGACCGGTGACAGGACAGAGACGGCCGCAGGCAGCGCCAGGGCGAGAATAAGCGCCCAACGGCGCGGACGACGTAACAGGTGGGAAGACATGGGCTATGGATTTCTGGTGTTTGGTCGCCCCGGCCCGCGCGAATTTTTCACCGCGGTGGCGGAGCGTATCCCGAATCGTCGCGGATGGCGACCCCGTCAATCCCGACCACCGCCGGTCACCATAAAGTTGCAAAGGTGACGGCCGGGTGACGTTCAGGTGACAAAAGTATCCTTTATTAGGATACGAACAGGCCGGCGCCGGCCGCTCAGATCAGCCGCTTCCGGAGGAAGGATGAAGCCTGCTCACAGCCGATCACGACGATGAGGATGAGCAGGATGATGGTGAGGGCCTGCGGATATTGGAAAAGATTCATGGCGGAACGCAGCTCCACGCCGATGCCCCCGGCACCGACCAAGCCGAGCACGACGGCGGCGCGCACCGATTTTTCAACGGCGTAGAGGCTGGTGGCGACAAACGATGGAAAGGCCTCCGGGATGATGGCGCCGCAGATGATGCCCGTGCGGCCGGCGCCGGTGGAGGCGAGGGCCTCCGCCGGTCCCGGCCGGATCTCCTCAATGCGCTCCGAAAAAAAGCGGGCGCAAAAGCCCATCGTGTCGGCCACGATGGCCAGAATGCCTGCGAGCGGACCGAACCCCACCGCCACGAGGAATACCATGGCCCAGACGAGGTCGGGAATGGTGCGAAAAACCGCAATGATCAGCCGGGAGGCCGTGCGCACGACGGGATGCGGACTGGTATTGCGGGCGGAAAGCACCGCCACCGGCAGGCTGAGGATCACGCCAAGGCCGACCCCGACAAAGGCCATGAGCAGGGTTTCATGCATGGCTATGGCCAGCGGTCCGATGCGGCTGAAATCGGGCGGAAAGGCCTGGCCAAGAAACTGGCCGAGATTGGTCAGGCCGGTGCCCAAGCGTTGGGGCGTGACCTGCGCCTGACCCAGCCCTTGCAGCAGGAAGGCGGCGAGCAGGACAATGGCGGCCCAGGTCCAGACGGAAAGTCTCGGACTGCGCGGCGGAGGGAGCGGAGCCGGGGACTCAGACATGGGCAGGCTCAGTTTGAGTGGAATAGAGAAAATCGAACGAGGCGGTGCCGGCTTCGCGGGCGGGCACATCCAACACCATGCGGCCCTGCTGGAGACCGATGATACGCCCACCATATTCCCGGGCGAGATCGAGATGGTGCAAGGTGCAGATGACCGTGAGGCCGCGCTCGCGGGCAACCGCCCAAAGCAGGTTCATGACGTCACGACCGGCCTTGGGGTCGAGACTGGCAATGGGCTCGTCGGCCAGGACGATCTCCGGATCCTGCATGCATGAGCATGCGGGCGATGGCGACACGTTGCTGCTGGCCGCCGGAGAGGGTGTCGGCACGTTGCGCGGCCTTGTCGGCAAGATTGACGCGGTCGAGACAAGCCATCGCTTCCTGCCGCAACGCGGCGGAGGCGAGCAGCGCCGTGGTGCGGAGCAGCCCGTGCCGGCCCATGGCGCCGAAGAGCACGTTTTGAAATGCACTCATGCCGGGCACCAGGTTGAAGCGTTGGAATACCACGCCGATTCGGCGCCGGCAGCGGCGGAGGTCGGTGCGTGAGGCCGTGGTGAGATCGAGTCCGTCGATGCACACCCGGCCGGCCGTGGGCCGCTCAAGCAGATTGAGGCAGCGCAGCAGGGTGGATTTGCCGGAGCCGTTGGGGCCGAGGAGAATTACCACTTCGCCGCGGGTGACGGTGAGGTTGACGCCCTGCAGGGCCCGCGGGCCGTCACGGTAGTGTTTCTCAAGCGACTCGACGGCGATGAGGGACGGAAGCGTGGCGCTCATGGCAACGGAAGGCCGAGGATACGATAACCCTCGCGGATCACGTCGTAGTCGCTGTCCTGCACCGCCACGAAGCGCGAGCCGGCGTAGCGATCGCGCCGGGTCGAGCCAAGGATGGCTTCCATGAGCGGTTCCCCGTGGGCCAAAATTTGTTGCCGGAGCCCGGCGACAAATGCTTCGGAAAGCGTGGCACCGGCCAGAATAAGATCGTTCGGCATGGCCTCGCTTTGGGCGATGATGCGATAGGTGCCCGGGCCGAAGCGCTTGATCAACTGCTCGTAATCCCGCACGCCGCTGCCCAACGCATCCACATCCCCGGTGACGAGTGCCTCCAGCCGCGCGCCGTCCAACAGCAGGATTTTCACGTCCCGATCCACATCGAGCCCGGCGCGGTGCAGCATCCAGACCGGCACGATGTGGCCGGTGGTGGAGCCGGGGTCTTTCATGGCAATTTTTCGGCCCTTCAAGTCGGAGAGCGATTGGATTGGACTGTCGGCTTTCACCACGAAGACCGTATGATACTGCGGACGTTCAATACCTACGACCGGCCGCACCGGCAGGCGCGAAGCGATGGCCGCATACTCGGAGGGACCGGCGAGGATGAGGTCCACCTGCTTGAATTGCAGGGCGGTGACCGCGGCGGTGCGGTTGCTGACCGGGAAGAACTCGACCTTCACGCCGGTAAGTTTTTCCAGCTCTGCCACAAAGGGGCCGTAGGCCCGGGAGAGATCTTCCATGCCTTCGATGCCGGTGTCGGCGAGCCGGATGACCTTGGGGCTATCGCCGGTTTCGGGCTCCGCGCGGCGTGAGCAGGCGGTGAGCAGGAAAACCGCACAGGCCAGAATTAAGGTTGAACGCAGTGACATCCATGGCACGGAACGGAGCGCGGCGGTGGGCGTGAAGCCGATTCGCGCGGCGAACCGCAAATGTAACCCCGGCGTAACATTGCGCGGCGCCGCCGTGGGACCGGACGAAAAATCAATCGTGCAGTTTCAGCCGGCGGATGCAGAGGTCCTGCAGGACGGCGGTGCCGCGGCCGCCGCAGCAGTAGGCGAGCAGGACGGCGTCGCCGGTGCGGTGGATGGCCGTGTAGCAGAAACCGCGGGCCGGGTCGTCCTCGATGACGAGCGGCTGGCTCCAGGAGGCGCCTTCGTCATGGCTGAAGGCCGCGACGAGCGGAGTGCGGCCCCAACTGGAACTTTCGGCGTAAGTTTTTTCCTGATGCACGGCGGCGCCGAGCGCGGAGGGGTCGTTCCAGACGGCCAGCCAGAGCGGCTCGGTGCGCGAGCCGAGATTTTTGACCGAGAGCGGGCTGCACGGGGAAGTGAAGCGGGACGGGCGCGGCTCGCTCCAGGTTTCGCCGCCGTCGCGGGATTCGAATTCCCATTGCTGCCCCACGCTGGTGCGGGCCCAGCCGTAGAGCGAGCCGTCTCGCCGTTCGATGAGGCCCGGCTCCTGCAGGCCGGATTCGACGGCCGCGGACACGCGCAGCCGCTGCTGGCTTTCCCGCCAGGTGACGCCGTCGTCGTCGGACAGGAAAAACCGGCCCTCGGCGTGGGCCTCGATAGCGAAGTCATCCGGATCGGCCGGGTTTTTTGGGCGATGCCAGGCAGCCGGGATGATGAGCCGGCCGGATGAGAGACGCTGGATACGGTCGTTGTTGACGACAAAGTAGCCGACCGAGGGTGCGCAGCAGGCCGCTTCGCTCCAGGTTGCGCCCTCGTGGGCCGAGGTGCGCAGGCAGGGGCGGCAGTCGCGGGCGGAATTCTTGCGCAGGTAAAAAAGCGCGATGCGCCCGTCGGCCAGGCGCAGCAGGGAGACGCTCATGACATTGCAGCCGCCCTCGTTGGCGACGAGGATGCGGTCCTCGGCGGACCAGGTGCGGCCGCCGTCGGCGGATTCGCGGACGGCGATGACGGCAAGGGCGTGATCCTGCCAGCTGTCGCCGAGGTAGTGCGAGTAGGCGAAGAGGATGCGCCCGTCTTGGAGGGTGAGAAAAGCGCCCTCGGAATTGCGGGGGTGGCCCGGGCGGGCGGGCAATTCAAGGACCAGGGCGGAATCCATGCCGAGCAGGACTAGCCCCGGCCGCCGGGATGTCCATCCGGGATGCTGCGCGCGCTGCTAAAGCGTGGAAATCACCGTGCGCAGAACCAGCGGTGGCACGGGTTTGGCGAGCACGCAATCGACCCGCAGGCCGGCGTAGGCTTCCTCGGTTTCCGGCGTCAGCGCGGCGCTCAGCACGAGGATGCGGCCGCGAAAGCCGATCGAGCGCAGCGCGGTGACGAGTTCGACGCCGTTCATCACCGGCATGTCGTGGTCGGTGATCACAAAATCAAAACTGTGCGGCTCGGCGACGACCAGCTCCAGCGCCTCGAGGCCGTTGGCGGCGCAGGTGAGCGCGTGGCCGTCGCCGGCCAGGACGACTTCCATGAGTTCGCGCATGGACGGAAAATCCTCGACGTAAAGAAAGCGGCGTTGCCGCGGACCGTTGGCCAGGAAGGATGAAGTCAGGGGAGACATGGCAGCACGCGATGAAGCGATGTTGCCCACCGACCCGCGGGAGCCAAGCCGGGTTCTGCCAAAAAAATGTTAAGATGCGGGCCGGCTCAGGCCGCCGGGGGCGCGATGGGCCGGGCGCGCTCGCAGAGCTGCAGCGGCACGCCCCAGGGGTCGCGCAGCATCACGAGCAGCGAGCCGTCGGGCTGGGGCTCGTCGCGCAGAAGCTTGGCGCCGGCCTTCACGAGCCGGCTGCATTCGCCGCGTGCATCGGCCGCCACGACCGCGAGATGGAAGCACAGCGGGTGCGCGGCGGCATAGTCGGGCACCGGGGCGGCGGGGTTGGAGTAAAACTCCACGATTACCCGGCCGGTGTCGTCGGCGAGGAAGTGCGTGAAGGGCGATTCCTCGCGGCGGTGCACGACGCGGAACCCGAGGTGTTCGACATACCAGGCGGCCACGGCGCGGGCATCGGTGACGTTGAGGGCGAAGTGTTCGAATTGCATGGGATGGTGGGGTTATTGCGCCCAGGCGGGCAGGGTATCGAAGCGGAGATCAAAGACCAACGGCCCCAGCAGCAGGACCAAGAGGATGATGACGGGCACCATGATGAGGTTGAGCAAAAAGCCGGCCCGGGCCATCTGCGGGAGCGTGATGCGGCCGCTGCCGAAGACGATGGCGTTGGGCGGTGTGCCCACGGGCATCATGAAGGAGCAGTTGGCGGCCAGGGCGGTGGGAATGAGGAAGAGCAGTGGATTTTGCCCGAGGCTGATCGCGATGGCAGCGACGATGGGTAGGAAGGTGGCGGCAGTGGCGGTGTTGCTGGTGAGCTCGGTGAGCATCAGGATGCCGAAGCAGATGATGGCGAGCGTGAGCAGCACCGGCATGCCGCCGAGGGCGCCGCACAATTCACCCAGATATTGGGAGAGGCCGTGCTTCTGGATGTTGCCCGCAAGGCTGAGTCCGCCGCCGAAGAGCAGCAGCACTTCCCAGGGCAGGGCCTTGGTGGATTCCCAGTTCATGACGAATTCCCCGCGCCGCAGGTTGACGGGGAGGGCGAAGAGCAGCAGCGCGCCAATCATGGCGATGGTGGTGTCGCTGAGCAGCGGGAGGAATTTTGCCAGCAGGGGTTGCAGCATCCAGCCAAGGGCCGTGAGGCTGAACACCACGAGCACGATGCGCTCGCCGCGGCTCATGGGGCCGAGCCGGGATTTTTCCCCGGCGATGAGCGCACGCATGCCGGGCACCTCGCCGCGGTCGAGCCGGAAGGACACGCGGGTGAGCACCAGAAAGATGAGCGGCAGCGTGACCAAGGTGACCGGGACGCCGATCAGCATCCATTGGCCGAAACCGATGGTGATGTCGTAAACCTTGCCGAGATAGGCCGCTAGGAGCGCGTTGGGCGGGGTGCCGATGAGCGTGGCCATGCCGCCGGCCGTGGCGCCGTAGGCCACGGCGAGGAGCAGTGCGGTGCCGAAGGCCTTGTGGCCGGGGCTGCCCGCGGATTCCTGTGGCAGCAACTGGACCACGGAGATGGCGATGGGCAGCATCATCAACGCGGTGGCGGTGTTGCTCACCCACATGCTGAGCAAGGCCGCGGCGAGCAGGAAACCGGCGATGATCCGCGAGGGTTGGGCGCCCATGAAGCCGATGAGGTTGAGGGCGAGCCGCCGGTGGAGGTTCCAGCGCTGCATCGCCAGCGCGATCAGGAACCCGCCGAGAAACAGGTAGATAATGGGGTTGGCGTAGGGCGCGGCGCTTTCCTGGATGTTGCCGAGGCCCAGCAGAGGAAAAAGCACCAAGGGCAGCAGGGCGGTCGCCGGCAGCGGGACGGATTCACAGATCCACATCACGGCCATGAGCGCGGCGACACCGGCCGTGAGCCAGCCGGCGGCGCTCAGACCCTCGGGCGGTGGCAACAGCAGCGTGAGCAACAAGGCACCCGGGCCCAGCACCCAGCCGGACCATTGGCGGCGTCCGTAGGCGTTGACGGTGCTGTCGGTGTCTGACTGGGGGGCGGACGCCATGGGATGGCGCCAACCGGTAGCGGCCCGGCGGGAGCGGGCCAAGCCAATTAGCCGGTCATTCTTCTGCCGAATCCCCGGTCGTGCGCACTGGCGTGATGGCGCGGCCGTGGAAAACCGCGTTGAAGAACAGGCGCTGGCCACCGTGCCACAGGCCGCGGAAGTTGGGATCATCCGGCAGGGCGATCACCGCGCCGCGGCCGCTGGCGAGCGCGAGGGCGGCAGCGGAGCCGGCGATGGCCCGCTGGTTGGTCTCCGAGGCGTAGCCGGCGAGCAGCGGGTTGGCCGTGTAAACGGCCGGTGTTTCATACGGGGACTTTGCCGGCTTCAAGATGATCGTGTGGGTGCGGCAGAGCGCCAACTGGCCGCGACCGAAGCCGAAACCGAGCGGATGTGTGGGATCGATCTCGGTTTGGAAGAGGGTGCCGGCCACGCGCTTGAGGGCTTCGTTGTCGGCGGCGCCGGCATATGGCAGCCGGCCGGTGGCGGGGTGCTCGGGGGTGATGAATTCGAGCGGGGCGATTTCCTTGCGCGCGGCCCACTGGAGCGCGCGGCCCATCAGCACGAGGGTGCCGCCTTGACGGACCCAGCGTTTGAGTTCGGCCACGGTGGGGTCGGTGATACCGGTGTCGTAGACGCCGTCGGCAAACACGATTACTTGATAACGGCCGAGATCGGCGCGGCCCAGTTGCGCGATATCGAGCAAGGTCGGCACGAGTCCGGCACGCTGGTCGAGTGCGTGCCAGGCGGGGCCGATGGCGGTGGCGTTAACACCGCTGCCGGTAATCAGCGCGACCCGCGGCGCAACCATGGGCGCGAACGACGGGCTGCCCAAGTCCGGTCCGGTGGCGCTGCCGCCGGAACCGCAGCCGTAAACGGTGACCGCATCCTGCGCCACGATCCGCTCGATGATTTCGCGGATGAGCTGGGCCTTATCGGGCTGCAGGCCGACGGGGACGAGGATGGCACCGGGTGCGAGCCGGGCCCGAGCGCCGCCGGCCATGGGTAGTTCTAGACCCGTGCCCGTGAGTCCTTTCACCAAAATCCCGGCCTGATGCAGCCGCTGGAGCGCGCGCGGGGCGTGGTGACCGGACCAGTCCAGCACGTAGGCATAGTCGCTGTGGCCGCCGATGAGCTGGCCGCGGGGAAATTCCGGCGCGGCGGTCAGCACGTCGCCAGTGCGCGGGGCTTTTTCCAGGGTGGCGAAGGGGAGGTTGTAGGCGAGTGGCAGGGTCCAGGCCGAGACATCGTAGAATACGTTGTCTTCAAATTCGGTGCGCTGGACGAACATCTCGGTGAGGAGCCGGAACTGGGCCTGATCCGTCAGCGCGACCCACGCGGCTCCGGGTTTGAAGGCATGGCCTGCGGCGGTGAGGGGCTCCAGCAGCGGCCGGATCTCGACGCGATGTTGCAAGAGGAGATCGAGCAGAGCATGGGCGCGGGCCGGGTCGCCGTCGTCGCCAAACACATAGGCGCGGACCTTGCTCGCGGCCGCGGCGGCGGCGGTATCGCGGGCGAAGGAGCGTTGCTGCCGCAGGAGGTCGGCGCGCAGGGTGGCGGCGGCCTTGAGCGTGCTCAGCGAGGTGAGCACCTGGTTGCGGATCGTGATGGGAAAAGTGAGCAGCCCGTGCGGGGTGTCCTGCGCGTGGCCGCGCGAGCTGGCCTGTTCGAAGAGGATGCCCACGGAGCCGTGCAGATCGGGATAGGTCGAACCCTTGCCGGCGTAGAAATCGTCGAACCGCTCGCGGCTGAAATAGAGGACGCCCGCGGCATCGAAGGCCTCGCGGTGAAAAGTGGCGATGCGCTCGTGCAGCGCGACGACTTCGGCCGGGATGCTCGGGTTGTTCCGCGTGGGGATGCCGGGCTGGAAGAAGTAGGTTGTGTCGGAACCCATCTCGTGGAAATCGGCCGCGACGTGGGGCCGCCAGCGGTGGTAGAATTCCGCGCGGGCTTGGGCCTCGGGATGCACGAGCGGCAGCCAGTCGCGGTTGGGGTCGAACCAGTAGTGGTTGAACCGGCCGCCGGGCCAGCCCTCGTTGTGCTCGCGGTCGAGCGGGTCGGCCGAGGGTGCGGTGAGGGACTTGTGCTGGTTGAACCACTGGGCGGCGCGGTCGGAGCCGTCGGGGTTGCGCAGCGGGTCGATCAGGACGACGGCCGAGCCGAGCAGGGCCTCGATTTCCGGTCCCTGCGCGGCGGCAAGATGATAGACCGTGAGCACGGCGGCGTGGAGCGCGCTGGGCTCGTTGCCGTGCACGCCGTAGCCGAGCGAGACGATCACCGGGGCGTCGTCGTCGCGCGCGCGCGGCGGCGATGCGCTCCAGCGGGCCAGGTGTTCGCGGCGAACCTCATCGAGCCGGGCGTGATTTTTCGGCGCGGTGATTGTGAGGAGGTGCAGCGGTTTCCGTTCGTGAGAATGGCCGATGACCTCGAGCCGCACCCGGTCCGGCGCGGCGGCCGCCACGGCCCGCAGGTAGGCGTCGAGCTGGTGGGAGGACAGGTGCCATTCCCCCATCGGGAAGCCGAAGAAGGCCTCGGGCGTGGGCACCGTGGCGGCGTAATCCGCGGCACCGTGCAGGTAGTGCTCAACGGGCTGGCCGCGGGCGAAAGCCGCCGCGGGGAGTCCGGTCAGAATCAGGGCAAGGAGGAGGGGACGGGCAAACATGCCGGAAACCTTGGCGCTCCGCAGGCGGAGCGCCAGCCCGGATGGTTGTTTCTGTGCACTTACTCCAGCCCGCGGCGTCGCAGCAGGTGCTTTACGTCGGGTTCGCGGCCGGCGAAGTCGCGGTAGAGCTGCATGGCATCAGCGCTCCCGCCGCGCGAGAGGACGGTGCGGCGGAGGTGGTCGCCCACGGCGCGGCTGAGCCCGCCGTTGTGCCTGATCCAATCCGCGCCGTCGGCGTCGAGCACCTCGGCCCAGATGTAGGAGTAGTAGCCAGCGGCGTAGCCGTTGCTCGAGAAGATGTGGCTGAAATACGGGCTGCGGTAACGCGGCGGCACAGGCGCGAAATCAAAGCCCGCCTTGGCGAGCGCCTCCGCCTCGAAGGCGAGCACACCGTCGGCATCCGGCACGGCGTCCGGGGCGAGCTGGTGCCAGGCCTGGTCGAGCAGCGTGGCGGCGAGATATTCGCTGGTCGCGAAGCCCTGGTTGAACTTGGCGGCGGCCTCGATCTTTTCGAGCAGGGCCGCGGGGATCGGTTCGCTGGTGGCGTGGTGCCGGGCGTAGTTGGCCAGCACCGCCGGGTCGTCGGCGAAGATTTCATAAACCTGCGAGGGGAACTCGACGAAATCGCGCGGCACGCTCGTGCCGGAGAAGCGCGGGTAGCGCACCGCCGACAGCAGGCCGTGGACGCCGTGGCCGAATTCGTGGAAGGCGGTGGTGACCTCGTCGTAGGTCAGCAGCGTGGGCTCGCCGGCGGGGGGCTTGGGCACGTTGAGGTGATTGGCGACCACGGGCCGGGTGCCGAGCAGGTCGGACTGGGTGACGTAGGAGCTCATCCACGCGCCGCCGCGCTTTTCGGGGCGGGCATACCAGTCCACGATGAAGAGCGCGAGGGAGGCGCCGTCGGCGTCGAAGACTTCCCAGACGCTGGTGTCCTCGTGATATTTCGGGAGATCGGGCCGGGGCTTGAAGGTGAGTCCGAACAGCCGTTCGGCGCTGAAGAAAATGCCATCCACCAGCACGCGGTTCATTTCGAAAAACGGGCGCACCTCGGAGGCATCGAAGGCGTAACGGGCCTGACGGACTTTTTCCGTGTAGAAATCCCAGTCCCAGGCGGCGAGTTCGTGGCTGCCGCCCCCGGCGTTGATCATGGCCTGCAGGTCCGCGGCCTCGCGGCGCGCATTTTTGATGGCGGGCGGCACGAGCTGGGTCATGAGGCGGTTGATGGCCGCGATGGAGCCGGCGGTCTGGTCGGCCACCTGCAGATCAGCGTGCGTGGCGTAGCCGAGGAGCACGGCGCGCTGGGCGCGGGTGCGGGCGATCCGGGAGATGACGGCGCGGTTGTCGAATTCGCCGCCGCGGCTGTTGCGGGTCAACGACGCCTGCATCAGGCGCTCGCGGGTGGTGCGGTAGGTGAGTGATTCGAGCGGGGGCTGACCGGTGGTGTTGAGCAGGCTAAGCAGGTATTTGCCGTCGTGGCCGGCCTTGGTGGCGGCGGCCGCGGCGGAGGCGATGGCGGCGTCGGACAGCCCGGCGAGTTCTTCGCGGGTGTCCACGATGAGGGCGGCGGCGTTGCGCTCCTTCAGGACGTTCTGCGCGAACGTGGTGTGGAGGGTCGCAAGTTCGGCGTTGAGCGCGCGCAGGCGCTGCTGGTCATCGGCGCCGAGATTGGCGCCGGCGCGGACAAAACCCTCGTAGGTGCGCTCGACCAGGCGCAGCGATTCGGCGTCGAGGCCGAGGGTGGCGCGAATCTCATGGACGTGCTTGATGCGGGCGAAGAGCGCGGGGTTGAGCACGATGGCATCGCGGTGCGCCGCGAGCTTGGGCGACATCGTCCGCTCGATGGCCTGCAGCTCGGGGTTGGTGACGGTGCCGTTGAGATTGCCGAAGATGGCGGACACGCGGGCGAGCGTGCGGCCGGCACGCTCCAGGGCCACGAGCGTGTTTTCGAAGGTGGCCGGTTCGGGGTTGCTCGCGATGGCGTCGATCTCCGCGAGGTTCTCGGCCATGGCCGCCTCATAGGCCGGCAGGAAGTGCGCGGGCTGGATGAGGTCGAACTGCGGATAGCCGTAGGGCAGGGGGCTGGGTGTGAGCAGAGGATTGGCGGACATGAGCAGGGGGCTGGCGAGCAGCGTGGAGAGGACGAGGTGAAGGAATCTGGACATGGGGCGATGTGCGGTGAAGGTCCAGCAATGTGTCATAACCCCGGGCGGTTCAAGCCGCCGGACGCGCCGATGAGGCGTAACAGCCCGGCTTTTGGTGCCGGAACGGAATTCTAATCCGGAACCGGTTGACGCGATGCCGCCGGCCGGACCCGATGGGGCATGGCCCGAAGCGTAGTCCTGAAAGGCGCCCCGCGTTGCGTCGGCTGCCTGCTGCCGCCGCGCTGGTGCATCTGCGCGGGGCAGCACCGCGTGCGTTCGCCGCTGGCGGTCGACGTGCTGATGCACCACATGGAGGCACACCGGCCCAGCAGCACGGGCCATCTGATCGGGCGCTGCGTGGCGGACGCCCGGCTGCATTTCCACCGGCCGGACCGGATGCCGACGCGGGCCGAGGTGATGCGGCCGGCGCGCGAGCTGTGGATCCTCCATCCACTGGGCGAACCGGCGCCAGCCGACGTTGACCCCGAAAAGGTGCAGGTGCTGCTGGTTGACGGAAGCTGGAAGCAGGCGCTGGAGATGGTCCGTGCGGTCGGTTTCTGGGGCCGCTGCGTGAGCCTGCCGATGACGGGCGAAAGCCGTTACTGGCTGCGGACGCAGCAGGGGGCGGGACAATTTTCCACGATCGAGGCGCTGTTGCATTTGTGGCGACACCTGGGTCTGGAAAGGCCGCACGCGGAGCTGCGCGCACAGTTTGAGCTGCATGTGTTTGCCAGCCTGTGCGCCCGGGGCCGGAAGGCGCTGGCGGCGGAGTTTCTCGCCGGTTCGCCCGCGCGCACCGCCTATCCGGAATTGCTGGCACAACTCGCGGAAAAGCGACCACGGGAGGATTGAGCCGGGCGCGGCGCCGCGTTCAGGCCACGGCGCGGGTCTTGGGTTGCGGCGCCGTCACGGCGGTGCAGATGCTGCCGATATGGCGGTGGTCGGTCCCGCAGCAGCCGCCGAAAACCGTGAGCTGCGGCATCAGATCTTTCAGTTCCGCGTAGCTCCGTGCCAGCTCCGCGGGATCGCCGGCATCAAGCGTGACGGCTTCGTCCAGCTCCGCATGGCTGAGGCGCGAGGCATTGGCCCGCAGGGCGAGGATGCGCTTGGTCCACGCCCCGCCGCGGCGGAGCACGGGCTCGAAATGCGCGGGATGCGCGCAGTTGATCATGTAATAGGCGGGACCGCCGGTGGCTGCATCAACGGTCTCGATGGCCTCCCGGAGGGTGTGGCCGGTTGGCAGCCGGCCGTCGGTCTCGACCGTAAAGGATACCGTGACGTTCATGGCGTGGGCCCGGGCGGCGCGCACGATGCCCATGGCCTCGGCGATCGTGTTGATCGTCATGGCGGAAACGAAGTCCACCTCCGCGTCGGCATAGAGGGCGATCTGCTCCCGGTGGTAGGCTTCGGCCGCGTCCACGGTGACACCCTGCACGGGCCAGTAGCCGTCGCCGCAGGGGCCGACGCAGCCGGCGACAAGGATTTGGGGAATCACGAGGTCGTATTCGGCGCGCAATTGGTTCATGAGCGCGATGCCGATGTGGTTGATCTCGGCAAACTCCACCCGGTTGATGCCCAGTTTGGCGAGCCAGTCGGGGCTGCCGCGCCACGTGGGCGTCTCAAGGATGAGGCCGCATTGATGTTGGCGGGCGACGTCCGCGTAGCGGCGGTAGTAGGAGAGCAAAATTGCCTGACCGGCGGCGGTGCGCAGGAGCGTGCTGGCGTTGAACTGGGGGAGTTCGATGCGCTCGTGAAAAATGAGCGTGGTCTCAAGGCCGCCGTCGGTGATGAAGACGGGGCCGCCGGGTTGGGGGAGCGGGCGACGGGTGTGGGAGCGTGACATGGTGGGCAATGCAAACGCCGTCCGGAACGGACGGCACAGGGGTTGAACCCCCGAGCCCGGGAAAAGTTACAAAAACCGTGTCGCGGCAGCGGCCGGGAGCGGCTGCCGAGGCCTCAGCTGTCGGCCTTCGGCAGCCACACGGCCATGGGCGCCAGGCCGCGGTTGTTCCAAGTCGCGTAGGGAATCAACGTGGCGGGCCCGGCGGCGGCCGGAGCGGTGACATCATCCAGCACGAGCGTGACCACGCCGCCGAGAAGATCGGGCTGCACTTGCGCCGTGGCGCGCGTGGCGGCCGAGACGGCGAGGGTCTCGGGGTCGGTCTGGCCGGCGGCATCCTCGAAGGCGTAAACGACCGGCCCGCGTTCGAAAGCGAGGCGGTGGCGCACGGCTTCAATCGTGGGGTGGCCGCGCACGGTGCGGACGGGCATCGGGAGTTCGAGTTCGACGGTGTCGCCGGGTTGCCAGGTGCGCGTGAGCACGGCGTAGCCGTTTTCGAGAGCGGGTGTGACCGGTTCGCCGGCGATACGCAGAGACCAGTCGGGGCACGCGGCATCGGCGTAGGTGTAGAGATCGGAGGGCACGGGCCGGCCTTCCACCCAGCCGGGGATGCGCAGGCGCAGGGTGAATGCAGCCGGTTTTTCGGGCGTGAGGATGAGCCGGACGGCGCCCGACCACGGGTAGTCGGTGGTCTGGGTGAGACGCACCTTGGCGCCGGCGACGGTGATCTCGCCTTCGTTTGGCGCGTAGAAATTCACATAGAGCGAATCATCGCGCACGGCGTAGAACCAACCGGTGAGCGCGGCGAGGGTGCGCATGAGGTTGGGCGGACAGCACGCGCAGCCGAACCACGGGGCGCGGCCGGCGTGATCGTGGTTGTTTTTGGCCACGCCGTCGTAGGCGAGGGGATTGGGATAGAAGAAGCGGTCGCCGGACAGAGAGACGCCGCTGATGAAGCCGTTGTGGGCGGTGCGTTCGAGCACGTCGAGGTAGCGGGCTTCGCCGGTGAAGAGGAACATGCGCTGGTTCCACAGCATGAGCGCGATGGCGGCGCAGGTCTCGTTGTAGCACGCGTTGGGCAGTTCGTAATCCTCGCCGTAGGCCTCGCCATGCTGGATCGGGCCGACGCCGCCGGTGAGGGAGAGTTTTTTCTCCACGACGTTTTCCCAGATTTTTCGGATGGCGGCCACGTAGTCCGCATCGCCGGTCAGCGCGGCGACGTCGGCCATGCCGGCATACATGTAGTTGGCGCGCACGGCGTGACCGACGGCCCCGGTCTGCTGCGTGACGGGGAGGTGCTGCTGGCTGTAGGCCTTGCCGCCGGGGCTGCGGGCTTCGAGGAAGATTTTGGCGAGCTCGATCCAGCGCGCGTCGCCGGTCACGCGGTGGAGCTTGGCGAGACCCATCTCGATGACCTGGTGGCCGGGTGCGACGCGGAGCCGGCGGTCGCCGAAATCGCGCCACAGGAGTTCGGCACTTTTCAGGCAGGCATCGAGCAGGGTGCGCTTGCCCGTCGCCTCGAAGTGGGCGACGCCGGCTTCGTAGAGATGGCCGAGGTTGTAGATCTCGTGGCTGAGGTCGGCGTCCTTGAGCCAGCGCTTTTCGTCAATCCACTCGTGCACCGGCGAATCGGGATGCATCGTGCGGAAGGTGTAGAGGTAGCCGTCGGGCTCCTGCGCGGCGACCACGTGCGCGATCCAGCCGTCGAGCCGCGCCTCGAGCGCGGGGTCGCGCCGCACATGCAGGGCGTAGGCGATGCCCTCCATGACCTTGTAAACGTCGGAATCGTCGAAGGGGTAAATTGTGACGGGCTTGTTTTGGAACGAGGTCTCGCCGGCGGCACGGCGGCGGAGGGTCTCGGCCGCGAGGTCGAAATTGCGCAGCCGGCCGGTGTCCTCGCATTGCCGGATGGCGTAGGGCACGGTGGTCGCGAGGTTCTCGGCCTGCCGTTGCTGCCAGAAGCCGCCCGTGATGCGCACGGCGGTGAAGGGCACGGGGCGGATGGGGTAGTCGGCGGTGGCGGGCTGCATCGGAAACGCGGAGGATGTCTGTCAACGGGGGATGGCCAAGCCGATAGCGGCTGAATGAACAGCCCGGCCCACTGCGCGCTTGTCTTGCCGGAGGCTCCGGGCGTTATGACGCGGGCATGGAACCCATCCTCCCGGCCAACCTGAGCCGGCACTTGCGCCATCTGACCGGGACAATCGGCGTGCGGCTGGCCGGCAGCCCGGGCGAGGCGGCCGCGGCGGACTATCTCGAGCGGGAGATGACAGCCGCCGGCGCCGGGGTGACGCGCGAGCGTTTTCCCGTGAACCGGCGCGACGTGCAGGAGCAGCAGTTGCAGGTGTGGCATGACGGGGCATGGCACGACGCGGGTTGTTCGCTCTTCGCCAACACCCCGGGCACGGCCGGCGGCTGGGTGGAGGCACCGCTGGTTTTCTTCGAAGGAGCGACCGGCTACCAACATCCCGATCTGGGCGCGGCGATGCGCGGCCGGATCGTGCTGCACCTTGGCTGCCACATTGAATCGCGGGAAAACTACCGCCGGCTGATCGCGGCGCAGCCGGCGGGCCTGTTGATGGTGGACGTGCGCTACCCCGGCGCGACGCCGTTGGCCGATGCGATTTTTCCCGCCTATGCGGCGGCGTGCGGCGCGGTGCCCTCGCTCAATGTCGCCTACCTCGATGCCTGGCGCTGGCGCGAACGCGGTGCGACCAAGGCGCGTTTTCGCGTCGTGGGCGGACCGCGGCCGGCCGAGTCGGCGAACGTCGTCGCCGAATTGCCGGGCTCCGACCCGACCGCGGGCGTGCTCTATCTTGGCGGCCATCACGACACGCAGGCGGACTCGGTGGGCGCGGATGACAACGGTTCGGCGACGGCGGGGCTGATCGAGCTCGTGCGGGTGCTCGCGCCGCGGCCGCGGCGGCGGACGATCCGGTTGATCTCATTCGGGGCGGAGGAGCAGCTGTCGGTGGGTAGTGCGGCCTATGTGCGCCGACACCGGGAGGAGCTGATGCGAAACGGCCGGTTCATGTTCAACCTCGACAGCTTCGGTTCGCTGCTCGGGTGGAACACGGTTTGGGGCAGCGCGCCGCGCGAGCTGGACGCGCTGCTGCCGGCGTATTTTGCCCGCCATGGCCAGTATTATCGGCGCGAGCCGGGCGTGCTGCCGTATGCGGACCATTTCCCGTTTACCGCGGCGGGGGTGCCGGGGGTGACGTTGATGCGGCCGAATTGCGCCGGCGGGCGTTTCTTCCATCACCGGCCCGATGACGACCTGAGCCGCGTGGACCCAAAGCTGATGGCAACGTTGCTAAACGCGGTCGCTGCCTTGGTCGCGGACTTGGCGGCGGCGGAAGCGCTGCCATTTGCGCCGATCATCCTGGAAAACGAGCGCGCCGCCATAGCGCATTGCTGGGACGATCTGTTCGGCGGCTGGCAGCAGCCCAAGTTCAAGCCAGCGGCAGGGTGAAACCGAAGGTGGCGCCGCCGGCGGGTTCGTTGCGGGCCCAGATGCGTCCGCCGTGATCCTCGGCGATGCGCCGGCAGATCGCGAGACCCAGCCCGGTGCCCTTGGTTTTGCCGTGCGTGGCGAAGGGCTGGAAGAGGCGCTCCATAATCTCCGGGGCGATGCCGGGGCCGGCGTCGTGCACCTCGGTGTGGAGGGCGTTTTCTTCCACGCGAAAGCGCACGGTGATCGGGCCGCCCTTGGGCATGGCCTCGCTGGCGTTGCCGACGAGGTTGAAAAACAACCGGGAGAGCCGTGGGGCGTTGAGGCGGACAGGCCGGGCCGGCGGCGCATCGGCCACGAGGGTGCAGTCGGATTTTTCCGCCTGGGCGCGGAGCTCCAGCAGGAGTGGGGCGGCAAAGGCGGCGAAGTCCGCGGACGTGAGCTCGACGGTCCGGCCGGAGGGCCGGGTGACATCGATGATCTCGTTCAACATGTCGGTGAGGCGGGTGATCTGCCGGGCGATGCCATCGGCGGCCTCGGCCCGGGTGGCCGGCGTGGCTTTCTCCTTGGCGGCCAGTTCGGCGTAGAGACCGATGGTGCTGAGCGGAGTCTTGAAATCGTGCACGATGGTGCCGGCAAAACGACCGACGGTGGCGAGCACTTCCGCCTGCACGATCTCATCAATGTATTTCTGGTTGAGCGCGCGCATGCGGCGGCTGAACTCGCGGATGAGGTCGAGCGCGAGGGTTGGGCGGCGGTCGAGCAGCTGCAGAAAATCCTCCCGGCTGACATAAAGCGCGACCGTGTCCTTGGCGGCCCTGGCACCCGCGGAGCGCGGCGCGGAATCGAGCACGGCCATCTCGCCGAGAAAATCGCCTGGCCCCAGGGTGGCCAGCGGACGGGACTCGTTGGTCCCGATGGTGGCGAGAATCTGCACCTCGCCGGATTCGATCACATACAGGCCGTCGCCCGGATCGCCGGTGGCAAAAATGGTGGTGCCCGCGGCATAGGTCCGCCGCTGGTCGGCCTGGCCCAGCTCCTGCAGGGCGAGGCTGAGCGCAACCGCGGGGGAGAGTGCGGGGATGGAAGGCATGAAAAAAGGCTTGAGCAAGTTTTGCGCCGTCTGCGGTTGCGGCAAGAACAGACGCTGGCGGCGCAGCACGGAGTGTTTTATGTGCCGCTGGCGTGGTTGGAATTGCGCCGGGAGCAGCGGCCACCTTGGCTGAACGGATGAATGACGCCTCTGCTGCGGACAACGGTTGGGAAAGATCAGCCGGACCATGGCTCCGGCTGATGGAGCTGGGCGACCCGAACCGGGTGCTGCTGCTCGACGAAGTGATGCTCGGCCTGTGCGGCGAGGTGCAGGGAAAAGAAGTGCTTGATGCGGGCTGCGGCGAAGGCAGGTTTTGCCGGATGCTGGCGGCCCGCGGGGCGCGCACGACCGGGATCGATCCCACGGCGACCCTGATCCAGACGGCGCGCGCCCGGCAGCCGGACGGGATTTTTCACGAGGCGGCGGCCGAAGCCCTGCCGCTGGCGGATGCCAGCATGGATCTGGCGGTCAGCTACGTGGCCTTGGTGGACATACCGGATTTCCGGGCTGCCATCCGCGAGATGGCACGGGTGTTGCGGCCGGGCGGGCGGATGGTCGTGGCGAACCTCAACGGTTTTGCCACGGCGACCACGAAGTTCTGGGCGCGGGATGAAGACGGCAACAAGCTGCACTGGACGATGGACAATTACATGACCGAGCGCGCGGCACGGGCGGAATGGGCCGACCTGTCGATCATCAACTGGCACCGGCCGTTGTCGGCGTATATGCGGGCCTTCATCGGCGCGGGGCTGACGCTGGAGCACTTTGACGAGCCGATGCCCAAACCCGAGGTGCTGGCCGCGCATCCGGGGATGCAGGATTACCGGCGCATGCCCCATTTCTGCACCATGGTCTGGCGTCGGCCATGAACCGATGGCGTGTGCGCCAATCGGGTTCAGTCGAGTTCCGTGAAAACAAAATCCCCCGCAAATTGTTGTTTGCGAGGGATTAAATTGGGTGCAGGGGTTGGATTTGAACCAACGACCTTCAGGTTATGAGCCTGACGAGCTACCGGGCTGCTCCACCCTGCAACAGGCGGGAGGCGGAACGTGCTTTCCGGCTTTTGGCCTGTCAACGCCCTTTTTAGGTGAATTTGGAATTCGCGCTTGCCAGTGCCCGGGTGGGTCTCTGTTTTCGACCGCTCTGTCAGTCAAACCTACAACCTAAAACCATCCAAACGATCGCAAGGCGGCCCATCGGCCGGCCTGTGTTCCGTCTCGATACACAGATCAACATGAACGTAACTCCCAAAGACCTGCTCGATGCCGGCGTGCATTTCGGGCACCAGACCAAACGTTGGAATCCTCGCTCGAAGGGCTTCGTCTTCGACCACCGGCAGGGCATCTCCATCATCGACCTCGGCAAGACGCATGACGCGCTCCAGAAGGCCGCGGCCTTCATTGAGGATGTCGTCGCCGGCGGCGGCAACGTGCTGTTCGTGGGCACCAAGAAGCAGGCCAAGGAAATCGTCCGCGAGGCGGCGACCTCCACCAACATGCCTTTCTGCGTGGACCGCTGGCTCGGCGGCACGCTCACCAATTACGAGACCGTCAAGAAATCCATCGCCAAGTTCAAAAAATACCAGGCGATGGAGACCAACGGCGAGATGGACAAGCTGGCCTCCAAGGAGGTCGCCGCGATCAAGCGCGAGATGAACCGCATGCAGCGCAACTTCAGCGGCATCGCCGACATGGGCGGCATGCCCAGCGCGATGTTCGTTGTGGACGTCAATCACGAGAAGATCGCGGTGGCCGAGGCCGGCCGCTGCGGCATTCCCTGCGTCGGCATCTGCGACACCAATTCCGATCCGGCCACGCTCTCGCACCCGATCCCGGGCAATGACGATGCCGTGAAGTCGATCCGCATCCTCGTCGAGACCATCCTGGCCGCCGTGCAGGCCGGCCTCGCCCAGCGGGACACGCGCCGCGCTGCGCGCGGCGCCGCCGACCTGAAGGCCGTTAGCGCGGCCGCCGCCGCGAATATCGGCGAAGTGGACATCTCCAAGGTCCAACTGCCCGGCGACCTCGTGGTAGACGACGTGGTTGAAACCGAGGAAACTGTTGCGGCCAAAAAGAAGCCCGTCCGCGCCAAGAAGGCCCCGGTCAAGGCCGAGTAACCGCCGCACCCGGACGCATCTATTCATGAGCACCACCATCACCGCTCAAATGGTCAACGACCTGCGCACCGCCACCGGTGCCGGACTGCTTGACTGCAAGAAGGCCCTCACCGAGGCCAACGGCAACATCGAGGAAGCTGTCACCATTCTGCGCAAGAAGGGTGCCGCCTCCGCGGCCAAAAAGGCGGACCGCGCCACGAAGGAAGGGCTCGTCGAGAGCTACATCCATGTCGGCGGCAAGGTCGGCGTCCTCATCGAGGTCAACTGCGAGACCGACTTCGTCGCCCGCAATGACGACTTCAAGGCCTTCGTGAAGGATCTCTGCCTGCAGATCGCCGCCGCGAATCCGACCGTCGTTTCGCGCGATCAGGTGCCGGAGGCCGACCTCGCCAAGGAGCGAGAGATCGCCGCCGCCCAGGTGCAAGGCAAGCCGCCGGCGGCCGTGCAGAAGATCGTCGAGGGCAAGCTCG
>DDSZ01000029.1:0-75096 GCA_002344205.1 Opitutaceae bacterium UBA2377
CAGAACACGATGGTCTTGGCGAAGCGGTCACCGCTGAGCTTGAGGAACTCGGTGATCTTCTTCGCGACGAGCAGGGTGCGTTTTTCAAGGATGAGTTCCCGGTCGAAATCCTTCTGGTTGTAGATGCGGTCGGGAATGACGGCGCCATGCTTGTCGGTCTGCTGCGCGGTCGGGCGCCAGCCGGTGACGTCCTTGTCGAGGTGGAGGCGCACGACCTTGTAGGGCGCGAGAAAGCCGTCCTCGATGCCTTGCTTCAGGGAGTAGGTGTAGATCGGATCGCCGAAATACGTGATGTTGGAAACCTCCTTGGTCTCCTTCGGCGTGGCGGTCAGGCCGAGGTGGGTGGCCGAGGAAAAATAGTCGAGGATGCGGCGCCAGTTGGCGTCCTCGGCCGCGGAGCCGCGGTGACACTCGTCAATGACGACGAGGTCGAAGAAATCCGGCGAAAACTGCGTGTAGATATCGTCGGCCGCCTCCGTGCCGGACACGGCCTGGTAGAGCGCGAGGTAAATCTCGTAGGATTTGTCCACCTTGCGGTGGGTGATCTTGGTCATCGCCGCGCCGAAGGGCTTGAAGTCGTTCACGCGGGTCTGGTCCACGAGGATGTTGCGGTCGGCGAGGAAGAGGATGCGTTTCTTGATGCCGGCCTTCCAGAGGCGCCAGATGGTCTGGAAGGCGACGTAGGTCTTGCCGGTCCCCGTGGCCATGACGAGCAGCAGACGGTCCTGCCCGCGGGCGACGGCCTCAACGGCGCGGTTGACGGCAATCTCCTGGTAGTAGCGCGGACGCTTGCCGCTGCCGTCGTCGTGATATGGTTGGGCGACCATGGGCAGCCGGGCCGTGGGAATGCCTTGGGCGTCGGTGTAGCGGTCCCAGAGGGCTTGGGGCGACGGGAAGGCTTCCAGCGGTGTTTCCCGTTCCACGGCGCCTTCCGTCAGGGTGCGGTCATGGAAGAGAAAGGCGTCGCCGTTGGTGGAGAAGACAAACGGGATCTGGAGGGTCTCGGCGTAGCCCAACGCCTGTTGCATGCCGGCCCCGACGGTGTGCGTGTTATCCTTGGCCTCGATGAGGGCCAGCGCGGTGCCGGAGGAGTGGTAGAGAATATAATCGGCCCGCTTCGACTCGCCGCGTGCGGTCAGCTTGCCCCGGACAATGACGCGACCCTTGGTGAAAGTGACTTCCTCCCGCACGTGGAGCTGCACGTCCCAACCGGCGGCGACCAATGCCGGGGTGATGAACTTGGTGCAGATGTCCCGCTCGCTGAGAGCCCTTTTGTTCATGCAGGCGCTTGGCTGAAAAATTTCCACTCGGGTTTGGGCATGGGAATAGGCTGGCGAACCCGCCCCTGCCGGTGGTGGTGCCTGAGGAGTTCGGGAGCCGAGATTGCCGGACCCGGTTGCCCGCGCCAGCCGAAAAACCTGCTCCCCCGGCCCGGCCGCAACCCCGGCCTCAGCCGTAACGGCGCTTCATCTCCTCGAAGGGGAAATTGCGGCCGGGGCACACGGTGTGGTTGCGGTCCACCCAGCGGTGGGCCGTGAACTTGGGCTTCACGCCCAGCGGGGCCTCGTCGCGCAGCCAGTCCACCAGCGCGGTGAACGAGGCCAACTGCTTCGCGCTGGGGCGGCGGGTCTCGAAATTGCCCACCAGACAGATGCCGATGCCGTGCTCGTTGTAGTGGCTGTTGCGCACGTGGCCGCCGTTGAGCTGCTGGAGCCAGCGCGGGCCGATCTCGATCTCGCCCTCGCCGGAGTCGCGGCCGTTGCCGATGACGAAGTTGTAGGCGAGCCCGTTCTCCATGCCGCGCCGCCGATGCGTGGCGTCGTAGGCCTTGGCGTTGCCCGCCTCGATGCCGCTGTGGTGCGCCACCACGTAGCGCCAGCGGCGGCGCTCGATCTTCAGGCCGGCGGTCGCGGCGATCACCTTGGCCAGCAGCGCGCCGTCCGGGATGATAAGCACCTGGCCGACGATGATGCGGTCGCTCTTCAGGCCGTTGCGGGCCTTCAGCGCCGCCACGGTCACGCCGTGCCGTTGCGCGATGCGGCTGAGGGTGTCGCCCGCCACAACGCGGTGCGTGGCGGCACCCGCCGCCTGCGCCCAGGCGCGCGGCCCGGCGACCAGCCCAAGCGCGGCCAGCCCGAGTCCGTAGAGAAATTGGCGCCGCGAATGCACGCCCCACCCTATCACGGCAGTCAACCCCGCGGACCCGGCTGCCAGGCCCGCCACGCCGCCTCGGTGAACCGCATGTAGCGGACGCCGGTCGCAAAATCCGTGAGCCGCACCGGGGCACCGGTGCGGATGCTGTCCACGAAGTCCGCCTCCACGCGCCACTGCGCCTGCTTTTCCGGCGGGATGACCACGCGCTGCTCCACCCCGCCCGCCGGCCGGAGCCACAGGGCGGACGACGCGAGATCGAGCCGCAGGCGGGCGCGTTCGCCATCAAGGATGATCTCGTTGCGCGGCGCGACGGTCTCCACGCCGCTGAATTCCGCGGTGAACCGGGCGCCGGCCGGGAGACGGCCCGCGATGCTCACCCGGTCCGGCACAGTGACCGGCGTCATGCGCACCGCGGCATCGGGCCGCGTCGGGGTGAGCGTTTCCGCCCGGGCCGAATCCACCGTCACGTCCTCGCCGAGCCAGCGCAGCAGCACCTCGTAGTAAATGCCAAGCGTGAGCGTGTTGACGCCGCTCAGGTCCGCGCGCTGCCGCCAGGTGATCGGCGCGGCGGGATTGGCGAGGCCGCCGTGCAGGTGCGCGAGCGTCACCGCCCGCAGCGGACCCAGCGTGCCGGCGGCGAGCAGTTCCCGCACGGTCCGGTCGTAGGGCAGCGTGAAGGGCGACGGCACGATCTGCGCGACGAGGCCGGGATCGCGCCGCTGCGCCGCCACCAACGCCGCCTGCATCGCCTCCGCCTCGGCGGTGTTCATCGCCATGCGCGCCTCGGTGAGCACATGCTTGCCGGCGGCCAGCGCGGCGATCGTGACCTCGGCGTGCAAATACGGCCAGGTGCCGATGCAGATGGCGTCAATGTCCGGGGCCTCCACCAGCTCGCGCCAGCCGGCCGCCGTGCGCGGGATGCCCAGCGCCCGGGCCGCCTGCGCCGAACTCTCGCGGCTGCGGTTGACCACGGCGGCAAGCTCCACGCCGGGACAGGCCCGCAGACCCGGGATGTGCCGCTCGCGGGTGTTGGCCCCCGCCCCCACGATGCCGATGCGCAACGGCGCGGGACTCAAGCCACGGCCTCCAGCGCGAGGTCGCGGCAGCCTTTCAGGTCGAGCTTGCCGGTGCCGAGCACGGGGATTTTTTCCACGCGCTTGATGATCTTCGGCACAAAGAGGTTGGGCAACCCGGCGGCGAGGAGCTTCTCGCGCAACTGGTCGCTGGTGACGGCGCGCGTGCTGAGCAGGACCAGCGCCTCGCCCTTGGTGGCGTCGGGCACGCCCATGACGACGGCGCAGTAGCCCTCCGATTCATCCCAGCCGAAGACCTCGACGATCTTCTGCTCGACCGTGCCGTGCGGGATCATCTCGCCGCCGATCTTGGAGAAGCGCGAGAGCCGGCCCTCGATGAAGAGAAAACCCTCGTCGTCAATGCGGCCGAGATCGCCGGTGACGAACCAGCCGTTGCGGAAGGCACCCTGGGTTTTCTGCGGGTCGTTGAGGTAGCCGCTGAAGACATTGGCGCCCTTGAACCACACGATGCCCTGCTCGCCGGTGGGGACTTCCTCGCCGGTCTCGGGGTGGACGATGCGCACGGTCATGCCCGGCAGCAGGCGGCCGGTGGAGCCGGCGCGGTTGCCCACCTGCGGGGCGGCCGTGGCGGTGGTGACGGGCGGATGCGGCTGGTTGATGTTGCTGGCCGGGGTCGTCTCGGTGAGCCCGTAGCCCTGCATGATCTCGAGGTGAAACCGCTCGAGAAACTCACGCTGGAGATCGTCGGGTAATTTTTCCGCACCGGTGACGACGAGTTCGAGCGAACGCAGTTCGCCGGGCTGGGCCTTGCGGAGGATGGGCCGGATGAAGGTGGGCGCGCCGATGAGCACGGTGGCCTCCTCGTCGCGGATGGAGTCGATGATCTTGCGCGTGTCGAGCGGGCTGGGCACGGTGACGACGCGGCAGCCGCGGATCATCGGATACCAGAGCGTGACGGTGAACCCGAAGCTGTGGAAGATGGGCAGGCAGCCGAGCAGCGAGGCGCTCTCGGGCAGGATGGAGAGCGAGGAAATCTGCGCGCAGTTGGCGAGGATGTTGCGGTGCGAGAGCGCGACGCCCTTCGGCTCGCCCGAGCTGCCGCTGGTGAAGAGCAGCCCGGCCTCGGCCCGGTCGCCGACCCGCGGCAGGCCCAGCAGGGCCGCATACCACTGGTTGGGCAGCACCCACGCGGCGAGGAGCCAGGGCACGATGGCTTTCTTGCCGCCCATGTCGGCGATGAGCTTGCGCAGATCGAGCGTGTGCTCGGGCCACGGAAAATTCGGCACCTTCTGGCGGACAGCGTCGGCGGAGAGGACCGTCTGCACGCCGCCGATGCGCATGCTGGCCTCCAGCGCGGCGCGGCCGGCGGTGAAGTTGAGGTTGACCGGGATCTTGCCGGCGCAGATCACGGCGAGGTTGGCGATGAAGGCACCGGCGCCGGGCGGCAGCACGATGCCCACCCGGTGCTCCGGCACGGTGCGCCTGAGGTGCCGGGACAGCGCGGCGGCGGCGGCGAGCAACTGGCCGGCCTTCACCTCGCGGCGCTCGGCGGTGCGGTCCACGACCATCACATGGCCGGGGCGCTTCGCGAGCGCGCGGACGCACTCGCGGCCGAGATGCCGGCGCAGGATCGGGCGTTCCTCGAAGGCCTCGGCCCCGAGGTCGAGCAGGACCTTGCGGGCATGGGCGGGCGTGGCCTCGGCGTGCGGAATCGCGGCGCCGAACTGCACGAAGACATGCGTGGGCTTCAACCGCGGGGATTTCCACAGGTAAGTGTTGCCGGCGAAGGAAAACACGGAGCCCCAGACGCCGTCGATGAACGCCGGGATGATCGGGACGTTGGCCTTGCGCGCGATGACCTCGAACCCGCGCTGGATGGCCATGAGCTGGCCCGTGCGCGAAATATGCCCTTCCGGGAACACCGCCACGATCTCGCCGGCCTCGGCCGCCTTGATGGCGAGCTTGATCGCCTCCATGGGCTTGTCGGCCGAGATCGAGAGCGCGCCGCTGAGCCGGAAGACCCAGTCGAAGAACCAATGGTGCCGCAGGCTCTTGTGGCCGATGAACCGGATGGGCCGCGGGCAGGCCAGTTGGAGCACCACCGGGTCCACGTAGGACAGGTGGTTGGCGATGATGACGGCGCCGCCTTTGGCGGGCACATGCTCCGCCCCGCGGAAACGCACGCGGTAGAGCGTGCGCGCGACGAGGGAGGCGATGAATTCCCAAAAGGCCGGCAGATAGGAACGCTTCGGGGTGAGCGGGGGTATCATGTCCGGCGCCCACGTTCACAGGCGCCGGCCCGGAGGCAAGATTTTCAGCCGGTTTTCGGCGGCGAATCTTCGGCCGGTTCCGCCGGCTCCGCGATCAGGTGCCGGAAGCGGTGATACGAAAAACCCACCCAAAGCAGCACCACCCCGAGCGCCACAAACGCCGCGATGCGGTAGAGCGTGGAGTCAAGATCCACGAGGAAGGCCCGCGGCACGCAGAGGATGAGGCCGCCCAAGCCGAGCAGCCGGTAAACCCGCTCGCGGGCAAACAGCCCCAGCGCAAACAGCAGGATCGCCGCCCCGCCCCACAGCACCGTCGCGTAGGGCTGGAGGCCGCCGCGCTGCACGCCAAAAAACCAAAACAGCAGCAGCAGCGCCCCGCCGCCATGCAGCCAGAGCGCCACACGCCGCCAGCCGCCGGCCCAGTCACCGATGCGGCGCGCCAGCACGGGCAGCAGCACCGCCACGACGGCGAGCAGCCCGACCCCCGCGACCGCGGGCCAACCGGCCGACCGCACCCACGCCAAGTTTCCGGCCCAGGCCGGCGCCGCCCAAGCCGCGCCGAACAACAGCAGAACCGAGGCACTCACCGGCGCGGGCCGCACCGCCAGCCGCCAGCCGAGCACAAACACCAAGCCGGCCGCCACCGCCGCCGCCGTCACGAGCGGCGCGCCGGAAAAATTTCCCCGCAAGGCCAGCAGCGTGAGCCAAGTCGCCAGGATGCCTTGGATCACCGCCAGCAGCCGGCGTTGGCCGGCCGCGGTCACCGGCGCGGCAAGACCCGGCCAAGCCTGCAACAGCGCGGGCAACAACCAGCCGCCGGCCGCCGCGGCGAAGAGCCACGGCGCATCGGCGGTCTCGGGTTGGAAAGGTCCGTAGAGCAGCCAGCCCAGCGCGAGCGTGAGCGTGCCGGCGGCGATCAGCGGCCAGTCGCGCAGCCGCGGCGCGAGCCCGGTCAGCAGCACCGCCACGCCCGCCGAAGCCGTAAGTGCGACCGCCGGCGCAAAGCCCTTGGTCAACACGACCGGCAGCACCAGCACGCTGGCGAAGGCCAGCAGGCTCCGCAGCGTGTTGCCGGCCGGATCAGCGCCGAGGGCGGAACGGCGCAGCAGCGCGCCGCCGGCCACCACCCCGGCGAGCAGCGCGGCTTCGTTGAGCCACAGCCAAGACGCCGGAAACCGCGGCGCGCGGTAGCCCAGCATCGCCAGATGCGCGGCCAGCACCAGAAAACCCGCGGCCGCCAGCGGCCCGCGCCAGCCCCGGCTGGCCAGACCCATGCCGCCCAGCACCGCGCCGAGTCCCATCAACCCGGCCGGCAGCCAGCCCGCGGGCAGCAGCGCGTTGGCCGCATAGCCCGCGACCCCGCCCAACAGCGCGCCGGCCACCACGCCGAAACCGCGCTCGCCGCCCAGCCAACGTTCGTCAAACCCGAGCAGCAGCGCGGAGAAAACCAGATAGACCAGCGTCGCGCCCAAGGGCGCGGGCTGCGCCGTCGCCAGCGCCCAGAACAGGAGGCAAAGCGAGGCACCCCAGACCAGCGCCATGATCACCCGCAGCCCCCGGATGCCGGTGGCCCGCGCCGCGACCAGCAGCACAAAAGCCTGCGTGAGGAGCACGAGCCAGCGCGCGTGACCGTCCCACGCCGTCATCACGCCGAGGGCAAGCAGACCGGCGGCCTTGCACGCAGCGACCGGCACAAGCGAGCCGGGTTGCGCCAACCGCCACCAACCGAGCGCGACTGCGACCATGATCCCGCCGCTCCAAAACCACCACGCCGACAACGCCTCGGGCAGCACCCGCGCGGTGACCAGAAAACCGGCGGTGATGGCGACGCTGGAGTTGAGATTTTGCAGTAGCCGGTCGTCGCCGGTCAGCGCGACGCCGCGCACCGCCACCACGCCGTCGCGCAGCAGGAAAAGCCCGAACGCCGCCAGCAGCGGCAGCCACAGGCCCGCGGGAGCCGGCGGCGGCACGGCCCCCGCCCAATGCGAATAACCGAGGACGACATAAACCAAAAATGTGAGCGGCAGCGCCACCACCGACGGACTGCGCCAGCCGGGTCGAAACTTCAGCGCCACGGCGCCGGCCGCCAGCGCCAGCGCCGACCAAAGCGAAAACACGCCGAGCCCGGTGTAGCCCGAGAAAAACGCCGTCACAAACCCGAGCCCCACCGCCATCGTCGCCGTGCCCTCCGAGCGCCGCCACGCCGCAAACCCAAGGATGACCGCAACCGTCGCGAGCTGCGCCACGGCAGCCGCGAGCGGATCGGTCAGCACGCGCGTGGCGGGCACGGCATAGGCCGCGAACGCGGAAAAATACAGCAGGGCCAGCCCCGCGCCGGTGAGCACCTGGCCAAAACGCGGCACGCGGCGCTCCAGGCGAAGCCCGACAAAAAACACCGCGAAAGCCACGGCCACGAGTTCGGCGAGCTTCACGACGGGCGGCGTGTTGCGCGAAACATAGACGGCGAAGAACACCACGCCGATCACCGCCAGCAGCGCGCCGAGGCGCGTGGCCCACCATGCGCCCAGCCGGGCCTCGGTGTTGGCGTCACCCTGCGGCGGCCAGAGCCCGATGCCTTCCAGCCAGGTGCGCAAACCGCCCGTCGGAGCAGCGACCGGCGCGGCCGGCACCGCGAGCACCGGCGGCAGCAAGGGCGGCTCGACCGGCGCGGGCAATACCGGCGGGAGGAGCGGCGGCGCGGCCGGTGCTGCGGCCACGGGGGCGGCGAGTGGCGCGACGGGAGCGGCGGTTTCGGGCGGACCGCCAAGCCGCGCGAGTTGTTGCTTGGCCTCGGCCAATTCGACCTCCAGCCGGGCCAGTTTCCGTTGCAGTTGCTCCAACTCGTAGGGCAGTGGCATGGCGGGGATGGGTTCAGGCTGGCGCAGCCGGCGGCCGCCGCCAAGCCCGCAAATCGCGCACCAGCGACCCGAAGCCGCCGGGAAAATCCGCCTCCAGCCGGCGCGTGTCGCGGCGGTGCCGTCGCACCTCCCGCAGCGCGCACTCGATCTCGTGCGGCAGAGTCGGCCGCTCGGTGCCATAGACGCGTGCCTTCAGTTCCTTGCGCGTGTAGGGCGGCCGGCCGCTCTCCTGCCCCGCCAGCCACGCCGCCTCGCTCACGGTGTCGTCGCGCCCGCAGAGATACCACGCCTCGACCGCCGGCACCGCCACACCCACGCAGCGCAGGACCTTGGCCGGCACGCCGGCCGCCTTGCGCGCCGGCAGCTTCTTCATCGTCTGCCGGTAAACCGCGCGCAACTGGCAGAGCCGGCACTGCGGATGAAAATAATCCGGCGCCTCGTGCGCCTCGGTGTGCACCGTGGAGTCGTCGCTGTCCACCACCACGACCAGGCCCTCGGCCGCGGTGTTGAAATGCAGGTGGCGGATGATGGCCGGGAGCACCTGCGCGACGTTGGGCCACCCGCGGGCCCGCAACGCCGGATGCACCTGTTGAATGGGCTCGCCGAGCACGGCCTCGACCAGCACCTTGACCGCCGCCTCGTCCGCCGGGGATTCGCTGAGCAGGGCGACCTTCATGGTTCGTCGGGCACGCCGCCAAGGATGCCGCTGAACCACATGTCGCCCAGGGTGCCTTCCGCGAGCAGTTCCGGCAGGTCGGGCCGGTCCGCCAGCCGCTCAAACCGCGCCTCCCGCCCGTGCTTTTGGGCGATGATCACTTCCTCGGGATGATCGCGGAACAAATCCAGCAGATACGGCGAATGCGTCGTCGCGATCACCTGCACGGGCGCGCGGGTTTCGCCAAACTCCGCCGGGTAGCTCAACCGGTAGAGCAGGTCGCGAACCTCGCGCAGCATGCGCGGATGCACGCCCCGGTCGATCTCCTCGATGCATACGACCGCGGGCGGCGACGGGCTGAAGGCCAGCGCCAGCATCGCGAGCAGGTAGAGCGTGCCCTGCGAAAGATTTTCCGCGGTCACCGGCTGCGGTTCCTCCTCAAGGTGCAGGGCGAGCTCCACGGTGCCGTCGGGATGGTCGAGAAACACGATGTCCGTGAACTCGGGCACAATGCGCGTGAGTTCAGCCTGCAGCCGCGCAAAGGCCGCCGGATGATTTTCCCGCAGCGCGGCAAGCACGGCTGCCAGGTTGCCGCCGTTGCCGGCCAGCTCCCCGCCTTCGGCGCGGCGCGCAGGCAGCGGCATCGCGTAGTGGTCGAACAGGAAAGCGCGGATGCCGCCAAGGCGCGCCTGCAACTCCGGCCAGCCCGTCGCCCCGGGCGGCCGCACGGCCAGGAAGTCGCAGACATTCTCCGACACGCAGCCCAAGTGGGCGCTGAGACCGTCGTGCGGCGGATTGAAGCGAAACTCCATCTCGGGTCCGCCGGCCCGCTGCACCTGCGCGGAGGGATCCGCGAGCGGCAGCCGGGCGAGCGAGCGCAGCCGGAGAATCGCCTGGATGAGACTGGTCTTGCCGCTGCCGTTGGGCCCGATGACGAGATTGAACGGCGCCAAGGCCACCTGCGCCTGGCGCAGCGCCTTAAAGTTCCGGAAAGCGACGGAAGCAATCACGGCCCGAGGCTGGCAGCCCTTGGCGACAAGGACAAGGGTGTTCCCGGCGGGCCTACTTGCCGCCGCCGAGCAGGCGGTTGAGCAGGTCGCCGG
Organism: Opitutaceae bacterium UBA2377; assembly: GCA_002344205.1. Taxonomy (GTDB): domain Bacteria; phylum Verrucomicrobiota; class Verrucomicrobiia; order Opitutales; family Opitutaceae; genus UBA2377. Next base: position 10,075 of record DDSZ01000029.1, read on the forward strand.
CGCCGGATTTTTCCAGCGCGAGGTTGGCGAGCGCGCGGTTGAGTTCACCGGTGTCGGGCGCCGCCAGCGTGCCGGCAACCTTGAGGGGAAGGTTGCTGCGGCTGTAGCCGAGCTCGTCTGGGCCATTCTCAAGCACCCCGAGGTAGCGGAGCAGGTCACCCGTGTGGCCGCGGGCGCGCAACTGAAACTCCATCGCCAGGGCCGATTGCAGCCAGGACCCGGAAGCCGGCGGGCGGGCCTCGCCCACCCCGGTGAGCCGCAGCTCCGGGGCGATGAGGCTGAAATCCTTCAGGGCCGTGGCCAGCGACTGGTCCCGCGAGAGCACGAGGTTGAGCTGGTCGTAGGGAATCGCCGCGAGGGTCTTGGAAAGATCCGCGACGGCCTGCGCGCGGCTGCCGATATCGGACAATTCCCGGCGACCGGTGACCGCACCCAACAGGCCGCCGACCGCCGCAACGCCCGAGGCGATGCGGCCGGTGGACTCGACCCGGCTGGCGGCGCTGACCGGCAGGCCGCGGAACACCCCGCCACGGCTGGTGACTTGGAAATCGCCTTGCGCGGCGGCGGCGAGCGCGGACAGGTCCGCGCCCCGGCCGGTGAGCCGCGTCGTGAGGTTGAACCGGCCGTCCACGGTCGCGGGTTTGCCCGGCTGGACCGCTTCGAACAACTTGGCGGGATTAAAATCCGTGACCGCGAGATCCGCGGTAAGCGCGTAGGGCTGGGCCGCGACGGGCTCAAAGCTCAACCCGCCATTCACGCGGGCGCGGCCACCCTCGCCCACCCCGGCGCGAACTTCATCCAGCCGCAGCGCGCCGGCCTCAAGGCGGATGACGCCACCGACATCGGTGACGCTAAAAATGTCGCCGTAGTGCACCTGTTTCAGCGCGAGCGCGACCTGACCGGTGACGCCGTGCCAGAAAGGGGTGGCGGTGCCGCCGGCGGACTCCGCCGGCGCCGTCGGCCCCGTGAGCGCGGCGAGCACCTGCACATCGTCGAGATAAATTTCCCTGGCGCCGAGCCGCACATCCACGGCGTAGCCATCGGCGGCCGGCTTGAGGGTGCCGGCCACCGTCAGATCGGACTGCCGCCCGCGGGCCGCATTGACGAAGGTCAGCGGCAGATCGAGGCGGATAGCACCATCCGCACCCACCGTGGCGCGCACTTCGCCCTGAATACCGGGGAGTGATTCGCCGGTGGCGACCGCCAGTTCACGAAATTGGAAACGAGCCGTATAATCGGACTGCGCGCCGAGGCTGCCGGTGAAATCGCCCGTGAAAGCGCCCTGCGTGAGGGCGATGCCGGCGGGTGCCAGCGGCTGGCGCAGCCAAGCCGGCAGTCCCGCACTCCAGCGGCCGGTTACTTTGACCGGGGCCGCGGCGGTGGAAAGCTGACCGAGCTTCGCGGAGAGCGTCGCGATGGTCTCCGCCTCGCTGCGGACCAGCAGCTCGGTGAGATCGGCCTGCCAGCCTTGGGGCGAATACTCGGCCGCGAGCCGGAGCGTGAGCCCGACTTGGCGCAGGAGCGGCCCTTCCGCCTGCGCAAGATTGAGCTGCTCCAGCACCAAGGGGCTGCGGGTGCGCACGGCCAGTCCGCCGCCGCCCGCGCCGACCACAAGTTGGCCATGCAAGGGTGCGCCGTTGAGCTGGTAGCCCGACAGAAAGGGCGCAGCCCAGCCGACCGGCACGGCCTGCAGATGCAGCACAAACAAATCGGTCGCGGCATCGGCCACCTTCAGGTCGCCGGTCGCCGTGTTGTATTCGAAGGCCTGCAACGCCTCCGCCGCCAGCACGGGGCCGCCCTGCGTAACATTCCAGGAGAGGCGCTCGATCCGCACGGTGTCGCTGCGCAAGGTGACATCGAATTCCCCATAGGTGCCGAAGGCGCCCACGACGGCCAGCCCGGGCTGCAGGAGCGCGAGCCGGTCGGCCGAGGTTTTCAGCCGGCCGGCGGCATGGACGTAGGAAAACTGCGCATCGGTCTCGAACATACCCGCGCCCACCGCCTCAAAGGACGGCAGCGGCCGGCCGAGCATGAACGGGGCGACATCGGTATCGCGCACATCGAGCTTCCACACGCCGCCGAGCCGCGCGCTGTTGTCGGGAAAGCTGGCCTGCAGGTCCACGAGCCGTTTGCCCACGGACTGGACATTGAGCCCGTAGGTCTCGCCGCCGGGCACGCGGGCAGCGCGCGCATCGAGGGTCAGTTGCACGCCCTGCGGCAAGGCGGGACCGGCGGCCTCGGCATCGAGGTGCAGGGCAATGCGGCCGAACGACCGGGCGGTCTCCATCGCGGCCTGCAGGGTGCCGCGGACATTGAGTGTGGTGACGGGCTGATCCGCGCCGGACAGCCCGGCCGCCCCCGAGAAGGTGAATGCGCCCTCGTGGCCGGCCGCCAGCCGGCCGCCGCGCACGACCACCTGCATCCGGGCGACACTGTCCGCCGCGGCGTCATGGAAGATGACGACGCCTTCCAGCTCGACGCCGTCGAGCGAGAGATCCACCGGCAACTGCAATTGGTTGAACACCCCTTGGAAAACCAGCGCGGCCGTGGTCGCCGCGGTCTCGACGGTGGCCGCAACCGGCCGGGCATCCGCATCGCCCGCCGCCGCGGTGAGATCGAGCGTCCAGCCCTTGGCCACCAGCCGCGAGACCGAGACCCGGCTCCGCAACGCAGCATCGATCACCGGCAAGCCGATCTCGGCGGAAGGCAGCAGCAGCGAGCCGCCGGCAAATCCGACCCGCACCTGCTCCAGCCGCACCTGCTGCAAGCCGGCGGACACCCGTTGGAGCGCGATGTCCGTCCCCGGCTGGCCGGCCAGCGCCTTCCGCACGGCCCAAGTCTGGAAGGAAGCATTGAAAGCCAGCACCACCGCCAGCGCGGCGAGCCCGGCAACCACTCCCAGACCAATCAGCAGATAGCGGACAATTTTCATGCTCCAGAGGCTGACATGCCCGCCGTCAGCGGGTTGCGTTGAATTTGATGAACGGTCGCGCGGCGCTTCAGGAGCGCGTCACAAAGGGATCGGCCTGCCCGATGGCCTTGCGCATGGCGGCCAGCGCCACGTTGTAATTGTAATAGGCGACCAACTGGTTGAGCCGGGCGTCGGTGAGCGCGACCTGGCTGGTCAGCACATCGAGCTGGGTGGCCGTGCCAGCGCCGTAGCGGACATTGGCCAGGCGCAGGGCCTCCGTCGCCTGCTCGACGACCTTGCCGGAGGCATCCACCAGTTCCCAGGCCTCGGTCAGCGCGGAATGGGCCCGGCGCACCTCGACGTCGATCGCCAGCGTGGCTTCCTCGACCGCGAGGCGGGTCTGCATAAGCTGGGACTTGGTCTGCGCCACGCGGCCAGCCGTGGCGCGGCCGTCAAAGATATTCCACTGGGCCTGCACGCCGGCCGTCCAGCCTTCGCGGCGAAAACTCGCGCCGGACGTGCCCGCACCGAGCCAGTCGTAGCGGCCGAACAGCGCCACCTGGGGCTGATAACCGGAGCGGGCCACCGAGACCTGCTCCAGACCCGCGGTCTCCAGCTTTTCCAGCCGTTGGAGCTCGGGCCGCTGGGAACGCGCGGCGGCCAGGGCATCGCGCAGGTCGAAGGTCACTTCAGGGCCCGGCTCGAGCGAGCCGACAAAATCGGGCACCTTCGCTACGTTGTGCCCGGCGGCGTTGACGAAACCGAGCACCTGGCGCAGCTCCTCGATGCTGACGCGCCAGGCGTTGCGCGCGGAGATGAGCGCGGGGCGGCCGTTGGCGAGGGCGACCTCGGCGCGGAGCACCTCGAAATTGGAAACCGCGCCGGCCTCAAAGCGGTTGCGCACATCCTTCAACTGCTCCTCGAGGAGCTTCACGTTCTCCTCCTGCACGGCGATGCGCTGCTGCGTGAGCAGCACGGCATAGAAACGCGTGCGCACCAGCAGGAGCTGCTCGTTGATGGTCCCCTGCAGGTCGAGCAACGCCGCCTCCTTGGCCAGCGAGGCGCTCTTGACGGCCGCCGCCACGCCGCCGCCGGCGTAAACGACCTGCGTGGCCTGGAGGTTGACGCCCCAATTGCGGTCGGTCGGAACGACGGACTGGGAGACCTGCTCGTCGTTGCGGGCGTAGTTCGCGCCCGCCGTCACGTTGGGAATCTGCGCGGAGCGGATCTCGATGAGCACGCCTTCCTGCTGACGGATGCGCTCGCGCGCCTGCCGGATGGCGTGGTTGTTGTCCAAGGCGAAGGCCAGGGCGTAATCGAGGTTGAGCTCATCGGGCACGGCGTAGTCGGGATCCGGCTGACCGTCGGACCGGAAGGGCTCGGCAGGCTGCGCGGACAATATGGCAGTGCCGAGGCACAGCAATGCAGTGAACGTTACCAAGCGCGAAAATTTCGTAGGCATGGGAGGAATGATCAAGAAACCGGAATCGCGGCAGGCGCCAGATCCTTGCGGGACTTGGCGTGGTCCTTGGCGATCAACATATAGACGGAGGGGATGATGAACAGGGTGAAGAAGGTGCCGATGGCCATGCCGCACACCAGCACCAAGCCGATGGAATTGCGGGCCGCGGCACCGGGCCCGGTGACGAAAATGAGCATCATATGACCGAAGATGGTGGCGGCCGTGGTCATCAGGACCGGACGGAGGCGAGTCATCGCAGACTCGCGGATGGCGTCGAGTTTGGCGCGACCCTGCTCCTGGAGGTTGTTGGCAAACTCCACGATCAGAATGCCATGTTTCACAATCAGGCCGATCAGGGTGATGATGCCGACCTGGGAATAGATATTCCAGGAGGTCGTCCAACCCCAGCTCCAGTGGGGTGTCCACGGATCGCCCGGCGCGCGCAAAGCGGTGAAGATCATCGCGCCGAATAACGCGAGCGGGGCCGAGCCGAGCAGGATGACCAGCGGATCACGGAAGCTGTTGAACTGCGCGGCCAGCACGAGGAAGATCAGCAGCAGGGCCAGGGCGAGCGCCGGCAGGAAACGACTGCCCTCCTTGCGGAGCTGGCGCGATTCGCCGCCGTAGTCGATGGAGTAACCGGGCGGCATGACTTTCGCCGCTTCTGCCTCCAGCGCCTTGAGCGCGGAGTCCAGGGGCGCCGTGGCGATGCCGGAAAGCTTGACCGCGTTGAGCTGGTTGAAGCGGTTGAGCGAGCGCGGCTCCACGGAACGGGAGATCGTGGCGATGTTGGCGAGCGGCATCAACTGGCCGTCGGCGCCGGTGATGTAGATATCCGCCAACTGATCGGGGTTGAGCCGGTTGGCGCGCTCGACCTGCGGGATGACTTTGTAGCTGCGGCCGTCGATGCTGAAGCGGTTCACGTAGCCGCCGCCGAGCAGGATGCCGAGGTCGGCGCTGACCTGCTGGAGATTGAGGCCGAGCGCGGCCACCTTGTCGCGGTCGATGTGCAGGCGGGCCTGCGGCTCGTCGATTTTGATGTCGAGCGTCGGCGGGAAAGCGAAGAGGCCGGTGCCGGCGACGTTGGCCGAAATCTGCTTGGCGACCTCGTAAACCTCGCGGGTGTCGGCGGTGGAGGCGATGATGAACTCGACCGGAAAGTTGCTGCCACCAGGCAGCGAGCCGGGCAGCACCGGGAAGATGCGCACGCCGGGCACGACGTGCAGGCCGGGCATCAGCTCCTGCCGGATGGCAAAGATGTCACGGTCGCGCTGGTCCCACGGTTTCATGACCACACCGCCAAAACCACCCGCCGGGAAGGTGATCTGGAAGGTGTAGTCGGACTCCGGCAGGGCCATGAACTTGCTGTTCACCTCGGCGGTGAAGAGGCTGCTCTGCTCGATGGTGGAGTTCGACGGCGTATCGACGATACCGAAGATGACACCTTGGTCCTCGGTGGGAGCCAGCTCCGTGGACATGGAGGAAAGGATGTAGAGCGGAAACACCATCAGGGTGAGGACAATCCACACCGTATAAACCACCGGACGGGCCTGCAGGGTGTTTTCCAACACGCGACCGTAAAACTCGCGGAGCCGGTCGAAGCGGTGGTTGACCCAGCCGACGAAGCCGCGCTCCTCCTCCTTCGCATCGTGCAGCAGCCGCGAGGCCATCATCGGCGAGAGCGTGAGCGCCACCCAGCCGGAAATAAGCACGGCACCGGCCAGCGTGATGGCAAACTCGCGGAACAATGAGCCGGTGAGGCCGCCTTGAAAGGCGATCGGGGCATAAACCGCGGCCAGCGTGACCGCCATGGAAATGACGGGGCCGACCAGCTCGCGGGCGCCCATGATGGCCGCATCCATCGGCGTGCGCCCCTCGCGGACGTGGCGCTCGACGTTCTCAACGATCACGATGGCGTCGTCCACCACCAGACCGACCGAGAGCACGATGGCGAGCAGCGTGAGCAGGTTGATCGTAAAACCGAAGGCCTGCATGAGGAACACGGCGCCGATCAGCGAAACCGGGATGGCCACGATCGGGATGAGGGCCGAGCGCAGCGAACCGAGGAAGAGGAATATGACCACGACGACGACGAGGAGCGTCTCGGAAAGCGTCTTCACGACATCCTTGAGCGCGCTGTCGATATACTTGGTGCCGTCGTAGGCCACGCCGCCGGTGAAACCGACGGGGAAGCGCTTTTGGATCTGCTCCATCTCGGCATGCACCGCCTTGATGACATCGAGCGTGTTGGCATTCGGCAGCGGCCAGATGCCCATGAAGACCGCCTGTTCGCCGGTGAAGCGCACGTCGGCATCATAATCCTCGGCGCCAAGCACAACGTCGGCGATGTCGGCGAGACGCACGATCACGCCGTCCACCTCGCGGACCACAAGCTGCCGAAACTCGTCCACGCTCTGCAGGTCGGTATCGGCCGTGAGGTTGATCTGCACATAGGCGCCCTTGGTCTTGCCCACGGCGGCGCGCGTATTGTTGGCCACCAGGGCGGCCCGCACCTGCGCCGGGCTGATTCCGTAGGCGGCGAGCCGGTCGGGCTTCAGCCAAACACGGATCGCATACGTGCGGCCGCCGAGGATGTCCGCCCGCTGCACGCCGGGGACGGCCGTGAGGGCGGGCTGGACGACGCGCACCAGGTAGTCGGTGACCTCGTTGGGCTCGAGCACGGTCGAGCGGAAGCTCAGATACATCGAGGCAAACTGGTTGTCGGCCGTCTCGATGTTGACCGCGGGCAGTTCGGCCTCGGGCGGCAGATCGTTGCGCACCTGGTTGACCTTGGAATTGATCTCGGCGAGCGCCTTGTTGGCATCGTAGTTGAGCCGCAGGCGGGCGCGGACGATGGAAACGCCCTGCTGGCTCTGCGACTCGATGTAGTCGATGCCGTCGGCCGCAGCCACGGCCCGTTCAATGGGGGAAGTAACGAACCCGCGGACCAGCTCGGCATTGGCGCCGATGTAGGGTGTGGTGACGGTGATCGCGGCGTTGTCGCTGCGGGGATACTGGCGGACGTTGATGCCGCCCAGCCCCTTGAAGGCCGGCACGAAGGACGGCAGCAAAGCCTGAAGACCGGCGATGATGATGATCAGGTTGACCACCACGGCCAGCACGGGCCGCTTGATGAAAATATCCGTGAATTTCATGGTGACGCGGTGACCCGATCAGGAATTGTTCGGCCGGGGATTGAGGCTGGGATTCGGGGCCAGGGTGTTGTCCACGATGACCGCCGTGCCGTTGCCGAGCTTGAAGACGCCGCTGGTGGCGACTTCCTCGCCGGGCGCAACGCCCTCGGTCACGGCGACAAAGTCGCCCCGGGTGGCGCCGAGCCGCACGAAGCGCTGCTCCGCGCGCTTGACCAGCGCGCCGGTCTTTTCGTCCTTCACTTCCTTGAGCACAAAGATGCTGTCACCGTAGGATTGGTAATAGACGGCGGTCGCGGGCACCATCACCACGGGCAGCCGTTCGGGGGAAACGACCTCGACGTTGACGAACAGACCGGGGCTGAGTTCCTCGCCGGCATTGGCCAGTGTAACCTGCACACGGACACTGCGGGTAACGGCGTCCACTTCGGGGCTGATGGCCGTGATCCGGCCTTCATAGACGACGCCGGGGCGCGCGTCGGTGGTCACCCGCGCCAAGGTGCCGGTGCGGATGTCGGCGAGCCGCTGCTGCGGCACGGCAAAATCCACATGGATCGGATCGAGCGACTGCAGGGTGACGATCGGATTGCCACGGTCCAGAAACTGGCCGAGATTTACGAGCCGGATACCGGTGCGGCCGGCAAACGGCGCGCGCATCGATTTTTTGTCGATTTGGGCCTGCAGTGAAGCGACCTCGGCCACGGTCTGTTTGTAGGCCGCGTCGGCCGCATCGTATTCGGATTTGGCGACGGCATTGCGCTCCAGCAATTCCCGCGCGCGCGTGGCGTTGATGAGCGCCAGGGCCGCACGAGCTTCGGCCGCGGCCAATTGGGCCCGCTCGACGTCGGTGTCCAAGGCCACGAGCAGGTCGCCCTGCTTGACGATCTGGCCGGACTCAAAGGCGATGTGCTTCACCGTGCCCTGCCCTTCGCTGGAAATCATCACCCCGTGGTCGGCCCGCAGGGAACCCACCGCCCGGATGAGCTGTTCCCATTCGCCGGAGACCGCATTGGCGGAAGTTACCACCTCGGGAGGAAATTCAAACGGTGGCGGCGGGGCAAACTGCCGGCCCTTGATGAGGAGGATCGGCACGATGAAAATGGCCAGAACGGCCAGACCAATGGCGAATTTCTTGAGCATGGTATGCAGGTGTTACGGTTCGGAGTAGTTGGAAAATCAAGGGGCGGGCGCAGCGGCGGGCGCCGGCTCGGCGGTTTGCCGGGAGAGCTTGGCCAGCAGGCGGACGAGCGTCTTGCGCTCGGCCTCGCTCAGCGGGCTCATGATCGCGGCGATGGCCTTGAAATGACCCGGAAGGAAACCGCGGAGGAAATCGATCGCGGCAGGAGTGAGCGTCACCAGCATCATGCGCCGGTCGTGCGGATCGGGCTCACGTTTTACGAAACCGTCGCGCTCCAACGTATCGATCAGGCCGGTCATCGTCGCCCGGGTGACTCCGGCGGCATCGGCCAGACCGGCCGGGGTGCGCGGACCACAATCGCAATTTTCCGCGCCCATGAGCGTAGCGGCCTCGGGTTCGACTCCCCGCCATAGGAGCATCAACACGCCAAAACGACCCGGCGACATGGCGTGCTGGGTGAGATTGCGCTCGGTGAGGGCAAACACTTCGTCACCGGTGCGCAGCAGATTCAGATAGGCATCGACGGCCGACGGATCCAGGTCGGGAAACTCCTTGGCCGCCTCCAAGAGGCATTCGTAGCGCGGCAGGTCTTTGAGCAGCAGGTGCGGCATCGGATCAATTGGTTAGCAACATGACTATAAGGCCGCTGATAGTTAGGAAGCTAACCTTAATGACAAGTCCCATTTGCTGATTTTTCAAATTTTCCTTTGGCCAAGGCGTCCGTCCTTTCGGGCGCAGCGGCCATCCGCCCAAGGCCAAGCGCCCTTGGGCGACGGCGCAGCCGGACTATGCAGTTAAACCAAGTGATGCCCGGGTAAGCAGCCCGCTTGCGGGCGCTTTGCCGAAGCGCGCAAGCGCGCTGACCTACACCGGATTGTATGAATTCGGCTCAGAGTGAGCGCGCGGCGGCCACGACTGCCTCGGCGGTGATGCCGAGCTCCTTGAAAACCTGGGCACCCGGAGCACTAAGGCCGAAGCGATCGATGCCGACCACCTTGCCCTCCAGGCCGACGTATTTCGCCCAAAGTCCCGTGACGCCGGCCTCGACGGCGACGCGTTTGCGGCAGGAAGGAGGCAAAATGCTCGCGCGGTATTCGGCCGATTGCCGGTCGAAACGCAAAAAGGACGGCATGGAAACGACGCGCGTGCCAGCGCCGAGCTCCTTGGCAGCAGCGAGGGCAAACTGCAGTTCGCTGCCGGTCGCCAGCAGGATATGGGTCAGCGGGGCGGTTTCCTGCAGGGCGACGTAGCCGCCTTTGAGCACGCCGGCGCGCCGGATGTGCGGCGGGATGTCGTTGAGCAACGGCAGCGCCTGCCGGCTGAGGGCGAGGAGCGTCGGGCCGTCGGTGCGCTCCAGCGCGGCGGCATAAGCGCCGGCTACTTCCTCGGCATCGGCCGGACGGATGACGTCAAAATTCGGGATCAGTCGCAGCGCGGAGACCGTTTCCACGGGCTGGTGCGTGGGACCGTCCTCGCCGACGCCGACCGAGTCATGCGTGTAGATGTAGATGACGGGAAGCTGGGCGAGCGCGGCGATGCGCATCGCGGGCCGCGAGTAGTCGGCGAACACGAGAAAGGTCGCGCAGGACGGACGGAAGAGGCCGTCGTAGGCGACGCCGTTGCAGATGGCGGCCATCGCGTGCTCGCGGATGCCAAAGCGGATATTGCGGCCGCTGCGGTTGGCCGGATCAAAGTCCTTGTCGGCCGCGATGTAGTTGAGCGTGGAGCCGTAGAGATCCGCGCTGCCGCCGATGAGCAGCGGCAGTTCGGCCGCGAGCGGCTGCAACACATCGCGCCCCGACGCGCGCGAGCCGCCGTGTTTCACGTCGGCGGGGAAAACCGGGATTTTCTCCAGCAGGTGCGCCGCACTCGGCGCCTTGGCGGCGGATTCGAGAAGGGCGGCCTTGGCGGGGTTGGCCTCGCGCCAGGCCTTGTAGGTCTTGTGCCATTTGTTGCACGCGCGGATGAGCCGCTTCTTGTGGCCGACGAAGTAGGCGCGGACGTCGTCGCTGACGTAGAAGTGCTGGTCGGCCGGCAGACCGAGCCCGGCGCGGGCACCATCGGCAAACTTCGCCCCACCCTCGCCATGGCCCTTGGCCGTGCCGGCGACCTCGGGAATGCCGCGGGCGATCTCGGTGCGCGCGATGATAAGCTGCGGCCGGCCAGTCTTGGCTTTTTTGGCCTTATTGAAGGATTTCAGGAAGGCCGCCATGTCGTGGCCGTCCACAGTCTGCACATCCCAGTGCATGGCCTTGAAGCGCGCCGCAGTGTTGTCGCTCTGCGTTTTGTCGGCCATCGCGTCGAGGGTGACGTCGTTGGAGTCGTAGATGAGGATGAGGTTGTCGAGCTGCTGGTGGCCGGCGAAGGACACCGCCTCCAGCGCGACCCCTTCCTGCAGGCAGCCGTCGCCGGCAAGGCACACCACGTGGTAATTGATGATTTCGTGCTCCGGGGTGTTGAAGCGCGCCGCGGCCATCTTCCCCGCCACGGCCATGCCGACGGCGTTGCCGACGCCCTGCCCCAGCGGGCCGGTGGTGCACTCGACGCCGGGGGTCTCGTGAAACTCCGGGTGACCGGGGGTCTTCGAGTGCAACTGGCGGAAGGCCTTGAGGTCGTCCATCGCCAGGTCGTAGCCGGAGAGATGCAGCCAGCCGTAGAGGAACATCGAGCCATGGCCGGCGGAGAGCACGAAGCGGTCGCGGTTGAGCCAGCGGGGCCGCTCGGGATTGTGCACCAGCGCGTGCCCGTAGAGCACCGCACCAAGCTCCGCCGCGCCGAGCGGCAACCCGAGGTGGCCGATACCGGCCTTGTGCACGGCATCGATGGCAAGCCCGCGGGCTTGGTTGGCGGCTTTGGCGAGGAGATGGGTTTGCAGCGTCATGGTAAGGGTTTGGAAAGTAGGCCCGCGCTTCACGCCGGGGAAGCAGAATTTGCGCAATAAAAAAGGCGGACCGTGCAAGGTCCGCCTGAAAGTGGGAGGCGCGCGCCTCAGTTGGCGGCGGTCGCGGCGTTCTTGTCGAAACGCATTTCCTTGATCGCCATGGCGGCCTTGCCCTTGCGGTTGCGCAGGTAGTAAAGACGCGCCTTCATGGGCTCGGAGTGGCGGTCCACCTCGATCTTCTCGACCATGGGGGAGTTCACCGGAAACACCTTCTCGACGCCCTCGCCGTAGCTGATGCGGCGGACGGTGAAGGTCTCATGGATGCCATGACCCTTCAGGGCGATGACGATGCCGGCGAAAATCTGGATGCGCTCCTTGTCACCTTCGCGGACCTTGGTGTGCACCTTCACGCCGTCGCCAACGCGGAAAGCGGGCGTGTCGGTTTTGACCTGGGCGGAGGTGATTTCTTTGATGATCGGGTTCATGGCTATGGCTTTATTTGAGTAAATCGGGACGGACCTGACGGGTTTTTTCCACCTGTCGCGCGTGCCGCCACTTCTCGATTTCGGCATGATTTCCGGAAAGCAGTATCTCCGGAACGGACATGCCCCGGAATTCGGCGGGACGCGTGTATTGAGGAAAGTCGAGCAACTTGCTGGTGAAGCTTTCCGTCGTCAATGACTTTTCCTCCCCGAGCACGCCGGGGATGAAACGGGCGAGCGCGTCGATCAAAACCGCCGCCGCCAGGGTGCCGTTGGTCAACACGTAGTCACCGATACTGACCTCCTGGTCGATGACGGTGTCGCGGATGCGCTGGTCGATACCTTCATAGTGCCCGCTGAGCAGGACAAGGTGTTGCTGTCGGGAAAGTTCCCCCGCCAAGGCCGGCGAAAGCGGCGTGCCGTCCGGCGTCAGGTAGATCCGCCGGCAGCCGGGCGTCTGCAGCTGCTCGATGGCGGCAAAAACCGGCTCGGGTTTGAGCACCATGCCGGCACCGCCCCCGAAGGGCCGGTCATCCGCCGTCCGGTGCTTGTCCGTGGTCCATTGGCGCAGGTCGTGAACGTTGACCGCCAGCCGGCCGGACTCGATGCCCTTGCCGAGGATGCTCTCGGTCAGAAAGCCGTCGAGCATGCGCGGGAAAAGCGTGATGACGTCGATGCGCATGAAATTTTATGCCCGAAAGTCGCAAGCACCGCCAAGGCTGGCAAAGAAAAAGGCCCCGGATGACTCCGAGGCCGAAAACGCATTCCGTCGCGTGCTTGGCGTCAGTCTGTTCAGGCCGTGGCGGCGGCCTTGCGGGCCTTCTTGATCATGGCGTTGAGCGTGTCGGTGGGCTTGGCGCCCTTGCTCAGCCAGTAATCAACGCGGGCGAGATCGATGCTGATGGGGTTGCCCTTGCTGGTCGGTGTGTAGGTGCCGATGCTTTCAACGGGCGAACCGTCGCGACGCGAACGGGCCTCGGCGACAACAACGCGATAATGCGGCTTGTGGACGGCGCCAACGCGGGTGAGACGGATTTTAAGTGCCATGTGTAATGAATTTCTGAACGGTGCTTGATTGGAAAAGCCGGGAAGCACACCGCTCGATAAATGGCTTGTCAAGCCCCGACTCCCCCTGCTCCCTCGGCCCTTTATGAAAGCCGGAATCGTCGGTCTCCCGAACGTGGGCAAGTCCACTCTCTTCAACGCCCTCACCCGCTCCCGCAAGGCGGAGGCCGCCAATTATCCGTTCTGCACGATCGACCCCAATGTCGGGGTCGTGACCGTGCCTGATGAACGTCTCGGCGTGCTGCAAAAGATCGCCAAGACCGGCGTCGTCATTCCCGCCGCCATCGAGTTCGTAGACATCGCCGGCCTCGTCGCCGGCGCCAGCAAGGGCGAAGGCCTCGGCAACCAGTTTCTCGCCAACATCCGCGAAGTGGACGCCATCGTGCAGGTCGTGCGCTGCTTCGAGGATTCCGACGTGGTTCATACGATGGGCAACGTCGATCCCGTGCGCGATATCGAGGTCATCACCACCGAGCTCGTGCTCGCCGATCTCGACGCGGTCACCAAGCGCATCGAGAAAACCCAGAAAAAGGCCAAGTCGGGCGACAAGGAGGCCCAAGCCGAAGTCGCCCTGCTGCAAAAGCTCGAACCGCACCTCAACAGCGGCAAATCCGCCAACACCCTCGCCCTCACCGACGATGAAAAGGCCCAGGTGAAGCTCTTCCAACTGCTCACCGCCAAGCCCGTGCTCTTCGCCTGCAACGTCGCCGAGGGCGACCTCGCCACCGCTGAGCAGAACCCTTTTGTGCAAAAGGTCGCCGAGTATGTGCACGCCCACCACGACGCCGCCTACGTGCCCATCAGCGCCAAGATCGAGGCCGAACTCATCGACCTCTCGCCCGAAGAGGCGAAGGAGTTCCTCAAGGATCTCGGCGTCTCGGATTCCGGCGTGTCGAGTCTCATCAAGGCCAGTTACGAGCTGCTCGGATTGCAGACCTACTTCACGGCCGGAGAAAAGGAAGTCCGCGCCTGGACCATCCACAAAGGCTGGAAAGCGCCCCAAGCCGCGGGCGTGATCCACACCGATTTCGAGAAGGGCTTCATCAAGGCGGAAGTCGTGTCCTACGCGGACCTTTCCCGCTTGGGCAGTGTCGCCGCCGCCCGCGACGCCGGCAAATACCGTTTGGAAGGCAAGGAGTATGTCTTTCAGGACGGAGATGTAGCGCTCTTCAGGTTTAACAACTGACCTCCGGTTGCAGGCAATTTGGGAAAATCAGCCGCTTGTGCGAATTATTGGCATTACTGCATGTGGTAAGTGATATTGCTTACGGAAAATAGGTAACTTCCGACTGTTGCACACGTCAGACTTGGGGTATTAGCTAAACCTCCACCAGTTTGATGCAGCAATTCCCTCCCAGCTTCGATTACCGCAACACTATGGCCTACAAGCCATTGCTGGTATTCTTGGTGATGTTTTTCCTGGGCTTGCCTGCCGTCAGCATTGCCCAGACCACGGTTTATTGGGATAGGAACAGCAGCACCGCAGGTGCCGGAGGCGCTTCGCCTTCAGGAACTTGGGTAAACAACAACGGAGCCCCAAATCGCAACTGGTCCACCAGCTCGGCCGGCACCGCCACCACGGCCCGCTGGGATGATGGCAACTACGCCGTCTTCAGTGCCGGCACCGACGCCACCGGCTCCTACACCGTCACCGTAAGCGACACGGTCAGCGTATCCGGGATCACCGTTGAAGAAGGCAGCCCCACGTTCTCCGGCGGAATCATCAACTTCGGCGATTCAACCCCGGACTTTATCGTCAATGCCGGCACCACCACGGTTGGCAGCCAGATCACCGGCAGTGACGGGCTGATCAAAGGCGGTGGGGGAACGCTGATCCTCACCAACAATGCCAACAGTTGGACCGGCCCCTTCATCATCAATGCCGGGTTGGTGCAGTTGAACACCAGTCAAGTCATCCCCGATGCCTCGGATGTCACCATCGCTTCTGGCGCGACGCTGCTCCTCAACTGGGGCGTCAACGAAACCATCGGCGCCCTCGCCGGCGCGGGCACGCTCAACATCCGCGGCGGCCCGTTCACCACGATCGGCGACACCAACACCACTTTTTCCGGCGTCATCGCCGACGACGGCGGCTACGGCACCTTCGTCAAGCAGGGCACCGGCACGCTCACCCTTTCCGGCAACAACACCTACACCGGTGTGACCAACATCACCTCCGGCGCCATCGTCGCCGGCAGCAGCACCGCGCTGGGTAGCTCGACCTGGGGCAACACCATCAGCAGCGGCGCGGCCCTGCACCTCCAAGGAGGCATCAACCTCACCGAGGGCAGCTTCAGCATCTCCGGCAGCGGCTTGGGCGGTGCCGGCGCGCTCCGCAACCTCAGTGGCAACAACACCCTGAACGCCGCCATCAACGTCGGCACCGCCGCCACGATTGGGTCTGATGCTGGCACGCTCTCGGTGATCGGCGATTTCAATCTCGGCGCCACCACCCTCACCGTCACGGGCGCGGGCAACACCACGCTGCAAGGCGCCGTGAACAACGGCGCCGTGCTCATGGACGGCACCGGCACCCTCACCTTCGCGGGCAACACCAACAACGGCTTCGGCGGCGGCCTCACCCTCAACCAGGGCACGGTCCAATTGAACAAGACCGGCGGCGCGCTCGCCATCAACGGCGGCACAGTGGCCGTCGGCGACGGTGTCGGCGCCGTCAGCTCGGCGAACCTCGTTCTGCTCGGCTCGAATCAGTTGGCGCTTGGCACCGCCGTGACGGTCAATTCCGACGGCCGCTTCGCCCTCAACAACCAGAGCCAGACGCTCAACACCATCGCCGGCACGGGCCGGATCGACCTCGGCGCCTCCGGCCACCTCACTGTCGGCGTATACTCGGGCTCGTCCACCTTTGGCGGCGAGATCACCGGTTCCGGCATTTTTGAAAAAGTGGGCTCCGGCACGTTCACCCTCGGCTCGGATCTCGCCTTCGACGGCGCCTTCCGTCTCGCCGGCGGCACCCTGGCGCTCAATGGCAACGACCTCATCGCCGACACGCTGCACATCACGGCCAACTCCATCATCGATTTCGGCAGTGCCGTCGCCTCGCTCCTCTCGGTCACCAATCTCATCGTCGATGCCGGCGTCTCCCTCACGATCAGCAACTGGAGCGACACCGTGGATTTTTTCTATGCGCAAAATTGGTCCGGTGCTGTGTTCAACAACACCGGTGTCGCCCCGATGAACCAGGTTTCTTTCACCGGTTTTTCCGGCAGTGACACCCGCTGGCAGGGTTATGATTCCCAGATCACACCGGTGCCGGAGCCTGCCACCTACGGTGCACTGCTTGTCGGTGCCGGCCTGGCGTTGGTCTGGTGGCGCCGTCGAAAGAGAGCCTGATCAGGCCTGTTTCTCTGAGGTAATTTCCCCTAAGATCAGGGGCGAACACCTAGATGGCGATTTAGTCATTCTCCTTGTAGGCGGAAGTCTTTCAGGAGATAATACCCCCACTCAGGGGATATATGAACTACCCATGGCCGACTTCGGTCGTCAGGCTGCGACAGAGGACCAACTGTTGCGGGCTGTGCCATATCCGATGCCGAACGACATTTGATTCCGACCATGTTAAATGCACAGAGGCGCCTGCCGCCGGCCGGACGACCCCAGCGAAAAGATCCATATTTCGATCCGCCTGCCTGGGTATTTTGATCCTGCTGGTGCCTCTCTCGGGCGTGGCGCAAACATGGACCGGATCAATTTCCACGCAATGGAATCTCGCCGGCAATTGGTCGGGCGGCGTGCCCGGGGCCGCAGCCATCGCCACTTTCAACGCCAACACCGCGAACGACCCCAACCTCACCGCCGCCGCTTCAGTTGGGCGTCTTTTCTTCGATACCGGCAGCGACGAAGAGATCTTCACCGGTGCCAACCTCACCATCGCGAGCATCAGCGGTCTGGGCATCGACAATCAATCCGGCGTCACCCAGACCTTCAACAACACCCTTGTCATCGCCAACGCGCAAACTTGGAACACCGACAACGGCAACCTCGTCTTCGCCGCCGTCACTCATGGAGCGACAAACCTGACCCTCACCGGCAACGGCGGCTTCGATTTCAGCGGCATCCTCACCAACAGTGGCGGCAACCGCACCCTGACCAATGACTCCACTGGGACGGTAAACTTTTCCGGCGGCATTAACCTATCGAACAATAACACAGGCCGCACTCTTACCTTCACCGGTTCGGGCGACACCTTGGTATCCGGTATTATCGCCAACGGCGGCACCACGGCCGGCAATCTGGTAAAAACCGGCCCGGGCACACTCACTCTCGCCAACACCAACACCTACACCGGCACCACGACCGTCGGCACGGCCGGAGGTGCTTCCGGCGGCACCCTGCGCCTTGGTGCCGCCGGTGCCATTTCCACCAACACCACGACCATCTTTGCCGGCCAGTTGGACCTCGACGGCCACAACCAGACCATCGGTGCGCTCACCCTCGGCGGCGGCGCGTCCGGCACCACCGCGCTCGTCAGCACGGGCGGCGGCACACTCACCCTCGGCGGCAACGTTACCTACACCGCCACCAACAATCCCAACGGCGCCGTGATCAGCGGACAACTCGGCCTCGGGGCGTCCAACCGCACCTTCACCATCAACAACAGCACCGCGGCGGATCCGGATCTGACCGTGGATGCGGTGATCTCCGGCTCCGGCGGTCTCATCAAGGCCGGCACCGGCACTCTCGCACTCACCGCGGCCAACACCTATTCCGGCGGCACCACGCTTTCGGCCGGCGTGCTGACCGTAAGTGATGACCAAGCCCTTGGCACCGGGACGCTC
Source organism: Opitutaceae bacterium UBA2377 (assembly GCA_002344205.1). Lineage (GTDB taxonomy): Bacteria > Verrucomicrobiota > Verrucomicrobiia > Opitutales > Opitutaceae > UBA2377. The sequence continues at coordinate 27,965 of DDSZ01000029.1, forward strand.
ACCCTGAACACCGGCACCCTGCAATCCACCGCCGCCAATACCGTGGCCAACACTGCGACCCTCGGCGGCAACGTCACCCTGCAGGACATCGATCTCTCGGGCACCTTTACCCAAAGTGGGGGCAACCGTATCTTGACGCTCAACAACGCCAATCTCTCCGGCACTCTGAATCTATCGAACAACAACACCGGCCGCACGCTCACCACCGCGATTGCCAGCGGCACAACGACATTCTCCGGCGTGATTCAAAACGGCGGCACCGGCGCCGGCGGACTGACCAAAACCTTGGGCGGCACCTTGGTGCTCTCCAATGCCAACACCTACACCGGGGCCACCACCGTGTCCGGCGGCACCTTGATCGTGCAGCACGACTCGGCGCTCGGCTCCACCGCCGGCAGCACGACCGTGGCCTCCGGGGCTACGCTCCAACTGGACGGCAGCCGGACGATCGGCGCGGAAGGCTTAACCATAAGCGGCGCCGGCGTCGGCGGGGCCGGCGCCCTGCGTCACAGCTCCGGCACCAGTTCATGGGCGGGTAACATCACCCTCGCCGCCGCCAGCACGATCACCGCGGATGCTGGACTGCTCACGCTTGCCGGCAGCCTCACGGGAGCCAACGGCCGCAACCTGACCTTTGCCGGCGATGGCGACATCACCCTCACCGGCACGATTTCCAACGGCAATAGCAGCCTCTTCAGGCTCGGCAACGGCACCCTGACTGTCGGTGCCACCGCCACCTATACCGGCACCACCAACCTCGGCACCAGCGGTGGCAACTCGACCGGCACCATCCGGCTGGCGGCAGCCGATGTCATCCCCGCCGGCGCCTTCAATCTCTTCTCCGGCACCTTTGATCTAAACGGATTCAACGACACCATCGGTGCGATCAATCTCGGCGGCGGCGGGGCTGGTTCCACCGCGGCCGTCACCACCGGCAGCGGCACGCTCACCCTTGGCGGCAACCTCGCCTATATCGCCACCAACAACCCGGACGGCGCGACCATCTCCGGCAACCTCAACCTCGGCGGCGCCAATCGCACCTTTACCATCAACGACAGCACTGCCGCCACGACCGACCTGTCGATCTCCGCAAACATCGGCGCCACCAACCGCAATCTCACGATTACCGGTGCGGGCAACACGCTCATCTCGGGCATTATCGCGACCGGCACCGGCACGCTCGTGAAACAGGGCGCCGGCACCCTTACATTGACCGGCGCCAACACCTACGGCGGCATCACCACCGTCAGTGCCGGCACATTGAACATCCAGCACAGCTCAGCCCTCGGCGGCACCGGCGCCGGCACAACCGTTGCCAGTGGCGCCACCTTGGCGATCGAGGGCAACATCAGCGTGGGCAACGAGGCCATGACGTTGAGCGGAACTGGCGTCGGCGGCTTGGGCGCCTTGCGCAACATCTCCGGCACCAGTTCTTGGGCGGGCAACATCACCCTCGCCGCCGCCAGCACCATCGCGGCCGAAGCCGGTTCGCTCACCTTCTCCGGCAACCTCACCGGCGCCAACGGCCGCAACCTCACTTTCATCGGCGCCGGCGACATCACGGTGAACGGAGCCATCAGCAACGGCACCAGCGCCCTGCTCAAAGACGGATCCGGCACGCTCACGCTGGCCGGATCGGCCGCCAACGTTTACAGCGGCGGCACCTCCATCGCCGACGGCACCCTCCGGCTCGGCAAGACCGCCGGCCTGAACGCGCTCGGCACCGGGGCCGTCACCGTGGGTAATGACGTTGGCCCGGCGTCCAGCGCCCACCTCGTCCTGCTCGCAGAAAATCAAATCGCCGACAACACCACCGTCATGCTCAACAGCGACGGCCGGTTCGACCTCAATGGTTTTGCCGAAGCCATCAACATCATCGGTGGCACCGGCATCATCGATCTCGGCTCCGGCGGCCATCTTACCGTCGGCGCCAACAACGGCTCCTCCGCCTTCGGCGGCTCGATCACCGGCACGGGCGATTTCACCAAACAGGGCACCGGCACCTTCACGCTCAACAGCGACCTGAACCTTGCCGGCACCTTCACCCTCGCCGGCGGCACGCTGGCGCTGAACGGCAACGACCTCGTCGCCGACACCCTGCACATCACGGCCAACTCCATCATCGATTTCGGCAGCGCCGTCGCCTCGCTTCTCTCCGTCGTCAACTTTATCATTGATGGCGGTGTGTCCCTCACCATCGCCAACTGGAGCGATGCCGTGGACTACTTTGTCACCCAAAACTGGGCCGGCGCAGTTTACGACCTCCGCGGCGCCGCTCCGATGAACCAAATCACCTTCAACGGCTTCGCCGGCAGCGACACCCAGTGGCAGGAGTATGACCTCCAAATCACGCCGGTGCCGGAGCCGTCCACTTACGGCGCGCTGATGCTCGGTCTCTGCGCCACGCTGTATCTCTGGCGGCGGCGTCAGACCAAAAACCAAGCAACGCCCACCAGGCCTGTTCCGGCCGGGGGAAACGACCCAGACCAGGCCGGGGAATGAACCTCAGACTGGTTGCCTTGCACCCGCGCTGCCACGCTCAAGCTTGGTCGCGTGACCAATACGGCTCGAATCCGCCTCGGAATGGGAATTTTACTCTGGGGTTTGCTGACTTCGATCGCCGCCGCGCAGCTCGCGCCTTCCGACTACATCGGCGGCCACTACGTCGCGAAATCCCCCGCTGCGGAATTCAAGCCGGGCAGTGAAGCCCGCCGGTTGGCCGCCAAGCTCGCCACGCATTTGCCCGGCGCCTTTGTGGTGCAGGGCAAGGGTCGCTCCATGCAGCCGCTCTACCCGCACGGCACATTGCTGGTCGTGCAGCCCGTGCCGTATGAAAAACTGGCCCGCGGCATGACGGTGGTTTTCCGCACCCCGGACAACCAGTCGCTCGCCCACGTGCTGGTCGCCCGCACCGCCGATGGCTGGCGCACCAGCGGGCTCAACAACCGGCGCGCGGATTTTATTCCCGTGCAAGCCGATGACATCCGCGGCGTCGTGGTCGCGGCTTTCGCCGTGGTGGACGGCGCTGCGGTCGCCTGGCGGTAACCCGCGGCCGCCGCCGCGCTCAGTGCAGCCGCCCGCCCGCGGTCTTGATATCCTGCTTGGTGCGCGCAGCCACCTCGGTTGCCAGCACGATCGCCTTCGTGAGCGTGGCGAGCGACATCGCCGGCTTTCCCTGCGTCGGCAACCACGGCACATGGATAAAACCCGCCCGCACGGCCCGCCGTCGGCGCAGCGCGTGCATCAAGGAATAAAAGACATGGTTGCACACAAAAGTCCCGGCCGTCTGCGAAACCGCGGCAGGGATGTTTTGTTTGCGCAGCGCCGCCACGATCGCCTTGACCGGCAACGTGGACCAATATGCCGCCGGCCCGCCGCGCACGACGGGGACGTCCACCGGCTGGCGGCCCGCATTGTCGGGAATCCGCGCATCGTCCACGTTGATGGCCACCCGCTCCGGCGTGATCTCCGCCCGGCCGCCGGCTTGGCCCAGGCAGATGACAAGCTGCGGCGCGCTGCGGCGCAGGGCCGTCTTCAACCGCACCACGGCATCGCCAAAAACGCACGGCAGCACCACGCCGACCACCTCGTGGCGGCCGATGCGCATGCCATGCAGCCGGCCGACGATTTCCGCAGTCGGGTTGACCGAGTCACCGCCGAAGGGCTCAAACCCGGTGAGCAAAATTTTTCCGGCCGCTGTTTTCATGATGCACCCCGGTTGTGTCCGGCACCACGCGGCGCGGCAAGTTCGATGCCATCCGCCGCGAGCGCTGCCCTTAGCCCGCGCAGCACCGCTGCCGCCCCGGGTGTGTCGCCGTGCACGCAAATCGTGCCGGCCCGCAAGCACACGTCCGTGCCATCGGTGGCCCGCACGAGGCCGGCCCGCACAATGCCGCGCACCTGCGCGGCGGCGGCTTCCGGCGAATGGATTAGCGCATCGGGCCGCTGCCGCGGGGTCAGCGTGCCATCGCGCTGGTAGGTGCGGTCGGCAAAAGCCTCGGGCACGACCGTGAAATCCGGCGATTGCCGCGCTACCCGCTCCAGCTCGCTGCCGGCCAGCACATAGAGGATAGGATTTCTTTCCGTCGCCCGCACTGCACGGACCACCGCCTCGCTGAGCACCCGGTCGCGCGACACCCGGTTGTAGAGTGCGCCGTGCAGTTTCACGTGGCGCACCGCGGCGCCGGCGGCTTGGGCGATTTCCTGCAGGCGTGCGACCTGCTCCACCACCAGCGCTGCGATCGCCTCCGCGTCCAGCGGCAGTTCCACCCGGCCGAAATTCGCCCGGTCCGCGAAACCGGGATGCGCGCCGATCGCCGCGCCGTGCCGCATGGCCAGCGCTACCGTCGCCCGCATGGTCGCCGCATCTCCGGCATGCGCGCCACAGGCGATGTTGGCCGAGGTGATCAGGGGCATCAGCTCCGCATCCTGGCCGCCGCCCTCCCCGAGATCGCAGTTCAAATCAATCGTCTTCATCGAAATTTCTCCGCCAAACCTTGGCGCAGAATGCCGAGCCAATGTTGCCGCTCGTGTCGCCGGCGTTGCGCCTCGGCCAGCGTGACGGGGGCAAAGCGCACCCGGTCGCCGGGTGCCAACTGCGCCAGCTTGGGCAGATCCACGGTGATCACGTGCGCCAGTTGCGGATAACCGCCGATGGTTTGGGCGTCGGCCCCGAGGAGGATCGGCAGTCCGGCGGGCGGCACTTGCACCGTGCCGGGCACCACCGCACTCGAAGGCAGATCATCCGGCACGCGCCGCCGCAGCGGCTGCCCCTGCAAGCGGATGCCCATGCGGTCGGATTGCGGGCTCACGCCGAATTCCGTCTCATGCCAGTCCGGGGCAAACTCATCCGCCTGCGCTCCGGGCACGACCCGCAGCACGGCCGGTTTCTCCATCTCCGGCAGCCAGCGCGTATCCAGCCACCAATGTTCACTGTCCGGACAATGGCGGGATTGCCCGACCGGCACCACATCGCCCGCGGTCAAGGCCCGGCCCTGCCAGCCGCCCCATCCCGCCCGCAAATCCGTGCCCCTTCCGCCCAAGACCACCGGCACCTCCAAACCGCCGGCAATCGCCAGCCACGCCCGACAACCGCCAAGCACGCGGCCGGGCGACCACCGCTCACCGCGCTGCACCCGGATGGGTTTCCCCGCTTCGGCCGACTCCATACGCGGGCCGATGACGGCCACCAGCGCATCCGCGGAAAACTCCAGCGCCGGCCCGGTCTGCGTGATTTCAAGCCCCGCCGCATTTTCGGGATTCCCGACCAGCAGGTTTGCCAACCGCAGCGCCAGCGCATCCATCGCGCCGCCCGCCGGCACCCCGATGGCGCGCAAGCCCGGCCGGCCCAGATCCTGCACGGTCGTCAGGAGTCCGCCGCGCAGCACTTTCATTTCCATGCCGCAAACTCCTCCCGCGTGATGGCCTTGAACCGCACGCGATCCCCCACGCGCAGTCGCGCTGGCGGATTTGCCGCGAGGTCAAACAACCGCAGCGGCGTGCGACCGATGAGATTCCATCCGCCGGGCGTCGCCAGCGGATAGATGCCCGTTTGCGCCCCGCCGATGCCCACACTGCCGGCGGGCACCGCCGTGCGCGGCGTAGCCAGCCGGGCGGTATGCAACCGCTCCGGCAGTCCAGCCAGATAAGGAAAGCCCGGCGAGAAACCGACCGCTTGCACCCGGTATTCACCTGCGGCATGCAGCGCGGCCACCTCCGCCTCTGCGCACTGCGCCTGCGCCGCCACCCGCGCAAGATCCGGCGCCAGTTCCGCGTCGTAGCAGACGGGTATCTCCACCCACACCTCGACGTCATCGCTCGCGCCAACCATCAATCCGCCGCGGCTCTCGATGGCCGCGCAACGGGTGGCAAAATCCGATCCTTCGCCGTCGTCGTAAAACACCGTCACCGTCCCGTAGGCCGGCACCACATCCACCGCACCGGGTGGCGGATTCTGTTGCAGTGCCCGGGTCAGGGAATGCAACCGGCCCGGCGCCACCCCGGCCGGCGACAGGCCGAAATCGACCGCGATGGCCGCATCACCCAAGGGCGCAAATCTCATGCGCGCATCTTTCCCGGCCACCCCGGTTTGGCAAGGTCCGAGCCCCTGCTTATTCCAGTCAGGCCGCCGGCTGATAACTTCCGGGATAGGGTTGATGTTTCCCGCCAAGCTGATGTCTTTTGCCCCTTCCATGTCGTCCCGCCACGTCCTCATCCTCGTGCTTGCGCTGCTCCCGGTCCTGTCCGGCTGCAGTGAAGGCAAGGTAGCCAGCTACCGTGTGCCCAAGGAAGCGCTGCCGCCCGCGCCCGAGGCGACCGCGGCTCAACCCGCAGCCAACCAGGATATGGCCTCGATTCCCGTGCCCACCGGCAGCGATCAACTTGGCTGGACCGCCCCCGCCCACTGGACGCCGGGCGTGGCCGGCGCCATGCGCAAGGGCAGCTACGCGATCCGCGGAGCCGAAGGCGAGGCCGACCTCTCCATCACCTCTTTCCCGGGAGACACCGGCGGCCTCCTCGCCAACATGAACCGCTGGCGCGGCCAGATCGGGCTCGCTCCGCAGAGCATGGCCCAGCTTGAGGCCGGGCTGCAGCATGTGGATGTGGGTCCGCTGCACTTCGACATCGTGGACTACAGCGGCACGGCCAATGGCGCGCCGACCCGCATCATCGGCGCCGTGCTGGCCCGGCCGGGCGAGACTTGGTTCTTCAAGCTCATGGGGCCCGATGCCCTCGTGGCCCGCGAAAAGTCTGCCTTCCTCGCCTTCATCGAAACCGTCCGGATCCCCTGAGCCATGCGTGAACCCTGGAAGTCCTTTCACGATTTCTTTGTCTCGCTGAAACTGACGGTGGTGCTGATGGCGCTCTCCATCGTGCTCGTCTTCTGGGCGACGCTGGCGCAGGTGCAGCTCGGCATCTGGGCCGTGCAGGAGAAATTTTTCCGCACCTTCTTCGTGTTGGAGCACATCCCCAACACCGACATCCCCGTGCCTGTCTTCCCCGGCGGCTACTTCATCGGCGGCCTGCTGCTGATCAACCTCGTTGTCGCCCACATCTCCCGCTTCAAGCTCACCTGGCGCAAATCCGGCATCTTCCTCACCCACCTCGGCCTCATCGTCCTGCTCCTCGGCGAACTGTTCACCGGCCTCTGGCAGGAGGAATACCAGATGCGCCTCGATGAGGGCGAAACCAAGAATTACTCGGAGAGCTACCGGTTCAACGAGCTCGCCATCATCGAGACCACCGACCCGGAGTTCGACGATGTCGTCGTGATCCCCGAGAAGCTTCTCGCCCGCGGCGCCGAGGTCCAGCACCCGCGGCTCCCGTTCCGCGTCGTCCCGCGCCTTTACTACCCGAATGCCGCCCTGCAACTGCGCGAGGCAGGCCAGCCGGCCAACACGCCCGTGCCCGTCAACCGCGACATCGGCACCCGCCTGCAGACCATTCCCCTGCCCCTCACCTACAAACTCAACGAGCGCAACCTCCCCACCGCCTTCATCGAGCTCATCGGCCCCGACGGCAGCCTCGGCACCTGGCAGGTCTCGCCCCAGTTGCTCCAGCCGCAGGCCTTCACCTACGCCGGCCGGCAGTGGCGCATCGCCCTGCGCTTCGAACGCCACTACAAACCCTACGCGCTCACCTTGCTGAAGTTCAGCCACGACCGTTACGCCGGCACCGACATCCCGAAGAATTTTTCCAGCCGCGTCCGCCTGACCACGCCCGACGGCGCCGACGACCGCGAAATCCTCATCTTCATGAACAACCCGCTGCGCTACGGCGGACTCACGTTCTACCAGGCCGGCTTCGACAACAACGACCGCACCACCATCCTGCAAATCGTCCGCAACCCCAGTTGGACCCTGCCCTACATCGCCTGCGCCCTCATGAGCGTCGGCCTGCTGGCCCAGTTCTGCATCTCCTTGGCCGGATTCATCGACAAACGTGTGATCAAGACCGCCGCGAAATCATGAAGCGCCATCTCCCTCTCATCATCCTCGCCCTCGGCGCCGTCTGGCTGCTCGCCTCGCTGCGCGAACGTGCGCCCGAGACCGAATTCGACGTCAACGGCTTCGGCCGGCTGCCCGTGCTCGTCAACGGCCGCATCAAGCCGATGGACACCGTCGCCCGCAGCTCCCTGCTCCAGTTGCAGGGCCGCCAACGCGTCGCCACGCCTGAGGGCGAAACCCTAGCCCCGATCGAGTGGCTGCTGGAGGTGCAATTCCGGCCGGAAAAGGCCGACGCCCTGCGCACCTTCGAGATCGTGCACCCCGATCTGCTTACGCTGTTCAACCTCACCATGGCCGACGGTGACGGCAAAAAGCGTTTTTCCTACCTGCAGCTCGAGAAACAAATCCCGGAGCTGGAGCGCCAGTCACGACTCGCCCAGCCGCTGGACCCGCAGGCCCGCTCCCCCTTCCAGCGAGCGGTGGTGCAACTGCACGCCAACCTCGTGCTGTATCACCAGCTCAAGCATTCGTTGATGATGCCCGGCGCTCCCGACTTTCTCGGCGAGCTGATGCGTTTCCAGGCCATGCTGCCCCTCGGCATCGAGGCCGTGCGCGCCCGGCAGGCCGGCGAGCCCTTTGACGAGCGCGCTTTCAACGCCCTTATCGAACTCGGCCAGCGCTACGATTTCCTCTCGGCCTCCAGCCACCTGCTGCCCGTGCCCCCCGCCGCCGGCGCCGATCCCACCGCCTGGAAGAATACCGGTCGCGCCCTGCTCGATACCCTTGAGACCGGCGCCATCGACGCCCACGTGCTGGCCTACGCCGGCCTCGGCCATGCCTGGCAGCGCAACCAGCCGGAGCAGTTCAACACCATCATCGGCCTCTACCGCACCGAGCTCGCCAAGACGCTCGCGCCGCGCCTGAAGAAGACCGACGTCGAGACCCGCTTCAATTCCGCCCAGCCGTTTTACACCAGCACCATCCTGTATGTGCTGGCCCTGCTGCTCGCGCTTGGCTCCTGGCTGAAATGGCCCGATATCCTCGGCCGATCCGCGTTCTGGATCACCGCCCTCGCCTTCATTGCCACCACCGCCGGCATCGCCACCCGCATGTGGCTCGAAGGCCGCCCGCCCGTCACCAACCTCTACTCTTCCGCACTATTTGTCGGCTGGGGCTCCGTCGGACTCTGCCTTATCCTTGAGGCCATCTACAAAAACGCCATGGCCAGCGCCGCCGCCGGCCTGACCGGCTTTTGCTGCCTCATCATCGCGCACAATCTCTCGCTCAGCGGCGACACCCTCGAAATGATGCGCGCGGTGCTCGACTCCAACTTCTGGTTGGCGACCCACGTCATCATCATAACCATCGGCTATTCCGCCACTTTCCTCGCCGGCGCCCTCGCGATGATTTACGTCCTGCGCGGCACGCTCACGGCCTCCCTCGACCGCGCCACCGCCGACGCCATCACCCGCATGGTTTACGGCATCATCTGTTTCGCCACGCTCTTCAGCCTCGTGGGCACCGTGCTCGGCGGCATCTGGGCCGACCAATCTTGGGGACGATTCTGGGGCTGGGACCCCAAGGAAAACGGCGCTCTCATCATCGTGCTCTGGTGCGCCATCATTCTCCACGCCCGGTGGGGCGGCCTCGTTAAGCAGCGCGGTCTGATGAACCTCGCCATCTTTGGCAACATCGTCACGAGCTGGAGCTGGTTCGGCACCAACATGCTCGGCGTCGGCCTGCACAGCTACGGCTTCATGGATGCCGCTTTCTGGTGGCTCAGCGCCTTCATCGCCAGCCAACTGGCCATCATCGCCCTGGGCAGTCTGCCGCTGGCCAGTTGGCGCAGCTTTCGCCCGGCCGCCTGAGCGGTGAAATTCAACTTCGACAAGGCCGCATCGGCCCGCTAGCTAGATGCTCCATGGAAAAGCTCTCCAAAAAAGACATGATGCAGAAGATCGTGGCCTACGTCGGCAGCGCTGAGGCCATCAAGCTGGTTTCCGATGCCTACAGTGCGGAAATTCTCGCCAACCGCATCGGTCGCATGGAGGCCGCCAGCCAGAGCTTCATCAAGCAGGCCCGGCCCATCGCGGACATGATGGAGATCGCCCTCGAGCGCGTGCTCGCGGTCTGCGAACTCACCGCCAAGTAAGCTTCTCCGCGCGGCTCAGCCGCGGCAGAGCCGCCCCAGCCGCCGCACGCCCTCGCGGATGCGCTCGGGCGTCGAGTTCGAATAATTCAGCCGCAGGTAATTGGCTCCGGCGTCGCCCGGGAAAAAGTCCCGGCCCGGCACAAAGGCCACCTTGTTTTCCACGGCGCGCTGCAACAGCGCCAGCCCGTCTAGTTCCCGCGGTCCCGTCACCCACAGGAACATGCCGCCCTCGGGCCGCGTCCACGTATAGCCGGCGGGCAGTTCCGCCGTGAGCGCCTCGTCCATGATGCCGAAGCGCTCCCCGTAGGCCTGCCGGATGGTTTGCAGGTGCGCCGTCTGGTCATTGTCGGTCAGATACGCGTGAGCCACCCGCTGGTCGAAACTGGAGGTGTGCAGGTCGGCGGCCTGCTTCACGATGAGGAGTTGATTGAAGAACTCCGCCGGCGCCAGCACCCAGCCCAAGCGCAGCCCCGGGGCGATGGTCTTGGAAAACGTGCTCACATACAGGACACGGTCCGCCTCGTCCCAGTGTTTGATCGGCGGGATCTCCGCCCCACGGTAGCGCAGCTTGCCATACGGATCATCCTCGATGACCGGGAGCCCGTGCTGCGCCGCGATCTGCGCCAGCCGCGCGCGGCGCTCCGGCGTGAGCGTAATGCCGGTCGGATTCTGGAAGGTCGGAATCGTGTAGAGAAATTTCGGTCGATGCCGCCGGATCAGCTCCGGCACCGCCTCGGGGATCAAACCCTCCGCATCGGTCGGCACCGGCACAAAGCGCGCCTGCAGCGTCTGGAAGGCTTGGATGGCCGCGAGGTAGGTCGGGTTCTCCGTCAGCACCACATCGCCCGGGTTGAGCAAGATCTTGCCCACGAGATCGAGCACCTGCTGCGAGCCGTTGGTCACCAGCACGTCGTCCGCCCGCGCGCGGATGCCCCGGGCCTGCATCTCCTCCGCGATCCATTGCCGCAACGCGGGCACGCCCTCGCTCGGCCCATATTGCAACGCCGCCGGACCCTGCTCCGTCAACACCCGGTCGGCCGCCGCCCGCACCGCCGCGACCGGAAACAGTTCCGGCGCGGGCAAACCGCCGGCAAAGGAAATGATCTCCGGCTGGGCCGTGACCTTGAGAATCTCACGGATGGTCGAAGGACGCATCGTCCGCATGCGATCGGCAAACTGGGTGGCGGGAGCAGGCATGCATCGAGCCAAGCCACCCGCGCGCTGCCCGGCAATGCTTATGCCGGGCCTCCGCTCATCGGCCCTTGCCCAGCAGTTCGTCGGCATGCGCCAGCGCGCTCTTGGCCGTGCGATCCCCCAGCATCCGCGCCAGTTCGCTGACGCGCGCCTTGCGGCTGGCCTGGATCGGCTCGATCGTCACCGCCGCACGCGCTCCTTCCTGATCCTTGCTGACGACAAGATGGCAAGTCGCCCGCGCCGCGACCTGCGGCAAATGGGTCACGCACAACACCTGGTGAGTCTGCGCAATGCCGGCCATCTTTTCACCGACGACCCGGCCGATCTCGCCGCCCACGTTGGCGTCCACCTCGTCGAACACCAGCAGCGGGACCCCGTCGAGGTCGGCCAGCACGGTTTTCAACGCCAGCATCACCCGCGCAAGTTCGCCGCTGGAGGCAATCCGGCCCAGCGGCAGCGGCGGTTCGCCCACATTCGGCGAAAACAGAAATTCACAGCCGCAGTCGCCTGTCGGGGAAATTTCAGTGAGCGGCACCACCCGGATCTGAAACTCCGCCTTCTTGAAGCCCAACTGCGCGATGCTGGCCGCAGCGACGCGCGCCAGTTGCTTCGCCGCTTTTTCCCGCAGGCCGCGCAGCGCCGCGGCTTCGTTCCGCGCGGCGCGCTCGGTCTCGACGATTTGTCGGTCCAGCCGGAGCAGCGCACCTTCGACATCACCTTGGGTTTCCAGCCGGCGCCGGAGTTCTTCCCGCGCCGTCAGCACGGCGGTGAGGTCGCCCCCGTGCCGGCGTTTCAGCTCCAGCCAGGTGTTCATGCGTGCGGTCAGGCTCTCCGCCTGCTCCGGATCAAACTGCAATTCCTCGCCCAGCGCCGCGAATTCCGCGGCGAGGTCGTTGAGTTCAATCGCGGCCGCCTCCAGCCGCGCCGCCAACGGCCGGCTCGCCGCGTCGATGTTTTCCAGCGCCCGCGCATCCCGCAGCAATTGCGCCACCCGGCTCTGCACGCCGTCATCCCCGGTGAGCCCGCCTGCGAGGGTTTGCGTCAAGCCGGTCAGTTCCTGCGCGCGGTTCATCCGGGAAAAATCCCGCTCCAGCGCGCCCACCGCCTCCTCGGTCAGTTCCAGCGAATCCATCCGGGCGAGCTGGTGGCGGAGAAACTCGATCTGGTCCGGGGTCAGCCGCGCCTCGCCGCTCAGGCGTTCGCGCTCGGCCTGCAATTTCCGCCACGCGGTGTATTTTTCCCGATAGCCCGCCAGCGCCTCACCCGCCCGGCCGTAGAGGTCGAGCAGTTCCAACTGACAGCTCTCCTTGAGCAGCCGCCGCGGCTCGCTCGGACCGTGAAAATCAATCCAGTGCTCACCCAGGCGTTGCAACGCCGCCAACGTGGCGAGCCCGCCGTTGACCGTGATCTTCGGCGCCTTGTCGCGCGGCACGCTGCGCTTGAGAATGAGCACGCCTTCCTCGCAGGGCGGCAGGTCCAGTTCGCCGAGCAGGGCGTCCATCGTCTTGGGGGCGGCGAAATACAGGCTCGCCTCGACCTCGCAGGCCGCCGCGCCCTGCCGGATGATCGTCTTGTCCGCCCGCTCGCCCGCGAGCAGGCTCAGCGCGCCCAGCAGGATGCTCTTGCCCGCCCCGGTCTCGCCGGTGACCGCCGTGAACCCGGCCTCAAAATCGAGCGCGACTTCTTCGAGCAGGGCCAGATTGCGGATGCGGAGGGATTGCAGCATGGAACAGCGCGCAAGTGAGCCGGGCCGGTTGCAGCGATTCAAGACCTTTGCCGCCGGTTGCGATTGCATCGGAAATTTACTTGCCGAACCGCGGCCCGGTCGTGCTTACTCTCCGGCCCGGTAAAACGGACCTTTAGCTCAGTTGGTTAGAGCGTTTCCTTGACATGGAAAAGGTCACTGGTTCGAGTCCAGTAAGGTCCACCATCCAAAGCCGCCAAGTCATTGGCGGCCTTTTTGTTAACCCACACCGAACGAATAAGCGGCGGCCACCGCCCGGTCTTTTTCGATCTGGGCCCGCAAGGCGGCAAGATCCGCAAATTTTTGCTCCGGGCGCACGAAGGCCAGCCAGTCCACCCGCAGGTGGTCACCCGGACCGTAGGGGCAATCGCCCAGCACGTGGACTTCCAGACGCGGCTCGCTCGCCTGCTCCACCGTCGGCCGCAGACCGTAGTTGGCCACACCGCGCAAAGCGCCCGCGGTCTTTGTGCCCCAAACCTGCACCACATAAACGCCGTGGCGTGGCTGCAGGTCGGGCGTCCACGCAAGATTGAGGGTCGGAAAATCCAACGTCCGTCCGAGCTGCCGGCCCGGTGTCACGATCCCTTCCGCCGCATACGACCGGCCCAGCAGGGTGTTTGCGGCCGCGATGTCGCCCGTGGCGACGAGCGCCCGAATCCGCGTGCTGCTGATCGGTCCTCCGTCCCCGGCCAACCGGGGCAGCGCGACGACATCGAGCCCCATCCCCGCGCCTTGGCTTCGGAGCAGCGCGGCATCGCCTGTCCGGCCGCGGCCGAAGCGCCAGTTGTCACCCACATGGACGCCGGCCAGTTGCGGCAGATGGTGCCGGAGATGCGGTAAAAAATCCTCCGCGGCCATGCCGGCGAATTCCGGCGTGAAGGTCTGCGTGATGATGGCCGCGATGCCCAGCTCCGCCAGCGCGCGAGTCTTCGCCGCGGGCGTCATCAGGAGCCGCACCGGCTCCCCGGTGCGGAAAAACACGCTGGGATGCGGGTCAAAGGTCAGCACGGCGGCCAAGCCGCCGTGGCGTCGCGCCGCGGCCACCGCGGACGCAATCACGGCCTGATGGCCGCGGTGCACGCCGTCGAACATGCCGATGGCGAGATGCAGCGGACGCGCCGGCAGGCCGGTGTGCTCCAAGCCGGCGCACTGGATGACCGGGTTCACAGCGCGACACTCGGCGCCGCCTCGCGCACCGGGATCAGGCGCCGGTCGATCTCGGGCAACGACAGTTTCTCGATCTCATCCAGTGTCAGCGCCTGGGCGATGTTGAACCGGTCGGTCGCCGTGCGGCGCAGCGCGGCGAGATGCGCGCCACAGCCGAGCCGCTGGCCGAGGTCGTGCGCGATGGTCCGCACATAGGTGCCCTTGCTGCACCGCAGGCGAAAATCAAAGGCCGGCAGCCCGAAGCGGGTGAGCTCGAATTCCGACACGCGGATAAAGCGCGGCTCCCGCTCGATCTCCTCGCCCTTGCGCGCCGATTTGTAGAGCGGCACGCCGTCGATCTTGATCGCGGAATACATCGGCGGCGTCTGGTATTGGTCGCCGAGAAAACCCTGCATGGCGGTGCGCAGCTCCGCCTCGGTGAGCGCGGGCACGGGCTTGGTTTCCATCAGCTGCCCTTGGGCGTCCTGCGAGTCGGTAACTTTGCCGAGCTCGATCGTGCCCTCGTATTCTTTGTCGAGGCTGATGAGGTATTGGGAAATCTTGGTCGCCTTGCCGATCAGCATGATCAGCAGGCCGGTGGCCATGGGGTCGAGCGTGCCGGCGTGGCCGATGCGCTTCATTTGCAGTTTGCGCCGGAGACGGGCCACCACGTCGTGGGACGTGTGGTCGGTGGGCTTGTCCACGAGGAGCACGCCCTCGAGTTCTTTCATCCGGCCGATCATGCGCCGGTCTTCCTCGCCGCATCCACCGCCGCTACTTGGCGCGTGATCGCCGCCACGAGCCGCGCGTAAAAATCCGCGGCGTCGGTCTTGAGATTGAGCCCCGCGGCGCAGGCATGCCCGCCACCGCCGAACTGCCCGGCAATCAGGTCCACCCGGTAGGCGGCTTCCTTGGCGCGCAGGCTGGCTTTCCGGCCGCCATCGGCCCGCTCCTCGATGAGCACGCCCACATCCACGCCGTCGATGGACCGCGCGTAGTCCACGAGCCCCTCGGTATCCTCGGCGGTGGTGCCCGTCTCCTCAAAGACACCCGCCGCGAGGGTGCCGAGGCACACGCGGCCGCCGCACTCCAACCGCAACGAAGCGAGGTAATGCTGCAGCAGCCGCATTTTGCCGAGGCTCTCGCGCTCATAGAGATGGTAGCCCACCTCGTTTGGCCGGGCGCCACAGGCGAGGAGTTCCGCGGCCAGTTGCATGGTGCGGCGGGAAGTCGCGGCGAAGCGGAATTGGCCGGTGTCCGTCAACATGCCGGCGTAAAGCGCCTGTGCCGAATCGGCGTCGATCGTCATGCCCTGGTCGAGCAGCAGGCCGGTCAGGATTTCGCAGGTCGCGGACGAGCCCGTGTCCAGCAGATTGTAACGGGCGAAGCCGGCATTCGAAAGGTGGTGGTCCACCATCGCGAGGGGCGCGGGAAAAGCCGTCCGGATGCGCTCGCCGGCCCGGGCGCCGTCGGCGCAATCCACAAAGACGGTCGCAAGCTCGCCCGCCTGCGGCAGGATGGACTCAACGCTGGCAAAGGGCGTGTCGGTAACGAGGAACTGCAGGCGGCGCGGCACGGCATCGGCGTTGACGCACACGGCATCGATTTCCTTGGCCCGCAACGCGCGGCAGAGGGCGACCTGCGAGCCGATGCAATCGCCGTCGGGCCGGGCATGGCCGATCACGGCCACGCGGCGGCCGGCGAGTTCCGCGAGGAGGCGGCCAAATTGGGGCGTGAGCCCGGGATAGTGCGGCGCCGGGCTCATGCCTGCGGCTCCTCCGGTTCGGCCGGGGTTACTTCATCCAGCAACTGCATCAGCCGTGTGCCGCGCGCGGCCGAGCGGTCGATCACATACTCGAATTTTGGCAGGTATTTCAACGTGATGCGGCGGGCGACCTCTTCGCGGATGGCCGGGGCCACGCGCCGGAGCCAGCGCAGCTTTTCCTGCGCGAGTTCATCGCTCCCGACCACGGCCACGAAGACGCGCCCGTCCCGCAGGTCGGGCGCAACGCGCACCTCCGTGATGGTGACGGGCATCGCCTCGGCCTGGTAATGCTGGCGCAGGATCGCGCTGATTTCGCGCTGGATCAGCTCGTTGACCCTGAGGGTGCGGTTGCTCATCGGATTTTCGATTTTGGATTCCCGATTTTCGATTTCTTAATCGCCGACTGAACCAATCGAAAATCAAGAATCGAAAATCAAAAATTAGAGCGAAGCTCGCACCTTCTGCACCTCGTAAACCTCGATCACATCGCCCACTTCGTAGCCGTTGAAGTCGTCGAGCTTCACGCCGCACTCGAGGCCGGCGCGGACCTCGTTGGCATCGTCCTTGAAGCGCTTGAGCGTCTGGATCTTGCCCTCGTGCACGATCTCCTTCTTGCGGCGCAGCCGGGCGGCCGCGTTGCGGGTGATCTTGCCCTCGGTGACCAGGCAGCCGGCGACCGCGCCTTTGCCCTGTGGGAAAACCGCGCGGACTTCCGCGCCGCCGAGCTTGATCTCCTTGAGGTCGGGCTCGAGCAGGTCGGCCATCATCTCGCGGACCTTGTCGGCGAGTTCATAGATGATGTCGAAGGTCTCGATGCGCACGTTGTGGTGCTTGGCCAGCGGGGTGACGCCGTTTTCCAGCTTGGTGTGGAAACCGAGGATCACGGAGCCGGCGGCCCCGGCCATGAGCACATCGTTCTTGGTGACCAGACCCACCTCGGTGGAAACGATCTCCAGCGTGACC
The DNA here is from genome assembly GCA_002344205.1 of Opitutaceae bacterium UBA2377. Lineage (GTDB taxonomy): Bacteria > Verrucomicrobiota > Verrucomicrobiia > Opitutales > Opitutaceae > UBA2377. Next base: position 44,875 of record DDSZ01000029.1, read on the forward strand.
TTGGTGCTCTTGATGCCTTCCAGCAGGTTGCGCAGCGCCTCGGCCGAGCCGAAGACATCGGTTTTGACGATGACCTTGAGGACCTTGGACTGCGTGGCGGCGATGTTGGCGAACAATTGCTCGACCGAGACTTCCTTCGGCGCGGCGGCGGCCGTGCTCACGACCTTCTTGAGGCGCAGGCCCTCTTCCTCCGCCAAGCCTTCGGCCTCGCGGATATTCTTGACCGCCTTGAAGGAGGCACCGCTGTCAGGCGTATCGGACCAGCCGATGACGCGCACCGGCATCGCCGGAGGCGCTTCTTTGATATTGCGGCCCAGGTCGTCGAACATCGCGCGCACCTTGGCAAACTGGGCGCCGCTCACGATGGCGTCGCCCACCTTCAGCGTGCCGCGCTGCACGATCACGGTGGCCAGCGGGCCGCGGCCGAAATCGATCTCGGACTCGATGATGATGCCCTCGGCGGCCGCCTTCGGGTTGGCCTTGAGCTCCATCACATCGGCCTGGAGAAGGATCATCTCCAGCAGCTCGGTGATGCCCTGGTTCTTGATGGCCGCAACCGGCACCACGATGGTGTCGCCACCCCAGTCTTCCGGGGCGATGTTGCGCTGCTGCATCTGCGTCTTGACCTGGTCGAGGTTGGCACCCTTCACGTCCATCTTGTTGACCGCCACGATCAGCGCCACGTTGGCGTTCTGGGCGTGCTTGAGGGCCTCGTCCGTCTGCGGCATGAAGCCGTCGTCCGCCGCCACGACGAGCACCGCGATGTCGGTGACGTCGGCCCCGCGGGCGCGCATCTTCGTGAACGCCGCGTGGCCGGGCGTATCAAGAAAGGTGATTTTGCGGCCGTTGTGCTCGATCTGGTAGGCGCCGATGTGCTGCGTGATGCCGCCGGCCTCGCCCGCGGCGACATCGGCCTTGCGGATGGCGTCGAGCAGCGAGGTCTTACCGTGGTCCACATGGCCAAGGATGCAGACGACGGGCGGACGCGGCGCGAGGTTGCGTGCCTCCTCTTCCTCGGCCTGCTTGCGCTGCTTGTCCTTGTCGTCGGCCGCCGGGGCCTTCGGCGTCTCGCCGCGATGCTTGATCTCAAGCATGAAGCCGTGCTTCTCGGCGACCTTGATGGCCATCGGTTCCTCGATCGCGGAATTCATCGAGGCGAAGCCGCCCGCCTGATTGAGTTCCGAGATGAGCTTGAAAGGCTTCATCCCCAGCGCGGTGGCGAAATCGCGGACGATGATCGGTGGCTTGATCTGGATGATTTTGACTTCACCGGTCGCCACAGGCTCCACCGCGGGAGCCGCGGGTACGGAGACCTGGGCCGGCGCGCCGGCCGTCGGCAGCGGCTTGGGAGCACTCAATGGTGCGGCTGACCGCACAATCGGTGGCGGCGCGGAAACCAGCGCGGGCCCTTTGGCCACGGGCGGCGGCACCGGCGGCGAAGCCGGGCGGCTGACCACCGGAGCAGGCGCGACGGGACGCGGCAAAGGCGGCGGCATGGCTGGCGCTTTCACCGGCGCAGTCGCCGGTGCAACCGGGCGCGGAGGCAAAGCGGGCGCGGGTGTCGGAGCGGTGGCCTTCACTGCGGCGGCCGCTGCTTCTTTTTCACGCACGACATCTTCCTTGGATTTGACGAAGACACCGGGCGGCAGGCTCACCTTCGGAGCGACACTGGGCTCGGGTGTTGCGACCGGCTCGGATGCGGCCGCGGGCTCGCTCGGCGCAGCGGCGGATTTTTTGGCGGCAAACTCCTCACGCAGCGCATCGGCGCTGATGTTGTCCACCGTGCTCGACACCGACTTCACATCCGGGCGGATGATATTGCGCTCCTTGAGCAGCGCCAACATATCCTTGTTATCAAGGCCGAGCTCCTCGGCCAGCTTGTGGATGCGAATACTCATGCGTGATTGGGTCTGGGCGCGGATTAGGCTTGGGGCGGTTGCGAGACGCGGGTGATGATGTCCTGGGCTTCTTCCGACGTGAAGCCGGCGTCCACGAGATCGTCCGCCTCGACGTCCTGGAAGGCCGCCGGCGAATTGATGCCCATGTCCACGAGCCGGCCGGCAATGACCGCGTCCAGCGCGAAGGTTTTCACGAGCGAGTCGATGGCCGTCTGGCGCGGATCGTCGCCCATGGCCTTGAACTCCTCGATGTCGAGCCGCCAGCCGATGAGCCGGGAGGTAAGCCGGGCGTTCTGCCCTTTGCGACCGATGGCCACGGCAAGGTCGTCGGTCGCCACCTTGAGGAGAATGCGGTGATCCTTCTCGTTGATGATGATCTCGCGCGGCACGGCGGGCTTGAGGGCCTCCATGATCATGGCCTTCGGCTCGGCAAAGTAATTGATGATGTCGATCTTCTCACCGCCGAGTTCGCGCACGATGGTCTTCACGCGCGCGCCGCGGGCGCCCACACAGGCACCTACCGGATCCACCTTCGGATCCGTGCTGGTGACGGCAATCTTGGTGCGATAGCCGGGCTCGCGGGCAAAGGCCTCGATCTTGACGGTGCCGTCGGCGATCTCGGTCACCTCGAGTTCAAAGAGGCGGCGGACGAATTTCGGGCTGGCGCGGCTCAGGATGATCTCGGGACCGCGCGGCGTGGAGTCGATGGACATCAGCAGGCAACGGATGCGCTCGCCGGGCTGGTATTCCTCGGCGGGCACCTGCTCCTTGCCGGGCATGATCGCCTCGGCCTTGCCCAGATCGACGTAGAGGTCGTTGCGTTCGCGGCGGCGAACCGTGCCGGTCACGATGTTGCCGACCTGATCCTTGAAATCGTCGTAGATGCGGTCCTTCTCGAACTGCCGCAGCCGCTGCATCACGGCCTGGCGGGCGGTCTGCGCCGCGATACGGCCGAGCGTGGAGGGATCGATCTCCTTTTCGATGAACTCGCCGAGGAGCACGCCGGGCTTCAGGGCCTGGGCTTTTTCGATGTGGATCTCGGTCTTCGGGTTGCTGACGGAGTCCACCACCTTGAGCACAGCCCAAGCATGCATCTGCCCGTTCTTCGGGTTGATCTCGATCTTGAGTTCCTGGCCGGAGTTAACCCCCTTCTGCGCAGCAGTTTTCAGCGCATTGGTAATCGTCGAGATCATGTCGGCACGACCGATCCCCTTCTCCTTCTCCATGTATTCCAGAACGGATAAGATTTCGCTGCTCATAGGGTTAAGGCTTGATAAATAAGGAAAAAAAAAGCGGGCCGCAGGGCCCACTTATTGAAAAGTGAGTTTGATTGAGTCGGTGAACGTATCGGTTGGCCGCAAAACTTGTCAAGCCCTCGACCCGCCGCCGGCCAGGTGAGCTATGCACGCGTGTCGTCGAGCGCCAAAAGCCGCCCCAATAGACCCTGTGCGGGACCATGGCTGGCGGGATGTTTCCGGCCGGCGAAGACGCCCACATCCCGCAAGGCACGGACCAATACCGGCGGCAGATCGCCCGGAAACCAGTGATGCCAGAGCCCGTGAACATCCGCACCCGTGTGCGCCGCCAGGAGAGGCAGCCAGCCGTCGCACACGAGGTTGTCCAGCCGTGTGCCGCCGATCACCCCGCCGCAAACCAACCCGGTCATGTCCTCCCGCCACTTGGTCAGCCGGTGTTCCCGGCGAGCCGCGGCTGTATCCATGGTGCAGGCGATCACCGGTAACTGTCGGGCCACTCGCTCCAGCCGGGCCGGCCAGTCTGGCGCTTGGCCAGCCCAAGCCGCATATTGCCGGAGCCGCCTCCGCGGATGATTCGCCGGCCGCACCCCCTGCAGGCTCCAGTTCTCATCAGCGAAAAGCCGCTCCCCGTCCAAACGCCCGCCGGCCCACTCGGCCAACGGATGCTTCGCCGCGAGCCGCAGCATCGGCGCCCGGTTAAACCGGTAGCCCAATATCTCCAGCGCCGCATGCTGGCAGGCCGCCGTCCAACCCAGCCGCGCCACCCTCAGCCGGGCAAAGTGCACTTTCTGCCGCCAACGCCGCTCGCTGTGCGCCCGCAGTTCGGCCCTGAGTTCCGGCTCGGTCAGCTCCCGCAGCGCGGTGATGATCCGGTCGATGGGCCGGCCCGCCAGATGCTCCACTGCCGCCTCGGCCGCATACTCCTCAAGATCACAATGCAGCAGCGGCAACAATGCCGCCACCGGGATCAACCGGCCCTCGCCCGCCGTGGTGCGGTGCGCCGCGGCCGGCGGAAACAGCACCACATGCAGGCGCACCCGGTCATAGGCCGGATCCGCAGCATGCCGGTGCGCCGCCCAATCGTCCGCATGCAAATGCAGCTCGACATCGCCCTGCACCACCTCCCCGTCCTCGAAGCGCAACCTCGCCTCCTTGAAATCCGGTCCGCCCAGCGCATTCCAGCGCCCCGGATGCAGCACACCGACCCGCCGGCCGTCGGTCGTCGCCAGCCGGCTGCGGTCAAAGTCACCGCGCGCCCAAATCTGCTGGAGCAGTTTTTCGGAAAACGTGAAGGGGCCGTAGAGACCTTGGATCTCCGCCACCGCGGGCCCGGGGTTGGCGCTGCGCGTCATGCCCGGAGCCTGCCCGCCGCGAGAAAGCTCGACAAGCCCGGTGTTTCGCGGAGTTTTTCCGGCATTCGGGTGGGGTGGCAGAGTGGTCTATCGCGGCGGTCTTGAAAACCGCTGAACCGCAAGGTTCCGGGGGTTCGAATCCCTCCCCCACCGCCAGCCTTCGCTCGGCGAGCTTCGGCTGGCACGGTCACTCACGCCGTCACGCCTGACGCAAAAAATCCCGCGCGGCGAGGAAGCCCCGCTGCTCGCCGGCGACCGTGCCGTTGTGGTCCACGTCCTCGAGCTCGATGGCAACAAAGCCGGCGTAGTTCGCGGCCTGCAATTCCGCGAGGAGTGCGGACCAGGGTGCGCGACCGGCGCCCGGAATGGTGTAGCGCCAATAGGAACCGCCCCAGGGGAAGCCTTCCGCAAAGACCGGCGCCTGCTCGTGACCGAGCTGATACAGCCGCTCCTCATCGATCAGGGTGTCCTTGCCGTGGACGTGCACCACCTGCGGCGCAAATTCCTTCAGGAAGCGCAGCGGATCAATGCCCATGCGGATGAGGTGCGAGGGATCGTAATTGATGCCGTAGTGCGGCGAATTCATCTCCCGAAGAAACGCGCGATACGATTCCGGCGTGCAGCAGTGCGCGTTGCAGCCCGGCCAGCCTTCGATGGCGATGTGCGTATCGGTCTCGCACAGGAGATCGCGCAGTTGGCCGTAGCTCTCGACCATGTAGCCGAAAGTTTCCTTGCGCGGGAGCTTCACCTCCTCGGCCAGCATGACCGCGAAATGGATCCGGATGCCCTGCGCCGCGGCGGCCCGCACCGCCGTCTGCGCGAGGGCCACGGTCTCACGGCGCCGGCCCGCATCGGCCGACAGCATGCCGCTCCACTCGCGCCCGAGCAGATCGGCCGTGCCGACCGGCAAGCCCGCCTGCCGCCACTCGGCCGCCGTCGCCTGCACTCCCGAAAAAATGTCAACGCAGGCAAATCCTTCGCGCACGGCCCACGCCGCGGTTTCCGCGATGGGCTGGGCGGCGAGCGGGCCGGTGAGACGAAGTCCGATGGCGAAGCCACCGGTGCGGGTGCGGGCGGGGTTGGCAGTCATGGCAGGGTGCGGGGAACAGTTCAGGAATCTTGTCCGCTGTCACTTCCGGATTGGCTTTAACGTCCACCTCAACGTGCGCGTTTGCGCCGCAGACGGGCGCGCATTTCCCGCGGCGATAGCCGGAAATGCCGGCGGAAGAGTTTCGACAACTGGTATTCGTCGCCGAGGCCGACGGCCGGCGCGATCGCCTTCACCGGCAGGCCCGTCGTCAGCATGAGGGTGCGGGCTTGGTTGAGCCGGATACGCTGGAGGTCGCGCATCGGCGTGGTGCCGCTGAGCCGGCGAAATTTGCGCACATAGGCGAATTTGCTCATGCCGCAGCGCCGCGCAAGATCGTCCAAGTAGAGCCGGCCCGCGAGACTCTGCTGCATGTGCTGGCGCTGGTCCGTGAGCCAGGGATCCACCGGCGAGGCACAAAGCCGCCGGGTCTCGTGCAGGAGCGCACGCAGCAGCGGCGTCTGCCGCTCCGGGGCCACGCCCGCCCGGTGGTCGCGCACCAGCCACGCCGCCATCTGCCGAACCCGGCCGTCGGCATCGCGCAGGCGCAGGGTGAAGTGACCGAGCGCCGCTTCCTCCGCCTTGAATACGAGGAAAAATGTGCTCACCGGCTCCTTGCGGTCGGAGGTCTCCTTGTGCACGTGGCCGGCCCGGTAGAGCAGCAGGTCCCCCGCTCCGGCCGTTAGCGTCTGCCCGTCCATCTCCAGCCGCATCTGCCCCGCGAGCACCACGATGAGCTCGTGCACCTGGTGGCTGTGCGGCGGCATGTGCCAGTCCCGTTCGGGACGCACTTCCCCGGCGCTGAGGAATTCGGGTTCGGGGCCGACCATGGGCAATTTCCGACAAGTGTTGGCAATCGCCGCCATTCCGGCGAGCCCGGAATGCTGCTAGTTTCAACGGGTATGTCCCCAAAGAAAATCCGCATTGCTTTTGCCGGTGTCGGCGGCATGGGCCAGGCCGCACATCTCCGCAACTACGCCACCCTCCATGATGACTGCGAGGTCGTCGCCCTCGCCGAGCTTCGCCCCAAGCTGGCCCAGGCCGTCGCCCGCAAATACAACATTCCCCGCATCTACGGCACCATCGCCGAGATGCTGGCCGCCGAGAAGGTGGACGGCATCGTCGCCTCGCAGCCTTTCTGGCGGCACGGCGTGCTGGTGCCCGAGATCGTGCAGGCGGGCGTGCCCGTTTTCACCGAAAAGCCCATCGCCGCCTCGCTGGCCGTGGGCGAGCGCATCGTCGAGGCCGTAGCCCAAAGCGGCACCTGGCACATGGTCGGCTACCACAAACGCAGCGATCCCGCGACGGAGTTCGCCAAGCGCACCATCGACGGGCTCAAGGCCTCCGGCGAACTGGGGAAATTGAAGTATGTCCGCATCTCGATGCCCCCCGGTGACTGGATTGCCAGCGGCTGGACCGAGAACATCCACACCGACGATCCGATGCCGAACCTGGAGCTTGACCCGAAGCCCGCGGACATGGACGAGGCCACCACCAAGGACTACGAGGCCTTCGTCAATTACTACATCCATCAGGTGAACCTCATGCGGTTCCTTGTCGGCGAGCCCTACAAGGTCACCTACGCCGACCCCGCGCAGGTGCTCTTCATCGCGCACAGCGCCAGCGGCGTGCCCTGCACACTGGAGATGGCCGCCTACTCCACGAGCCTCGACTGGCAGGAGACGGCACTCGTCGCCTTCGAGCGCGGCTACGTGAAACTCTCCCTGCCCGCCCCTCTCGCCTTCAACCGCCCCGGCACGGTGGAAATCCTGCGCGATCCCGGCAACGGGGCCACTCCCGTCACGAGCCACCCGCAGATGCCATGGGTCCACGCCATGCGCAACCAAGCGCTCAACTTCATCAAAGCCGTGCGCGGCGAGGCCCCCGCGCCCTGTCTCGCGGCCGAGGCGCTGGAAGACCTGCGCGTGGCCCGCGACTACATCCGCCTATTGAAAGGAGTCTGATCATGGCCCTCCAATTCCAAAAACGCGTCCTCTCGGCTGAGCGTTACGAGTCCGCGGGCGTCTTCGATGTCAACGGCGACGGCATCCCCGACATCGTCAGCGGCGGCTTCTGGTATGAAGGCCCCGATTTCAAGAAGCAGCACAAGATCGGGGGTGTGACGGCTCATGACGAATACTACGACGACTTCTCGACCATCGCCATGGACATCAACGGCGACGGCCGCCTCGACTTCGTCACCGGCGGCTGGTGGGGCGAGACTTTGCGCTGGCGGGAAAACACCGGCGATTACATCAAGGACTGGCCGGTGCATATCATCGCCCAAACCGGCAGCATCGAATCCACCCGCGCCTGGGATGTGGACAGAGACGGCGAACTGGAAATCGTGCCGAACACCCCCGGTGCGCCACTGGTCGTTTACAAGCTCATCCGCGATGCCAACGGCAAGGGCACGGGCAAATTCGCCGCGCACAAACTGAAACTCAAGGGCCGCGAGAACGACCACCAAGGACACGGCCTCGGCTTCGGCGACCTCACCGGCGACGGCCGGGGTGACTTCGTGCTCACCAACGGCTGGCTCGAGGCGCCCGCCGATCCTTACAACGGCGAGTGGATCTGGCATCCCGACTTCAACCTCGGCCGGGCGCCCAGCGTGCCGATTCTCGTCGTGGACCTCAATGGTGACGGCAAAAACGAACTCATCCTCGGCGAAGGCCACGGCTACGGCCTGAGCTGGTGGGAATATCATGTGGATACCGCGGGCCGGCGCACTTGGAAAAGTCACGCCATCGATCCCTACAGCAGCCAGTATCACGACCTGCAATGGGTGGACATCGACGGCGACGGCCAGTGCGAGCTGATCACCGGCAAGCGCTTTCGCGCCCATCCGCAGGGCGACGGCGGCGACAAGGACCCCTACGGCTGGTATGTTTTCAAATGGACCGGCGAATGTTTTGTGAAGCACGTCGTGGATTTCGGCCCCATCGGCACCGGCAAGGGCCTTGGCATCCACTTCGCCGTCGCCGACCTCAACGGTGACGGCTGGCTTGATGTCGTCGCCCCCGGCAAGGACGGCCTCGCGATCTATCTCAACCAAGGCGCTAGTTAAGTCGGTGGGTAGGGGCGGTTATCCTTAACCACCCCTACCCTCCAAGCCCCAACCCCACACCCCATGAAAATCGGCATGAACCTCCTGCTTTGGACGGCGAAAGTCTCCGAAGCCCACGATCCGCTCCTCGCGGACCTGAAGAAAGTTGGCTACGACGGCGTAGAGATCCCCGTCTTTGAAGGCACCTCCGCCGAATACAAATCCCTCGGTGGCAAACTGCGCGACCTAGGGCTCGGCTCGACCGCGGTGACAGTAATGTCGCCCGAGGCCAACCCCATCAGCCCCGACGCCAAGGTCCGACAAGCCGCCGTGGACCGCCTCAAGTGGGTGCTCGACCGCTGCGCGGAATTCGATGCCGAGGTGCTGTGCGGTCCGCTGCATTCACCACTCGGGGTTTTCAGCGGCACCGCACCGACCACCGACGAGCGCCTGCGCGGCATCGAGACCTTTCGCAAGGTCGCGGATCACGCCGCCGCCGTGAAGGTGACGCTGGCCGTCGAATATCTGAACCGCTTCGAGAATTATTTCCTCACCACGGCCGCCGACACCAAAAAGTGGGTCGATGCCATCAACCATCCGGCCTGCGGGATGATGTGGGATACGTTCCACGCCCACATTGAGGAAAAGAATTCACCGGCCGCGCTTGAGGCCGTGCGCGAACGACTCGTCCATGTGCACCTGAGTGAAAACGACCGGGGCACCCCGGGCACGGGGCAGGTCAATTGGGCCGGCACTTTTGCCACGTTGAAGAAGATCCGCTACGACCGGTGGCTGGTCATCGAGGCCTTCGGCCGTGCCCTGCCCGATCTCGCCGCCGCCACCCGCGTCTGGCGCGACCTCTTCGCGAAACCCGAGGATGTTTACACCGAGGGCCTCGCCTTCATCCGTCGCGGGCTGCACTGAGCCCAGAGCTTTACTTCAAACCGAGCACCTTGCGCGCATTCAGTCCCAGAATCTTGCGCTTGGCGCCGACCGGAATCTGCGCGAACAGCACGCGGCCGAGCTGTGAGGCCTGGTCGAGAAACACGACATCGCTGCCCCACACGACCTTGTCCTCCAACCCGGCCGCCACAAGATGCTCAACCAATCCGCGTGGACAGGTCGAGAGACAGAGCTCGACATAGACGGTCGGGAATTCCTGCGCAAAACCCATGTATTTTTCCAATTCCGCCGAACCAATGTGCGCGAGGAGCCAGCGGATGCGGGGATACTTTTTGATGTGGCCCCGCAGCTCTTCGAGTTCGGGTCCGAAGACATGCGCCAGCACCGGCATCGCATGTTCGTTGGCGTAGGCAAAAACCGGCCCGTAGTTGGGATGATTGTAGGGCAAACCCGGCCGTGCCCCGTAGGACCAGACCTTGAGCCCGCGGAAACCGGCGGCGATGCCCCCGGCGAGCTGGGCCGCAACCTTGGCCGGATAGCCGACATCCACGACCAGGTAACCGAAAAAGCGATCCGGGTAGGCGCGGAGCGCTTCCGCGACCAAGGCATTGCCGTGCTCCGCATCGCCGAAGATCGCCTGAATCGAACTGATGCAGGTGAATTGGATACCCAGACGGTCCATCGAGGCCACCAAGGCCTCGGCGGTCGGCCGGATGATCGGGAAGTCCGGCCCGTGGCCAAGGTGGCCGTGGGCATCAATCAGCACTTCGCCGGATACCGGCCGGCCCAGGCGTCCGGCCGTGGCGAAGACATCGTGGGTGTTCATGATTTCACCTCCGCGAGCAACCGCTCGATATTGCCGTGGGCGATCGCGCGGCGCGCCTCCTCCGGAATGTTGGCGTAGGTCAGGATCGCCACCGAGGCCCCACCTTCCGCCTCGGGATAGGAACTGCCCCACACGAAGCGCTCGAAACCGAAATTGGCGACCAGCTCCGGCAGGCCCTCATGCACGGAGTAGGTGCTGCTCACGCACACGTGTAGGTTCGGATGACGCTCCAGCAGGTTGTAGAGGATCCGGTGCCGTCCCAACCGGGGCACGCGCAACAACACGAGACGCAAATCCGGGCAGGCCGTGAGGATTTGCTCCAATTCGTCCGGCGTAACCTGCGGATACTCCAGCAAGAGCGGAACCCGGGCTGCCGCACACGCCGCATACAGCCGCCCGCTGCACCAGGGCAGCGCGGAAAACATGTGCTCCTTCGGGCTCATCCACGCGACGCGCATGCCGGCAGCCAGGGCCGAGGCAAAGGTTTGTTCGAAGGAATGGCCGGCCGGCGCCCCGTCCGGCGTTAGGCAAATGGCGGGGAGCAGGCTGGATTGTCCGGCGAGCTCGCGCATGAGCACCTCGTTGCCCCAGTAGGGGAAATTTTCGAGACACTGCCGGTGCCGCACGATGGCGGCGGACAGATCGAGACGCGCCAGCTCGCGCTGCAGGTCGGCCACATCGGGGTGCAGCCAGGGATGCGGCTTGCGGGACACACCCACGAGCGCGTCACAAGCGATGAGTTTAAGAGGAGTCATTTTTAGAAAAGCAGGATATTTTCGCATGCAGCCATCGGATCAACCGGACCTCCGTCGACGGGCCCAGGGCGTCCTGAACCAGCCGGCAATTCGACGGCAGGACCCAGCCACCGCGATGGACAACCGCCCCGGCAGCATCACGCGAACCGACTACGATCGCCGATGCGCCTGCAGCCCGCAAAGCCGCAGGAAAATCCGCCGCGTTCAGAATTCCCGGGAAGTAAGCGTCGTGCGGCCATTGCGGCTTCGCGGCGGTGGCCAGTTCCGCGAATGACAGAAGCGGTTCATTGAGCACCAACCCGGCCACCCGCCCTTCGAGCCACGCGGCATAGGTGGCGACATTCGCGCCAAGTCCGTGCCCACCAACAAAAATCCTGCGCAAGCGCACGCCATGGGTGTGACGCACCCAGCGCAGCACCCGGCAAGCTTCCCGCACGCGCATCGCCATCACGGAGTCGCCTGTAGCCGCACTCACATAGGCCAGCCAGCGATCCACCCCGCCCCATCCGACCACATCAAAAGACGATGGCGTCGCCTTCGTGTCACCCCAGCCCGGCAGGTCCACACTCAGCACGGCGAGATCAACACCATTGGCTTTGAAAACCTCCGCCGCCCGGTTCAGCCAACCCCATTGGTGCAAGGACTGCCACCGCCCACGGGCGTCAAAATAAACCAGCACCGCTTTCGGCTTCCGGACTGACCGCCGCCGCAGCCAGGTGGCCGGTAGTTCCCAATCCCGGCCGTCACGCAGGCTGAGTTCCGTCAGCTCATGAGTCCACAAACCCGAGGTTTCTCCGGCAAGCACCTGCAGGCTCGTCCCCGGTTTCCCCACCAAGGCGCGCAAGGCGTCCTTCGACGCGGCGGCAGGCCCGGTGCGCGCGGCCTCCGCCGCAAAGCCCGCCATACCGGTGCTCGCCGGCGGATTACATTGCAGGCGGGTCGGTTCCAGCAATTTAAGCGTCCGCCCCTCGGGGATCTTGACCGCGCCGCGGGGCATCCCCCACCAGCGTCGCACCCAACGCACAAAGGCCGCCGCCTGTGCCACGGTGTAAGCATGGCCGCAGTCATCAAACAAGGTGCCGGTTTTATCCGAACAGCCCGCCCCATGGTAGGCTGCCTTCACGCCTCGGAATAGTTTCCGCATGACGGGCTCGGTCATGACACTGTCCTGCCGCCCGGCCATCAGCAAGGCGGGCACAAATCCGGTCGCGATGAACAATTCCTGCAGACCGAGTCCATCCGCGAAACGTCCGAACCACAGTGTCTCCGGGCAGGCCGCGTAGCCGTTGCGGATGGGATGATCCCCATCCGGCAGGCCGAAGCACGACGGCCCAATGATCCGCACCCGCGCATCCACCGCGGCGCAGGCTATCGAGGTGAACCCGCCACCGGAAACTCCGGTCATCGCCACGCCGCCGGTGGCATCCACGTCTTCCCGGCCGCAGACATAATCCACGACCCGCCGTGCATCCGCCACGAAGAAGGCCAGCGGATTGTGTCCGCCCGGGTAGAGACGCACCCCGTCCTCAAAATGGTTGTTGCCGGCTGCATTCTCCCCGAAGCCCGGCGGATCGAAGGAGACCACCAAAAAGCCGTTGGCGGCGAACACCTGCGGCGGATGCTGCTCGCTCGGGAAGTATTTTCCGTTGTGGCCTACCGGCGTGACAATCGCCCGCCACGGCGGGGCCCAGCGGCGTGGGTCCGGTTTCCACAACGTGGCGTTCACCCAGCAACCGGGCAGCGATTCAAAAACCACATTTTCGATGGAGAACCCGGCAAACCGCGCCTCGGACAGCAATCGTCCGCGCACGGGTCCGTCGGAGGGCTTGAAGGGCACGCTGGCGAGCGAAGCCACAAGCCGCCGGCGTAATTTCCGCGAATAGTTCCGCCACTCCGCCGGCGTGCGCAACCGCGCCTGCTCCTGCCGGCTGCGGTCCAGTTGCGCCAAGGCCGTGGCCACAATCCTTCGCCGCAGCATGCCGCGCAGGTCGTGGCCGGGGGCCGGCGGTGTATAAAGCGGGGGTTCAGCCGCGAAAAGGCGGGTGGACATACCGAGGGCGGCGCATTGGGGTCGCCGCTACCACACGGGCATCAAGCATGACGGGCTGGACAATTGGCGGGTGGCCGACCAAGAGCCAAGGCTTGTTTTAACCCCGCGCATGCCCCCCAGCCCCGTAAAACTAACCTTGGCGCCGGACCAGCCCGGTCCACAGATCAGCCGGCACATTTTCGGCCAGTTTGCCGAACACCTCGGCACCTGCGTTTACGACAGCATCTGGGTCGGCGAAGATTCGCCCATCCCCAACGTGCGGGGCATCCGGAGCGATGTGGTGTCTGCATTGCGCGAAATCCGGATGCCCAACATCCGCTGGCCGGGCGGGTGTTTCGCCGACGCCTACCACTGGCGCAACGGGATCGGTCCCCGGAGCCGGCGGCCCCGCATGCGCAACGACACCTGGGGCCAGATCGAGACCAACGCGTTTGGCACCCATGAATTTCTCGACTTCTGTGCGCAGACCGGAGCCGCGCCGGTGATCTGCGGCAATCTCGGCTCGGGCACCGTGCAGGAGATGCGCGACTGGGTCGAATACCTGAACGCACCCACCGGGACGGTGCTTGCCGACGAACGCGCCGCCAACGGCCATCCCGAGCCCTACGGTGTGCGTTACTGGGGCGTGGGCAACGAGAGCTGGGGCTGCGGCGGCCTCATGCGCGCCGAGTATTATGCCGACGAGTTCCGCCGCTACGCCACCTATCTGGGCAACTACGAAAAATCGAAACTCTTCCGCATCGCGACCGGCCCGGGCCTGGACGACTATCACTGGACCGAAGTGATGATGCGCGAGTGCTCCGCGCCTCGCTTCAACCCCGGGATCATGGACGGGCTGTCGCTGCATTATTACATGAACGGCGGCGTGCCTCCCGCGAAGGTTCAGCGCACGCTGCACGCCACGGGATTCGGCGCGGCCGAGTGGCGCACGGTCATGGCTCATGCCTGGTATGTGGACGACCTCATCGCCCGTCACAGTGCCATCATGGATCGGTATGATCCGGCGAAGCGCATCAAACTCATCGTGGACGAATGGGGCTCGTGGTATGCGGCCGAACCCGGCGCCAAGACCAGCACCCTCTTCCAGCAGCAAACCCTGCGCGACGCGCTCATCTCGGCGCTTACCTTTCACAGCTTCATCAACCATGCCGAACGCGTGCACATGGCCAACGCCGCGCAGGTCTGCAACGTGCTGCACTCCGTGCTCCTCACCAACGGCCCCGTCACCATCCGCACGCCCAACTGGCACGCTTTCCACCTGTTCGCACCGCATCAGGATGCCCACCGGCTGCCGGTCGCCGGCGACATTCCCCAACTGGAGGATGACGGACTCACCTACCCGCGCCTGTCCACCGCCGCTTCACGGACCGCGGATGGTGTCATTACGGTAACTCTGGCCCACACGGATCCGGAGGAACCGGTCGAAATCGCCCTCTCAGGCCTGCCACCCGGGGCGAAAGTCCACGCCCGCATCCTGGCTGCGGACACCCTCGATGCCTGCAACACCGTGAAAGCGCCCGACCGCGTCGCAGCCCGGGATTGGACTGACTTCAATTTCACCGGCTCCACCCTCACCGCCACCCTCCCGCCGGCCTGCATCGTCGCGCTCACTTTCCCGTCATAAAAAAGCCGGCCCAATTTGCGGGCCGGCCGGAAAGGGCGCACCGGATATCAGCGCCGCATCGAGAGCAGGTAGAGCAGGTGCAGGAGCGAGCTCATGAAGGCCGCGACGTAGGTGAGCGCGGCGGCATTGAGGGTCTGCGAAACGCCGGGCATCTCGTCGCGGTCGATGATGCCGAGGCCGACGAGTTCGACGCGGGCGCGGTTGCTGGCGTCAAACTCCACCGGCAGCGTGATGAGGTGAAAGAGGGTGAGCACGGCGTAGCAAAGGATGCCGATGTCGAGCATGATACCGCCCAGACCGCCGAACAGGAAGCCGCCAATGATGATGAAGGGCAGCATCTGCGAGGTGATCATCGTGATCGGCACCAGGGCCATGCGGGCACGCAGCATGGAGTAGCCAACCTTGTGCTGGATGGCGTGGCCGGCCTCGTGGGCGGCGACGCCCAGCGCGGCGAGGCTGGTGCCGCGGTAGTTTTCCGAGGAAAGCACCAGCCGCTTGCGGGTCGGGTCATAGTGATCGGTCAGGTGGCCGCCGGTCTCGGCGATCTCGACATCGGTGATGCCGGCGCGCGCCATCACGGCTTCGGCGGCCTCGCGGCCGGTGATGCGACCGCGGGAGGCAATGCGCGCGTTCTTGTTGTAGGCACTCGACACCCGCATCTGCGCATAAAGCGCGAAGACGAAGGTCAGGAGCAGGAGCACCAGCAGCACGGGCGTGGGCAGGAGGGCGAAGGCGATGGGTGTCATCATGGTGGGAAATTGAAGGTTGGCAGGACTCTAGCAAACACCGCGCCGCGAAAATTGTTTCCCCGGAAATGGTGAAAGCAGGTCCACAACTTAAAGAAATTCCGCAGGTTGCCAGCGAAAACGGATGGAAAAAGAAAAGGCGCGGCCGTTGCCGGCCGCGCCCGAAAGTGTCGCCGCGTCCCACGCGGTGTGCCGGGTTTGCTCAGCCCAGCTTCGGCACGTCGAGCCAGCGGCGCTCGGCCCAGGACTGGAGGCCGAGTTCGGCAAGCTGCACGCCCTTGGCGCCTTCGAAGAGGTTCCACTGGAAGGGCTCATCCTTCACCACGTGCCGGAGGAACAGCTCCCACTCAATCTTGAAGGCGTTGTCATAGACACCCTGGTCGGGCACGCGCACCCAGCCGTCCTTGTATTTGATCGGGCTGTCCACGTCGGGGTTCCAGACGCAGCGCGGGGTGGCGGCCATGGACTGGGCCTTGCAGTCGCGCAGGCCGGCGACGGCGGTGCCGTGGGTGCCGTCCACATGCAGGGTCAGGAGGTCGTCGCGGTCCACGCGGGTGGTCCAGGAGGAGTTGAAGTGGCAGATGATGCCGTTGGTCAGCTCGAAGGTCGCATAGGCGGCGTCGTCGGCGGTGCACTTGTAGGGCTTGCCGGATTCATCCCAGCGTTGCGGGATGTGGGTCGCACCGAGGCAGGTGAGGCTCTTGATGTCGCCGAAGAGGTTTTGGATGACATACTGCCAGTGGCAGATCATGTCCACGATGATGCCGCCGTCCTCCTCCTTGCGGTAGTTCCAGGAGGGGCGTTGGAGCTTCTCGTGCTCGCCGGTGAAGACCCAGTAGCCGAACTCGCCGCGCACGGAGAGGATCTTGCCGAAAAAGCCCTGGTCCTTGAGCCACTTGAGCTTCACGAGGCCGGGGAGCCAGAGCTTGTCCTGCACGACGCCGTGCTTGAGGCCGGCGGCGGAAACTTCCTGCGCCAGGGCGAGGGCCTCCTTGGAGGTCGTGGCGGTGGGCTTTTCGCAGTAAACGTGTTTCTTGGCGGCAATGGCCTTGCGGACGCCGACGGGGCGCTGACCCGTGAGGGTGGCGTCAAAATAGACCTGATTGGCCGGGTCGGCGAGCGCCGCGTCGAGGTTGGTCGTGTAGCGTTTGACGCCGGTGCGGGCGGCGAGCGCGGCGATCTTGGTCTCGCTACGGCCGACCAGAATCGGGTCGGGCATGATAACTTCGCTGTCGCCGAGCTTGATGCCGCCCTGATCGATGATCGCCTTGATGGAGCGAATCAGGTGCTGGTTCGTGCCCATGCGGCCGGTCACGCCGTTCATGATGATGCCAACTTTGTGTGTAGTCATGGTGGAGGAGTTGATGCGTAAAGGTTGCGGGCCGGCTCAGGCTTCGGGTTTCTTGGTGCACTGCGGCTGGGCACCGGCGGGCAGCGGCGGGGTCCCACCCACCCCGGCGGGCGGCAGCGTGCCGTCGAGTTCCTGCCGCCAGTGGGCCACATCACCGCCGGGCACATAGCAATACATCATGTGCAACGGCGTGTCGCCGATGTTGGTGAGTTGATGAAATTTGCCGGGCGGCATGTAAACCATCTGGCCGGCGGTGATTTCCCGCTTCTCCGTGTCGACGCACATTTCGCCGCGACCCTGCAGAATCATGTAAACTTCTTCCTGCGCCTGATTGTGCCACGGCACCTGGCCGCCATTCGGCTCCAGCACGACGTAGCCCATGGAAAAATTGTCCGATTTGATGGGCTGCGGGCCGGAACCGACCAG
Organism: Opitutaceae bacterium UBA2377; assembly: GCA_002344205.1. Lineage (GTDB taxonomy): Bacteria > Verrucomicrobiota > Verrucomicrobiia > Opitutales > Opitutaceae > UBA2377. The sequence goes on from DDSZ01000029.1 coordinate 62,198, forward strand.
TCCGCGGCCATAGCGGCGGGCCGGAAACGTGCGACCCTGTATGTTGGCAATGTCTGCAATGATCATAAATTGGGATTGGAGCGGTTTTCATGCGGGTTCATGCTCCGCGTGTAAATGGCAAATCCTGACTTATCCCCGGCCTTCCATGACTCCGCGGAGGCGGAGGCCCGGCAACTGCTCGCCCATCAGGGCGCCCGCGGGCTGCAGGGCGCGATCGACATGCTGATGCAGCAGTTCCAGGTGCTGCAAACCCGCGCCCAGATCATGCTCACCATCACCACGCTGGCGCTGACCATCACCGGCTTTTCCGGACCCAAGATCGCCGCCGCCGGCGTCTTCGCCCGCGCGAGCATGGCGCTGGGCATCCTGCTCGTGCTCATCTCCACCCTGCTCATCCTCGGCGGCAGCTTGCGCATCCAGTGGGTCACACGCTTCAAGGCCGCGGACGACCACGCGCTCATCACCAGCATCCTGCGCTACCGCAACCGGAAGACCCGGCTCTTCTTTGCCGAGATCTGTTTCCTCGTCGCCGGCCTGGCCTGCTACGTCGCCAGCGTGATCGCGTATTTCATCATGGGCGAACCCTGAGTCCGCGGCCAAGCGGATTCCGGCCACCCAACCCTTCCCGCGGATCACACGGATGAACGCGGATACTTTTCTGATCCGTGTAATCCGCGTCATCCGCGGGAAAGCTCGGGTTAATTCTCCGGCTCTTCCGGATTCCCGCAGCAATATCCGGGGCGTAGGCGGCAGAACTTCCGCCTACGCCGCCAGGCCGGCCCGTTTGAGCAGGGCCTGCAGGTCGGGTTCGCGGCCCATGAAGTCCTTGTAGAGTTCCATGGGGTCGGCGGAATTGCCACGGCTGAGTATCTTCCGCACAAAATCGGCGCCGGTCGCAGGATTGAAGATGCCCTCGCGCTTGAAGCGCGTGAAAGCATCGGCATCGAGCACCTCCGCCCATTTGTAGGAATAGTAGCCGGCGGCGTAGCCCACGGGATCGCCAAAGACGTGCGTGAAGCGGTTGATCGTGAGCGGCTGCGGCGGCTCGGTCGGGATGAGACAGTCCGCCACCGCCGCATGTGCGGTCGCCACGAGATCGGGCGCGGCCAGAAACTCGGGGGTGCGGGTGTGCAGCAGGAGATCCACCTTGGCGAAGCTGACCTGGCGCATCGTGGCGGCGGCGGAGCGGAAATTTTTCGCGGCCGTCATGCGCCCGAAGAGTTCCTCCGGCAGCGGAGCGCCGGTCTCATGGTGCCGCGCAAAAAGATCAAGGCTCTCCCGCTCCCAGCACCAGTTTTCCATGATCTGCGAGGGCAGCTCGACGAAATCCCAGGCCACGTTGACGCCGTTGAGTGACTTGACCTCCACCTCGCCAAGCAGGTGGTGCAGCAGGTGGCCAAACTCGTGGAACACGGTCTCCACCTCATGGTGCGTGAGCAACGCGGGCTTGCCCTCCACCGGCGGGGTCATGTTGCCGCAGATGAGGCCGAGGTGCGGCAGGCGCGAGCCATCGGGCTGCGGACCACCGGTGATGAGATAGTTCATCCAGGCACCGCCCTGCTTCGATTCCCGCGGATACCAGTCCGCATAAAACGAACCGAGGTGCCGGCCCGCCGCATCGTGCAAATCGTAAAACAACACGTCCGGGTGCCAGACGGGAACTTCGCCGGGCGCGCGCGCGATGACCCGCAGGCCGAAGATGCGGCGCACCAGCTCGAACATCCCGTCCACGACCAGGTTCATCGGGAAATACGGCCGCAACTGCTCCTCGTCAAAGGCATGGCGGCCCTGCCGCAGCTTCTCGGCCCAGTAAGCCACTTCCCACGGGGCGAGGCGGGACACCGCACCGCCCGTCTGCTGCGCTTTGAACTCCTCGAGCTCGCGCGCGTCCTTCGCGAAGGCGGGCTGCGCCCGTTTTTGCAGGTCCTCGATAAAACCGAGCGCCCGCGCGCCGTTTTTCGCCATGCGGCGCTCCAGCACGAGATCGGCGAAATTTGCCTTGCCCAACAGGGCGGCTTTCTCCGCCCGCAAGGTGAGAATGCGCTGTATGAGCGCGGTGTTGTCGTGCGGCGCCACGCGGCCGACCGCCACCATCCCGGTCCACATTTCCTTCCGCAACGCCGCATCGTCCACATAGGTCATGAACGGCTCCACCGAGGGCTGGTGCAGCGTGAACCGCCACGCCGGCTGGTCCGCCGTCCCCTTGCCCTTCGCCTCCGCACTGCGGCGGGCCGCGGCCTTCGCGTGGCCGGGCAGCCCCTGCAGGCGGGACTCGTCGGTGACGATCAGCTCCCAAGCATTGGTGCTGTCGAGGACGTTCTCCGAGTATTTTTGGGTGAGCTGGGCGAGCTCACTCTGGATGGCCTCCAGCCGCGTCCGTTTCGCATCGGGCAGATCCGCGCCGGCCTGCCGGAAACCGGCCACCGTCTCATCGAGAAACCGGCGGTGCACCCCTTGGACCGCGGCTGCGGCGGGGCTGTCCGCGAAAGCCTTGAGGCGCAGCCAAAGTTCCGCGTCAAGCGGGATGCGGGCATAAAAAGCCGACACCTTGGGCAACATGGCGTTGTAGGCTTCGCGCCACGGCGGTGAATCCGCCACTGCCTGCAGGTGCCCGACCTTGCCCCAGGCGACGTTGAGTTCCTCCGTCGCCTTTTCCAGCGCCAGAAAGGTATTCGCGTAGGTCACTCCGGCAAGCGGCTGGCCCTTGATGGTGGCCAGGGCCGCATCGGCGCGGGCCAGGGCCTCGGTGATCGCGGGCGCGATCAGATCGGCCGTCAGCGCAGGCCACGGCACATGAAAAGCGGGATCCAACAACGGGTTTTTCTGCATGCGACAGGTGACCCGCCGCCGGCTCCTGAGTCAAATCGCAAGCCTACCAGCCGTAATTGAGGCCGACCACCGCCTGCCGCCGGCCCGCCGGCACGGCCGGCACTTCCTGAAAATCGCTGTCCCAGAGGTTCTCGATCTGGCCGTAAAGCTCGACGCCGCGCCACGCCGCCGGCCGCCAGGCCAGCGCCACCGCGCTGAGCAGGGCCTCGTCCCCGCCGGTCGTGCGCAGCAGATTGGCGGCTTGCACGCGATACTCGTTGTCCAGCCGCAGCTCCCACTCGCGGCCCAGCTTCAGGTTGAAGGCCGCGGTGAACCGGTGCCGCGCATGGTTGAGCGCGTAGAAACTCGCATCGATCAACGCCGAGCCGTAGTCGGCGCTCTTCGTCAGGTAAGTGTAGCCGAGGGTGACTGCGCCCCACCCGCCCGTGCGCCGCCCCACCACCTCCAGTCCCTCGGTGCTGATGTCCACGGGATTGGCCGTGCGCGCCACCACGCCTCGGCGAAAGGTCCAATCCACCAGCCGGTCGTCCTGCCGGTGAAACACCGCCGCTTCGGTGCGCCAGCCGGCCCAGTCGCCCGCCAGGGAAAGTTCGAGGTTGTGCGTGGCCGCGCGGCCGAGGTTGCGGTTGCCGCGAAACAGGCCGGCATTCGCATCCGAGTTCAAAGCCGTGTAGCTCGCCAGTTGCGTGGTCCGGGCGTAGCCCAGGCCCGCGGTGCGCCAAGCTCCGCCGGGGGCCAGCCGGCGGGTGAGCTCGAACACCGGCGACACCGCCCCTTGGTCGCGGTTGCTCTCATCCCACGCCGCGCCGCCGGTGAATTCCCACGCCGCGCCGTCGACCGACACCCAGCTCTGTTCCCACAAGGCCGTGAGCTTGCCGAAGGTGCGGGAGTTGTGCCGGCCAAAAACGAGGGAAGTGGACTCGATCGCATCCGCCGCCACTTCTCCGCGCAGCCGCAGCGCCCCGCCGGCAAAAACGCGCCGCCCTTGCAGTGCAGCCCCGGTGATCCACGTGGTGTGCTGAAACGGATTCGAGGCGCCGGGCACCGCGCGGTTGAACTCGTAGTCGTCCTTGTGGCGCCGGTGATACGCACCGGCCTCCCAATATTCGCCGGGCGCCGCGCTCACCCTATGGTTGAGCACCAGCAACACGGTTTGCAGGTTCTCGGTCTCGTTGAAGCCGAAAGGCGTGTAGAGATTGGGCCAGCCGAAAAATTTCGCCTGATAGCCGGCGTAGAGATCGGTCTGCGCCGTCGGGGTCAGCCGCTGCACGCGCAGCCCGACCCGCTCGAAATCATGTTCGCCAAACGGCCGCGAGCCGTCGGCCTGCGAACGGGCGTAGGCCGCATCCATGCCGTATTGCGGCACACCGTCGGCCGCACGCGTCGCCACGGCCTGGTAGAACTCCCCCCGCCGCAACCGGTATTGCCCGGCCGCAATCCCCGCCATGCCGCGCGGGCGGATGGGCGACCAATCGTAGTGGACGGAGCCGACCGTGGCATTTGTGACCGCAAACGCGTTCTCCGTGCCGACGAGAATTTCCGGGGCCCCCAGCATGGCCGGGGCCACCGGCAGCTCGGCGTGGTAATGCCCCGTCTGCGGATCCAGCACCGTCACCGCGCCGATGCGGAAGGCGACGTTTTCAAACGTGCTGCCGCGGATGCTTATGTCCGCCTGGCTCTCGGCAAAATTCCGCGCCTGCACATCCACCCGCGGCTCGAAGCTCAGGGCCGAGACCGGCATGGCAAAGGTGGCCACGGGCGCCTGGTTGGCCACGCGGGGAGAAAACACCACGAACTCGTGCAGCTCGACGGCGGTCTGGGCGGAAGCCGACGCGGCCATCAGGACCACGCCCGGCAGAAGACGAAAGCGGAACATCCCCCGAACGTGGAGGCTCCGTGGGCCAAAACAAGCCCGTAGTTAGCACATGACTTTTATTGCTTAACCACGGCGCGTAACCGGGCACAAAAAACCCGGCCGGAAGGCCGGGTGCTGCAAGCGCGCGACGGGCGGCTTATTCGTCGCCGTCGTTGCCGATGGCCTCGACCGGGCAGCCTTCGAGCGCCTCCATGCAGAGGCTGATCTCTTCCTCGGTGGTGGGTTGCTTGTGCACGAAAGAGTAGCCGCCCTCGTCGTGCCGGGTGAAAAACCCGGGCGCGGTTTCACGACAGAGATCGCAGTCAATGCACTGCTGGTCCACGAAGAATTTGCCGGCGATGTTTTCCGCCCATTTGTCTGCTTTGTTGGCCATAATCAGCGCGTAAGAGAGATGATTGGCAGGTCGTGTCAAGCGGCCATGCGGCGGGCCTGCGACATAAGCCGCAGGCGGCGGATTAGCGGCAGACGGCTTGTAATCGCGTGGGGATACGCCATTAATGAGCCTTCATGCTATCCGACCGCCCCTACATGCGCGACGACTCCGCCGGTTACCGGGCCCCCGGGACCTCGGTGCTCACTTGGATTATCGTCGCCATCATCGCGGGCTTCATTCTGCAAAACATTTTCCTGCGCTGGTTTAACGCCGGCCCGATGTTTCACCACAACCTCGCTCTGACCGTGGAAGGCATCCAGTCCGGCAAGGTTTGGACGCTGCTCACCTACAGCCTGCTGCACAGCCCCGCCAATCTGCTGCACATCATCGGCAACCTGCTCGCGATCTACTTCCTCGGCCGCGAGCTGGTCGGTCTGCTGGGGGAGCGCCGGTTCCTGCAGTTCTACCTCGCCGCCATTCTGGTCGGCGGCGTGGCCTGGACCGCGACCAACTGGGGATCCGGCGGCATCTTGCTCGGGGCCTCGGCCGCGGCCTGCGGCCTGTTGGCGGTCTTCGCCTGCTTTTTCCCCAACCGCCAGATCACGTTTCTGCTGTTTTTCATTTTACCCGTCACCGTGAAGCCCAAGCACCTCGCCTGGGTGGTGCTGGGGCTGGATGTCTGCGGATTTGTTTTCTACGAAATCATGGGTGCGGTTTCGCCCTTTGGCATCGCCCATTCCGCGCACTTGGGCGGTATGCTCGCGGGCTGGATTTACCATCGCTACTTCCACGACTCCCAATGGAGCCTGCCTTGGCGGCGGACGACCATGACCCTGCCCCGCTGGGCGCAGAAGGCCAAGGTCACCACCAATCCCGCCCCGCGCCAAACGGTCAACCTCGGCAACCCGGCCGACCTGCGGGCGGAGGTGGACCGGATCCTCGACAAGATCAACAGCGAGGGCTTCGGCGCCCTGACCGCCGAGGAAAAGCGTGTGCTCGACGGTGCCCGCGATCATTTGAGCCGCCGCTGAAAATCCCGGAAACTTTCTCCCGCAACCGCCCTCTCATTTCCATGCTCCTTCGCTCGTCCCGCCTCCGCCGGCACGCCTCCCTCGCCCTTTTGGCCCTGCTCGCGTTTGCCCTCTCCGCCTTTGGCAGCGACCGCAAGTTCGTCACCTCGGCCACGCTGGGCAAGGAAGTCCGCACCATGGTCCAGTTGCTCGAGGGCGCCCACTACAACCGCGACTCCGTCCGCAGCGCCGACTACCGCAACGTAATCGCCGACTACATGGACGCGCTCGACGGCCAGCGCCTGTTTTTCCTCGCCGGCGACCTCGCCGAATTTGAAGGCCGCTACACCCGCAACCTCTACTGGAACATCAGCAAACTCGGCAACATCGACGCCGCCTACGACATCTTCGGCACTTACGAGCAGCGCGTGACCTCGCGCATCAACTGGATCTTCGGGGCGCTGGAGCGCGATTTTGATTTCGCCAACGAGGATTTCTACCGCACCGACCGCCGCAAGCTGCCGCACGCCGCCGATGCCGCCGCCGCGGACGCACTCTGGGAGCAGCGCCTCAAATACGAGCTCATCTCCGAGATGCTCAACGGCAAGGCGGAGACCGACGCGAAGCAGGTCGTGCGCAAGCGCTACGAGCGCATGCTCAAAAACCTGCTCGATATCGAGGGCGGTGATCTGGCGGAGCTCTTCCTGTCCTCCATCGCCCGGCTTTACGACCCGCACTCCTCCTACCTCTCCGCCGACACCTTTGAGGACTTCGGCATCCAGATGAAGCTGGAGCTCGTCGGCATCGGCGCAGTGCTGGGCATCGAGGACGATTACTGCGTGATCAAGGAGATCGTCGCCGGCGGACCCGCGGACCTCAGCGGCCAGTTGCGGCCGAACGACCGCATCATCTCCGTCGCCCAGGTCGGCGGCGAGCCGGTCGAGGTCATCGGCATGAAGCTCCGCAAGATTGTCACCATGATCCGCGGCCAGAAGGAGAGCCAGGTGAAGCTCGTCGTGCAGCCCGCCGATGCCATCGACGCCTCCAGCCGGCGCGAGGTCATCATCACGCGCGACACCGTGAAGCTCAACTCCGCCCGCGCCCACGCCTCCATCCACCGGTTGCCCGGCGCTGACGGCGCCACCGTCGCCCTCGGTGTCATCACCCTGCCGTCTTTCTACGGCCCGGCGGACAGCGAAGGCCCCGAGGCGGAGCAAACCAGCGCGACGCAGGATGTCGCCCGCCTGATCGGCAAGCTCAAGGCCGCCGGCGTCGAGGGCATCGTGCTCGATCTCCGGCGCAACGGCGGCGGCTTTCTCTCCGAAGCCACCCGCGTCACCGGCCTGTTCATCAACCAGGGTCCGGTGGTGCAGGTAAAGAACTACGCCGGCGAAATCCAAGTGGACACCGACGATTCCGCCACCATCGCCTACGAAGGCCCCCTCGCCGTGCTGGTGGACCGCTTCAGCGCCTCCGCCTCCGAGATCGTCGCGGGCGCGCTCCAGAATTACGGCCGGGCCATCGTCGTGGGCGACAGTTCCACCCACGGCAAGGGCACCGTCCAGAGCCTCGTCGAGCTGCGCAACTGGGTGCAGCAGGCCAGCCGCGCCCCGGTGAGGACCGGCGCCACCAAAATCACCGTGCAGAAATACTACCTGCCGAGCGGCGCCTCCACGCAGGTCAAGGGCGTCGTGCCCGACATCGTCCTGCCCTCCATCGAGGACTACCTGCCCATCGGCGAGGCCGACCTGCCCCGCGCCCTCGTGTGGGACGAAATCCCGCCCAGCTATTTTGACGGTGAGCCGCTCGACCCGAAGCTCCTGGACCGGCTGCGGCAGAACAGCGCCGAGCGCCGCAACCAACTGGAGGAATTTGCCTACCTGCAGCGCAATGTCGATTGGTTCCGCGACCGGCAGGAGCAAAAATCCGTCTCCCTCAACCTGGAACAGCGCAAGGCCCAGCAGGAGTTCGCCAAGGCTTTCCGCGAGGAAATGAATGCGCTCCGCACCCGTCTCGCCCAGGCCAATTTCCCCCACGAGGAAATCCGCCTCACGCCCAAGCCCAACGCCGCGCTCAGGGCCCCCTTGACCGACGATGAAGGTGACGAACTGGAATTGAGCACCGATGAGACCGATGCCTTGGCCGTCGTTGATGTGCACCTCCGCGAATCCCTGCGCGTGGTCCACGATGCCATCACGCTGGCGCAAAACCGCCAATACTGGGTGAGCAACCGCCCGCCGCTGACCGCCCGGCTCGACGGCAAGGGCTAAAGGCCCGGAGGCCGGTTAACCGGCCGCTTGCGCAAAAATATAGCGCGGCCGTCCTGTCAGGTCGGGAGCCGCGGCAAAGCCCATCAAGCCGGCCGCCGCCACCAGGCCGCGCAGCGTCTCGTGCTGCGCGATGCCGGTTTCCAAGGCGAGCAGTCCGCCGGGCGTCAGGCGTGGCGGTGCGCCGGCGATGATCTGCTTCAGCGCGGCCAGGCCGTCGCCACCCGGCGTGAGCGCCCGCACGGGTTCGAAATTTTTCACCTCGGGCCGGCTTTCCGCCACCTCGGCCTCCGAGAGATAAGGCGGGTTGCCCACGATCAGGTCAAAGCGCCGGCCGGCCGGCAGCGCCGCATACCAGTCCGAAGCCAGCCACTCCACCCGGCCGGCGAGGCCGGTGTGCGCCGCATTTTCAGCCGCCAGCGCCAGCGCGTCGGCGCTGGCATCAAGGCCCGTGATCACCGCGTGCGGATAAAGCGCGGCCAGGGCCAGCGCGATTGCGCCACTGCCCGTGCCCAAATCCAACGCCAACTGCGGCGGCCGGGGCGCCAACTTTTGCCCGATCAACTCAAGCAGGTATTCGGTTTCCGGCCGCGGAATGAGCGCCCGCCGGTCCACCTTCAGCCTGAGGCCGCAAAACTCCACCGTTCCCACGATGTATTGCAGGGGCTCGTGCAGGCTCCGACGGCGGACGAGCGGGCGGATGCCCTCCAGCTCCGGCTCCGCCAGCGGCCGCTCGAACTGCAGGTAAAGCTGCATGCGCCCGATCCCCAGCGCATGGCCCACCAGCAGTTCTGCATTGAGCCGCGCGCCCTCCACGCCTTTGCCGGCAAGGAATTCCGTCGTGCGTTTGATGACTTCCAGGACGGTGATCATTTATTCCTCCGGCTCGCTGCGGCGGCGGACCACGGGCTGGCCGGTCAGGGCCGCCAGCTTCTCCTCATGGTCGGCGCGTTGCAGCGCCGCGATCACCTCTCCCAGTTCGCCCTCCATGACCTGGGGCAGGCTGTAAAGCGTCAGTCCGATCCGGTGGTCCGTCAGGCGGTTCTGCGGAAAGTTGTAGGTGCGGATCCGTTCGCTGCGGTCGCCCGAGCCGATCTGGCTGCGGCGCTCCGCCGCGTATTTTGACCGCTCTTCCTCCTCGCGCTTTTGCAACAGGCGCGAACGCAGCACCGCGAGCGCGCTCGCCTTGTTCTTCTGCTGGGATCGGCCGTCGGCGCAAAATACGATCATGCCCGTCGGCTTGTGGATGATGCGCACGGCCGAGTCGGTGGTGTTCACGCCCTGCCCGCCCGGGCCGCTGGCCCGCTGCACGGTGATCTCCAGTTCCTGCGGGTCGATCTTCAGGTCCACTTCCTCCGCCTCGGGCAGCACCGCCACCGTCACGGTCGAGGTGTGGATGCGGCCGCTGCCCTCCGTGACCGGCACGCGCTGCACCCGGTGCACGCCGCTTTCGTATTTGAGCTGCTTGTAAACATCCGTGCCCGTCACGAGAAAGATCACCTCCTTGAACCCGCCCCGCTCCGAGGGGCTGCTGCTCATCGGCTGGATCGTCCAGCCGCGGCCCTCGGCATACTTGCTATAGAGCCGGAAGAGCTCGGCCGCGAACAGGCCGGCCTCATCGCCGCCGGTGCCGGCGCGGATTTCCATCACCGTGTCGCGCGAATCGGTGGGCTCGGGCGGAATCATCGCCAGCAGCACGGCCCGGTGGAGGTCGGTCCTTTGGCGCTCCAGCTCGGGCAGCTCCCCGGCAGCCAGCTCGCGCAGCCCGGGGTCGGCACCCGCATCCTTCGCCAGGTCCTGCGCCTCGAGGATTTCCTGCCCGAGCCGGGTGTGTCGCCGGTGGTCGTTGACCAGTTGCTGCAGCTTCTGCTGCTCCCGCGTGATATCCGCCGCCTTCCGCGGATTTTGGTAAAACGCGGGCGCGGCCATCTCCGCCGCGAGTTCATCGAGGCGGCGCTGGAAGGGCGTGATATCGGGCAGGGTCTCCATGCGGGAAATACGGTGGCGATTTGCGAATTGCCTGCCCCGGAGGCGCAGGCTTGAGTGCGTCGGACAATCGGTGGGAATCCCCTACCGGTGTTGCTCCGCAAAAATGGCCACGACGCTTTTCACTCAGAACATCATCGCCTGCATCTGGGATTTCGACAAGACCTTAATCCCCGGTTACATGCAGGCCCCGCTTTTCCGGCGCCACGGCATCGATGAGGCCACCTTCTGGGCCGAGACCAATGCGCTCGTCGAAAACTACCGGCGGCGCGGTTACCAGCTCTCGGGCGAGATCAGCTACCTCAACCACCTGCTCACCTACGTGCTCGCGGGCAAATTCGGCCGGCTTAACAACCGCCAGCTCCGCGCCTGCGGGGCCGACATCGCCTTCTATCCCGGGCTGCCGGGCTTCTTCGACCTCGCCAAGACCTACGTCGCGGAAAAACCCGAATACCGGAAGCACGAGATCAAGCTTGAGCACTACATCGTGAGCACCGGCCTCGCCGAGATGGTGCGCGGCAGCGCCATCGCCCCGCACGTGGACGGCATCTGGGGCTGCGAGTTCATTGAGAACCCCCTCCAGCCCGGCTTCCTCAAACAGGGCGAAATGGAAATCACCGCCGATGCCGTCATCGCCCAGATCGGCATGGTCATCGACAACACAACCAAGACCCGCGCGCTCTTCGAGATCAACAAGGGCACGAACAAGAACGCCGCCATCGAGGTCAACGCCAACGTAAAGCCCGAGGACCGGCGCATCCCCTTCCCCAACATGCTCTATATCGCCGACGGCCCCAGCGACATCCCGAGCTTCTCGGTCGTCAAGGGCGGCGGCGGCCGCACCTACGGCGTTTACAACCCCGAGCACCACGGCGAATTCGAGCAGAACGACCGCCTGCTCCAGGCCGGCCGCATCCATGGCTACGGTCCCGCGGACTACACCCCCGCCAGCAGCACCGCCCGCTGGCTGCGGATGCACCTCCACTCCATCTGCGACCGCATCGTCAACGACCGCGAACAGGCCGTGGCCCAGAAAACCACCAAGCCCCCCCGCCACCTCAACGCCACCCCCGAGGAAGAAGCCGCCCGCAAAGCCGCCAAAGGCCCGAAGCAGGGCACGTTTTTGGAGTAAATTGACGCGGATTGGGAAGGACTGGAGACAGTTAGTTTTCTTGGACGTTTGCCAGTCTCTGGCTGCGCATTTCCTCCGCCAGGTTGTGCACGCGCTCGGCGTAGCGGTGCGCCGCGGCCGGGGCTCGCCCACGCACGGTGGCGCTCAGGCCGCCGTTCCACGCCAGCGCGACGTTATAGGGCGTGACGGCCAGGCCGTTGCGCTGCAGGCCGCGCACGATCCACTCATAATGCCGGACGGCCACTTCCTCCGCATGCTCGCGGTCCAGCGCCCGCCGGAAGGAAACCTTCGTGTGCATGCGCCAGGTGGGTTCGCGAAACTGATACGGCCCCAGTTCGCCCTTGGGGCCGGGCTTGGTGACGTTGCGCGGGTTCTCCACCCAGTGAATCGCAAGCAAGATGTCCGCGCGCGCCGTCTCCGCCCGCGCCGGGAGGGCGACGGACGTAACCAAAAAGCCGGAGATTAAAAAGGACCGGAAGCATGCCCCGGCCCGCCTTGTGTGAGTTTTCACGGCCCCCGCGGGACCCGGCCCTCCTCCTCCGGTTCGCTGATTGCGAATAACTATTCGTCTTTTTCCTTGGAACCTGCCGGCGCGACAAAACGCCCCTACCCTGTCCGGTCCGTTATCATCTTGGCCACCAACGCCGTCCACCCGGTCTGGTGGCTCGCGCCCAGCCCCTCGCCCGTGTCGCCGTGAAAATATTCATGGAACAGAATCAGGTCCCGCCAGTGCGGATCGCTCACGAAACGGGGGTCCAGCCCGAGCGCCGGGCGGCGCCCGCCGCCGTTGGGCAGGAACAGTCCGGTGAGCCGCCGGGCGAGTTCGTCCGCGATCGCCGCAAGGTTCAGCCGCCGGCCGCTGCCGGTGGGAAACTCCAGCGTGAAGCTGTCGCCATAGAAATGATGATAACGCTCCAGCGACTCGATCAGCAGGTAGTTCAGCGGAAACCACACGGGGCCGCGCCAGTTGGAGTTGCCGCCGAAAAGCCACGTGTTCGATTCGCCGGGCACGTAGTCCACGCGGTGCTCCTGCCCGTCGAGGTGCAGCACGAAGGGATGTTCGGCGTGATGGCGCGAGAGCGAGCGCACGCCGTGCGGCGAGAGGAATTCTCGCTCGTCGAGCACGTAGCGCAGCACGCGCTCCAGCCGCTCGCGCGTGGGGATGGCCAGCATGTGCCGGCCCGCATCCCGGCCGTCGTGGGCCATGTAGGAGATCTGCGCGGCGAGGTCGCGCCGGTTTTCCAAAAACCAGCGCGTGCGCTTCGCGAAGCCCGGCAGCTTCGCCAGCGTGGACTCCTCGATGAACTCGACGGCGAAGAGCGGGATCACGCCCACCATCGAGCGCAGGCGCAGCGGCTCGCCACGGCCGTCCACCTTCCACTGGTCGTAATAAAAACCATCCTCCTCGTGCCAGAGCCCGCTGCCG
>DDSZ01000029.1:75115-75262 GCA_002344205.1 Opitutaceae bacterium UBA2377
TCGCCCTCGGCCAGTTCCAGCGCCATCGCCAGCATTGTGCCGCAGTAGAACGCCATCCACGCCGTGCCGTCCGCCTGCTCCAGGTGACCGCCGCCGGGCAGCGGCTTTGAGCGGTCGAAGACCCCGATGTTGTCGAGCCCGAGAAAG
>DDSZ01000029.1:75371-76091 GCA_002344205.1 Opitutaceae bacterium UBA2377
CACCGGCGGGTTCACGTCGCCGAAGGCAAATTCATAAGCCGGCATCTGCCCGTTCGGGTGCAGATACCATTCGCGCAGCAGCAGGTTGAGCTGGTGCTTGGCAAATTCCGGGTCGAGCTGCGCCATCGGCAGCATGTGGAAGGCGAGATCCCACGCCGCGAACCACGGGTATTCCCACTTGTCCGGCATGGAGAGGATGTCTCGCGCGTAAAAATGCGGCCAGTCGCGGTTGCGGCCGGCAAGCCGCGCCGGCGGCGGCGCGGGCTGGTCGGGATCGCCACGCAGCCAGTCCTCCACGATGTAGTGGTAGAACTGCTTCGACCACAGCAGGCCCGCGTAGGCCTGCCGCGCCACGGCACATTTGCCGTCGCTCCCCGCTGCGCCGAGCGCACCATAAAATGCATCGGCTTCGATTTGCCGGGCGGCGAAGGTCGCGGCGAATCCGCGCCCAAAGGGTTCAGCTGGCGTTTCTGTCTCGGCAAAAAGCCGCAGGCGCAGCGTGCGCTCCTCGCCCGCCGCCAGTTGGAGCGTGATGTGGGCCGCGCACTTGGTCCCCGTCTGACGGGGATTCACCGCCTCGCGGCGGCCGCGCACGACATAGTCGTGGAAGGCATCCTTCGGGTGGGCCGGCGAATTGTCCGCCGCGAAGAGCTTCGCGGTATTCGTCTCGTTGTCCGCAAAAAGCAGCGGCGGCACCGCACCGTCCACCGTGTCCACGGC
>DDSZ01000029.1:76119-76417 GCA_002344205.1 Opitutaceae bacterium UBA2377
CCAGGTGTTGCGGAACCACAGGGTGGGCAGCACGTGCAGGGTGGCGTCCTCCGGGCCGCGGTTCGCCACCCTCACCTCGATCAGGATGTCGTTCGGGCCGGCCTTGGCGTAGGCCGCCGCCACGTCAAAGTAACGGTTGCCCTCGAATACCCCGGTGTCGGCCAGCTCGTATTCGGGCTCCTCGCGCGAGCGACGGCGGTTTTCGCGACGCAATTCCTCGTAAGGAAACACCACCTGGGGGTATTTGTAGAGCGCGCGCATCCACGAATGCGTCGGCGTGCTGTCGAGATAGAAGTAG
>DDSZ01000011.1:0-38359 GCA_002344205.1 Opitutaceae bacterium UBA2377
CTGGCGCTGCCGCTCGCCGTCGCGGCGCACCACGCCTGTGATTTCATCGGCCTGCCCGAGGCCGAGCTCACGCTCGCCCACGCCACGCTTCACATCGCGACCGCACCGAAGAGCAATTCCGCCACGCTTGCGCTGGGCGAGGCGCACCGCGTGCTGAAGGAGCAACCGGTGCAACCCGTGCCGCTGCCGCTGCGCGACAAGAGCGGCGCGGCCAGCAAGCAGAACAACCATGGCAAGGGCTACCGCTACTCCCACGACTATCCCGAAAATATTTCCGGCCAGGACTATCTCACGCAACCGCTCCAGCTCTACACGCCCAAGACCGCCGGCTGGGAGGCCAAGATCGCCGAACGCCTCGCCCGCTGGCAGGAGCTGAAGGCCAAGCAGCGGTCCGGCGGCTAGGCAGCTCTCTCGGGCGCTTGTCGGGCGCGCGCCAGCGCGCTGACCTNNGGTAGGGTCCGCTCTCCGAGCGGACCACGCCATGATATTTTTTTAAACCGGTCCGCGCTCACCCGCCGGCGAGGTAGGCCTCGATCGGCGCGGCCTTTTCCGCGTAGAGCCGGCCCCAGTCCTTGGGCGCGCCCAGCGCGGTGAAAAAATCCGAGGCGTGCCGGCAGGCCGCGGCATCCGCTTGCAGCGCTTCGGCGGCGAGCCGCCGGTAGGCTGTCGCATCGTGCCCGCATTTTTCCCACCGCGCATGCAGGCCGAAGTGTCGCCCGATTTCGCGCCCGGCAAGGCCCATGCTCTCCACGTAAAGCCGCTGCCGGCGCAGGTGTTCACGCCGGGTGGGGGAAGGTGCGGTGCCGTTCCACCAGAAATGGTAAAACACCGGCTCATCGCCGGCGGCAGCTTCGGCCGCCTCCAATTGGCGCGCGGCTTCCGCGTAATGCGGCCCCGCCTGCTCCCACGCATCGGCCACCGCCTGCAACGCCTCGCCGAAATCCGCGGGATTGTATTCCCGGTCGCCTTCCCGACGCGGTGGTTGGCGCGTTTGCGCCAGGTCTGCCGGCCCAAAGCCGTCCGGTCCCGGCAGCGGCAGTTGCCTGCGCCCGGCATACCACCCGGGCCACTGCTCCGGCGACCACAGGCAAGCCGGCGAAAGCGCGGCGTGGGCGCGCTCCAGCGCCTGCCACGCGGCGAAGGCCGGTTCGCCCGCCACGGCACCGAATTGCCGGCGGGCGAGCGCCTGGCAGACCGCGGCGGCATCCGCCTGCGGATTCAGGAAAAACTCCCGCAGCGCGACCGAGTTGCACCAGATGTCCTCCGGGGCATGGCCCCAGTGATCAAAAATCCCGTCGGCTGCCAGTTCATGCCAGCGCTTGAGTTTGGCGGCAATGCCGAGCGGGAAATCCTGGATGTCGCCGAGGCCGTGCACGGTGTCGTCGCCCCAGTGGAAGTTGTCGTAGCCGATGAAGGTCTGCCCGCGTTCGCGGCAGAGGTGCCGGGCTTCCCGCATGAAATCGTGCGCCTGCCGTTCGCACTGCCAGCCGTCCTTCTGCGCGGCGAGATAGACGCCGCCCGCGGCGGGCAGAGCGGCTTGGCGGCGCAGGAATTCTTCGCCGTCGCGGTCCCACTTCCAGCCGGTGGTGAGAACGCGCAGCCCCGGCCGCACCTTGCGGCCTTCCGCGATGAGAAAGTTAAGCAGCCGGTCGCGCTGGGCGAAGCGGCTGAGCCCGCGGCAGCGCGGACATGCGTCCGGATCGCAAAACTCCCCGCCGGAATCCAAGCCGAAGAGAAAGAGCGTTTCGATTTCCGGGAAGTCGGCGAAGAACCGTGCCAGCAGGTCGCGGTAAAACTCCTGCACGCGTGGATGGCTGAAGCAGAGCACCTTGCCCTCGTAGGTGCCCGAGTCGGACAGCACCTCCGCGGGGAAACGCTCGAGGAAGCGTTGGCGTTCGGCTGCGGGCACCCACGGTCCGCCCTGACAGGGCAGCTCGGTGAGCCACAACATCGCGCCGAGCCCATGATCCGCACAGTCATCGAGCAGCCGGCGCAGCCCGGCATGGTTGGCGGCGACCTCGGCTGGATCCACCGCGGCGGGAAACACCGGGCTGGTGACATACCCTTGCAGCGAGCGCCGGCTGCCCTGCCAGTCATGCGCGACGAGGGCGTGGGTNNAAGCGCGGATGGAAGATGCGTTCGCGGAAGTGCAGCGTGCCGCTGCGGGCGCCGCCGTCCGCCAGTGCTTCGCCGCCGGCGATCATTTCCTGCAGAATAAAAACGGCCTGCAACACGCCGCGCGGGGTGTTGCCCAACAGGTGCAGCACGCCGGCATGCACGAGGAGGGCAAAGGTGTCCCGGTCGTCCGCGGACCGCAGGGCCTGCCACTTGGCCATGACGGCGGGCGCCGGTGGCTGCGGCAGTTCTTCCGGCCGGCCGAGGATGATTTCCTGTTCTTGGGTTTGATCGGCCAGCGCCGTGGCCAGTTCCTCCAGCGCGGTGCACAACACCCGATGGTCCGTGGCTGCGGGAGGGGGCACCGCCGCGGGCGCGCCCCAACGTCCATGCCAGGCGAGCGCGCCCGGGGCGGCGGGGTAAAGCGGTTGTAAACAGCAGGGTGAGGTGGGCATGGGCGGTCTGCCATTGGCAGCGCGGGCTTGCGATGGGACGGCTATCAGACATGGTGCAGGTATGAAATCCCGAATCCTCGCGGCCTTCTGCGTGCTCACTTTTAGCAGCGTCACGACTTGGGCGCGGGAGGAGGCCAAGCCGGCCGCCCCGGCCAAGCCCTATGCGGCTCAGACCAAACCGGCGGACGCCCCGGCCGAGGCGAAGGCCGGCGCCAAGGCCGAGGACGAGATGGGCGTCATCCCGGGCGTCACCCTCACGCGGGCCGACGGCACTTTCCTGGGACTTGAGGTCGTCAACGGCAATTTCAAGCTGACCTTCTACGACAAGAAGAAGAAACCCGCCCGGGCCAACGTGGCCCGCGCTACCGCCCGTTGGAATGCCAACCAGAAGACCGGCCAGGATTTTACCGTGCTGAATCCCTCCGGGGACACCGCCTTGGTCGGCACCAAGTTTGTGCGGCCGCCCTACAACTTCATCGTCTTTCTCGTGCTGCTCAACGAGGCCGGCGACGTGGTGGAAAATTACCAGGTCAACATGCGGCAGTAGGCCCGCTGCTGCCCGCGCGGGTGCGTTGACAGCCTCCGCGGCCCCCGCGAGCCTTCGCCCATGTCCGCCACCGGCAGCCAGGTCTTTGATACCGTTGAGTCCGCGATCCAGGAAATCGCCGCGGGGCGCCTCGTGATCGTCACCGACGACGAGGCGCGCGAGAACGAGGGCGACCTCATCATGGCGGCTTCGAAGGCGACGCCCGAGACCGTCAACATGATGATCCGCTACTGCAGCGGCATCGTGTGCGTGCCCACGGTCGAGCACCAGCTCCGTCGCCTCGGTCTCGGCCCGATGGTGCAGCAGAACCGCGAGGTGCAGCGCACGGATTTCACCGTGAGCGTGGACGCCGCCGAGGGCATCACCACCGGCATCAGCGCCTACGACCGCGCGCGGACGATCCGCATCCTCGCCGATCCCGCCGCGCAACCCGAGCAATTGGTGCAGCCCGGCCACGTGTTTCCGCTCCGCGCCCGTCCCGGCGGCGTGCTGGAGCGCGCCGGCCACACCGAGGCTGCGGTGGACCTAGCCATCCTTGCCGGGCAGCACCCGAGCGGCGTGCTGTGCGAGCTCGTCAACGACGACGGCTCCGTGCAGCGCCTGCCGGAGCTCATCGAGTTCAAAAAGCGTTTTGGCCTGCGCATGATCTCCATCGCGCAACTCATCGAATACCGCGCGAAGCGCGACCACCTCGTCGAACTGGTCTGCACGCAGCCCTTCGCCTCGGAATTTGGCGAATTCACCCTGCATGTTTTCCGCAGCAAGCTCGACAACCGCCACCAC
This sequence comes from Opitutaceae bacterium UBA2377, assembly GCA_002344205.1. GTDB lineage: Bacteria > Verrucomicrobiota > Verrucomicrobiia > Opitutales > Opitutaceae > UBA2377. Next base: position 3,901 of record DDSZ01000011.1, read on the forward strand.
CTCGCGCTCGCGCTGGGCGCGCTCGGCGGCGAGCCCACGCTCGTGCGCGTGCACAGCGAGAATCTCCTTGGCGACGTCTTCCGCATGAAGGGACTCGGCACACACCACGCCCTCACCGCCTCGCTGGAGGCCGTGGCCCGGGCCGGCCGCGGCGTCGTGCTCTATATGGAGCACGCCAACGGCGGGGCCGACCTCATCGCCCGGCTGAACGGGAAGGCGGCCGATCTGCCCATGAGCTTCCGCGATTACGGCATCGGCGCACAGATTCTCGCCGCCCTCGGCCTCAGCAAGATCCGCCTGCTCTCCAACAGCACCCGCAAGGTCGTCGGCCTCGACGGCTACGGCCTGGAGATCGTCGAGCAGGTGCCCCTGTGAGGGCCGCGGGATTCGGATTGCGGATTTCCGTCGAGCTGCCGCCAATAGACCCTTCATGAGCCTGGATGCGCCCAATTCTCCGGTGGTGGACGGTGCCCGATTTTCCTTCGGGGTCGCCGCCGCGCGCTTCAATGCGGCGCTGGTGGACGGACTGCTGGCCTCGTTTCGCGCCACCTTGGAGCGGCACGGGGTCGCGTCCGCACGGATCGAGGTCGTCCGCGTGCCCGGTTCGCACGAGCTGCCCTACGCCATCCAGCGGCTGGCCGACACCGGCGAGCACGACTGCCTCGTCGCCCTCGGCGTGCTAATCGGCGGCGATACCAACCACCACGAGATGGTCGGCGCGAGCGTCTCGGCCGCATTCCAGGACATCACGATTCAGTCCCGCCTGCCGGTCATCAACGGCGTGATCGTGGCGGACACCCGCCCGCAGGCCGAGGCCCGCTGCACCGGCCCCATCAACCGCGGGGCCGAGTTTGCCCAGGCGGCATTGGAGATGGCCGCCCTCAAGAGGAGTTTTTCCGCATGAGCAAAGCCCAGTTCGCCCAACGCAAGGACGGTCGCGCCGCCGCCATGCAGTATCTCTATGCCTGGAGCCTCAACGCTCCGGCCAACCTCATGGAGGACCTGCGGCTGTTCTTCGAGAACCTTGAGCACCCGCGCGAGTATTACGCCTTCGGCGAGGAGCTGATCCACGGCGTCATCGCCAACGTGGCCGAAATCGACGCGCGCATCCGCGGGCTCGCGCACAACTGGGAGTTCGACCGCATCGCGCGCATCGACCTCGCCATCATGCGGCTGGCGATGTTCGAGATGATCTACCGCAAGGACATCCCGCCGGTCGTCTCCATCAACGAGGCCATCGATCTCTCGAAGCAGTTTTCCAACGCCGATGCCAAGCGCTTCATCAACGGTATCCTCGACCGCCTGAAAGACCAGCTCGGCCGCGACGCCCGCAAGGCGGAATGATTTTCCGCGGATAGCGCTGATGATCGCGGATTATGGGTTGGTATATCCGGATTGATCCGCGTAATCCGCGTTAAAGTTTTCCCATGCTCGGTTTTTTCAAAAAATTCAAAGACGGTCTCGCCAAGACGGTCTCCGCCATCGCGGCGAAGACCCACGGGCTCTTTGGCGGTCGCAAGATCGACCCCGCTTCGCTCGACGAACTGGAAGAGGCGCTCTACACCGCCGACTTCGGCGTCGAGACCACCGCGGAGATCCTCGCTGAGATCAAGCAAGCCTACGCCAAGGACAAGGCGCTGCAGGGTCGCCAGGCGGCCGAGATCGGCGCGGCGGTGCTCCGGCGCGTGCTCGCCGGATCCGAGGGTAAGCTCGAACCCGGCCCCGCCGCCCCCACCGTCATCGCTATGATCGGCGTCAACGGCTCGGGCAAGACCACCACCACCGCCAAGCTCGCCTGGCGGATGAAGCAGGAAGGCCGCAGCGTGACCCTCGCGGCCTGCGATACCTTCCGCGCCGCCGCGGTGGAGCAGTTGAAGACCTGGGCCACCCGGCTCGACCTCGACCTCGTCGCCAGCCACACCGGTGCAGACGCCGCCGCCGTGGCCTACGATGCGTGGCAGGCGGCGAAAGCGCGCGGCCGCGACTACCTGATCGTGGATACCGCCGGCCGCCTGCATACCAAGGGCAATCTCATGGAGGAACTCGCGAAGATCCGCCGCGTGCTGCAGAAGCACGACCCCGCGGCCCCGCAGCACCGCTGGCTCGTCGTGGACGGCTCGCTCGGCAGCAACTCCATCGAGCAGGCCAAAGTGTTCCACCGGAGTTTCGGCCTCACCGGCCTCGTCGTCACCAAACTCGACGGCACCAGCCGCGGCGGCGCCATCGTGGGCATCTGGCGGGAACTGAAACTGCCGATCTACTTCATCGGCCTCGGCGAACAGCCCGAGGACCTCCAGCCCTTCAGCGCCGAAAGCTACGCCAAGGCGGTGTTCGGGCTGGATGGGTGAGGGAACGCTTCATTCGTTCGAGCGAGTGTTTGATTCTGATTAACCACAAAGAACACAAAGTCTCGGAGCCAAGACAGCATCTATGTGTTCTTTGCGATCTTTGTGATTAATTCCTATCAGAAGCTCAGGCGCACACCGGCGTTGACGCTGCGGCCGGCGAGCGGGGCGACGTCCTTCAGCAGCGAGGTGTGCACCCGGGCCTCGGCGTCGCCGAGATTGGTGCCGCGGACGAAGAAATCCCACACGGTCCGGCCGGCGACGTGCCGGTAGGTGGCGTAGGCGCTGACGAGTTCGTAGCCGTCAGTCGGCAGTTCGTTGGGCGCCGTGCGGCGCTGGCCGGACACCCACTGCACTTCGCCGCCGAGCACCCAGGGGCCGTGGCTCCACACCAGGCCGGCCTTGGTGCGGGCGGGCGTGATGCGCGGCAGATGCTCGCCGTCGCCCCGGTTGCGGCCGCGCACGAAGTCGGCGCCCACGATCAGGTCGAGCTGATTGGCTCCGTCGCCGTGAAGGTGGAAGACGGCCTCCAGCTCGGCACCGTGGAAACGGGCGTCGCGCTGGACGAAACGGTAAACCGGCAGGCCGCCCTCCGCGTCGTGGTGATGGTCGTGGTCATCATGGTGATCGTCATGATCGTGGCCGCCGTGGAAGTGCCAGTGGTCGTGGTGCGGCACGGCGGTCTCGCCGGTCGGGACCTCGAAGATGAAGCCGTTGAAGCGGTTGGCGAAGACCGTGACCGCGCCGGTGACGAAGCCCGCGCGCTTGCGCAGGGTTACGTCGAGCGCCAGCGAGCGTTCGCGGCGGAGGGTGGGGTCGCCGATCTCGTAGGCGGCGGTCGCGGCGTGCGGACCGTCGGCATACAGCTCCTGCACGTTGGGCGCGCGCTGGGTGCGGGCGAGCGAGGCGGCAAGGGTCCAGGTGTCGTCGAGTTTCCACACCAGACCGGTCGAGGCGCTCAGCGCGGTGTCGTCGCGCTGTGTGCCGGAGCCGTCGCGCAGGGCGAGATCCTGGGCTTCGACGCGCGCGCCGACCTGCCAGGTGAAGGGCGCCAGCTCGGCCTCCTCGAAGACGAAGAGGGCGTTCGTGGTCGTGCGCGATGGTGGCACGAAGGCCTCGTCACCGAAGGCCTCGAAGTCGCTGCGGCCGCCCTGCCAGCCGATCGCGCCGGTAAAGACGCCGACGGGCTGGTGCAGCAGCTCCACGCGGCCGTCGTAACCGCGGTTGCGGAAGACGGTGCCGATCTCATCACCCTCGAACTCCGTGTGACGGTAGCGGGCGGTGCCGAGCTTGAAGCGCGCGCCGCGGAAGGCGCCGAAGGGCTCGGTGATCTCGCCCTGGAATTCCCAGCGGCGCTGGCGCAGGTCGATGGTCACGTCCTCGTCATGGTCTTCTTCGTGGTGATGATCGTCTTCATGATCGTGGTCATCGTGATCATCATGGCCATGAAGGTGCGCATGCACGCCGGCGGGAATGCCATAACGGGAATCATGCACACTGTGGGAAAAGCCGAAGTAGCCCCGACGACCGATGAACGACAGGCCGAAGGCACCGCCCTCGTTGCGCAGGGCGGTGTTGGGAATCCGGCCGAAGACCGGCTCCTCTTCGTCGTGGTGATCGTCGTGATCATCATGGTCGTCATCGTGATCGTGATGATGATGGTCGTCTTCCATCGCGCGGCGGCGGGCGCTTTCCGCAAAGCCGGGGATCTTCACGTCGGAGGCCCGGCGATGGTAGTAGTCGGCATGCCAGGCGATCGGGCCGGCGGCGCCTTCCAGCACGAGGCCGGCGGATTCCTCGCGATCGGCGGAGTTGCCGCGCACCTCCAGCCGGCCCTGCACCGGGGTGTCGGGGAGGCTGGTGTGGATGCGGTGGGTGATGACATTGACCACGCCGCCCACGGCATTGCCGCCGTAGAGGAGCGCGGCGGGACCGCGCACGACCTCGACGCGTTCGATCAGCAGGGGATCGAGCGACACGGCGTGGTCGGGACTGATGACGGAGGCGTCGGTCGTGCCGAGGCTGTTTTCCAGCACGCGGATGCGGTCGCCGGTGAGGCCGCGGATGACGGGCCGGCTCGCGCCGGGGCCGAAATAGCTGGAGCTCACGCCGGGCTGGCCGGCGAGGAGTTCGCCGAGCGTGGGCGCCATGCGGAGGTTGAGTTCGCGGCCGGCGAGCACACCCGTGGGCTGGGCGAGATCGGCCTGGCTGCGGGCGTAGGGCGAGGCGCTGATGACAAAGTTTTCCAGGGCCAGCGGCTCGTCATGGTCGTGCCGGTGATCCGGCGGCGGCTGGACTTGGGCCGCGGCGAGCGCGGCGGTGAGGACGTAAAGGGAGTGGGAGCGAAAAGGGTGCATGTGGTTTGGCCTGACGAAAAATTGGAGACGCGCGGAGCAACGCGTGATGGACAAGGGCGGCATTGGTAGGGGCCGATCTCCGAGCGGCCCGCCTTCGCTTTTTGGGTTACGGTGGGCAGGCCCGCCCGGAGGTCAGGCCCTACCGTGGCGGCTTTAAGCCGCCAAGCTGCGGCAGCCCCGGCACGCGGGCAGCGCGCGGGGAGCAATCACAGTTTCGTCAAACGGCCGGCGGGCCGCGTCCCGGCTGATGCAGGTAACGCGGGGCCGTCAGGAGTGTCTCCTCGACGGCGGCAAAAACGGTTTCGTGCCAGACGGCCGGGCTTGTGGCCGGCGCGATGGTCTCGACCGCGAAAGTGATGCCCTGGGCAAAAAGCACGACGGCGCAGAGGTGATCGGCGTCGGCGGTATCCCCGGCGGCATTCGGATCCACGCCGTGGTGGTGGCCGCAGCCGCAGCCGGTTGGGACCGGTTCATGCGCGTGGCCGTGCGCGAGATCGTGCAGGGCGGGATTCACCGCCATCAGCCCCAGCCCGAACACCAGCAATGCACCGCCCGTCGCCAGGATTTGGCGCAGGAGCGAGGCAAGGATGCGGGTGTGGGAAGGGCTCACGTGGTCTTGAAAGTCGGCATTATGGCAGAGTCGTCAAGGGGGGTGACCGGGAATAAATGTGGAACTCAGGAAATCAGGAAACGAGCCACAAACTTTCCCGCGGATGGCACGGATTCCACGAATGGGGAATCCATCCGCGTAGATCCGCGCTATCCGCGGGAGAAGACCGGATCAGGACGCAGGCTCGCCCAGCAGCTTCACGTTGAACAGCCACCAGTCGCGGCCGCGCTTTTCGATGCGGCCGAGCACGGGCTGGTCGGGCTGGAGCTGTTCGAACAACGCCGGCTCGGCCCGGCAGGCGAGGGAGGTGGCGCGCATCACGCCGGGGATTTCCTCGATCCGCACCCAGATGAGTTTGCGGCTGGGTTGCACTTGGGAAACCACACCCTTCATCGCGTAGCCGCGCACGGCGTTGGCGTCGTCCTCGTCGCAGGGCAGGCAGGGCTTGCGGCCGGCGAGCGCGGAGAGCGTGGGCAGCGTGAGGAGCCTCGTCTGCATCGCGGAGGGTTCGCGATCTTCCGTGTAGGCGAGCAGCAGTTGCGCGGGCGTGGCGTCGTAATCCTTCACGAGCGCGAGCCGGGGGAAACCGCTGGCGCGCGCGGTGGTGGAAGAAGCCAGCAGGACCGGCGGACCGATCTCGTCAGCGGCGGAGAGGTGGCGCAGGTAGATGCCGGCCTCTTTTTCGCCGGCCGCTTCCAGCCAGGTCACGAGTCGGGAGCCGTCATGGAGCTGGACGGTGTCCACGCGGCCGAGCGGATCGCCGAGGTCGAGGCGTTGCGGCAGCAGCCAGCGGGCACCGGCATCGGGCGAAGCGGAGGCGAGCACGCGGGGCTGGTCATCGGCGGCGGTGAACCACGCGGCGGCGACCCGACCGCCGGCGCTGGCGAGGCGCGGGCCGTTCACGGGGCAGCCGGGGATTTGCCAGTCGTCGGCGCTGAGCAGGCGCGGCTCCGACCAACGGCGGTTGTTGAAGCGGGCGGTGAAGATGTCGCGGATCTCGCCCTCGCGGCGGGCACGGTAGGCGACGAGCGCGCTGCCGTCGGGAAAGGCGGTGAGCGTGGTCGGACAGCAGTCGCAGACCGAATCGTCGATCAATAGATCCGGGCCGTCGCCATCGAGCCAGCGACCGTAGAGCCGCATGGCGGCGGCATCGTTGCCTTTGGCGCGACCGTCGAGCCAGACGGCCAGCACACCGCTGTAGGCGAGCGGTTGCAGGGCGACGAATTCCACCTTGTCGCTTTCGGCGGTCAGCCGCGCCGGCGTGCTCCAGGTGGCGCCGTCATCCGTGCTCCGGCTGAGCCAAGCCTGATAACCGCTGCGGTGGTGACCCTGGTGGCCGTGGCCATGATCGGCCGCCGGCGCGGGGTTGTTGACAAACCAGACGGCGGTGAGCCGGCCGTCGGCCTCGGCGGCGAAGACCGGCGTGTCGGCCCAATTCACAAACCAGTTGGGTCCGGCCGCGATTTCGCGCACTTCACCCCAAGCCGTGGCGGTTGGATCGAATTTCGCCGCCCGCAGCGCGGTCACACCTTTGCCCTTGGGCTCGAGCCAGCTCAGCCAGAGCGAGCCATCGGCCCCGTGGGTCAGGCCGGGAGCATTGGCACCGGGGCCGGCGGGAGAGGCGACTGCGGTGTGCTCGACGGCAAATGCGGCCGGGGTGATGGCGGTTTCCGCGTCACCGGAGCCGGCGGCGAGCAAAGGAGCAGCGATCCCGGCTAAGGCCAGCAAGCGGAGCAGACGGCGCATCATGCGCACACTCTTGCAGGATTGTCCGTTGAATCAAGGGGCGGTTGAAAACAAACACCCGACGGATGCGGGGCCGTGATTTGGCCGGAGAAATTCAGCCATGCTTCCACCAGTCGGCCGGGTCGCGTGGGCGTAGGTCGGAAGGGGCGTGGGGCGCAGCCGGGTGGCCGGTGAGCGGGTAGCGGGCAGGCATGAGCAGGGAGCCGCACCAGCGGCCGATGGCTGCGCCGCCGACATATACCAAAGTCGTAGTGAGGCCGGTCGGTAGTTGGAAGGCGGTGCGCAGCACCATGGCGATGCCCAGACCAAGTCCGGCCCACAGCGCACCACGGATACCGCCGATGACGGCCCAATAGACGCCGGTTTGTCCGAAGTCCGGGGCAAAGCGCCACTCGCTCCAAGTCAGGATGCCGAGCGACGCGAAAATCAGGATCACCGGCGCTGCTCCGACTTGGAGGCTGGCCGGCGCCTTTGCGATGCCCAGCCCGACGGCCACGAGGGTTGAGCAGAGCAAAATGCCTTCGCTGAGCCAGCGTTGGTTTCGCCAACTGCGGGCGACCGCCAGCAGCACGATGGCGGTCGTCAGCGAAGCGAAGGCGCACAGCCGGCCGACGGGGGAGGGCGGCATGAGCAACGCGGCCAGCAGGATGATGCCGACGGCCAGCCAAGGCATCACGCCGGGCTGGCCAAGGCTTACACGGATATCACGCCAGCGGCGGCCGGGTTGCGAAAGCCGGGAGGAGGCGTTCATTTGGCCGGGTCGTTGTGGGCGGCCGCTACGGCTGGCACTGGCAGGTGGAGGCCTTGCGCTTGGTGCCGCCGTCAAGACCGACGGCCCGGGTCGTCGGCGCCGGCTCGGCGGGCGGCAGCGGTTGGTAGTTTTTGTCGGTGATGACGATGTCCTCAAGGCGCCAGTTGCCGCGGCTGCCATACATGGTGGCGGTGAGAAACGTGCCGGGCGTGAGCTTCGGCCAGTCGGCTTCGGGCACGGTGAAGGCCATGGTCATGGCCTTCATGAAACCGGGAATCTCCTCGTGCCGGACCATCACGAGCTTGCGCTCCTCAAGGACGCGGGTGACCTCGCCGCGCAGCGCATGGCCGGTTTCGGCCACCGCGGTAATCGCCGTGCCGAGCATGACGAGGAAGGGAATCAGGTGTTTTTTTGTGATCATGGTAGGAAGGGTGGATGGATTTAGGGTGCACTGGAAATGAGCCGGGACAACTCTTCCATGGTCCACGGGTCGTGACGGGGGTGGCCGGCGCGGAGCGCCTGCACCTGCGTTGGTGCGACCACATCCGCGCCGTGGCCCCATTCCTGGCGGATGTAGCTGACGACGGCGGCGAGTTCGCGGTCGGAGAGGAAGTTGCCTTGGGCCGGCATGACTCCGTCAAAAAACTGGCCGTTGACCTCGACGGGGCCTTCCAGCCCGTGCAACGCGATGAGGATGAGGGCGGTGGGATCTGCGGCCTGCACAGTGGGCGAGTCCGTCAAGGGAGGGAACAGATTGGGCAAGCCCCGGCCGTCCACCATGTGGCAGCCTGCGCAGATGCGGATATAAGCGTTCTTGCCCGGATGCGGCGGCGGGACGGCGACTTTTGCCGCCGGATCGGGCCGGCAGCCCGCCAACAGCAACGCGAGCAGCGCGGTCACTGCGGTCCGCCGCTGCCTGCGTCGTGTGGCTAGAAGCTCAATGGGCATGCTCGTGGCGGCGGTCCTCCTTTAACGCGGAGGAGAAGGGGCCGGTGAAGCCCGCCGCGGGCTCGGACGGCGCGGGCGGTTGCGAGAGGAGCAGGGTGCGGATGCGGCTCTCTTTGCCTTCCTCGGTGTAGGCGATGACGAGATCGCCGTCCGCGCGGAGCGCGAGGCGGGGAAAACCGCTGGCGCGGGCCTGCGAGGTTTCGGCGACAAGCCACGGCACCGAGATGAGCCCGGCCGCATCGAAGGTGCGCAGGTAGATGCCGGCCGCGTTGCCCGAGGACTTGGCTTCGAGCCACGAAGCGGCCGCGGTGTTGTCGGGCAGCATCACGCAATCCACCCGGCCCATGGGCCGGCCGAGATCAATCGGCAGGGCTTCGCCGAAACGGCGTCCGGCATCGGTGGAAAACTTGCCGCTGACGCGGGAGATGCCGTTGGCGGCGGTGAACCAGACGATGGCCAGCTCGTTGGCGCGGGCGCTGGCGGCCGGGCCGTTGACGGGACAGGCCGGGATGATCCAACCGTCCGGGTGCAGCACGGCCGGCGCGCCCCATTCCTGTCCGTCGAAATGCGCGATCCAGTTGTCGCGCACTTCCTCGCGGTTGTGGCCGCGGTAGGAAACGAACAGTCCGTCGCCGGGCAGCACGGCGAGGGTCGTATGGCAGCAGGTGCACACATCGGGGTCCACGACCCATTCGCGGAGCGTGTTGCCGGCAGCATCCATGAGGCGGGCATCGAGCCGCATCGAGGGCGTGTAGGGGGCGGCGGGATCACGGGCGGGGCCGTGGCTGTGTTCGGCGTGCGGGTCGCGCGGTGTCCGCGCAGGGCGCGGAGTTCCCGCGGGACGGGGCGGCCGTGCGCTCTGCAGCCAGACGGCCATGACCCGGCCGCCGCTGAGCGGCGCGAGCGAAACGAACTCGTGCCCGAGGGGCGCGGGTTCGCTCCAAGTGCGGCCGCCATCGCGGGAGCGAGCCATCCAGCCGGAGTAGCCGCGCTGCCCTTCGGCGCGGCTTTGAAACCATTGCGCCCAGACCTGCCCGTCATCCGCCACCACGAGGGTGCCGAAGTCCGCCCAATTCTCCAGCAGGAGCGGAGTGCTGACCACCAATCCGGGGACCGACCACTCCCGGCTGCCGGCGGGCAGTGTGGAGAGCCAAATGGCGCGTTCCCCTTGAAGTAAACCGGGACCGGCAAACATCAGATACACGGTGCCATCCGGCCCGGTGTGGAGCCGGGGCGTGCCGGATACCAACGGGGCGGGGCTGGCCAGCTCGGTGATGCGGGGCTCGGCCCGGGCCAGCAGGCCCAGGCCGAGCGCGAGGAGGATGATGAGGTAACGTTGCATGGCGCGATCCTCAGAAGCGCGTCCGCACGGACAGCTCCACGTTGCGTGGCTCGCCGAGGCGGGCCATCGTGGAGCCGGCGACCGGCTGATAAACCTCGTCGGTGAGATTGCGGCCGCGCAGGGTGTAGATGGTCCGGCCGCGGGTGTAGCTCACGCCGGCATCGAGCGTGGTGTAGCCGTCGGTGATGACGGCGTTGTGGATGGTGGCGAAACGGTCGCCGACGTGGCGCAGGCCGGCGTTGACGGCGAAGCCGGCCGGCAGGCGCTTGTGGACGAAGAGGCCGCCAACCCACTCGGGCACGTTGGTGGGCGTGTTGCCCGTGCGGTCGATGATGCCGGCGCCGAGGTTTTGGGCGAACTCGCCATACCAGGCATCCGTCCAGGCGGCGTTGAGTTCCACGCGCCAGGTCGGGCTGGGCAGGAAGGCGACGGCAAACTCGACGCCGCGGGAGTTCTGCGCGCCGATCTGCTGGCTGAGGCGCAGGCCGGTGAGGGGATCAAGCGTCGAACTGAGAATGTTGTTTTTCTCGATGTCGAAGAGTGCGAGCGTGAAGTCCACGTGGCGGCCGAGGGTGCCCTTGGCCCCGATCTCATACTGGAGGCCGGTTTGGAGCGCGAAGTCGTTGGAGCTGGCGTTGAATGACACGAGCTGGGTGGTCGGCTCGGCGGCGCGGCTGTAGCTCGCGTAGAGGTTGAGGTCCTTGGTGACGGACCAGACGAAACCGCCGCGGCCGGTCCACGGGTCGTAGCGCTTGCGGTAGGTGGCGAAGGCCGTCGTGGGCGTGAGGAGGGTGTCGCGCTGGAGGTTGATCTCGTCGCGGCGGAGGCCGACGATGAGCTTGAGCGAGGCGGTCAGGTCGAGCGCGTTTTCGAGGTAGAGCGCGCCGGTCTGGATGGCGATGCGCGAGCCCTTCTGGAAGCGGTTGGGATCGCCGGGACCGGTGGTCTGCACGGGGTTGAGCAGGCTGACGCTGAGGTCGGCGGTGGGGTAGTCGGCGGGCGCGCCGCCGCGGGTGAGGTCGTTGCGCTCGTAGAAGCCGCCGATGAGGAAACGGTTGGTGCGGCCGACGAGCGTGCCCCGGTGGCTGACATCGAACCGGTTGCCGGTGAGGACGTCGTCGCGGTAGATGTGGACGAAGGAGCGGCGGTCCACGAGTTGGGTGACGGGATTCCAGACGTTGGTCTCGAGGTTGCGCCACTTGAGGAGCTGGGTGGCGGCGTAGGCCTCGTTGCGCACCTCGAGGTCGGGGCTCAGGCGCAGCTCGGCGCGCAGGCGGGTGAAGGTGTTCTCCGTCTTCGCGTAGTTATCGAGGATGTTGTAGTTGGTGCGGCGCGCTTCCTCGGCGACGCGGGCATTGATCATGCGGTCGGTGTTGGCGTTGAAGACGCGCACCTCCGGTTGGGCGTTGGCGACGGTCGTGTTCACGACCGCGTCATAGACGACGGGGTTGCCGAAATAGGACTCGTTCCAGTCTTTGAGGGCCGTGGTGTTGAAGGTGAGCTTGAGCCGCTCCGTGGCCTGCCAGCCGAGGGCGAGCGCGGCGGCGTCGTAGCGCTGGGCGTTCCCGTCGGCGTAGCCGTTGGTCTCGTTGTGGCTGTAGTCGAAGCGGCTGGTGACGGCGCCGGTTTTGCCGACAGGCAGCGGTCCGCCCCAACCGAGGCCGAGCCGGTAGCTTGCCCAAGCCCCGATACTGAGGAAGGCCTCGCCGCCGGCGGTGGCGGCGGGCGCCTTGGAGAGGTAGTTGACGGCACCGCCGATGGCACCTTCGCCGAACATCAGGCCGGCAGGTCCCTTCAGCACCTCGACGCGGTCGAGGAGGAACGAATCAATTGTGCGCGAGGACTGCGAGGCGGTGTTCTGGCGGATGCCGTCGCGCAGGATGCTGACGCTGTTCGAGCCGAAACCGCGCGTGGAGTAGGTGGGGATGGAGCCGAACTGGATGCCGCCGGTCATGCCGACGGCGGACTCCACCGCCTCAACGGCGGTGCGCAGGCCGCGCAGTTGCATGACCTCCTGGGTCACGACGGAGACGGACACGGGGAGGTCGCGGTTGGTCAGGCCGAGCCGCGAGCCCGAGGCGGGCGCGGCGTCGAGCGGCAGGGAGAAGAGTTTCTCCTTGTCGGCGGTGATCGCGATGGGATCGAGCTCGACGGGTGTGTCGGCGTAATCATCGGCGAAGGTCAGGGCGGCCGTGGCGAGCCCCAAAGTGGCAAGGCGGAGGGAAGGGAAAAAATTCATGATGAGTGTGCAGGTAAAAATCGCGTGTCGGGCGGACCTGCGGCCGCGGGCACGGGTCGCCACAACGGGCGAACAGGGGAGGAAAGGCCGCGGGCAGAGTTGGCCTGCCGGCGCGGTCCGACGGTTCAGTCGCTGCCGCTCAGCAGCGTGGGGGCGGCACCGGCACCGGATCGGTGCGGGTGAGGCCGGAGTCGTGGGCGACTCCCGGCCAGGCGAACGCCGGGGCGTTCATCAGAAATTCCTCGGAGGTTTGCAGGGCCAGCAGCACGCGCTCGTGGCTGCGCTCGACCTGCTGCGCCGGGGTGTTCGCTTTCACATCATCCACGACGGCGCAAAAATAACAACTGCCGGAACCGTCGAAGGTCTTTTGCACGGCCTGGGTGAAGCTCATGATCTGCGAGTAGTCGCGGATCATCTTGCCCCAGGCAAAGACCTGCACCGCGTCCCACATCGCTCCGTTGGCGCAGAGCCACGCGAGGCAGAGGGTGAGGACTTTGAAACGACGGTGCACAGGCGGACAATCGGGACGAAGATTTGCGAAAGGCAAAACGAAACGCGCCGGGCCATCCGGTTATTAGCGTGCTCCGAAGCCGCGATTAGTCGCGCCGGCCGGTCCGCCGGGCGAAGGCGCTGCCCACGGCGTGGGCCGGACCCCACCAGCCGAGCCGGCGCAACTGCGCGGCCCAGCGCGCCGGCCGCAGCAGCGAGACGAGCGCGAGCAGCACGATGCCAACCGCGAAAAAGCGCAGCACAAGCCAGGCGACGGCCTCCCACGACCGGCCGGCGGCCAGCATGATGGCGGCGACGAACAGCATCGGCAGCCAGAACTGCCAGCGGAAAAAATCGCGCGCCGCGGTGCGCCAGCGCGAGGGCGGACGCACCGGCGCCGCGCCGGCGACGGCCGGCGTGGCCGCGATGCGCGCGGTTTCGCGGTCGATGAGGTCGCGCAGTTTTTTCGGCGGCGCGCGCAGCCGCCACGCCACCGCGGTCACGCCGCCGGCGGCCAGCGCGTGGAGGAGCGCCCAGCCGGCGATGAGCCACGGCAGCCCGGGCGCGGCGATGCCCCAGTTGTCGGCGAGCCACAGCACCATCGAGTCGTAGGCCTTCACCAGTTCGCCGCCGAGCAGGAGCAGTTGCAGCACGATGCCCTGCGTGGCGGCCCATGCGCCGATGAGCGCGCCGCCGAGCGTGACGCCGAAAAAATTCCAGCCGGCGACCTGCACCGCGCTGCCGTAGAGCAGGCCCTGCATGCAGATGGCCAGCATCGGCCGCAGGCGGTTGCCCGCGGGCGAGAGGGCTTTCAATCCGGCCGAGATGAACGGCACCCAGATGACGCGGCCCGGCCGGGCGAGGCCGAAACCGGTGAAGGTCATCATTGCGCCCTGCAGACTGGAGAGCATGAGCCCGCGCAACGGGATCTTGGCCGCGTGCAGGGCGGAGCCGGCCGTCATCTCGATGCCGCCGGCCGCGCCGCCGAAGAGCCCGAGGCGCGTCCACTCGCCGAAATCCGCGCAGGCGCGCTGCAACTGTTCCAGCGCGTCGGGTGCGCCGGCGGCGATGCGCAGGTCGAAGCGCTGGCCGAGCTTTGACTCGATCTCCGCCTCCAGGCCGCCGCGCACGGCGAGCACCACGATCCGCGGCGCGGCGCGGCGCACCGCGGGCCACAACGGCAGCAGACCTTCGCCGCGGGCCTCGAACTTGGCGAACTCATCCATCAGCACCAGCGGGCAGTCGGCCGGCAGCGCCTCGGCCCAAGCGTGCAGCCGGGCGCGGGTGGTTTCGTCGAAACGGTAGGGTGGGCAGAGCGACTCGTCGCGCACGAGCCACGGCACTTCCTCGCCGGTGCCGAGCAGTTGCAGCCGGTAGTCGGCCGCGCCTTCATCCGGCGCGGCGCGCGACCCGGCGACGGCGATGAAGCCCTCGGTGCGCCCGTGGCGCGTGCCGTGCCAGCCGGCGAGCTCGGCGAGCAGGCGCGTCTTGCCGGTGCCGGGCGTGCCGGTCACGGCAATGAGCAGCCCCGGGCCGGGCGGGTGGGCGGAAGCGGAGGACATGGTGCCATCATTGCGGGCGGGGCGGCGGTCGTCGCAAGGTTTGTTTGCGCTGCCGCCCGCGGCCGGCCAACCAATGCGCGTCATGTCCGCCCCCGTCCTCAAGCCCCCGCCCGTCACCGTGCTCAGCGGCTTCCTCGGCGCCGGGAAGACGACGCTGCTGCGGCACCTGCTCGGGCAGGCGGCCGGGCGGCGCTGGGCGGTGGTGGTCAACGATGTCGCGGCGCTCAACATCGACGCCCAGCTCGTGGCCGGCGCGGGGGCGCGGCGCGTGATCGAGCTCGGCAACGGCTGCGTGTGCTGTTCCGTGCGCGACGCGCTGGCGGAGACGGTGGCGGAGCTGGCGGCGCAGGGGGACTATGAACACATCCTCATCGAGACGACGGGCCTCGCAAAACCGCGGGCCGTGGCGGAGCTGTTCACACGGCCCAATGCCTTCGGCCGCAGCCTCGGGGATTTCGCCACGCTGTCCGCACTCGTGACGGTCGTGGATGCCCGGCATTTCGGCGCGGTGTGGACTGCGCCCGGCGGGGAGGCCGGCGCCGAGTTGCTGGCGCAGCAGGCGGAGTGCGCGGATGTGCTTGTGCTGAACAAGACCGACGCCGTCACCGCGGCAGAAGCGGAGGCGGTGGAGCACCATCTGCGGGGGTTGAACCCGCGCGCGGAGATCTTCCGCACGGCGCACGGCCGGCTCGATGCGAACCTGCTGCTGGCCCGCCCGCGGTTTGACGCGACGGAAACGCTGCGGGCGGCGCGCTGGGTGCGCGTGCTGGATGCGGCCACGGGAGTTCGGTCCGCCGGGCGGGGCGGACCCGAACACGGCTTTGTGAGCTGCGTCTATGCGGCCCGGCGGCCCTTTGACGATGCACGCTTCCGGCGGTGGCTGGAGCACGAACGTCCGCCGGCTCTGCTGCGGGCGAAAGGGTTTTGTTGGTTCGCGGGAAGACCGGATGACATCGGTTTTCTCTCGGTTGCCGGCGGCGAGGTGAAGCGGGAATTCGTCGGCACCTGGGCCGCGGCGCTGCGCGAGCGCGGGGTGATCGATGCGGGGGAGATCCCGGAGGCGGCCCGGGCGAAGTGGGTGGAGCCGCACGGCGATCGCCGGCAGGAACTGGTCTTCATCGGCCCGGGATTGGATGAAGCCGCATTGCGTGCCGCGTTGGACGGAATGTTATTGGCCGGGAGTTAAAAGCGGCCACGGAGGCGCGGAGATACTGTCTCTGTCCTCCATGGCTTGGTGTCTGCGTGGCCAATTCTTCAACCCTCGGTTTTGAGGACGTAAACCGCGCCCTTTTCCGAACCGATGGCGAGGTGGCGGTCGTCGGGGGACCAGGCGAGCTTGGTGGCGGGGGCGGGCATCTTCACGGTGGCGCGCAGCGGCTGTTTACGCTCGGGGCTCCACAATTGCACGACACCGTCCTGTGAGGCAGTGGCGAGCAGGCCGTGGTCTTTCTGGAAGGCCACGGCGCACACCGGCGCTTCGTGCGGCAACATGCCGGGTTCGCGACCCTCGGGTCCGGCGCCGGCGCAATCCCAGATGCAGGCGTCGCGGCCGCCGCTGGTGGCGAGCCAGCGCGAGGTATGGTCGAAGGAGAGGTGCTTCACCTTGCCCTCATAGCCGCTCATCTGGAGCTCGATGTCGGTCTCGGGAATCCACAGGTGGACGGAGGGATCCTGATTGCCGGAGACGAGCCACTTGTTGTCGGGCGACCACACGAGGGCCTGGATGCCGTTGTTGTAGGGAAACTCCTTCTGCATGACGAAGTCCTGCGCGTCCCACAGGCACACGCCGCCGAAGTAGGAGACCGCGACGCAACCGCCCGCCGGTTGCACGGCGAGTCCGGAGATGGACTTTGGCGCGTCCTTGAAGGCGTGCGCGACGGCGCCGTCGGCGCGCAGGGCGGTGAGCTTGCGGCCGGCGGCGGCGAAGACGGTCGGGCCGGCCCAGCCGAGGTGCTCGACCCAGGCGCCGCCGAGTTTGGTGGTGGCGACGTGCTGGCCGGCCACGGCATCCCAAAATTTCACCGCGCCGTCCTGGCCGCCCGTGGCCAGCAGGGCGCCGGCGGGCTGCCAGCCGAGGGTGTTGGCACCGTCATCATGACCGGGCAGGGCGTGGCGCACGGCACCGTTGCCGGTGGCGAAGAGCGTGACCGGCCCGGCGGCCGAGGCGGCGGCCAGCACCGCGCCGTCGGGCGACCAGGCGAGGTCGATCACGTAGTCGTCGAGCGCGGCGGCCCAGTGCTTGGTGAGATTCATGGCGGGGCATTGCACATGAAAACGGCGGGCCCGGAAAGCGAAGATTTTCTTCCGGCCGGTGCGGCTGAATATTACCGCGGAATTTTTATCGCCGAGACCCCGCCCACCTGCATCGTGACCGCCTGTCCGTTACCCCAGCGTATGGTTCCCTCCGCCGGTCATCCCCATTCCCCGTCCTTTTCCGCCCCGTCGTTTCGCCGGGTTGCCGTGCGCGCATGAAGCTGTTTTTCGTCATCGCGACCCTCCTGCTTGCGCTGGGCAGCGCGCTGCTCCACTGGACCCAGCCGGGCAAGCAGACCGAGGTGCCGGTCATCTGGTGGATCACGCAGGACGACCATTACAAGCAGGAGATCGTGACGGTTTTCCGGGAATGGCTCCGCGAAAAAGGCCTGCCCGACGTGGACCTGCGGATCGACAACAGCAACCAGGACGCGACGAAGAAACTCGTGCAGGGTGTGTCCGGCGTGGGAGCGGACTTGATGGATCTCTACAACTTCCAGATCGATCTGTTTCCCGCCACCGGGATGATGCTCGACGTGACCGAGGAGGCGAAGCGGCTGGGTTTCTCGCCGGACGACACCTACCCGGCACTGCGGCCGGAGATCACGCAGAACGGCCGGCAATACAGTTTCCCCCGCAACACCGGCGTGTCGCTCTACTGGGTCAACGTGGGCACTTTCAAGAAACTCGGCCTGCCGGCCCCGCCTTTCCGCTGGAGCACCGATGAGTTTGAGGAGCTGGGAAAAAGGTTCGTGGCCGCGGCGAACCCGCCGGGCACGCGGCAGCGGGCCTATTTCGTCAACGGCGTCTCGCGCGATGTGATGCGGCGCGGGCTGGGGCTGGCGAATTTCAACGAGACCGGCACCTTCTGCACGCTGAATGACCCGCGAAACGTGGCGGTGCTGGAGCGGGTGCGGAAGTGGACGGTCGAGGACCGGCTCATGCCGACGCGGGAGGAAGACGCGGCGATGGCGGCGGACATCAGCGGGTCGGGCAGCATGTTCTCGCATTTTGACTCCGGACGTTTCGGTCTGATTTACACCGGCCATTGGGCCTTCATCATGATCCGGCCGCGCGGCACCTTCGAACTCGCCGCGGCGGAAGGGCCGCAGGACGGCTTCCCCAATACCGAGCTGGGCGGCGGCGCGGTCGGCGTCTATGCCGGGTCGAAGCACCGCGAGCATGCGGTGCGCTTCCTCCAATACCTGGGCAGCGACCATTTCAACCGGCTGATCGTGCGGCAGGCGGACTCGCTGCCGCCGGTGCCCCGCTACGCGACCACCGACGAATTTCTGCGGCCGGCGGGCCGGGAAAACGAGTGGCCCGTGCACCAGGCCTTTGGCCGCGCCACCGCGGAGACCGGCATCATCGTCAGCAAAAGCCCGTTTGTGCTGCAGTCGGTCGTTTACCGGCTGGAGCTGGAGATCTACGAGTCGCTGCTGGTCGGCCGGCTGAACGCCGAGCAGGCGGCGGCCCTGATGGCCGACCGCATCAACGCAGAGATCCAACTGTCGGTGCGGCGGGACCCCGGCCTGCGGGCGCTTTATGAGGAGCGCGTGGCCCTGCAAAAGCGCATCGAGGCCAAGCGCGCCGCGGGCGAGCGCGTGCCGGCGGCGTGGGTGACGGATGCTTTCCATCAGGCTTATTACCGGGCGCAGGGCTGGCTGGAGGAGGAGGCGCCATGAGCAACCGCCGTTCCGAGCTGCGCCGCACCCTGACGGGGGTCGGATTTCTGCTGCCCAACATTCTCGGCTTCCTTGCCTTCACGCTCGTGCCGCTGGCGATGAGTTTCTTCATCGCGTTCACCGATTGGGATATCCTCCGGCACAATATTTTTCGCAACGAGCCGCTGAGCTTCGTGGGCCTTGAGAACTTTGTCTGGCTCTTCACGCATCCGGAGTTCTGGCACTACATGGGGAACACGTTCTTCCTGATGCTTGGCCTGCCGTTTGCCATCGCGGGCAGTCTTGGAGCCGCGCTCTTGCTCACGCGTGTAAGCCGGCATCCGGCGGCGCTGCGCGGCGCGCTGGTGTTGGCAACGCTCGTGCTGATCGCGAGCGGGCTGGTGTTGCTGCTGGGCGGCATGGCGGAGATGGGCGTATGGTTCATCTTCGGCCTGCTGGCGGCGGGGATGCTGGTGGGCGGCGTGCTCACGGGCGGCACGATCTACCGCACGCTGTTTTACCTGCCGCACTTCACGGCGGGCGTGGCGACCTTCGTGCTGTGGAAAAAGCTCTACAACCCGCAGACCGGGCCGATCAATTTTGCGCTCGCGCCGGTGCTGGAGCAGTTTGCGGCGGCGGTGCAGGTCGCGGCGCCGGTCTTCGCCGTCGGCGTGCCGCTGGTGGCGGGCGGGCTGATGCTGCTG
The DNA here is from genome assembly GCA_002344205.1 of Opitutaceae bacterium UBA2377. Taxonomy (GTDB): domain Bacteria; phylum Verrucomicrobiota; class Verrucomicrobiia; order Opitutales; family Opitutaceae; genus UBA2377. The sequence goes on from DDSZ01000011.1 coordinate 22,911, forward strand.
CTGGCCGGCTGGCAGGTGCGGCGGCTCGTGCGCCAATGGGATGATGCGGCGGCGGGGCCGGTGGCAGTGGCGCTGGGCGCGGCGCTGTTGGCACTGCCCGCGGTTTTTCTGCTGCATTGGCTGGATGTGCCGGTGCCGCTGGCAACGGGCGGTGGGCTGGCCGCCGCGGCGGGCTTGGTAATTTTCACCCTGCGCCGGCCGCGGCCGTGGGGTCCGGCCTGCGCCCGGGATGCCGGGGTCAGCGCAGAGATCGCGATCGGGCTCGGGCTCGTGCCGATGCTGCTCCTGCTGGCGGCGGGCGTGGCGCTGGGGTCGGGGCTGCCCGCGGCGACCGCCGGGGGCATCGAGCCCCCGAACTGGCTGGGCGACTATGCCTGGGCCAAGCCGGCCATCATGATCATGGCGCTGTGGGCGGCCATCGGCTCCAACAACATGATCCTCTACCTCGCGGGCCTGAGCAACATCCCGCCCGAGCTTTACGAGGCGGCCGACATGGACGGCGCGTCGCCGATGCAGCGGTTCTGGCACATCACCTGGCCGCAGCTCGCGCCGGTGACCTTCTTCATCTTCGTGATGGGCGTGATTTACGGCCTGCAGGGCGGCTTTGAGATGGCGCGCATCATGACGCTCGGCGGACCGGCGGGCAGCACGACGACGCTCAGCTACTTCATCTACATCGAGGGCTTTGAGACGGGCCGGCTGGGCTATGCCTCGGCGGCCGCCTGGGTGCTCTTTGCCCTGGTGTTCGTGCTTTCGCTCCTGAATTTCCGTTTCGGCAATCGCAACGCCAATGACTGACTCCGCCAACCAAGCCCCGCGCAGCGGCCCCGGCCTGCACACCGTGATGGTGGGGCTGAGCCTGCTGATGGTGGGACCGTTCGTCTGGATGGTGCTCACGAGCTTCAAGTCATTCACCGAGGCGGCGGACCCGGCGTGGATGCCGGGAGCGTTCCGCTGGGAAAATTACCCCGAGGTTTTTCGTGTCATCCCCTTCCTGCGGTTTGCGGCGAACAGCCTGGTGATCGCCGGCTGGGTGACGTTGCTGCAGGTGCTCACGAGCGCGATGGCGGCCTACAGCTTTGCGCGGCTGGAGTGGCCGGGGCGCGACCGCATCTTTTTTCTCTACCTCGGCACGATGATGCTGCCGGGGCTGGTGATGCTCATCCCAACCTTCCAGCTCATGGTGCGCTTCGGGCTGGTGGACAGCTACCTCGGGCTCATCTTGCCGGCGGCGTTCAGTGCTTTCGGCACCTTCCTGTTGCGGCAGTTCATGCTCGGCATCCCGAAGGCGCTCGACGAGGCGGCGGAGATCGATGGTGCGAGCAAATGGCGCATCTTCTGGGACGTGATCCTGCCGCTGAGCCGGCCGGGGCTCATCACGCTGGCGATTTTCACCTTCATGGGCAACTACCACAGCTTCTTCTGGCCGCTGGTGATGATGAAGACCGTGGATAAGTTTCCGCTGCCCGTGGGCCTGATGTTCTTCGACTCCGAGCGCGGCCAGGCCACGCACCTGCTGATGGCGGGCGTGACGATGTCGGTCGTGCCGCTGATCATCATCTTTGTCTTCCTCCAGCGTCAGCTCATCCGCGGTATCCAGATCGGCGCGGTGAAGGGGTAATCCCGGCATGATCGCCGCGCCCAAAAACTATCTGGCGGAATTTTCCCGCCTGGCCCGCGTGGACTGGCCGGAGAACCGCCTGCTCAACGTCGTGTGCCACGGGCACAGCGTGCCGTCGGGGTATTTCCAGACGCCGGAGATCCGCACCTTCGAGGCCTACCCGCACCTGCTGCACCGGGCACTGTGCCGGCGCTTTCCCCATGCCTCAATCAATGTCATTGTGACGGCCATCGGCGGCGAGACCGCCGCGAAAGGTGCGGCGCGGTTTGCCGCGGACGTGCTGCCGCACCGGCCGGATGTCATCACGATCGATTATGCATTGAACGACCGGGGCGACGGGCTGGAGTGCGCCCGGCAGGCCTGGTCGGGGATGATCCGCGCGGCGCAGGTGGCGGGGGTGCCGGTGATTTTGCTGACGCCGACGCCGGACCAGGCTTCCTCGCTGGACGATCCCGCCGATCCGCTCGTGCAGCATGCGGCCCAGGTGCGCGCGTTGGCCGGGGAGTTCGGCACCGGGCTGGTGGACAGCTTGGCGTTGTTTCGGAAACAGGTGGCCGCCGGGGTGCCGTTGGCCGCGCTCATGTCATCCAGGAATCATCCGAACCTGCGCGGCCACCGCTTGGTGGCGCGGGCGCTGCTGAAGTGGTTCCGGTGAAAAATCAGCTGCTCCCGGGTTGATTCTGCCGGGCCGCGCATTACCTAGGCAAACGATTCATCATGGCTACGCTCCCCACTGCCGCCGAACGCTTTTGCTTCGAGACCCAAGGTTATCTCGTCCTCGAAAATTTTCTGGCCGCCGACCATGTCGCGCGGCTGCTCGCCGCCCTCGATGCGGCCGTGGCCCGCCGCCGCGCGGGTTATCCCGCGGGTTACAAGGCCGTCTGGCCGCCGAAGCAGAAAGCCGACCTCACGCAGGTCCACGGTGAGAAGAGCACGCGCATCCTCAACATCCTGGAGGATGACGCGCTTTTCCGGGAGCTGCTCGACTGGCCGGCGCTGCTGCCCTACGTCCACGCCTTCTGCAACCGCGACCCGCACTACTGCGCGTCCGACGCCATCGTCGAGGAGACGGCCGACTTTCTGAAACGCACCGACGGCTGGCACATCGACGGCAGCGACAACGGCTACCGCAGCCTGAGCCCGCAGATCCCGCTGCTGCAGCTGAAGGTCGGCTATTACCTGACCGACATGACGCAGCCGTGGCGCGGCAACCTCACGCTCGTGCCCGGCAGTCACCTGGCCCGCGCCGAGCCCGCGCCCGAGGAGCGCCGCAAGCGCGAGCTCTTTCCCGGTGCGCTGCAGGTCTGTGCGCCGGCCGGCAGCGTGATCTTTTTTCACAACGCCATCTGGCACACCGCCGCGCCCTACGAGCCGTCCGCGCCCGGCCGCCGCATGCTTTACTACGCCTACGAGCACCCGTGGATGATGGCCAACACGGCGCACTGGGGTTACAGCCGGGATTTCTACAACCGGCAGCTTACGCCCGCGCAGCGCCAGTTCTTCCACGGCTTTCTCTTCGATCCGCCCGAGTGGCGCGGCGGGATCTGAGGGCTCTTGATTATGACCACCCCGACCCCGAACACCCCCGATGCCACCATCCGCGCGTGGGTGGAGCAGTTCAACCGCGACGGTTATCTCTTTCTCAAGAACATCCTGCCGCCCGCGCTTTGCGCGGAACTGCGCGCCGATCTCGACCGCATCCTGGAGGAAAAGGCCCGCCAGCCCGGCGGGAACGAGTCCGGCAGCAACGATTTTCTGCTGCGCGCGTTCGAGCACAGTCCGGCCAACGTCCGGCTCTTTGATTTCGAGCCCATTGTCTCCTTCGCCGAGGCGCTGGTCGCGCCCGACTGCCACGTCATCCACAACAACTCCTTCAAGACCCGTCCCGGCGGCGGTCTTTCGACGTGGCACCAGGACGACCCGCCGCACTACCTCGTGACCGACGGCCAACCGCCGACCAACGTCCGCCTGCCCGTGCTTTTCTTCACGGCGAACTATTACCTGACCGACGTGGACGAGATCGCGCACGGCGGCACCGAGGTCATTCCCGGCTCGCATCTCTTCGGCGCGCCGCCGCCGGGCGATTTCACCGGCACGGAGTGGGAGGCTAAGGTGCGCTACAACCTCGGCGGCGCCGGCAGCGTGATCCTGTTCAACAACCAGGTCTGGCACCGCGGCGGCCCCAACCGCAGCGACCGCATCCGCTACATCACGCAGGTGACCTATGCCCGCCGGATCATCGGGCACAAATATTACCCCTTCATGAACTACCAGATGCCGGAACACATTCACCGCGACGCCAACCCGCGCCTGAAGCGTCTCCTCGGCTTCCACCAGCGCGGCGCTTACGGCTGAGCGCCGGGCCGGCGCACGGGCGTGCGCCAAATCCGACCCTTATCTGGGCACTCGCCATCTGCGTCCGGCCCGTCCTAATCCCGGTTGTGAGTTCCACGCCGACTGCTTCCACCCTCGTCTCCACCTCGCCCTGTCCCTGTGGCAGCGAGCGCAATTTTGGCGACTGCTGCGCGCCCATTATCGCCGGGACCACGCCGGCCCCCGATGCCGAGGCGCTGATGCGCTCCCGCTACACGGCGCACGTGGTGCACGACACCCGCTACCTCGACCGCACCTATCTGCCGACCGCCAAGCTGGCGCCGTCCGGGGACGTCGCGCCGCCGGCGACGAAGTGGGTGAAGCTCGTGATCAACCGCCACGATGCGCAGGTCCGCCCCGGCGTGTCGCACGTGGATTTCTCCGCACATTTCACTGAGAACGGCACGGCGGGTGTGATGCACGAGAAATCCGAGTTCGAGCTGATCGACGGCCGGTGGTTTTTCACCCGCACGCTCCGGCAGGGACCGGCGCCGGTGGTGGCCGCCGCCAAGGTCGGGCGCAACGATCCGTGTCCGTGCGGCTCCGGGAAGAAATACAAGAAGTGCTGCGGTTGAGCGCCGCGCGCTGACCGCGCACGCTTGCCGGGCCGTCGGCTCAGGAAGACAGCTCGCGTAGTGCGGCCTGCAGTTCGCGCAGCCGCGGCTCGATCGTGCGGCGGACCGCCTGCCGGTTCAGCCAGAGCGTCACGGCGCCGACGCCGGCCATGATGGCACCGAACCACACGAGCCGCCACACCATGGCGGTGGTGAGCTGGCCGGGCACGGCCAGATGCACAGACCAGACGAGCAGGGCGATGGCGACCAGCAGCGGCAGGAGATACCACCAGGCGACGTTGCGCAAAAGCCGGCGCTGGTGATCAAGTTCCGCGATCTCCGCCTCCAGCCGCGTGCGCAGCGGGGCTTCGGGCGCGGGGGCGGCGCGGCGGGCCCGGCGGCGTTCGCGGATGAACACCGCCGTCACGCCGAGCACGAGGGCCACGGCGATCCACGCCGGCCAGGCGGCGGCACCGGCCAGCAGCGGCGGCAGGCTGAACATCGCGGCGACAAAGAGCCCGGTTCCCGCCTCCAGCCAGTCGCGCCGGGCGAGGCCGCGGGCGAACCGGCGGCGTTGCGTTTCAAAGGCGGCTTCGTCCCAGGCCGCCGCCGCCGGGGCGGCGGGTTGGGTCTGCCAGAGATTTTCCAGTTCATGCCATTTCATCGAGGATGCCTTTCATCTGCGCCTTGAGGCGCTGCCGGGCGCGGTTGAGCGCGACGCCGACGTGGTTTTCGGTGAGGCCGGTGATCTCCGCGATTTCGCGGTAGGCCAGTCCGTCCAGTTGCAAAAGCAGGAGGGAGCGGTCGCTGTCGGGCAGCGCCTGCAGCGCCGTGTAGATGCGGTCGAGCAGGTCGTTGCGCTCCGTGGTGGCGGCGGGGCCGGGCAGGCCGCTGGCGAGCGTGCCGAGATCCGCCTCATGGTCGGTGCGCTGTTCGCGCCGGCCGGTGTTGCGCCGCCAGGTGAAGGCGGTGTTCAGGCAGACCCGGTAGATCCAGGTGGAGGCGGCGGATTGGCCGGCAAACCGCGGCTCGGAAAGCCACACCTGGTAGGCGAGCTCGCGCTCAAGGTCCGCCCGCTCGCGTTCGCCGCGGGCATGGCTGCGGGCGATCTTGGCGAGGATGCCGCCGTGCGCCACCATCCAGGCGGCGAAACGGGATTCATTTCCGGACATGGCTTTCATTCACCGGGGTCAGTATCCCGCCCCCGGGGTGGGCTTACAAAGAATCTTTGCCGCCTCACCGCAGCCAGAAGCTGAAGTAAACGTAGATGCCGAGCACCAGGGCGAGGACGAGGGCGGTGGCGGCGACTTCCGGCGCGCCCCACGAAGCGCGCGTCTCGGCCTTCTGGGCCGGGGTGAGCGCGTGGTAGGTGAGCCCGGCGATTTTTTTCTCCGGCTGGGCGGGGGCGGTCAGCGACACGCCGACGACCACCACGATGCTGATGAGGAAAAGCCAGCCCGAGGCGTAGAGGAAATTGTAGGCACCGATGGCGTGGAGCAGGCCGGTGTCGCCGAAAGCGCCTCCGCCGTCGAAGGCCTGCAGGGTGAGCTTGGTCATGCCGAGGACGAAGCCAGTCACGAGCCCGGCAAACGCGCCGCGGGCGTTGATGCGCTTGAAGAACAGCCCGAGCAGAAAGGTCGCGGTGATCGGCGGGGCGAGGTAACCCTGCACGCTCTGCAGGTATTGGTAGAGTCCGCCGGCGGAGATGTGCTTCATCACCGGGATCCAGATGACGCCGAGCACGACGACCGTGCCGGTGGCGAGCCGGCCGACGCGCACGAGTTCCTGCTCGGGCCGGCCGGGCCGGATTTTCTCGTAGATGTCCACGGTGAAAAGTGTCGCGCAGGAGTTGAACAGCGAGGCCAGCGAACTCATGAGCGCCGAGAGCAGCCCGGCCACGACGATACCGCGCAGGCCCTCGGGCAGGAGCGAGGCGACCATGGTGGGGAAGACGAGGTCGCCGTTCATGCCGCCGCCGGTGCCGGCCGGAATGGTGATCACGCCCTTGGTGTGGAGCGCGTAGCCGATCATGCCGGGCACGAGAAAAATGAAAACCGGCAGGACCTTCAGGAAGGCGCCGAAGATGGCGCCCCGCCGGGCGTCGCGCAGCGATTTCGCCGCCAGCGTGCGCTGCACGATGTATTGGTCGGTGCACCAATACCAGATGCCCACGATGGGCGAAGCGATCATGATGCCGAGCCAGGGAAACTCCGGGTCGCTCAACGGCCGCCAGAGGGCGAAGCGCGCGGGATCCGCCGCGAGCACGGCCTTCAGTTCGCCCCAGCCGCCGAGCTGCTGCAGCCCGAACCAGGTGATGAAGACCGAGCCGAAGAGCAGTAGGCCGGTCTGCGCCACCTCGGTGTAAACCACGGCCCGCAGCCCGCCGATCACGGTGTAGATGCCGGTGAGCACGACGGTGGTGAACGCGCCGACCCAGAAGGCGTTTTCCGGCGAGCCGAAGGTGTCGGGCAGCAGCGTCATGAAGACCACCGCGCCGGCATAGACCGTGACGGAAACCTTCGTGAACACGTAGGCCACGAGCGACACGATCGAGAGCGTCCACCGCGCGCGGCTGTCGAACCGCCGCTCCAGGAACTCCGGCATCGTGAACACCCCGGAGCGGTAATAGAACGGCACGAAGACCCAGCCCAGCATGAGCATGATCCACGCGTGCAGTTCCCAGTGCGCCATCGCCATGCCGCTGGAGGCGCCGTTGCCGGCGAGGCCGACGATGTGTTCGGAGCCGATGTTGGAGGCGAGCAGCGAACAGCCGACGACGAACCACGGGAGGTTGCGTCCGGCGAGGAAGTAGTCGGCCGTGGTCTTCGTCTGCCGCGAGGAGCGCCAGGCGATGACGGCGAGCACGACGAAGTAGGCGGCGATGATGGTCCAGTCGAGCGGGGTCATGGCGGGGTAGGGGCCCGGTCAAACTGGCCCGAAGCCGTGCCCCCGCGCAAGCCCGTTGGTCCGCCCGGCGCGGGGCCTCAGGGCTGACCCCGCGCGGCGGCGCCCGTGATCTGGCGCAGCCGCTGGCCGATGCCCTCGGCGAGCAAAATCATGTCCGCGGCCTCGGCGGCGCCGAGATGGATGCGGCAGTTCCGGCCCCAGAGATCCAGCCACGCGGCGAAGTGCCGCTCCTCAAGCTGCAGCGGGATGTGTCTGGCCGCCATCCCGCCGCCGTAGAGCCGGGGACCGCCGGTCATGCCCGACCAGAAATCGGCGATCTTTTCGAGGTGGGCCGGCCAGTCGGTGACATGGGCGGCGAAAATGGGCGCAATCTCCCGTTGCTGGCGCACGTCGGCGTAGAAGTGCCGCAACAGGTGCAGCAGCGGGCCGCGCCCGCCGATGCGGTCGTAAAGGGTGGTCGTGATGGCGGGATCCATGGGCAAAACGGGCGTCAGTTTACCCACCATGCGTCCGGCCCGCCTTGATGCACGTCAAGATCCGGCCGCCGTTTTTTAGGCCGGTCCGCGCCGCGATCTGCGCAGGCCGATGAAAAATACGACGCCGGTGATGACCAGCGCCACCGGGCTGGCGAAGACCGCGTAGAGCGGCCAGAGGTTCGAGCCCTGCGACAGAGCATACAGGCAAAACGCATACACCGGCAGCATGAAGGCCAGCGGCAGCGCCGAGAGCAGCCGCAGCGGCCCGCGCAATTTCACGAGGGCCAGCACCTGCAGCAGCGGATAGCCGGGAACCGCGACAAAGGCGACGGGCACGAGCAGCAGCATCAGGCCGGAAAACAGCCAGCCCAGCGGGGAACGCTTCGCGGCGGTTTCCACCGCAGGCAGATTGCGCTGCGCCGCCATCATCTCCGCCGCCCAGGCCTCGGCGGCCGGCTCGGCGGCGCCGGCCCGCCACTCGACGTTGCACGGGAAGCTTACCTCGCGCAGGAGATTCCACTGCGCATCGGTCACCCGCACGCGCACTTCGTCGATCTGCACGCCGGCCTCGCCGGCCAGCCACACGACGGCATCGCCCTGACCCGCCGGATACGCCGGGGCCGGATTGTTGACCATGCGCGCCCGCGGTTCGCCCTGCCAATAGCCCCGGGCCTGGAACCGCAACGGCGCCGGCCAGGCGTAGGCCAGTTGCAGATACAGGGATTGGTTGGCGGCCAGTCTTTCTTCCTCCGGAGTGACAGCGCGCACCTCAACCGCAGGTTCCTGGGCGAAGGCGGCGGCGGTCATCACCGCACCGACCCATCCGGCCCGCACCCAGCTTGGCACCTTCGTCATGCCGGCATTATTGCCGGCGGCGGTGCGCGGGCGAGCCTGCAAGCATGGGGATTGCTCCCTATAACGGTTGAAAATGTCGTAGCGCGGTCCGCTTGGCCTGTCCGCCGTAGCCTTGCTGTGTCCGCCGAAGCCTCTGGCGAAGGTGGGGCGACGGCGGAAGAGCGGGCCCTACCGGCGCTACCGCGCCCAGTTGCGACGGCCGGTTTGATTTGAACCGCTCTAGCCTGACGGGCTTGGCGGATTGAAGAGCAGCAGCGTGCCGATCCGCCGGTAGCCCATCGCGGCGTAGAGTTTGGCACCGGCGTGGCCGGCCAGCAACACGGCCTGCCTGGTGCCGTGCCGGCGGTCGTCGCGCAGCATTTTTGCCAGCAGCGCCGAGCCGATGCCCTGCCGGCGGTGCGCCGGTTGCACGAACATGCTGGAGCACCAGGTGCCGTGCGCGCAGACACCGCTCCGCACCCAGCCGACGACCTTGCCGCCGCTCCGCGCGGCATAGGCCCGCAGCGGGGCGGCGGCCTGCAGGTGCGCCGGCAGGATCTGCGACCAGCCGGCGGCTTGGTTGACGGCATCGGCCAACGCCGGCGCGAGCACGCGCGTGATTTTTGCCGGTGAAGCCACCCGCGGGATTCTGCGCAGGTCGTGCACCATGAAGGCCTCGGTGCCCGCCAGCCGGTAGCCGAGCATTTTGTAGGCGGCGCGCACTTCGGCTTCGTTAGCGCCGGCGGGCACGATCACGCAAAGCGCGAAGCGCCCGCGGTGCCGCGCGCGCAGAGTGGCGTGAACTTTGTTCGGCGGCTCGTCCGTCGCCACCCATTCCTCCCGGCGGGCGTCCGCCGCCTTTTGGCGCGGGGCGTCCCGCATGACCCAAAGCGAGCCGAACCGTTGGGCGAGATAAGGGTGGGTGAAGCTGCGGGTGAAAGTGAAGCCCTCGACAAAAACGGTGATCGCGCGGGCCAGCTCATTCTTTGCCGGGGTGGGGGCGCGGGGCGGGGCCATGCAGGGGATTCTTTCCCAACAACGCAGCCGGGGCGAGCTTGGTTTGACGCGGTTTTTCGCATCGCCGAAGGAAGCGATTCGCCTACAACCGGCGCGTGCCTTCCTGGTCCATGCTTCTCCTGACCTTCGCCGGCAGCGCGCTGGGCGGACTGGCCCGGCATCTGTTCGGTGGGTGGGTGGACCGGCGGACGGGCGGCGGATTTCCCTTCGGCACGCTGGCGGTGAATGTTTCCGGCGCACTGGTGATCGGCCTGGTGGCCGGGGTGCGTTTGGAGGCGGCGGCCGACGCGGTGATGGTCCGCCAGTTCCTGATGTATGGGCTGCTCGGCGGCTACACCACGGTGTCCACTTTCTCCCTCAACACACTCAGTCTGCTGCAAACGGGCGCGTGGCCACGGGCGGCGGCGAATGTCGCCGGTTCCTTTTTCCTCTGCCTGGGTGCGGTCTGGCTCGGGCTGGTGCTGGCCGGAGGATCAAGTCCATGACGAAGCCTGCGCCCTCCGCTCGTTTGCTGGCTCTCGCCGTCGCGCTCGGCGCCGGGGTCGGCGGGGTCGTGCGCGTGCTGGCGGGGACGGCAGCGCTGAGTTGGCTGGGAGACGGGTTCCCCCACGGCGTGCTGGCGGTGAATGTGGCCGGTTCGTTCCTCATCGGCCTCCTCGCCGCACTCACCGTGGCGGGCGGACGCTGGCCGTGCGGACCGGCGGTGCGGGCCGGCGCGATGGCCGGATTTTGCGGCGGGTTCACGACGTTTTCTTTTTTAAGCCTGCAGACCCTGGAGCTGCTGCAGGCCGGACGGATTGCCGCCGCCGGGCTCTACGCCAGTCTCACGCTCGCCGGCGCGTTGACCGCGGTGTGGCTGGGCTATGCCGCCGGCACGCGCCTGAACCGCCGGCCGGCCTGAAGCCGCCCGCAGTTGGACTCATACCGTTAAACCAAATGATGCCCGGGTAGGCAGCCCGCTTGCGGGCGCTTTACCGGAGCGCGCGCCAGCGCGCTGACCTACCGCTGATTACATGAGTCCGGCTCAGAACTTGTGCTCTTCCTTCAGCTTCGAGCCTTCGCCGTCGGGCAGGCCGTCGCGGAAGGTGCCGAACCACCGGTCGAGCGGAACCGTGCTCTCGCCGTAATTGCACTCGAAGTAGCGGTGGTGGAGGTAGTGGAAGTAGGAACCGGTGGGGACCTTGTCCTTGATGATCGGGCCCTCGTAGCCGTGGTGGCCGTTGGCCGGGCCGAGCGCGGCGTGCTGCAGGTCGAAGAGAAAATGGATCGGGTGCGACGGCACCACCCAGTGGATCAGGCACACGCTGAGGTAGAGGATCGTCTCGACCGGGTGCATGGCCATGCCGGACCACGCGTTGGGGTTGCTGTTCTTGTGGTGCAGGTAGTGCACGTGCTTGTAGAGCGGTTTCCAGTGGATGAGCCGGTGCACCCAGTAGAAATGAAACTCGCGCCAGAGCGGGATGATGAAGAACCACGCGACGAACCACACCGGATGCTCCGCCCACATCAGCCAGGGGATATGGCCGTTGGCGTAGAGCCATACCGTGACCACCTCGTAACCCGTCCAGATGAGCCCGGCCACGCCGGCGGTCCAGAACACATTGTCGTAAACCTGGTCGCCAAACAGAAACAGCCGGCTCTTGGTCGCCGGCCAGTGCGAATCGTATTTTTTCCGCAGGCCCTCGCCCTTGCGCATGTAGAGCCACCAGTGGAAGAACCCGTAATAGAGCCACATCATCACCTGGTTGCGCAGCCAGATCTGCGCGATCCAGCCGAATTCAAACGTGGTGCAGCGCGCGATGTCCGGCTGCGTGAGATACCACGACACGACCGAGATCAGCAGCAGCGAGAGGTTCACCGGCCACAGGAATCCCGGCCAGCCGAAGATCCACTTGCCCATCGCCTTCAGGTTTGAGGGCTGGGTAAACAGCGGCGCGTAGCGGATGGGATAGGACGGGCGCCATTCGCCGCGTGCATTGCGTTGTTCCGAGACAGGAGTGGTTGCGGGGCGGGTCACACCGTCGGCCATGATGAAGCAAAGCTGGTTGGGCGCCGGCGACCACGCAAGCCCGCACCGGCGGGCTTGCGGGTGCCGCTCAGCGCGAGAGCCGGTTGGAATCCTCCGGCGCCGGCACCCCGTCGCCCGGCGCGGCGCCGTGGGCTTCCAGTTCGGCCCGCAGCTCGGCCTGCAGCCGGGCGGTCAGTTCCTCCCAGTCGAAAACAATCACGCGCCGGTCGTCCTCGGTCAGGAAGGCCACGATGTCGGCGAACTCGGCGATGTCTTCCTCCGTGAAGTGTTCCTCGATCACCGCTTGGCTGCCGTTCAGGGCAATGAGCGCCGGCCAGGGCTGCTCGGCGTCCGGATCGGCCAGACGGAGCGTGGCGGCGCCGCGCAGCCCGGCTTGGGCGATGCGGGAGCCGTAGATGCCGAGCCGTTCGTAGGCGTAGGCGAGGTTGGCGAGGCGGGCCTCGCGCTGGAGCGCTTCACGTTGCTGCAGGAGCTGCTGGAAGTTCATGGCGATGATCTCCGGGTTGGGCGGACCCGAACGGGCCCGCGGGTTGTGGTTGGGTTGGATCGCGACCGGCGCAGCGCGCCGCGGCCCGGGCAGTCGCGGCTCCGCCACTTCAAATTCCGACCCCTGACTGACGTGGCTCAAACCGACCGCCTCGGGCAGTAGCTGACGCTGAACCGTCACTCACTCGCTGTCTGACTCTGATCACGATCTCGACCGTGTGCTGTCCTGACATCGAACACCGCTACGCATCGCCACTAATTTTCCCGGCGCAAGCCCGATTTCAATTTTCCGGAAAAATTATCGTGTCATTGAGTCTTCCCCGGCCGGAAAGAGCCCGACGCGGCGGGGTTGCGCCGTGCCGTTGAGCTGCAACACCACACCGCTGGCATCCGCCGGGTAATGGCCGGTGAGGGCGGTGATGTTGACCTGGTGGGTCACCAGCACCACCGGGGCGGCATCGGGCGGCCGGGTGCGGAGCCAGTCGTGCAGCGCGGCCATCAGTCGGACGCGGTCGTCCGGGCGGGCAAAAAACGAATTGAGCGCCGGCAGGGTTTCGACCGGGCCCAGCGCGAGCAGGGCGGCCGTCTCGCGGCAGCGGTGCCATTCGCTGGTGAAAACCCGTGCGTCTGCCAAACCGGCCGCACGCAGCCGGCGGCCGAGTTCACGGGCCTGCGTCCGGCCGCGCGCATCGAGGTTGCGCTGGGTGCGGGCATCCGCGAGGTCGAAGCCGGCCGGGTCGCCCGTCCCCGGCGCGTGCGCATGGCGCAACATGATCACGGTGCCCGGCGCCGTGAGCTCGGGCGCGGCGTGGCCACCGCCCGCCAGGATAAGCCAGAAGCAAAAGAGCCGGCATCGTCGCAGCATCCGCGAGCCTAACCGGTTCGCGCCGATTTGCCAGTGCGCCGCCTCAACCGCGGCCGTGCGGTCCGGCGAGATCGAGCACCGGGCCTAGGGGCACGATTCCGGTTGGGTTGATCTCGGTGTGCGTCACGTAGTAGTGCGCCTTGATGTGGGCGAGGTTGACGGTCTCCGCGATGCCGGGCCGCTGGTAAAGGTCCTGCAGGTAGCCCTGGAGGTTGGGATAGTCCACGATGCGGCGCAGGTTGCACTTGAAGTGGCCGTGGTAAACCGCGTCGAACCGCACGAGGGTGCAGAACAGCCGCCAGTCGGTCTCGACCGGCGCGGCGCCGAGCAGGAAACGCGCGCGGGCCAGCCGCCGCTCCAGCTCGTCGAGCGTGGCGAACAGCCGGCGCACGGCCCGCTCGTAGGCGGTCTGCTTCGTCGCGAAGCCGGCGCGATAGACGCCGTTGTTTACGGTCTCGTAGATGAGCCGGTCCAGCGTCGCCTGTTCCGCAGCCAACGCGGCGGAGAAGAGTTCTTCGCCGCCCGGCTCGGCCGGGGCGAACTCGTCGTTGAACATCCGGCAGAGGTCGTCCTCGGAGTTGTTGACGATGCGCTTGGTCCGCTTGTCCCAGAGCACCGGCACGGTCCAGCGGCCACGGAACCCGGGGTCGCTGGCCAGGTAGGCCTCGCGGAGGAATTGGAAGCCGTTGACCGGGTCGTGCGAAAATCCGTCGCCGGCGCGGAAGGCCCAGCCGCGCTCGTCGCGCACGGGGTCCAAGACGGTCACGCCGATCACCGTTTCCAACCGGCGGAGGCGGCGGGCGATCAGCGTGCGGTGGGCCCATGGGCAGGCGAGTGACACATAGAGATGATAACGGCCGGGCTCGGGTGCATAAGGGGTGGAGCCGTCGCGCCGCACCCAGTCGCGGAACGCATCTTCCTGCCGCGCAAATTCGCCATCCGCGCTGTTTTCATCGGGAAACTGTCCGGCGGGTTGCATGGCGCCAAGCTGCCGCAATTTTCCCGGGAAGCAAATCCCGCGAGGTCTCAGGCCCGGCAGGTTTCGAGCGGGGCGGACCACGCCGGCGGCGGCGGTGCGACCACGGTCAGCTCGGCCGCCGTCGCGGGATGACGGAAACGCAGCTCGCGCGCGTGCAGCCCGAAAAAATCCGCCGGAGCGCCCTGGCCGTAGAGCGGATCGCCGAGGACGGGATGGCCGGCGTGCAGACAATGCAGCCGCGCCTGATGGGTGCGGCCGGTTTTCAAGAGCAGCTCCAGCCAAGTGACGGTGTCGGCGGGCGCGCGGCCGAGCACCCGGCAGGTGGTGACGGCCGGTTGGCCGTCCGCCGGGACGTTTGCCCAGCGGCCGGGACCCGCCGGGGCGATGAGCGTTTCGATTTTGTGCAGCCCGGCCGGCCAGCGGCCCGCGACGAGCGCCCAGTAGAGCTTGCGCACGCGGTGCTCCGCAAAGAGCGCGGCGAGGGCGGCGCTGTGGCGGTTGTTTTTCCGCAGCAGCACCACGCCGCTCGTGAGCCGGTCGAGCCGGTGACAGGCACGGCAGGGTTTGCCGGTGAGCCGGGTGGCGATCTGCTCCAGGTCTTCCTCGCGGTCCGCCCCGCCCTCGGTGAGCAGGCCCGACGGCTTGTTGAGGGCGAGCAGATGCTCGTCGGCAAACAGCACCTCGGGCGGTTGGTTCATCCCGGCAGCGTGACGCTGGCGGGAAAAGTGGCAAGGTCGGCCCGGACAACCGGCTGAATTGTAAGTTCGACTCGGGGCGGGAAGGGCGGTGACCATGGCGCATGGGCCAAAACAAAACCTCCGCACCGCGGGATGTGAGCGTTCGCGAAGTGCCGATCGAGCTGTGCCAGTTCATCAAATTCGGCGGGCTGGCGGACAGCGGCGGTGCGGCGAAGCAACTGGTGGCCGAGGGCGTGGTGCTGCTTAACGGCGCGCCCGAAACACGGAAGCGCAAACAGCTGGTGGCCGGGGACCAGGTCACGGTGGCCGGCCAGACCATCGTGGTGCGGTTGGGTTGAGATCTCATTTTCCCCGTCCCCGTGGCATTCAATTCATTGAATCTTTCCGTCCCGTTGCTGCGGGCGGTCGTGGAGAAAGGCTACACCGAGCCCACGCCGATCCAGTCGGCGGCGATTCCGGCCATCCTGCGCGGGTCCGATGTCTGGGCCTCGGCGCAGACCGGCTCGGGCAAGACCGCGGCCTTTGCCCTGCCATTGCTGCAGCGACTGGCCGCGACCCGGCGTCCGGCGGGACGTGTGGTCCGGGTGCTGGTGCTCGTGCCGACGCGCGA
>DDSZ01000011.1:38384-39041 GCA_002344205.1 Opitutaceae bacterium UBA2377
CTCGATCAATCCGCAGATGATGGCATTGGGTGGCGGGGCCGATGTGATCGTGGCGACGCCCGGGCGGTTGCTGGACCTCGTGGATCACAACGCCGTGTCGCTCTCCGCCGTGACGACCCTCGTGCTGGACGAGGCGGACCGCCTGCTGGCGCTGGGGTTTGCCGAAGAGCTCGCGCGGATCACCGGCCTGCTCCCGGCGCAACGACAGACCCTGCTGTTTTCCGCAACGTTTCCGCCCGAGGTGCAGGCGCTCGCGCAAAAGCTCCTGCGTGAGCCGGTGCGCATCGAGGTCGCGGTGGAGCCGGAGACGGCGCCCGATATCGAACAGCGCGCCATCGAGGTGGATCCGCCGCGGCGCACGCAGTTGTTGCGCCATTTGATCCAAACGCACGGCTGGACGCGGGTGCTGGTCTTTGTGGCGACGAAATACGCGACCGAGCATGTGGCCGACAAACTGCGGCGGGCGGGACTTATGGCGAAGGCTTTGCACGGCGAACTCAGCCAGGGCGCGCGCTTGCAGGCGCTGGCGGATTTCAAGGCGTCCAAGGTGCAGGTTTTGGTCGCTACCGATCTGGCCGCCCGCGGGCTCGACATCGTGGACCTGCCGGTGGTGGTAAATTTCGATTTGCCGCGGTCGGCGACGGACTACACCCACCG
>DDSZ01000038.1 GCA_002344205.1 Opitutaceae bacterium UBA2377
TGCTCGACCTGGATGCGCGGGTTCATCTCGATGAAGAACCACTCGTGGCGGTCGAGGTCGTAGAGGAATTCCACGGTGCCGGCGTTGTCGTAGCGGATCGCACGGGCGATCTTCGCAGCGGCCGCGCACAGCTCGGTGATCACGGCCGGCGGCAGGCCGAAGCTCGGCGCAATCTCGACGACCTTCTGGTGGCGGCGCTGCACGGAGCAGTCGCGCTCGTGGAGATGAATCACGTTGCCGTGCTTGTCGCCGAGGATCTGCACCTCGATGTGCTTGGCGTTGGCGATGTATTTCTCGAGGAAGACGGCCGGGTTGCCGAAGGCGCGCCCGGCCTCGCCCTGCGCCTCGTCGAGCAACTGGCCGAGCTCCTCGGCTTTCCGGACGATGCGCATGCCGCGGCCGCCGCCGCCGAAGGCCGCCTTGATGATGAGGGGGAAGCCGATCGCCTTCGCCGTTTTCAGCGCCGCCTCGCGGTCGGTGATGGGCTCCTCGGTGCCGGGCAGCACGGGGACGCTGATCTTCTTCGCCAGCGCCCGGGCCGCGGTCTTGTCGCCCATCATCTCCAGCAGCTCGGGCCGCGGGCCGACGAAGGTGATGCCGGCTTTTTCACAGGCGCGCGCAAAATCGGCGTTTTCCGAGAGAAACCCGTAGCCCGGATGGATGGCGTCGATGCCCTTCTCCTGTGCGACGCCGATGATGGAATCGATGTCGAGGTAGGCGGCGACGGGGCCTTTGCCGTGGCCGATCTGGTAGGACTCGTCGGCCTTGTAGCGGTGGATGCAAAAGCGGTCCTCCTGCGCATAGACGGCGACGGTGGGGAATCCGAGCTCCGTGCCGGCGCGGAAAATGCGGACGGCAATCTCGCCGCGATTGGCGGCCATGAGCTTGCGGATGGGGCGGACGGTGGTGGGGCGGGGTTTGGAGGCGCTCACGATGGAAAAGTCAGGCGTCAGCACTAAGGCAGCCAACCGGCAAACGCCAAGGACAACATCCGGTTATGTCACCAATCCAGCCCGCCCGCCCTTCGTGGCAATTTCCCCGAGGCACTCCGGCGAACCGCGCGCGAGATCGCGGCAAATCTGCGGCCGGCGGTCGTAAACCGTGCAAAAATACTCCCGCCCGCCGTCGGCGCGGGGGCGCACCTGCAGCGCCGCGCAATGGCCGGCGGACATTTTCATGTAGGCGCGGTGGCCGATGAAGTGCGCCACCCGTTCCGCCTCGTCGCCCAGCCGCGCCCAATCTTCACCCGAAAGCCGCACATAGGTCGGCAGCAGCGAGCAACAGCACACCCCGCAAGCCAGACAACCGGCCGGAGGCGGGACGGGGTTCATGGTTCGTGAATGTGTCAACTGTGCCGGCTGGCACAATGCGCAACTCTGTGTTCACTTTTCCTTCCCACCCCGCGCCGCCGATTGCAACCTGCCGCCGATGATCTGCCTCCGTTCCTCCCGCCGCCTGCCGCTCTGGTCCCTGCTGGGTTTGTTGCTCACCGCCTTCGGTTGGGCGGAAACCACCCAACGCCCTCTCTCGCCCGCCGACTTTGACGGCTGGCGGGAATTTCACACGCCGCAGCTCTCGCGCGACGGGCAGTGGCTGGCCTACTCCGACATGCCGCAGGTGGACGACGGCCATGTCGTTGCCCGCAATCTCGCAACCGGTCAGGAATGGCGTGAGCCCGCCGGGGCGCGGCCGCCCCCACCCTTCCCGCCGCCGGTCTCGCCCAACCCCGAGGACACCCCGCCGCCGCGGCAGGTCCGGATCGCCCTGACCAGCGACAGCGCGTTTCTCGTCGCGGGCACTTTTCCCACCAAGGCCGAGCAGATCGAGGCGCGCATCAAAAAAGCCAAACCCGAGGACCAGCCGAAATCGCCGCTGCTCTTCCTGAATCTCGCCACCGGGGAAAGCCGGCGGGTGCTGGCCGTGAAGAATTTCCAGGTCCCCGCCCGCGGCGGCGCCTGGATCGCCTACCTGAAGGAAGCGGCACCCGCGCCGCCACCGCCGCCGGTGCCGGAAAAGCGCCGCTGGTTTCGCAAGCCCGCGCCCGCCCCGGCGCCGGCGCCAAAAACCGAGTCCGGAAAAGAGACCCTGGGCACCGACCTCGTCCTCCTCGAGCTCTCCACCGGGCGCGAGTGGGTTTTCCCGCACGTCGTGGAATACAGTTTCGCCCGCGACGGCCGCACCCTGTTGCTGGCCGTCTCGGCCAAGGAAGAGCAGCTCAACGGCGTGTATGCCGTGAATCCCGGCGAGGACAGCGCCCCGCGCGCCCTCGTCCGTGGACCGGGCACTTATTCCAAACTGACCTGGGACCGCGAACAGACCCAGGCCGCCTTCTTCGTCGCGCCAGCCAAGGGCGCGCTCCGCGCGATGCACTGGCCGCGGGGCGCCGCCCAAGCCACGGAGCTGAAATTCACCCCGCCCGCGCCGCTGCAACTCAGCGACAAGGCCGCGCCGGCCTTTTCGCGCGACGGGGGCAAACTCTATTTCGGCACCGCGCCCGCCCGCCCCAAGCCCGCGAAATCCGCGGCGATCGATCCCGAGGACGTGGTCTCCGCCGATCTCTGGAGCTGGCACGATGACTTTGTGCAGCCAGCCCAGCAGGTGCAGGCGGCGCGCGAGCGCAACCGCACCTACCGCGGCGTGTTCGACCTCGCCGCCGGCCGTTTCACGCAGTTGGCCGACGAGACCCTGCCGGAAATCAGCCTGAGCGACGACGGCACGCGCGCCCTCGGCTACGACAACCGCCCCTACCGCCGGCTGGCGGATTTCGACGGCCTGTATGCCGACATCTACCTCGTGGACACCACCACCGGCGAACGCACGCGCATCATCGAGAAGCTGCGCCACGGCATCGGCAACCGCCGCGGCGGGCCCGGTTTCGGCTGGTCGCCGGACGGCCGCTGGGCCGCGTATTATGACGCGGGCCACTGGCACCTGCTCGACACCGCGACCGGTGAGAGCCGCAACCTCACCGCCGCACTGCCGGTGAGCTTCGCGCAGGAAATGCACGACACCCCCGAACCGCCGCCCGCCCACGGCTGGGCCGGCTGGGGCAGCGACAGCTCCGCCGTGCTGCTTTACGACCGCTACGACGTGTGGGGGGTGCCCGTGGACGGGAGCCCCGCCGTCAACGTCACGCAGGGCGACGGCCGCAAGCGGCGCATCATCTACCGCATCCAGAACACCGAGCCGCGCGAGGCCGACGCGGAGGAGCGCGGGCTCGACCTCGGTCAGCCCGTCATCCTGCGCGGCGAAAACGAGACGACACGCGCGACGGGTTTCTTCAGCAGCTTCAGCCTCGGCGCCGGGCCGGCCAGACTGCTGTGGGATGACAAGGCCTTCACCTATGCCGGCCGCGCGCTGGAGGCCGACGTGCTCCTGGTCACCGCCTCGCGCTTCGACGAGTTCCCGGACATCCATGTCACCAACGGGGAATTCGACGGCCTCAAGAGGGTCACCGACGGCGGCGCGCAGCTCGCCCCGTTCCGGTGGGGCACCGCGGAGCTGATGGATTTCACCAACGCCGACGGCGTGCCGCTGCAGGCCGCGGTTTACAAGCCGGCGGATTTCGATCCGAAGAAAAAATATCCCGTCATCGTCTATATCTACGAACGGCTCTCGCAGATCGTGCACCGCTTCACGCCGCCGGCGCCGCAGCAGAACATCAACTTTCCGCTCTACGCCAGCAACGGCTACATCATCCTCACCCCGGACATCGTTTACACCGAGGGCGAGCCCGGACCGAGCGCGCTGAAATGCGTGCTGCCCGCCGTGGATGCGCTGGTGGCACAGGGCTTCGTGGACGAGAACGCCATCGGCATCCAGGGCCACTCGTGGGGCGGCTACCAGATCGCCTATATGCTGACGCAGACCAACCGGTTCCGCGCCGCCGAGGTCGGCGCGCCGGTCGGCAACATGACCAGCGCCTACGGCGGCATCCGCTGGGGCGCAGGCATCCCGCGACTCTTCCAATACGAGCAGACGCAGAGCCGCATCGGTGCACCCCTCACCGCGGCGACCGAGCGCTACCTCGCCAACTCCCCGGTCTTCCAGGCCCACAAGGTCGAGACGCCCCTGCTCATCCTGCACAACGACCACGACGATGCCGTGCCGTGGCAACAAGGCATCGAACTCTTCCTCGCCCTGCGCCGGCACGACAAGCCCGTGTGGTTTTTCAACTACCACCGTGAACTGCACGGCCTGCGCCGGCGCGCCGACCTGAAGGATTTCTCGCAGCGCATGTGGCAGTTCTTCGACCACTTCCTGCGCGGCGCCCCCGCGCCGGACTGGCTGGAAAAGGGCATTCCTTATCTCGAGCGCGAGGAGGAGAAGTTGCGTTTCAACAGCCTGCCGGCTCAGGATGCGCGCTCTTCCCCGCCCATCCATGAATGACCTCCCGCTCCGCTACGCCCTGATCGGCGCCGGCGGCATCGCCCAAGCCCATCTCCAAACCATCGCCGCGCTTCCCGGCGTCACGGTCGTCGGCATCGCCGACCCCGCGGACCCGCGGACCTGGCGCCTTTCCGGCCCCCACGCCGGCGCGCCGCGTTTCACCGACGCGGAGGTGATGCTGCGCGAGACCAAGCCCGATCTCGTCTCGGTCTGCACGCCCAACAAATTTCACCACCCCTTCACGCTGCTCGCCTTGGCCCACGGCGCGCATGTCGCGTGTGAAAAACCCATGGCGATGACCGTGGCCGAGGCCGAGGCGATGGAGGCGGCGCGCGCCCGGGCCGGCAAACTCGGCAGCATCAACTTCACCTACCGCAACGTCGCCGCCTTTCGCTTCGCGCGCGAACTCATCGCCGGCGGCGAGCTCGGCCGCCTCCTGCGGGTGAACGTCGTTTACCTGCAGAGCTTCCTCGGCGCGCCCGCCACGCCGCACTCCTGGCGCAACGACGTCGCGCTCGCCGGCTTCGGCGCACTCGGCGACCTCGGCGTCCACATGATCGACGGGGTCCATTTTCTCACCGGCCTCGCCTACCGCCGCGTCGTCGGGCTGGCGCAAACGCTCATCCCGGAAAAACCCGACGCCGCCGGCACGCCGCGGCCCGTGACCACCGACACCAACGCCGCCTGGCTCGCCGAACTCGACGGCGGCGTCATCGGCACCTTCGAGACCACCCAGATTGCGCCCGGCTACGGCAATTTCTTCCGCATCGAGCTTTCTGGCGAGCACGGCACGCTCGCCCTGCACTCCGATCATCCCGAGGAAATCTGGCTGCGCGCCGGCGCCACGCTCACGCGCTACGCCACGTGGAAAACCGACCTGCCGCTGCAAAAGCTGCCCACCGAATTCGCCGGTCGCGGCGCACCGACCACACCGGCGGCCATCGTGCACGCCATCCGGGGGGCGAAGGTGGATTTCCCCACCTTCGCCGACGGCCTGCGCGCCCAGCGCGTGGTCGGCGCCATCCTCAGCTCGATGCAGACCGGGGCGTGGGCACCGGTCGCGTGAAACGCGTTCAGTCCGCGTAATCGGACCCCGGGCGTTTCCGGCGGTGTGGCGGCATCACCACCGGAAACGGCATGACCTGCGTGCCCAGCCACACCGGGATGTAGCGCACGGTGGGCTGGTCGTCGGCCAACGGCAACGGGGGCGCGGTCGCGCGGCCGGTCGGGGAGCGACGTTTGAGCGGATTGGGCACAAGGCGGAGTAACGGGAAAGATTTCATGACTGAATTGGTCGGAGGATAAATTCTCCGGCCGGTCCGGGACGCCGTATGGCGCAGCGCCCGGGCCGGCCGGGTTGGTTTTTGTGCTCAGCGCCGGGCAAGGAAGGACTGCCACAGCGCAAGGACGATGAAGTCGGCGCGCAGGTGTTTCTCGCCGGCGGCACGGATCTGGCGGGCGCGCTCGCGCGACACGCCGAGTTCGCCGGCAATGTCGTCGAGCGTCGCTTCCTCCAGGTAGTAGCGGCGCAGGGCCAGCGCCTGGTTTGGCTGCAGCCGGGCAAGGGCCGCGCGCACGGAATGGGCCGCGTCCTCGTCGGCGGCCCGGCGCGCCGGGCAGGGCGCATGGAGATCGGGCAGCTCGAAGGCCTCGCCGTCCGCCGCCCCGTTGAGCGGACAGGTGACGGTGACGGCGAAGCGGTTGGCCTCGCGCACCGCGCCGATGCTCAGGCCGGTGGCCGCGGCCACCTCGAAATCCGCCGGCTCGCGCCCGAGCCGGCCGGTGAGCGCATGGGTGGCGCGGGCGACGGTCTTGACGCGCGTGCGGGTGCGCCGCGACAGCGGGTCGAGCCGGCGGAGTTCGTCGAGCATCGCGCCGCGGACGCGCGCGTAGCAAAAAGCACGCGCCTCGCGGTCGGGACCGTCGAAGCGCAGCAGGGCCTCGACGAGCGCGACCTTGCCGGCGCTCGCGAGATCCTCGCGGGAAACATGGGTGGGCAGGCGGCGGCCCAACTGACGGAGCACGGATTCCACGACGGAAAGCGTGTCGATCAGCCGGGTGGCCGGAGAAAGGGTGGTAGTCATGGGGAGCATGGTTTGCTGGGGTGGCTCCCGGAAGCGGACTCTGCTGGTAACAAAAAACCCACTTCCGGGCGGAAGTGGGTCAGCGGAGAACGGTTGTTTTTGCAGTTCAGGTGACACCACTTCCAAGGGTGAAATTCCAACCGGTGCGGACGGCGGAAATCGCGGCAGGGCGATCAAAGCCCACGGACACGCCAAGCGATTCCACCATCAGGTGGTCGGATTTGAAGGCGTGGTAGGGGTTCATCGGGGAAAGTGGGGACACCTAGCCATACGGCCCGACCGGACCGGAAATCAAGGCCTGCGCTGAAAATAATTCCGCACCCTTGACCGGGGGGAGCCGCGGGCCGTTCATGAAAAGCACCATGCCCCGCCCGCCGGTCACCCTTGCCACCGCCCGGCTGCACCTCGCCCCGCCGCGGCGGGAGGACGCGGCGGAGGCGCTCGCCGCCTATGCCGGCGACCCGGAAGTGACGCGTTACCTGACCTGGCGGCCTTACACCGAGGCGGGACCGCTCGCCGATTTTCTGGAAGCGCGGGCCCTGGATTGGACCCGTGATTCCGGACATTACGCCTACCTGATCCGGCTGGCGCGGACCGGTGCCATCGCGGGCTCGATCGGCCTCGTGCTGGACGGAAACCGCGCGCTTTTCGGCTACGTGCTCGGCCGCGCCCACTGGGGCCAGGGCCTCATGACCGAGGCTCTGCGCGCCTTGCTCGACTGGACTGACGGCGAGCCGGAGATTTTCCGCGCCTGGGCCTTCTGCGACGTGGCCAATCCTGCCTCCGCCCGGGTGATGGAGAAAGCCGGCATGACCCGCGAGGGTATCCTGCGCCGCTGGCATGTGGCCCCGAATATCGGCCCCGAGCCGCGCGACTGCATCGTCTGCGCCCGGGTGAGATAAAAACCGTCCGCTTCGGCTGGCCATCGGCCGGCGATGAATTACGCTGCCGGCATGGTCACGGTCGCCCAATGCCCCTCGGTTGACGAAGCGCTCATGCTCAAGTCCCTGCTCGAAGGCAGCGGCATCACCGCCTTCGTCCCCGACGAACTCACCGCCCAGACGGCCCCGCCCTACCTTTTTGCCAGCAGCAGCGGCGTGCGCGTGCAGGTGGCCGAGGAAGACGCCGAGACGGCCCTCGCCCTCATCGCGGAGACCGGGCACACGGCGGATGCGGACGAAAGCTGAGTTCACCGCCGGCCGGAGCTTTGTGATTGTCGGCAACTTAGAAACCAACGCCGGGTCTTTGCCCGCGTGAAATTGTGGCTGAAAATCATCGGCGGCGGCCTGCTGGCTGCGCTCGTCATCCTGCTGACCCTGCCTTGGTGGCTGGGGGCGGCGGCCCGGCCGTTGCTGCGCGCCCACGACATCACGTTCGGAAACTATGAGCGCGTGGGCTACGCCCGTTTCCAGATTGATGAACTCACCCTCACACGACCCGGGGTGGTCGTGACGCTCACCGGCGTGGAAGCGCCAACACCGCTGCGCTGGCTCCGGACCAAAAACCGCGAGGCGGCGGTCAATAGCTGGCGCGTGTCCCTGACCCCAACCCCCGCGGCCCACGCCGCCGGGCCCGGCCCCAACCAACACGGCTTCTCCTCGCTCCACCACACCGTCACGGATCTGTTCCGAACCCTTGTGGAAAAACTGCCGGAGATCCGCACCGGCGCCGGTGACGTAAATTGGGGTGCCGGCCGCCTGCGCCTCGCCGCGCTCGACTGGAGCGGCGGCGAACTGGCGGTGCAGGGCCTGCACGTCATCGCCGGACCGGAGTTCACGGCGGCGGCACGGCTGACGGACGGAGCGCTGGCCATCGAGGCCGGCGATAGAACCGGCGACCTTCGCGCGCAATTGCGCTGGACCGCGGATGCGCTCACCGGCACCGCCAGTTTCCGGGAGCAGCCCGCCACGCTGGATGTGCGGTTCGCCGCCATCGGCTGGATGCCGGCTGCGGCCAGTCTCGTCGCCGAAGACTGGGATATCCCCGCGCGGCAGATCGGTCTCGATGACAAATTTTATTCCCGTTTCACCGGGACCGGACGACTGGAATGGCGCGACGGTGTCGGCCACCTCACCGCCCGGGCCAAGGCCGACCCGCAGACCGATGCGCCGGCGCCCCCGCTCGAATGGGATGTGGCCGCCACCGGTGATCATCGCGCCCTGACCATCCATGGCCTCAAGGTGGATGCGCCCTTTGCGCAGGCCCAACTCACCGCGCCCGTTGTGCTGGGTTTCGACGGCGAAATGCGCGGCGAACCCGCCCGCCTCGAATTTTCCGCCGACCTCGCCCAACTGCCCTGGGGCGAAGCGCAAGGCCGCGCCAAGGGCACCATCACCGTCAGCGGCGAACCCGCCGCGCTGCGCCAAGATCTTGCCTTCGACGTGCAGGACTTCGCGTGGCGCGATTTCACCCTGCCCCGCGCCACGGTCCGCAGTTCGCTGCAATGGCCGCGGCTCGAAATCTCCCGCCTCGAGCTGCAAGCCGGCCCGGCCAGCCGGTTCACCGCCCGCGGCGCGCTTGATCTTTCCACCCGCGAGCTGGAGGCCGTGGAACTGGACGGCTCCTTTCAACCCGGCTGGCTCGCCCGCTGGCTGCCCGACGAACTGCGCTGGACCGGCGCCGAGCTGAGCGCCACGCTCAGCGGCCCGCTCGCGGCGCCACGCCATGCCGGTCGGGTCACGCTCAACGAGCTGCAAGCCGGTCCGCTCAAGCCCGTCCGGCTGGCCTTGGCCTGGCAGGGAACCGGACCGGTGGCCGAAGCTTTTTCCGGCACGGCCGAAACGGAAACCTCCACCCTGCAGTTTGGCGGCCATGCCGATGCCGGCCGGGTGGAATTGCAGACCTTGCAACTGACGCTCGCCGGGATGGAGCCGCTGCAACTGGTCGCGCCTGTCCGGCTCGCGTGGGCGCCGGTGCCGGAACTCACCGGGCTGGAACTGCGCGGCGGCACGCGTTCGCTCACCCTCGCCGCCGTTGGCAGCGCGAGCCCGTCCTTCCGGGTGCAAACGCAACACTTGGAGTCCGCCTGGCTGGCCGCGTGGCTGCAACTCCCGGGCCCGGCTTGGTATCTCACCCGCCTGGAGGCCGGCGGTCAGACCGGCACCGACGGCGTGCTGGCCTTCACCCTTGGCTTGGAAGGAGAAATCCAACTGCCGGCGCAATCCGCCCGGGTAAACCTGAGCGCCACCGGCGATGCCGGCGGCGTGCAGCTTACCGCCCTCAAGGTCACCGAGGGAGACCGGCTGCTCACCGAAGCCACGGGCCGGCTGCCGTTGCGACTCGTGCCGCAGGCCGGCCGCATCGTGCGCTGGGAATTTGACCAAGCCGCGCCGCTGGAGCTGCGGGCCGTGAGCGAACCGGATTCACCGCTCTGGGCCGCGCTGGCGAAGCCGGCGGGGTTGGAGCTGCAGCACGCCACCGCGCGGGCCGACCTGCGCGGCACCCTGCAAAACCCGGCGGGTTCGCTGCAGGTGGAGATCGCCACCCTGCGGGCGCCGGCGGGCCGCTGGGCCGGACGCCTGCCGGAGGTGACCGACCTGCGCCTGCACGCGGAAGCCGGGCTGGATACCATCCGCCTGCAAACCTTCACCGCCAACATCGAGGGCCAACCCATCCGCGCCGAGCTGGAGTCGCCGATGAGCGGCAGCCTCTGGCGAAGTTTGTGGGAGGACCACCGTTCCTTCGACTGGCGCCACGCTTCGGGTCGGCTGGAAATCCCCGGCGCCGATCTCACGCCGCTGGCGCGCCGGCTGCCGGCGTTCATCGCGGCCCAAGGCCTGCTCACGGCCCGGCTCGACCTGGCGCCCGGCGGCCGGCTGCAAGGTCAACTGCACCTAGCCGGCGGCGCCACGCGGCCGATCCCCGCGCTCGGCGTCGTGCAGGACATTACCGCCACGCTGGCCTTCGCCGGGCACACCATCACAGTGGACGCCTTCTCCGGCGTGATCGGCGGCGAAGCGGTCCTGCTGCAGGGCGCGGTGACGTTGCCGCCGGGGGCCGCGCCGGAGATCGACCTTGCCCTGCGCGGGGAAAACGTGCCGCTGGTCCGGCGCGCCGGTCTGCTGGTGCGCAGCGACCTTGACCTCCGGGCCCACACGGACGGCGGGGTTACCCGCGTGTCGGGCCTCGTCAATCTGCGCGACGGCTTGGTGCTCGCGGATTTCGCCGGGCTGCTGCCCACCGGTCCGCGCGGCGTGGCGCAGCCCCCGCCCTACTTTGCGGTGGAGGCCGCGCCCTTCGCCGACTGGCCGCTGGCCGTCGAGGTGCGCGGCCAACGCGCCCTGCGCGCCCGCACCCCGGTGTTTCACGGCACCGCCTCCGCCCAGTTCAACCTCGGCGGCACGCTGGGCGATCCCCGTGCCGTCGGCGAACTCACGGTGGACGAGGGCCGGATCTTCTTCCCCTTCGCCACCTTTGCCGTGCAGCGCGGCTCGGTGCAGTTGCGCGAATCCGATCCCTACACGCCGGTGCTCAACCTCCACGCGACTTCCCGCCGGCAAAACCACGAACTGCGCCTCGCCCTCACCGGTGCGCCGGACAATCCCTCCCTCGCCTTCACCTCGAATCCTCCGCTCGACCCCAGTGCGGTGCTGCTGCTCGTGATGACCGGGCAAACCCCCGCCAGCCAGTTCGGCCTCGAGCAGGGCGGCCGGAGGCTGACGCAGTTGGGCGCCTACGTCGGCCGCGGCATCTTCCGCAGCCTGGGCGGCGCAGGCGATGCCTCGCGCCTCGAGATCGTGAGCGGCGAACGCATCTCGCAGCAGGGCCGCGAGACCTACACCATCACCTACCGGCTGGACGACCGCTGGTCGCTGATCGGCGAATACGACGAATTCGACAGCTACAACGCCACGGTGAAGTGGCACGTTTACCGCCGGGAGGGCGCCGATGCGAACCGGTAGCCGTCTCCTCCTCGTCGGCCTCGCGCTCGCCTGCGCCGCCCTGCTGCCCGCGGCCGAGATCCGCGTCAGCGGCCTCGGTCCGCTGGAAAACCTCCGGGCGCGAAACAACCTGCAGCTCCTGCTGGGCGAGCAGCGCCGCGCGGCGCTGGATGCCAGCGCGATCGAGGATGCCGCCCTCATCCTGTTTTCGCAGCTCACCGACGAGGGCCATCCCGCCGCCCGGATCACGGCGCTTATCACCACCACGGAGGGTGCCCAAATCGAACACGGGTTCGACGCGCGGCTCGAACATCCGCTGCCCCGGCCGTTGGCGGCGGCGGCCCTGCGCTTCAGCGTGGAACGCGGCCCGCGCTTCCTGCTGCGCGACATCGCGTTCACGGGCCTGCAGGCCGTCCCGCCGGAGGCGGCGCGGGAGTTTTTCGTCGGCGACACGATGCTGGTCACCCTCGCCTCAAGCCGCATCTACTCGCCCGGCCGGCTCAACCGCGCGCTGGGCAACCTGCAGGCGGAACTCCGGCAACGCGGTTACGCCGAGGCCACCGTCACCCTCGGCCACCTGGCAACCGATGGCGCGACGGGGCGCGTCGATTTGTCGGTCGTGGTGCAGGAAGGGCTGCCCTGGCGCGTGGCGGCGCTGCATTATGAGATCGCCGACGGCAGCGCCCCGCCCGACGTGCTGGATCCGCCCGATGGCGCGCCCTGGTCCTCGCCCTGGCGGCAGGATGTCCGCACCACGCTGCGCCGCTGGTATTACCAACAGGGTTATCCCGAGGTGCAGATCCGGCTCGTGCCCGACGCCGCGCCGGAAGCGGCCGGCGAACGCCGGGTCACCGTCACCGCCCACATCGCCCCCGGCCCGCAGGTGCGGATCGGTGCCATCAATTTCACCGGCAACCGCCACACGCACGAGCCGCTGCTGCGCCGCACCGTGCGGATCGGCCCCGGTGAGCTGCTGAATCCCATCCGCGTGGATTTTGCGCAGACCCGGCTGGCCCGGCTGGGCGTGTTTGACCGGATCGAGGCGGTTTACACCCCGGGGCCGGACGACACCCGCGACCTTGATTTTGTGGTCAGCGAAGGCCGCCGGCAGGAAGTGAATCTGCTTTTCGGCTACGGCAGCTACGAGCAGTTGCGCGGCGGCGTGGAGCTGCGCCACCACAACGTCTTCGGCCGCGCCCAGACAGCCTCCCTGCGGCTCGTGCAGTCGATGAAGGGTTCGCAGGCCGAGCACCTGCACACCGTGCCGGAACTCTTCGGCAGCGCGGTGGACGGCAGCCTGCGCCTCTTCGGCCTGCGCCGCGAGGAGCTGGCCTTTCTCCGGCAGGAATACGGTGCGAGCGCCGCCCTGCGCTGGCCGCTCGGCCGCGGGCGCGGCCACAGCCTGACGACGGGCTACACCTTCCGGCAGTTGCGCAACACCGAAAACGAACTCGCCACCCGGATGAGCGACGCCGTGCGGGCCAACGCCGCCAGCGTGGAAATCGGCTGGCTGCGCGACCAGCGCGACGATCCGCTCCGGCCCCGGCGCGGTTACCAGGTGTTTTTGCAAACAGAGGCCGCCAGCCGGTGGCTGGGCGGCGACGTGGATTACCAGCGGCTGACCCTTGACACCTCCTATCACACCGCCTGGGGGCGCAACCGCTGGGTGCATGCCGGCTTCACGCATGCGGTGATCACCACCGAGGGGGCGCGGCCCGGCGCGGCGCTCCCCGTCAACGTGCGTTTTTACCCCGGCGGCGACAGCTCCATCCGCGGTTACCAGCGCGGCGAGGCCGCCCCCCGGGCGGACAACGGCCAGTTCATCGGCGCGCAAAGCTACATGCAGCTCAACCTGGAGCTGGAACAGGCGCTCACCTCCACGTTGTCGGCCGTCGTGTTTGTGGACGCGCTCGGCACGGCCGTGGCCTTGGGCGATTATCCGTTCACCGAAAAACTCGCGTCCGTCGGGCTGGGCCTGCGCTACAACACCCTCATCGGCCCCATCCGCCTGGAATACGGCCATAACCTGAACCGCCGCCCGCTGGATCCGCGCGGCACGGTGCAATTCTCCGTCGGCTTCCCGTTCTGAACGCGGCCCGCCCTCGCTTCCGCAGCTTGCGCCCGTTCCGCCCTGCCTTATCCTTCCACCATGAAACGTCTGCTGCCCCTGCTCCTGTTGCCCGCTTTGTTCATTACCGGCGGCTGCCGGTCCGCCTACTACGGCGCCATGGAGAAGGCCGGCTACGCCAAGCGCGACATCCTCGTCTCCCGCGTGGAGAAGGCGCAGGAAGCGCAGGCCGACGCGAAGGAGCAGTTTGCCGACTCCCTGCAGGCCTTTCTGGCCGTCACCCGCGTCGAGGGCGGCGAACTGCGCAAGAAATACGACGAGCTCAACGCGCAGTTGAAGCGCAGCGAGACGCGCGCCAAGGCCGTGCACGAGCGCATCGCCGCGATCGATGCCGTGGCGACCGCGCTCTTCGAGGAGTGGGGCAACGAGCTCGCGCTTTACAACAACCCCGAGTTGCGCACGCGCAGCCAGGAGCAGCTCGCCGCCACCCGCACCCGCTACACCGACCTCATGGCCACCATGCGCCGCGCCGCCGCGCGCATGGAGCCCGTGCTCGTGACCTTCCGCGACCAGGTGCTCTTCCTGAAACACAACCTCAACGCCCAATCGCTCCGCGCCCTCGACGCCACCAACCGCAGCCTGCAGGGCGACATCTCCACCCTCATCGCCGAGATGGAAAAATCCATGCGTGAGGCCGACACCTTCATCCGCGAGCTGAAGCTCGCGCCGTAAGCGCTCCGCTCCGGCGTTGCGCTGCGGCGGGACGACCTTCACGGTTCGCGCCATCTGATGGACGGCCCGACCGAAAAATCCCCGAGTCCCTGGCGCTGGATTCCCACGCTCTACTTCGCGCAGGGGCTGCCGTTTGTGGCGGCGATGATGCTGTCGGTGGTGATGTATAAGAACCTCGGCATTTCCAACACGGCCATCGCGTTCTGGACGGGCTGGCTCTACCTGCCGTGGGTCATCAAGCCGCTGTGGTCGCCGCTGGTGGAGCTGCTCGGCACCAAGCGCCGGTGGATCTGGGGGCTGCAGCTCGCGGTGGGCGCGGGCTTCGCGGCCGTGGCGCTGGCGCTGCCCGCGCCCGTTTTCTTCCAAGCCACACTCGTGATGTTCTGGCTGCTGGCCTTTGCCTCCGCGACGCACGACATCGCGGCGGACGGGTTTTATCTGCTCGCGCTGCGGTCCGACCAACAGGCGGCGTTTGTCGGCGTGCGCAGCACGTTTTACCGCGTGGCGATGATCGCCGGCCAGGGCGGACTCGTGTGGCTGGCGGGCTGGCTGCAGGGTGTGACCGGCGATGTCGCCACCGCCTGGTCGCTGGTGTTTGGCGCCTTGGCGGCGGGATTTCTGCTCGTCGCGCTTTATCACGCCTGGCTGCTGCCGCGGCCGGCGGCGGACCACGCGGTGCGCGCGGCACCGACGGCTGGCGCGGACTGGTGGGCGGCGTTTGCCACGTTTTTCCGGCGCAAGGACCTCGGCATCATCCTCGGCTTCCTGCTGCTCTACCGGCTGGCGGAGGCCCAGCTGGTGAAGCTGGTGACGCCCTTCCTGCTCGATCCGCGGGACGCCGGCGGGCTGGGCCTGACCACGCAGCAGGTGGGCATCGTTTACGGGACCGTCGGGGTGCTCGCGCTCACGATCGGCGGGCTGGCCGGCGGCTGGGTGATTTCGCGGTGCGGGCTGCGGCGGATGCTGTGGCCGATGCTCGCCGCCATCCAGGCGCCGAATGTGGTGTTCGTCTTCCTCGCGCTCGGGCAGCCCGTGAGCCCGTGGCTGATCGGCGGCGCGGTGGTGATCGAGCAGGTCGGCTACGGCTTCGGTTTCACCGCCTACATGGTTTACATGATGTATGTGGCGCAGGACGGCGCGCACAAGACAGCCCACTACGCGATCTGCACCGGCTTCATGGCACTGGGCATGATGCTGCCGGGCATGGCCGCGGGCTGGATCCAGGAAAAGCTCGGCTACGTGAACTTTTTTGTCTGGGTGTGCCTCGCCACCCTGCCCTCCATCGCGGCAACCGCGCGGCTGAACATCGATCCGGCCTTCGGCCGCAAAAAATCACCCGATTCCTGCTGAGCAATCTCTGCTCCGATATATCTAACACCTAACAGCCCCGTTGGCTTTCCAATTAGCTCTTTTTTGCGAAGAGCGCAGCAACTTCAGGTTTTGGAGGACGCACTGAGGCATACCGCTCATGCGTGTCGAAGATACAATCAGCCAATAACCGCAACTCTTCCAAGAGATCAGGAGGATACCCTTTCTTCGCAATCTCAGCTCGCACATCAGCAACACTAAAATCCATGATAGGTGGAGCCGCATCACAGCCGCACGCGAACGCCGCAAGAACCACTTCGGGACACGTGCCGCGAACATCGACTCCCCTGCCGTCTTTCACTCCCCAGACATGGGTCGGCGTGCGAATGCCTCGAATATTCCAGTGGAATCGCTCATGCAGCCGCAATGCGAAGACGAAGCAGCCGCCGGCGGCGAAGACCGCATCGTAATCGTGCAAATCGATGCGTCTTCGTGTGCAAGGAACGAGACGAGGATCAGGCATTTTGCTCAACCTGCGAGATGGGCCACGTGCTGCAGTTGCGCGACTCGTAAGCAAGCATGAGGCGTGACAGGTAAGGAAGTTGGTTCTGGCACCTTCTTAGGCTTTTCAGCGGAAACCATTCTCGTGAGCTCGATGAGCTGAGCCAGCAACGACGATCCATCGGGCGACAAGCACGGCGAGTAGATAGGCGACGCCGGGAATAAGACCGAAGCTGAAAAACAGAAGACCTAGTCCCGCAAAAGCGGATATAAACGAGAAAAGATAGAGAAGGTGGAAGGTGCTGTAAACTCTACTGAAACCTTCCTCTTTTTTCTGAGGAAAGACGGGGGGTAGAAGAAAAATGCCACGAGCATAGGAACGGCGAACGCGAAACATACAACCGCAGCAAACAGACTGCTCGATAGAACGTTTTTTGTAACTATCTGAATCGTCGCTGCAAAGCATGCGCCGGCAAGGGCCCCGCTGACAAATCGCCAAGGTAGGAATTTGAGTTCAGACATAGTATTTTTCCGATCCGTTTTATTGATGCATGTTAAAAATGTCCCTGGGAGAGCGGTTTATTTCGGTGGGGGTGCTGAGCCTTTAGGTAATAATGAACTCAGTGTAAGCCAAGTTTTATAAGCACGGCTGAATGCACCGGTGTCTTTGAACTTAATTTTTTCGGTAACCGCACTGCATGTGAACCGGGATAATGGGCTGAGTTTTCTGCGGGCAAAGCCGGGTTGGCTTCACTGCTGCAATCTGCGCGCCTCCGCGATCAGCCGGTCCCACTGCAACGCCGGACCCGGATCCACCTTGTCGTCCTGGATATGGAAGTGGCCGATGACGCCGCCAAACTCCGCCCACGCGGCCTGGGGCATTTTTTCCAAAAGCAGCGCGCCGTCGGCGTCGCGGGGGTAATCGAGCCGGATCTTGGGAAACACGCGGTGGAGCGCGCCCGTCAGCCTGATCAGCGCGGCGTATTGCTCGGGCGTGAAATCGTATTGCACGAGCTCCTTGCCCTGCACGATGCCGGTGACCGGTTCCGCGCGGGCCGGCCGCGCGATGAAATCCGGCGTTCGGATGCGCGGGTTCTCCAACGGCGGCGACAGGCGCACCCCGCCCGCTTCATCGGCCACATACCAGACGGCGAAGGGATTTTTCTCGCCCACCGGATAGGCGCCGAGGTTGGCGATCTCGATGCCGATGGAGCGGTTGTTCGCGATCGTGGCGTGCCAGGCGCGCTCCTGCAGATCGAGCGTCTGGTAAACAGTGCCGTCCACATCCAGCAGGAAGTGCACGCTCAGGCCGCGGTTTTGGAGGATGTCGAAGCAGCGGCCGCTGAGCCCGAGCGTGTCGTAGTGGAGGACGAACTGGTCCACCATGTCGCGGAGGCCGGCGAGGTCGGGCGGTTCGGCCGGCTCGGGTCCGGCGGGATCGGCCCGCCGCAGGCCGTGGTTCTTCGGCCGCACGCTGCCATCGGGCGCCAGCACCGGCTGGTAGGCGTTGTAGCCGCCGGGCTCGTGCCAGGTGACGACGCGCGTGCCGGCCGGAAAATACTGCCCGGCCACGATGATTTCCTCGCCCGTGCGCTCGGCGGCCGGCGGCGGCAACGTGCGGCAGCCGGTGAGGAGGAGGAGGGAAAAAATGGCAATAACCGGGCGGTTAAGGATAACCGCCCCTACCATTTTACGTTTTGGCTGCGCGTCCCTTCGGTAGGGGCGGTTATCCTTAACCGCCCGTGGTCGTCCGTGATTTCTCATGGTTCAAAATACCACGGCCACAACCCGCCTTCGGTCACCAATCCCTTGCGCACGGGATTCTCGCGAATGTAGCGTGCCCGCTGCTCCCACGATTCGTGCGACCGCAGGCGATGCTCGAAAAAATCGCGCTGCCAGATCACGCCGGTCGTCTTTGCCGTGTAGCGCTTCCAACTGCTCCAGGCCACGCGCAGGGATTGGCCGGCGGGAAACGAGACCAGCGCATGCAGATGATCGGGCATGAGCAAAAACAAGCGCATGAACCAGATTTGACGATCATGATAATTGCGCACCGCCGCCAACAGGGCGCCCGCCGTTTCCGCCCGCACCAAATCGGACCGGGTGCGGTCCTGCAGGCATTGGGTGAAAAAATACGTGGCACCGTCCTTCACCCAGGGCGGCACCGCATGCGGCAGGGATTTGCGTTGGGGGAATGACATGGGAAACGGGCGTTTAGGGATAAACGCCCCTACCCCTTTTCACTTCGCCACGAGGAGCGGGAAGCCGTTTTTCTTCAGGGCGCGGCGCAGGGCGGCGATGTGGGCGTGGTCGCGGGTTTCCACGGTGCACACGGCGTTGACCGCGGAGACGTCGGGGCCGCTGAAGGCGCGGTCGTGGGCGATGTCCTTGATGCTCGCGCCGCTCTCGGCGATGACGCGCGTCAACTGTGCGAGGCCGCCCGGGCGGTCGCTGATGACGGCGGTGAACCGCGTGAGGCGGCCGTCGTGCACGAGGCCCTTCTCGATGATGCGGCTGAGGATGGCGGGGTCGATGTTGCCGCCGCAGACGGCGAGCACGACCTTCTTGCCACGCAGCTCGGGCAACCGGCCCGCCATCATCGCGGCGAGCGGCGCGGCGGCGGCGCCCTCGACCACGGTTTTTTCCAGCTCCACCATCCGGAGGATCGCCAGCGCGATCCAGTCCTCGCCGACGCTCACGACCTTGTCCACGTGGCGGCGCGCGAGCGCAAAGGCGTTGGCGCCGACGGTCAGCGTGGCGAGACCATCGGCCAGCGTGGGCCGGCGCGGGCGCAGGACCGGTTTGCCCGCCCGCAGGGCGGCGGCGTAGTTGCCGGTGGCGGTGCTTTCCACGCCGATGACGCGCACCCGGGGACGCAGGGATTTCACCGCCAGCGCGAGTCCGGCGATGAGCCCGCCGCCGCCCACGGGACACACGATGGCATCGACATCGCGCACCTGCTCGAGGATTTCGAGCCCCATGGTGCCCTGCCCGGCGATGATGTCGGGGTGGTCAAACCCGTGGATGTAGGTGTAGCCGTGCGCCGCGGCCAAAGTATCGGCGCGGGCGCGGGCGGCGATGAAGTCGCGGCCCTCGACGAGGACGTTGGCGCCGAGCCGGCGGCAGGTGGTGATCTTGATGAGCGGCGCGTATTCCGGCATCACCACGGTGACGGGGATGCCGAGGAGCTTGCCGTGGTAGGCGAGGCCCAGCGCGTGGTTGCCGGCGCTCGCCGCCACCACGCCGCGGCGGCGGGCGGCGGGCGGCAGCCGCAGCAGGGCGTTGCGCGCCCCGCGTTCCTTGAACGAGCCGGTGCGCTGGAAGTTGTCGAGTTTGCAGACGATGCGCGCGCCGGTGATCTCGGAGAGCGGAATCGATTCCGGGCAGGGCGAGACGATGACGCTGCCGGCGATGCGCCGGCGCGCGGCGCGAATGTCGGAAAGGGTGACGGGCATGGCCACAGTGTGGCCCAAGGCCGGCGGATGGGAACACGAAAGACGGCGGGCCCGCGGGCGCCGCCGTCCGGAGCTGAAACAAACAACCCCGGAGCAAGCTTCGGGGTATCGGACCCTATACGAATGAAGTGACGACAGACCTGAGCCGGGTAGGGGCCGATCTCCGAGCGGCCCGCCTTCACCAAGGTTTCGGCGGACAGGCCCGCCCGAAGGTCGGGCCCTACCTTGTGGTCACTTCTTTGGGTAAGTCTGAATCAGTCCTGTTTTTTGCCGGCCTTCGGGCCGTGCTCCTGGCGCCAGGCCTGCATCTGCTCGCGGGCGGCAGCCCACTCGGCATCACTGATCTTCCCGTCGCCGTCGGTATCAACCGCCTTCAGGCGCTCGAGCTGCTTTTCCATGCGGGTGCGCATGCGCTGCTCCATGTGGGCCCTGGCGGCGGCGCGCTCGGCGGGGCTGAGCTTGCCGTCGCCGTCGCGGTCAAACTGCTTGAGGATGGATTCGCGGCGGGCTTCGTCGACGCGGGGGGACTTGACCTGGGCGGTGGCGGTCAGGCCGGTGGCGATGAATAGCGTTGCTGCAATGAGGCGCGGGGATAAGAGAGATGTTTTCATGGGTTATTGGGTTGTATCTTTGTGGTGGTTGCAGGTCATGACGCCGAAGCCCGCCACGGGTTACACCACCGCCCGAACATCCTAAAATGTATCAAGTCACTTTCTCCGAGCAGAGCCTGCGGGAACTGAACCAGTTCGATCAACTGACCCAACTGGGGTTGATCGAGCCGATCAGCAACCTGAAGCCGGCGGACCTCGCCAATCCCCGCGAGCCGCTGGGGCGTTTTCACCGCGGCGGCAAGGAGTTCTACCGGCTGCGCGCCGGCGACCACCGGTTCTACTTCATGGTGCAGGGCGAGACGCTCCACACGCACTACATCCTGCACAAAAACTCGCTCGAGGACTTCCTGCTCCGCAACAAGCTGCCGGTCTCCGAGCAGCAACTGGTCGAGCAGCATTCGAAGTTCTGGAAATACCTGGAAAGCCTCACCAAGAAGTAAACCGCCATGCCCGAGACCCCTCCCCCGCCGGATTCCGACGATCCGCAGAACCCCTACCATGTCGCCCAGGCGAGCCGGATTTATTTCCTGCCCAACCTGATGACGGCGGGCAACCTGTTCTGCGGCTTCGTGGCGGTGATCCACTGCATCCAGGCCCGTCTCGCCGAGACCACCGGCGGTGCCTACCTCGGGCAGACCTCCGCCGGCCACTACCGCGCGGCCGTCTGGTTCATCTTCGGCGCGGCCGCCTTCGACATGCTGGACGGCCGGCTGGCGCGCATGGGTGGGCGCGAGTCGCTCTTCGGGGCGGAGTTTGATTCGCTGGCGGACGTCATCTCCTTCGGCATCGCGCCGGCGCTGATGGTTTTCTTCCTCATCCTTTCGCCGACGCAGGGCTATGAGGTGTTCCGCAACATCGGCTGGTTCCTCGGCTTTGTTTACCTGCTGTGCGCGGCGATCCGGCTCGCGCGGTTCAACGTCATCACCAACCCCCTGCTCCACCGGGATGCCCGCTACAAGACGAAGGACTTCATCGGCCTGCCGGTGCCGGCGGCGGCGGTGACCATCGTCTCCCTCGTGCTCTTCCTGCTGCATCTCGCCGAGACCGACCGTTCGCTGCAACGCTGGGCGCTGGCCCTGCCGCCGCTCCTCGGGCTGATCGCCGTCCTCATGGTCAGCACCATCCGCTATCCCAGCGGGAAGAACATCGACCTGCAGACGAAGACAAAGCTCGTGCCCTTCATTCTCGTCCTTGTCGGCATAGGCGGCGTCGTGCTGTTCAAGGAGATCGCCCTGGTCTGCGCCACCCTGGGTTATGTCTTCTACGGCATCATCCGGCATTTGCGGCAAAAACCGGCGGCGGGCGCCCCCGCGGCCGGCACCGGCGGGGATTTGGCGTGAACAATATCCGTGCAACCTGCCAACAAGTCGCGTCCTGCGAATAACCCCGGGGTTATTGGCCGAAACCGGCAGGTTTTTCACCGGCCTTTTGGCGGCCCGGTTGCCCCTGACGCAGGGCCGGTTGTTGGTCTTCTTGGCCCGGCATACTGATACGGCTGTAATTACTTATTGAAGATGTATTCTTTTAGACTTTGTTAACTTCTCTCAGGACAGTCCCGCCCCGCATCCATGAAATTCAAAATCAACCGCGATCATTTCGCCAACGGCCTGGCCCAGGTGCTCAACGTGGTCGGCTCCAAGGCCACCATGCCGATCCTGAGCAATGTGCTCATCGAGGCGGAAAAGGACCAGATCTCGCTCACGACCACCAACCTCGACCTCGGCATCCGCTGCAAGATCAAGGCCGAGGTGAAGGAAACCGGCGCCGTGACCCTGCCGGTCAAGCGCCTCGCCACCATCGTCCGTGAGCTGCCCAACGTGGACGTGTCGGTGGACGCCTCGCCCAACCACCAGGTGAAGCTGGCCTCCGGCGGTTCCAACTTCCGCATCATGGGCATCGGCAAGGAAGAGTTCCCGCCGTTGCCCGAGTTTGGGGACGAAAAATCGTGCACCCTCGAGCAGGCCGAGCTCACCGCCATGCTCAAGAGCGTGGCCTACGCGCAGTCGAGCGACGAGACGCGCTACATCCTCAACGGCGTGTATTTCAATTTCAAGGACGCCAAGCTCACGCTCGTCGCCACCGACGGCCGTCGCCTCGCCCTCATCGCCAAGGACATGGAAGTTCCCGCCGGCAGCGCCGGGGCGATCATCCTGCCCGCCAAGACCGTCAACGAACTGCTCCGCCTGCTCGACAAGGGCGAGAAGCTGAAAATCAGCTTCAACGAGCGCCGCGCGGCCTTCCAGATCGCGACCGACAAGGACAGCAGCGGCCTGGTGGACAGCGTTTACCTCTACTCGAAGGTCGTCGAGGGCAACTACCCAAACTACCAGCAGGTCGTCCCGAAGGAAACCCACCAGCGCATCAAGCTGGAGCGCGAACTCCTCCTCCAGTGCGTCCACCGTGCCGCGCTGGTCTGCTCCGAGAAGTCGAATTCCGTGAAGATCAAGCTGTCCAGCAACCTGCTGGAAATCACCGCGCAAAGCCCGGACTTCGGCGAGGCGCACGAGTCCATGGCGATCGGCTACAGCGGGCCCGACCTGCAGGTGGCCTTCAACCCGGCGTTCCTGATGGATCCGCTGCGGGCGCTGACGAAGGACGAGGTCTTTTTTGAGGTGAAGGATGAGGTCAGCCCCGGCGTCTTCAAAACGCTGGAAAACTTCATCTGCGTCATCATGCCGGTCCGGCTGAGCTGATTTTCGTTTTCCGTCTTCGGATCCGGCGCAGTCGTGCCGGTGCCTTTTTGCCGTGCAGCCCACCTACTTCATCCTTGGCGCCATCGTGCTTTCGCTCGCGTTGGCGCAGCTCAACCAGCGGCTCGGCTCCCCGGTGGTGGCGATCCTGGAGCGCTGGCTGCGCTGGCTGATTTTCGGCTTTGGCGCGGCCCACCTCTGCCTCGATTTCGGCCTGATCGACCGGCCTTACGGGGCGCTGGTCATCGTGTTTTTGCTGCTCTGGCTGCTGGGTGAAACGCTTTACAACTGGCTCGGCATCCAGGCCCTGAGCGTGAGCCCCCTGCCGCTGTTTCCCCGTTACACGCCCAATCCCGGCGGCGAGGAGTGGCCGACCCAGCCCCGGTTGCTGCGGATCCGCGAATGGCTGCGGGCGCAGGGCTTCAAGCCCGTGCAGGCGCTCAAGGCCGAGATCGGCGGCGGCATCTATCTGCGCGTCTCGGTCTATCAGGACGCCGCGGCGACCACCCGCATCCAGGTGACCTTCCTGCCCCAGGCGCGCGGGGTGATCGGCGTGTGTTTTTCCATCACGTCGCTCACGGCGGATGGCAGCCGGTTTGTGACCGACAATTTCCACATCCCCTTCGCCGGGTTCTATCCGGAGCACTGGTTTGTGGAGCGGCGGCCGCTGCGCCGTTCGCTGGCCCGGCTCCTCGCCCGGCACCGCGCGCGGCTGGGCGCCGAGAAGCTGGCGGCCTTTGCCACCGATCCGTTGGTTGACCTCAATGCCCAGCAACACGAGCTCGACCAGCTCAACACCCGGCTCGGTTTCCTTAATCCGCAGCCCGAACGGGAGGAGTTCGGAAAAATCTCCCAAGCCGGCCGTTACCGGGTCTGGAAAGAGATCTGGATGCTCAACTACCTGGGGCGCGCGGCCAGCTACCAATAGGCCCCGGCCGGCGGCAAAAAAACGCTAAAGCCCGCGCGCGTGCGGTTTCGCCTCGAAACCCGCCCGGCTTCCGGCCACACTGGCCGCCATGATGCTGCTTGCCGCCACCGCCATGGAAAAACTGCAAAAGGTGCCGATGCAGTTTTGGCTCAAGGCCGCCCTGGCCGTGGCCATTTTTATCGCCGCCGTGATTTTGATCAAAAAAATCGCGGGCATGAACAAAGCCATTCTCGGGGCCATCGTCTTTGTGTTGGTGACGGTCATCGGCTTCCAGTGGATCTACGAGCGCAACGAGCCGGACTGGGCGACCCCGGTGGTGGAAAAACTGGCCAACTTCTTCCCCAGCAAGGGCAGCTACCAGAACAAGCAGCGCTAGCCGACCGGTTGCGCCCGGCCCGGCCCCGGTCTGTCCGGCGTGAATTCCTGTCATTGGGCAAAATCAGATTGGTGTTCAGGCGGCCGGTCGCCTAGCTGTAGGCTTCATTTATGGCCAAAACACACTCTGATATCGGGCTCATCGGTCTCGCCGTAATGGGCCAGAATCTGGCGCTCAACATCGCCGACCACGGTTTCCAAATCTCGGTTTACAACCGCACCACGGAAAAAACGGACAAGTTTGTGGCCGAGAACCCGCACACACCCGGCGGGCTGGTCGGCACCAAGACCCTTGAGGAATTTGTCCAATCCCTCGCCCGCCCCCGCAAGGCCATCATCCTCGTGCAGGCCGGCCGCGCCACCGATGCCGTCGTGGACGGTCTCGCCGCCCTGTTCGAGCCCGGCGACATCATCATCGACGGCGGCAACGCCCTCTGGACCGACACCATCCGCCGGGAAAAAGCGCTGAAGGAAAAAGGCCTCCGCTTCATCGGCTCCGGCGTCTCCGGCGGTGAGGAAGGCGCGCGCTTCGGTCCGTCCCTCATGCCCGGCGGCGACAAGGCCGCCTTCAAGGAACTCGAGCCCATCTGGAAAGCGGTGGCCGCCAAGGTGGACCGCAAGACCGGCAAGCCGATCCTCGGTGCCGCGCCCGGCAAACCCGTCAAAGGCGGCGTGCCCTGCACGGCTTACATCGGCGAAAATGGCGCGGGCCACTATGTGAAGATGGTCCACAACGGCATCGAGTATGGCGACATGCAGATGATCTGCGAGGCCTACGACCTCATGCAGGGGCTCCTCGGCCTCAAGCCCGCCGAGATGGGCGCGATCTTTTCCAAGTGGAACCAAGGCGCGCTCGACAGCTTCCTCATTGAGATCACGGCCGACATCCTCAAGCAGGCCGATCCCGTCACGAAGAAACCTTTTGTCGATGTCGTGCTCGACACCGCCGGCCAGAAAGGCACGGGCAAGTGGACCTCGGTCAACGCCCTCGACATGGGCGTCGCCGCGCCGACCATTGCCGAATCCGTCTTCTCGCGCTGCCTCTCCGCCATCAAGGAAGAGCGCGTGGCTGCGTCCAAGGTCCTCAAGGGACCGAAGGTGGAAAAAGTTTCCGCCGCGAAAAAGACCGCCCTCATCCAGGCCATCCACGACGCGCTCTACTGCTCGAAGATTTGTTCCTACGCGCAGGGCTTCCAGCTCATGCGCGCCGCCCAGGTGGAATACAACTGGAAGTTGAATTTCGGCCAGATCGCCCAGATCTGGCGCGGCGGTTGCATCATCCGGGCGGCCTTCCTGCAAAAAATCACCGAGGCCTTTGCGAAGGACGCCAAGCTCGCGAATCTCCTCCTCGATCCTTACTTCAACCGGACCATCCAGCGGGCGCAGGCCAACTGGCGCAAGGTTGTGGCCCTCGCGGCGGAGAACGGCATCCCGGTGCCGACCTTCGCGTCTGCCCTCGCCTACTACGACGGCTACCGTTCCGCCCGCCTGCCCGCCAACCTGCTCCAGGCCCAGCGCGACTACTTCGGCGCCCACACCTACGAGCGCACCGACCAGCCCCGCGGCAAGTTCTTCCACATCGACTGGCCCGAGGCGATCCGGCCGCAGTTGGAGGCCTGAGCTGGACGGTTGAATATTTTGCCGGCGGGCGACGTCCCAAGGAGCATGAAAACCATCATCGTTCTGTGCCTGGGGCTTTTTCTGGCCGGGGCTCAGGCGCAACCCGGCCGCGCACCAACCCGTGAAGCCCCGCGGGCTGGTCCGCGCATCATCCTCTACGAGCAGGCCAACTACCGCGGGGATTCTCTCGTGCTCTATCCGGGCGAACAACTGCCCAACCTGGCGAACGGCCGGTTCGATGGCGGCGGCCGGATCAACGACCGGATCTCCTCCATTCGCATCGAGGACGGCGCCGAACTGTATGTCTTCGAAGACGCCAATTTTGGCGGCCATGTCATGCGCGTGACGGAGAGCATCCGCGATCTGGCCCACCGGCCCACGCCCAACCCCCGGGTGAGTTGGAACGACCGTATCTCCGCGGTCCGGGTGGATTACGAACTCCGGCGCGGGGGCGGGCGGCCGCCCAACCCCGATCAACTGGTGCGCCGTGCCTACGAGGACCTTTTCGGTCGGGCACCTGATCCCGAGGGCCTGCGCTATCACCGCAGCTTGATCATCGACCAAGGGTGGACCGACCGCATGCTGCGCGATCATCTGCGCCGCAGCGAGGAGTTCCGCGGCCCGGGCATCGACCGCATCATCCAGCGCGCCTACGAAGATGTGCTGCGGCGGGCACCCGATCCCTCCGGTCTCCGCACCTACCGCCGGCTCCTGCTGGAGGAAGAGTGGACCGAGCAGCAGCTCCGCGACCACCTCCGGCGCAGCGACGAATACCGCAACCTCCCGCGCCGGAATTGAGCCGGTCAGGCGTCGTTCCGCGGTGGGTGACGCGATCGGCCAGTTTGCGTTCCGCACTTTGCCGCCGACATTTCAGTTTCTCCGGCAGATCGGGCCGCGGGCGACCTGCACCTTTTATCCGCGGGGGTGGCCCCGGGAGTGTTGTATGATCCACCCCAAGGGCACCACCGGGTATTTCATTTTCGCGGCCGGGCCGCGAGACGTCGTGATCAGAAGCGGAAGTTCAGGCTAAGACGCACGGGCACATAGGTCAGGTCGCCTTCATCGTTGAGCGCGTTCAAGCCCAACAGGCCCACGACGCTGTCGTTGTCCTTGAGCCTGCCCTGCCCATGGTAGCCCGTCTCGAGGGCGAGGC
This sequence comes from Opitutaceae bacterium UBA2377, assembly GCA_002344205.1. Lineage (GTDB taxonomy): Bacteria > Verrucomicrobiota > Verrucomicrobiia > Opitutales > Opitutaceae > UBA2377. The sequence continues at coordinate 26,795 of DDSZ01000038.1, forward strand.
TGAACTTGTCGTTGATCTTGTATTCCAGGCCGACCAGCAGTCCGTAGGCCCAGACGTTGCTCGCGTCGTAGAACTTCGCGTTGGTAAGCGCAGACCGGAAGGGTTCGTTGAAGGGCGTGCCGGGCACCGCGAACGAGGCGGTGATCTCGTCGATCTGCTTGTAGCCGAGCCGGGCCCCGACGTAGGGATTCCAGCGCTCGGTGACGCGAAAGTTGTAGCGCACCCCGGCGTAGACCTCGAAATCCTCATACGAACTGAAGCTGCCGTTGAGCGGTAGCGCTCCGGCGACGGTGCCGACACGCAGATTGCCATCGTCCGAGGAAAGCCAGCCGAGCCCCAGCGTGTAGGTCCAATTCTCCCCCGCCGCATACGAAGCTTCGAAAGCGATCTCTTCGAACTTGCTGTAGACATCGCCAAAGCTCTTGGCTTGGACATCAACCGGCAGGCTGCCGGCCGGTAGGCCGAGCAACACCGAGCCGTCAAAGGAAAGACCGCGGTGGACGTCGCCGTTGGTGATGGGGGCGAGACCGGCCTTGAAGCCAAGGCTCCAGTTGGCTGACAGGGACACGGCGCTGAGCGTGAGCAGCGAGGTGATCAGGGCGCAGCGCAGGTGGGTTCGGGCAATGAACAGGTTCATGACAGGGTTGAGGTGATGATGGTTAATGGTCGGATCTCCCTACGCCGCGGATGCGGTCATGAAGGAGGGAACGCTAACATTTACGCACCGGGGCCGGGTCCGGATGCAGCAAATCGCTTTCCGCGTCGATCGGACCTGCGGCCGCGAACCGTATCCGGACCGTGAGCACGGCCGCGCCCCGCGGGCGGACGAGGCGCGGGATGGCGGTTGTGCCGCCGCGGATCCGCTCAGGAGGCCGTCAGCTTTTGGCGGGCCGTCCGCCAATAACCGAGCAGCGATTCAAAATCCTGCTCCTTGGTCCCGCTGTGGATGAGGTAGTCGTAGCTGGCGCGTTCGGCGAGTTCGCGCTCCGCGCTTTGCAGCCGCCGTTCCAGCTCTTCCGGGCTGACCGGGCCTCGGCCTTCGAGGCGTTCGCGCAACACCGCCATGGAGTCGGGTGCCACGAAGATCGTCACCACCCGGCCGCGCAGGGCCGGCAGCTCCAGCGCGGCGGCGCGGATGCTGCGCACGCCCTGCACGTCGATGTTCATGACCAGACTGGTGTGGGGCAGCCGGTCGAGCACGGCGCTTTTCAAGGTGCCGTAGCGGTGCTTGCGGTGCACCCAGGCCCACTCGAGAAATTCCCCGGCGGCCAGGCGCCGGTCGAACTCTGCCTCGGAGAGAAAATGATAGTCCTGCCCGTGGGTTTCATTGGGCCGCGGCGGGCGCGTGGTGGCGGTGATGACGCGCTCAAAACCCGGTTCTTCCCGCACCAGCCGGTCGCAGAGCGTGCTTTTGCCGACCCCGGCGGGTCCGGCGAGAATGAGCAGGGCGGTCGGCTGGCTCGGCGTGGTCATCAGTAGGTGAATGCGACCACCACGAGCAGTGCGCCGTAGGCGGCCAGACCCGCGCCCAGCGCCCGGCTGCGGCCCGGCCGTTGGAAGAGCCAGCCGAAAAAGTCCCGCAGGCGGTAGGGCGCGGCGCCGAGGTAGATGGCGAGGGCGATGCCGAGATAGACCGCTGTCACCATGAACAGGCGCTGCGGTTGCTCATATTCCATGTAGGCGGCGTCCAGCAGCGGCGTCGCGGCGAGCAGCATGAGGATGGCCAGCCCGCGCACCGCCAGAAAATCGGGCGCATACTTGAACGACAGCAGTGCCACCGCGGCGAAGAAGATGGTCAGCAACGTGCGGTATTCGCCGAAATCGGCCGGCGACAGATTCCACACCCGGTGCAGAAACCAGAGGCTGCCGGCGCCAAAGAACACCCAGGTGGCCGCAGCGGACCGCGGCAGCGCCTTGAGCAAGGCCCCCACCGTCGAACGTCCCGAGATCAGCGCGGCGCCCAGGGCCAGCAACAGCAGTCCGGGAATCAGGGTGGCGAGGGTGAGCGACATCGGGAGTTGAAGGAAAAAGTTGAAGTAGAAGTTGCCGGTGGCGACGAGTGGAAAGTCGGTCGATGAGGTTGCTTCACTCGAAACTCAAACTTCCACGCCGCTCAGCACCAGCGAGCCGTAGAGCGTGCTCACCGAGGCGCGTTCGATCTTCAGCGGCACGAGTTCGCCGACCAGACGCGGGTCGGCGGCGAAGACACACACACGATTGCCGCGGGTGCGGCCGGTGAATTTTTGGCCGGTCTTGTCGGGGCCCTCGACCAGGACTTCCTCCACGGTGCCGAGCAGGGCGGCGTTGCGGCGCTCGGAATTGGCGCGCAGCAGGTCGAGCAGGATTTGATTCCGCCGCTCCTTCACCTCGTCAGGCACCTGGTCGGCGAGTTCCGCCGCGACCGTGCCGGTGCGGATGGAATACTTGAAGATGTAGGCCATGTCGTAATTGCAGGCCTCGAACAGTTCGCGGGTTTGCGCGAAATCCTCATCGGTCTCGCCGGGGAAGCCCACGATCACATCGGTCGAAAAATACATGTCCGGCGTGACGGCGCGGAGGGCGTCCACGATCTCCTGGTAGCGCTCGCGCGAGTAGGGCCGGTTCATTGCCTTCAGGATGCGGTTGCTGCCGGACTGCAGCGGCAGGTGCACATACGGACAAAGCTTGGGCAGCCGGCCGTAGGCCTCGACCAGGTCCTGTTTGAAGCCGCGCGGATGCGGCGAGGTGAAGCGGATGCGTGCGATGCCGGGGATGGCGTGGACGCGCTCAATCAACTGCACGAAAGGGGAGATGCCGCCGGTGTGCGTGTAATCGCGGCGGCCGTAGCTGGTCACGATCTGGCCCAGCAGGGTGATCTCGCGCACGCCCTTGGCCGCGAGCTGTTCGCACTCGCGCACGATGTCGTCCATCGGCCGCGAGCGCTCGTCGCCGCGCGTTTTGGGCACGATGCAGAAGGCGCAGTCCATGTTGCAGCCCTGCTGGATGGAGACGAAGGCGCTGACCTGCTTCTCCGCCAGGACGTGCTCGCGGATGGTGTTCTGCGAGCCGGCTTCCTCGGCGATGTCCACGATGGTTTCGCCCACCGGCACGCCGGCCGCGCGCGCCGCCCGGAGGTTGTCGAGGTAGTCCGGCACCTGGTGGAATTTCTGCGTGCCCACGATCAGGTCCACGTCGGGCAGTTGGTCGAGCAGCGCGGCGCCGCGGTTTTGCGCCATGCAGCCGAGGATGCCGAGGACGAAGTCGGGCTGCTTTTTCTTGCGCGCGGAAAGGTAGCCGGCCTTGCCGATGGCCTTCTGTTCGGCGGCGTCGCGCACGCTGCACGTGTTGAGCAGCATGATGTCGCACTCGTCCTCTGTGCCCACGATGCGGTAGCCCCGGGCGCGCAGCATCGCCGCGACGGCCTCGCTGTCGCGCTCGTTCATCTGGCAGCCATAGGTCTTGATATGGACGCGGTTCACCGGAAAAGAGGGTCCTAAGTAGAGCGGCCCGGGAGGGGGTCAACGGCGGATTGCCACGCCGGGCTCGCTCCGGCGGGCAACATCCTCAGACTGGCGGGGTCGAATCCCTGCCATGAAAATCCGCCCCACCCTGACCGCCGGCCTGCTGCTCCCGTTTTTGTTGCGGGCAGAGGAGCCGGTGCCGGCGGAACCGGCGCCCGGCGAGGTGCCTTCGCTGGAGGAGCTTTATGAAACCGGCCGGGTGCTCTTCGAGCTGTTTGCGCCGCCGGAGATCAAGGAGCAGTTCGAATTTCCCTCGAAGGAGCAGTGGGACGAGTTTGCGGCCCGGCTGCAGGCGGCGCTGGAGGGCGACTCGCTGGCGGAGCTGGCGGTTTACGAGCCTGAGACACGCGCGGCGCTCACCGCCCTGCGCGCCCTGCCAGGCCTGGAGGATTACGCGGACTGGCTGGCCGAGCGGCTCGACTACATCGAGGCCGCCAAGGCTGTGCCCGCGGAGCCGCCGCCCCCGGTGGATGTCCCCCGCCCTGTCCCGGTTCGCGTGCCCCATTATGAACTGTGGTTGGGGCGCATGCGGGACCGGCCGGTGCCGCCCAATGCCGCCCGGTTCGTGCCGGCGCTCGGGCCGGTGTTTGCCGCCGAGGGAGTGCCGGCCCAGCTCGTGTGGCTGGCCGAGGTCGAGTCCACCTTCAACCCCGCCGCCCGCAGCCCCGCCGGGGCGCGCGGCCTGTTTCAATTCATGCCGGGCACGGCCCAGGAACTCGGCCTGCGCACGTTTTTCCCCGACGAGCGCACGCAGCCGGAAAAATCCGCGCAGGCCGCCGCCCGTTACCTCCGCCAGCTTCACACCCGCTTCGGCGACTGGCCGCTGGCCCTGGCCGCCTACAACGCCGGCCCCGGCCGCGTGCAGCGCACGCTCGACAAACAGGGCGGCCGGACCTTTGCCGACATCGCCGCCGCCCTCCCGGCGGAGACCCAGATGTATGTGCCCAAGGTCCTCGCGACCCTGGCGGTGCGGGCCGGCCTGCCGCCGGACCGCTGGTGAGGACCCTGAGAAACGATTCGCCAGACCCCGGCCGAACGCTTTGCTCGCCGGATGGGATTCTTTGATCGCCTTGCCGGAAAAACGCCCGACCCCAAGCCCGCCCCGGAAAACACCCCGGCAGAATCCACGCCCACCGCCGGCGGTGGAGTGATGCCGCGGCTCGTCACCGCGCGCGAGAAGATCGAGGCGAAGGATCTGCCCGCCGCGCTCGTCATTTACGAGGAAGTGCTCGCCGTGGCCGGCGACCGCGCGGACGTGCTGGTGACCATCTCGGCCGACCTCGGCATCAACGGCCATGTGCGCGAGATCGTCGAACTCGTGGCCCCGCGTTACGACGCCGAGCGCCACGGCCCCGCGACGGGCCTGAACGTGCTGCAGGCCTACCTTGCCCTCCGCAACGCCGATGCCGCCCAGCATGTGCTCGACATCCTCTTCGGGCTCAAACGCCCTGAACTGGAAGAGCGGCTGCACGGCTTCTCCAACGCCATCGCCGAGCTGATCCTCGCCGACCAGGCGGACCCCGTCACCCCCGGTGGCGCGGCAGAGCCGGCCAAGATCAATCTCGTGACCATCAGCCGCCCCATCTGGTCCTATGGCCTCGAGGCCGTGGCCGGCCTGTTGCCGCCGAAGGACGGCCGCGCCCGCCGCGTCGCGTTTGCCCAGCTTGCCCTGCCCGGACTGCCGGACCATCAGGCCCGGGAAAAGGCGCCCGAGGAGGAAATGGGCCGCCTCAGCCGCGCCCTGCCACTGTGGTTTGCCGAAATGTTGTATTTTTGCCCCAACTACAACTCGTTGGCGGCCGTCGGACTGTGGTCGCAGCCCGGGCAACCCGGGCACTACGCGCTGTTCCCGGCGGAGTGGACGACGGACAACATCCGGCAACTGGTGGACTCCACCGAGGGCGGCCTGGATTACGTCTTCACCGGGGCGCTCCGGCAGCACGCGGGCGACTACGAGCTGCTGCTCCGGCTCTGGGAGGTGAAGAAATTTCGCGAGCGCAAACAGTTCTCCCTGCGCTGGACGCCAGCCACGGCCGATACCGAGCTGACCAAGCTGCACGATTATCTGCGCCAATTCATGGAGTGGCAGGCCTATCCTGCGGACACCGGGCTCACCTATGCGCCGGCGACCCGGCCGTCGGCGTGGCTCGACGTGCTCGGGTCCTCGCTCACGTTGTTTCTCGGGGAGAAAAACCTGCTGCCGCCCGAGCAATTGACGACGGCGCACGAGACCTTGGATGCGGTCGCGCAGCACGCCGCCAGCAACGAGGCCGCCTCGTTGGCCTGGGTGGCGCAGCGCGCGCGCGCCGGCCGGCTCGGCTTCCCGCCAATGGCCGACGCGATGATGCGCCGCACCCCGCTGGTGGAGCAGGCGCAGGCCGCGGCGGGTTAGCCGCGTCCTTGCCTTCGGACGTCCGGCGGCGCACGCTGGACCCTCCATGCACTCACCCACCGCCGATCTCCGCATCCGCGCGACCAAACCGTTGATCGCGCCCGCGCTGCTCGAATCCGAGCTGCCGCTCGACGACGCCCGGGCGGAGCTGGTTTCCCGCTCGCGCCGCGAGGTGGCGGCCATCCTCACCGGCGCGGACGACCGCCTGCTCGTTGTGGTGGGGCCCTGCTCGATCCATGATCCCGCGGCCGCCTTGGAATACGCCGAGCGTCTGCAGGAAGTGGCGCCGCTTTACGCGGCCGACCTGCTGCCGGTCATGCGGGTGTATTTTGAAAAACCCCGCACCGTGGTCGGCTGGAAGGGGCTCATCAACGATCCCGATCTCGACGGCAGCTACCAGATCAACAAAGGCCTGCGGCTCGCCCGCCGGCTGATGCTGGACGTCACCGGCCTCGGCCTGCCGGTGGCCACGGAGTTTCTCGATACCACGCTGGGCCAGTATTACGCCGACCTCGTTTCCTGGGGTGCCATTGGCGCGCGCACGGTCGAGAGCCAGGTGCACCGCGAGCTGGCCTCCGGGCTTTCCATGCCGGTGGGTTTCAAGAACCGCACCGACGGCAACCTGCAGGTGGCGGTGGACGCCATCCGTTCCGCGCGACATCCGCACTGGTTTCCCTCGCTCACCCGCGACGGGGTTGCCGCCGTGATGGGCACCGCCGGCAACGAGCACGCGCACCTCGTCCTGCGTGGCGGCACCCACGGGCCGAACTACGCCTCGGCCGACGTGGCCGAGGCGGCCGCGCTGCTGCGCGGCAACGGCCTGCCGCCCCACCTCATGGTGGACTGCAGCCACGCCAACAGCGGCAAGGACCCCGCGCGCCAGCCGATGGTCGCGGCCGAACTCGCCGCGCAGATCGCGGCCGGTGAACGGGCGCTCAGCGCCGTGATGATCGAGAGCAACCTGCTCGCCGGCTCGCAGGACTATCAGGCGAAGCCGCTGGTCCACGGTCGCAGTATCACCGACGGCTGCCTTGCCTGGGAGCAGACCCTGCCGGTCTTCGCCCAACTGGCCGCAGCCGTGCAAAAACGCCGCGGTGCGTAGTTTGACCCGGCATATTTAGCCACGAAGATCACCAAGCCATACCAGGCTTCGGTTTGTCCTTCGTGGTTAATTTTTCTCCGCCACCGCCAGTTGGCCGCAGCCGGCGGCGATGTCGATGCCGCGGCGCTGGCGGACGGTGCTGGGAATCTTGAACTCCTCGGCGAGGATGCGCTGGAAGCGGTGCGAGGCCTCGGTCCGCGTCGGCGCGCCTGCGAAGCCGGCGGTGGGGTTGAGCGGGATCAGGTTCACCTGCGCGGGCAGCCCCTGCAGGAGGCGGCCGACGGCGCGGGCGTCCCCGGGCCGGTCGTTTTTTCCCTCGATCAGCGTCCATTCGTAGAAAATCCGGCGGCCGGTGGTTTCGCTGTAGGTGCGGCACGCGGCCATCAGTTCGTCGAGCGGCCATTTTTTCGCCGCCGGCACGAGGGCGGCGCGTTCCGGCTGGGTGGCGGCGTGCAGGGAGACGGCGAGCCGCAGCGGACGCTTCTCACGCGCGAGCCGCAAAATTCCCGGCACGACCCCGACCGTGCTCAGCGTGATGCGCTCCGCGCCGAGCGCGAGCCCGTTGGGATCGCGGAGAATTTCCATCGCCTGCATCACCGCGTCGTAATTGTGCAGCGGCTCGCCCATGCCCATGAGCACGATGTTGCGCAGCCGCTGGCCCTGCGCCCGCAGCACGCGTTGCACATGGACGGCCTGGGCGACGATCTCGCCGGGAGTGAGGTGGCGGGTGTAGCCCATTTGACCCGTGGCGCAGAACACGCAGCCCATCGCGCAGCCGACCTGCGAGCTGATGCAGGCCGTCACGCGCCCGGTATAGCGCATGAGCACGGTCTCGATGCGCTCGTGGTCCTCCAGCCGCAGGAGATATTTGCGGGTGAAGCCATCGCTCGAATCGGTCTCCAGCGCGATGCCGGGTGTGTGCAGCCGGGTTTCGTCGGCCAGCCGGCGCCGCACCTTGGCGGGCAATTCCGGCATCTCGGCCAGCGAGGCAACACACTCCCAGTAGAGGTAGCGCCACAGCCGCGCGACATGGACCGGGCTGAACTCCCAACGCGCGAACAAGGCCCCGAGCTCGGCCCGGGTCAGGTCGTGGAGAGAAACAGGAACAGATGCGGCGGACACAACCGCCGAGATAGGCGCTGCCCGGGGAAAGGACAGTTTTTTCGGGCGCGGGTCGGACGATCCGTCGAAACGGACGTTGCCGCGCCGCCGACCCGGGCTTTGGCTGCGGGCATGGACTACCGCGCCCTCGGCCCCAGCGATATCAAGGTTTCGGAAATCAGCCTCGGCTGCTGGACGATGGGCGGGCTCAACTGGGTCAACGGCACGCCGAACGGCTGGGCCAACGTCAGCGAGGACGACATCACCGCCGCCATCAAACGCGCGGTGGACGCCGGGGTGAACCATTTCGACAACGCCGACGTTTACGGCAACGGCAAGGCCGAGCGCATGCTGGCCCGCGCGCTCAAACGCCTCGGACTCAAGTCCACCGACTACGTGATCGCGACGAAGGTCGGCCACTTCCCCGGCACGGCGACGCACGCCTACGATCCGCTGCACATCCGCCACCAGTGCGAGCAGTCGCTGCAAAACCTCGGGCGCGACTACATCGACCTCTACTACCTGCACCACGGCGATTTCGGCCCGCAGGGCGAGTGGCTGCAGGGCGCGGCCGATACGCTCGATGCCCTCGTGCGCGAGGGAAAGATCCGCCTCAAGGGCCAGAGCGCCTACAGCGAGGCGGATTTCCAGCGCGCGGTGCCGGTGGTGAAGCCGGCGGTGCTACAGTCCTGGGCCAGCGCCCTCGCCCACGACTTCATCAAACCCGGCGGCGTGGTGCCGCGGCTCTTGGCGGAACACAAAATGTCTTATGTCGCGTTCAGCCCGCTTGCGCAGGGCCTGTTGCTCGACAAGTTCGACCCGGAGAAACCGCCGGCCTTCGAGGAGGGCGACCACCGGAAGAACAGCGGCCGTTTCACGCCGGAGAAACTGCGCGCGCTCAAGCCGAAGCTCGCGCAGCTCAAGGCGCGCTTTGGCGCGACCACCGAGGACCTCTCGGCCGTGGCGCAGCGTTACCTGCTCAACCACCCCAACGTCGCCTGCGTCATCCCCGGTTTTCGCAACGAACGCCAGGTCGCCTGCAACCTCGCCGCCGTCGGCCGCGAACTGAGCCCGGTGGACATGGCCTTCATCGAGCAGGCGCTGGCCTGAAGCGGCTTAAGAAATATCATAGCTGCAGAAAGGTAGGGCCGGACCGACCACCGTCGCCAAGGCTTTGGCGGGCCGATCGCGGTCCGCTCGGAGAGCGGACCCTACCGGCGCTACCGCGCCACAATGTTGTCGACCACAATACTATTTAAAACTGCTCCAGCGGCGGACCGTCACGCCCCGGCGCCGGTCACGGCAACTTACTTCAGCGACGCCAGTGCGTCCGTGATCGGGATGGTGTGGCGCTTGCGATCGAGGAAGTAGCTGATCTCGGTATAGCCGACGGACTGCAGTGTGCGCAGGGCACCGGGGTAGTCCGCGGCCACGCGGGTGGGCACGTGGGCGTCGGCGCCGAGGACGACGGGGATGCCGCGGGCCTGCATGAGGCCGAGCATGGTCGGGCTGGGATTGATCTCCCGGATGGCTTTGTGGAGTCCGCTGGTGTTGAGTTCCATGGCCACGCCGGTCTTCGCGATGCGGTCGAGCGCGCGCTCGATGAAAGGCCGGATCCGCGCGAAGTGCCAGTCGGTCGGCGACTCGTTTTTCACGAGGTCGGGATGGGCGAGCGTGTCGTAGAGTCCGGACTCGGCGGATTCGGCGAGGTGCTGGAAATAAAGCTGCTGATACTCGAACCAGTCGCCGCGGAAAAACCGGTTGCGATACTCCGTCACCTGCATGTGCACGGAGCCGAGCACGTGGTGCAGCGGGTGGCGGGCGTGGAGCTTTTCCAGCCACGGCTCGACGCCGGGGTAGTAGTCGCTCTCCAGCCCGAGCCGCACGTCCACGCGGCCGGCAAACTTTTCCCGCGCGGCCGCGATCAGCGCCACATAGTCCTCATACTGCTCCGGATCCATCCGGACGTGGTTGGGCCCGAGGCCGGGCAGCGGGCAGTGGCAGGTGAAGATGATGCCCTTCAGGCCCCGGGCCTCGGCCGCCGCCGCATACTCCACGGGCTCGCCGTGGGCATGCTTGCAGAGCGGCGTGTGGCAGTGGGATTCGTAGAGGAGCGGTGCGGGCACGAATTATAAAGACAGGGGACAATCCCCGGGCGGCCCGCCCGGAGGTCGGGCCCTACCCGATGAATCGACCATGATCAGAAGAACGTGTGATACTGGCCGGCGGCGAGGCGCTGGATGAGGAGGGCCAGTTCCATCGTGTGGTAGTCGCCCCACATGGAGGACTCGCCGTTCGGCACCTTCTGGCCCTTGGCGATGTGATCCCAGCCGTTCGGCCGGTGATACACGCTGTGGAGGAGGAGACCCTGGTGCTTCGGATCGGTCGAGAGGTAGGGCTCGGCAAAGAGCGTGTCGGCGATGGTGAGACCGGCCTGGAAATACTTTTTGCCCGCGGTCTTGTCGCCGTTGGCGGAGAGATAGTTGCCGAGACGGAGGAGGCCCTGAGCGGTGATGGCGGCGGCGGAGCTGTCCACCGGCTCGTGCGCGTTGTAGGGATCGGCCTTCTGCTTGGTGAAGTCGCCCTGCTTGTGCGTGTTGAGCGCGCAGCTGTCCCAGTAGGGCACGCCGTCGAGGGCCGAGTAGCCGTCGATGTAGTAGTCGGCGGCGGCGCGGGCGGTCTCGAGGAAGAGGCCGGTGACGGCGCGGCGGCCGCCCACGGCATCGAGGTCGGCGCCCTTGACGGTCTCGAGGAACTCAAGCTGCTCGGCGTAGCCGCAGATGATCCAGGCGGCGCCGCGGGTCCACGTGGTGAAAGCGGAATAGCCCTGCTGCGTGCTGGGGCAGCGGAACTGGCCGTCGTTGCGGTTGAAGATGGACTCGTGGGCCACCCGGCCGCGCACGTCGTAGCTGTCGCGCCCCTGGCCGAAGAACACGTTGAAGCGCGCGGTGGTGGCGGCGTGCTCGATGGCGCGGTGCAGGAGGTTGATGGGCTTGTCGCCCTCGCCCATCAGCGCATGGCCGAGCTGGTGCGCAACGACGAGCGAGCGCATGGAGCGGATCGTGTCGGCGAAGAGCGACTGCGGACCGTTGAAGGAGTAGATGTAGCCGGAAGGCACGACGCCGGGGGCGCCCGGCACGGGGGACCAGGCCTGCTTCACGTTGGTCGTGGCGTGGCGGGCGGCCTGCACCGCGCCGGAGGCCTTCAGCGCGACCTCGGTGTAGTCGAGCTCGTGCTGGTTGAAGGGGATTTTCCCCTCGAGCATCAGGCGGCGGAGATTGCCGTAGGTGGAGACGTTGTTGAAGCCGTGGTCGTGCACGCCGACGTGGGAGACGTGCGAGGCCATGTATTGGCGGGTCTTCTCGCGGCCGAGGGCGAGGAAGGACTCGTCGCCGGTGGCGTCGTATTGGAGGAAGGCCATGCCGAACTGGAAGCCCTGGGTCCACTCGGTCCAGCCGCGCGAGGTGTATTTGCCCTTCACGGTGAAGACCGGCGTGCCCTTGGCGGAATCCCAGGAGGCGTCGATCGCGCGGATTTTCCGGCCGGCGAGCTCGAACACGCGGGCGGTTTTCTTTTGCAGCTTCTGCGGCGTCAGCTTGGCGTTGATTTTCATAAAAAGGGAACGGTCACCTTGCGGCTTTCACCGCGGCGAAACAAGGGCGAAAACACTCCACCCGGTTTGTAACGTATTCTATTACAAACCGGGCGGCGCGGGTTTTGAAAAATTTGCCGTTGCCGGGCCTGCGGGGTTGACCGGCCCCGCGCGCGGTCGCTAGCGTGGTCGCCTTGGCCGCGACAATAGCCGCGGACCAAGCCTTCACCCCCGGCCGTGACCACGGCACGGGCCTGCCAAACATAACCCATAGAAAGGTCTCACGGGACTCGTTCCCGGCCCAAACACCGACTGATGCCAGCCAGACACCTCCTCCAGTTTCCGCCCGCCCAGGGGCACGATTTGAGCCAGACGGAAGCCTATTTTTACGTCATCGAGGGGGGCGAGCGGATCAAGCTGCGCTTCCACGACTACGACGACATCTTTGCCCGGCCCGGGCTTTATGAGCAGCTTTTCTACGACCGGCTGAAATGCACCTCGCCGCAGAAGGTGTGTGAAATCCTCCAGTCCAGCCTCGCGGCCGAGCGCAAGAGCTGCACCGAACTCCGGGTGCTGGACCTCGGCGCCGGCAACGGGATGATGGCCGAGGCCATCCGGCGGGTCGGCGCGGCCCGGGTCGTCGGGGTGGACATCATCCCGGAGGCGCGCGAGGCCGCCTACCGCGACCGGCCCGCCGCTTATGACGACTACTGGGTGCAGGACTTTACCGCGCTGACCGCCGCGCAGCGCGAGGAATTGCGCGACTGGAACTTCGACTGCCTGACCTCGGTGGCGGCGCTCGGTTTCGGCGACATCCCGCCGGCGGCCTTCTTCGAGGCGCTGCGGCTGATCCCCGACGGGGGGTGGGTGGCCTTCAACATCAAGGAAACCTTCCTCGATCACAACGATGACACGGGCTTCTCACGCTTCGTGCGCGAGCTGATCTTCTCGAAGCACCTGCAGGTCTGCCGGCTGGAGCGCTACGTCCACCGCGTTTCCATGGAGGGCGTGCCGCTATATTATTACGCCCTGGTGGGCCGCGTGACCACGCAGGTGCCGGCCAGCTTTCTGGCCTCGACCGGGGTGGCGTGATGCCCGCCAAATCACGGCCGGCCGGCTTCCGCCGCGCCCTGGCGCTCCTCGCGCTGGTGCTGGCGGGGGAAACGGTGTTCTTCCTGCCGTTCGTGCTGGCACGCATCTTCAGGCCCACGCTGCTGGAAGTGTTTGACCTGACCAACGTCCAGCTCGGTGCGGCGTTTTCGCTCTACGGCATGGTCGGCATGGCGGCGTATTTCTTCGGCGGACCGCTCGCGGACCGCTTTGCGCCGCGTCTGTTGCTGACGGTGGCGCTCGTCACGACGGCGGCCGGCGGGCTGTTGCTGGCGGGCAACCCGTCGTTGACGATGTTGAAATGGATCTACGCCTACTGGGGCTTCACGACCATTGCGTTGTTCTGGTCGGCCCTGATCAAGGCGACGCGTGAATGGGGCGGTGAATCGCTCCAGGGTGCCGCCTTCGGCCTGCTCGACGGCGGACGCGGGCTCGTGACGGCGGTCACCGGCACGTTCGCCGTCGCGATTTATGCGAGCCTGCTGCCCGCGGCGGTGGAAACGGCCAGCTTCGCGCAACGCGCCGATGCTTTCCGGCAGATCATCCTTATCATGACGGGGCTCACCTGCGCGTCCGCGGTGTTCCTGTGGTTCACCTTGCCGCGGGAAAAGCAAGCCGCGGCGGGCAAACCCGCGTATGACTTCGGCGCGATCAAGCGCGCGCTGCGACTCCCCGCCGTGTGGCTGCAGGCGTTGATCGTCGTGTGCGCCTACGTGGGCTTCAAGGCGACGGACGACTTCTCGCTCTACGCGAAGGAGGTGCTCGGCTTCAACGAGGTCGATGCCGCGCGCCTCGGCCTCGTCTCGCTGTGGATGCGGCCCATCGGCGCGATTGGGGCGGGCCTGCTGGCCGACCGCCTGAGCGCGGGTCGCATGACGATGGTGAGTTTTGTGCTCATCGCCATGGGCGCGGCGGCCTTGGCGACCGGCATGGTCGGACCGGGCACCGTGGCGGTGTTTCTGCTCGGCATCGTGACGGCCAGCCTCGGTATCTTCGCCCTGCGCGGGCTGTATTACGCCATCATGGGCGAGGCCCGCATTCCGCTGACCATCACCGGTGCCGCGGTTGGCGTGGTGTCGGTCATCGGTTACACGCCGGATGTCTTCATGGGACCGCTGATGGGCTGGCTGCTGGACGGCACGCCCGGCGCGGGTGGTCATCGGCAGGTCTTCGCCGTGGTCGCGGCTTTCGCGGTGGCTGGTCTGGGGGCGAGTTGGTGGTTCATGCGGCTCACCCGCGGCAGTCCTACTAACGGCAACGCCGCCAATTGAGCGGCTTGCCAGGCGCCCGGGTGGCAGCGATGCTGCCTCCATGTTCGAAAGCTTCATCAAAGCTTTTATCCCCCTGTTCGTGGCCATCGACCCCATTGGGCTGGTGGCCATCTTTTTGGCGCTGGGCCGCAACACCCCGCAGATCGCTCGCCGGCGCATTGCGAATCAGGCGGTGTGGACCGGCGGACTGGTGGCGCTGGCGTTTTTGTTTCTCGGCCAGAGCATTTTTTTGGCGGTGGGCATCACGGTGAGTGATTTCCAAATCGCGGGCGGGTTGATTCTTTTCATTCTCGCCGCCCGCGACCTCACGCACTCCGCGGCGGAGGAACCGGCGAAACTGACCGATGACTTCGGCGTGGTGCCGTTGGGCATGCCGCTCATCGCCGGACCCGCCTCCATCACGACGCTGCTGCTGCTGGCACAGACGCAGGGCGTGTTCATCACCCTCGCGGCGCTGGTGGTGAATCTGGGCCTGTGTGTGCTGGCCTTCGTTTACAGCGACTGGCTCGGCCGCAAGATCGGTTCCACCGGCCTGCGCGCCATCTCGAAGATCATCTCGATGCTCCTCGCCGCCATCGCGGTGAACATGATCCGCCGGGGCTGGACGGGGTGAGTTTTTCAAGCGCGGGTTTTTCCTGCGGAGGGATTGAACCGGTCGGTCGCCGGTTGATCCGTGCGCATCCGCGAAATCCGCGGGGAAAATTTACCCGGCGAACGTCGTGAGCAGCTCGGCGTAGATCTTGGCGGAGGCGAGGAGCTCCTTTACGGAGGCGCGCTCGTCGATGGCGTGGTAGTCCTCGCCGCCGGGACCGTAGCCGAGGGTCGGGATCTTCAGGTGGTGGGCGAAGAAGTGCATGTCGTTGAACCCGGTCGAGACGCTGAAAACGGTTTTTTCCCCGCGCACGCGGGCCACGCAGCCGGCCATGGCGGCGAAGAAGGGGTGCTTCGGCGCGTGGTAGCAGGGGTGGTTGTCGGAGACCTTGTCCACGGTGATGCGGCAGCCCGGGATTTGCCTCGCGGCGGCGGCGAGCGCGGCGCGGAGTTCCTTCTCCGCCGCGGCCACGGTCTCGACGGCGAGCACCCGCCGGTCGATGGAAAATTTGGCCAGCGCGGGGACGGTGTTGATCTTGCCGCCCTCGCCGGAGGCAAAGACGCCGCCGAGGTTGATCGTCGGCCGCATGGTCTTCCCTTCGGGGGTGACGAAGGTGCGCCGCGCGAGCCGGCGCTTGTAATCCTCCAGCGCGACGACGAGGGCGGACATTTTTTCGAGGGCGTTGACGCCCGCCTCGGGCTTGGAACCGTGGGCGGCGCGGCCGTGAACGGTGACCTCCAGCCAGACCACGCCATTGTGCCCGCAGCAGACGGCGTTGCCCTCGCCGCCTTCCATGACGATGGCGTAGTCGGGCCGGATGGGCGCGTTTTCCACGAGCCAGCCCGTTCCGAGGGTCGAGTCGGTTTCCTCGTCGGCGGTGAAGGAGACCTCGACGTTGAGCCTGGGCGCGGTCCGCGTGGCGCGCAGGGCCTGGAGGGCGAGCAGGAGACTGGCGATGGAGCCCTTCATGTCGGCCGTGCCGCGGCCGTAGATCCAGCCGCCCTGCACGGCGCCGCTGAAGGGGCTGCCGTGGCGCCACTTGCCGGAGACGGGCACGACGTCGTAATGGGCGTTGAAATGCACGGTCTTTTTCGCGCCGGGAGCGGCCAGCTTGCCGAGGACGTTAAAGCGCGGGAACGCCTGCTGCGCGGGCGGCAGGTGCTTTTTGAGCAGTTTTTGCGGGATGGCGTAGCGCTTGGTCTGGAGGCCGAGCCCGGCGAGCTCGTGCGTGAGCCAGGCGGTGACGCTGTTGTAGTGGGCGCCGGGCGGATTGACGGTGGCAAAACCGACCAGTTGCTGCAGCCGGCCGAGCAGATCGGCGGCATGGGTGTCGATGTAGGCGGAGGGGGTCACGGGAGCGGAAGGTGTTTCAGGCCGGTGCCACGAAAGTCACGTAAAGCAGACGAAGCAGCGTGAGGGCGACCATCGTCAGGAAGATGGGGCGGACGAAGCGAGCGCCTTTTTTCACGACCAGGCCGGCGCCCAGCCGGGCGCCGATGATCTGGCCCGCACCCATGGTGAGTCCGGCCCCGAGGTGCAGGCTCCCGAAAAGGCCGAAGAGCGCGAGCGAGGCGACATTGCTGGTGGCGTTCATCATCTTGGTCAGGCCGGTGGCGCGGGTGAAGTTGCAGCCCTGCACGAGCACGAAGGCGATGGTCCAGAATGAGCCGACCCCGGGGCCGAAGAAGCCGTCGTAAAACCCCAGCCCCAGCCCGAAGGCCGTGAAAAACCAACCCCAACGCAGCCGCGGCGGGTGGTCCTGGGCACCGACCTGCGGCCGGAAGATCATGTAGAGCAAAATGGCGCCCAGCAGCCACGGGATGAGCCGGGCGAGCAGGTCCGCATCAAGCCACTGCACGAGCGCGGCGCCGGTCACCGCGCCTACCAGCGTGCTCAGGATCCCGGTCCGGCATTCCCGCAGGTTCACCACGCCGCGGCGCACAAACGTGGCGGCGGCCATCACGCTGCCGAAGGAGGCCTGCAGCTTGTTGGTGCCGAGCGCGAGCGGCGCCGGCAGGCCGAGGTTAAGCAGGACGGGCACGGTGATGAGTCCGCCGCCACCGGCAACGGCATCCACCAAGCCGGCGATCAGGCCGGTCAAAAACAGCAGCGGGTAAACCCACAGGGGCCAGTCCATCGCGACAGCATCACAAATCCCGGTCGGAACGGAAGCGCGGATAAAACCGGGTGGCCTTGCCGCCTCCGCCCCGCTCCAATGCCGGCATGAACGACCCTGCCGCCCGCCTGATCGCCCGCCTCGGGCTGCGACGGCTGCCCGGCGAGGGCGGTTTTTTCCGACAAACGTGGCTGAGCCCGGAGCGCGATGCCGCGGGCCGGCCGCTGGGCTCGGCCATCCTTTACCTGATGACGCCGGAGGATTTTTCGGCCCTGCACCGGCTGCGGATGGACGAAGTTTGGCATTTTCACGCCGGCGATGCCGTGGAGCACGTGCAGCTCGATCCCAAGGATGGCGGCATCCGCCGCACCCGGCTCGGACCGGAGGTGAGCGAAGAAGAGGTGCCGCAGTTGATTGTTCCCGGCGGCGTCTGGCAGGGCGCGCGTTTGGCTGCCGGCCATGGGCAGGGGTGGGCGTTGCTGGGCTGCACGCTGGCGCCGGCTTGGGATGAACGCGACTGGGAGGCTGCGCCAAGGGAAGCCTTGGCCGCGGCGTTTCCGGCCGCAGCGGAGATCATCCGCGCGTTGACCAGATGATTTTTGACAGTGCCGCCGGTCCGGGTCAGCGTCGGCCATCATGTCCCTGGCCGAACTCAGAAAAGACTACAGTCTCGCCGGATTGAAGGAGAAGGACCTCGCGAAGGATCCTTTCCGGCAGTTCGACAAGTGGTTTCAGGAAGCGCAGGCAGCCAAGATTCCCGAGCCCAACGCGATGACGCTGGCCACCGCCACGCGCGACGGCCGGCCCTCGGCGCGCACGGTCCTGCTCAAGGGCGTGGACGGCCGCGGCTTCGTTTTTTACACCAACTACGAAAGCCGCAAAGGCCGCGAGTTGGAGGCCAACCCGCGCGCCGCGCTGGTTTTTCCGTGGGTGGCGATCGAGCGGCAGGTGATCATCGAGGGGCCGCTCACCAAGGTCACGCGCGAGGAGTCCGAGGCCTATTTCCACAGCCGCCCGCACGCGAGCCAGCTCGGCGCGTGGGTGTCGCAGCAAAGCTCGATCGTCTCCGGCCGCGCGGCGCTGGAGGACGGGCTGAAGGCGGTGGAGAAAAAATATGCGGGGCAGGTGGTGCCGCTGCCCCCGCATTGGGGCGGCTACCGGCTCAACCCCGAGACGGTGGAATTCTGGCAGGGCCGCCGGAGCCGGCTGCACGACCGGTTGCGCTACCGCCGCGAGGCGGACGGCAGTTGGACGGTGGAGCGGCTGGCCCCGTGAAAAAAAAGGTCCGTCCCCGTCCGGCGCAGACCCGCCCCGCCGCCCCCGAGGCGGAATTGCTGGCGGCCGCCCTGGAGGCGCAGGGCGAAGGCGCTTTCATCGCGGAAAGCCGGGCGAACGGGCCGAAGCTGGTTTACGCCAACGCCCAGTTTTGCGGCATGACGGGCTACGCGCCCGCGGAACTGGCCGGCCGCGCCCCGGATCTGTTGCACGGCGAAAAGCCGGACCGGGAGCGGCTCGCGCGGTGGCTGCGGCTGAAGCAGCCGGCCAAGGCACTGACCGGCGAAGGCTACCTCGTGCGCAAGGACGGCACGACGTTTTACGCCGCCTGGAATTTCCGAAAAATGCCGGCGGCCCGCGGCGGGAAGCGGCATGTTGTGGCGACCTACCATGACCTCACGGAGAAGCGCAGCCTGCAGGAAGCCCTGATGCACGCGCAGCGGCTCGATGCGCTCGGCCGGCTGGCCGGCGGCGTGGCGCATGATTTCAACAATCTCATCTCGGTCATCAACGGCTACTGCGAGATGCTGGCCGCGCAGGTCGCCGAGATGCCGCGCGCCCTGCACGAGGTGACGGAAATTCACCAGGCCGGCCGCAAGGCTGCCGCGCTCACGCGGCAGTTGCTGGCCTTCGGCCGGCGCCAGCCGATGGATGCCCGCGTGGTGGACCTCAACCAGGTCATCCGCGACAACGCCGGCATCCTCAACCGGCTGCTGGGCAGCAACGGCCAACTGGTGTTGGAGCTCGCTTCCGAGCTCGGGCATGTGCGCACCGACCCCGCACAGTTCCAGCAGGTGCTGCTCAACCTCACCATCAACGCGCGGGATGCCTTGGGCGCGAACGGCCGCGTCGTCATCGGCACCGCCAACCGCGAGATCAAGCTGGCGCAAAACCGCCGGCTGACCGACACCCCGCCCGGGCACTATGTCGTCCTCACCGTCAGCGACAATGGCAGCGGGATGGACGAGTCGGTCCGCAAGCACCTCTTCGAACCGTTCTTCACGACCAAACCGGAAGGTCAGGGCACCGGCCTCGGCCTCGCGATGGTCCATGGCGTCGTGCAGCAGAGCGGCGGCTTCATCACCGTGCGCAGCGCGCCCGGCGCGGGCACCACGTTTGAAATCCTGCTGCCGGCGGTGCGCGCCCCGCTGGACAAGCGCAACTCCGCCCCGCCGTTTGTTCCCGCCGCCCCGCCGGTCAGGCGGCGGCATGAGACGATCCTCCTGATCGAGGAGGACGAGGTGCTGGGAAAAATGATCGCCGGCATGCTGGCCGCCGAGGGCTACCGGGTGATCGAGGCCCAACAGGCGGCAGAGGCCGCCGCCAGCCTCCGGTCACAGACCCGGCAGGTGGAACTGTTGATCGGCAACCTCGCCGCCGGTACCGGGGAGAAGCTGGCGCGTTCGATTTACATGGCGCAGCCCGGGCTGCGTTTGCTCAACCTCTGCAACCAGCATGAACCGCAGGCGCTGGCCTGGTTGGCGCCGGAGCATCAGGCGGCGCTGCCGAAGCCGTTTGCGCTGAATGAACTCCTCCGGCTTGCACGCAAACTGCTTGATGCCTGAGCCGCGCTGCCGGCAACCAGGACCGCGCGCATGAAACTGCACGTTTTGCCCGATCGCACCGACTCGGCCGCCGGCAACATGGCCGCCGATTTTCTCCTGCTGCGGCGTTATCCCGAAGTCGCGGTGCGCTTCCGGCACTACGGCTGGCACCGGCCGGCCTGCACCTTTGGTTACAGTCAGAAGATCGCGCTGGTGCGCGGCCAGCTCCCCGCCCTCGCCGGGCTTGGAGCGGGCGAGTCGGCGGAGCAACCCCTTGAGCTTTGCCGCCGGCCGACCGGCGGCGGGGTGGTGGATCACCGCGAGGACTGGACTTATGCGCTGGTAATCCCGCGCGGGCATCCGACCGAGGAGCTACGCGCGGTGGAGAGCTACCGCCTCGTGCACGCGGCGCTGGCCGCCGCGCTGCGCCGGCAGGGAACGGCAGCCATGTTGCAGCCCGCGGAGACGGAGCCGGCCGCGGCGACGGGGGTCTGCTTTCAGCGAGCCGAGCCGCACGACGTCATCCATGCCGCCAGCCGGGAAAAAATCGCCGGCGCGGCGCAGAAGCGGAACAAACACGGCCTGCTTTTCCAGGGTTCGATCTGGCGGCCGGCAGTGCGCGCCACGGTGGACTGGGCGGAGTTCAGGGAAGATTTTGTGCGCGAACTGGCGGCGGCGCTGCATGTGGAGCCCGAGGCAACGGCCTGGCCCGATTTTGCCGAGCACGAGCTGGAGGGGCTGACCGAACAATACGCGGCGCCCGAGTGGACCGAGGCGCGCTGAAAGGCGTCGCCGCGCTCAATCGGCGCGCGTGATTTCCAGATCGTAGAGCGCAAAAGCCAGTGGCCGGGGATCGGCGCCATCGGCGCGCAATTCGCCCGGCCGGTCGCTGCTGAAAACCAGTTCGGCCTTGGGTCCGGTGAGGGTGAAGAGCGGTATTTCCACCGGAGTCCGGCGGGCTTCCACGGGGCCGCGCCAGAGGATGAAGTCCCCGTGGCGGATGGTGACGACCCGTGGCGCGATGCTGTGGACCAGCATGCGCAGCCGCAGGGTCCGGGGCGCGGTGTCGCGCCCGACGCGCCGCAGCACGACCACGGCTTCACCGCCCGACCACGACCACCGGCTTTTCGGGCTGATTTCCAGCCCGTAAAATCCATCGCCGGGCTCGGCGACGACGACCAAGGAAGCGTCGTCCAGCATGGCGAAGGCCCGGGCCGGGAGCTTCGCCTTGGGCAGGGCGAGCTGGATGCCGCCGGCCAAAAGGACGAGCGCAACCAAGCCGAGCAGACTGAAACGCACGACGGGAGACATGAGCCGGACAGGATAGAAACCGCGCGGGCGCGGCGGCGAGGAAGACTTTTGCTCAGCCACCGGTTTCGGCGGCCGGGGCGGCGGGCGGCGGCGCGTCCTGCCAGAAATAGCGGCCCTGGCGGTTGTGATCGAACCGGATGTAGCCGATGGCAATCACGACCAGCAGGCCGAGCAGGATCCAGATGCGCCAGGGGTTGGCCTTGCCCTCATAGGGGTCGTCCAACGTGCGGGTGGAGTTTTTCGGCAGGCGGGCCTGCTCGGTGAGGGCGGCGCCGAGCGGCATGTTGATCATCACCCGGCCGTTGATGGCCCAGCCGTTGGCATCGAGGATGGGGCCGAGATTACGCTGCCGGAGCTTCAGCCAGGCGATGAGCATCGAGGGGCCGGAAATGGCGAGCATGATGCCGAGGATGCCCAGCGGCATCCACATGCCGAGGCCCATGAAGCCGGCGACAAAGCCGCCGAGCAGGGTGCCGATGGCGCCGATACCGACGCCGAGGGCGGCGACCGTGCCGACCTCGAACTTGGGCTTGGGCGGTGCGGCGGCCGGCTTGCCCGCGGCGGCGGTGTCCACCGTGCTGCTCGCGGCGGTTTCGAGCCGCGCGGTGGATGCGCTGTCGGCCGCCGCCGCGCGCTTGGCCACCTGCTCCTCGATGAAGCGCACGAATTTCTTGTAGGGCGACCAGAAGGCCTGCCGCACGCTGATGGGGTTGTCCACCAGCCGGGTGATGGTGGCATCCCAGTCGCGGCCCTTGCGGTCGTAGAAGATGCCGTGGCGGCCGACGAACAGAAAGTCGCTGTCGCCCTGCGTGAAGCAGGCGGCCACCTGCATGACCTCGCCGCCGGGGCGCTTGCACTCGACGTAGGCGATGTAGGCCTTGCTCATCGCGGCGAGACCGGCGTGGGCGGCGGGGTTGTCCACGCGCACACAGAGCTCGGTGGCGCGGCTGTCGAGGTAGAGCGAGCCGGCCTGAAAGACAGCCAGACGGTCGCGCGAGAAAAAGTCGGCGAAGTTGACGTAATTATGGAGCAGCGCGCGCAGGTCGCGGTGGTAGCGGGCGAGGCGTTCGACATCGCTGATGGCCTTGAACTCGGGCTCGAGCGCCTTGTCCTTCGCCACGAGTTCGGCGAGGGCGGCCCTGCCGTTGCCGGCGAGGATTTCCTTGGCGCGCGGCAGGCCGAGTTTTTCCACGGCGGAGCCGGCCTTGCCGCCGAGCCACGTTTCGTAGGCGGCGAACTTGGCGGTGAGCTCGGCCCAGTTGGCGGCGCTGAGCGTCACCTTGCCGGCGCCGAAGATCGGGGTCACCGCCGTGCGGTGAAAGTTGGCCAGGGCCGCGGCCCAGGCGGGGTTGACGCCTTCGAACAGAGGCAGCAACTGGCTCGACTCGATGCGCGCCAGCGGGAAGGCGGCGACCTCCTCGGCGGAGAGTTTCAGGTCCTTCGCGGCGATATCGAGGTATTCGGTCTCGCTGCGGTTGAGCGCGGCGATGGCCCGCGCGTCGAAGGCGGCCAGCCGGCAGCGGGCGAAGTAGTCCTCCACCTTGGGGCGGACGGCGCGGATGGCGCTGCAGGCCGCGGCGGTGGCGTCGCCGAGCACGGCGATGTCCTTGGTGCCGCTCTGCTCGACCCACGCGGTGTAGGCCGCGAGGTCGGCAAAGAAGGTGTCGATCTGGGCGGCGGTGATGCCGGTGGCACCTGAGCGGCTGGTGGTGCCGCCGAGGCAGGCGATGATGTCCTTGATCAGCGTTTGCGTGGCCGGGTCCTCCGTGGCCTCGGGCGGGATGATGCCGGAGCCGTTGAGCACGCTGGCCGCGAAGATCGCCGCGGTGTTGGCGGCATCCGCCGTGGTCAGGGCGGCGTCCTTGCCCTTGCCCAAACTGCGCAGGATCTGGCGGGCGGAGGAGATGAGCACTTTGCCACCGGGCGCGATTTCGTTGATCGCCGCCAGCGGGAGCTGGTCGCTGCCCTTGAGCAGGTCGGCCGGGTCCTTTAGAAGTGCGGCCGCCCATTTCACGGCCGCCAGCAGCTCGGGTGCGCGGATACGGCCGTCACCGTCGGTGTCGATCAGCGCGAGGGTTTTTTCGTCAATTTCGGTGCCCTTGACCGGGCAGCTTAGGGCAACCCACAGTTTCTGGTCGAGCTGATGGAGATTAAGCAGATCGGCGGCGGTCTCGAGCGAGACCTGATCGATGCCGCCGGTGCGAAAGAACTTCCAGACATGTGGGGTGGCCGGGGAGGTCATGGGGGAATGGAGGGTGGCGAAATTCGTTCAGCCGCATCTTATTGGCAACAGGATTAATGGTGTGCGGCTTTGACACCGGAATCTGTGGCAATTCTCTCGAGTCATGCGATTCCTCTGTTGTCTCTTCTTACTCCTGCTGGCCGGCAGTTTCACGGCCGCGGTTGCCGACCAACGCCCGATCACCCCGCAGGATCTCTGGGCCATGAAACGCTTGGGCTCCCCCGCCCTCGCGCCGGATGGCGGGCGCGTGGTCTTCACCGTGCAGGAATGGTCGGTGGAAAAGAACAAGAGCACCACGAACCTGTGGCTCGCCGACACTGCCACCGGGGCGGTGCGCCGGCTGACGACCGCGCCGGTGGCCGACGGGGCGCCGGCCTGGAGTCCCGACGGCACCCGCATCGCCTTCACCTCGAAACGCGCCGAGGATGAGACCAACGCGCTCTACGTGCTGCGCCTCGACGGCGGCGAGCCGGAGAAAATCCTCGAGCTCCCCTACGCCGTGAGTTCGCCCCGGTGGCTGCCCGACAGCCGGGGAATCGTGGTCCTCACCCGCGTGATTCCCGAACTGGCCGGCACGTTGGCCGCCGGCGACCTCGCCGCCATGCGCAAGGAGATCAAGCGCCGCAAGGATTCCAAGATGACCGCCAGGGTGAGCGAAGACCGCGCCTTCCGCTTCTGGGACCAATGGCTGACCGACAAGCTCGCCCACCGGCTCATCCGCGTGGACACGGCGACCGGGGAGTTTCGCGACCTGACGCCGGGGTTCGCTCATTTGTTTACGCTGGGCAACGAGCAGAGCTTTGATGTTTCCCCGGCCGGTGACTTCGTGGCCGTGACGATCAACTCCACGCCTCCGCCCTATCGCGGCCACCTCAACAACGACGTGTATCTCGTGCCGACCGACGGTTCCGGCACGCTGCGCAACCTCACGCCGGAGAATCCCGGCGCGGACGGCTCGCCGGTTTTCACCCCCGATGGAAAGTCCCTCGTCTTCAAACGGCTCAAAAATTCCTACTACAACGGCGAATTCAGCAAGCTGTGGCGCCACGACCTCGCCACCGGGAAAAACACGCCGGTCACGGACCACCTCGACTACAGCATCGGCGACGTCGCCTTCGCCCCCGACGGCAACACCCTGTGGGTGACCGCCGAGGACAAGGGCGTGGTGGCCGTTTTCCGGCTGCCGGCCGACGGCAGCGATTTCACCGCGGTGCACCGCGCCGGCTCCACCGGCAACCTGCGCGTTGCCGGTTCGACGGTGGCCTTCCTCAACAACAACAACCGGCGGCCCGACGAGCTGTTCGTGCTCGATCCCGCCACGGGCACGGCGCGCCAGCTCACGCATTTCAACACCGACCTGCTCGCGCAGCTCGATCTCGGTCGGGTCGAGGAATACTGGTTCGAGGGCGCAGCGGGCGACCGCGTGCAGGGCTGGCTCTACCTGCCGCCGGGCTTCGATCCCGAAAAGACCTACCCGCTCGTGCAACTCATGCACGGCGGCCCGCATACGATGGTCGCCGATGCTTGGAGCTACCGCTGGAACGGCCATGTGTTCGCGGCGCCGGGCTACGTCGTGACGTGGGTTAACCGCCACGGTTCGACCGGTTTCGGCCAGGCCTACAGCCAGAGCATCCTCGGCGAGTGGGGTGTGAAGCCGCTGGAGGACATCCTGCGCAGCACCGACCACCTGCTTGCGCGTTTCCCCAACATCGACCCGACCAAGCTTGCCGCCGCCGGCGCCAGCTACGGCGGTTACATGGCGGCCTGGGTGGCGGGCCACACCGACCGCTTCGCGTGCATCATCAACCACGCCGGCGTGAACGACTTCATCACCCAATACGGCGCCGACATGACCAGCTTCGGTTTCAGCCGCGTGCTGGGCGGCAATCCGTGGGACAATCCCGAGGGCATGCAGCGCAACAACCCCACGACCTACGCGAAGAACTTCAAGACGCCCATGCTCATCATCCATGGCGAGAAGGACTATCGCGTGCCCTACGTGAACGGCACCGCGCTCTACGGCATCTATCAGGCGATGGGCCTGTCCGCCCGGCTCGTGATCTTCCCCGACGAAAACCACTGGATCCTCACGCCGCAGAACTCGATCTACTGGAACTGGGAGGTGCAGAGCTGGCTGAGCCGCCACATCGGCGGCACGCCGGTGCTGGCCGAGCCGAAGTTCGGCGGCTGAAACCGCGGCCCGTTCCGTCTGCCATCCTCGCCCCGGCCGACAAGCCGGGGCCTTTTTATGCCCGCACCAGCGTGACCACGCACTCGAGGTGACGGGTCTGTGGAAAAAGATCGAAGGGCTGCACGGCCGTGACCGTGTAGCCGGCGGCGAGAAACTCCTTCATGTCGCGTATCTGGGTGGCGGGGTCGCACGACACATAGACCACGGTGCGCGGACCGTAGGCAAACAGCTGCCCGAGGAAGGAGGCGTCGCAGCCCTTGCGCGGCGGGTCGATGATGACGGCGGTGTCGGCCGCGACGAAGGCCGGATCAAGCCCGGCGAAGATGGACGCGGCGTCCCCGGCGGAGAAGGTCGCGTTGGCGATGCCGTTGGCGGCGGCGTTTTCGCGGGCAAAACGGATGGAGGATTCGCTGAGCTCGATGCCAGCCACGCGCTCGAAGGCCGGCGCGCAGCCCAGCGCGAACAGCCCGCTGCCACAGTAGGCGTCCACGAGAAACCGCGTGCCGCTCGCGGCGGCCTGTTCGCGCACGTAGCCGGTGAAGGCCGGCAGGATGAAGGGGTTGTTCTGGAAAAAATCCCGCGCGAGAAAGCGCAGTCTCAATTCGCCGACGGTCTCCGTGATCACCGCATCAAAATCGGTCGTCACTTCGCCGTTGGCTTCGCGGAGCAGCAGCGTGGCGCCGCGCTTGTAGGCTTCGCGTTGCCCGAACACGCGCGCCCGGGCGGCGATGAGACGGTCATTGATGGCCTCCGTCGCGATCGGGCAATGCGGCACATCCACAATGTCAAATCGTGTGCCCTGACGGAGAAATCCGATCGGCATGCTGCCGTCGGCCTTCGGCGGATTGAAGTGCGGCGTGATCTTTGAGCGGTAGCCGAATTCCCGCGGGGACGGCACCGTGGGCGCCACCGGGAAGCTGAGGCCGGCCATGTGCTGCAGGAGCTCCTCCACCTGCCGCCGCTTCCACGCCAGCTGCTCCGCATAGGCAAGGTGCTGGTATTGGCAGCCGCCGCAGCGGCCAAAGAGTTCGCAGCGCGGCGTGATCCGGTGCGGTGAGGGGTTGAGGACCTCGACCAGGTCTGCCTCGGAGAAATTCCTGTGGTTCCGGAAGACCCGGGCGCGCACCTTCTCTCCGGGCAGCGCAAAGGGGACCATGACGACCCAGCCGGAGGAATTTTCGATTTTCGATTCCCGATTTTCGATTGGTTTTGAAGCTTGGGACAGTTCGCGGTCCTCGATTTTCTGCCCCTCGGGCAGCGACACGCGCCCGAGCCCAACGCCGAGATTGGTGAGCGTGGCAATCTCCAGCTCGATCTCGGCGTGATACGGAAAAGGGCGGTCGTTGAATTTCTTTTTGGCCACGGAGACACCAAGGACACAGAGGTTTTAGGGATTTGCCTAGTCAGAACTCTCCGTGCTCTCTGTGTCTCCGTGGCCCAATCCATTCCGTGACGCCTGAAAAAATCACCAGTCTCCAGAATCCGCGTATAAAGCAGCTCGTGAAGCTGCGTGACCGGCGGCCGCGCGACGAGGCGGGCGTCTTCCTGATCGAAGGCTACCGCGAAATCCGGCGTGCGCTCGAAAAGGGCATCCGGCCCGGGGAATTCTATTTCAGCCCCGACTGGTTTCTCGGCGAAAACGAGCCCGCGCTGATCGCGCAGGCCGGGGCGGCCGGCGCGCAACTCTTCGAACTTTCCAAGGAGGCCTTCGCCAAGGTTGCCTACCGCGAACGGCCCGACGGCTTGCTGGCTGTGGCGCCGCAGTGGAAACGTGAACTGACTGCCCTCGACCTGCCGGCCGCTCCCTTTCTCCTGGTGGTGGAATCCATCGAGAAACCCGGCAACCTGGGCACCATCCTCCGCAGCGCCGATGCCGCGGGCTGCCATGCCGTGATCGTGTGCGACCCGGTGACGGACATCTTCAATCCCAACGTCGTGCGGGCCTCGACCGGCGTGCTGTTCTCCGTGCCCGTGGTCGTGAGCGACAGCCCTGCGGTCCACGCGTGGCTGAAGCAAAAAGGCATCCGCACCGCCGCCACGACTCCGCACACCCCGAATCTCTACACTCGGACCGACCTGCGCGTCCCGCTCGCCGTCATCATGGGCAGCGAACAATACGGCCTGAGCGATTTTTGGATGAAAAGCGCCGACGTGCTCGTCCGCATTCCCATGGCCGGCCAAGCCGACTCCCTCAATGTCGCGATGGCGACGATCATCACGCTCTTCGAAGCCGTCAGGCAGCGCACTTCTAGCACTATCACCTAGCAGGACGGGCTTTTAGGTGCGCGACCAGTTCGGAAGTGCCGGCGGCCATTGTGATGCGTGGGGTGTAACCGAGTTCGCGCTTGGCGGCGGCGATATCGAACCAATGGTCCTTCGCCAACTCGGCGGCGATGAAGCGGGTCATCGGCGGCTCGCCCTTCAGCGGCAGGACACGCCAGAGCGTTTCGCAAACGGCCCCGAGGGTTGAGGTGGTGCGGAGCGAAACGGCCTTGGTGACCGGCGGTTCGCCCAACGCAGTGAGCAGGCCGTTGATCCAGTCCCAGAGCACCACGGGTTCGTCGTTAGTGATGAAGTAGGCCCGACCCGTGGCGGGCGGAGGTTTGGGGCCGGCCGCTGACGGCTGATCGCTGATCGCCTTTTCCGCCAGCAGGTGGGCGTCCACGGCATTTTCGACGTGGACCATGTCCACGCGGTTGCGGCTGGAGCCGACGATGCGCAGGCGGCCGGCGCGGGCGCGGGCCAGCACGCGCGGAACGAGATGCGGATCGCCGATGCCCCAGATGAGATGCGGGCGCAGCGCGACGGTGCGAAGCGCCGGCGAGTTGGCGGCGAGCACCTCGCGCTCGGCGATGGCCTTGGTGAGCGGATAGGGACTCGGGCAGTTCGTCGTGAGCGGCAGCGATTCGTCGGCCCCAGCGAGGTCGCGGCCGTTGTAAACGACGCTCGGGGTGCTGGTGTAAACAAGGTGCGGCACGCCGTGCCGGCGGCAGCCGGCGAGAATGGCGCGCGTGCCGAGGACGTTGGTGCGGTAAAAATCCTCATACCGGCCCCAGACGCCGACGCGTGCGGCGGTGTGGAAGACCGTGGTCATGTCGGCGCAGGCGGCCTCGACCGCGGCGGCATCGTCGAGCGAGGCGCGGATGAAGCGCACGCCGCGCTGCTCCAGGTCGGGCGCGGCGCGGCGGGCCAGCACGGTGACGGAGCGGCCCTGTGAGAGCAGGCGCTCGACGAGCCGCCGTCCCAGAAAACCCGTGCCGCCGGTGACGAGCGTGCTCATCGCTTGGGGTCGCTTTCGTAGCCCCTGGCCGTGGCCGCCCAAGCGGCGAGGGCGAGGCGGTGGATTTTCGCGTTGTGCCGCACATCCACGGGCAGTTGCGGCCGGAAGTAGAAAACCTTGATGGTTGCGGTATGCGGATGGGTCAGCGCGAGCTGGCGCAGTTCGCGGGCCAGGGTCCGCGCCTCGCGGGAATCCTGCACGGCGGTTTCGACGACCAACGCGGGTTGGCTCACGGCGCCCGCGCCCAAACCGATGAGCGCGCAACGCTGGGCCCGGGGGTGGACGCGAAAGACCTGCTCGCAGGGCTCGGTGAAAAGCCGGCCGTTGGCTGTGACCACGCTCTCCACCTTGCGGCCGCAGAACCACAGCCGGCCCATGTCGTCGAGCCAGCCGCAATCCCCCATGCGGTGCCACAACCGGTCACCATCCGAGATCTTGGCAGCGGCGGTGGCCTCGGGCATGGCGTCATAGGCCTTGGTCACGACCGGGCCGCTGACGATGATTTCGCCGACTTCACCCGGCGGCGTTTCGATGAGCTCCCCTTTGGGCGCATCCAACCGGATGACACGGACCGTCATGCCAGGCAGCGGCCGCCCGACGCAGGCGCCGCGGACCGAGGCGGGATCGATCTCATCGGCGCAGACGGAGCTGACCGGCAGCGCCTCCGTCGCCCCGTAGGGACTGTGCAGCGTCCCCTGCGGCAGCCAGCGGTCGGGCCGCTCCCAGAGCGTGGCCGGCACCGGCGCGCCGGCGCAAAGCACGCGGCGAAGCGTGGACAGCGTGGCGCCGGTTGCGAGGCAGTGCTCCTGGATTTTCCGCCAGAGCGTGGGGGAGCCGAAGGAGTTGGTGACGTTTTCCTGCCGGATGGCCTGGACGATCTTCGCCGGGTCCACGGCGGCCGGCCGGCGCGGGTCGATTTCCGGCACGATGGTCGTCATGCCGAGGGCGGGATTGAACAGCGCGAAGATGGGCAACATCGGCAGGTCCACCTCGCCGGGCTGGATGCCGTAGTGCTCGCGGATGAGCCGCACCTGCGCCTCGAACATGCCGTGCTCGTAGCACACGCCCTTGGGCGCGCCGGTGGAGCCGCTGGTGAACAGGATGGCCGCCAGTTCGTCCGCCGCCACTTCCGCGACGGGAAAGCAACCTGCTGGGTTGCTCTGGCGGGCGGTGAGCGAAGCGCTGGCGGTGACGCGGACCTGCACGCTCCGGAACATGGGCCGGAAAATCCGGCCGATCAGCTGCGCCAGCGGAATCCCTACCAGTGCGCGGGGCCGTGAGCGCCGCACGCAGGCGAGAAAACTTTTCAGGCCCATGCCGGGATCGATCACGATGGGCACGGCGCCGAGCTTGAAGAGGGCGAAGACCGCGGCGATGAGCGGCAGGCCCTGCTTCACCATGACGAGCGTGCGGTCGCCACGCCGCAGGCCGGCGGCGGCCAGCCGGGCGCACCACGCGTTCACCTCGGCGTCGAGTTCGCGGAAGGTAAGCGCAAGATAGTCGATGTCGCCGGCAACCGTGCGGCCACGCGGGATTTTGAGCGCCGGTCGGTCGGGCTGGCGGGCCGCCATGAGCGGCAGGTGGCGCGCGATGTTGGCGGACTCGGGCATCGGCGGAGCCACGCTTGATCAACCCTGCTTGAACGCCGGCAGGTGGCGCAACAGTTCGGCCTGCCAGGGCAGGAGAATTTCATCCAACTGCTGCGGCCGGCGGGCGATCTGGGCGAGCTGCGCCCGGTTGGCGATGAGCGTGGGTTCGAGCGACAACTGCGCGGCGAGCTTGTCGCGGTCGGCCTTGATGCGGTCCTGCAGGGCGACCTCGGCCATGGTGAGCGGCGCGTGGTTGGGGTCGCGCCCGCGGCGGCGCGGCAGCGTCGAGGGGTCGCGCTCGAGTCCGGCGCGCACGGCGGCGGCGAGCGAGCCGATCAGGCGGGGGTGGCGCTTGCCGAGGTTGACCTTGGCGAGGATGGCCGCCTCCGCGTCACCGGCTTCGGCGGCCTCGGCGATGGCGGCGAGGAGCTTGTTGCCGCAGACCTTGAAGGGCGGCGTGTCGAGCCGCTCGGCCTGCGCCTGGCGCCAGTGCCACACCGCGTGCAGCACCCCGAGGCCGCGGCCGCGCAGGCGTTCGCTGCCGCCGATGCGCCAGTCGTTTTCGTCGGGCGGGGCAAAGCCGGTGAGGCCGGACTCAATCTGCGCCTCGCACTGCTGGCGCAGCCAGTCGAGGCGGTTGAGCTTCGCCAGCTCGCGGGTAAGGATGTCGCGCAGGGCCGGCAGGTGCCAGACATCGAGCGAGGCGTAATCGAGCATCTTTTGCGTGAGCGGGCGCTTCGACCAGTTGGCCTTCTGCGAGTCCTTGGAGAGCTTCACGGAAAAATGGTCCTCCAGCAGCGAAGCGAGCCCGACCCGCGGCCGGTTGAGCAGCTGGGCGGCCAGCATGGTGTCGAAGATACTCTTCGGGCGGAAGCGGCAGTAGTCGTGGAGCAGGCGCAGATCGAAATCGCTGCCGTGCATGACGAGGTGCTTGGACGCCAGCCGGCTCCAGAGGGCGTCGAGCTTCAGCCCGGCCTGGGCATCGACGAGGAACACTTCGCCGCGCACGAGGAACTGCAGCAGGCAGAGCCGGGTGCGGAAGTGATACATGTTGTCGGCCTCGGTATCGAGGGCCACCTCGTCCACGCGGTCGAGCGCCTCCAGCAGCGGGGTCAACTGGCCGGGTTGGTCGATCAGGAGGTAGGCGGGTGGGCGGGAACTCACTTTGACGCCGAGCAAACGGCGCAGACGCACAGGAAGGAAGCGGGAAATCATCGGGCGGACGCGCTGGGCGCGGCCGGTCAGACGTTCATCATTCTGGCGGCGGCGTTCAACGTTCAAGTTGCATCCCCGGCCCAGGCCGTGAGGAAGGCGTCGATCAACTGTGGCAGATCGTCGCTGTAGCCGCCTTCCAGAATCGCGGCCGCGGGGGTGCCGGCCGCATGCAGCCAGCGGCCCAGGGTGGCAAAATCCTCCGCCTCCAGGGTCATTTGCGTGATGGGATCGCGGGCGTAGGCGTCGAAACCGGCGGAAACCAGCACCAGGTCGGGCTGGAAGTCGCAGACTGCCCGCCAGGAAGCCGCCAAATCCTCCAGGTGCCGGGCGCGGGGCGTGTGCGGGGCGACCGGCCAGTTGCGGCAGTTGTCGAACGAGGTCGTGCCGGTGCCCGGATAGCCGGGATATTGATGGACCGAGGTGAAGAGGAGGCCCGGCCGGTTGTGCAAGATGGCCTCGGTGCCGTTGCCATGATGGGCGTCGAAATCCCAAACCGCCACCCGGGCGGCGCCGCGTCTTTGGGCATCGAGGGCCGCGATGGCGATCTGGTTGAGGTAACAAAACCCCATCGCCTGATTGGCGGTGGCGTGGTGCCCGGGCGGACGCATGAGGCTGAAAGCTTTCTGGCCCGCCAAGGCCGCCGCGGCGGCATCACAGGCCGCACCAACCGCCCGCCGGGCATGATCGCCGATGTCTGCGAAAAACGGCGTGTCTTCGTCGAAGTCACGGGGTTGGCCGAGACGCTTCAGGTGGGCGGGGGTGTGGGCCAGCGCGAGGGTGGAGTCGGCGGCCATCGTGGGAAGCTGCCAGCCCCAGGAAGGATGTGCGCCCCGCAAATGGTCGGCACTGCGGATAACGCGGGCGGGCTGCTCGGGACGCATGGATGAACCGTATTCCGCGCACCGCGGGTCGTGCAGGATGAGCATGGGAGGATCGTTCTCGTTCTTCGTTATCTTAATCGTTCTCTTGGTTTCCATCAAAACAGGAGAACGAGAATGATTGCGAGAACGAGAACGATTTTGCGTGGGACGCCAATCCGGTCCAAGCTACGGTCATGAAAGTCGTTGTGCTCTGCTCCGGAGGGATGGATTCCGTGACTGCGCTCCATTGGGCGCGGCGGGAGCATGACGTGACGGCGGTGCTGAGCTTCGACTACGGCGCCAAGCACAACCACCGTGAGATTCCGCTGGCCGCGGCCCAGGCCGCGGCGCTGGGGTTGAGCCACGAGACCATTGCGCTGGATTTTGTGAACCGGCTGTTTGCCTCCGACCTGCTGAAAAGCGGCGGCGAGATTCCTGAAGGGCACTATGCGGCGGAGAACATGAAGCAGACCGTCGTGCCCTTCCGGAACGCCATCATGCTCTCCGTCGCCTGCGGCTTTGCGGAGAGCGCCGGGGCGGAGGGGCTGGTCATTGCCGCGCATGGCGGCGACCACGCCATCTATCCGGATTGCCGGGAGGACTTCATGCAGGCGATGGGTGAGGCGATGCGGCTCGGCACCTACGCCGGGGTGAAATTGCTGCGGCCCTTCATCGCGCTCAGCAAGGCGCAGATCGCCACGGAAGGCGTGCGGCTGGGCGTGGACTTCGCGCAAACCTGGTCGTGTTACAAAGGCGGCGAAATCCACTGCGGCAAGTGCGGCACCTGCGTGGAGCGCCGCGAGGCGTTCCTCCGAGCCGGTCTCACCGACCCCACCGTTTACGAGGCAACCCCACCATTGCCGGCCGGCCCGGTCTCATGAGCCGCATCACCGAACGCATTGAGCGCGAGCTCGGACTCCCGGGGCTCGCCGCTACGCTGGCCGACCGGCTCAAGCCGTCCGACCTGCAGTCGCTTTGGCTGGAGATCAGCCGGCGGCAGGCCGACCGGCTCACCCCGGCCGAAGTGCTCGCGGCGTATGAGCGCAACCGTTTCGTCCGCCCGGCGGCGCTGGCTAGCAAACGCCTGCGGGACTGGACCGACGCCCTGCTCTCACACCTCCCGGCGGATTTTTCGGTTCTCGAGCTTTCGCCGGTTTGTCCGCTCGGCACGAACTCGGCGGTGGCCGGGGTGGCGCAGAACTGGGCGGTGGCGACCGAGCGACAGACGGAAGTGGTGTCCGATGCCACCAATGTCCTCGCCCTGGAAGCGGCCAGCCGGCGCAAGCAGGCCCGTCAGGCCGCCCCGGCGGAAGCACCGGCCGTCCACTTGGCGACCTGTCATCGGCTGCTGCGCGCGCAGAAGTATGAGGCGGCACATTTCTCGCCGCATTTTCTGCTCCTCGGTCTTTGCAGCGCCGGCCGCGGCGGCGACTTTGAGCTGTCGGCGTTGGCCCTGCAGGTTGAATTTCTGGCGACCGCTTTGCGGCAACAGCTGCCGGCCGGCACCGGCCTGCGCCTGGCATTGTCCGACTTCGGCGAACCGACGCGACCGGCGGAAATGGTGGCGGACTGGCTGCGGGCCAGAAGCGAGCGCTGTCCCGGTTTGATTTGCGAAACCGCCCCGGATCGCGCGACCGGGCGCGGCTACTACAGCGGCTGCTGTTTTCATCTGTTGCTGAAACTCCCCGACGGCAGCGAACGGCAGATTGCTGACGGCGGGGCCGTGGCTTGGGCGGGCCGGCTGCTCAGCGACAGCAAGGAGCGCATGGTCATCAGCGGCCTGGGCCTCGAGGGCCTGGCGACGAACTTTATTCCCAGGATGCAGTCCACCTGACCCATGTTGATCGCCGAGATATTTTATTCGCTGCAGGGCGAGGGCGAGCTGACGGGCGTGCCTTCGGTCTTCGTGCGCACCAGCGGATGCAACCTGCGCTGCAACTGGTGCGACACGCCCTACGCCTCATGGAATCCCGAGGGCCAGCCGCATAGTCTCGAACAGATCCTGGCCGCCGTGCAGTCCCATCCGCTGGCGCGTCACGTGGTGCTGACCGGCGGTGAACCGATGATCGCCAAGGGCACCCGCGAACTCGCCGCGGAGCTGAAGCGGCTGGGTTATCACCTCACCATTGAAACCGCCGCAACGGTCGCACCCGACGGCATCGCGTGCGACCTTGCCTCGCTCTCACCCAAGCTGCTCAACTCCGCGCCCGATCAGCGGCTCAGCCTTGCTTGGCGGCGGAAACATGAAGCGCTGCGTTGGCAGCCGGACGTGGTGCGGGCATGGCTCGACGACTATGACTGGCAGTTCAAGTTTGTGATCACGCAGCCCGGGGATGTGGACGAGCTGGAAGGCATGCTGGTCTCGCTGAAGCGCGACATCCCGCGGCACAAGGTGCTCCTGATGCCCGAAGGTCTTACGCCCGAGGCCGTCCGTGCCAAAGCCGGCTGGCTGGGTGAACTGTGCAAGGCGCGCGGCTACCGCTACGCCCACCGCCTGCATCTCGACCTGTATGGCAACAAACGCGGAACCTGACGAAACACTCCAAAAGGCCAAACCGCCAAAACCCAAAGGCCGAGCCATATGATGACGGAGATCAAATCCGCCAGCGGGCCTGAAAAACCTCGGCCGCGGAAACTGTCCGAGGAGCTGGCGGAGTTGCGCGAGCGGTTTGCCCTGCGGCCGGTGACGTTGCGCGAGGTGATCTACACGCTGCGCGGCCGGGCCTATCACCTGCTGTTGATCCTGCTGGCGCTGCCCTTCATCACCCCGATTCCCCTGCCCGGCCTCTCCACGCCCTTCGGCCTGCCCATCGCCTTCATCGCCCTGCGGCTGACGCTCGGGCAGCGGCCCTGGCTGCCGATGAAACTGCAGCGCAAGGAACTGCCGCCGGGATTTTTTGCCAAGGTTTTCACCGTTGCCGCGGGGGTGATCCGCATCCTGGAAAAGCTGCTCCGGCCGCGGCTCGCGCCGCTGACCGGCTCCACCCTGCTGCTGCAACTGCATGCGCTGGTGCTGCTGCTGGCCGCGCTCACGCTGCTGCTGCCGCTGCCCATTCCCTTCACCAATTCCTTCCCCGCGTGGGCCATTTTGCTGCTGGCGGGCGGACTCCTGGAACGCGACGGGGTAGCCATTCTCCTGGGCTACCTGGTCTTTGTCGCCGGGGTGTTCTACTTTATCTTCCTCGGCGGCGCCGCGGCGCAGGCCGTGACGGCGCTGCGCCAGTGGCTCGGGTTCTAGCGTGGATTAAATTGGATCGCCGCTGTTTTTTGCGGCGCAGGGTAGGTCTCTCCGAGCGGCCCGCCCGGAGGTCGGGCCCTACCGGTAACTTTGTTGATACCGCTCCCGGCTGACTCAGGGCGTGTGGTGTTCGCCGGGAAATTCGCGGCCGTTGATGAAGACGGCCACGCAACGCGTGGTGTATTCAAAGGGATCGCCGTCGTAGAGCGCGAGATCGGCGTCCTTGCCAACCTCGAGCGACCCGATGCGGTCGTCCACCCCGATAATCCGGGCGGCGTTGAGCGTGACGGCGGCGAGGGCGGATTCGAAGCCAAGGCCCTTGCCGGCGGCGACGCCGGCCTCGAAGAGGACGACGCGGGTCTTCGGCACGTAGGATTCGTAGCCGCTCTGGATGGCGAAGGAAATCCCGGCCGTGCGGAGCCTGGTCGCCGTTTCCATGCTCAGGTTCTCCATGTCGCCGAACGAGCGGGCCATGGTGGGATGCAGCACCACCGGGAATCCGGCGGCCTTGATCTCGTCGAGCACGAGCGGTGCGTCGGAGCAGCCGTCGAGCACGATGGAGAGGTTGAACTCCGCGGCGAGCCGCAGGGCCGACATGATGTCCTGCTGGCGGTGGGCGGTGATCAGCAGCGGCTGGGTGCCGTCGAGAGCGCGGAGCATTGTCTCCTGGCGCAGGTCGCGCGCGGGGCGCTTGGTTTCATCGGGCAAGGCGAGCTTGCGGGCATATTCCTGCGCCTTGAGCAGCTCGGCGCGCAGCATCGCCATCGCCTTGGCCCGGGTGCCGGGCGACTTGCCGGCCTGATCGGTGGTGCCGGCGCTGCCGAGCGAGACGGCGGTCATGGCGGCTGGCTTGAGCGTGTCGCCGTCGGCCGTGCCACCGAGCGTCTTCACGACCATGGTCTGGCCGGAAACCAGCATGCCGGGCGCATGACCGGTGTGCACCGTGGTGATGCCGTAGGAGCGCACATAGGCGACCAGCGGATCGCGGGGGTTGTAGGCGTCGATGGCGCGCAGCTCCGGCTGCAGGGGCGCCGATTTCTCCAGCATGTCCTGGTCGTGCGGCTGGTTGAGCAGGCCGCTGAGCCCGACCGTGGCGCGGGCGTCGATCAAACCGGGCGTGACGACCTTGGCCCGGATGACGCGGTGATCCATGGTGTAAACCATGTCCTCGGTCGGGCCGACGTAGGTGATCTTGCCATCGCGCACGAGGACGAGGCCGCCGGAAATCGGCGGACCCGAGACGGGGTAAACCATCTCGCCATGGATGGCGACGGGCATGGTGGATTCATCGGCTTGCGCGAAGGGCGCGGCGATGAGCACCGCGGCGGCACACAGGAGAGAACGATGAAGATTGCGAGAAGGAGAACGATTCATTGGGCACCTCCCTGGTTGGCGGCGATGATGAGATCCCAGGCGTTGCCGTAGCAGCACAACTGCAGCCGCTGTGCATCGCCGGCGCCGGGCCCACCAAGGGCGTAGAGCCGGTCCTGCGGGTCGGCGAAGTCGAAGACCTTTTGCCCCTCGACCCAGGTTTGCTCGACCTTGGTGTAAACGCTCAGCGGGTCACCCGAGAGAATGATGAAGTCGGCGTCCTTGCCCTCCTCCAGCGAGCCGATGCGGTCGGCGAGGCCGAGCATCTCGGCATTGGCGAGGGTCAGCGCCTTGAGCGCACCGGCCCGGCTCATGCCGGCGCGCACGCCGAGGCCGGCGGAGCGCAGGAAGTGGCGCGAATCGGTGACGCCGTCGTCGGTGTGGAAGCCGACGGTAACGCCGGCCTTTTCCAGCACGGCGCCGTTCGCGAAACTGATATCGCGGATCTCCAGTTTTCCACCGGGCGAATCCACGATGATGATGGAGCAGGCGGCATCGGCGGCCGCGATTTCATCCGCGACCTGCCAAGCGTCGCTCACATGGTGCAGGACGACCTTGAAGCCGAATTCGCGGGCGAGCCTTAGCACGGTGAGGATGTCGTCCTGGCGGTGCGTGTGGTGCTGCACGACGCGCTTGCCCTCCAGCACCTCGACGAGCTGCTCGAGCCCGAGATCGCGGGCGGGCAGTTTGTCGGGATCGCCCTGGGCGCGGTCGCGCTTGGCCCGGTATTCCTGTGCCTTGATGAACTGATCGCGCACGAGGGCGGCGGACTTGGCGCGGGTGCCGGGAAAATTGGGCGTGGGCCGCATGGGATTGGTGCCATTGGCCATCTTGAGACCGCCGGCGGGCGAACCGTCGGGCAGCTTGATCAGCAAATCATCCACCACGCGGGCGGCCCGCAGTTTCAGGTAAAGAGTCTGGCCGCTGATGAGGTGGCCCGAACCGGGCATGACGTTGACGGCGGTGATGCCGCCGGCGCGCGCCTTCTGGAGCCGGGGGTCGCGGGCATCAAGCGAGTCCAGCGCGCGCGCGTCGGGCTGGATCGGATTGGAGCCGTCGGCGCCCTGCACGCCGCCCACGTGGCTGTGGGAGTCCACGAGCCCGGGCATGATGACCTTGCCGGTGACATCGACGATTTGCACGTCGGCGGCCAGCCGGACGGCGCGGGCATCGCCGACCGCGATGATCTTGCCGTGGCGGACGAGGAGGAGACCGTTTTCAACCGGCTCGCCGGTGATGGGGATGATCTTTGCGCCGGTGAAGGCGACGGGGGATTCCTGGGCGTGCAGGGCGGCGCCGGCCGCGAGCAACAGCCCGAGCGTGATACGGGGAAACATCCGACAAGCAAATCGTGTCGCGGCGGCCGCGCAAACCGCAAATGCAACGACAG
Source organism: Opitutaceae bacterium UBA2377 (assembly GCA_002344205.1). Taxonomy (GTDB): domain Bacteria; phylum Verrucomicrobiota; class Verrucomicrobiia; order Opitutales; family Opitutaceae; genus UBA2377. The sequence goes on from DDSZ01000038.1 coordinate 65,077, forward strand.
CGCCTCGACAACCCCGGGCGAGCGGGCAGACTGCCGGCATGGCCCCCACCCTACCCCTCGGCCGGCTCGGCCAGATTGCCCACGCGGTAAGCGACCTCGAAACCGCCGTTAAATTTCTGCGCGACGCGGTGGGGCTGAAACTGTTGTTTCAGGCGCCGCCCAACCTGGCGTTTTTCGCCCTGGGCGACGTGCGATTGATGGTTACGAAGCCGGAGGGTGTCTCCAACGCCGGGGCAAACTCGACCCTCTATTTCAAGGTGGACGACATCGAGGCCGAGCGCGCCGCCATGCAAGTGCGCGGCGTGAAATTCGAGGATGAACCGCACCTGATCGCGAAGCTGCCGGACCACGAATTGTGGATGACATTTTTCCGCGATCCTGACGGCAGTTTGCTGGCACTGATGGAAGAGCGGCGGTGAGCGCCGGCTACGGTGGTTGCATGGAAGCTGCAGCTGGAAAAAGCGGCGGTCAGCCCGGGGAGCGGACCCTACCGGCGCTACTGCGCCACAGAGCGGCGGTTACAGCATAACCTGAAGTGCCTAGAATTCATCAAATGCGATCTGCTGCGGGGAGACGCCGAGGTCGGCGAGCATGCGGGTGCAGGCCTTGATCATTTGGGGAGGGCCGCAGAGGTAGAACTCGACGGCCTTGCGGTTGGGATGATCGCGGAGGTATTGATGGAGCACGACCTCGTGGATGAAACCGGTGGGGCCCGTCCACTTGTCCTCCGGCAGCGGTGAGGAAAGCGCGAGGTGAAAGCGGAAGTTCGGGTGCCGGGCTGCAAGGGCCTCGAAGTAGTCGGCGTAGAAAAGCTCCTGCCGCGAGCGGGCCCCATACCAGTAGCTGACCTTGCGGCGGGTGTTTTCGGTTTCGAAGAGATGGGAGAGGTGCGCGCGGAGCGGGGCCATGCCGGCACCGCCGCCGATATAAACGGCCTCCTTCTGCGTGGGCTTGAGGTGGAAGTCGCCGAAGGGCCCGATGGCGGTGACGGTATCGCCGGGCTTGAGGCTGAACATGTAGGCGGAGCCGATACCGGGCGGGCAGGCTTGTCCAGGTGGCGGCGTGGCGATGCGGATGTTGAAGCGCAGCTGTCGCTCGATGGTGGCGTTGCTGGCGAGCGAGTAATTGTTGCGCCGACCGGCGCCATTCGGATTCGTAGCGACGAGATCGAAAACGTGCTGCGCGCGCCAGACCGCGGCGAAGGGTTCGGGAATATCGAACGTGTCGAACCTGATCTCCCCGTAGGCCGGGATGTCGAACTGCAGGTAATCGCCGGGGGTGAACGGGACCTTTTGCGTGGCTTCCGCCGGCTCCAGCACGAGCTCCTTGATGAAGGTGGCGACGCTGCGGCTGGTGACGACGCGGAAGGCGAAGGATTTCTGGGCGCGGGCCCCGGCGCCGCCGGGACGGCGGACGTTGAGCCGGAGCCGGCCGTTCCGTTCCTCGAGCGGATAGGTGGTGAGGCCGCGGCAGACGGGCGGCCGGGCGGGCGAGCCGTCGGCGAGGTGAAACCGGCCGTTGTGCTTGGGGCACTCGATGATTTTGCCCTTCACGAGGCCGTCGGCGAGGTGGGTGTTGCCATGGGTGCAGACGCCGTCGGTGGCGTAGAGCGCGCCGGCTTCATCGCGGTAGAGCGCGTAGGTCCGGTGGCCGTGGTCGAAGCGGATGACATCCGCGGGCCCGAGATCGGCGGCGGCGCAGACCTCGAGCCAGCCGTCGGCATCGGGCTGGGCGTCGGAAACGCTTTGTGTGCCCGAGTTCGGGTCGGAGACACGCGGCGGGAGTGCACGCCGCACATAGTGACCGGGATCCTTCACTTGGCGGAGGACGGTGGGGATGATTTCGCGGAAGGCCTCGGCGATGCTGCCGTAGGGCTTGGGCATGTCGGACTTCACCAGCGCGTGGAGCCGGGGCAGGTTGTGATACGGCACCAGCGGAAACATGTGGTGCTCCACGTGGTAGTTCATGTTCCAGTAGAGATACCGGTGGATCGGGTTCATGTAGACCGTCCGGCAGTTGAGCCGGTGGTCGAGGACGTTCTCGGCGAGGCCCGCGTGCTGGGTGTAGCCGTAGATGAGCATGAGCCAGGTGCCGAAAACATTGGGCAGCCCGACGAACATCAGCGGCAGGATGCTGCGGGTGTAGAGCGAGAGGCCGACCGAGGCGGCGTAGATCAACAGGTAAATGCGAGCGCGGAAGTAGATCTTGGGAAACTCGCTTTCCGGGATGTAGGTTTTTTCGTCAGGCAGCATGCGCCCGACGGCGTGGTTCAGGATCTGGGTGAAGTATTTTTGGTAAACCGGCAGGTTGAAAATCCCGAGGAACATCCGTTTCAAATTCGGCGGCCGCGGCACGGCGATTTCGGGGTCGCGGCCGACGATGATGGTGTCGCTGTGATGCCGCGTGTGGCTCCAACGCCAGAGGACGGACTCGCGCATGATCATGAACGAGGCGATCTCGTAGAGAGCGCGGTTCATCCAGTCGGTCTTAAACGCGGTGCCGTGCTCGGACTCATGCCAGCGCGAATCCGAGGTGGAGGCGTAGAGGGTGGCGTAAATGAAATAGGGAACGGCCGCCCACCAGGAGCCCCAAAGCAACCAGGTGGCGTAGCCGCTGCCGAGGATGAGCGCGAACCAGAGCAGCGTGTCGCGGATGGCGGGGCCGTCGCGGCGTTCGAGGAGCTTGCGCATCGCGGCGCGCGGGACGGGGCATTGATACCAGTCGGCCTCGGCGAGGCCGCGCTCGACCGCGGCGGCGGCGTTTATGCCGGTGAGGCTGTAGTCGAGCTGGCGTGGCGGCGGGGCGAGCGTGGCGGTGGGGTGGTCGTCGCTCATGGGGCTACGGGGCTAAGTGGTGGAAAAGGCGTAGATCGTGATGCGCTTTTGCGGGCGGCCGGGGTGAACGAGAATGTCGCCGAGTTCGGGCCGATGCGCGCCGTCGGGATAACCTTGGCATTCGAGACAGAGCCCGTGATGCGGATGGTAGATCCGGCCGGCTTTGCCCGTGAGCGTGCCGTCGAGCGAGACGCCGGTGTAGAACTGGAGCGCGCAGTCGTTGGTGGAAACCTCGAGCACGCGGCCGGAAACGGGTTCGGTCACGCGCGCCACCGGGGCCGGTTCGGCCGCCGTGGTGGCGCGGAGGAAGTAATGCTCGCCGTGCGCCTTGAAGAGCCCGGGCAGCGCCTCGCCGAGACGGCGTGCTTGCCGGAAATCGTTGCCCGTGCCGGCCACGGGCGCGAGCCGGCCGGACAAAGTCATGGCGTCATCGGCGGCGGGAATGACGGCCCCGGCGTGGATTTGCACCTCGTGACCGAGCACATCGCCGCTCCCCTCCCCCGCGAGGTTGAAGTAGGAATGCTGCGCGAGCGAAAGCGGCGTCACGCGGTCGCTCACCGCTTCCGACTCGACGACGAGTTCGTTTCTATCGGTGAGCGTGTAGGTGACGGTGACGTCGAGATTGCCGGGATAACTTTCTTCGCCGTCGGGACTGCGGTAGAAAAGGCGCAGCGAGTTTGGCGAGGCGGCGAGCACCGACCAGATACGTTTGTCAAAACCGACGCGGCCACCGTGCAGGTGGTTGGGACCGTCGGTCAACGCGAGCTGGCGCACGCCGTCGGGTAGTTGCAGCCGACCGGCGGAGACGCGGCCGGCGATACGGCCGATGATCGCGCCGAAATACGGGTGGCCCGCCACGTAGGCATCCAGCCGGTCGAACCCGAGGACCACGTCGGCAAACTTGCCGTGGCGGTCGGGCATGCGCAGCGCGGTGATGATGCCGCCGTAGGTGATGACATCGGCGGAAGCGCCGGCGGCGTTGCGCAGGGTGTATTTGGCGACGGGCTGTCCGTCGAGCAACCGGCCAAAGGGTGCGGGGGTCATGGGGCGGAGATTATTTGTGCTTCTGCCACTCGAATTTGTTGCGGTCGATCCAGCGGTAGTGGTCGGCGTAGCGGAGGCCGGCGGCGGAGTTTTCGTCCAGAATGATGGTGGCCCGGGGATGCATTTGGAGCGCCGAGCCGGGACAGATCGCCGCGAGCGGGCCCTCGATCATGTGCTCGACGGCGCGAACCTTGGCCGGACCGAAGGCGAGGAGCAGGCAACGGCGCGCGTCGAGGATGGTGCCGATGCCCATGGTGATGGCGTGCTTGGGCATCGCCTCCAGCGAACCGAAGACCTCGCTGTTGTCGCGCAGGGTCTGCTCGGAAAGAATTTTTATCCAGGTGCGCGAGCGCAGCGAACCGGTGGGCTCGTTGAAGCCGATGTGGCCGTTGCGCCCGAGGCCGAGGAGTTGGATATCAATGCCGCCGGCATCGGCGATTCGCCGCTCGTAGTCGCGGCATTCGTTGTGCAGATCGGCCGCGGTGCCGTCGGGGACATGCGTGCGCCGTTGGTCGATGTTGATGTGCCGGAAAAGATTTTCCCGCATAAAATACCGGTAGGACTGGGCGTGCGTTGCCGGCAGGCCGACGTATTCGTCGAGGTTGAACGTCGTGACGCGGCTAAAATCGAGCCCCTCCTCGCGGTGGAGGCGGATGAGCTCCTGGTAGAGCCGGAGCGGCGTGCGGCCGGTGGCGAGGCCGAGCACGGCGTCGGGCTTTTCGCGGACAACCCGGGCGATAATCTTCGCGCCCAAGACGCAACCGACATCGGCATTCTCGCGGATCAGGACTTCCATGGTGGCCGCAAGCTAGGGCCGACCGGGGGCACGGACAAGCGCCGACTCGCAGGGCCGGCGCCCAAGTGTGTCAGCGGCGCTTGCGCTTGAGGGCGAGCTGGACGCCGGCGTAGCGCACGAGTCCCTGGAGGTGTTCGAGCTCCTGGGGGTCCATGACCTTGGCGGTGGCGAGTTCGCGCTCGGCGCGCTTCATCGCCTCCTCCACGGCCTTCTCGTCGATCTGCTCCTCGTTGATGGCGTGCTCGGCGAGCACGGAAACCTTGTCGCCGTCGATCTGGGCGAAGCCGCCGCCGACGGCCAGGAACTTGCTCTGGCCGTCCTTGGTCACGCACAGCTCGCCGTGCTCCACCTGCGTGAGCAGGGGGATGTGGCCGGGAAGGATGCCGATCTCGCCGTCCACCGTCGGGATGACGACGGTGTCGATGGTGTCGGAGTAAACCCGGGCCTCGGGGGTGACGATTTCGAGGGTGAGCGGCATGGAGAAATTACTTCTTCGTGGCGGCGAGCACCTCGTCGATGCCGCCCTTCATGTAGAAGTCGCCCTCGGGGACCTGGTCGAGCTCGCCGGAGAGGATCATCTGGAAGCCGCGGATGGTGTCCTTGACGGACACATACTTGCCGGGCGAGCCGGTGAAGACTTCGGCGACGTGGAAGGGCTGCGAGAGGAAGCGCTGGATCTTGCGGGCGCGATAGACGGTCTGCTTGTCCTCGGGGGACAGTTCGTCGAGGCCGAGGATGGCGATGATGTCCTGGAGGTCCTTGTAGCGCTGAAGGACGCGCTGCACCTCGCGGGCCACCTTGTAGTGGTCCTCGCCGACGATGGAGGGTTCAAGCGCCTTCGAGACGGAGGCGAGCGGGTCCACGGCGGGATAGATGCCGAGCTCGGCGATGGAGCGCTCCAGCACGATGGTAGAATCGAGGTGGGCGAAGGTGTTGGCCGGCGCCGGGTCGGTGAGGTCGTCGGCAGGCACGTAAACGGCCTGGAAGGAGGTGATGGAGCCCTTCTTGGTGGAGGTGATGCGCTCCTGGAGGAGGCCCATCTCGTTGGCGAGGGTCGGCTGGTAACCCACCGCCGAGGGCGAGCGGCCGAGGAGCGCGGACACCTCGGAGCCGGCCTGCGAGAACCGGAAGATGTTGTCTACAAAGAGGAGCACGTCCTGGTTTTTCTCGTCGCGGAAATACTCGGTCATCGCGAGGGCCGAGAGGGCAACGCGCATGCGGGCGCCCGGGGGTTCGTTCATCTGGCCGTAAACCAGCGCGACCTTGGACTTGCTGAGGTCCTTCTGGTCGATGACGCCGGCCTCGGACATTTCGTGGTAAAGGTCGTTGCCCTCGCGGGAGCGCTCACCCACGCCGGCGAACACGGAGAAGCCGCCGTGCGCCTTGGCGATGTTGTTGATGAGTTCCATGATGACGACGGTCTTGCCGACGCCGGCACCGCCGAAGGCGCCGACCTTGCCGCCCTTGGTGAAAGGGGCGATGAGATCGATGACCTTGATGCCGGTCTCAAGGATCTGGGCCTTGGTGTCCTGGTCCACTAGCGCGGGGGCCGCGCGGTGGATCGGGTATTTCTTCTGGTAGGGCACCGGACCGCGGCCGTCCACCGGATCGCCGGTGACGTTGAAGATGCGGCCGAGGACGCCCTCGCCGACCGGGACGGAGATGGGGGCGCCGGTGTCCACGACTTCCATGCCGCGCACGAGGCCCTCGGAGGAGGACATGGCGATGGCGCGGGCGAGGCCGGCGCCGAGATGCTGCTGCACCTCAAGGGTGAGCACTTCCTTGCTGCCGGAGACGTCGAACTCGACGGTCAGCGCCTGGTAGATGGGCGGGATGGTGTTTTCCGCGAACTGAACGTCAACGACGGGGCCGATGACTTGGACGATTTTTCCGGTGTTGCTCATGGCTTAAAGGATGTGGGGGATGCGGTTTTTGCAGCGGTTAGGCGGCGAAAGATGCGGCGGAGATCTCGAGGATCTCCTGGGTGATGGCGGCTTGGCGCGCCTTGTTGTATTCGAGGGTGAGATCGCCGAGCAGATTGGTGGCGTTGTCCTTGGCGGTCTTCATGGCGACCATGCGGGCGCTGTGTTCGGAGGCCTTGGCGTCGAGCACATGCTGGTAGATCTCGCGGTTGATGTAGAGAGGCAGCAGCGCGTCGAGCACGGTGGCGGCATCGGGCTCAAACAACATTTCGTTGCGGTGGGCCGGAGCGGTGGCCGCGGGCTGGCCGGCGTCGGACCGAAGGTCGGTGATCACATCCTTGACGCTGGTGAGCGGGAGCAGGGGCATGATGGAGGGCTCCTGCACCAGGGTGTTGCGGAAGTGCGGCCAGATAAGCTCCACGGTGTCCACGGCGCCTTCAAGGAACTGCTGCACCATGAACTCGGCGACCACCTTGACCTCGGCGAAGCCGACACGGTCACTGACCTGAAAGTCGGCGAGCAGGTCGCGCTTGGCGCGGGCGAGGAATTGCGCGCCCTTGCGGCCGATCACGACATACTTGGCGGGGGTCTTGATATCGAGGACGAGCTTGAAGAGGTTGGCGTTGAGCGGACCGCAGAGGCCTTTGTCGGTCGTGATCAGGATGATTCCGCGGGTCTTGATCTCACGCTTGGCGAGGAAGGGATGATGGGATTCCTCCACGCGGTCGGCGAGCGCCGAGAGCATGTTGGCCATCAACTGCGCGTAGGGCCGGCCCGCGAGCGCGAGGCCCTGGGCCTTCTTCATTTTCGACGCGGCGACCAGCTCCATCGCCTTGGTGATCTGGCGGGTGTTTTTGACCGACTTGATGCGTCGGCGGATGTCGCGGGTGGAGGCCATCGAGGATGAACGCGGGTTGGCGGAAGATTACTTGCGGGCGACGTAGGCTGATTTCCACTCGTCGCAGGCGGCCTGGAGCTTGGCCTCGAGGTCCTTGTCGAGGGCGGCCTTGGTGCGGATCTCGGTGAGGAGGGCGTCCTTGCGGGTGGTGAAAAACTCCTTGAGCGAGGCCGCGGAGGCGACGACGGACTTCACGTCGATGTCGTCGAAGAGGTTTTTCTGCATGCCGAAGAGCACGGCGACCTGCAGCTCGATCGGCGACGGGCTGAAGGCGGGCTGCTTGAAGAGCTCGACGATGCGGGCGCCGCGCTCGAGCTGGGCCTTGGTCTTGGCGTCGAGGTCGGAGCCGAACTGGGCAAAAGCCGCGAGTTCGCGGAACTGGGCGAGCTCGCCCTTCAGTTTGCCGCCGACCTGCTTGGTGGCCTTGATCTGCGCGGCGGAACCGACGCGCGAGACGGAGAGACCCACGGACACCGCCGGGCGGATGCCCTGGTTGAAGAGGTCGGTCTCGAGGAAGATCTGGCCGTCGGTGATGGAGATGACGTTCGTCGGGATGTAGGCGGACACGTCGCCGGCCTGCGTCTCGATGATCGGGAGCGCGGTGAGCGAGCCTTTGCCGTCAAGGCGGGCGGAGCGCTCGAGCAGGCGGGAGTGGAGGTAGAACACGTCGCCGGGATACGCCTCGCGGCCGGAGGGGCGCTTCAGGATGAGCGAGATCTGGCGGTAGGCGACGGCGTGCTTGGAGAGGTCGTCATAGACGATGAGCGCATCCATGCCGTTTTCCATGAACCACTCGCCGATCGCGGCACCGGAGAACGGGGCGAGGTATTGGTTGGCGGGGTTGTCGGCCGCGGGGGCGGCGACGATGATGGTGTATTCCAGCGCGCCGGCCTCCTCGAGGGCGGCGATGGTGCGGACGATGTTAGAGTTCTTCTGGCCGACCGCGACGTAGATGGAATAGACGGGGCGGAAGTTTTTGTCGCCGCTGGCGAGGCCGACCTTGTTGATCTTCGCCTGGTTGATGATCGTGTCGATCGCGATGGTGGTCTTGCCGGTGCCGCGGTCGCCGATGATCAGCTCGCGCTGGCCGCGGCCGATCGGGATCATGGAGTCGATGGCCATGATGCCGGTGAAGAGCGGCTGGGAGACGGATTTGCGGACGATGATGCCGGGGGCGATCTTCTCAACGGGGTTGAACTGCTTGGTCTCGATGGGACCCTTGCCGTCCACCGGATTGCCGAGCGCGTCCACGGTGCGGCCGAGGAGGGATTTGCCGACGGGCACGGAGAGGAGCTTCCCGGTGGTGAAGACCTCGTCGCCCTCCTTGAGCTGGGAGATGTCGCCGAGCACAACGCAGCCGACCTCGTCCTCCTCCAGGTTGAGCGCGATGCCGATGGCGCCGCCGGGGAACTGGACCATCTCGTTATACATCACCTCGGAGAGGCCGTCGATTTTGGCGACGCCGTCGGCAAGGGTGCGGATGGTGCCGGTGTTCTTCTTGACCGCCTTGTTGGAAAGCTTGGCGATCTGTTGTTCGATTTGTTCGAGGACGGTGCTCATGGCGCGGGCGGACAGGGTTGGGTTTTAAAGGTGGTTCAGACGGTGGAGAGTTCGGCAAGCTGGCCGGCAATGGAGGATTCGTAGACATCGTCGCCGACGCGCACGCGCAGGCCGGCGATGAGGCTGGCATCCTGCCGGGCCTGGGGCGTGACGACGCGCTTGTATTTCTGCGAGAGGGCGCCGGCGATGCTGGCGAGGATGGAGTCGGCCACGGGGCCGGCGTGCTCGACGACGGCGCGGCTCTTGGCGAGTTCGCGGGCGACCAGACGCTCGTAGGCCTTGAGCACGAGGAGTGGGTTGGCCGGCCGGTGCTTTTCCACGTAGGCAAGGACGCCCGCGACCTGCTCGGCGGACACGAGGCCGTTGACGAGGCTCAGCTTGAAGAGCTGGCGGGCGAGCGACTGGGCTTTCTTGTGGTGGGCGGCCATCGGGGGAATCAGACGACGGTGAGTTCGCGGGCGGCGGCCTGGTTGTAGGCGGCGCGGTCGGCGTCGGAGAGCTGCTTGGCGAGGACGCGCTCGGCGGTGACGACGACGAGGCGGGCGATCTCGGTGCGGGCCTCGGCGAGCATCTTGCGGTGCTCAAGCTCGATGGCGTGCTGGGCCTTCGTGAGGGTGTCGCTGGCGCGCTGGGTGGCGTCCTGCATCTGGCGGTCGAGGTATTCCTTGGCGGTCTTGCGGGCTTCCTCGACGATCTTGGAGGCCTCGACCTGGGCGGCCTTCACGATCTGGGCGCTCTCCTGCTGGGCGGCGGCGAGCTTGGCCTGCATTTCCTCGGCGTGGCGGAGGCCGTCGCCGATCTTCCTGTTCCGCTCCTCCATCGTGGCGATGGTGGGCTTGATGCCGAAGAAATAGAGGACGCCGAACAGGATCAGGAAGCTGATCACCTGCATGCCGATGTATTTCGGATCGATGCCGAATTTTTCGACCATACCGGGTTCAGCGGCGACTTCAGTAACAGCGAGCAGGAGTGGCAGCATGACGGGAAAGGGATTGGCTGCGGGCGGGTTGAGGCACCCGCAGCCGGTTGATTGATAACCTGGCGACTGACTTAGGCGAGGAACAGGGCGAGGATGCCGAGACCTTCGGCGAGCGCCATACCGATGATGGCCTGCACGAGGATCTTGCCGGAAGCGCCCGGGTTGCGGCCGACGGCTTCGGCGGCCTTGGTGCCGATCATGCCGACGCCGATGGCGGCGCCGAGCAGACCAAAGGCACTGGTGATGTTGCCGGTGATGCCTTGGGCAACTTCCGGAGTGGCTTGAGCGATGATGTCGATCATGTTGGGTTTATTGTGTGGTTGTGGTTGTCCGTCGTGCGCACGCGTTGGCACGCTCCCGGCGGAAAAGTATCAGTGATGGGATTCGGCGGCGGCGTGTTCGTCGGCATGATCATGGTCATCGCCGTGGTTGCAGAACAGGCCGATATAAACGGCGGAGAGGAGGGTGAAGACCGTGGCCTGGATGAGGCCCACGAGCAGTTCCATGAAGTAAAACACGAAGACGAAGCTCGTGCCGTGCAGGAGGTTTTCGCCACCGAAGACGTTGCCGAAAAGACGGACCGAAAGGGTAAAGGGACGGATGCTGATAGAGAACACCTCGATCAGGCCGACGATCACGAAGACGAGGGCGAGGATCGGATAGAGCCAGCCGGGGGTTTCCTTTTTCTCGGCCTTGTTGCCGAAGAGATCCCAGAGAATGAGTTTCAGGCCGGCATACTTGAAGATAATGATGAGGAAGGCACCGAACGAAACCAGTGCGAGGGCGATGGTGCTGTTGAAATCCGCCGAGAAGGGGCGAATCCACGGATTGGTCAGGTGGAATTTGCCATCGACTTCATGGCCCCAGCCGATGGTGCCGACGCCCGGCAGAAGGCCGGACCAATTTTGGAGCAGGATGAAGATGAAAAGCGTGACAAGCAGAGGGAAGACCGCCGGGAAGGCCTTTTTGCCCACAATCGGCTCGAACAGTTCGCGCAGGGCCTCGAGGAGCGATTCAAAAATCGACTGGGCTTTGCCGGGCAGGATCTGGGGTTTGCCCACGACTCCCAAAATGAAGAGAATGATGACCGCCGAGACAAACCAGCCGGTCGCCATGCTGTTGGTGATGGCCCAGCCGTTGCCGAAATCCACCAGCTTGCTGGCCGAAGGGGACACTGCGGCGAACGATGGTAGCGTCGCAGTCAGAAACAGGCTGAAGATGGTGAGTTTTTTGACCCGGGACATGGGTGCGCGACAGAAATTGGAAGGGTTTGAAAGGAAATGACGTAGGCGGGCGGTCCCGGGAGCGTCAACCCTCTAAGCTCGTTAATTTTGGCTTCCGGGCGATAATTAGCGCCCACGGGGGCGCGGTGCCGGCTCCTTATGGGGCCGGGGCCGTGCATCGGGCGACGAGCGAATGGTGGGTCTCAGCCCGGCTTTGGAAGACGGTTTCAAACTCGAAGGGCCACGGTGCCTGCTCCGGCCGCCATGCGGGATGGTTGGAGAGCAGGCTCTCGACCTCGCGGAAATAGGGTTCGAAGTCGGTGCGGAAGCAGAGCAAGGCACCCGGCAGCGCCCGGCCGGCCAACTGTTGGAGAAACGGCGCCTGGAGGATGCGGTTTTTGTGGTGGCGGCGCTTGGGCCACGGATCAGGGAAGAGCACAAATATGCGCTGCAACCGCACGGCCGGAGGCAGGGCTTCGAGGAGCAGTGCGGCGTCGGCGTGAAAGAATGCAAGGTTGGCCCGCCCTGCCCGCCGCGCTTTTTTGCGGGCGCGGGCGACACGGTCGGCCAACAAATCCACCCCGAGGCAGTGCTCCGCGGGGTTGGTCTGGGCGTAGGCGGTGAGGAAATGGCCGTGGCCGCAGCCGATTTCGAGCGTGATGGCCGCGGGCCAACCGCCCCACAGTTCCGCACACTCCGCCTGCAGGGCGGCGAGGCGGGAGGAGCGCAGGGCGTTGGCTTCTTCGATGGGCATCGGGGCAGGCAGCTACGCCCCGGCCCCGGCCGGCGCAAGCCCCGTATCGCGCCTCATTTTGCCTCGCGGCGCGGCAGACTGAAATAGAAGGCGGTCCCCTGCCCCAACTGGCTCTCGACCCAAACGCGCCCGCCGTGGAGTTGCACGATGTGTTTTACGATGCTCAGGCCGAGGCCGGTGCCGCCTTTTTCCCGGGAGCGGCCTTTGTCCACCCGGTAAAAGCGCTCGAAGATGTGCGGCTGGTCCTCCGGCGGGATGCCTGGGCCGTTGTCGCGCACGCAGACGACCACCTCCCCGGCCCGCGGCTCCGCGGATACCGTGATGACGGCGCCCTTGGGCGTATATTTCAGGGCATTATCGAGAAGGTTTTCCAACACCTGGGTGATCTTGGAGGCGTCAATCCAAAGGCTGCCCGTGGCCGGATCCACTGTGCAATCTACCCGCCGGTCGCCGGCCGCCGGCCGCGTCCGGTAATCCTCGGCCACCTCGGCAATGATTTTGGCGAAAGGCACCGTCTCCCGCTGGAGGCCGGGGTTGACGGACTCGAGCCGGGAAAGCGTGAGCAGATCTTCCAGCAGCGAATTTAGGCGCTCGGTGTGGCGCTGGATGGTGCGCAGAAAGCGTTCGCGATCCCCGGCCGGCATGTCGTGGTGCCCGTCCACCAGCGTCTCGATGTAGCCCTTGATCACGCTCAACGGGGTGCGCAGCTCATGGGAGACATTGGCCACGAAATCGCGGCGGACCGCCTCTAGTTTGCGCTGGTGGGAGATGTCGTGGAGGACAAAAAGCGCCCACTGATAATCCTGCCCGTCGAGTGGCGGGATGAGCGAGCCGGTGACCTCGGCCCAAACAGAGTCGCTGCCCTTGGCGAACTCGATGGTCTGGCGGGGCACCGCGCGGCCGGCCCGCAGGGCCTCGACGTAGTCGAGGAACTCCCGGCTTTGCAACACGAGCTCGACGCGGCTGCCCATAATGTCGGTGGCGGACGGGAAAATTCCCTGGAGGGCCCGGTTGGCGAGCAGGATGTGGTTGGTGTGGTCCACGATGAGCACCGCTTCCTGCAAACTGCCCAAGGTGGCCTCCAGTTGCGCGAGCTGGCTCGTGCGGAATTGCTGGAGGCGGTTGACCTCGCCCGTGAGCGCACTGGCCGCTTCGCAGAGCCGGTCCCAATCGGCGCCGAGGTGGTCGGCCGCCTCTTCGCGGAGGTAGGGCTGGCGCTCGGTGATGGATTGCTCGAGCCCGCGCAGGGCACGGCGGTGTTGCCGCAGCTTGAACACGGCAACCAGCAGCGCGAGGGCCAGACCGGCGGCGAGCAATCCCGTCATGCGCGGACTTTTTGCTCGGCCATCCGGTAGCCCACACCGCGGATGGTTTCGATCCAGTTGGCTTCGCCGGCGAGTTTCTCGCGCAGGCGGCGCACGTGCGTGTCCACGGTGCGGGTCTCAATCTCGGTCTCGTAGTTCCAGACGTTGATCAACAGATGCTCGCGGGTCTGCACGCGCCCGCGTCGCTCCATCAGCAGGTGCAGCAGCTTGAATTCCGTGGCGGTGAGGTCCACCGGTTGGCCGCTGACGGACACCGTGTGCCGCTCGGTATCCAGCACGATCTCGCCCACCTGCAGTTGTTTCACCGGCGCGGGTTCCCCCTCGCCCGCCCGGCGCAGGATCGATTGCACGCGCAGGACGAGTTCCTTTGTGCTGAAAGGCTTGCAGATATAGTCGTCCGCCCCGCTCTCGAGCCCTTGGATGCGGTCGTTTTCCTCGGCCTTGGCGGTGAGGAAGATGACCGGCACCCGCTTGAGCTTGGGGTCGGCGCGCAACATGCGGCAGATCTGGATACCGTTCAGTTCCGGCATCATCACGTCGAGGATCACAAGGTCGGGGACAAATGAACGGGCCAGGCCGATGCTGGCATGCGGGTTGTTTACGGTCTCCACCTGCAGGCCCTTGCTCTTGAGCGTGTAGGCCAGCAGGTCCGTCACATCCGGCTCATCGTCCACCACGAGAATTTTCTTGGGTTTGGTCTCTGCCATGGGTGTCAGATTAGGACAGGACTCTGTGCCGGACTAGTGAATTAAGGGGCCGTTTCACAAATGTTACAACGTCACCGCGCCGACGCCCAATTGCTCAATCGGAGCGATCAGGGCGACTTGCTCGCGAATCCATCAACACCATTAAGATGCTGATATCTGCTGGGTTAACACCGCTTATGCGGCTGGCTTGGCCCAAGGTCATCGGCTTGATGGCCGACAACTTAAGGGCGCTTTCCTTTCGCAACCCTTTGATATTCATGTAGTCAAGGGTCGCCGGGATCCGGATCTTTTCGATGTGGCTGAGCTTCTCAACTTGGCGCTGTTCGCGCACCAAATAACCTTGGTAGCGCACCCGATAAAGCACCTCTTCGCGCACGTTTACGTCCGCGTTCAGGAAGGCGGGCGGAAGCATCTCCAAGGCTTCTCCGCGGCGTAATCGGTCGCCTAGGGATTTGCCGCCCAGCTTTTGATTTTCGAGCGTCGCAGCCCACGTCTCGATTTGGGTTTGCTTGGCCGATATCTTTTCCAATCGGCTTTTAGGCAATAAATTAAGCGATTTTGCGTGATGGTATAACCGGAGTTCCGCGCTGCCATGGTTGAAGAGTAGGCGATGCTCGGCGCGACTGGTAAACATGCGATATGGTTCACTGGTGCCCTTGTTGACGAGGTCGTCGATCAGCACCCCGATATAGCCCTCGTGGCGCTGGATCAAGAGCGGCTCCCCTCCCCTGACCTTCTGGACGGCATTCACGCCAGCGACCAAGCCCTGGCAAGCTGCCTCTTCGTAACCGGAAGTCCCGTTGATTTGTCCCGCGAAAAACAGGTTTTCCACCCGCTTGGATTCCAAGGTTGGGAAAAGCTGGGTCGGCGGCGAAAAATCATATTCGACCGCATACGCCGGTCGCAGCAGCACCGCCTGCTCCAGACCCGGGATGCTGTGCACCATGTCGAGCTGCACATCGAACGGCAGACTCGTTGAAAGACCGTTGACGTAATACTCGTTGGTGGAGCGCCCTTCGGGCTCCAGAAAAAGCAGGTGCCGGGGTTTGTCGGCGAAGCGCACAAACTTATCTTCGATGCTCGGACAGTAACGCGGCCCCACCCCCTCGATCTCGCCGCCATACATGGCAGACTTATGGAGATTATCGCGGACGATCTGGGCGGTTTCGGCGGTCGTGTGCGTCATCCAGCACGAGATTTGGGCGGTGCCGGGCTGCCACCCGAGGCGCTGCTCGCCGGTATGTTCCACGTGGAACATGTTCTCGGCGTCGCGGGTGTCGTGAAAGGCAAACAGGGTTGGAGTCGGGTCGCCTTTCTGTTCCTGAAGTTTGCTGAAGTCCAAGCTCCGGCCGAGAAGTCTCGGCGGCGTCCCGGTCTTGAGTCGCTGCAATTCGATGCCGGCCTCCAGAAAACTGGCCGACAGGGTCTTGGCGCTGAAATCGCCCAAGCGGCCGCCTTCATTCTTGTTTTGGCCAATATGCATCAGGCCGCGCAAAAACGTCCCGGTGGTGACGACCACGGTTCGACCGGTAAATTCGATATCGAGATTCGTGCGAACGGCCGTGACCCGGTCTTGCGCATATACCAAACCGGTCACCGTGGCCTGGAATATCTGGAGATTGGGCTGCAGCTCCAGTGTCTGCTTAAGCCGGAATTGGTAGGCTTTCTTGTCGCACTGGGCCCGAGGCGATTGCACCGCCGGGCCTTTGGACTCATTGAGCAGTCGAAACTGGATGCCGGTCAGATCCGTGTTGATGGCCATCTCTCCGCCCAGCGCATCGATCTCGCGGACGATCTGCCCCTTGGCCTGACCACCGATGGCCGGGTTGCAGCTCATCTGGGCAATGGTGTCGATATTGCCCGTGAGGAGTAGGGTGGAGGCGCCCATGCGAGAAGCGGCCAAGGCGGCCTCCACGCCGGCGTGGCCGGCGCCGCAGACGATCACATCGAAAGGATTCTTATTATAAATCATTAACTGGCACTGGTTTCACTTGCCGATGCAAAAACTGGAAAACAAGTGATCGAGCATCCGCTCATTGTCCACCCGCCCCGCGATCTCGCTATAAGCGGCCAAGGCTTCGCGCAGCTCACTGGCCACGAGCTCAGTCGCTTCGTTGGCTTCGAGCTTGGCCTTGGCCTCGGCCAAACAGGTCTTGGCCCGCTCCAAGGCATCGGCGTGCCGGGCATTGATGGCAATCAGCTCAGCCCCCACCGAAACCGCGAACGCTTCAGCCCGGCGCACCAGTGCTGCCTGTAAATCTTCCAGACCCGAGCCGGTCGCACTAGAAATTGTTACTAGTTCGAATTGTTTAAACTGAATGTTATTTTCAGGGTGGGGCGGCAAGTCGGCTTTGTTGGCGACCACGAGCGTGCGGGCCGGCGTGAGGCTGGCCATGATCTCCGGCGGGAGCGTCGGCGCGGGGAGAGATGAGTCGAAGACCAGCAGAATCAAATCCGCCTCGCGGGCCCGCTCGAGACTGAGTTCGATGCCGCGCTGTTCGAGCGGGGCGGGGGAGGGATTCAATCCGGCGGTATCAATCAGCCGCAGGCTGTGCGGACCGATGATGATGCGCTCTTCCAAATAATCCCGTGTGGTGCCCGGCTCCGGGCTGACCAGCGCCCGTTCGCGACCAAGCAAACGGTTGAGCAACATGCTTTTGCCCGCGTTTGGTCGGCCGAGGATCACGGTCTTGAGTCCCTCCCGCAGAACATCGCCATAGCGATTGGTCGCGAGCAGCCGTCCGGTCTCAAGCGAGAGGCGGGCGATCTCGGATTGCACCAAGGCGCGATCCTCGTCCGGCAAATCCTCCTCGGGAAAATCAATGTAGGCCTCGATTCGGGCCAGCACGCCGAGCAATCCGTCCACCAGCCCCGCCATGTGCCGGCCCAGCGCCCCGCGCAACTGCTGGTTGGCCGCCGCGAGCGCCCGCTCGCTGCGCGCATGGATGAGATCCATCACGGCTTCCGCCTGACTCAGGTCCACGCGACCGTGCAAAAACGCCCGCTGCGTGAATTCGCCGGGCGCGGCGGCCCGGCAGCCGCGGGCCAGCAGATCCCCGAGGATACGCTGCGCGATGAACGGGTTGCCGTGGCAGGAAATCTCCAGCACGTCCTCGCCAGTGTAGGACGCGGGGGCTTGGAAAAAAGTCGTAAGCACATCGTCCACCAGGCCGCCGGCCCGGTCGCGGTAATCCGTGCGGTGCGCCACGCGGGGTGGGGGAGCGGCCCCGCAGATCTCCCGCACCAGACGTGCTGTATCCGGTCCTGAGATACGAATGACCGCCAGGGCGGAGGTGCCGGTGGGAGTGGCCAGGGCGGCGATGGTGTCGGGCGGGTGCGCCATGCCCGCAGGCAAGCCGCGCCGGGCCTGAAGGCAAAAACAAAACCCGTGCCTCAGCGGCCGGCCGCATGCACGGGCCGCACGCGCACGCCGTCCGCCACCTTGTCGCCGGGATACACGATCACCCGCTCGTCCGCGCGCAGGCCGGCCACGATTTCCGTGGCGAGGCCGTTGCCGTGACCCGGGCTGACAGCGCGAAGCCTCGCCCGCCCGCCCTCGACCACATAGGCCTGCCAGCCGCCGTCGCGCTGGAACAGCGCTCCGGCCGGCACCTGCAGCACGCGGTCGCCGGCCCAAGTGACGATGCGCGCTTCCACCCGGTAGGCGTCGCCGAGGGTGGGGCGCTGCTCCAGCGGATCGATCAGATCAACGATGACGTTGACCCGCTGTTCCTCGACGCCGAGGGCGGAAATCTTGGTGAAGGCGGCCGGCTCCACCCAGCGCACCTGTGCTTCCAGCGCCGCGGCGCCGCCCCATTGCTCCAACCGCACGCGGGCGCCGGGGGCGATGGCCACGGCATCGCGCGACAGCACCTCGATGCGCGCCTCGAGATCTGCCGGATCCCCGACCTCGACCAGCGAAAAACCGGCGGGCACCACGCGCTCGCTTTCCTGAAAGACCCGCAGCACCCGGCCGCTGACCGGCGAAGTGATCACGAGCGGCTCACCCCGGGATGCCTCGCTCTCGGGCCGGCCGCGCAGCAACACGGCCCGGGCCTGCTCCAGCTCGAAGCCCGCCACCTGCAGGGCAAACTCCGCCGCGCGGGCTTCCTGCTGCGCGGTGATGTCGCGGGTTTCCACGGCATCGAACTCCTGCCGGGAAATCGATCCTGCGGCGTGCAGCGTCTGCATCCGGCCGCGGTCGTTTTCCGCCATGCGCGCCGCGGCCTGGGCGCGGGTTTGCTGCGCCAGCGCCAGTTCTTTCGCCGCGGTCGCCGCCTGCACCCGGGCTTGCGCCTGCGCTTCGCCCCGGGCGTCGAGCAGGTCGGCACCGCGCGTCTCCAGCACCGCGAGCACCGTCCGGCCGGCTTCCACCGCGGCGCCGGGTTTCCAATCGATCCGCCGCAACTGGCCCGCCACCGGGCTGGATACCACGTAGCGGTTTTTCACCCGGGTCATGCCTTCCTCATCAACCGTGACCGCGAGCGGCCCGTAGCCGGCGGCGGCGGTTTCAACCGGCAGCGGTTTCGGCCAGAGCCCGACGACAATCAGGGCGACGAGGAGGCCGGCGCCGGCCCACGGCAGGTAGGACTGCCAACGGCGGCCGGCAACGGGCCGGCGGGCGGGTGAAGAAGTGGTAGCATTCATGGGAAAATCAATCGCGCGCCTTCAGGACGCCAACCAGGTCGAGGTGGTTCAGCCGCCGGCAGGCCAGCAGCGCCGAGAGCACCGACGCCACTGAGACGACCAGCACGGCGAAGGCGTAATTGGCCGGCGTGAGGATGAGCGGGAGGCGCACGAATTCATTGTTCACGGTCTGAATAATGGCACTAGCCAGCCCCGAGCCGATGACGAGCCCGAAGGGCAGGGCGGCGAGCGTGAGCAGGGTGAGTTCGCCCACCAGCACGGCGCCGACCTCGCCGCGGCTGAAGCCGATGACGCGCAGCGTGGCGAGTTCGCGCTGGCGCTCCGAGAGGGAGATGCGCGCGCTGTTGTAAACGATGCCGAAGGCCACGACGGTGGCGAAGGTGAGGTAGATTTTCTGGATGAGCCCGATGCTCTCGGCGGTGGTTTTCCGGAAGCCGTCGCGGATCGCCTGCTTGATGACGACGTTGCCGATGCGCGGGGTTTCCTTGGTGGCCCGGAGAAATTCCGTCCAGCGGCCGCCGGCCACCGTGAGGTAGGCACCGGAGATGCGGTCGCCCTCGCCGAGAGCGCGGTTGAGTGCGCCGATTTCCATGAAAGCGGCGGTGCCGGCGAAATCCTCGGAGAGCGCGACGACCGGCACGCTGAACTCCGGCCGCTTGCCGTCCAGCACCCGCACCTGCAACGCGTCGCCTGGCCGCACCGCCAGCACCTCGGCGAGTTTGGCTGAGAGCACGATGCCGTGCGGCGGCAGCGCAATCTCGCGGTTGTGCGCGTCGATCACGCGGTTGAGCGTGGACCCGGCCGGCAGGCCGTTGAGGCCCAGCCGCCGGAAGCGGTTGCCCGCGCGCAGCTCCACCGGCGCGGCCCGCACCGGCTCGGCGGTGATCACGCCGGGCAGCGCGCGCAAGTCGGCCAGGGCGCGCGGCGGCCCGGGCTCGATCAGCGCGACGAACACCGTCTGCCGCTGGATCAGGTCCCACTGAAAATCGAGCACGTGGTTGATACCGTCGCGGAACGAACTCGGCACGACGAGGATCCCGGTGGCGAGCGCCAGCGCCAGGCTGGTGAGCAACGCCCGCGCGGGCCGGCGCCCGATGTTGCGCAGGGCCATGCGGAAGGGCGTGGTGAAGAAACGTCCGATCCCGATCCGCTCGACCAGCGCAGGCCGGAAACTCGCCGGCGGCTCCGGCCGCATCGCCTCGGCCGGCGGCAGCCGCACGGCGCTGCGCACCGCCCCCCAGACCCCGATCACCGCGGCCAACGAACAGACCAAAATCGCGGCCACGAGCACGCCCTTGGCCAGCCGGAAATCCAACTGCGGAAAGCGGAAAAACAGGTGATACATCTCCACGAGCTGGTGCCCGAGCGCCACGCCGCCCAGCGCACCGAGCGCGGTGCCCGCGACGACAATGACCAGCGCAAACTTGAAGTAATGCCAGCCGATCTCGCGGTTGGCGAAGCCGCAGGCCTTCAGCATCGCGATCTGCTCGCGCTGCAGGGTGATCTGCCGGCTCATCACGGCGTTGGTCATGAACGCGGCGACACTCAGAAACACGAGCGGGAAACCCACGGACAAACCTTGCAGGACATTGATCTCATCGCGCACCCGGGTGTGCGAGGGATGCGATTCACGGCCGTAGGCGCCACGGCCGCCATAGGGCCGCAGGATGCGGTCCACGGCGGCGATGACGGACTGTTCCGCCGCGCCCGGGACGAGCGTCAGCGACAGTTGGTTGAAAGCGCCATCGAGGTTGCTGGCGGCGGCGAGCTCCCGGTAGGGCATCCAGAACACCCCGTAGGTTTTGTTGTTAGGCAGGGCGGCGCCGGGCGGGGCCTCGAAGACAAATTCGGGCGAGAGCACGATGCCGGCGATGCGGAAGGTTTGCCGGCGCCCGTAGAGCACCGCGGAGATTTCGTCGCCGGGCTTGAGGTTGTTGGCCTCCGCGAAGGCCTCGCCCGCGAGGATCTCACCGGTGGAGCCGCGCCCGACAAGCATCCGGCCGCTGCGCAGGTGAAGCCGGTTCAGGTTGAGTTCGCCGCGTTCGGGCAGCGACTGGATGAGGCCGGTCGCCGGCTCGGCCATGCCGGGCAGGTCGAGCGTCACTTGCAGGGCGATGCCGGTCTGCACCGCGGCCACGCCGGGGATGGCGGCCAGTTGTTCCGTCACGGCGTGGGGGGCGCGCTTGAGCTTGGCAAACACCTGGGCGAAGCGGTGCTCGCGGTAATAATCGTCGCGCGTGCTCTCCAGCGAGAGGATGAGGCTGCGCGTCATGATCATCATCGTGAGCCCGCAGGCCATGACGAGCGCGACAGCCAGGGCCTGCGACTTGAGGGCGCGCAGGTCGCGGAGGAGTTTGCGGTCGAGCAGACTCATGGCCGGATCACCAGCGCAGTCCGCTCGCGGGCTTTCGCTGCGGATTGGCCGTCACCTGCGTGATGAGCCCGTCCGAGAGCGTGAGCACGCGGTCGGCCATGTCGGAGATCACCGCATTGTGCGTGATGACGAGCGTGAGGGTGCCGAGTTCGCGGTTGATGCGTTCGATCGCCTCCAGCACCACGATGCCAGTGCGCACGTCGAGCGCGCCAGTGGGTTCGTCGCACAGCAGGACGGCGGGGCGCTTGGCGATGGCACGGGCGATGGCCACGCGCTGTTGTTCGCCGCCGGAGAGCTGGGCGGGGAAGTGGTCCATCCGGGCGCCGAGCCCGACCAGTTCGAGCGCCTCTTCCGGCGTCATTGGGTCGGGCGCGATCTCCGTGATGAGGGCGACGTTTTCCCGGGCGGTCAGGCTGGGGATGAGGTTGTAGAACTGAAAAACGAAGCCGACGCTGTTACGCCGGTAGAGGGTGAGTCCGGCTTCATCCGCCGTCCCGAGGTTCTGGTCGCGGTAGCGGAGCGTGCCACCGGTGGGCGAGTCGAGTCCGCCGAGCAGATTGAGTAGCGTGGATTTGCCGCTGCCGGACGCGCCCAGCACGACGATGAACTCGCCCGCATGGCAGTCGAGGTCCACGCCGGCCAGCGCCCGCACCACGGCTTCGCCCTCGCCGTAGGTTTTGGTCAGCCCGCGCACCTGAAAGACCGGCGGGGGAGTGACGGTGGAGGCGGGACTGGCTGAGGACATGGCGGTGGCGACAGTCCAGTGAACCCGACCGACCGCCGCAACGGCCAAAGCGGGCGGGCCGGGTGATGTTAGCCCAGATGCTTCACGCTATGAGACGTGAAATATCCGGGTTGGCGGAAAAACGCCGGCGCCGGGCGAAATCACTCCGCCGCTTCGCCGGTCACGGGCTCGCCGACCTTGATCGTGACTTTTTCCTGGATGGCCTTGGCGATCTTCTCGGCGATCTCGGGCTTTTCGCGGAGGGCGGCCTTGGCGGCGTCGCGGCCCTGGCCGACCAGGTTGCCCTCGTAGGCGATCCATGCGCCCTTTTTCTCCAGAATCTTGTGCTCGAGGCCGAGGTCGAGGAGCGAGCCGACCTTGGAAATGCCCTCGTCATACATGATGTCGAATTCGCACTCGGTGAACGGCGGGGCGACCTTGTTCTTCACGACCTTGATCTTGGTGCGGTTGCCCACGACCTTGCCCTCGGGGGTCTTGATCTGGTCCTTGCGCCGGATGTCGATGCGCACGCTGGCGAAGAACTTGAGGGCGCGGCCGCCGGAGGTGGTTTCGGGGTTGCCGAACATCACGCCGATCTTTTCGCGGATCTGGTTGGTGAAAATGCACACGCAGTTCGTCTTGCTGACGACGGCAGTGAGGCGGCGCATGGCCTGCGACATGAGGCGCGCCTGCGCGCCGACGGTGGCGTCGCCCATCTGGCCGTCGAGCTCGGCGCGGGTGGTGAGCGCGGCCACGGAGTCGAGGACGATGACGTCGATCGAGTTGGAGCGGATGAGCGTCTCCATGATGTTGAGCGCATCCTCGCCGGAGTCGGGCTGCGAGACAAGGAGGTCGTCGAGGTTCACGCCGACGACGCGGGCGTATTTCGGATCGAGCGCGTGTTCGACGTCGATGAAGGCGGCGAGGCCGCCCTTTTTCTGCGCCTCGGCGATGACGCTGAGACAGAAGGTGGTTTTGCCGGAGGATTCCGGGCCGTAGATCTCGATGATGCGACCCTTGGGCAGGCCGCCGACCCCGAGCGCGAGGTCCACCGCGAGCGAGCCGGTCGAGAGCGTCTCGACCTGCATCTTGGCGTTGTCACCCAGCCGCATGATCGAGCCTTCACCGAATTGCTTGGTGATGGAGGAGACGGCGAGTTCGATGTTCTTGTCGCGCGCGGCGGCGGCGGGGGCGACGGCGGCGGATTTGGCGGGAGCGGCTTTGGACATGGCGGGAAGGGTGGGAGCGGGTGGGAGGTGAGCCTAGCGCAGGGCGCTGACAGCGTTATGTCAGGAGCCTTCCTCGGTGCCGTCATGCGCGCAAGGCCGGAGTGCGGGAAAACTGGCGAACCTCAGTGCGGCGCCGGCTGGCCGGGCGGCTTGAATGCGGTGGCGAAATAAACCGCGAGCAGGATGAAGCCGAAGCTCACGGCGTAGTTCCACGTCAGCTTCTCCTTCAACACCAGCCACGCGAACACCACGAAGACGGCGAGCGTGATGCACTCCTGCAGGATCTTGAGCTGGTAGCCGCTGAAGCCGCCGCCGAAGTAACCCGCGCGGTTGGCGGGCACCATCAGGCAATACTCAAAAAACGCGAGGCCCCACGAAAACAGGATGATGGCGAGGAGCGATTTGCCCTCGAGAAACTTGAACTTCAGGTGCCCATACCAGGCGAGGGTCATGAAGATGTTGGAAGCGACGAGCAGCAGGATGGTTTTCATGCGAAAGTTATCGGGCGGCACGGCGCTCCGGCGTCTCAGCTTGGCCGGTAGTAGTCCTGGAACCACGCGACGAAGCGCCGCAGGCCCTCCTCCAGCGGCACGCGCGGCTCGTAGCCGACCGCCGCGCGGATGCGCGTGAGATCCGCGCAGGTCTCGGGCATGTCGCCGGGCTGCGGGCCGGTCAGCTCGACCACGGCCTTGCGGCCGAGCAACTGCTCCAGCATCTGCACAAACAGCCCGGTCTCCACCGGCCGGTTGTGCCCGAGATTGAAGACGCGATAAGCCGGCACGGGTGGCTCCGCGGGTGGATAGAGCAGCACCTTCAGCACGCCGTCCACGATGTCGTCGATGTAGGTGAAGTCGCGCCGGCTTTTCCCGTGGTTGAAGAGCTGGATCGGCCGGCCCTCGCTGATCGCCTTGGCAAAGATGATCGGCGCCATGTCGGGCCGGCCCCACGGCCCGTAAACCGTGAAGAACCGCAGCCCCGTCACCGCGAGCCCGTGCAGGTGCGCGTAGCTGTAGGCCATGGCCTCGTTGCTTTGCTTGGTCGCGGCGTAGAACGACAGCGGCCGGCCCGTCTCCGCGTCCTCGCGGAAAGGTGCCACCGCTCCCGCGCCGTAAACGCTGCTGCTGGAAGCGAAGACCAAATGTTTCGGCCGGTGCTGGCGGCAGGCTTCCAGCACGTGGGCGAAACCGACGAGGTTGCTCGCCGTGAACGCGGCCGGGTTCTCGATACTGTAGCGCACGCCGGCCTGCGCGCCGAGGTGCACCACATAGTCGGGCTTGAAATGCGCGCAAATCCCCTCGAAGGCGCCCGGTTCCGCCAGGTCGAGCTGCACGAAACGGAATTTGTCCAGCGGCGCGAGCTGCTCCAGTCGCGCACGTTTCAACGCCACCGGGTAGTATTCGTTGAGATTGTCCACGCCCAGCACCTCGCAGCGCTGCGTCCCGGCAAGCCGGGCGCTAACGTGGTGGCCGATAAATCCGGCCGCGCCGGTCACGAGGACTTTCATCCGGCGTTTGATAGTGGGCGGCCGGGCGTGGCGCTAGGAAAAATGCGTCCGGTGTGTGCACTGGCCGGTGCCGCGGGGTAGGGGCGGTTGTCCCCAACCGCCCGTTGCGGCCCTCACATGCATGAAGGGCCGTTAAGGATAACGGCCCCTACCTTCCCGAGATCAATGCCGCGCCTCAGCAGGTGACGTTTTTGCCTTCGCTGCCGAAGTGCTTCAGGCGCTCGTCGGTCGAGCACTTCACGACGTTTTCCGGCGCGTAGTGGTATTGCAGCGCGCGGCGGCGGTTGGGCGAGGAGTTGTGCGGGGTGCCGTGCGGCATCAGTCCGTCGAAGAGCAGCAGGCCGCCCGGCTTGAGCGGCGCGGCGACGGATTGGGCGCCGAGCATCTGGGTGTCGCAGATCTGCCAGTCGCGTTTCTGGAAATGGATTTGCGGGCCCGCCCGGTGCCCGCCGTCGAGGAGCTGCATGCAGCCGTTGGCCACCGTGGCCTCGTCGAGCGCGATCCACACGCCGACGACCGGCGTGCCGAGCGGGAAATCAAAATAGGCGTGGTCTTGGTGCCAGGGTTTCTCGCGGCCGAGCCGCGGTGGCTTGATGAGCGCCATGTCCTGGAACATGAACGGCGGCTTGTCGCCGATCAGCGTGCGGATGACGGCCAGCAGCTTCGGGTGATGCGAGAGCGCCTTCAGCCGGGCGTCGAATTCCACGAAGTGCCAGAGCTTGCGGATGGCGTCCTGTCTTTGCTCCGGCGAAAGCGTGGGGATGATATCCTTGGCCTTGGCCTCGAAGTGCAGGCCGTTGAAATCGGGCCGCTTGCCCACGATGAGGTCCACCAAGCCCTGCAGCGCATCGGCGGTTTCGCCCGGCGTGAAGGCCTGGCGCACCATCAGGTAGCCGTGCTCCCGGTAGAAAGCGATCTCGGCCGGGCCGATGTCCTCGAGGTGCTCGACGCCGTGGCCGGTGGCCACGGGCCGGTAGAGCTCGGGCGCGTGCATCTCGGAGCCGGGATCAAACTGGATTTTTTCCTGGGTGGCGGTGCTCATGGGGTAGGGTGGTCATATTGGTATAAATCCGCTTTTGACGCCATGCACACAGGCGGCATTACTTTGTGTTTATCCGTCATGATTACCTTGGGCCGGCATCAATTCGTCCCCCGCTTGCACCAGCGGGGCCGCGTGCGTTGCGAGCCCGGCTGGCACCTCGGGCCGGGGTGGGCGCGGGGGCTGCGCGATTTCGATCTGTGGTTTGTGTGGGCCGGGCGGGGCCGGATGCGGCTCGACCGCGGTGAAGTTGCCCTGCATCCCGGCACCTGCATCTGGATGCGCCCCGGCCGCCGCTACGAGGCGGAGCAAGATCCGGCCGATCCGCTCGGCGTGAACTACATCCATTTCGACCTGCAGCCGGCGGGCCGGGGTGCGACCGCTGCGGAGCCGCCGTTTGAATGGCTGCAAACCCGGCAGCTTGAGCTGACTGACAGCCTGATGCGGCGGGTCATCGAGCTTGAGGCCGAGCCGGGGGCGGAAGCCGCGGCGACGCTGCTCTTTGGCGGCTTGCTGGTCGAGCTCGCCCGCGAACACGCGACGGCCGGTGCCGCCGCGGCGGCGGGCACGGAGCGGCATCACCGCGATGTGATCCTGCGGGTCGCGGCGCAGATGAGCGAGAACCCCGGCCGCGTGCCCGAGGTGGCCGAGCTCGCCCGCAGCGCCGGCTACAGCGTGGACCACTTTTCGCGGCTTTTCCTCAAGGTGACCGGGCTGCGGCCGCAAAACTATGCGATCCGCGCGCGGATGGCGCGCGCCCGGCAATTGCTCGCCGAGTCCAACCTCACCATCGGCATGGTGGCGGAGGCGCTCGGCTTTCAGGACATCTTTTATTTTTCGCGGCAATTCCGGCAGCAGACGGGCCAGACGCCGACCGCTTACCGCCGCGGTCTCCCGCGCGCATAAGATTTCCAGCGTTATGCCATAAATTTCCCAAACTTGCTCTTGCCGGAGAGAAATCGCGCCCTATACCTTGCGCGACTTTTCAACCCTGCACACCGTCACCGCATGAACATCAAAGCCTATCTCAAGCCGCAATGCGGTTGGTCCCATGGCGTGCGCGCGGTCCTGCGCAAGCACGGTCTGGCCTACGAGGACATCGACATCATCAACGACCGCGCCAACTACGCGGAGATGGTGCAGAAGTCCGGCCAGCCCCTCTCGCCCTGCGTCGAGATCGACGGGGTGATGCTGGCCGACGTCTCCGGCGAGGAGGTGGAGAACTACCTGCTCAGCAACGACCTCGTGAAACCCACCGACGCCCCGGCCGGCGTGCCCACCAACGCGGGCTGCTCCGACGAGGAGCATGCCAAAATGGCCACCAAAACGATCCGCTTCTTCTAACGCTGAGAGCTCTCCGCATTAACAACGCTCCGGGCCGGCTCTCGCAAATCGCGACCGGCCTTTTTTTTGTCCCTGCACCAACCGCCTGAATCCCCCCGCCGCCGCCCGTGGCACAAGACCAGCTTCCCTCAACCGTGATCCAACCGATGTCGAACGCTCCCCGGCCCACCGCCCAGACCAGCCAGCCCTCTTCCCGGCGCCCCGCTCCCGGCCGCCCCGGCAAACAGGGGCTTTACGATCCCTGGTTTGAGCATGATGCCTGCGGCGTCGGCTTTGTCGTGGATATGCACGGCCGCCGTTCGCACAAGACCCTGCAGGATGCCCTGCAGGTGCTCACCAACCTCGACCACCGCGGCGCCGCCGGCAGCGAGCCCAACACCGGTGACGGCGCCGGCGTGCTCCTCCAGCTCCCGCACAAGTTTTTCGTCGAGGCCTGCAAGAAGGCCCGTATCACCCTCCCCGCCGAGGGCGAATACGGCGTGGGCGTCATCTTCCTGCCGCGCAACCCGACCGTCCGGCGCAAGATCGAGCAGACCTTCGAGCAGATCGTGCAGTCCGAGGGCCAGGTTTTCCTCGGCTGGCGCACGGTGCCGACCGACAACTCCTCGCTCGGCGAGACCGCGAAGTCCTGCGAGCCGTTCATGCGCCACGCCATCATCGGCCGCGGCCCGGGCGTTTCCGATTTTCTCACCTTCGAGCGCAAGCTGTATGTCATCCGCAAGCGCGCCTACAGCGAGATCCGCGAGTCCACGATGGCCGGCGCGGAGTTCTGGTATGTGGCCAGCCTCTCGGCCCGCACCATCGTTTACAAAGGCATGCTGCTCACCGACCAGCTTGCCAAGTATTTCCCCGACCTCGGCCACCCGGCGATGGAGACGGCCATCGGCC
Organism: Opitutaceae bacterium UBA2377; assembly: GCA_002344205.1. GTDB lineage: Bacteria > Verrucomicrobiota > Verrucomicrobiia > Opitutales > Opitutaceae > UBA2377. The sequence continues at coordinate 92,868 of DDSZ01000038.1, forward strand.
TCGTCCACTCCCGCTTTTCCACCAACACCTTCCCGAGCTGGGACCGCGCGCACCCCTACCGCTACGTGGCGCACAACGGCGAAATCAACACCCTCCGCGGCAACATCAACTGGATGCACGCGCGCGAGGCGCTCTTCGAGTCCGAGGTCTTCGGCGAGGACATGCCGAAGCTGCTCCCCATCGTTAACCCCAACGGCAGCGACTCGGCGATGTTTGACAACACCCTCGAGCTGCTCGTCCTCGCCGGCCGCCCGCTGGCGCACGCGATGATGATGATGGTGCCCGAGCCGTGGTCGGGCGACCAGCAGATGGACGACGCCCGCCGCGCCTTTTACCAATACCATGCCTGCCTCATGGAGCCGTGGGACGGCCCTGCCGCCATCGCGTTCACCGACGGCCGCCAGATCGGCGCCATCCTCGACCGCAACGGCCTGCGCCCCTCGCGCTTTTGCGTCACGAAGGACGGCTTTGTCGTCATGGCCTCCGAGTCCGGCGTGCTGCCGATTCCGCCGGAAAACATCCTGCGCCAGGGCCGCCTCCAGCCGGGGCGCGTCTTCCTCGTGGACACCGAGCAGGGCCGCATCATCGAGGACGAGGAGATCAAGTCCCAGCTCGCCAACGAGCGGCCCTACCGCCAGTGGCTCGACGAATACCTCGTCCACCTCGACGACCTGCCCTCCGCCCCCACCGTCGAGGTGCCGGACCACGAGACGCTGCTCCAGCGCCAGATTGCCTTCGGCTACACGCACGAGGATGAGCGCATCATCATCAAGCCCATGGCGCGCGACGGCGTCGAGGCCATCGGCTCGATGGGCAACGATTCCGCGCTCGCCGTGCTCTCCAACAAGCCGCGCCTCCTCTACGATTATTTCAAGCAGCTCTTCGCGCAGGTCACCAATCCGCCAATCGACTCCATCCGCGAGGAGATCGTCATCTCCGCCGAGACGCGTCTCGGCTCCGAGGGCAACCTGCTCAACCCGCAGCCCACGGCCTGCCGCCGCGTCGAGCTGAAGTGGCCCATCCTCACCAACGAGGAGTTCGCCAAGATCCGCCGCACCGATCTGCCCGGCCTCAAGGTCGGCGTGCTGCCCTCGCTCTTCCGCGTCGCCCGCGGCGAGAAGGGCCTCGCCAAGTCCATGGAGGAGATCTGCATGATCGCCCGGCGCATGATCGAGGAGGAGGAGACCAATGTCCTCATCCTCAGCGACCGCGGCGTGAACCGCGATTTCGCGCCCATCCCCGCGCTGCTCGCCGTCGCCGGCCTGCACCACTACCTCATCCGCGAGGGCCTGCGCACGCGCGTCAGCCTTGTCATCGAGACCGGCGAGGCCCGCGAGGTGCATCACTTCGCGCTGCTCATCGGCTACG
>DDSZ01000050.1:0-25933 GCA_002344205.1 Opitutaceae bacterium UBA2377
TGGTTGGCGAGGAGTTCGCCGACGGTGCGGACGCGGCGGGAGCCGAGGTGATCGATGTCATCCACCACGCCCTCACCCTTCTTGAGGCGGACGAGATATTTCGTGGCGGCAACGATGTCGGCGCTTTCGATGATGCGCTGCTCGATGTCGGCCTTGAGCCCGAGCTTCTGGTTGACCTTGTAACGGCCGACGCGGCCGAGGTCGTAGCGTTTCGGGTCGAAGAAGAGACGCTTGAGCAGGGCCTTGGCGTTGGCCGTGGTCGGGGGTTCACCCGGACGGAGTCGCTTGTAGATTTCCTTGAGCGCTTCCTCTTCGTTGCGGGTCGGGTCCTTCTTGAGTGCGCGGATGAGCGCGCCCTCGTCCACCGCCGTGTCAATGACGCGAATGGTGGCGATGTCGTGTTTTTCGAAGGTGCGGACGATCTGCTTGGTCAGCGGCTCGAAGGCGCGCGCGAGCACGACGCCCTTCTGGGCGTCGATCGCGTCCTCGACGAGGACGAGCGAGGAGACGTTCTCAAGGTCGAGGGCCTTCGAAACCTTCAGGTCCTTGATCTCGTAGAACAGGTTGAGCAGGTCGATGTCGCTGGAATAGCCGACCGCGCGGAGCAGGGTCGTGATGAGGAACTTCCGGCGGCGGCGGCGGCGATCTAGATAGACGTAGAGGAGGTCGTTGTTGTCGAACTGGACCTCAAGCCAGGTGCCGCGGTCGGGAATGATGCGGAAGGAGTGCAGCAGCTTGCCGTTCGGGTGCGGCGTGACCTCGAAGGCGATGCCGGGCGAGCGGTGGAGCTGGGAGACGACGACGCGCTCGGCGCCGTTGATGATGAAGGAGCCGCGCTCGGTCACCATGGGGATCTCACCCATGTAGATCTCCTCGTCCTTGATGAAATCTTCCTCGCGGAGGCGGAGCTTCACGTAGAGCGGCACCGAGTAGGTGATGCCGTCGCGCAGGCATTCAATCTCGGCGTTCTTGGGATCGCCGAGCGTGTAGGACACGTATTCGAGGGTCAGGCGGCCATCGTAGGACTCGATGGGGAACACCTCCTTGAAGACCGCCTCAAGGCCCTGGGGCTTGCGCTGCTTCTCCGGCACGCCCTTCTGCAGGAAATCCAGATACGAAGTGATCTGGATCTCGATCAGGTTGGGCGGCTGGATGACTTCACGGAGTTTGCCGAAGTTGATGCGTTCGGAATGAGTGCGGTCGGCCATGGTGTTCCCGGTTGATGAATGCTGAAAAAGACGGTGGCACGCGCTCAGGGAGCGGTGCGAAATGCGGAATTATTGACGAAAAAAGAAAAGGCAAAGGACAGGCCGCGCGGAAACACGGCCTGTCCCGAAGTTTTCGGAGAATCTGCGAAGAGAATCGCCAAGCGCTTACTTGAGTTCGACCTTGGCGCCGGCGGCCTCGAGCTTCTTCTTGATTTCCTCGGCATCGGCCTTGGAAGCGCCTTCCTTGACGGGCTTCGGCGCGCCTTCGACGAGATCCTTGGCTTCCTTGAGGCCCAGGCCGGTGATGGCGCGGACTTCCTTGATGACGCCGATCTTGTTCGCGCCGGCGTCGGTGAGGACGACGTTGAACTCGGTCTTTTCCTCGGCGGGCGCAGCAGCGGCGGCGGCACCGCCTGCGGGCGCGGCGGCGACGGCAGCGGCGGCGGAAACGCCCCACTTGCCTTCGAGGTCCTTGACGAGGGCCGCGAGTTCGAGAACCGACTGGCCGGACAGCCACTCGATGACTTGGTCTTTGGTGATGTTGCTCATGTTGACTTTCCTTGGGCGGCTAGCGGTTTCGGGAGGTGAAACACGTTTAAGGGACGTATCCCCTAGCCGGCCTCATTGGAGGTTTTTGTTCCCCGGCTTGCACCGGAAAAGTTGGTGATGGGTTGGGTTGGACAGATTAGGCGGCCGGAGCAGCGGGCTGCTCCTTCTTGACCTTGGCGTCGAGCACGCGGACGAAGGCCGCGGCGTTTTGCGTGAAGAGGCCGAGCAGCTGAGCGCGCAAGGCTTCGAACGAAGGCAGGTCGGCGATCTGCGAGAGGTCAGCGGCGGTGATGAGCTTCTTCTCCATCACGCCAACCTTGACCTCCAGTTTCTGCTTTTCCTGGAAGAACTTCTTCAGGATCTTGGCCACGCCGGCGGAGTTCGTGCCACCCACCACGATGGCGGTGGGACCGGCGAGCGATGCGTCAAACTCCGGCAGGCCGAGCGCCTTGGCGGCGACCCGCAGCGAGCTGTTCTTCACCACGTGAAACTCGGCCTTCTCGGCGGCGAGCTTCTGGCGCAGTTCGGCAACCTCGGCCACGGTGACCTTGGTGAAGTTGGCGAGGATGACGTAGTCGGACTTCTTCAGGTGCGTCTCGACCTCGGAAATCAGGTATTGTTTTTCGGCTCTCATGGTCGGGCTCCTTAGAATTTGGAGAACTCGCTGCCCGCGATGCGGACGGCGGGGCTCATGCTGGAGGAAATGGTGATGCTCTTGATGAACTGGCTGCCCTTGAAGCTCGCCGGCTTGGATTTGCCCACGGCCTCGATGACCGCCTGGACGTTTTCCAAGATCTGCGCCGGGGTGAAGGAGCGCTTGCCCACGCCGACGCCGAGGTTGGCGGTCTTGTCCATCTTGAACTCCACGCGGCCGGCCTTCACGGCCTTGATGCCGGCGACGATGTCGTCGGTCACGGTGCCGCTCTTCGGGTTGGGCATGAGGCCCTTGGGGCCGAGGACGCGGGCGAGGGTGCGCACTTGCTTCATCGCCTCGGTCGTCGCGATGGCGACGTCGAAATCGAGCCAGCCTTCGTTGATCTTGGCCATGAGGTCCTGGAGACCGGCATGATCCGCACCGGCGGCGAGGGCCGCCTCGGCGTTGTCGGTGAAGACAATAACGCGAACCTTCTTGCCCGAGCCATTCGGCAGGGGCGTGGTGCCGCGGACATTCTGTTCACCGGAGGTGGCGTCCACGCCAAGGCGGATAGACAGCTCGACGGTCTCGTCGAACTTCGCCTTGGGGAATTTGGAGAGGACATCCACGGCCTCGGGCAGCGGATATTCTTTGGTGAGATCAGCGACCTTGAGGGCGCTGGTGTAGCGTTTGCTGTGCGTTTTTGGCATGTTTTACTCCTTGCGGTGCGAACGTCCGGTGGGACTCCCGCGGTGAGCGTTTTGGTTGCGGAAAAAATCAGTCGACGACCTCGATGCCCATGTTGCGGGCGGTGCCGGCGATGATCTTGATGCCGGCCGCCTCGTCATTGGCGTTCATGTCGGCCTTCTTGATCTTCCAGATCTCAGCGAGCTGCTTGGTGGTGACCTTGCCGACCTTGTCCTGGTTGGGCTTGGCGGAACCGGAGGCGATGTTGGCCGCCTTTTTCAGGAGGACCGACGCCGGCGGGGACTTGAGGATGAAGGTGAAGCTCTTGTCGGTGTAAACGGTGATGACGACCGGCAGGATCATGCCGTTCTGGTCTTTTGTTCTGGCGTTAAAATCTTTGCAGAACGCCATGATGTTGACGCCTTGCGCGCCGAGCGCGGGACCGACCGGGGGCGCGGGATTGGCGGCGCCGGCCGGCAGTTGGAGGCGGATGTAACCTTGGATCTTCTTGGCCATGTGAGTGGTGGTGGCGGGTGTTTAGTTGCGGTTGGACGAACGTCGGCGGTTGCAAAGAGGGCGGCGCATCACTCGGTGATGCGTTGCACCTGCCAGTATTCGAGCTCGACCGGGGTGAACCGGCCGAAAATGGAGACGGAAATCTTGAGCTTGCCGCGGTCGGGATCGATCTCGTCGATCCGGCCGGTCAGGTTGGTGAAGGCACCGTCGGTAATCTTCACCTCTTCGCCCACGGCGTATTGCACCTTCGGCACTTCCTTGCCGTTGGCGGCCTCGATGCGGGCGCGAATCTCATCAATCTCGGTCTGGCGCAGGGCCGCCGGGGCATCGCCGCCGACGAAGCCAATCACGCCGGCCACTTCCTTGACGAAATACCAAGGCTTGTTGATGACCTTGCGGTCCTCCCCGTAGAGGCACATCTGGATGAAGACGTAGCCGGGATAGAGCTTCCGCACCTTGGTGCTCTTTTTGCCGTTCTTGACCTCGGAAACGACCTCGGTGGGCAGCAGCACCTCGAAGATGTGATCGTCGAGCTCCTCGACCTTCTTGAACTTCTCAATGTAGGCCTTCACCTTGTTCTCCTGCCCCGAAAGGGTGTGCAGGGCGAACCACTGGGCGCTGGCGGGAGCGGTCGTTTGGGTGGACATGGGGCGGCTTAGCTGACCAGGCGCGTGAACAAGTCCACGAACTGGTAGAGGGAAAAATCGCTGATGCTGGTGAACGCACCGAGGATCACCGCCGCCACGAGCACCACGATGGTGGAGTCACGCAGCTCGGTGCGGGTCGGCCAGGTGGCCTTTTGGAGCTCACCGAACATTTCTCCGAAGAAAATGCGGGTCGTGCGGAAAGGATTTTTCATGAAACTGGAATTTGGCAGGCGCGGAGGGAATCGAACCCCCAACCAACGGTTTTGGAGACCGCTACTCTACCAATTGAGCTACACGCCTGTGTGGAATGGTTGCTTAGACGACACAGCCGAGGCTCCGGAATCGAAGCCTCGGCGGGTCGGGTTAAACGGTTGATCGGACGGTCTTACTCGATGATCTCGGTGATGCGACCCGCACCGATGGTGCGACCACCCTCGCGGATGGCGAACTTCTGGGTCTTCTCCATCGCGATCGGAACGATGAGGTCGATCTCGACCGTGGTGTTGTCACCCGGCATGATCATCTCGACGCCCTTGGCCAAGTTGACGATTCCGGTCACGTCCGTGGTCCGGAAGTAAAACTGGGGCCGGTAGCCGTTGAAGAACGGGGTGTGGCGGCCGCCCTCTTCCTTGGAGAGACAGTAGATTTCGGCGTTGGCCTTCTTGTGCGGGGTGATGGACTTCGGCGCCGCAAGCACTTGGCCGCGCTCGATACCGTCCTTTTCAATGCCGCGGAGGAGGATACCGACGTTGTCGCCAGCCTGACCGGAGTCGAGCAGCTTGCGGAACATCTCAATGCCGGTCACGACGGAGGTCGTGGTGTCGCGGAGACCGACGATTTCGACGGTGTCGTTGACCTTGACGACGCCGCGTTCGATACGGCCGGTGGCGACGGTGCCGCGGCCGGTGATGGAGAACACGTCTTCGACGGACATCAGGAAGGGCTTGTCCATCTCGCGCTGCGGCTCGGGAATATCCTTGTCGATGGCTTCCATGAGCGCGCCGATGGCGGCTTCGCCCTCGGGCTTGCCTTCAAGAGCGGCGGTGGCGGAACCACGGACGATCGTGGCGTTGTCACCATCGAACTGATACTTGGAGAGCAGCTCGCGGATTTCCATTTCCACGAGGTCGAGCAGCTCGGGATCATCGATGAGGTCGACCTTGTTGAGGAACACCACGATCTTCGGCACGCCGACCTGGCGGGCGAGGAGGATGTGCTCGCGGGTCTGGGGCATCGGGCCGTCAGCCGCGGAAACCACCAAAATCGCGCCGTCCATCTGGGCGGCGCCGGTGATCATGTTCTTCACGAAGTCGGCGTGGCCGGGGCAGTCAACGTGCGCATAGTGGCGCTTGTCGGACTCGTATTCCACGTGCGCGACCGAGATGGTCACGATCTTGGAGGCGTCACGAACGGTGCCGCCCTTCGCGATGTCCGCGTAGGACTTGACCTCGGCGAGGCCCTTCCGCGCCTGGACGGCGAGGATGGCGGTCGTCGTGGTGGTTTTACCGTGGTCGACGTGGCCGATAGTGCCGACGTTGACGTGCGGTTTCTTGCGTTCGAATGTGCCTTTAGCCATGTGTTTAGACGTTGATGTTGGGATTTAAAAGTGACCTCTGGTTTAACGTCTTAGAAGCCATCCGACGTGGTTTTTTGGCACTGGAGCCCAGAACCGGATTTGAACCGGCGACCTCGTCCTTACCAAGGACGTGCTCTGCCAACTGAGCTATCTGGGCAGACCAAGGGAGTGCCAAAAAACGCGAAAGAGGGCAGAAAGTGAATGGCGCGATTTTGCCCGTCAACTGCAAACTTGGCGATTCGCCAATAATTTCTACGGACCCACGACAATTCGGTATCCGCCGGGCGGCAACCGCTCACCCAGTCGCAGGCTTTTGGCCAAGTAAACCTGAAAAAAACGATCCACCTGCTCAACGCCCGAGCGCCGCGTGATCACCGGCACGCCAATGAGCCCGGCGGCGTCCACCGCGAGTAAAAACTCCATCGGCGCCCAGACCGAGCCGGGGACCGCGGCTTCATCCATTGTCTTGGTCAAAACCACACCGCCGTCCTTGGCATTTGCCACCTCGATGAACGCGGTGCGTTGCTCAAGCCTCGATCCATCCCACTCCTTCCTGCCCAATCCCATGAACGGCAGTTCCAGCTCCGACGCCGCCAACACCTCCACCGGGCTGCCCAGCGGCACTTCCACCGGTATACTCAAAGCTAACCCCGCCTCCTGATAGTTCAGCTTGGCCGGGTAGTTTTCGAAGCTGCGCCCGGGATTGCGTATCAAACTGGCCGGCAACGCGTTTTGAGACGAGTTCCACTCCGTGGGTAAAAACATGGGTGTCGGATCATATAGGGCTGCCTCTTCCCGCAACACCACGTCAGCCCCTATCCCATCGAGTTGGGTCAGCTCAACCGAGCCTCCCGGCACGGTGCTTTTTACTTCGCTTGTCGCAACAGGCTCAATTACTTGCACATCTTCCCGTGAAGGCTGCACCCATAGAAACGCCACCGCGATCGAGAGCGAGGCGCCAACGAGGCCTATCCAAACAACTCTCTGTTCGTTGTTTAGAAATCTACGCGGAAGTTTCATTGCGAAGGCCGGGCCGGTTCTTGCGCACCCACCACCACCCGGGTGAATCCGGCCTGAAAAGCCGCACTGGAGATATCAGTCAGCGTCGTAACCGGGACGCTGTTTGAATTGGCTCGGACCAACAATGATGGCTGCCGGGTCTGTGCCGCCTGCGTTTTCAACCAGCCCCGGAGCTGCTCAAAATTGATCGCACCATCGTCCACAAAAATCAGCCCGGGGCGGATGACGCTGATCACATGTGTGGTGCGGACAGCGCCCGCCGTGGCCCCGGGCATCTCGGGGACGGCGAAATCCACGCCCAAGCCCGGCGCCAGCACAAACCGGGAGCCGAAGAGCAGGAAGAACAGCACGATCAGCCCGCCGTTCACGAAGAACAGGAAGTCCAGGTTGCGCGGTGCCGGCTGCAGCCGGGAGGTCAGATCAAGCGGGCGGGTGATCATGGCTCAGGTGCTTTTGTCGGTCGCCGGGCCGTCCTGCCCGCCGGCCGACCGGTATTCAGTCGCCAGATACTTCATGATCTCATTGGCGGACCATTCCACATCCCGCACGATCGCCCGCACCCGGCCGCTGAGAAAATGATGCGCCAAGTGTGCCGGGATCGCCAGCATCAGGCTGCCAGCCGTGCTGAGCAGGGCCTGCCACATCCCGGCCGACAACGCGCTGGCGGTCGCATAGTCCCGCTCAAACGCCAGAAACGTCGTGACCATGCCGAGGATCGTGCCCAGCAGCCCCACCAGCGGGGCGACCTGCGCGATGGCCGCGATTGAGCCCAGCCGCCGCTCCAAGGCAGGCAGCTCGACCACCGCGGCCTCCTGCACGTGGAAACGCATCTTGTCCGGCTCGTCCTCGGCATGCAGCAACGCGGCTTTGACCACCGCCGCCACCGGGCCGGGCGTCTCTTCGCAGACGGTCAGAGCCTCGACCAGCCGGCGCTTCGACAGGATGTTTTTGATACCGTTGATAAACTCCGTGGAGCGGATCTGCCCGCGGTGCAGGTAGAGCGCACGCTCGATGCAGAGCATGAGGGTCATCAGCCCCATGACCAGAAGCACCCACATCATGGGGCCGCCGCGGGCGAAAAGATTGAAATCAAGGACGGACATGGACGGATGGTGTTGGGCGTAACGGGATCAGAAGGTGGCGCAACGGCGGCGGAAAATTATCCGGATGGCCTCAGGGTTTGGATTCGTTGGGATTGAAGCGCGCCAGACGCTGGCGAACGAGATTTTCTCCGGGCAGCCCGGTCTTGAGGATCAGCCGCCAGGCTTGCTGCGCCTGTTCCAGCTTGGCCTGCTGTTCGTAAAGCCCGCCCAGCTCCAGCAGTGTGCGGGCCATCCAGTAGCGGCCCTTGGCCCCGAGTTGGTCGGCCCGGTCTGTCTCAAGCAGAAACTCCGAAACGACATCGCGCCACCATACCGCCTCGGCCCGGGCCGGTTGCCCGCGACGGGCGAGCAGGTGCCCCAGATTGAAGCCGGCCTCGACCCGCACATCCACCGGCGCATCCACGCGGTCGCGCAGTTGCTCGAAAAGCGCGATGGCGCGCTCCGCATGGCTGACGTCGCGCAGGGATTGGGCGTTGTGGCACTCGGCCAGGGCCAGTTGCGCGAGGACGAGATCCTGATGCCGGCCGAAATTGTTCACCAAGGTCTCATAGACCTGCTGCGCCTGGGGAAACTGGTTGAGCTTGCGCAACAGATCGCCCTGCTTCAACCGCGCATAAAATACGTAATCGCTCTGCGGATACTTGGTCACCAGCTCTTCGATGAGCTTGTTTGCCTCCTCGAGGTTGGCGTCCTGACCGCGCCGCTCCGCCAGGAGCGCTGATTGGTAAAGTGCAAAAGGTGCATAGGTGTTACCGGGGAAATCATCGGCCAGCTTGGTGAGCAGACGCTGCGCATCCACCGTCTGGTCACGGCCGGCATAATGGTCGGCCTCCACGATGTAGGAATACGCGGTGGCATCTGCCCGGGGATGGGCTTCACGCAGGTTTTTGAGCAAGGCGAGCGCAGCCTCGGTGCGGCCAAGGGCAAAACTCGCCTCCGCTTTCAGCAAGGCGCCCGAGCTAGCAATCTCGTTGCGCAGCTCGGCGGGCACATCCGCCAGCCCCACGGCAAGGGCCTCCGTCAGTCGCAGGGTCTGCTCCGGCTGGCCGGCCTCGAAAGAAAGTCGCGCCTGCAGCCAAGCCATCCGGGCCCGCAAATCGGGCGGCAGCGTTTCGGCGCGGCCGGTGGCCAGCAGGCGGTTGACGCGGGCGTAGGCCGCTTCGGTTTGGCCTCCCGCCTGCAATGCCCGCGCCAGATTCCACTCGGCCTGCCAACGGTTCAGCGGATCAAAGGCGGACTCCCCACCCAAGGCATCAAGTTGGCCCTGCGCGGCATCCAGCTGCCCGGCCTGTATCTCCGCCTGCACCCGCTGAAACATTACCCGGCCGGGCGCCACTCCCGCGGGCATTTCCCGCAGGACCTGCTCATAGGCATCCGCCGCGCTGCGGTAATCACGGGCCCGGAACCACGCCTCCGCGACGAGCAACCCCAACTCGGCCCGCACTTGGCCGGCGGGCAGCTCTGCCGCGGCCTTCGCCGCTTGGTCGGCCGCATTCCGGTAGCGGCGTTGCTCCCAAGCCGAGGTGGTGAGCACGCCGAGGGCGTGTCCCTTGAGCTGCGAACCGGGATACTCAGCCAGCAGTTTCCGGGCATCGTCCTCCGCCAGCTGGTAATTTTTCGACGCGAGGGCCGACTGCGCCCGCACGAGGAGCAAGTCCTCGCGCACCGGATGCGGTTCGGCCGGGCCGAGCAGCAATTCGAGCTCGCGCTGAAACTGCGCCCTCGCCGGCTCGCGGTCGGAGACCCTCGCCAACGCCTGCAACGCCATGCGCTGCTTGCTCCGGTCGTGGCCGTAAGCCAGCAGGTTTTGGAGGGCGTTGCGACCGGCGCCGCTGTCCGCGCCGGCGATCAGGCCGAGCAGGAGCCGAAAATCATCCGCCTCGGTGCGCTCCTCGGGCGGGAGCATCAGCAGTTGGCGCTGCAGCTCCGCGATCGCGTCACCTTTGCGACCCATCGAGTCGAGCATGACCGCATAGGTGCGGGCAAAGCCGTAGCCCGCCTTCCTGCCCTGCAGCCGTTCCATGTTCTTGCGCGCTTCCTCCAGCAGGTTCGCATCCGCCGGCGCCATGCGCAGCCGCGCCTGCTCCCGCGCGAGGATAAACCTTGCCCGGGCCATTTCCGAGACGGCGACGGTCTCCGCTTGTTCGTGGAATCCGCGGGCGCGGTTCAGGTCGCCCGCCGCATCCGCCAGCACCCCTTGCAGGAAATACAACCAGCCACGGTCGCCGGCGACCAGTTCCTCCGCCGTGATGCCGGCGATGGCCGCGCGCGCGTCATCGAACCGCTTCTGCTGTGCGGCGATCAGGCCGGCGCGCAAACGCCACGCCGCATCGCGCAAACCCACGAAACCCTGCAACGTTTGGGCCGCCTCCTCCACCCGGCCCGCGTCCATCAGGGCGGTCACCAGCGCCAAGGTGAATTCGGCGCGATTCGCTCCGGGTTGCTCGAGCATTTCCCGGTAAAGCGCGGCCGCCACGGACGGAAAGCCCAGCTCCTGCGCCCGCCGCGCCGCAGTCTGCGCCATCAATTGTCCGCCATCGGACGGCACCGTCGCGCCGGGCAGGGTCACCAGCGGCGCCGGCGCGTTCAACGGTTCCTGGGCGCAAAGCCACACGGCCGGGAGAAGCGGGAGAAAAATGCGGAGACAAAAACGCACGGCGGGGGGATATTTGCGGCGGCGACCGGAAACAATCAACCGCGATATCACACAGTTCCTTCTCGCGCACGGAAGTTCCGCCATTCTACTGTGCGCGTCGCCTTCCTTAACCCACCTCCATCATGAGCGCTCTCCTTATCGTCCTCGGCGTCGTTCTCGCCGTCCTCATCGTCCTCGTTCTCTGGGTCGTCGGTATCTACAACACCCTCGTCACCCTGCGCAACCGCTTCAAAAACGCCTTCGCCCAGATCGACGTCCAGCTCAAGCGCCGCTACGACCTCATCCCCAACCTCGTCGAGGTGGCCAAGGGCTACCTCAAGCACGAGCGCGAGACGCTCGAGGCCGTCATCAAGGCCCGCAACATCGCCCTCGCCGCTTCGCAGGCCGCCGCCGCCAATCCCGCGGACGGCAACGCCGTCAAGGGCCTCATGACCGCCGAGGCCGGGCTCGGCGGCGTGCTCTCCCGCCTCATGATGGTTTCCGAGCAGTATCCCGACCTGAAGGCCAACCAAAACATGAAGCAGCTCACCGAGGAGCTCACCTCCACGGAAAACAAGATCTCCTTCGCACGGCAGGCCTACAACGACAGCGTGATGACCTACAACACGAAGCGCGAAACCTTCCCGAACAACATTTTCGCCGGCATGTTCAGTTTCCTCCCCGCCGAGTTGTTCAAGGTCGAGGACCCCGCCGAGCGCAACGCCCCGCAGGTCAAGTTCACGTGAAAGACTGAAGGGCTGAAAAACTGAAGGGCTGAACATCCGCCGGGCTGTATCGAACCGCATCCTGTTTCAGCCTATCCGTCCTTCAGACTTCCCTCCACATGGACTTCTTCGAAGCCCAGGCCCTCGCCCGGAAGCGCTCGTCCCGGCTCATCGTCCTTTTCGGCCTGGCGGTGCTGGGCACCATCCTCGCGGGTTACGCCGCGGCCATGGCGCTCTTCGGCCAGTTTGAGATCCGCGGTGAAGACATCCATTACGATCCCACCGCACCGGTCCGTCTCTGGAGTCCGGTGATTCTCGCCTGGGTCGCGGGCGGCACGGTCGTGGTCGTCGGTGCGGCTTCGCTTTTCAAGTGGAGCCAGATGCGCGGCGGCGGTGCGGCGGTCGCCGAGATGGTCGGCGGCCGGCGCGTCGCCCCCGACACCACCGACCTCGCGGAACGCCGCTTGCTCAACGTCGTCGAGGAGATGGCCATCGCCTCCGGTGTGCCCGTGCCGGCCGTGTTCATCCTTGAGCATGAACCCGGCATCAACGCCTTTGCCGCGGGCCTCACCACCTCCGATGCGGTGGTCGCCGTGACCAAGGGCGGGCTCGAAAAACTCACCCGCGACGAGCTGCAGGGCGTCGTCGCGCACGAATTCAGCCACATCCTCAACGGCGACATGCGGCTCAACGTGCAGCTCTCGGCCGTCGTCTTCGGCATCCTGTTCATCGGTCTCATCGGGCGCGGCCTGCTCATCGGCCTCGGCCGCGGGCGCATGCTGCAGGGGCGCGGCGGCGGCAAGAACAAGGGCGGCGGCATGGTGGCGCTGTTCGCCATCGGCCTCGCGCTCCTGATCATCGGCTACGTCGGTTACTTTTTCGGCCGGCTCATCCAGGCCGCCGTCTCGCGCCAGCGCGAGTATCTGGCCGATGCCGCCGCCGTGCAGTTCACCCGCAACCCCGACGGCATCGCCGGCGTGTTGAAAAAAATCGGCGGCTACGCGCTGGGTTCAAAAATGATCGGCGCGCACGCCGGGGAGATCGGTCATTTCTTTTTTGCCCAGGGGTTCCGCTCCCATTTTGGCGGAGCCTGGGCCACGCATCCGCCGCTGCCCGAGCGCATCCGTGCCATCGAGCCGCGCTGGGACGGCCGGTTCTTCAAGCCCGAGCAGGTGGTGGACGTGAAAACCCAGTCCTTTGCCGAGACCGGCCTCGGCGGCGCCCCCAAGCCCCCCGCCAAACAACCCGGCCTGCCGATTCCCTTGCCCCCACCGCTGGGCCGGCTCCCTTTCGCCCCGGTCGCGGCCGTGGCCGAGATCGGCGCGCTCTCCGCCGCCCACCACGACCAGGCCCAGTCGCTCCTCGAATCCATCCCCCCCGCTCTCCGCGACGCCGCGCATGATGCCGTGCTCGCGCCGGCCTTGGTTTACAGCCTGCTGTTCGGCGACGCCGGCGCCCGTGAACTTGTGACGAAACATGACGGTGCTTCGGCCGCCGACCACGCCACCCGCCTTCAGCCGGCGACAGCCGCGCTTCCACCCGCGGCCCGGCTGCCCCTGCTCCAACTCGCCTTCCCGGTGCTGAGCACGCTCGATCCCGCCGCCCGCGACCGCTTCGTCACCACCCTGGATGAACTGGTCCACGCCGACACCAAGGTCAGCCCCTTCGAGTTCGCGCTGCAAAAAATGCTGCTGCACCAGCTCAAGCTCGCCGGCGCTCCGCAGGCGCGGGTGGATTTTCACGCCTTTCAGGCCGTCGCCGAGGACATCGCCGTGGTGCTTTCAACCTTGGCGCGGGCCGGCCAGCAGGACGGGCCCACGGTGGCCGGCGCCTTTCTGGCCGGTGCCGCCCAACTGCCCCTGATTCGGCAAAACCTTGCCCTTCAGCCCGCCGGCACCGGGGACCTCACCCCGCTGGATCGCGCACTCGACCGGCTCGCGGTGAGTTCGCTGCCCATCAAAAAGCGCCTGCTCCTGGCCGCCGCCCATGTCATCGGTCACGACGGCACCGTGACGGTCGAAGAGGGTGAACTTTTGCGCGCAATCGCGGTCACGCTGGACTGCCCGATGCCGGTGCTCGGAACCGCCTGAGACAGTCCGCCGGCGATCGCGCCCCCGTCATGACTCCTTATCCAGTTCCGCCCAACGAATCCCACCGCCTCGCCGCCCTCCGCGACTACGATATCCTCGATACCCCCGCGGAGAAGGAATATGACGACCTCGTGGCGCTGGCCGCGGAAATCTGCGGCACGCCGCTCGCCGCCATCACCCTCATCGACGAGACCCGCCAGTGGTTCAAGGCCCGCGTCGGCATCGCCGACACCGAGTCGCCCCGCGAACTGGCCTTTTGCGCCCATGCCATCGCCGAGCCGGAACGCGACTTGTTCATCGTGCCGGATGCGCAGCAGGACCGGCGCTTCGCCGGCTACGCCAACGTCACCGGCGATCCCCATATCCGTTTCTACGCCGGTGCCCCGCTCGTGACCCGCGACGGTCACGCCCTCGGCGCGCTCTGCGTCGTGGATCGGCAGCCGCGCGAGCTTGCACCGGAGCAGTTGCGCGCGCTCGGCATCCTGCGCCGTCACGTCGTCAACGCGCTGGAGTTGCGCCGGCTCGTGCATGAACAGACGCAGACCATCACGCAGTTGCACGCCACCCGGCACGCCCTCGAAACCGCCCGGCGCGAAGCCGAGGCCGCCACCGAGGCCAAGAGCCGTTTCCTGGCGACCATGAGCCATGAGATCCGCACGCCGCTCAACGCCATGCTCGGCATGACGACGCTGCTGCGCACCACCCCGCTCAATCCGGAACAGGCGGACAGCACCGAGACCATCCGCACCAGCGGCGAGATGTTGCTCACCCTGATCAACGACATCCTGGACTTTTCCAAGATTGAGTCCGGCCGGCTCGATCTCGAGCAACAGCCCTTCGCGCTCAACGCCTGCATCGACCGCGCCTTCGATCTCGTGGCCTCGCATGCCCGCCAGAAGGAACTCCGCCTCACCCGGGCGCTGACCTCCGGCGTCCCGCCCGTGATCGTCGGCGACGAGGTCCGCCTGCGCCAGATCATCCTCAACCTGCTTTCAAACGCGGTGAAGTTCACCCAGCAGGGCGGAGTCGCGTTGCGCGTGGATTCCGCGCCCCGGCCCGACGGCCGCCATGAACTGCACTTCGCCGTGAGCGACACCGGCATCGGCATCCCCGCCGACCGGATCGACCGGCTCTTCCAGCTTTACGCCCAGGCCGATATCTCCACCACCCGTCATTTCGGCGGCACCGGCCTCGGCCTCGCCATCAGCAAGCGCCTCGTCGAGCTGATGGGCGGCCGCATGTGGGTCGAGAGCACTGCCGGCGCCGGTTCCACCTTCAGCTTCACGCTCATCACCGCGGCCGGCCGCTCTGCCGCCGCCGCGCCAACGCCCGGGAAACTGGATCCCGGATTCGCCGCCCGGCATCCCGCGCGCGTGCTGGTCGCCGACGACAATCCCCTCAACCGCAAGGTCGCCATGCGGCTGCTGGAGAACCTCGGCTACCGGCCCGAGGCCGCCTTCGACGGCGAGGCCGCTCTCGCCCACGTGCAGCAACAGTCCTGCGATGTGATCCTGATGGACGACGAGATGCCCGGGCTCACCGGGCCCGCCGCCACCGCCGAGATCCGACGGCAAATCCCGCCTGAAAAACAGCCCGTGATCGTCGCGCTCACCGCCCACGCCCTCGTCGGCGACCGCGAACGCTACCTCGCCGCCGGGATGGATGAATACCTCACAAAGCCGCTGCGGGTGGAGCACCTCACGGCCCTCCTCGCACGTTTGCCCGCACTTAAGACAGAACTCCAGTCCCGGCTGTGCCGTTGAAAACAGGGTTGCCGGCGGCCCCGCGTTGCTCCGCGCTTAGGGCCCATGGCCATCGACCCCTCCACCTTCAAACAGCCCTTGCGTCCTACACCCGCGGCCCGCGCCGCCCTCTCCCGCTGGCGTGCCGCCCGCTTCGGGCTCTTCATCCACTGGGGCCTCTACGCCATTCCCGCTGGCGTGTGGCGCGGCAAGCGCGTGCCCTACATCGGCGAGTGGCTGATGTTTCGCGAAAAAATCCCCGTCGCCACTTACGCGAAATTCGCCGCGCGCTTTCACCCCCGCCACTTTGACGCCGCCGCCATCGTCCGGCTCGCGCGCGAGGCCGGCCAGCGTTACCTCGTCATCACTGCCAAGCACCACGACGGCTTCGCGATGTATGACTCGCCGTCCAACCCCTACAACGTCGTCGCCGCCACCCCGTGGGCGCACGACCCGATGCGCGATCTCGCCCGCGAATGCAAAAAACAGGGCGTCACGCTCTGCTTCTACTACTCGCAGGACCTCGACTGGCACCACCCCGACGGCGCGTGGAACACCTGGGACTACGACGTCAAAAAGAAGAACACCGACCGTTACCTGCGCGAAAAAGTTTACCCGCAGCTCCGCGAATTGCTCACGAACTACGGTCCCGTCGGGCTCATCTGGTTCGACACCCCGCTCACGATTTCCCGCGCCCAGTCCGCCGCCATCCGCCGTTTCGTGAAGAAAATCCAGCCCGGCTGCCTGGTCTCCGGCCGCATCGGCCACGGCCTCGGCGATTACGGCATTCCCCGCGACAACCAGATGCCCCCCGGCCGGCTCCGGGGCGACTGGGAGGTCTGCGCCACGCTCAACCACACCTGGGGCTTCAAACGGCACGACCACGAGTGGAAATCCGCGCCCAACCTCATCCGCACGCTCGTCGAGTCCGCCAGCAAGAACGCCAACTACCTCCTCAACATCGGGCCCGACGCCGACGGCCGGGTGCCCGCACCCAGCGTGGCCCGGCTCCGCGCCGTCGGCCGCTGGCTCCAGGCCAATGGCGAGAGCATCTACGGCACCGCCCCCTCGCCGTTCACCCACGATTTTCCCTGGGGCCGCATCACCACCAAGGGCCGCACGCTCTACCTGCACTTTTTCTCCAAACCGCCCCGCCACTTTGAGCTGCGCGGCTTGAAGACCAAGGTCCGCGGCGCCGCCCCGCTGCTCGCCCCCGCCCAAAAGCTGCCCTGCACCCAAACACACGATGCGGCCACCGGCATGCCCGTGCTCCAGATCGACACCGCCAAGCTCCCCTTCAAAGCACCGGTCACCGTGCTCACGCTCACCCTGGCCGGCACTCCCGTGGTCCAGCCAAGCCCCATCCAGGAGCCGGACGGCGTCCTCAGCCTGCTGACGGCCGAGGCCCGCCCCCGTGCCGACCGCGGCCGGCCGGAGCTGCGGATCACCCCGCTCGGCTTCACCAGCGGTTGGAAGCGGACGACCGACCGGCTCGACTGGACCGCCACTGTGCTCACGCCGGGCCGCTTCACCGTGGAGGTCGTCACCACGCACCAGCACCTGGAGCCTTGGAGCGGTGGTCACACCGCCCGCGTCGAAATCAACGGTCGGTCGCTGCGCAAAAAAATCACCCGCGACGCCGAGCTCGATTACACGCAGAAGGCCTATTTCCCGCGCATCATCACACGGCTGGGACAGATCGAGGTGAAGCGGCCCGGCCCGCTGAAGGCCCGGCTATATCTGGACAAAATTTTGCCACCGCCGAAGGACAAGCCGCTCTGGGACGACCTCAGCCCGCTGATCGTGCAGGTGCGGCTCGTGCCGGCCTGAACACGAATCAGTGAAGATAAGTGCGCATCAAAGCCGCTTGGATCAAACCGTGGCCATCGCACCGGGGCGCGGTAGCGCCGGTAGGGTTCGCTCTCCGAGCGGACCGCGGCCATGACATTTTGAAACCGCAGAGTGGTTCACTTTCATTCCTTTCGCCTGACCTCATGCCGCCCACGGACCGCCACGCCCTGATCGAGGATCACCTCCTGATCGAAAATCCGCAGGAGCGCCTCGCCGCCGTCGTGGACCGCGCCCGTCGCCGCCCGTCGCTTTCCGCCGCTGAGCGCACCGAGGCCCACCGCGTCCCCGGCTGCGTCTCGCAGGTCTGGCTCGTCGGCGAGTTCCGCGACGGTCGCTGCCACTTCCGCTGCGATGCCGACGGCCCGCTCGTGAAAGGCCTCGTCGCCTTCCTCTGCGATTATTTTTCCGGCGCCACCCCCGCTGAGATCCTCGCCGACGCCACCGACCCCCTCGCCGCGCTCGATCTCCTCAAAAACCTATCCCCCACCCGGCAAAACGGCCTCGCCGCCGTGCGGAGAGCCATTTCGACCATCGCCAAAAATCATCCGCCAGGATGACCCTCCACGACGCCCACAACCACCTGCACGACGAGTGGCTCCTGCCGCACCTCAACCGCATCGCCGCGGACCTCGCGGACGCCGTCATTGCGGGCGCGGTGGTCAACGGCACCACGCCGGACGACTGGCCTGCTGTGTCCGCCCTCGCCACCCGGTTTGCCTGGGTCATCCCGAGCTACGGCGTGCACCCGTGGGACTGCGGCAACCGTCCCGCCGACTGGCTGGATCGATTGGAAGCACGCCTGGCCGCCGAACCGCGGGCCCACGTTGGGGAGATCGGGCTCGACCGCTGGATCCTCGACCGCGCCAAGCCCGACGACCCGCGGCTCGCCGGCCTGCGCCGCGCCCCGCTGGACGAGCAGACCGAGGTCTTCACCGCCCAGCTCGCCCTCGCCGCGCAGGACAACCGCGCGGCGTCCATCCATTGCATCGACGCCTGGGGCGCCCTGCTCGAAACCCTGCGCACCGCGCCGCTGCCCGCCCGCGGGCTCCTCCTCCACGCCTACGCCGGGCCGGAGGAGATGATCGGGCCGTTCGCCGACCTCGGGGCGTATTTCTCGTTCAACGGCAGCTATCTCGACCCGAAACGCGCACGCCTGCGCGAAACCTTCCGCGCCGTGCCGCCGGACCGCCTGCTCATCGAGACCGACGCGCCCGCCATGCCGCTGCCGGCCGCCGCGGAAAAGTTTTCCCTGCCACCCTCGCCCACGGGCACGAGGATGAACCATCCCGCCAATCTCGCCGCGGTTTACCGCGGACTCGCCGCCTTCCTCGGCCAGCCCCTCGAATCCCTCGTGATGCGAGTGGAAGCAAATTTCCAACGGCTGTTCACCGATTGAGTTTCGGCGGGCCCAGCGGTCCCGCCTTGCCACAGGCAGACCCGCGCACCAAGGCGCGGTAGCGCCGGTAGGGTCCGCTCTCCGAGCGGACCGCAGCCTGTCACTGATGAGGAATACGCGAAGAAGTAACGGAAGGTAAGGCCCGATCTCCGTGGAGGTCTGTCCGCCGGAACCTTGGTAAAGACGGGCCGCTCGGAGATCGGCCCCTACCTCTTTTCATCTTTTGGGAATCCACAATTGCGCACCGGAGGCGCACAAGGCCCTGCCATTTGCGGCTACGCCCTTTGAGGAACCCCTCCGGCAATCAACCGCACCACCTCACCCGCCGCGATTAAGCCGAAGGTTCCCGTGACCGCCACCGACGTGCCGAAGCCGGTCGCGCAGTCGAGCCGGAGGTTGCTGCCGGGTTCGGGTTCCGCGTGGCAACTGCCGTCCGCCCACGGATACACCGGCGCTTCGCTCGACCACACGCAGCGCACGTCAAACTTCATTTTCCCCTTCTGCGTGCCCGGAGCGAAACCGTGGTCGCGCCGCAGCTTGCGGCGCACCTGCCGGAGCAGCTCGTCGCCCCACGCGTCGCCGAGGTCGCCCACGCGGATTTGGGTCGGGTCCTGCTTGCCGCCGGCGGCGCCGACGGTGAGCACCGGATAACCGCGCCGACGGCTTTCGCCGATCAGGAGGGCCTTGTGCGACATCAGGTCGATGCAATCCACCACGAAATCAAACCGCGCCGTCAGCAGCCGCTCCGCGCTCGCCGCGGTGAAATACTCCGTCACGGCCGTGACGCGGGCAGCCGGGTTGATCAGCCGCACGCGCCCGGCCAGCACGTCCACCTTCGGCCGGCCGATCGTCCCGTCGAGCGCCGGCAGCTGGCGGTTGACGTTGGTCATGCACACGTCGTCGAGATCGATCAACGTCAGCGCACCGATGCCGCTGCGAGCCAGCCCCTCGACCACCCACGAGCCCACGCCACCGACGCCCACGACCGCCACGTGTGCCGCCGCCAGCCGGGGCAAAGCCGCTGCACCGTAGAGCCGGCCCAGCCCGCCAAAACGCTCCGCGTGGTCCCCGTTCATTCTTTTGCGCCGGGACCCAGCAGCGTCAGCGCGGTGCGCACATCTGCGCCGGAGGGCGACTGGAACACCCGCAGATCAAATTCACCGATTACCGCCAGCAGGTGGTCAAAAATGTCGGCCTGCACGCCTTCGTAAACGGGCCAGCGGGTGTCGTTGGTGAAAACAAAGATTTCCAGCGGCAGGCCGTGCTCGCCGGGCTCGAGCTGGCGCACGAGGAAGGTGAGGTCCTGGTGGATCAGCGGATGCGCGCGCAGGTAGGCGATGCAGTAGGCGCGGAAGGTGCCAAGGTTGGTGAGCCGCCGGCCGTTGCCGAGGATGCTGAGGTCGGTGCCGCGCTTGCGGTTGTCCTCGTCAATCTCGGCCTGCTTTTCCTCCAGATACGATTTCAACAGGGCGATCTTGCGCCAGCGGGCCAGCATCACCTCGTCCGCGAAGCGCACCGACTGCATGTCCACATGCAGCGACCGCTTGATGCGCCGGCCGCCCGACTCGAACATGCCGCGCCAGTTCTTGAACGAGCCGGAGATCAGGTCGTAGGAGGGGATGGTGGTGATGGTCTTGTCCCAGTTCTGCACCTTCACGGTGGTGAGGGAGACGTCGATCACGTCGCCGTCGGCCCCGGCCTTCGGCATCTCGATCCAGTCGCCGATGCGCACCATTTCGTTCACCGAGATCATGATGCCGGCCACAAAGCCGAGGATGGCGTCGCGGAAGACCAGCAGCAGCACGGCCGTCAGCGCGCCCATGCCGGTGAGGATGTAAACCGGGGATTTGTTGAGCAGCGTGGAGAGCACGAGGATGAGCGCCACCAGCGCCGCCATCAGCTTGACGGCCTGCAGAAAGCCCTTGATCGGCACGTTGGCCGTCCGGCCGCTGCGCTCCGCCACCAGGTGCGCGGCATCCAGCAGCGCGAAGAACACGGCCAGCCAGATGAACGTGAGGTAGATGCTCACGGCCATGTTGGTCGCCGCCAGCACCTCGGGACTGCCGCCGAGCGCATCGGCGCCGAACGCGTTGATCGCCATCGCCGGCGCCAGATGCGAGAGCCGGGTAAACACGCCCGCCTTCAGCATCGCGTCGTCCCACACAAACTTGGTGCGGGTGACGATCGCGGTGACAAATCGCAGGATGAGCTGCTTGGCGACGAAATTGGCCACCCAGGCCAGGATCACCAGAAGCGTAATCCCGGCGGCCAACGCCACCGCCGCCGCGGTGTCCGCAGGCACACCGCGGGCGAGCAGCAATTCTCCAAGCCAATTGAGCAAATCTTCCATCATAGGCGTAACCTTTTACCGTGCCGGCCGCGGCTTGTCCACGCTGCAATCCCCGCCCGGAGGGAAATGTCCGGAAAATTTCAACCCGACAGTGCGGCGATGGCGCGATGCGCCTGCCGCTCGCGTTCCACCTCCGCGCCGCCGATGAGCACATAAGGCAGGCCGCGCTGCTCCAACGCGCCGCGCCAAAGCGCCATCGCCCGCCCGCGGTCGGCCGGATCGGGGAAGCAACGCTGCGGATCCGGTGCAAACGGCAGGTCAATGTCGCAAAGCAGGTAGAGCGCATAGTGGCGGCAGCGTGCCTCCGCGCCACGGCGCACTTCGTCCGGACAGCCGCCGTAGAGCAAATCGCTCCACAGCATCGTCGTCAGCGCCTCGGTGTCGCAGATGACGAGCGGCGCCCCGGTCGCCTCCGCCTGTCGCACCGCCGCATCCTCGCGCCGCCACTGCTCCTGCGCCACGGGCAGCATGTCCGCGAGCGAGAGCCCGCCCTGCGCATCCCAGCACTCGCGGGCATACTCCGCCACCAGCGGCGCGTTGAAGTGCGCGGCCAGTTTTTCCGCGAGCGTGGTCTTGCCGGTGGACTCCGGACCGAAGACGGCGATGCGCCGCACCGCGGCACTCACGGCGCCGCCTCCCGCATCGTCCGCCGCCACGCCCGGAAACCCGCGACCGCCATCAGCCCAAACACCGCATAGAGCACGGCGAACCAGTAATAACCCTTGGTCCAGAAGACGCCGATCGCCACGGCATTGGCGACCATCCAGCCGATCCAGTTTTCGAGCTGCTTGCGCGCCTGCAACCACTGCGACGCCACGCTCACGGCAAAGACAAACGCATCGGCATACGCCAGATCCGCACCCACCCGGTGCATCAGTGTGCCCCACCCCAACCACAGTGCCAGCGTGCCCGCGCCCCAGGCCAGCCGCGCCTGCGGGGAAAGCCAGGTCACCGGCAGCGGATGCGCCGCATCCCGGCCGCGCGTCCAATGCACCCAGCCGTAAGCCAACGCCGCAAAAAACATCACCTGCAACGCGGTCTCGGAATATAGCCGGCCCTCGAAGCACACCCAGCCGAAGATGGCCACCTGCACGAGCCCGACGGGAAACGTCCACACGTTTTGCCGGATCATCAGCGTCACCCCGAGCAGGCCGAGCCCGGTCGCCACCTGCTCCCAGACCGACGCCCCGGAGATGCCGGCCCAGATGCCGTGCAGGATCTCGCTCATGGCTGCGCGGCCACAAACGCCTCCAGCGCCTCGCGCGTCACGGTGTGCCGGGCTGCGCACCGCGGACAGCGGATCTCCACCTTCGGGTCGCCGCCAAAAAGCCCCTCGGCATCGGACCGCATCACCGGCGCGAGCACCTCCAGCATCCGCTGTTGGTTGCAGCCGCAGTGCCACCGGTAAAGCCGGCGTTCCATCGGCGCCACCGTCTCAGTTTCCTCCAGCGCTCGCACCTGCTCCGTCGCCAGCGCCGCAAACCACGGCAGGTCGCAGTCCGGATGCTCCGTCACCAGCGCAAACTCCTCCTCGCCGAGCTGGAAAAACCGCGCGCCCCGCTGCTCGCTGCGGGCATAGAGTTGCTCCGCGCCGGTCAACGGATCGTCGCCGGCAAACGGCACCACGCTGCGGCGGGCGGGCTGCCGGCCCCGCACCACGTCGGCGTAGAACAGGTTTTCCGGCAGCTCCTTCACGTTCTCCACGAACACGCGGCCGGTCACGGCGCCGGTTTCGTTGTCGCTCGTGAGGAAGAGGTTCACCAGCGGCGACTGGAAATTGACGGTCCACGCGGTCAGCTCGTTCCACGGCCGCGAGGCCTGGTGCAGCACCAGCCCGGCCAGCGCGCGCTTGAACATCGCATCGTGCGCCGAATCCGGCCGCAGCCCGTGCTCCGCGAGATGGAGGTAATAATCCACGAACAGCTCGCCGAAGTCCGCCCGGGCCACGAGCGCGTGGCGGCCGCGCACGAAATGCGTGCGCACCTCCAGGCCGGAGGCGGCGGGATTGACGGGCGTGGATTCAGCCATGCCGCAAGGGAGCGGGATTTTGCGCGAAGCTCAAGGATGCAGGCATCCGGTCAGCGGCCGGACTCGATTTTCCGCTCCAGCTTGCGCACCTTCGGCGCGATCACGGCCTGGCAATAGGCCTGCGTGGGGTTCTTGCGGAAGTAATCCTGATGATAGTCCTCGGCCGGCCAGAACTTCGTCAGCGGCTCGATCTGCGTGACGATCGGCCGCGAAAAGCTTTCCTGCGCGAGGACCCGCGAGCGTTCCGCCGCCTCGCGCTGCGCATCGCCGGCGTAGAGGATGATCGAGCGGTATTGCGGGCCCACATCGGCGCCTTGCCGGTTCATCGTGGTGGGGTCGTGCACCAGCCAGAAAAACTCCAGCAACGATTCGAGCGAGACCTGCGCGGGATCGTATTCGATGCGGATCACCTCGGCATGACCCGTGCGCCCGGTGCCGATTTCCTTGTAGGTCGGGTTGGGCCGCTGGCCGCCGGCGTAGCCGCTGACGACATCTTTCACGCCGGGCAGCAGTTCATAGGAAGCCTCGGTGCACCAGAAGCAGCCGCCGCCGAGGACCAGAAATTCGGTTTTGCCTTCGTTCGCGTTCACGGGGGCGAACAGAAGCACAAACCCGCCCAGAAGCAAAAGGAGTCGTTGCATGGTCGTGGCCCAACCATGGCCGGTTGCGCGCCCACCGCAAGGTCCGGCCACACTTTGCCGGGCATGAATCTGCTCGAACCCGGGCGGCGTTGGTATTGCATCCGCGTCCGTCCCCCATGCCCTCCAGCCTGCCCTGCCTGTGGATTGCCGACGCCCGGCCCGATGAATGCGATGTTCACGTGGCCTTCCGTGCCGAGTTTGCGCTCCCGGCCGCCGCCACCGTCGAGTTTCACCTGCTCGGGGCCTCGGGCTTCACGGGCTGGCTGGACGGCGCGGCCTTTTGCGAGGGCCCGGCGCGCTTCCCCCGGGATCATCCCGAATTCCAGACCTGCTCCGCCCAACTCGCCGCCGGCCGGCATGTGCTCGCTTTCGTGGTCAGTCACCACGGTGTCACCACGCGCCTGCTGGAAAACATCCCGCCCTTCCTCGCCTGCACCGCGCAGGTCGGAGCCGATACAATCGCCCTCGCCTGGCGGTGCCAACGGCTCGCTGCCTACACCCCGCAGGTCCGGCGGGTGAATCCCCAGCTCGGGTTCATCGAGTGGTGCGATACCCGGCTGCTGCCCGTCGGCTGGCAAGAGCCCGGCTTCGACGCCACCGGTTGGAGCGAGCCCGTGACCGTCACCCCCCGCCTCGGCGCACTCCGCCCTCTCGCCACCTCCAATCCGCACGCCTTCACCCATCAGCCCGCCCTCCTCGCGGAAGGCACATTGGTCGAGACCTTCGGCTACGAGCGCGACGATATTCCGGCACGGTTTTTCCTGCGCGACCTCGCGCCCGCGGCCCTGCCGCCGCAGGGTGTCTGGCGCCGCTACGATCTCGGCCGGGTTCGGCTCATGCGGCCGCGATTCACGCTGGAGGTTCCGCCCGGGACGGTCGTCGAGTTTGCCTACAGCGAGTCGCTCGTGCAGGGCCGCGTCTCGCCCTGGATCACGCTCTCCGCCGGCGATTCATGCAACCTCGACCACTACGTCGCGCGCGGCGGCCCGCAGGAGTTTCAACCGCTCGCGCCGCGCGGCGGGCGGTTTCTGGAGGTGCACGTCCTCGCGGCGCCGTCAGCGGTGCGGTGGCTGGACGAGAGTGTCGTCGAGCGCGCCTACTACGGCGAAGCCGGCGGCAGCCTCCAGACCGGCGACGCTTTGCTCGACCGCATCTGGTCCATCGGCGTGGAAACCCACCGGGCCTGTGCGGAGGACGCCATTACCGACAATCCCACCCGCGAGCGCGGCCAGTGGGCCGGCGATGTCGTCACGGTGGGGCTCGACATCGCCGCCACCGCTTTCTCCGACCTGCGCCTCTGCCGCCGCAGCCTCGTCCACTCCGCGCAATGCGCCCGCGAGGACGGCCTTGTGGCCGGCCTTTGTCCCGGCGGGGCGGCCTACCTCACCACCTATGCCGCCCAATGGGTTTCCGCCTGCGTCCACTATTGGGAACTCACCGGCGACCGGGCCTTGCTCGAGGCCCTGTGGCCCCATGCGGAACGCAACCTCGCGGCGTTCGCCGCCAAGACCACCGCCGCCGGGATCGAGGATGATCTTGGCTGGGGCTTCGTGGACTGGGGCTATGTGCGCAACCCGGGTCCGAGCGACATGGGGGTGAACCTGCACTACCTGGCCGCGCTGCGCAGCATGATCCGCTGGGCCTCCGCCCTCGGCCGGGAAAGCACCCCCTACGAGGCAACGGCCGCCACCTTCACCGCCCTGATCGCCCGGTATTTCAACGACGAACCCGCCGGCGGCGCCGGGGCGTGGGAGCGCATCGGCTACCATCGCGCCGCGCTGGGACTGCGGCTCGGCTTTTTCGATCCGGCACGGGCGCAGGCCGGTCGCGCCTTTCTGCGGGAGCACATGCTGCGCTGTTTCCCCAACCGTCACGATGCCCCGCGGCTCAGCGACCCCGCGGCAAACAACCCGCAGCTCATCACGCCCTATTTCGGCCATTTCGCGCTGCCCGAGCTGATTGAGCACGGCGACATGGATTTCGTGCTCGACCAATACCGCACCTGCTGGGGCTGGGCGCTGGGCGACGGGCGCACGACCTGGCTTGAGGTGTTCGACACCCGCTGGAGCCACTGCCACCAATGGAGCGGCTGCCCCACGTGGCAGCTCTCCCGCCACCTGCTCGGCCTCCGGCCGCGCTTCGACCGCGGCGCCATGCACTACGATTTGCGGCTGACCACCGGCTCGCTGCCCGGCGCGGAGGGCACGCTACCGATCCCCGGTCGCGACGAAGTTCTCACGGTCTCGTGGCACAAGGACGCCACCGGACTGCACTATCGGTTGCAATCGCCGATGCCGCTCACCCTGCAACTCGCCACTGCCTTGGGCGGCGGCACCGTTGCCGTGGCCGGGAAGTTCACCGTCACCTGGCCGGCGGAAGCCTGCGTGTAGCTGCGCTTGAGCCGCAGGCGAAAGCGTGGCCGATAACCTTGGCGCCACCACACCCCTGCCACGTTGTCGCTTCGCTCCAACGCAGCTACTCGACCCGTGCGCCTCACCCTCCTCACCGCGTCAGCTTGCGGTATTTGATCCGGTG
>DDSZ01000050.1:26006-26869 GCA_002344205.1 Opitutaceae bacterium UBA2377
AGGAACCAGCGGTCGTGCGAGATGATCACCGCGCAGCCGGCGAAGGTCTCGAGCGCCTCCTCCAGCGCGCGGATGGAATTCACGTCGAGGTCGTTCGTCGGCTCGTCGAGCAGCAGCAGGTTGGCCTCGCTCTTGAGCACGCGCGCCAACAGCACGCGGTTCCGCTCGCCGCCGGAGAGCACGCCCACCTTCTTCGACTGGTCCGCGCCGGTGAAGCCGAACTGCGCGCAGTAGGCCCGGCTGTTCACGGAGCGCTTGCCTAGTTGCATGATTTCCTGCCCGCCGCTGATGACCTCCCAGATCGTCTTGTCGCCCTCCAGCGAGTCGCGCGACTGCTCGACGTAGGCGGTCTTCACCGTGTCGCCGATCTTGAACGTGCCCGCGTCGGGTTGCTCCATTCCGGTGATGAGCTTGAAGAGCGTCGTCTTGCCCGCGCCGTTCGGCCCGATGATACCGACGATACCGCCGGGCGGCAGGGAGAACTCCAGGTTATCGTAGAGCAGCTTGTCACCGTAGGCCTTGGCCACGCCCTGCGCCTGCACGACGAGGTTGCCGAGACGGGGACCGGGCGGGATGATGATCTCGAACTTTTTCTCCTGCTCGGCCACGTCCTGCTTGAGCATGGCTTCGTAGGCGCTGATGCGCGCCTGGGACTTCGCCACCCGCGCCTTCGCGCTCTGCCGGATCCACTCCAGCTCGCGCGCCATCGCCTTCTGGCGCTTGCTCTCCGTGCGCTCGGCGACGGTGGCCATCGCCTGCTTCTGCTCCAGCCAGGACGAATAGTTGCCCTTAAAAGGCAGCCCGTGGCCGTGGTCGAGCTCGAGAATCCAGCCGGCGACATTGTCGAGGAAGTAGCGGTCGTG
>DDSZ01000050.1:26980-27227 GCA_002344205.1 Opitutaceae bacterium UBA2377
GCAGCGCGTCCATCGCCTGCTCGACCATTGGTGCCACATCCCACGCGCCCAGCCGCTCGATCTCCTCCTGTAGTTTCGCCTGCTTGTCGCTGATCGCGTCCTTGGCCGCATCATCGGCAGCCTCGGCGATCTCGTCCCAGCTCGCATCGTAGGCGGCGGTGAGGTCGGTGAGGTGTTTCACCCCCTCCTCCACACAGGCGCGCACCGTCGCGCCGGCCGTGAGCTGTGGTTCCTGCGGCAGGAAACC
>DDSZ01000050.1:27246-29341 GCA_002344205.1 Opitutaceae bacterium UBA2377
GTCGACTTGCCGGAGCCGTTGAGGCCGAGCACGCCGATCTTCGCGCCGTAGTAGAACGACAGGGAGATGTCGCGGAGGATTTCCTTGCGCTCGATCTTCTTCGAGACGCCGAGCATCGAGAAGATGATCTTGGGGGCGGATTCATCGGACTTGGCCATGGGAACCACAGCCATAAGGCGGCCCCGGCACGCCGCAAGTCTGCACGCCGCGGTTTCTCGGCTGGACTCATCCGCGCGCACCCGCGAGATTGGCCGCGCTCCGGCAAACGCGCATGAACAACGAGATTCTCTGGCTGGTCCGCCTCGGCCTCGATCAACGCCTCTTCACCCGCACCCAGGCCATCGCCGTGCGCTCGGCCGTGGGCGACGCCGCCGACCTGATGGACTTCGCCCAGAAGCTCATCGATGACGCCATCGTCGAGGACCTCGAGGCCTTGGAAAAAATCGCCGGCCTCGCGCAGGCCAAGGGCGCAAAGTCCGCCCCGGCCGACGACCCCTTCGACGAAAGCGAGCCCGAACCCGAGTCCGACCTGCCGCCTGTCGCCGCCCGCAAACGCCCCGCCGGCCCCGCCCCGAAGTTCGCCTTCGACCAGGTGCCCAAGATGACTGCCGACGCGCTCGCCAACGGCCTGCGCGATCTCCTCAAAGCCTCCGCTCTCTACGGCGCGAGCGACCTGCACCTGTCCACCGGCGCCCGCCCCTTCATCCGCAAGCACCGCGAGTTCGAATACCTCGCCGAGAAACCCCTCGGCCCCGAAGACGCGCTCCGGCTCAACACCGTCCTCCTCAGCGAAGGGCAGAAGGGCATCTACCTTGAACGCAAGGACTACGACTTCGCGCTCTCGTTGGGCGGCAACGACCGCTACCGCGTCAACCTGATGTTCCACAAGAACGGCGCCGCCGGCTCCTACCGGATGGTGCCCGACAAGGTCCGCACCTTGGAGCAGCTCGGCTACGCCTCCCATCTCGACACGCTCAAGCGCCTCCTTTCCTACCACAACGGCCTCATCCTGATCACCGGTCCCGTCGGTTCCGGCAAGACCACCACCCTCGCCTCGATGGTCGCCTACCTCAACGAGACCCGCGAGGACCACATCATCACGGTCGAGGACCCGATCGAGGTCGTCCAGCCCTCCAAGGGCTGCAACGTCACCCAGCGCGAGGTCGGCCCGCACACCAAGTCCTTTTTCACCGCGCTCAAGGGCGCCCTCCGCGAGGACCCCGACATCATCGTCATCGGCGAACTCCGCGACCTCGAGACCATCGAGATGGCCATCAGCGCCTCCGAGACCGGCCACCTCGTCATCGGCACGATGCACACCAGCGACGCCGCCACCACGCTCAACCGCCTGCTCGACGTCTTCCCGCCCGCGCAGCAGACGCAGATCCGCGCCAGCGTCGCCGAGTCCCTCCGCGGCATCGTCTGCCAGCGTCTCCTGCCCGACACCGACGGCGGGCTCGCCCTCGCCTGCGAGATCCTCGTCAACAACACCGCCATCCAGAACCTCATCAAGGAGGGCAAGGCTACCGGCCTGCGCAACACCATGGAGACCGGCGTGAAGGAGGGCATGTGCCTCATGGACAATGTCGTTTACGGCCTCTGGCAGAACCACGTGATCTCCGCCGCCACCGCCAAGGCCAACATCCTCAACCGCGTCCTCCGCAACAAGATTTCCTGACCATGGCCGCCATCGACGAGCTTCTCAAGGGCATGCTGGACAAGGGCGGGTCCGACCTGCACCTCACCGTCGGCCTGCCGCCCAAGATCCGCGCCTCCGGCGCCCTCGTGCCGCTCACCGACACCCCCCTCGACCACCAGACCATGGAGCGCCTGCTCCAGGAAATCTGCCCCGAGAAACGCTGGCAGGAGTTTTTGGAGAAGAAGGACCTCGACCTCGCCCACGAGATTCCCGGCGTCGCCCGCTTCCGCGGCAACTACCTCTACAACCACTGGGGCCAGGCCGCCGTCTTCCGCCAGATTCCCGCCAAGATCCTCTCCTTCGACGACCTCAAGCTCCCCGAGACGCTCAAGAAGCTCTGCCACCTGAAGGAAGGTCTCGTCGTCGTCACCGGCCCCACCGGCTCCGGCAAGTCCA
>DDSZ01000050.1:29364-32782 GCA_002344205.1 Opitutaceae bacterium UBA2377
ACCATCGAGGATCCCATCGAGTTCGTCCACCCGGTGAAAAAATCCGTCATCGTCCACCGCGAGGTCGGCGAGCACACCGGGTCCTTCGCCGCCGCGCTGAAGGGCGCCATGCGCCACGACCCCGACATCCTCCTCCTCGGCGAAATGCGCGAGATGGAGACCATCAAGCTCGCGCTCGGCTGCGCCTCGATGGGCATGCTCGTCTTCGGCACCCTGCACACCAACAACGCGGCGAAGACCGTGGACCGCATCATCAACACCTTCCCCGCCGACGAGCAAAACCAGGTGCGCGTGATGCTCGCCTCCTGCCTCGCCGGCGTGGTCGCGCAGCTCCTCTGCAAGCGCATCCCCAAGGGCCGCTGCGCCGTGCAGGAAATCCTGCTCCAGCACGAGGCCCTGCCCAACACCATCCGCAGCGGCCAGATCGCCAACATCAAGGCCATCATCGAAAGCGCCGGCAGCGACGGCATGATCACGATGGACAACAGCCTCATGGCCCGCGTGAAGGACGGCACCATCGAGCCCAAGGAAGCCTACATGAAGTCCGCCAACAAAGCCCTCTTCGCCCCGCTCCTGAAACCCGGCGATCTCGACGGCGGGCACTAGGCCAGGCCAATTTAAGCATTGAGGCAGGCCGATTTCGCTCTGGCTCTGCAATGACACAAAGATATTCGCGACTACGACCGCTTAGTGGCGGTGAGCGATTCATGCTCACGCAGCAGGCCATCCATTTTTTTAGCGCCCGCAAAAACGAGGAGATGTGCCAAATATTGGGCAAGGCGTTTACCGGTGTTGTGCAGCCACTCAATACACTAGATTTTATTCGATACATCGGACTGGCAAATCTCCTCCCAGAATCTGATCGCTTCACACACCGAATCGAAGAGCACCTTACCCTTCTGGCCGATAGGCAGATTTTGAAGACATATGGCGCTACCGGGGCACTGTGGAAATCCTACTTATTCTTCAAAGAACTCACTAACAAGGAATCAAGTGGTTGGCTTTGGCTTTCGGCCGCTCTCGGACCAGAGTTCATTCGGAGCCAGTTTGCGTCCGCAATTGTGCAATTGTGCGGAAGAGATACGAATAACGATGTTCGCTCTGGGACTGGATTAGTAATAGCACCGCGGCTTCTTCTGACCTGCGCACACGTAGTCAAAGGAATGCAGTTAGATCGCACTCAGGAAATATATGGAAGTCGATTCGAGGTGGTTCACGTGCATGCTCATCACGACGTTGACGTTGCGATAGTCGTAACATCGACAGACTTGCCCCTGCTTCAGGGAATGAGCCTCCGAGATCCGAGGTTGTCTGAAGAAATATTCACGCTCGGGTTTCCACGCATACCCCGAACACGCGAACCCGCTCTATTGATGCACAGAGGTGAGATCACTTGCGAAAGTGTCATCGATTTTTCCGGACAACAGAAAGTCTTATATTCTGCCATCGCTCGGCCCGGCAATAGCGGGGGACCAATAATTTCATCTACCGGTCACGTTGTCGGGATTGTTTCAGAAAGTCTCGAAGACCAAGCACTGGGGTCGGTGGCTCCATTTTACGCAGGTGTCCGGCCAACCGAGATAGAAAGCGCATTGAGTGACTTAGGCTACCCGAACATTTTACCGATCGAAGACTACTCATGAAGGCATGAACGATACACGCTTGGCGTCGACTTTCGTCAAACAGGATACAGGTGTCCACCGGGTGCCGGATCATCGAACCCTGATGCCTCCCCTCACCCGCACGCTGCTGCTTGACACCGTTCATGCGGCCTTGGCCGCGCAGCCGTGGGTCAATGCGCTGTGGGAAGGCGGCTCCTCCGCCTTTGCCCGTGACGATCAGTGGAGCGATGTGGACCTGCAGGCCGATGTGGAAGACCCCCACGTCGCCGAGACCTTCGCCGTGGTCGAAGCGGCGCTGGGCCGGATCGCGAAAACCGAGCTGGTCTTTGTCGTGCCCGAACCCGCCTGGCACGGGCACAGCCAGCGCTTCTACCGCTTCGCGGACGCACCGCCGTGGCTCATTCTCGACTTCTGCGTCATCCGTCAGGGCAATCCCCACAAGCTGATCGAACCCGAACTCCACGGCGCCGCCCGCGTGCGCTTCGACCGCACCGGACTGTTTCGCCAGCCGCCGAAAATCGACCGCGCCGGCTTGGAAACCAAGCTGCAGGCCAAACTCGCCCAGCTCACCGTGCGCTTCGAGATGTTCCAAGTCCTCGTGACGAAGGAGGTCTGGCGCAACCATCCCCTCGATGCCGCCTACTTTTACCAGAGCCTGACCATTGCCCCGCTGATCGCGCTCCTGCGGCTGAAGCACGACCCCATCCGGCACGATTGGAGCGCGCGCTACCTGCATCACCTGCTGCCAGCCGACGAGGCCGCGAAACTCACCCGGCTCACCTACCTCGCCGACATGTCGGAAATCCCCGCGAAGCAGACCGAGGCGGTCGCGTGGTTTCAGCAGCTCGCCGCCGAATTGAAGGCCCGTCCGCGCCTCGTCCCGGTCTGAGCCGGAGCGGACGACACGGAGGTCGTCCCTCCAAGACTCCGCTGGAGGGACCGGCTCAGTCCGGTCCGCGTTGCGCCTACGGAATCCAGCAATGGCGATCCGGTTCAATATGGAACTCACGAAACCGGGAACGATACCCCGGCCTGATTTCCAGCTTTCCTGATTTCCACATTTTAACCGGGCTGGGACATGAATGGATCGGGATCCGTTGTTTCGGCCATTCCTTTTCCCAAATAAAAAGCGCCATGCGCGGGTGACCGCGGCATGGCGCTGAATTGTCCGACTGTTGTTTCGCTCAGGTGATGTCGAAGCGGTCGGCGTTCATCACCTTGTTCCAGGCGGCGATGAAGTCCTGCACGAACTTGGCCTCGTTGCCACCCTCGGCATAGACCTCGGCGAAGGCGCGCAACTGCGAGTTGGAACCGAAGATGAGGTCCACCCGCGTGCCGGTCCACTTCACGTCGCCGGTGGCGCGGTCGCGCAGTTCGAACTGCTCCTCGGAGGGGGAGGTCGGCTTCACCTCGTTGGCCATGTCGAGGAGGTTCACGAAGAAGTCGTTCGTGAGCGTCTCGGGCCGGCTGGTGAAGACGCCGTGCTGCGACTTGCCGTGGTTGGCGTTGAGCACGCGGAGGCCGCCGACGAGGACGGTCATTTCCGGCGCGGTCAGGCCCAGGAGCTGGGCCTTGTCCACGAGGAGGTGCTCGGCCGGCAGCGTGTAACGGGTCTTCTGGTAGTTGCGGAACCCGTCGGCCTGCGGCTCGAGGACGCCGAAGGACTCAACATCCGTCTGCTCCGGCGATGCATCCATGCGGCCCGGCGTGAAGGGCACTTCCACGCTGTGGCCGGCCTTCTTCGCGGCGGCCTCGATCGCGGCGCCGCCGCCGAGGACGATGAGGTCGGCCAGCGA
>DDSZ01000012.1:0-29750 GCA_002344205.1 Opitutaceae bacterium UBA2377
TGGTCGGGGCGAGAGGATTTGAACCTCCGACCCCCTGGTCCCGAACCAGGTGCGCTACCAGTCTGCGCTACGCCCCGAACCTGGCCACGACGCTCACGCGCCCTGACGCGGCGCGAACACTGGTCGGAGCGAGCTTGAATGTCAAGCGCTTGCGTCAGCCGACGCAGAGTGGGAGAGCCCGGGCGATGTCGAGCCGCCTCTTCGAGCCTCTCACGCTCCCCTCCGGCGCCGTGCTGAAGAACCGCGTCGCGCTCGCGCCGCTCACCAACCAGCAGAGCCACGAGGACGGCACGCTGAGCGCCGACGAGGAGCGCTGGCTCCTCCGTCGCGCTCGTGGCGGCTTCGGCCTCGTCGAGACCTGCGCGGCGCACGTCTCGCGCGAGGGCCAGGCCTTCGATCGGCAGCTCGGCATCTTCGACGACGCGCTTTCCTCGCGCCTCGGCGAGCTCGCCGCGGGCATCCGCGGAGCAGGCGCGCTCGGGATCGTGCAGCTCCACCACGGCGGCGTGCGCGCGCCGTCCCGGCTCACGGGCGAGCAACCCTGGAGCGCGAGCGCCTTCACGGAGGAGCGTGAGGGCTTCGAGGTGCCGCGCGCCGCGAGCGAGGAGCTCATCGAGGCGACGATCGAGCGCTTCGCGGCCGCCGCCGAGCGCGCCGCCAGAGCCGGCTTCGGCGGCGTGGAGCTGCACGCCGCGCACGGCTACGTGCTCTCGCAGTTCCTCAGCCGCACGATGAACCAGCGCGTCGATCGCTGGGGTGGCTCGCTCGAGAACCGCGCGCGCTTCTTGCTCGAGAGCCTGCGCGCCTCACGCCAGCGCACGCCTCGCGGCTTCACGATCGGCGTGCGCCTCTCCCCGGAGAACTTCGGCTTGGCGCACGGCCTCGACCTCGACGAGACGATCGAGGTCGCCCGCATGCTCTCGAGCGAGGGGCTCGACTTCTTGCACCTGAGCCTCTGGGACGTGAGCAAGAACACCCAGAAGTACCCCGAGAAGCACGCGCTGCCGCTCTTCCGCGCCGCACTGCCGGGCGTGCCGATCCTCGCCGCCGGCAAGGTGTGGACGCTCGCCGAGGCCGAGGCAGTGCTCGAGCTCGGCGCGGACGTCGTCGCGCTCGGGCGCGCGGCGATCCTCAACCCCGAGTGGCCCGAGCGCGCGCGCGATCCGGCCTGGCAACCCAGGCGTCCTCCGCTCACACCCGCCGAGTACGCCGAGCTCGACCTCGGCCCCCACTTCGTGAGCTACCTGCACAAGTTCCGCGACATGGTCGCGCAGCCCTGAGCGAGCCCACACTGCACGAGCCCGGGCGGCGCGCGGGTGCGCTCCCCCCGGGCCTCGAGCTCGCCTGCGCAGCGTGGGCGCCTCAGCGACCCTTCGCCTTCAGCGCCGCGAGCGACTCGCAGCCCCAGCTCACGCCCGGGCACGACTTCTCGTAGAGCGAGCGCGCCGCACCGAGATCCCGCGGCTTGCCGAGCAAGGCGTGCTCGTGCAGGTAGCCGAGACCCCAGCAGGTGTAGGCGTTGCCACCCGAGCAACCGCGCTCGAAGATCTGAACCAGACCACCCTGCTCGGCGCGACGCAGGTAGGTCGAGGCGCGGTCGGCGTCGGGGCGCACCCCGCGACCGTCGCGGTACGACACCAAGGCGTTGAAGCAGCCTTGCGCGTCCCCGCCGTTGCACGACCACACGAACAGCTCGGCTGCCTTGGTCTGATCTCGCTGGATGCCCGTGCCCATGTCGAGCACCGCACCCAGGTTGTTGCAGCCGTCGGCGTCGCCGCTCTCGCAGGCGCTCAGGAAGAGGCGCGCCGCGCGCGAGGTATCCTTCGCTACCCCGGCGCCGTAGAAGTACGCCACACCCAGGCGGGAGCACGAGTACGCGACCCCCTGCGAGCAGGCCTTCTCGTGGAGCTCGTTCGCGCGGTCGGTTCCGTCGAGCAGCACGGCGGCGATCGTGCAGCTCTGTGCGTCGCCTCGGGTGCACTGTTCGAGGCACTCTGCCTGGTCGCTCCCCGAGCAGCGGTAGGGCGCGGCCTTCTCGGCGGTGCACTTGCCTTCGCTCGCGACCATGCCATCGGGGCAAGCCATCTCGGCGGCCAGCTCCTTGGGCATGGGGCCCGACGCAGCGGGCGCCGAGGAGCCGCTCTCCAGGGCGATGAGCTCGAGGCGGATGACCGACGAACACTGCGAGGGCGCGCGCTCCATGCCGGGCTGCACGCTGCCGCAGGCCGAGAGCTCGCCGTCACGTCGCTCGAGCTGCTTGGCGCTCGAGCTGCCGGCGCTCACGCCGGCACCGAAGACCTGGGCGGCGGTCCGCAGCTTGCCCTTGGTCCCGCTCGACATCGCGAACGCGCCCACGAAGGCCCCCCGCACGATGTGGGTCGCTGCCTCGCAGCCCTGCCCCTCCAAGCGGTCGCGGCCGACGGCAGACACCGTCGTCCGCAGCTTGCCGCTGTGCACCATCGCGAGCTCCAGCGCGAGCCCTCGCTCCAGCTCAGCACCGAGGTCGACCGCGATCGCCGCGCCGCCGAGCGGGAGGTTTGCGCGGATCTCGTCGACGTTCGTGAGCTGGATGACCTCCTCGCGTCGGCTCATGCCGAGGAAGCCGTAGCCCCCGGTCGTGCGGCAACCGGGGATGAGCCGCAGCTTCCCGCACCGGTACTCGACGACCGCCACGCCGTCGTGCATGGCCTCCTCGAGGTCCATGCGGTCCTGGGTCGACCAGTCGAGCACGAGCGGCGTGCCGCGCACGCCAGGCTCGCGACAGACGGCGTCTTCGCCTCCCTCTCCGAGCACGTTGCCAACCGTCGGCGTCTCGGGACGCACCAACTCACCACCGGACGGCATGGAGGGGCACCCCGCAAGCACGGCCACCGAGAATGCGGACACACGACGCAACCATTCCAACATGGCACGGGATGCTGCCACGACCTGGCGCGCGAGCGGAACGCGAATTCGACCGCCGGGCGCGCGGGGCTCAGGCCACGGGGAGCCCCCCTTACTCCGGCGGGCGGCCGCTCACTCCGGCGGGCGGCCGCTCACTTCGGCGGTCGACCCTTCGCGACGAGCGCGTCGAGCTCCTTGCAGGCCTCGGCCACGCTCGGCCGGAGGCACTCCTTGCGGTTCGCAGGGAAGGACTGCCCACCTCGCGCGGTGTCCAGGGTGTCTTCTAGGTTGCGCCCGGTGTCGACCGTGAGCCAATGGTAGCGCGCGAGGCGTAGGCAGGGCGCGTGGTCGCGCTCGAAGCCCGAGCGTTGGCAGGCAGAGGCGGCGTAGTACCAAGGCGCGCTCGCGCTGCGTACGCGGCCTTCGCCCGGCTCGTGCAGCGCCGCCAGTCGATCGCAGGCGCGTGGCGCGTACTCGCCTTGGCGTGGTCCGTCGCGCCACTCCGCCGCCGGGCGCGTGGGCGGGCAGGCCAGCTCGTAGAGCGCACGCGCCCTCGCTTCGTCCTTCGCCACGCCGCGCCCCTCCTCGTAGGCCCTTCCGAGCTGGTAGCAGCCCTCGGCCTCGCCGTCGTCGCAGCCTGCAGCCGCGAGCGCGAGCCTGCGCTGGTCGCTCTCGGGCAGGAGGCTCGCCGCCTCTCCGCAGCTGCAGCTGCCCTGCTCGCAGGCCTCGGCGAGCACCCCGCCCATCTCGTGGCGCAGCTTCGTCACCGCCTCGAGCGGGTAGAGCGAGCGGTCGAGCATCATCGCCACCTCCTCGCACTCGAGGGTCTCCCTGCAGACGGTCAGCATGCTCGCGTAGAGCTCGGCCGGGAGCTCGCTCTTGGGCTTGGCGTCGCGTGCGTAGAGCGCGCTCACGAAATCGTTGCAATACCACCAATGTGAGGAAGACCTGCATTGCTTCCGGTTCTCCTCGAGCATCGCGAGCCCGACGCCCTTGCGCGTGAGCTTCTGGTAGCGGTAGAGCGCGCTGTCCTCGACGCGGCTGCGCGCGCGCAGGTCCTCGGCCCAGTGGGTGGGGTGGTTGCGGCTCGTCTCGGCGCGCTCCGCCAGGCTGCAGGCTTCGTCGTCGCCGAGCTCGCAGGCGCGATCGATGTAATGCTGGAACCTCAGGGCGTCGTGGTCGGTGTCCTGCGCGATGCGCTTGATGCGCGGGCGCTCCGGACCGCGATCGACTCCACAGCCCGCGGGCGCGCCATAACCACGGTAGCGGTCGGCCATCGCGCGGCAGGCCTGCACCTCCCCCGAGGCGCAGGCGGCGTCGTCGCGCCGGGCGAGCTCTGCGGGCGCGGTGCGCTGGAGCTTCGGGAGGGCTGGGTCTTCCGGAATGGCCTCGGCGCTCGTGCTGGCCGCCGGGGTCGCGGTGTTGCTCGAGCTGACGCTCGGAGGCGGCGTGGGCGCCGTCGTCGCGCCGTCGCCGCAGCCGGCGCCGTAGGCGACGCCGACCGCGACGAGCGCCAGAACGGCGGAGGCGCTCGCGGGGCGCTGGGGCCGAGGCCGGGGCGGCCTCATCGCAGCACGACCTTCGGCTGGGGCTCGGCCTCGGGCCATTGGATGTCCAGCAGATACGAGGGCTCGGCCCATACACCCTCGTATTCACCGCCGGAGATCTCGTAGATCTGGAATACGCTCGGCGAGCCAGGGCGCATCGGCGCGATGATCTGCGCCATGGGTTTGTCGGCGAAGAACCCGCCCTCAGGCGTGGGGGTGACCCACAGGAGCACGCCCTGGTGGGGCCCGGCGAGCTGACGAATGGCCGCGGCGGACAGGTCGCAATTGAGCTTGAGCCACTCACGCACCAGGTAGGCGCGGCAGCGCCGCGAGGCGCTCGACGAGGCGCGCGTGGGCGCGACCATCGGCGCATTGCGCCACTCCTCGGGCTTGGGGGGCTCGCTCTCCTCGCGCGGAATGGTGTGGTTCGCGAGCGGCGAGGGTCGAGGTCGCTCGGGTGCGCGGCGCTTGGGAGCGGCGCTCGCCGAGGCCGAAGCCGTGAGCGAAGGCGGAGAGCTCGACGCCGCGTTGCCGAGCATCGCCAGGCTGGCCGCGGCGAAGAGCGACATCGGGGCGAAGGCGTGTGCGAGCCTCATCACAAGGTCTCCAGGTAGGCGACGAGGGCCTTCTTGTCCTCGGCCGAGAGGTGGCTCGTGCGGCCCATGCGGTCGGCGTTCTTCTCGACGAGCTCGAGCAGCGTGGCGTAGCGACCGTCGTGGAAATAGGGCGGGCTGCCGCCGACGAAGAGCAGCGAAGGGGTCTTGAAGGCCTCGTTGGACTCGCGCACGAAGCCCCTCGGAGGCGGTGGCGCGGGGAGGAGCGGCACCACGCTGCGATCGGTGTAGCCGGTCGCCGCCACGTGGCAGCTCGAGCACATCGCCTCTTTGCTCTCGAAGATCGCCTTGCCACGAAGGGCCTCGGCGCTCGGCTCGGCTTTGGCGCGAGGCGGGGCGACGAGCCCCTCGCGCAAGAACTTCACGAGGTGCCCGGCGCGCGCGACCGCCAAGGAGTCGGCGTTCCAATCGCTGGACCACCTGTGCAGCGTGAAGCCGGCGACGAGGCGAGCGGGCAGGTCCTTGCTCTCGCCGTGCCAGCCATAAGGCCCCTGCGCCGCGACACGCGCGACGAGCATCGGCGTCTGCCGCGGGTGGCCTGCGGCGCTCACCCTGCCCGGCTCGCCGCGGACCTCTTCGGACTTCACCTTCCAGCGTTGCATGAGCGCGTCGGCCTGCGCCTCGTGGCCGACGAAGTTCACGAAGGGCTCCCTGCCCGACATGAAGGAGTCGCTCTGGTCGTCGGGCGCGAAGCGGACCTCGTGCCAGACGTGGCCGTCTTCGCGCCCCTCCGGGTGGCAGCCCGCGCAGGCGAGCTTGCCGCTCATCACGCCGTCGGTCGCGTTGTAATAGAGGCGTCGCCCCAACGACATGCTCTCGTCGGCCTCGCCTGCGACGAGCTTCAGCGCCGGAGGAGGGACCGAATGGTATTGGCCGTCGCCTCGGGCGAGCGACACCATGACGACCTCGTCGGTCGAGCGGCAATGCACGTAGGCGGCGGCTTCGTCGCTCGAGAGCGCGATGCCCGAGGGTGCACCACAGCGCGTGGCGACGTCGTAGTAGGTCTCGCGGTGGATCGTGATCTTGTGGCGGCGGATCACACCGAAGCTGGGGTCGCTCAGCTGCGCGTCGAGCTCGACGAGCTCGTCCGTGCCCTCGCTGGCCACGAGCAGCGTCTCTTCGCTCGGCCGGAGCACCGCGGCCCGGGGCTGCACGAAGGCGTCGGCGCCCAGCTCGCTGTGCGGCATCACGCCCGGCGACCAGGGCCGCCCCTTCTCGACCTGCTCGAAGAGCGCGTTGCGCGTCTTCGGCATCGCGGGCTTGAAGCGGCCGGAGAGCGCGCGGTCGGGCTGGCCCTCGCGGCCCGGCAGGAGCACGTCGACCGCCGGGGTTCCCCACCAGGCGTCGCCACCCAGCGCGCCGAGCGCGTGCCGGGGGAAGTACACGCGGTCGCCTGCCGCATTCGCCACGGCCGCATAGCCGAGCGAGGCGGAGAGCTCGACGCCGGCAGGGGAG
Organism: Opitutaceae bacterium UBA2377; assembly: GCA_002344205.1. Taxonomy (GTDB): domain Bacteria; phylum Verrucomicrobiota; class Verrucomicrobiia; order Opitutales; family Opitutaceae; genus UBA2377. Next base: position 6,500 of record DDSZ01000012.1, read on the forward strand.
CGGAGCGGCGCCGCCGGCAGCGCCACGGAGCTCGCGGTGGGCGCCTCGCCGGCGAGGCCGTCGACGCGCGTCACGCCGCTGCCGACGAGGTGCGAGACGTAGGCGCGATCGCCGCTGGGCATGACCGCGATGCCTCGCGGCTCGCGGCCGACGTCCAGGGTGGCGATCACCGTGAGCTTCTCGAGATCGATCACGCTGAGCTTGGCCGTCCATGCGCTCGTGACGATGGCGCGCCGCTCGTCGGGGGTGATCGCGATCCCCCAGGCGTCGCCGGGCAGCGCGACGCGGGCCTGCTCGGCGAGCCCGCTCGGCGTGCGCGCATGCACGAGCAGCGCGCCCGCTCCGCTCTCGTCGATCTCTCGCACCGTGACGAAGACGCGCCCCGAGGCCGCGAGCACCTGCGCGGGTCGGCCCGGAAGCGCGATCGTCTTGGGCTCGGCGTCTCTCTGGAAGGGGAGCGGCACGACGCGCAGCGCGCGGTGATCTTCGTCGGCGACGTAGAGCGCGTCGTCTTCGGCCGCGCGCGCGAGGCTCGCGCCGGAGAGCGAGGGCGCCTTCGGTCCACGAGGCTGCTCGGCCGTCGCGGCCGAACCGGCCGGTCCGGGGGCCTGGGCGCCGCTCTGGGCGCTCGTGGGGGCCTCGCCGCCGCCGCGATCCGAGCAGCCTGTGAGGAGCGCCGATGCGAAGAGCGCGAGCGAGCAGAACTGGGTCGAGCCGAAGCGCATGCGGAGGGCCCGATGGGAGCACCTGGCCATGGCGCTGACAACGCCACTCGTCGTGAGCTGCTTCCCGTGAGGCGCGCGGGTCGAGCGGGTGGCGTTGTACGCTCCGGCCGCCATGCCCCGCGCACCTCGGAGCTCGCCGCTCGCCTCGGGCCTCTCGGACGCCGTGTTCTCCCAGCTCGCCGCGAAGGCGCGTGGGCGCGACGCGATCGCGCTGCACGTGGGCGACACCTACCTCGAGCCACCCGAGCTCGCGCGGGTCGAGGCGCTGAGCGGCGCGCACCTCTATGCTTATGCGCCGGTGCAAGGCGAGCCGAGCTTGCTCGGCGCAGCGCGCGACTTCGTGCACAGGCGGCACGGCGTCGAGCTCGATCCGGCCACGGTGCAGGTCGTCTCGGGCGCGACCGCCGGGCTCTCGGTCGTCAGCGAGGCCTTGCTCGATCCGGGCGACGAGCTGCTCCTGCCCGCGCCCTACTGGCCGCTCATCCGCGGCATCGTGCAGAAGCGCGGCGCCGTGCCCGTCGAGATCCCCGTCTTCGATCGATTGGGCGAGGCCGGCTTCGACCTCGAGGCGGAGCTCGAGGCGCGCGTCACCGAGAAGACGGCGGCGATCTACGTGAACAGCCCGAACAACCCCACCGGCGCGGTCTACGCCGAGCGCGAGCTCGCGGCGATCGCGCGCGTCGCGGCGCGCCACGAGCTGTGGATCTGGTGCGACGAGGTCTACGAGGACCTCTGGCTCGACGAGCCCCCGCCGAAGACCTGGTCTCGCCCCGACTTCATCGAGCGCGCGCTCGTCGTGCACTCGCTCTCGAAGGCCTACGGGCTCGCCGGCGCCCGCGTAGGCTTCGTGCACGGGCCGCTCTCGGCGATGGCGGCGGTGCGCAGCGTGCAGACCTTCTCCACGTATTGCGCTCCGCGCATCCTGCAGCTCGGCGCCGCGCGAGCGCTCGCCGAGGGTGACGCTTGGCTCGAGAGCGCGCGTGCGCTGTACGCGTCGGCCGCGCGCGAGGCCGCGGATGCGCTCGGCGTCGAGCCGCCGCGCGGCGGAGGCTTTCTCTTCGTCGACGTGCGCGAGCGCCGACGCGCGGGCGAGTCGACGTTCGCGCTGCTCGAGCGCTGCCTCGACGCGGGGGTCTTGCTCACGCCTGGCTCGAGCTCCGGGCGCGACTACGAGGGCTGGGTGCGCCTCTGCTACACGGTCGTGCCACCCGAGGAGCTCAGGCGCGCGCTCACGGCGCTGCGCGTAGTGCTGCGGGGCTGAATCTCCCCGACGATGCGGAGCGCGGCGGCGCTGTACGATGCCCGCCGTGCCTGACCACCGAGCTCCAGGGCCTCGCTCACCGAAGACCTACCGCCTGCTCGTCGCGGGGGCCTACGCCGCGCTCGGGCTCGGCCTCGCAGAGAGCGCCGGCTGTGACGAGCGGGGCGACTCCGCGAGCGCGAGCGCGGTGCTGCCCGCGCCCACGCAGTCGCCGCTGCGCTTCGCGTCCTCGCTGCTGGCGCGCGCCGAGGAGCAGCCTGCGCGGCGCGAGACCGCGGGCTTCGTCGTGCGCGCGCGCGCCGTGGGTGGCGACGAGGGCGCCCTGCGCTCCGCCTCTCGTGGCCTCGTCGCGAAGCTCTCGCCGAGCGGCGAGGGCCCGACCGAGCTCGAGCTCGAGGACGGCACCCGCTTCGGGTTCCGTCGTCGCGGCGCGACCGGCGCTGCCCGGCTCGAGGGCGGCGCGCTCGTGTACGGCGCGCCGAGTGACGCGCTCGAGACCCGCGTCTTCGCGCACGGGGCGATGCTCGAGGAGCTGTTCTTGGTGCGCTCGCGCGAGCTCCCGCTCGGCTACGACCTCGAGCTCGGCCCCGAGCTCTCCGTCGAGCAGATCGACGCGCGCTCGCTGCGCCTCGTCGACGCGCGCGGGCGCGCGCGCGCCCACCTCTCCGCCGCGCGGGGCTGGGACGCCGACGGCGCGCCGCTCGAGCTCGCCTTCGAGCTCGACGCGCGCGGCGTGCGCCTCGAGGTGCTCAGCGAGGGCCCGCTGCCTCATCTCATCGACCCGGCGTGGTCCGACGCGACGGTGCCGCTCAAGCTGCGTCGCTCGCACACCGCGACGCTCCTGCCGAGCGGCGAGCTGCTCGTCGCCGGTGGAAGCACCGGCGATCAGATCGAGGCCTCCGCCGAGCTCTACGATCCGAGCACGGGCACGAGCCGCTTCATCGCTCCGCTCGCTACGCGCCGCGCGCATCACACCGCGACGCTGCTCCCGGACGGGCGCGTCCTGATCGCCGGCGGGCGCGACGCCGCAGGCGCGCTCGCCACGACCGAGCTCTACGATCCCGAGGACGAGAGCTTCGAGCCCGGGCCGCCGATGTCGGAGGCGCGCTCGTACCACACGGCGGTGCTGCTCGACGACGATCGTGTGCTCGTCGTCGGCGCGTCGAGCGCACAGCTCTTCGATCCGGCGAGCGACGCCTTCGTAGCGGCGGGCCCTCTGGCGCAGCCCTTCGGGTTCGAGGTCGCGGGCGCGAAGCTCGCCGACGGCCGGATCTTGCTGCTCGGCGCGAACCAAGCGGGGGACGCCGCCGAGGCGCAGCTCTTCGATCCGACGAGCAACGGCTTCGTGGGCACCACGCCACCCACGAGCTTCATCCCGGGCGGCCACTCGCTGACGACGCTGCTCGACGGCCGCGTGCTCGCCCTCGGTGGTTGCCCCTGCGCCTCCACGGGAGGCCCGACCTTCACGAGCCCCGGAGCCGAGCTCTTCGATGCGTCCGCGGCGGGCGGCCTCGGCGCCTTCGCGCCGACCGGCTCGGTGCAGAACGCGCGTCTCGGCCACAGCGCGACGCTCCTGCCCTCGGGCAAGGTGCTGATCACCGGCGGCGACGACGGCGTGCCCAGCCCCGAGCAGCGCAACGCCGAGCTCTACGATCCCGCGACGGGGAGCTTCGCGCTCCTGCCCGAGCAGATGTCCGATCCCCGCGGCTCGCACAGCGCGACGCTGCTGCCCTCGGGCGACGTGCTCTTGCTCGGGGGAGAACAGGCCTCGGCCGAGCTCTACGTCGACGCCAACGCCTACCGCTCGCGGCCCTCGTCGAGCGCCTGGTCTGGGATCGTCGGACGCGCGTACCACACGGCGACGACCCTGCTCGACGGTCGCGTGCTGCTCACGGGAGGCGAGCTCGACCCGCTCGTCGTCGACCCGCCGAGCGCAGAGCGCTTCGACCCCGCGACGGGCAGCTCCTCGGCCACGGGTCCGATGCTCACGCAGCGCAAGCACCACACGGCCACCCTGCTCGCCGACGGCAGGGTGCTCGTCACGGGCGGCGACGCGGGTGGGCCGCTCGCGTCGACCGAGCTCTACGATCCCTCCGGCGCGGGCAGCTTCGTCGCCGGTCCGGCGCTCGGGGATGCGCGAAGCAGGCACAGCGCGACCATGCTGGCGGACGGGCGCGTCTTGATCGCCGGTGGTGTAGGCGCCTCGGGTCCGCTCGCGACGGCGCAGCTCTACGATCCTGCCACCGATGCCCTCGTCGACACGAGCGGCGCGATGGCCGACGCGCTCGGTGAGCACGATGCCACGCGCCTCGCCGATGGGCGCGTGCTCCTGGTCGGCCCCTCCTCGGCGCAGCTCTACGATCCCCGCACGGGCGGCTTCTCCGCGGCGAGCCCGCCCGGCGTCTCCCACCCGAACGTGCGCGTGAGCGCGCTCCCGAACGGCCGGGCCCTCATCACCGGAGGCACGAGCTTCAGCGGCGAGCTCTACGATCCCACGTCGGGCGGCTTCGTCTTCACCGGCAGCAACTCCACCGCCCGCTTCGGGCATACGCAGATCGCCACCGCCACGGGGCAGGTGCTCGTCATCGGCGGCCACCTCGACACCACGCTGCAGCCCACGCTCGACCAGATCGACGTCTACGATCCGCTGAGCGGCGGTTTCTATCCCGCGCGTCCGCTCGCGGTGCCGCGCTCCGGCGCGGCCGCGACGCTCCTGCGCAACGGAGAGCTGCTCGTCACCGGCGGCTATCCATGCCTGCAGCTCTGCTTCCCGCAGCCGACGCCGAGCTTCGATCACCTCGCGCTCGACGCGGGCGCTCCTGCCTCGCGCCCCGTGGTGTCGACCGTGCCCGCCACGGTGCGCGGCGGCGAGAGCGCGCCCGTCACCGGGCTGCGACTGCGCGGGCTCGAGCGCTCCGATGGTGGCTCGAGCGCGTCGAGCGCCGAGCTGCCGATCGCGATCTTCCGCCCCCTCTCGGGCGGCGCCGCGGCCTTCGGCGCGCTGCTCGACGTCGACGACGACAGCGCCACGTGGCAGGTCCCGGTCACCGGCTTCACGGGGCCCGGCCTCTTCCAGGTCGCCGTCGGTGGGGTGCTGAGCGACGCCGTCGCGCTGAGGCTGGAGCCGGCGCTCGATGGCGTGGCCTGCGCGCTCGGCGCCCAATGCGAGAGCGGCTCTTGCGCCGACGGCGTCTGCTGCGACACGGCCTGCACCGGCGCATGCGAGGGCTGCACCGCGGCGCGCAAGGGCGGGGGGCTCGACGGCGCGTGTGGGGCCGTACCACCCGCGCTCGACCCGAACGATGCCTGCGAGCTCTCGCAGGGCGCGCCCTGCCTCGACGACGGCGGCTGCGCCACCGGCCTCTGCGTCGACGGGGTCTGTTGCCTGTCGGAATGCACGGGCCAATGCGAAGCCTGCGACGTGCCAGGCAGCGTCGGGACCTGCGTACCGGTGCTCGGTGTGCCGCACCAAGGCCGCGCGGCTTGCGATGCGAGCCCGCCCGCGGACGCCTGCGCGGCCCTGCTCTGCGACGGCGTCGAGCGCAGCAGCTGCGCGAAGACCGTCGGACCCTGCGAGCCCTACGCCTGCGGTGAGGCGGCCTGCCTCGAGTCCTGCGAGGGCGACGCGCAATGTGCGAGTGGCTACCATTGCGAAGAGGGCGCATGCGTGCCGGGGCGCTGCGACGGCGGATCGATCGCGACCACACCCGACGGTCAGGAGGTCGATTGCGCCCCCTATCGCTGTCTGGCGAACGGATCCTGTCGCGCCTCCTGCGGCGAGGTCAGCCATTGCGCTGACCCCTATGCCTGCGATTTCGACGGCCGCTGCGTGCCTCGCCCCGCGCCTGACACGCTCACGAGCTGTAGCTGCGAGCTCGCGGGTGGCCCGGCCGGCGTGCCCAGCTCTGCCTGGGCCTTGGCCCTCGCCGTCGTGGTGGTCGCGCGGCGTCGGCGTCGAGCCTCGGGCTCCGCGCTCGTCGCGGCGCTCCTCTGCTTCGGTGCCCACGCAGGCTCGGCGCGCGCCCAGCCGAGCCCCCAGGCCTCGGCCACGGCTTCGGCTCCCCAGCCGAGCCCCGGGGCCGCCGCGCCCGTGGCCCCGCAGTCCTCGGAGTCGGGGCCCGAGGTGGAGCTCGCCAAGGCGGAGGCGCGCGAGCGTTTCGAGAAGGGCATCGCGCTCGTGAAGCAACAGGCCTGGTCGGCCGCGCTGGCGGAGTTCCTCGAGTCGCGCCGCCTCTATGCGACACGCACGGCCTCGCAGAACGCGGCCTACTGCCTGCGCCAGCTCGGTCGCTTCGACGAATCACTCGACCTCTACGAGGCCGTGCTGCGCGAGCACACGGGGCTCGACGACGCCAAGAAGCGGGAGATCTCGACGGCCGTGAGCGAGCTGCGTGCGCTCGTGGGCTCGATCGACCTCGAGGCGGGTGAGCCGGGCTCCGCGATCGTCGTCGACGGGCGCGAGCGCGGCTTCTACCCGCCGGAGGGCCCGCTGCGGGTCGCGGCCGGCTCTCACGTCGTGCGCGTCTACAAGCAGGGCTTCGCGCCCTTCGAGGCGAGGGTCGACGTGGCGGGCAGGGGCGTGGCCCGGCTCGACGCCACGCTCGTGCCGCTCGTGGAGTCGGGCACGCTCGAGGTCTCGGAGGCGACGGGCGCCACGCTCGAGGTCTACGTCGACAACATCAAGGTCGGCTCGACGCCCTTCGAAGGGCAGCTCGCCGTCGGCGCGCACGTCGTCGTGCTGCGCGGCGAGGGCGGGCTCGGCACGCCGCCGACCTCGGCGCCCGTCGAGCTCTCACGCAAGACCTCGCTGCGCCTGCGCGCCGTGAAGCTCGACGCCCTGCTGCGCGTCGAGCCCACGCCCGCGGCGGCGCTCGTCGTGATCGACGGCGTGCCCGTGGGGCGTGGTACCTGGGAGGGCGCGCTCCCCTCGGGTGAGCACAGGATCGACGTCTCCGCCGACGGCTTCCTGCCCAAGCGCCTCGAGCTGGCGCTCTCCTCGGGCCCGCCGGTGGTGCGCAAGGTCGAGCTCCTGCGCGACGAAGACGACGCACGCTGGCGCATCCCCTCGAAGATCACGCTCGAGGCGAGCGGCTCGCTCGGCCTCTTCCCGAGCTTCCTCGGCAACGTCGGCGATGGCTGCGACGAGGCCTGTTCGAGTAGCTTCGGCACCGGCGCGCTCGCGACGCTGCACGTGGCCTACGAGCTCGGTAGCGGCCTCGGCTTCGGGCTGACCGGCGGCTTTCTCCACGCCTCGCAGACCGTCGAGGGCCGCCTCAGCTCGGTGCGCCCCGTCGGCCTGCCCCCCCGCGAGGGGCGCGTCACCGACGAGCTCTCGCTCACGGGCGCGCTCGTCATGGGGCACGCGTCCTACCACCTCGAGAGCCGCTTCCCCGTGCTGATGCGCCTCGGTGTGGGTGCGCTCTTCGGCTCGATGTCGGATCGCCGCGTGGGCAGCTTCGGCCTCGACGACGGCTTCACCTACCAGGCCGGTCCGGTCGCCCAGTCCACCGCTGCGACCTACCTCGCGATCGATCCCGAGCTGCGCGTGGCTTACCCGCTCAGCGAGTCACTCGAGCTCTCCTTGGGCCTGCACGTCGCCTTCTTCGTCGCGCTCGAGCGCCCCCGCTGGGACTCCGACCGCGAGGTCGACGCGGCGGTCGACGGGATCGGCGCCTTCGAGGGCGAGGATCTCACGGGCCCTCTCTGGGTGCTGGCGGCGCCCGGGCTCGGTCTGCGCTACGCGTTCTGACCGGGAGAGGCGCGCCCTCTGCTCAGCCGCGCCAGCGGCCCATGCCACCCAGATCGTGGACCTCGGTGAAGCCCGCGCGCTTGAGGATGCCCGTCGCCGTCGCCGAGCGCATGCCGCTCGCGCAGTAGACGACGACCGGCGCGCCCTTGTCGCCGAGCTCGCCCGTGCGATCGGCGAGCTCGCCGAGCGGGATGTGCACCGAGCCCGGGATGTGTCCCGCGGCGTGCTCGGCGCTCGTGCGCACGTCGACGAGCTTCGCGCCGCCGTCGACGAGCTTCTTGGCCTGTTCGGGCGCCACCTTGCCCGCGAAGCGGCGGAACAGTACGAAGCCGAGCAGGAAGGCGGCGATCGCGAAGAAGAAGAGGTCGCGGTTCATCGAGCGCGCATCCTGGGCCGGCGCCCCGCGCCGCGCCAGCGCTTCAGTGATTCGCGTCGCCGTAGCGGCTCTTGAAGGCGCTGCGCTGCTCGGCGCTGCCCACCACCACGAGCTCCGCGCCCGCCTCGAGCACCGAGGTCGATCGCAGCTCGGTGTCGAGCTCGGCGCCGCTGCCCATGGCCACGACGATGAGCCCCGTCTCACGCCCGATGCCGCTCTCGCCGAGCGTCTTGCCGGCGAGCGATCGCGGCACGTGGAGGATGTCCAGGTCGACGCCCTCTCCGAGGATCACCGGCTCGCGCGACTGCATGAAGCTCAACAGATAGCGTACGCCCAGCGTCGTGTAGCTCAAGACGAAGTCCGCTCCCGCGCGGTGGATCGACTCGATGTTCCGCTCGTGCGTGATGCGGCTCACGATGTGTACGTCGGGCCTGAGCTTGCGGCAGTAGACGGCGAGGTAGATGTTCGTCGCGTCGTCGTTCGCGCTCAGGATCACGTTCGAGGCCTCCATCAAGCCTGCCTCCTCGAGCACGTGCAGATCGGCCGCGTCTCCGATGACCACGCGGTCGGCGACCTCCTCGACGCGCCCCTGGTAGACCTTGCTGCGCTCGACGACGTTCACCGGGATGCCCCTCGCCTTGAGCGCCCTCGCGGCGGCGCGGCCCACCTTGCCGCCGCCGATCACGACGACCGGCGCGATCTCGGCCGTCGGCTCCCCGACGAGCGCGTCGAGCGTCGCGAGCTGCTCTTCGCGGCCGACGAGCACGGCGATGTGCTCGTCGGCGAGCACGGCGTCGGGGCGCGCAGGCAGGAGCCTGCCTCGCTGCCAGGTGCCGACGAGGTTCACGCCCGTGTGCTTGCGCAGGTTCGTCTCGCGGATCGTCTTGCCGACCAGCTCGGTGCCGTGGAGAGCGAGCTCGGCCACGCGCAGCGCGCCGAGCGTGCCGATCTGGTTCGTGCGCGAGCCACCCACGGCGACGCGCGCGGCGAGGTGCGCGCCGAGCTTGTGTTTGAGAGGCAGCACCAGGTCGGCGCCGGCGAGGCCCAGGATGTCGACGGCGTCGCGATCCTCGACGATCCCGACCAGCGGCACCTTCGGGCAGTGCTCGCGCACCGTGAGCGCCACGTTGGTGTTCTCGGCGTCGCCCAGGTTCGAGACGACGAGCTGCGCGACCTCGGCGCGCGCCGCGCGGTAGGTCTGCACGTTGTCGACGTCGCCCGACATGACCCGGAAGCCCTCTCCGACGAGCTGTGCGGCCTTCGCAGGGTCGGGCTCGAGCACGACGTAGGGGATGCCGTGCACGTCGAGCCGGGCCACGAAGCCGCGCGCGATGTCGTCGAGCGAGGTGATCACGACGTGCCCCTTCGTCTCGGGCGGCAGCTCGCGCGGGGCGCGCAGGTGGATCTGCGCCTCGACCCACGGAGCGTAGAAGTAGCGGATGAACATGAAGGGCAGCACCGTGAGCAAGAGCACGACGCCCGTGAGCAGCACGAGGATCGAGAAGGCGCGCCCGAGATCCGTCTGGAAGGTGATGTCGCCGAAGCNNAGGCCTCGGCGTAGGCGACGACGATCGCCGAGAGCAGGGCCATGAACTTCGCGAAGGCAGCGAGGTTCTCGCGGCTCTCGTGCCGGCTCAGCAGGTAGGCGAACTGCGACGGTAGGAACTTCAAGGCGTGTGCTCGCGCGAAGGAGCGGCCGATGGCTGGCGCTCCGACGGTCGCAGCCTACACCGCTTGGCGCGGCGGCTCGCCGAGCGTGCGGGCGCGACCCGAGGGCGCCGAGCCGGGCGCCGCGCAGGTGTTCAGCGATGTAGGTGTGGTCCTGGTGCGCCGTTCTCTCTCCGCACCGCGCGCGAGCTTTGCTAAGCGGAGCCGTTCGCCTGGCGCTCCGCCCGGCGGCTCGAGGAGTAGGCGCCATGGTCATCGCTCGTCACAGCTTCGTTCTGGCTCTCGTAGCCGCTTCCACCCTGGTCGCGTGCGCGGGCAGCGACTCTCCCAGCGCGAGCGGCGGCTCGGGGCAAGGCGCGGGCAGCGGCGAGGGCGGCAGCACCGAGACCGGTCAGCGCCCGACGACCTCGACGAGCACGGGCTTCGGCGGCGACGGCGGGGGCCAGAGCTGCAGCACGGAGATCTGCGACGGCGTCGACAACGACTGCGACGACGAGATCGACGAGGGCTGCGACTGCATCACGGGCGAGATGCAGGCCTGCTACACCGGCTCTCAGGAGACGCGCGGCAAGGGCGCCTGCATCGACGGCCAGCAGACCTGCGACGACGCCGGCAAGTGGGGCCCCTGCGACGGCGAGGTGCTGCCGAGCACCGAGGTCTGCGACGGCGTCGACAACGACTGCAACGACGAGACCGACGAGATCGCCGAAGCGGTGACCTGCGGCATGGGCGCCTGCCAGATCACCGTGCCCTCCTGCGCGAACGGCCAGCCGCAGACCTGCGTGCCTCCGGCGCCTGCGTCCACCGTCGAGCAGTGCGACGGCGTGGACGACAACTGCAACGGCACGGTCGACGAGGGCTGCACCTGCACCAACGGCTCGACCCAGCCCTGCTACTCGGGCGCCGACGGCACGCTCGGCGTGGGCGCCTGCAAGGGCGGCACGCAGACCTGCGCCAACGGGCAGTGGGGCAGCTGCGTCGGCGAGGTGATCCCGACGGCCGAGGTCTGCGACGGGGTCGATCAGAACTGCGACGGCAACGTCAACCAGGGCGCCTGCAACCTCGCCAACGCCACCTCGGTCTGCGGGGGCGCGAGCGGCTGCCAGATCGGGAGCTGCGCGAGCGGCTACAGCCACTGCGACACCAACCAGGCCAACGGCTGCGAGACGCGCCACTCGGGCCACTCCAACTCGCTCGCGACCGCCGAGTTCCTCGGTGGCTTCTCGGCCGACTCCTTCTACGGCGCGCTGTGCAACAGCGGCGGCACCTGCGAGGGCCCCGTGGTCACGAGGACCGGCACGCGCGGTCGCTTCCTCACGATCGACGCCTACGAAGACAGCACCTGCGCGGCCTACGTGAGCCTCGCCTTCGAGCTCAGCGTGCCCGCCGGCGTCGACTACGACCTCTACGTGAGCGGCGATTACTGCTTCGTCGATCCCTCGACCAGCTCCTCGGTGAAGGGCCCCGGCCAGATGGAGGAGATCACCGTCTGGTGCGACGACACCTTCGCGCTCGACGACTCCTTCTACGTCGACGTCGAGGTCCGCTACTTCAGCGGCGCTTCGTGCGAGCCCTGGGAGTTGCGCGTCTATCGCCGCGCCTGCTGAGAGACCACGAAGCGACCTGCTGCGCGCTGCGAGGCTGCGATCGCCCTCCTCGGCCTACGTGAAGTAGGCCTGCGTCGGGCTCTCTAGCCTCACAGCGCTCGCAACGGTCGCTTCGCGGTCTCTGCGTGGTCCACGCACGCGCTACGGCGGCCGGGCCTCCCTGTGCGTCAGTGGGCCTCTCTGCGCGCTGCGAGGCGGCGATCGCCCCTCTGTTGCCATGGTGCAACAGAGGGGTTCTTTCTTGGGTTCTTGTTGCATGGCCGCCCCGGGCCCAAGCTGGCTTCATCAAGGCGCGTCATCCGGCGCGTCTCAACGAAGAGGGAGCCAGTCATGAGCAAGTGGTCGATCGATGCCAGTCACAGCACCGTCCAGTTCAGCGTCCGCCACATGATGATCACGAACGTGCGCGGGCAGTTCCAGGCGGTGGAGGGCACCGTCGACTTCGACCCCGGCCAGGCTGGCGCCACGCGCGTCGAGGCGAGCATCGAGGTCGCGTCGATCCACACGCGCGAGGAGAAGCGCGACGCGCACCTCAAGAGCGCCGACTTCTTCGACGCGGAGAAGTACCCGACGATCCGCTTCGTCTCGACCGAGGTGGTCGGCAAGGGCGGCTCCGAGCTCGAGCTCCGGGGCAAGCTCACGATCCGCGACACGACCAAGGACGTGACGCTGCACGTCGAGGACCTCACGCCCGAGCACAAGGACCCCTGGGGTCAGACGCGCATCGGCGCGACGGCCAAGACGTCGATCAAACGCTCGGACTTCGGCATCCAGTGGAACCAGGCGCTCGAGGCAGGTGGCGTGCTCGTCGGTGACGAGGTGAAGATCTCGCTCGACGTCTCGCTCGTGCGTCAGGCTTGAGCGCGGAGGGGCGCCCGGGAGCGAGCTCGCTCCTCGGCGCTCACCAGCCGCCGTCTTCGACGACGGTGCCGTCGTCGATCCAGCGGCCGTCGACGCAGACCACCGAGCCGCTGCAGTCCTGCTCGCCCACGAGCGAGTAGCGGCAGCGCACCGTCTCCTGCGCGGGAGGGCAGGCGCAGGCGGGCACGCCCTGGTCGGGGCAGTTCAGGATCTCGGGACAGGTGTTGGTCGTGTCTTCACAGACCGCCGCGCCCGAGCCGCCGTCGCTCGCGCTGTCGCTGCACGCAGCGACCAGGCTGGCCACACCGAGCACCGAGACGACGAGCATCGCGCGACGGACGAGACACGAAATCATGTTCGGGAGCGTAGGGGCGCGCGGTGGGGCGATCAAGCCGTTCCGTGCGCCCCCAAGCTTCGCAGGGGCCGGCCCTCCGGGGTGCCGGCCGGCCCGGCCGTTCAGCGGCCGAAGCGCTTCTTCGGCTTGGCGGGGCGCGCGGGTTTCGCGGCGTCGCCACCCTTCTTCGCGGGCTTCGCGCGGGGCGCCTCGGGCTCGAAGACCCGCTTCGGCTTCGGCTTGGCCGGGGCGGCGGGCAGCTCCGCGCTGGGGGCGTCGTAGGCGCGCTTCGGGCGCCCGGCGACGCCAGCGCTCGCGCGCGGCGGCGCGAACCCACCCGCCTCGCGAGCCGGACGCGCGGGGCGAGCGCGCTCGAAGCCCTCGGCGCCGGTGTCGCGCNNGCACGCGCGGGGCGCGGCCGCTCGAAGCCCTCGCCGCCCGTGTCGCGCGCGGCACGCGCGGGGCGCGCGGCCGGGGGGGCCTCGAAGCTCGCCTCGGGCGCGGAGCCCGCGCGACGTGCCTCGGCGGGGCGGATGGCGATCTTGGGATCGCGCGGATCCGGGCGCGAGGCGGCGTCGAGGAAGCGGTCGGCGACGCTCTCGGAGACCTGCACGAGGGTGGAGGTGCGCCCCACGTCGATGGCGCCGATGTCGCTGCTCACGATGCCACCTCGACGGCAGAGCATGGCGAGCATGCGCCGCGGATCGGCGCCGTGGATCTCGCCCCAGGTGACGTGCACCGGCACCCAGCGCGCGGGCGCGCCGCCCTGCGTCGGCGGGATCGTGCGGGGCGCGTGCCCCTCGTCGCGCCTCGGCGCGCGCGCATGGCCCTCCTGGGCGGGGGCCTCGGCGTGGGTGCGCCCGCGCGGCGCGCGCGGCGCGGGCTCGTAGGCTTGCGGTGCGTCGAAGTCGCGGCGGGCGCGCGGCGAGCGCTCGGCGTAGCCGCCGCGCGTGGGCATCGGCCGCTCGGCGAACTTACCGCGCGCAGGCGGCGCGGTGGGCGGCTGCAGCACGCGCAGCTCGCGCGGCTCGGGCCCCTCGGCGAGGCCCGTCGTCGTGAGCAGGTTGACGAGCACCTGCTCGACGTCGCCGGAGGCCGCGAGCCGCTTGGCGATCTCGTGCACGCGCGCGCGCTGGGCCTCGAGCAGGGCGGCGTCGACTTCCTCGTCGCTCGCGAGCTCCTCGGCCGGCTCCTCGAGCCGCGTGAGCTTCGCGACCAGCAGCTCGTCGCGCTGGGCGCGCAGCTGCTCGGCGGTGGGCAGCGGCTCGAAGCGGTGCGGTACGCCGGCGCGCGCGAGCACGCGGCGCGCCGTCATCAGCTGTCGCGGCGTGGTGAGCAGCGCGCTCGTGCCCTTCTTGCCGGCGCGACCCGTGCGGCCGCTGCGGTGGGTGTAGGCGTCGGGATCGGTGGGCGGCTCGAGGTGGATGACGCGCGTGATGCCCTGCACGTCGATGCCGCGCGCGGCCACGTCGGTCGCCACGAGAAACTCGAAGCCCCGGCGGCGAAACTTGTCCATCACCCGGTCACGCTGCGCCTGGCTGATGTCGCCGTGCAGCCGGTCGGTCTGGTAGCCGCGCGAGTGCAGGTGCTCGTCGAGGTCGTCCACCATGATCTTGGTGCTGCAAAAAATGATACCGTAGCGGAAATCGTGCACGTCGATCAGCCGCGTGAGCGCCTCGATCTTCGAGCGGCGGTCCACTTCGAAATAGACCTGCTCCACCGCCGGGGCATTTTTCGCGACGGACTCGATTTTGATCCAAGCCGGATCCTGCGAGTAGCGGTTGATCAGGTCCTGGATCGCCCGGGGAATCGTGGCCGAGAAAAACAGCAGTTGGCGCGTGGCGGGCACCGCCTTGAGGATGTGCTCGATGTCGTCGCGGAAGCCCATGTCGAGCATGCGGTCGGTCTCGTCGAGGATCACGAGCTTGAGTTTGTCGAGCTTCAGCGTGCCGCGCTCCATGTGGTCCATCACACGGCCCGGCGTGCCGATGACCACCTGGGCGCCCGCCGCGAGCGCGCGGAACTGCCGTTCGTAGCTTTGGCCGCCGTAGATGGGCACGCCCATCACGCCTTTCTTGAAAAAGGCGATCTTGCCGGTCTCCTCCGCCACCTGCACCGCCAGTTCGCGAGTCGGGCACAGGATCAGCACCTGCACCGCACGCACCTTCGGGTCCACCGCCTCGATCGCGGGGATGGCAAAGGCCACGGTCTTGCCCGAGCCGGTCGAAGACTGACCGACGACATCGCGCCCCTGCATGATGGTCGGGATGACCGCCGTCTGAATCGGCGAAGCCTCCTCAAAGCCCATCTTGCCGACGGCTTTGAGAATATCCTCGGACAAGCCGAGTTCGTTGAAGGGACGTTTCTCCATGCGCCCAGTCTCGCCGGAATGCCGCCAAAAGGAGAGATAATTCTCGGGCCGTCGGAATTTGGGTTGGCGGCAATCGCTCCGGCCGGTTTTCTCCTCCCCCCAATCATGCCCGCCGAATCAGCTCCCGATCGCGCCGCCTGGATGTCAGGTCATTGGGGCCTGATGGTGCACTGGATTCCGCCCGGCCCGGCCCGGGAAAACGGTCCTTACATCGAAGACTTCGACCGCGCCGTCTCCGCCTTCAAGGTCGAGCGTTTCCTCCAGCAGTTTGCCGACACCGGCGCCGACTGGCTGATCTTCACCATCGGCCAGAACACCGGGTTCTACGCCAGCCCCAACTCCGTGCTCGACCGCCTCGCCGGCCCGGGCCACTGCTCGCAGCGTGACCTAGTGCTGGAAATCGCGCAGGGCCTGCACCGGCTCGGCAAACGTTTCATCCCCTATCTGCCGGCGGAGATCAAGGCGCCCACGCAACTGCACGTGGCCTTCGCGTGGAATCCCGCCGACCAGAATGAGTTCGAGCGCCACTACACCGCCTTTATCCGCGAATACTCGCTGCGTCTCGGCCGTCTGCACCACGGCTGGTGGTATGACGGCTGTTACAACTGGAAGGCCTTTCGCCAGGCCCTGCGCCACTGGGACTGGTGGGGCGACGCCTCGCGTGCCGGCAATCCCGACGCCGCCCTCGCCTTCAACGACGGCTCCTACTGCTGCGGCCTCGAAAAGCCCGTCACACCGTTGCAGGATTACCTCTCCGGCGAGATCTGGCAGTTGCACGGCGACCGCATCGTCTGCGGCAATCCCGACGAAGGCCCGGTTACCTACGTCCTGCCCACGGAACGCTTCGTGACCGGCACACGCTGCCAATGGCACGGCCTGCTGCCCATCGACTGCCCCTGGGGTTACAACCACCCGCCAACCGGTCCGATGCCCGGCCCCAAGTATTCCGACGCCGACCTTTTCTCCTTTGTCCGGCAATGCCTCGCCGTCGGCGGTGGCGTCACGCTCAACGTCGGCATTTATCAGGAAGGCCACCTGCCCGAGGCCACACTGCGGCAGCTCGACCGGATGCGACAGAGCCTTCGGCTCTAAAATCAAACCCGGCCTCGCCGAGAGCGATTTTCGCAAAAAAACAGTGTCACGCATTGCGCGACACTTTCATGTCCCGGAGACGCGTGCACTCGTCGCCCTATTTGGCTTTACCCAAAGAAGTGACCGCACGGTAGGGCCCGACCTCCGGGCGGGCCGCTCGGAGATCGGCCCCTACCGGCGCTACCGCGCCTCAGAGCGACGATCACAGTTTTAACTGCTCAAAGGATAACAGCGTCTACCTTCCAGCCGGCCAGTATTGCGAAATCTTGCCGCGCACGAAGCGCACGCTCGCGGCGAGCTGCTCCATGCCGTTCACGCCGTCCTCGATGCTGATCCAGTTGTCGAAGCCCGCGGCCTTGAGCGTGCCGAAGATCGCGTCGTAGTCGTTGAGCCCCTTGCCGATTTCACCGTGCGCGAGCCGTTTCGCGTAGCCGAGCGCCCCGCCCTCTTCCTTGCGCAAATCCTCCAGCGTGCCGCTGAGCAGGTAACGGTCGCTCGCGTGCATCGTCACCACGCGGTGCTTCACGCGCGCCAGCAGCTCCAGCGGATCGTCGCCGGCCAGGAAGGCGTTGCTCGGGTCGTAGTTCACGCCGAAGTGCGGATGGTGCAGCCGGTCCACCAGCGCGCAGAACACGTCCATTTTCTGGGCAAACTCCGGATACTCCCAGAAATCGTCCTTGTAATGATTTTCCAGAATGAGCGTGACGCCGCATTTTTCCGCCTCCGGCAGACAGGCCTCAATGTTGGCCACCACAAGGTCGAGTCCCTGCGCCACGGTCAGCTCCGGTCGGCGCTGCCCGGAAAGCACCCGGCAATATTTCGCGCCGAGCGTAGCCGCCATCCGGATCCAGGTTTTTTCCTTTTCGATTTCAATCCGGCGCAGTTCCGGATCGAGCTGGGAGAAATCCGGCGAGCAGCAGAGCATCGGTATCACCATCCCCGCGGCTTCGACCTGCCGGCGCGCCATCGGCCACCTCGTCGGGTCCGCCAGCTCCAGCATGCCGCTGTAGTATTCGAGTCCGTCGAGACCGAGCGGCGCGGCGAGATCCACCCATTGCTGCAGGGTCATCGAGCCGTCCTTGCAGAGCTGCTGCATAAAGGCCTTGGGGAACGCGGCGAGCTTCGGCATACCAATCAATCCAGATTAACCACAGATGGACACAGATACACACAGATTAAGCCCGGTGATCCAAAGCATGCGCCCTCATTGGATTCTATATCTGTGATCATCTGTGCTTATCTGTGGTTAGAAACTCACTCCTTGGTTTTCACCGGGTTGCGGCCATAGACGGAAAATTGTTCCAGCTCGAGCACCGTGCCGGTGATCGGCCCCGATTCGTCGCCCAGCCAATAAACCGCGGCGGCGGCGATCTCCTCCGGTTGGATCAGCCGGCCCGAGGGCGCGTAGAGCGGCGGAAGATTTTCCGCCCAGTCCGCCGGGAGTCCCTGCGCCACCTGCGCCGCCTGCTCGCGCGCGGTCAGCACCCAGCCGACATTGAAATGGGTGAAACGCACGCGGTCGGTGCCGTGGGCGTTGGCGAGGTTGCGGGAGAGCGTCTGCAGGGCGCCCTTCGAGATGCTGTAATCGATAAAGGTCGCCTCGCCGCTGAGCGCGTTGATCGAGCCGATGTTGAGCACGCTGCCCTGCTGCGCCTGCAGGTGGGGAAACGCCGCCTGGATGAGGAACAGCGGCGCGCGCACATTGATGGCCATGGTGCGCTCGAATTTCTCCGGCGTGATGGTGTGCAGCGTCTCGCGCGGCACGATGGCGGCGTTGTTCACAAGGCCGGTGACCTTGCCGAAGGCCGCCACCGCCGCCGCCACGATGCGTGCCGGCGCCGCCGGGTCCACCAAGTCGTCGATCTGGAGTGCCGCCGCCACACCCAGCTTCGCCACCAGCGCTTCTCCTTCCGCGCGGTCAAGGCCGTGGACGAGCACCCGCGCGCCCTCGGCAACGCAGCGCTCCGCGATGGCCCGGCCGATGCCGCTCGTGCCGCCGGTGACGATGATGACTTTGTCTTTCAGACGCATGGAAGGAGAGGAACCACGAATGGACACGAATTCACACGAATAATAAAAACCGTCTCAGAAATCATCGGCTTTGCCGCCGGCTGCGAATCTGAATGAAGGCCGTCTTGCCGAGATTTCCATTCGCGTGCATTGGTGTCCATTCGTGGTTTAAAAAATCAGATCAAACCGCCTCGACCTTAACCTCGGTCTTGACCGAATTGGCGATGAAACACTGCTCGTGCGCCCGGTGATGCAGGTCTTCCATGGCCGCTGCATCCGGACGTTTTTCGCCACCATAGGCAATCACCGGCCGCAGCGTGATGAGGCTGACCCACGGCACGCCGCGCTCGTTTTTGGTCATGATGCCCACGGCCTCGTCGCGGTAGCTCTCCACCTCATACCCCGCGCGCGCCGCGAGGAAAAGAAACGTCAGCATGTGGCAGCTCGCCACCGCGGCGACAAACGCCTCCTCGGGATCGACATTGGCCGGGTTCGACCACGGCACCGGCACGACGCTGGGCGCCGGCGAAGCCGGCACGGTCACGCCGCCGTCAAAGCTCCAGGTGTGCTCGCGCGAGTAGCGGCCTTTCAGAAAATCCGGGCCGTTGCGCTGCCAGGCAATCGTCGCCTTGTGGTCGGCCATGGTGATCAGGCGGGTTTTAGCACGGCCTTCACGATTTCGCCGCGGTGCATTTTATCAAACGCCTCGTGCCAGGCCTCCAGCCCCCAGATGCCGCCGAGGACCGGCCGCACGTCGAGCTGGCCCGAGCCGAGCAGCGCCAGCACGCGCTCCCACACGGGCCAGTTGTGCGAAAAGCTGCCCTGCAGCGTGATGTTTTTCTGCACCAAGGGATCGAGGGAGAAGTTCAGCGGCTGCGGGCCCCAGCCCACCTTGCTGATCCAGCCGTTGGGCCGCACGAGTTCGAGCGCGACCTTGAGCGCGGCCGAGGCGCCGGCGGCATCAATCACGCCGTCGGCGCCGAGCCCGTCACGTTCTTTTGCCCAGGCGGTCGCATCGCCGATGATCACTTCGCAGCCGTAGGCTTTCGCCTTTTCCAACCGCGCCTTGTCCCGCTCCAGGCCCACCAGCGCCACCTGCGCACCGGCGAGCCGGGCCATGGCCGCGCACAGGATGCCGATCGGTCCCGGACCGAGCACGATCACCCGGTCGCCGGGCAGAATCTTCGCGTTGTTGACCACGGCATTGTAGGCCACGCAGCAAGGCTCGGTGAGCGCGGCGATTTCCATCGCCAGACCGGCCGGCACGCGGTGCAGGCAGCGGGCCGGCACGCGGACAAACCGGGTCATGGCCCCGTCCACGCCGTAGCCGAAGCCCTTGCGGGTCGGGTCGAGATTATAGAGCCCCGCGCGGCTGAGCGGACTGTCGGGATTGATCACCGCCGCCGTCTCGCTGACCACGCGGTCGCCCTCGCGCCAGGCCTTCACCGCGCTCCCGGTCGCCGCAATCACGCCGCCGAACTCATGCCCGAGCACGACGGGATAATTCACCGGCCAACTGTGCGTGCTGTGCCACTGGTGCAGGTCGCTGCCGCAGACGCCGACCGCCTCGACCGCGAGGATGACATCCTCCGGCCCCGGCTCGGGTCGGGCAAACTCGCGCAGCTCAACGCTGCCGGCTTCAGGAGCAAAATTAACAACGGCGGGGCTTTTCATGGGGAAATGGTTTCAGCCAACGGCGACCTCGCCGTAGGCGTGCACGCGCTCGCAGATGAGCCGCAGGGTGCCTTCCAGATTGCCGTCGGCGGTGCGGAAGGCATCGGCGTCCACCGCCAGCGGCGCGCCGATCACCACGAGGGGCGCGCCGTATTCCGGTGTCCGTACGGCCTGCTCCAGCGTAAGACCACCCACGGCCTGCACCGGCACGCGCACGGCTTGGACGACCTCGCGCAGCCGGTCGAGCGGGCTCGGCATGCGGCGACCGCTCGCCGCGATGCCACGGCGCTCGTCGTAACCGATGTGGTGGATCACAAAATCGCAGCCCAGATCCTCGATCAGCCGCGCGCCCGCAACCATGTCGGGACAGCCGAGGTTGTCGCCCATCACCTTCACGCCGCAATCGCGCCCGGCTTTGACCACACACTTGATCGTCTCCTCGTGCGCCCGGGCCATGACGACGACATGGGTCGCCCCGGCCTTCGCCATCATCTCGGCCTCCAGGTAGCCGCCGTCCATCGTCTTGAGGTCGGCCACGATGGGCACGCCGGAAAACCGCTCCCGTAGCGCCCGCACCCCATGCAGACCCTCGGCCAAAAGCAACGGCGTGCCCGCCTCCAGCCAGTCCACCCCGGCGCGCAATGCGAGTTCGGCGGTGGCCAGCGCCTCCCGGATGTCGGTCAGGTCGAGGGAAATCTGGACAACGGGGCGCATCGGGCTGGCAGCGTTGGGCGACAAAGCCGGCCGCGTCAACGTCGCACCCGGTCAGCGCACCTGCAGGGTGTCGCCGCCGAAGGTGAGGTTGAGCGACGGCACGACCACGGCCTTGCGGGTGCCCTCCTTCTTCACGCGGCCGGCGAGCCACGCGGCGTAGCCGGCGGCCTGGGCGGCGGCGAGCACGGCGGCGCTGACGGACGGATCCACGTAGGCGGCGAAGCCCACGCCCTGATTGAAGGTCGCATACATCTCGCGCTCCGAGATCGGCCCCGCCTCCTGCAGAAACTTAAACAAGGGCAGCGGCGCGCGCGGCGCGGTGATCTCGTAAACGAAGGGCTCCTCCAAGCGCATCAGTTTGCGCCAGCCGTGACCCGTGACGTGCGCGACATAGTTGAGCTTCAGCCCGCGCCGCTGGCACTCCGCGACAAACTTCACGTAGATGACCGACGGCGCGAGCAGCGCCTCGCCGTAGGTGCGCGGGTCGCCGTGGCCGATGGGCGTCTGGTAGCCCTGCGGCAGCTTTTCCGCAATGAGCCGGCAGAGCGAGAGGCCGTTGGTCTGCACGCCGGAGCTGGCGAGGAAGATGATGTGGTCGCCGTCGCGCACGTCGCCCGTGATGCGCAGCGACTTCGGGGCGATCTTGCCGATGGCGGAACCCGCCAGCACGATCGTGTCGGGATTGACGATGCCCTTGAGCGTCGGGGTCTCGCCCCCGCCCCACACCGCGCCGGCCTGCCGGCAGCCCTCGGCCCAGCCCGCGACGAGCGCCTGCATCCGCGGCGCGTCGGCGAACCAGCCGGAGTCGCCCACGGCCGCGTGCATCGCCACCGAGATCGGCAGTGCGCCGCAGGTGGCGAGGTCGTTCACGATCGTCGCCACGGTATCGATGGCGATCTCGCGGTAAAAGTTTTTGCCCGTCGCCGCGTAAACCGCATCGGCCACGAGGTTCTTGGTGCCGAGACCCTCCTCGACATGCGCGAGGTAGTGGTCGGCCGCCTCGATCAGGTAGGCGCTCTCGCCGCGGGTGGTCGCGGGCTCGGTGTAACCGTGGTCCTGCAGCAGCGGGGCCGTCGTGCGCGCCGCCTGCTGGCAGGCGCGCTTGAACGCATCGAGCTGGTCGTAGCGAACGCCGGAACTTTCGTAGCTCAGGGACATGGAAATTTTCGATTTTCGATTCTGGATTTTCGATTTTTATCCGGATTCACAAGGGCGCGGTTTTGGGTCTGTAATCCAAAATCGAGAGTCCAAAATCGAAAATCCCTCAATAGCTCCGCCCCTCGGCCTTCTCGAAATAGTTCACAAAGGCCTGGTTGACGACGCGGTAGCCGCCGGGGGTCGGATAGCGGCCGGTGAAATACCAGTCGCCGGTGTGGTTTGGCACGGCGGCGTGAAGGCTCCCGATCTTCTGGAAGATGATCTCCACCTCGCCGTTCCAGTCCGCGCCCTTCGGTCGCACGCGCTGCGCGATCCGGGCCGAGATTTCCTCCGGGGTGAACGGCTCGTAGAGCTTTCGCACCTGGTTGGTGGTCCCGCCCTTCGCCACCTCCTCGCGGCAGAGCGCGTAAACCTCCTGCAGCAGGTCGCCCTGGCCGCGTTCCTGCAACAGGTCCACCGCCGCCTCGAAGGCGATGAACTTGCCCAGCTCGGACATGTCGATGCCGTAGCAGTCGGGATAGCGGATCTGCGGGGCGGTCGAGACAATGACGATCTTGCGCGGCTGGAGCCGGGCGAGGATGCGGAGGATGGACTTGCGCAGCGTGGTGCCGCGGACGATGGAATCGTCCACACACACAAGGTTGTCGCCGGGCTTCACCGAGCCGTAGCTGATGTCGTAAACGTGGCTGGCGAGCTGGTTGCGCATGCTCTCCTGGCCGATGAAGGTGCGCAGCTTGATGTCCTTGCTCACCACCTTCTCGCTGCGCGGCCAGTTGTTGAGGATGAGGTCGTCGAGCACGGCCTCGGTGAGCTTCCCGGCGGCGCTGGCCTCGAGGATCGCGGCCTTCACCTCCGTGCGGCGCCGCTCGCGCAGCGCCGACATGAGGCCGTAGTAGGCGGTCTCGGCGGTGTTGGGGATGAAGCTGAAGACGGTGTTCGTCCAATCGTGGCCGATGGACTGGATGACCTGGTCGCAGAGCTGCGCGCCCAGCGCCTTGCGCTCGGCGTAGATGTCGAGGTCGTTGCCCCGGGAAAAGTAGATGCGCTCAAACGAGCAGGAGGCCCGCGGCAGCGGCGCGGTGAAGGCCGCCTCCGTCACCGCGCCGGCGCGCTTGATCACGACGACGTGGCCGGGCTCGACCTCCTTCACCTGCTCCGCGGCGAGGTCGAACACCGTCATGAGCGGCGCGCGCTCGGAGGCGAAGGCCACGACCTCCTCGTCGCGGTAGTAGAAACAGGGCCGGATGCCCGACGGGTCGCGGGCCACGAAGGCGTCGCCGTTGCCGGTCAGCCCGCAGAGCGTGTAGCCGCCGTCCCATTTCTGGGCGGCACGGGTCAGCACGCGCGTGAGATCGAGTTCCTCGCTGATGCGCTGGGAGATGTCCTCGCCGCTCAGACCGGTGGTGCGCAACTGCCGGTAAAGGTCCTCGTGCTCCTCATCGAGGAAGAAGCCGATCTTCTCCAGCACCGCCTGCGTGTCCGTCGCGTAGATCGGATGCTGGCCCATCGCGGTGAGCGACTGGTTGAGCTCGGTGGTGTTGGTGAGGTTGAAATTGCCGCAGAGGGCGAGGTTGCGCGTCGGCCAGGGGCTGCGCCGGAAAAACGGGTGGCAGGAGGAGAGGTTGTAGCCGCCGCTGGTGCCGTAGCGCAG
>DDSZ01000012.1:29805-105924 GCA_002344205.1 Opitutaceae bacterium UBA2377
CCGGCGCCGACCTTCTCGTTGTATTGCGCGAGCAGGCCCTTGAAGACCTTGTCGAGCGGGTTGCCCTTCACGCTGCGCTCGCGGAACATGAACGCCTCGCCGGCCGGCATGCCGAGCTTCACGCAGGCCGCGCCCGCGCCGTCCTGGCCGCGGTTGTGCTGCTTCTCCATCAGCAGGAAAAGCTTGGTAAAACCCCACAGGGGCGTGCCGTATTTTTCCTGATAGTGGCTCAGCGGCTTGAGCAACCGCACGAGGGCGACGCCGCATTCGTGGGTCAGCCGGTCGCTCATGACGCGGCTCCCGTCCGGTTTCCGGCCACACCGACCCGGTGTGGCGAGTTGCGGTTGGTTGTTGGGTGGAAATTGGTCCTCACGGGCGTCAAAAGCGCTTATTCCGCCGAGTCACGGTCCATCGTCAACGGCTTTCTCGGTCAGCAGCCGAAAAGCCCGCCCGGATGTGCGTCAGTCCCCTTGACGCGCCCCTGATGTTGGGAAACATCGCGCTTCCGACCATGCTGATTCTCCGCGGCGCGCCCGCCCTCTCCGACTTTCGAGTGCAGAAACTCCGGCAGGAACTGATTTCCGCCGGGGTGCCGGTGCGGGGCCTCGCCACCGCCTTTGTGCACCTGGTCGAGACGGATGCCGACCTGGCACCCGCCGAACAATCGGTCCTGGAGAAACTGCTCACCTACGGCCCCCGGCGCACCGCGGGCTCGCCGGCGGGGTTCCTGCAGGTGGTCGCCCCGCGGCCCGGCACCATTTCCCCGTGGTCCTCCAAGGCCACTGATATCGCCCACCTCTGCGGCCTGACCCGGGTAAAACGCATCGAGCGCGTGGTCGCCTACTGGCTGGAGTGGGACAATGCCGCCCTGCAGCCGCCGCTGCACGTGGTGCCAGCCGCCACCCTCGCCCTCCTCCGTGCCAAGCTCCACGACCGGATGACGCAGGCGGTGTTCGGCTCGCTTGACGAGTGCGCCGCGCTCTTCCGACACGAGTCGCCCCGGCCGATGACCACCGTGCCGGTGCTCACGGGCGGACGCACCGCGCTGGTCGCCGCCAACCAGGACCTCGGCCTCGCCCTCGCCGAGGATGAGATCGACTACCTCGTCGCCGCCTTCACCAAGCTCGGCCGCGACCCCCATGACATCGAGCTGATGATGTTCGCGCAGGCCAACTCCGAGCACTGTCGCCACAAGATCTTCAACGCCACCTGGGAAATCGACGGCTCCGCGAAGGACAAGTCGCTGTTCCAGATGATCAAGAACACCTACCAGCTGCACAGCGACGGCATCCTCTCCGCCTACAAGGACAACGCCGCCGTGCTGGTGGGCACGAAGGGTGGCCGCTTCTACGCCGACCCGCGCACCAACGATTACACGACTTCCCCCGAGGACATCCACATCCTCTGCAAGGTCGAGACGCACAACCACCCGACCGCCATCTCGCCCTACCCCGGCGCGGCCACCGGCTCCGGCGGCGAGATCCGTGACGAGGGCGCCACCGGCCGCGGCGGCAAACCCAAGGCCGGCCTCGTCGGCTTCAGCGTTTCGAACCTGCGCATTCCCGGCGCGATCCAGCCATGGGAAAAGGATAACGGCAAACCCGGCCGCATCGTCTCCGCGCTCGACATCATGATCGAGGGCCCNNGCGTTCAACAACGAGTTCGGCCGCCCCGCGATCAACGGCTATTTCCGCACGTTCGAGCAGGAGGTGCCCGGCGCCAAGGGCTCCGAACTCCGCGGTTATCACAAACCCATCATGCTCGCGGGCGGTCTCGGCAACATTCGCGGTGAGCACGTGCAGAAGGGAAAAATCAACCCCGGCGACAAGCTCGTCGTGCTCGGCGGACCCGCCATGTTGATCGGTCTCGGCGGCGGCGCGGCCAGCTCCATGGCCAGCGGCCACGGCAGCGAGGACCTCGATTTCGCCAGCGTGCAGCGTGACAACGCCGAGATGGAGCGCCGCTGCCAGGAAGTCATCGACCGCTGCTGGGCGCTCGGCGCCGACAACCCCATCGCCTTCATCCACGACGTCGGCGCCGGCGGCGTCTCCAACGCCCTGCCCGAACTCGTCAACGACGGCGGCCGCGGCGGCAAATTCGACCTGCGCAAGCTGCCCAACGACGAGCCCGGCATGTCGCCGCTCGAACTCTGGTGCAACGAATCGCAGGAGCGCTACGTCCTCGCCATCCCCGCCGAGCGCATCGCGACCTTCCAGCAACTCTGCGAACGCGAGCGCGCGCCCTACGCCATCGTCGGCGAAGCCACCGAGGAAAAACGGCTCGTCGTCGAGGATCCGCATTTCAAGAACACACCCATCGACATGCCGCTCGAGGTCCTGCTCGGCAAACCGCCGCGCATGCACCGCAAGGAGCAGTCGCTCCAGCGTCCGCTCCGACCGCTCGACCTGCGCGGCGTGACGCTCCACGAAGCCGTGAAGCGCGTGCTCGCCCACCCGGCCGTCGCCGACAAGACCTTCCTCATCTCCATCGGCGACCGCACGCTCGGCGGACTCATCGCACGCGACCAGATGGTCGGCCCCTGGCAGGTGCCTGTCGCCGACTGCGCCGTCACCGCCGCCACCTTCGACGTTTACACCGGCGAGGCCATGGCCATGGGCGAACGCACGCCCGTCGCCGTCAACAACGCCGCCGCCTCGGCCCGCCTCGCCGTCGGCGAGGCGCTGACCAATCTCGCCGCCGCCCAGATCGGCGACCTCGGCAAGGTCAACCTCTCCGCCAACTGGATGGCCGCGCCCGCCGTGCCCGGCGACGCCGCCGATCTCTACGCCGCCGTGCAGGCCGTGGGCATGGAACTNNCGGCAGAAGCGCATCACCGCGCCCATCTCGCTCATCGTCTCCGCCTTCTCGCCCGTCACCGACATCCGGCTCACGCTCACTCCGCAGCTCCAGCCGGTCGCCGACTCCGTCCTTCTCCTGGTTGATCTCGGTCGCAGCAAGAATCGCCTCGGCGGTTCCATTCTCGCTCAGGTCGTCTCGCAGATGGGCGAAGCCACGCCCGACGTGGACAGCGCCGCCGACCTCAAGAATTTCTGGAACGCCATCCAGCAGCTCGGCCGCGAGCAAAAACTCCTCGCCTACCACGACCGCTCCGACGGCGGCCTGCTCGCCACGGCGGTCGAGATGACCTTCGCCGGCCACACGGGTGTGAGCATCGAGATTCCGCACCTGCACGAACCCTTCGCCGCCCTCTTCAACGAGGAACTCGGCGCCGTCGTGCAAGTCCGCGAGTCGGACCTCGACGATGTGCTGCTCGCCTTCCGTTCGCACGGCCTGAAGGCGTGCGTTTCCCGCCTGGGCACGCTGAACGAAACGCATACCTTCCGCGTCACGCAAAACGGCAAGGTGCTCATCGAGGAAAATCTCTTCGCGCTCCGCGCCATCTGGTCCGACGTCACCCGCCGCATCGCCGCGCTCCGCGACAACCCGGTTCACGCCGAGCAGGAACACCAAGTCCGCCTCGATCCGAAGAATCCCGGCATCACTCCGAAGCTTACTTTCGACATCAAGCCTTCCGTCTCTCAGGTTCCAGGTCTCAAGTCTCAAGTTTCTCCACCCAAGGTTGCCATCCTGCGCGAACAGGGCGTGAACGGCGAGGTCGAGATGGCCGCCGCCTTCACGCGCGCCGGCTTCCGCGCAGTGGACGTGCACATGTCCGACATCCTCGCCGGCCGCGTTTCGCTCAAGGAGTTCCGCGGCCTCGCGGCCTGCGGCGGCTTCAGCTACGGCGACGTGCTCGGCGCCGGCGAAGGCTGGGCCAAGAGCGCCCTTTTCAACGAGCGCGCCCGCGCCGAGTTCGCAGCCTACTTTACCCGCGAGGACGCCTTCGCGCTCGGCGTGTGCAACGGCTGCCAGATGGTCAGCAACCTCAAGTCCATCATCCCCGGCGCGGAAAACTGGCCGCGCTTCGTGCAGAACAAATCCGAGCGCTACGAGGGCCGCTTCGCTTCGCTGAAGATCGAGAAGAGCCCGAGTATCCTCTTCCGCGGCATGGAAGGCTCCGTCATCCCGATCGCCGTCGCCCACGGCGAGGGTTACGCCGAGTTCCCCGACACCGCCGCAGCCGCCGCCTTCAGCGCCTCCGGCCTCGTCGCCGCCCGCTTCGTGGACAACCACCACCAGCCGACCGAGCTCTATCCGCTCAACCCGAACAGCTCCCCCTTCGGCATGACCGCGCTCACGACTCCCTCCGGCCGCGTCACGATCATGATGCCCCACCCTGAACGTGTCTTCCGGTCCTTCTGCATGAGCTGGTCGCCGAAAGAATGGGGCGAAGACTCCCCCTGGATGCAGCTCTTCTACAACGCCCGGACGTGGGTCGGTTGAACTGGTTCGCTGCTCGTTGCGGATTGCCACCGGTCAGGTGAAACAGTCCACTCGCCGCATGAGCATCCTGTCACGCCGGGGCGGTCTTCTGTCAGTCCTCACGCCGGCGCTTGTCGCCGCGCTCCTTTTTGCCGGCTGCGCCCGCAAGGAATCCCCAGCCGACCGCGCCCTCCGCGACGGCATCCTGCTCATCGGCAACGGCACCGAGCCGGAGGACCTCGATCCGCACATCACCACGGGCGTGCCGGAATACCGGCTCACCAGCGCGTTGTTCGAGGGCCTCACCGCCTACGAACCCAAGGACCTCACGGTCATCCCCGGCGTCGCCGAGCGCTGGGAGGTTTCCGACGACGGTTGCACCTACACCTTCCATTTCCGGCGCGACGCGCGCTGGTCCAACGGCGACCCCGTCACCGCGCATGATTTTGAGTATGCCTGGCGCCGCATTCTCTCGCCCAAGCTCGGCAACCGCTACACCTACCTCTTCGAGCCGATCCGCCACGCCACCGCCTTTCATGCCGGCGAAAAGCCCTGGGCGGAGGTCGGCATCCGCGCGCTCGACGACCATACCTTCCGGGTGGAGCTCGTGCATCCCGTGCCCTACCTGCCGGGTCTGCTGACGCACAACACCTTCAACCCCGTCCACCCCGCCACCATTGAAAAACACGGCGCCATCGACCAGCGCGGCACGGCGTGGACCCGCCCCGGCAACCTCGTGGGCAACGGCCCCTTTGTCCTCACCGAGTGGCGCAGCAACAGCGTGATCGAGATGCGGCCCAACCCGCACTACTGGAACCGTGCCGCCGTGAAGCTGAACGCCGTCCGCTGGTTTCCCATCGAGTCGGCCGACACCGAGGAGCGTGCCTTCCGCAGCGGCCAGCTGCACATCACCAACACCGTGCCCTCGCACCTCATCCCGCGCATGCAGGCTGCCGGCGCGCCCGAGCTGCGCATCGCGGACTTCCTCGCGGTGTATTACTACGAGTTCAACGTCAACCGCCCGCCGCTCAACGATGCCCGCGTGCGCCGCGCCCTGAGCCTGGCGATCGACCGCGCCGCGCTCGTGCGCAGCGTGACCCAGGGCGGCGAGACGCCCGCCTTCAGCCTCCTGCATCCCGGCACGCTGGACAACCGGCCGGCGCCGGGCTTCACCNNCCGCGCCTGGAAATCCTTTACAACACCCTGGAGGCGCACCGCGCCGTCGCCGAGGCCGTGCAGCAGATGTGGAAGGTCAACCTCGGCATCGACATCCGCCTGACCAACCAGGAATGGCAGGTCTATCTCGGCAACCGGCGGCAGGGCAACTACGACATCTCCCGCGCCGGCTGGGTCGCCTCCTACAACGACGGCACCGTTTTTTCCAACCTGCTGCTCACCGGCGCCGGCAACAACAATTCCGGCTTTGCCAACGCCCGCTACGATGCGATCGCGGCACAGGTGGCCCGCGAGGGCGACCGCGCCCGGCGCGTGGATCTCTTCCACCAGCTCGGCGCCATCCTCGCCGACGAGATGCCCGTGATGCCAATCTACTACTACACCTCGAAGTGCCTCGTGGACCCCCGCGTGCGCGGCTGGCACGACACCCTGCTCGACATCCACCCGCTGCAAGGGGTGCATTTCGCGACCGATTGAGCCCGCCATGAATCCCGCCCCGGCCACCCGCGCGCCCGACGCCCTGCTCATCATCCTCGCCGTCCTGCTGGGCGCTGTCGTGCTGACCTGGCTGGTCCCGTCGGGCGAGTTCGAGCGCCGGCAGGAAGGCACGCGCACGGTCGTGGTGCCCGGCACCTACCAGGCCGTCGAGGCGAGCCCCGTGCCGTGGCACGGTTTCTTCACCGCCCCGCTGAAGGGTTTCACCGACCATCACGCCGCCCTTATCATGGGTTTCGTGCTGCTGATCGGCGGGGTCTTCGCCGTCATCAACGCCACCGGCGCCATCCCCGCGCTGCTCCTGTGGGTCGTGCGCACCGTGGGTGACAACCCGGCCCGCCGCCGGCTTGTCATCCCCGTGCTGATGATCGCGTTTTCCATCGGCGGAAACACCTTCGGCATGGCCGAGGAGGTGCTGGTCTTCCTGATGATCACGATCCCGCTGGCGCGGCGGCTCGGCTGGGACCCCATCGTGGGCGTCGCCATCCCATTTGTTGGCGCGGGCGTGGGCTTCGCCGGGGCGGCTTTCAATCCCTTCACGGTCGGCATCGCCCAAGGCTTGAGCGGCCTGCCGGTTTTCAGCGGCTGGGGTTTTCGCATGGTAATGTGGGCCGTGCTCACACTCGTCGCCATCCTCTACGTGATGCGCTACGCCGCACGGATTGAGCAAGCCCCGGCCGCAAGTCCGGCTTTGTCCGGTGCGGAGCTGGAGGAGCATCCCCTCACCGCCCGCCGGCTCGGCGTGCTCGCACTGTTCCTCGCCGGCTTGGGCCTGCTGATCTACGGCGTCACCCGATGGGACTGGTATATCGAGGAAATCGCCGCGCTGTTCCTCGGCATTGGTTTCGCCGCCGCGATCATCGGCGGTCTCGCCCCCAACGCCGCCGCCCGGGCCTTCGGCACCGGCACGCGCGAGATGGTCGGCGCCGCCATCCTCATCGGCCTGAGCCGGAGCATTCTCATCGTCATGGAACAGGGCCGGATCGTGGACACCATTCTGCACACCCTGAGCGGCGCCGCCGAGGGGCTGCCGGCGGTCGTCTCCGTGCAGGTCATGCTCGCGGTGCAGTTTTGCCTCAACTTTCTCGTGCCCAGCGGCAGCGGACAAGCCGCCCTCACCATGCCGATCATGGCCCCGCTGTCGGACCTGCTCGGGATTCCGCGGCAAGCCGCGGTGGTGGCCTACCAGCTGGGTGACGGTCTGTGCAATTTCGTGACCCCAACCAGCGGCATCCTCATGGGCATCCTCGGCATCGCCGGGATTTCCTTCGGCTCGTGGCTGCGCTGGATCGCGCGGTTGATGCTGCTGCTGCTCGTCGCCGGCATGATCTTTCTCGTCATCGGCGTGACGGTCGCCGGATGGTGATTTTCCCCTAGTCGGCCGATGCCGCTTGATCCGGCCGGATCAGCTGGAAACGATTGGCTCATGTCGTCCGTCCTCGAGTCCACATTGCAGGAGCGCGCCCGGCAGGCGATGGCGGTCACGCGGTCAGATCCCGCCACTGCGCGCCGGCTGGCCGCGGAGGTTTTGGCCGGGGCGGAGGATCCCGGCACCCGGGCGGCCGCCCTGCTCGTGCAGACCACCCTGCTGCACCGTGATTCCAAGCAAACCGAGGCCCGGCAGGCCGCCCGCGAGGCCCTGGAGCTCGCGCGCACCGCCGCAGACCAGGAGCTGGTCATGCGCTGCCTCAACATGCTCGGGCTCATCCAGCACGCCCTGGCGGACGAGCGCAGCGCCCTGGAGCACTTCCACGAATCAGCCCGCGTGGCGGAAGCCATCGGCGACGGCCGCGGCCTCACCGCCGCCCTGGCCAACACCGCGATGGTCATGCATGCGCAGGGCGACCGCGAATCCGCCCTGCAGGTCTTTCGCGACATCCTCACCAAACCCCACATCCAGACCAACCCGCAGTTCCGCGCCCAGACCCGCCACAACCTCGCACAAACCCTCTGGGATCTCGGCCGCGAGCTGCCGGAGTGCGCGGAGCTCTTCAAGCTCGCCGCCGCCGGCAAGCGGGAGCTCGGCGACCGCTGGAGCCTCGCCTTCACCCTCTGCAGCCTCTCCGGCGTGGAGCGCGACCTGGGCCGCTTTGCCGAGGCCCGCGAAACGCTCCGCGAGGTCGAAACCCTGCTCACCGGCGAGGCCTCGCAGGAACTGCGTTACCTGCTGCACCTCAATCTCGGCGTGCTGCTCACCGCTCCTGGCAACCCGGAACGCGACCCCGCGGCCGCGCTGGTGGACCTCACCGCCGCCCTTGCCGCCGCCCGAGCCACCAAGACCCCGGCCTACGAAGCGATGGCCCATCAGTATCTCGCCGAGGCTTTGATCGCAGCCGGCCGCCACGCCGAAGCCTGCGAAGAGCTCAAAGCCGCGGCCAAAATCCGTGAGGAAAACCAGCGCGACGAATCGCGCCGGCACCTCGAACGCCTGCGGGTGGCCTTCGAGGCCGAGCGCGCCCAGACCGAGGCCGCCCACGAACGCAAGCTGCGCACCGAGGCCGAGGCCTTCAACGCGCAGATCCGAGAGCAGAACACGCGCCTCGAGAAACTCTACCGAGAAAAATCCGACATCATCGGCCTCATCGCCCACGACCTGCGCGCCCCGCTGGCCGCCGCGCTTGAGCTGGTCGGCGAAATCACCGCCACACCCGACGACCGCAAAAACGTCGTCGAGACCGCCACCCTGCTCGCCGGCAGCCACCGCCAGATGCTGGAGCTCACCCAGGCCCTGCTCGACATCGAGTCCATCGAGAGCGGCACCATGCGCACCAAAGAAGGTTCGGCCGACCTCGCCGCGCTCTTCGCCGACCTCCAACTGGCCCACGCGACGGACATCCGCACAAAATCACTCCATATTGGCATCAACCTGCCCGCCGGACGTCTCGCCTGGCGGGGGCCGGTGCTGCTGTTGCAGCGCGTGGCCGAGAACCTTTTCTCCAACGCCGTGAAATATACCCCGCACGGCGGCCGCGTCACGCTCGCCGCCCGGCAGGAGGCCGACGGCCTGCGGTTGCGCGTCAGCGACAACGGTCCTGGCATCCCGCCTGACCAGCGCGACCGGCTTTTCGAAAAATTTGCCACCGCCGGCACGATGCCCACGGGCGGCGAGGCCGTCCACGGTCTCGGCCTTTACCTCGCCCAATGCTGCGCCCGGCACGCCGGCGGCACCATCCGCTACGAGGATACCCCGGGCGGCGGCGCGACCTTCGTGCTGGAGCTGCCCGCCGCGGACTGACTACACCACCCGCGGCGGCCCGGCTGGAGCGGTTCAAATTAAACCGCAGCCGTAGTGATTGTCGTTCTGAGCGTGGCGAAGAATCCAATGCACCTGCCGCTGCGAGAGAATTACTGGATGTCAGTCCAGCCCTGCGGGCCAGACTTCGGCTTCGTCTCAGAATGACAGGAAAATTAACGGCTACAGAACAATTTGAAACGCCCTGTTGTGACTTACCCAAAGAAGTGACCGTAAGGCAGGGCCCGACCTCCGGGCGGGCCGCTCGGAGATCGGTCCCTACCCGGCTCACGTCTGTCGTCACTTCTATTGGAAATCATCAATAGTTTATCGCTCCTTGCCGGCCGGTTTCGACGCGACCGTAAGCTCGAGACGCTTCAGCTCCCGCAGCATGCGGTTGGACTGCATCTCCAGCCAGAACCACACCTTGATGAAGCTCACCATGAGCGTGAGGAGCAGCGTGAGCCCGCCCCAGCGCAGCTGCAGGGTGAGGTCCGGCGCGGACTGGTAAAACTTCACCCCGGCCCACACCGCGCCGATGAAGAGCACGAAGCTGAAGCCAAACACAAACGTGGACAGCACGCGGTGCCGGCCCCGGAACGCGCCGAGCACCTCCTCTGCAATGTTGGGCTCGGCGCCCCCGTTGTCGTCGCCGCGCAGGGCGGCCTGGATCTGTCGGTCGATGTCATTCATGGGATTTCCCTTCGAGTTGTTGTTTCAGGATTTCACGGACGGAAAACAGGCGTGATTTCACGGTGCCGGGCGCGAGCCCGAGGATCTCGGCGACCTCGGCAACGCTGCGCCCCAGGTCGTAGAACAGGTGCAGGAGCTCCCGCTTGTCCGCAGGCAAACGGCGGATCGCCTGGCGGAGCCGCAGGACCGCGACGGCCGGTTCCGCGGGGCCGGCCGTCGGTGCCAGCTCCTCCGCGTTGCCGGCGGCCGCGGCCTCGCGCCGCCGGTCCCGGCTGCGTTGCCGCACCCAGTCCGCACTGCGCCGCTGCACGATCCGCATCGCCCAGGCCGGGAACCGCGCCGGATCTTCCAGCCGGTGCAGCCCGCGGGCGATGTCGAGCCAGACCTCGGCCCCGACCTCCCCCGCCGCCACCGGCTGCTCCACCCGTGCCAACGCCAGCCGGTGCAGGTCGGCCCGCCACAGTTCGTGGAGCCGGCGGAAGGCCGCCTCGTCCCCGGTCTGCGCCTGCAGCACCAGCAGCTCACTGAGGACGTGTTTCAGCTCACGGTTCATCGTTATTCAACCCTAAGGTCGCGCGCCGGCCTGAGTCGGTTCAAATATTCGCGGTGCCCCGCCGAAAATCCGTAACTTTCCGGCCCGGCTCCGGGTTAGGTTGGTATCATGAACACCCTTGGGATCTTTCTGCTCTGGTGCCTGCTCCTCGTGCTGTGCTGGCCGGTGGCGTTGCTTGCCTTGGTCCTCGCCCCGCTGGTCTGGCTCCTCGCCCTGCCCTTCCGGCTGGCCGGCGTGTGCCTCGGCGCCCTGTTTGCCTTCATCAAGGCCGTGCTGTTCCTGCCCGCCCGGCTGCTGGGCGGGCGAACGCCGGCCTGAGCAAACCGTCATTCAGTCGCAGTCATTTCACCGCTTTCGCGCGGACTTAGGTTTATCAACGGACCCCCCCCCGCCACCAAGGTTGCGCTGCAAACGTGAGCGCAATCCGCCGGCATCGCAGATAATGATCGTGCGGCCGGACACCCGGATCAGACCTTCGTCTCGCAACCGCGCCAGCGTGCGGGAAAACGTCTCACTGCCGGTGCCCAGTTCTGCGGCCAGCACCCGCTTGGTCCCCTCCAGCCGGATCGTTCCTCCCGGCGCAGACCGGCTTTGTTTCACCAACCAGTTGAGCAGCCGCGTCTCTACATCCTTGAGGGCGAGATCGTCCAGCATGCCCACGACGACCCGCAGATGCGCACCCATTGAGCCCAGCATCCGCAGGGCGAGATCCGGGTTACGGGCGATCATCCCTAGAATCGGAACTTTCGGCAGCAGCAGGACGCCGCTGGGTTCGACCGCCCGGGCATTGGCAGGATATCCGGTGGGCGATGCCAACGACGCCTCGGCCAATGTCTCTCCGGCGCGGAAAACATGGATCACCTGTTCTTTGCCGGCCGCATTCATGCGATGGACGTTCACCGCACCGCTTTGCACCAGGTAAAACCCCTTGGAAGGCTCACCTTCCCGAAAGAGATAGGCGTTCTTCGCCAGCTTGAGCAGCACTACCAGTCGGGCGATAGCGGCCAGATCCTCCGTCGGCAGCGCCGCAAAGAGCTGACTGCAACGCAGGACGTTGCCGATAACGGCAAGTTTCATTTCCGGGGCACTCTGGGTCACGCCCAGCAACTAAGCCCGCACCGGCAGATTGTCCCGCCTAAACCCCGTCCGGTGCCGGCTCGGTAACTTGGGTCAGCAGCATCACAAAAGCCTCCGTCGCGATCACCGCATGGGGCAAACCTGGCGGCAGATGCAGCAGATCGCCCGGTTTGAGATCGTGGCCGCGGCCTTCGATAAAAAACCGGCAGCCTCCGCTCAAGATCTGCACCAAGGCGCGGGTCTTGCTGGTATGTTCCGACAATTCCTGTCCGGCAGAAAATTGAAACCAGGTTACCCGGAGGCCGGGAGTAACGATCACCGCTCGACTGACGATGCCCGCGCTCACGTTCCAGACCGGTTCCAACAATGCGCAGACGCCCACGCCCGCCGGATCCAGCAGAGTGCTCATGCCAGTGCTCATGCAGATGCACCCCGGGGCCGTTGAAAAAACACGATCCATGCTCCGTCGCCACCATGTTCCACGCTGGCCGTAAACCCCTCACCCTTCAGGCGCTCGATGAGCGGTGCCGGCAAAAAAGGCGCTACCACCTTGAGACCATCGCCTGGCCGCAAGGCATCCACCCGGGCCCGGATGGCCGGATAGGGCTCTTCGCCTCGGGCCAACATGAGCCGGACATCAAGTGTGGAGTGTGGTCGAGGGGTGGACATAGGATCAGCGCCGCGGGGCTTGCTCACCGCCAAGGGCAGGGGGCATCGCACGGCGCGATTGGTGGAGGACCCGCCCGGCGCCACCTACGGGAGATATGGCGCGCAGTCGGGCAGTTGGATATATAGGTTGGCTGAAGTCTATTGCACTTTCATCGTGCCAACCATCCCGGCGGGCGTATGACCCGGGAAGGAACACACAAACGGATAATCGCCCGGCTCGTCAGGCGCAGTAAAAACCAGTTTGTATTTTTCTTTAGGCCCCAGCACCGGAGTGAAGGCCACGACACGATCTTCCAGTTCCGGTGCGATGTAGGAGCGGGCGGCATGCGCCATCCCGGAAGCCGCAAAGCCGTTCGCATTCGTGCCGGGTTTGAGGATCACGAGGTTATGGCCCATGGCCTCTTTCGGCACGGATCCGATATTGTCAAAGGTCACGGTTATTTCCGTGCCCCGGGCCACGGTAAACGTGGTGGGCGCGAAACGCATGCGATCATCACCGGTGATGGTGATCGCGGTCACCGGACCGCTGCCGGCAGCCTTCACCGGAGGTTTGGCCGGGCCGCATCCTGTGGCCAAGAAAGACAGGAGGACGGCGGCGGCGATACCGCTCCGGCGGATAAGACCGGGGAGCGTCATGGGGGTTGTTTGTGTTTTCATCATGGTAATGGGTTGAAGCTTGAGGTGGGTGGCGTCGGGTTCAGGTCCGCCGACGCAGGGTCAGATACGTGAAGGCGGAGAAGGCCAGGGCCGCGGCCGCCAGCAGCCCGATCCAAGGCGGCAGGCCGGCCGGAGGCGCGGCCACGGTCTTGGGCTTCACCACTTCAATCACGCCCTCCATGTAGGGGTGCGGCGTGCAGATGTAGTTCCAAGCCCCCTCCTCGGCGAAGGTATGGCTGAAGCTCTCGCCATGCGCGAGCAGCGGCGATACGAAGCCCTCAGCGGCACCAGTGCTCACGACATTGTGGATGCCGGAATACTCCCCCGCGAGATAGGTGAAGGCGTCTTCGTTGATCCAGCGCACCGTCGTGCCGGGAGCAATGCGCACCACCTTCGGGTAATAGGAGTTGCCCAGAATGCGCACGGTGACGGTATCCACCTCAGGTCCAAAGACCGCCGGCTCTTCCCGGTCCGTGCTGCCCGGCCGAAACGGCGAGATCGTGCGGACGGCCTTGGCCTTGATCTCGGCCATCTCCGCGGCCGTATGCACCGGCCCGTCGGCTAGGATCTGCCCTGACGGGGTATTTTCCTTGCCGGCCACGATCAGGCCGATGGCACCGCGGTTGGTGGAACCCACCGCGTGGCTGAGCATGGTGTAGGCGCCTTCATCCGGCGGGATGCGGAATTCGATCACGAACGAGTCGCTGGGCCCGGCCGTGACCGTCTGACCGCCCGGAAGAACGGCCTCCGGATGTCCCTGCCAGTAAATGTAGTCCCAGATAATGCCCACGATGTGAAAGGTGGAGAGCAGGTTGGGTCCGATATTGAGAAAATTGATCCGCACGTAGTCACCCGGCCGGGCGAGAATGGGCTCTTCCACGTAGCGGAACATTTTCCCGTTGAAGGTCACGTAACGGGGCCGGCCCTCAATCGCCGCGGCGCCCGAATCATACCACTCGTGCTGGATCAGGAAGAGTTCCACGTCCGGCGGGCGGCCCAGCTCGCGCTCCATGCGATACTTCTCCTTCGGCCGCACCACGATCATGCCATATTGGCCGAAGAGCACATGCATGGCGATCGCGTGGCCACCGGGAGCGCAGTGATACATGTAAACGCCGGGGGTGTTGGCGCGGAAGACCACGCGGCCGGTCTGACCCGGATTGATCTTGCCGACGTATTTCGAGGTCTGTGTGTAGGCGGCGTGGATCGAGGCGCCGTGCGGGATATTCCCCTTGTTCACGATCAGCATCTCGACCACGTCGCCCTCATCGACAATGAGGGTCTGGCCGGGGATGCCGCCATCCATGAGAAATCCGTCATAGACGACCCCGTTGCCCAGGTAGGTCTGGCCCTCATGCAGGACCACGGTGAACGACTTGTCCACCGGCGCGTCCTGCGGCACGGTCGAGGTCGGCGGCGTCGGCAGCGCATAATCGCGCTCAATCACGTCGAGAAACTCGAAGTCCTTGAAATACTCGGGCACCGGCCGGCCCGCGAAGGCGTGCCCGTTAACCGGCTCCGCGGCTTTCGTCGCACAGCACGGATCCCCGCATGTCTCCGCCACGACCGTCTTGGTCGGCCCGATGGGAACCGTGGCTGCGGTCGCTGGCGGCCTGACGGTGTCGCCGCTTGCAGCCGCCAGATGCGGACTGGTCAGCCCGGCGATGCGGAGGTTGCTTTGCTTTTCTATTGCCCGACGGACGTCCGCAGCGGCCAAGCTTTCCGAACGTGCGCCGGCGATTTCCCGCCCGAAGGTCACGCTGCAAGCATCGCAGGCCAAGGCTGCGGCCGGATTCAACGCCAGGCCAAGGCCTGCGAGCACGCCGGTTGCCAGCCGACGCCTCAGTATGGTGGGTATGTTTTTCATGGGGATTCCTCGGTTGAGGGGGGTAGTTTACAAAATATCCCCCGCCCCGCCTTGACTCAAGTCAAAGCGCCGGCCGATTCCACCTCACGCGCGACCAAACTTCACTGCCCGAAACCGCCCAATAATGCCGGATACCTCAGCCCGGCGGCCGGGCCTTCGCCTCGTAATACGGGATGATCTGCTTGAGATGGCCCTGCACGATGGCGCCGACGGTGGAGGCCGGCAGCGTGCCGCGGTGCAGCTCGAAGATCGCCACGAGCAGCGCGAGCTCGATGTCGTTCTTCTTCGGGCTCACCGCCTGCATCGCGCGCATCAGCTCCAGCGCCTTCTTTTCCGCCGTCTTGTAATCGTTAAAATTTTCCTCGGTGGGTGTCGCCATGCGCCCAAGCCCTCCGCCAAACCGCCCCGCCGTCAAGCGCGCAAATCCGCCCGGCTGTCGCCGGGCGCCTGTTTTAGCTCACGTCTACCGGACTGCTTGTCCACCATAGCTCACAGAGCCACTGCGAAAGCCTATGGCGAAGGAGCCAACGCAATGCGGAAACCGATGCGGCCGCGATCGTGTGGAGGATACCCGTCGCGGTGGGCAGAGCGACAGAAAGCGGCAGAGCTCCGCCAACTGCCGCCACGACTGACGCGAGTATCACTTGATGATGCACCCAAAGGATCAGTCACACTCCCGCCTTTATACAGACCAAACCAGTCCAAACACCATTCCGCTAGATTGCCGTGCATGTCGTGCAGGCCCCACGCATTCGATTGCTTTGTCCCCACCGGCTGGGTGCGACGGCCACTGTTGCGGTCATACCATGCCATGGAATTCAGATCCCCGGCATAATCCCCTGTTGTTCCCGCCCGGCACGCATACTCCCACTGCGCCTCGGTGGGCAGCGTATAAACATACCCTGCCGGCAATCGCCCCACACTCCGCTCCCGCTCCGTCAGCCGGCGGCAGAACTCCATCGCCTCCTCCCATGAGACTCGCTCCACCGGCAGATTTGCCCCCTTGAAGTTTGAAGGATTGTTCCCCATCACCGCCTGCCACTGCCCCTGTGTCACCTCCGTCTTTCCCAGCCAGAAGGCGCGGCTGATTGTCACCCGCGTCACCGGCCGCTCGAAACTGAGCCCACCCGACGCACTCCCCATCTGAAACGTGCCCGCAGGCATTGGCAGGATTTCAAGATTCAGGTCCGGAATGGTATAGGTCTTGCCCTTTTCAGGAACCGCTGACTTTTCCAACCCGACCGTCTCCTGACGCGACTGCTGCCCGCCCGACCCGACGGCCACAACCACACGGAAACCGACGTTGTTCAGGCGGGAGGCATTCCCACTAGCGGTAGAAGAGACGAGTGCTGCGCGATTTAGGCCAACGAACGACGCACCCCGGAACCAGTCTCCTTGCTTATGATCGATTCGTTCCCAAACGTTGCCACCCATGTCATATAGCCCATGGCGGTTTGGTGTGAAGGAGCCAACCGGAGCGGTAGCAGCAAACCCGTCATCATAACCACTGATAATCGACTTGCTCGTGTAACGCGCCCGCTTGGCTGCTTCGTCCGCGTAATTGCCCGCTCCTTGCGGCGGTGGCCATTGGTTACCCCACGGGAACTCATCCGGCCCCACAGCGATACTCCATTCCGCATCCGTCGGCAATCGGTATTCCTGATTTGGAGCGAGCCGGCCTTCACGTTGCTCTGCCTCAGTCAGCCACTGGCAAAAGGATACCGCATCGTCATGGGTGATCATCACAGCCGGATGCGTGGAGCCCTGAGAGAAATCTGGTTTTGGCCATTCCCGCCTAGTTTCATTTACGAATTGTTGGTAGTCCTGCACCCGTGTTTCCCAGATCGAGAACAAGACGTTAGTTCCCGGCACCGGCACGAACTTCATTCCCAGGCTGTTCTCATGCGGCTGGCCCGCCTCTGGGAAAAGCTTCGCCTCCAGCCGCACATTCTCCCGCACCGACTGGCGGGCCTGAACGGTCAGCGTCGCCGTCGCCGGCTTGTGCCGCGGCAGCCGGAGTTCATAGTCGTAGCGCCCGGGCAAGGCCTCCGCCACCCGGTAGGGCGTCACGTCCACCTGTTTGCCACCCGCCCACACCTCCGCCCCGTTGGGCACGCTCGTCAGCTCCAAGGAGCCCGGGACAAACTCCGCCGTCGCGTTCACCGACGCGCCCTTCCTCACCTCCACAGTCTTGGCCTGCTCCGGCCAGCCCGGACGCCGGAACGTGATGTCGTAGCGG
This sequence comes from Opitutaceae bacterium UBA2377, assembly GCA_002344205.1. GTDB lineage: Bacteria > Verrucomicrobiota > Verrucomicrobiia > Opitutales > Opitutaceae > UBA2377. The sequence continues at coordinate 46,787 of DDSZ01000012.1, forward strand.
CCGGTCGGCAGATTGAGTTCGGCGGGGGTGCGTCCGGTGCGCGTCACTTCGCCGCGAATCGCATAGTCCATTCCGACCGGCTCCGTGGAAAGTGTCACGGTCCCCACGCTGCGCACGAGCGGCACGTTCAGCTCCGTAAACTCATTCTCCTTCACCTCCACCTCTCCGTCCCAATCCTCATACCCTTCCAGCCGAACCCGCACCGGATACTTCCCCAGCCGCTGGTCCTTCAGATTGAGCGGAGATTTGTCAAGCGCCACCGCCCCCACCCGCACCTCCGCGCCCGCCGGGGTCGTCCGCACAATGATGCCTCCGCGCGCCGCCGCCAACCGCGCTTGCTCGGCGGCAAGTCGTTCACGCTCGGCCTCCTGCTCGGCCGCGATCCGTGCCGCCTCAATCCGCTGCGCCTCCGCTTCGCGCTCGGCTGCGATTCGGCTGGCCTCGGCCTGCTGGCGCTCGCTCTCAATCCGTGTCTGCTCCACCCGCAACCGATCTCTATCAATCCGCCGCTGCTCCGGCGTATGCAGGCCGAAATACCAGCCGGCCACGGCAATGACGGCTATCGCCGCCACCGCCGCAATTTTCGAATTTCGATTCCCGATTTTCGATTGCCCAGATGGAGTCGTCTCTGTCCGGCCGGCCCGGCGGTCCGGCCCTACCGGCTCCGGCTTTGTGCTCTTTGTGGTAAAATTCAGCCGCTCCAGCACTTCGCCCGCGCTCTGCGGCCGGTCCTTCGCCTCCTTCGCCAGACACGCCGCGATCGTCGCCTCCCACTCCGCCGGGATGTTCGTATTAGGAACATTCAGCTCGGCGCGGCGCTCCGCGAGTGTCGCCGGCACCTTGCTCTGCACCTGCATCATGATGTTGCCGGAGTGGAACGGCGGCTTGCCGGTGAGGAGATCGTAGAGCGTCGCCCCAAGGGCGTAGATGTCATCCGAGACCGCCGGCTTTTCGCCCATCATCTGCTGGGGCGACATATAGACCGGCGTGCCCGAGGAACCGGCCTGCTGCGAAACCCGGGAGACCGAGTCGCTCACGCTCGCCGCGATCCCGAAGTCCGCGATCTTCAGGTCGCCGCGGCCGTCAATCATGAGATTCGCGGGCTTCAGGTCACGGTGCACGAGCTCCGCTTTCTGATGCGCATAATCGAGAGCCTCGGTGAGCTGCCGCACCCACTTGCCCAGTTGCTCCGGCTGGTAGCACCGGTCCGGCTGGTCCATTTTCAGGGCCGCCAGGGTGTCGCCCGGCACATATTCCATCGAGATGGCCGCCGTGCGGCTGTCCTGGACGAAATCATAGATCCGCACGATGTGTGAATGCGTCAGCTCCAGACTCCGGCGCGTCTCCCGCTTGAGTTCGTAAACGGCCTGCTTGTCCAGCGTCACGACCTCGGGCAGGAACTTCAGCGCCACGTCGCGCTCCAGCTCCTCGTCCCGCGCCAGCCACACGACGCCCATCCCGCCCCGGCCGAGGATTTTCTTCAGCGTGTAACGGTTGAAGACTTTCTGGCCGGGGATGAAGCCCTTGAGCGTCGCGCCTAAATCGAGGTCGTCCATGGGTATCGTAGCTAGATATTGGGAGAGAGGATCAGGGCTGAACTCGTTCTCGTGCTCGTAATCTTAATCGTTCTCCTGGCTTGGTGATTGGCTTTGGCGGGTTGCGGGAAACGATCAGGCGGGAGAACGAGAACGATTAGGATTAAGAGAACGATTGGGAAAGGGGCGCCCCCAGTTAGGCAAAATCCGTGCCAGCGGGAAGGTTAAATGGTGGAGTCAAACCATGGAATGTGGAAAACAGGAAAAGCAGAATTATCGGGGATTACAAAAAGACGAGACAACCTCAGGAGAGAGGCAGGGGCCGATCTCCGAGCGGCCCGCCACGGAGGTCAGGCCCTGCCTTCCGTCACTTCATTGGGTAATCCCACATAAGGCCGGCTCCCGCTTTCCTGAGTTCCATATCCAATTCTTAATACCTTCCCCGCGGATCACGCAGATATACGCGGATTCAATCCCCATTCGTTTTATCCGCGTTATCCGCGGAAAAGTCCGGGCCCGGTTTCCGATGGTCTGCTTTTCGTCAAAACCCGATGCTTACGCCCCCGTCCACGGGGATGACGGTGCCGGTGACAAACTTCGCCGCCGGGGTGCAAAGCCAGGCCACGGCCCAGCCGACATCCGCCGGATCACCCAGCCGGCCGAGCGGGGTGCGGGCGAGGATCTTTTCCTTGCGGGCCGGGTCGCCCTCAAAGGCCCGGCGCGACATGGCGGTGTCGAACCAGCCCGGCGCGACGGCGTTCACCCGGATGCCGTCGCCGCCCAACTCCACCGCCAGTGCGCGCACCGCCCCGGTGAGCGCGGACTTCGCAATCGAGTAGGCGCTGACCTTGGGAATACCGAAAAGCGCGGCCATCGAGCTGATGAAGACCACGTTGCCCGTGCCGCTCTCCCGCAACTGGGGCAGCAATGCGCGGGTCAGCGCGGTGGCGCCCACGACATTCGTCTGCAGAATGGACTGCAGCTCGGCCTCCGACGTCTCGGCGAAGGATTTCTTGAGGTTGATGCCGGCGTTGTTCACCAGCAGATCCACCGGTCCGTGCGCGGCGCGGATTTGCTCCGCCGCTGCCGGCAGCGCGGCGAGGTCGGTGATGTCGAGCACGTGCGCGGCGGCGAGCGGACCGATCTCGGCGACGGCGGCCTTCAGTTCCGCCTCGCGCCGGCCGGCCACGATGACCTTGGCACCGCAGGCGGCGAGGCACCGGGCAATCGCCAGCCCAAGGCCGGTGCCGCCGCCGGTGACGAGCGCCGTCCGGCCGGCGAGGGAAAAAGGAGCGGGGGTGGTGTTCATGTCGTGGTTGAAACCGTTTCCTTTGCCACCGTCTGCAAGGCCGCGCGCATGTAGCCGAGGGCGAAGGCCATGCCAGCGTGCCACGGCGCGGCGCAGGTCATCTGCGGCGCGTGGTCGGGAATGATCACGCCCTGGAAATTATTGCGGTGCAGGATCCGCACGATGCGCAGCATGTCGATGTCGCCGTCGTCCACAAAGGTCTCCTTGTAGGTGGGCACCTTGCCCGTGACGTTGCGGAAATGCACATAGCCGATCCGGCCCTGCCGCGCGTAATTCTCGGTGTGCGCGTAAAGGTCGCCCTCCGTCATCTCGGCCAGCGAGCCCAGGCAGTATTCGAGCCGGTTGGCCGGGCTCGGCGAAAGGTCGATGAGCTTCTGGTAGAGCTGCGGCTGGTAAACGAGGCGCGGCGTCGAACGGATCGTCGGCATCGGCGGATCGTCCGGATGGGCCGCCAGCACCACGCCGCTGGCCTCGGCGACCGGCAGCACCGCGTGCAAGAAATCTTCCAGCCGGCGCCACAGCTCCCCGGGCGTGCAGGGCGGCATCAGGCCGGGCCCCACCCGCTCGCCGAGCCGCATGTTCCACACCATGCCCTCCGGCACCGGATCATCCACCGGACCATCCATGCCCACGGCCTCGGCCCCGCCGCGCGCGAACGTCCCGCGCACCCGACCTGCCACGCCGGCGAGGCTGAAGTTGTAACCCATGCACGGAATGCCCGCCGCACCCATCCGCCGGATGATGGTCTTCACGTTCTCGAGGTGCTGCGCCTTGCGCGGTCCGTCGAGCAGCACGTCGGACCAGTGGGCGGGGTCGAAATTCTCGATCGCCGCGATCTTCAACCCGTGCGCCCCGGCGCGTTTGACCACGTCGCGCAGGTAATCCTCTTCCCACAATTTATCCGGATCGCCGGCCCGGCCCCAGCCGGCGAGGTCACCGGTCGGCTGGTCCTTGGCGGTGTTGACGCCGCCTTGGTTGAAGTAGTCCACGAGGTGAATCACCAGCGCTTCGCAGCCGGCCTGGGCCGCGAAGCGGAAGTGGTCGTCGTCGAGTTGGTGGCGGTAAAGTCCGAGGCCGAGTTTCATCGCGAGGTGATGTTGGGGGTCGGTCCGTGCGCCGCAACGCCTCACTTGCGGCCGAGGTCGCGCAGGATTTCCTGCGCGGCGTTGTGACCGGGGATGCCGCTGACCTCGCCGCCGGGGTGCTGGCCCGCCCCGCCGAGATAAAGCCCCCGGACCGGCGTGCGGTAATCCGCCAGCTCCGGCAACGGCCGGCCGCCGAGTATCTGCTCCGGCGTGTGCTGCAGATGCCAGATGCATCCGTCGGTCAGGCCGAGCCGCGTCTCCAGGTCCTCCGGCGTGCGGAACTCATAATGGAGGATCGAACGCCGGAAGTTCGGGGCAAACTCCGTGATGTAATCGATCACGGCCTCGGCGACCTCGCGTTTGCGCTCCGCCCAGGTGCCGGCGGCCAGCCTGGCCGGCGCCGGGTAGATGTAGATCGAGGCCGTGTGGCGGCCCGGTGGGGCCAGCGTCGAATCCAGCATCGAGGGCACGTTGAAGCTGAGCATGGGCCGGCGCGGCGGCTCGCCCAACGCCAGCGCAGCGTAGCACTCGCGGACAATGTCCCGGGTCATGTCGAGCTGCATGGAGCCGCGCGAGGGCTCGTCGGGATCCGGCCCGTCCCAGGCCCGCCAGCGCGGCAATTCGGTGACCGCCGCGAGGAGTTTGTAGCAGCTCACGTGCGAGACCAGTGCCCCGATCCGGCGGCGCAGCGCGGGGTCCACGTCCGTATCGGTCAACAGCCGCAAAAAGGTCACCTTCGGGTCGGCGCAGGACAGCACAAGGCCGGCCGCGATCTCGCCTCCGTCCGCCAGCCGGACGCCCGTGACCCGGCCGCCGGCCGCCAAAATGCGCGCCACCGGACTGCGGTCGCGCAGCACCGCCCCGGCCTCGCGCGCCGCCGCCACCAGACATTCCGCCAGCCGCCCCATGCCGCCGCGGACAAATCCAAACGGCGGCCGCTCGCCCGTCGCGGGGTCCGGCAGGTCGATCGCGCCGTAGGCCAGCGCAAAGGCCAGCGGGTTTTCGATGACGGCCGAGGCCTCGGTCGCAAAGGCCTCGCGCAGCCGCTCGGTCGGCAAAAAATGGTCCTGCACCTCCCACAGCTTCATCGTGGTGGCCAGCCGGAGCGCCTCGGCCGCGGGCGTGCCGGCCGCCCGCGCCTGCAATTCCGCCAGCGTCGGCGGCACCTTCAGCAGCCACGGCCGGACCAGCCCCAGCAGGTCGGCCTTGAAGCGGTTGTAGCCCTCGAGCCCGGCCAGCTCGGCCGCCGTGAGCTTGGAGCGGGCCACGCGGTTGTTGGGCCGGTCCACGGCGATGTTGGCGTGATAGGTGCCGTCGGCATGCAGGTAAAAAGCCTCGTCGCGCGGCACGAGCTCCAGCCCGCGCTCGGCCAAACGCAAATCGCGCGCCAGCGCCGCGGGCACCGCATGCAGGAGGTGTGCGCCCGTCGAAAAAGTGTAACCCGGCCAAAGCTCTTCGTTCAAAGTCGCCCCGCCAAAGCCGGGCCGCCGCTCCAGCACCAGCACACTCAGGCCGGCCCGCGCCAGGTAGGTGGCGGCCACGAGGCCGTTGTGCCCCGCCCCGATGATGATGACGTCGGCTTTGTTCATGCGCACGGGGCCTCCAGCCGTTCGATCTGCAGGATCAGGCTGCGCGGCAGATGGAACGGGTCCTTGACCGGCAGCGCCACGACACCGGTGAACGGCGTAAAATCGCGCCGCAGTTTCTGCCGCCACTCGCCGTGTTCCCAGTCCACGTAGTGCGCCAGACAGAGCCGCCAGACTTTTTCATACCAATCGAGAAACACCACCTCGCCCGTGTCCTGCCAGCCGCGCAGCACGGAGATGAGAATCTCGGTGTGCGGCCACCAGAGCTTGGCGTCGGCGAAGTTCCACGCCACCGGCCCGCCGCCTTCCGCGTTCACCGCCAGCAAAAGCCCGCCGTATTCGCGGTCCCAACCGAGCTCGAGGTGACGCAACGTCAACCGGTAGGCTTCGTCAGCGCGGGCCGCCGCGCCGCCCGCCAGCGCCAGCACATCGAGCTGGAACCACATGTTCTCGATCACGTGTCCCGGCACCACCACGCGGCCTTCCGGGCCGTCAAACCGGCCGCCTGCCTGGCGCACGAATTCGCGCACCAGATCGGCCGCGGGATCGTAATGATGCGAAAAAAACTCATCCGCGAGCCGTCGGGCCGCCTGCAGGTAACGGTCCTCGCCGAGGACGGAGCCCAGCTCGGCAAACACCTGCGACCACACCATCGGGATGCCCTGTGGCTTCGCCCCGGCGGGAATCGGATACGGGAAATGCGGCAGCCGGTCATAGGGCTGCGCCAGCCGCGCGAGGGTCGCGTCCGCCGTGCGCTGCGCCCAGTCGCGGTGGCGCGCCTCGCCGGTCGCGCGGTAAAGTTCCCCCAGCCCGTAAACCGCGAAGGCATCCGTATAGATGCTCTCGTGGCCGCGCCGCACCCGGCCGTCACCGTCCAGCAGCAGCGCCCAGCCTTGTTCCGGTTCCAGCCAGCCGTGCGCGAGACAGAAATCCGCGATACCGCGGGCGCGCTCCAGCCAGACCGGATCGCGTTCGAGCGTGTTGTAAATCCGCGCAAAAACCCACACCGCGCGCCACTGGCTCCACAGCCATTTGTCGCGGCTGAGGATTTCCCCCGCATCGCTGATGCAGGTGCAAAGCCCGCCCGCCGGGTCAAAGGCGTGCCGGGTCCAGAACGGCAGCACGTGGCCGAAGAGATGGCCGCGGAGCCAGGCCGCGAGCGGCGCCCCGTCGCCGGCGCGCAGTGCGGTCAGGGCGGTTGCGCTGGAACGACGGGCCTCGGCCGGATCGCTCACTCGTGATGCTGGAGCGGCGCCAGCTTCACTACGCGACGCGAGGCGAACGGAGCCAGGATTTTCACGACCTCCTCGTTGTTCGCGGGATTGCGGCTGTGGATGTCCCATTGCGGAAACTGCTCGCCGGCCGCATGCTGCTCATTCTCCCAATGCTCGCGCAGCCAGCGCGCCGTGCGCCCGCCGTCCCACGAACCGGTGCCCACCTGCAGGTCGTAGTCGAGCGCGATGGCCTCGGGCCAGCCGTGCTGCGAGATCCACTGCGGCAGGTCCTCACCCTTGCGGAGAATGATCCAGCCCTGCTGGGTGGCCTCGGGGGTGAGTGTGCGGGTGTCGTCAACGAGGAGTTTCATGGTTCCCATCCTGCCGGAAATGGCCGCCGGCTCAAACGGAATCGGTCGATTAATCCGCCGCCATCAGCCCGCCGTAAACTTTGGCTGCGAGCGCCAGTTGGTCCTGCGCCACCCACTCGTCCTTGGTGTGCGCCTGCGCAAAATGTCCGGGCCCCAGCACGACGGCCGGCGCCCCGGCGCCGCCGTAGTGGCTGGCATCGGTGACGTAGGGCTCGCCCTTCGGGGTCGTCTCCAGGCCGTGCGCCGCGAGGACTTTTTGCAGCGCGGGCAGGTAATCCCGCGAGAGCTCGTCGCCCATGGCCGGCACGACATAGAGATCGGTGTGCTCGACCGCATGGCCGGCCAGCACCGCGTCGCGCTCGGCGAAGACCTGCGCCGCCGTCTCGCCCGGCACCGTGCGGCGGTCACACTCGATCTCGCAATACTCCGGGATGATGTTCACCTGCGTGCCGCCGCGAATGACATTCACGCTCATCGCCGCACTTCCGGTCATCGGGTGGCTTTTCGTCACCGTCGGCACGTAGCGCGACTCCAGCGCCTCCACCACCCGCAGCATCGCGGAGATGGCCGAGCGGCCGTTGGCCGGCACCGAGGAGTGCGCCGCCCGGCCGCGGGTGATGGTCTTCCAGCGGATCACGCCATTTGAGGCCGTCACCGGCCGCAGCATCGTCGGCTCGCCGACGATCACGCACCGCAGTTGCGGCATGAACTCCTTGAGCTCGCCCGCGGCGAAGGCCTGCGCGCCGGTCATGCGCGCCTCCTCGTCGGCGGCGAGCAGCAGGGCGACATTGTGCGGGCGGTTTTTCCCGCGGGCATATTCCCGCAGCGCCCAGAACATCGCCGCGCCCGAGCCCTTCGTGTCGCAGGTGCCGCGGCCGTAAATCCGCCCGTCCCGCACCACCACATTGAACGGATCCACGCTCATGCCCGCCACGCTCACGGTGTCGAGGTGGCTCTCAAAGAGCAGCCATGGTGCCGCGGGCGACACCTCGCAGGTGATGAGCAGGTTTTCGCCGCCGCCCGGCACGGGGCAGCGCCGTGTCTTCAGTTTCCAGCCCTGCGCCAGTTTTTCCAGATGCGCGATCAGTGCTGCCTCACCGCCGGTCGGCCCGCCGAAGAACGGGTTGACGGTGTTGTGCGCCACCAGCTGCGCGAGGAGCTCCTCGCAGGATTGCGGCGGAGCGAAGTTATGGGCGGCTGTCATTCGATCGAAGATGGTTTTGGGTAGGGTCCGACCTCCGGGCGGACCGGAATACGCCACGCACCGTTGATCGGCCCGCCCGGAGGGCGGGCCCTACCGGTCGAATCCAGTCGCCCGCAGCTCGGCCGCTGCGTTCAGAATGACAATGCATAGGATTTATTCCTCACGCCAGCCACCGGTCGCGGTTGGCCGCCACAAAGTTGTCGTCGATCAAATGCGGATAGGCGCGGCACACCCGGGTAAGTTCCTCGGCCTGTCCGGGTGAAAGCACCTCGTGCGGGTTGAGGCAGTGGATCGACGGCACCAGACCCTGGCGACGCAAGATTTCCAGGATGCCCGGGATGCAGCCGGCGAATTTGTTGGCCGAGTCGAACAGCGCCGCGTTCATGTCGGTCACCGCGATGGCGGTGTCGAGCCACTGCACGTCGAGCTGCGGGTTCTGCCGCGCGGCCTTGATGTCGTTGAGCAGCTTCACCGCCGCTTGGGTCCACACGCCCCAGTGGCCGAGCAATCCGCCAACGATGCGGCGCGTGACCTTTTTGCCGCCCACGTCGAAGGTGAACGGCGTGAAGAGGTCCACGACAATGCTGTCGTCGTTGCCGGTGTAGAGCGCGATGTCGTCGCGGCCGGCCTCGGTCACCGCACGCATCACATCAATCGTCTGGTAGCGGTTGAAGGGCGCGAGCTTGATGGCGACGACGTTCGGAATCTCCGCAAAACGCCGCCAGAAGGAGTAGCCCAGCAGCCGTCCGCCGGCGGCGGGCTGCAGATAAAAGCCGACCACCGGGATCGCCTCCGCCACGCGCCGGCAGTGGTCGATCATCGCATCCTCGGTGTCCTGCTTGAAGGCCGAGAGGCTGAGCAGGCCGGCCTGGTAGCCGTAACCGAGCGCGGTTGAAGCCTCCGCAAGCGCCTGCTCGGTGCGGCCGCAGATGCCGGCAATCTTGATGAAGGGACGCGGAGTTTTCGCGAGTTCCTCGTCAATCGTGCGCGCGGCCAGCTCCAACACGGGCTTGAACAGCCCGTGCTGCGGCTCGCGGATCTCAAACTGCGTGGAGTGCACGCCCACCGCCAGGCCGCCGACCCCGGAGGCGAGGTAGTAGCGCGTGATGGCGCGTTGGTGGCGTTCGGAAAATTTCCGGTTGGCGTCCAGCGCCAGCGGCTGGGCGGGAATGGCGTGGCCGGCGTGCAGATGGGTGCGGAGGTCCATGGTCAAAATTTGCCGTCGCGGGTCTCGAAGTGCGTGGGCTTGCCGAGGAGCTTGCCGCCGGCCTGCAGGTAGTCGGCCACCATGCGCATCATCTCCGGCAGCGGCACGGTCGTCGGCCCGAAGAGCCGGATGGACTCGCTCGCGTCGGCGATCCACGCGGCCTCGGCGGGGGTGCCGGTGAGCTTGACGGGGCGGTTGAGGATGCGCCCGAACTCCTCCGCGATGGCGCGGATGGAGAGCTTCTCGGCCCCGGTGACATTGAGGAGCTTCGGCGGGTTGGCCGTGTGCTCGAGACACTGGAGCGCGCGGGCGCAGGCGTCGCCCTGCCAGATGAGGTTGAACCAGCCCATTGTGATGTCGATTGGCTCGCCGGCGAGGATGCGCGTGGCGATGTCCACCAGCACGCCGTAGCGGAGCTCAACCGAGTAGTTAAGCCGGTAGATCAGCTGCTTCGTGCCGTATTTGCGGGCGTAGTGGGTGAAAACCCGCTCGCGGCCCACACAGGTGCTGGCGTATTCGCCGAGGAAGGCCACGGGCGTCTGCTCGGTCGCGCCCTTGCCGTCTCCGGCCGTGGGCACAAAGGGATACACGCAGCCGGTCGAGAAGACCACGATGCGCGAGGCCCGGAACTTCCGCGCCACCAGCGAGGGGACGACGGTGTTCTGGATCCAGGTCTCGTCGGGCGCGCTGTCGGTGCCGAACTTCTGGCCGGCGAGGTATTGCACGTTGGGCACCTCGGGCAGCCCCGCCACCTGGTCGGGATCGGCGAGGTCGCAGGAGATCGGGGTGATGCCGAATTTTTCCAGCTCGGCCTTGGCCGATGGGCGGCTGAAACGCGAGACGCCATAGACTTTCGTCGATTTTTTCCCCGCCACGTCCAACGCCCGCCGCCACATCACGGCCAGCGAGGTGCCCATCTTGCCCCCGACACCCAGCACCATGCCGTCGCCCTCCTGGCGGCGGGCCGTCTCAATCGCGCCCGGGGTGGGCTGCGACAGCAGGGTCTCGATGTCGTGGTCGGTCAGGGGCGTCGCGCTCATGCGGATGCCCAGCCTTGCTGACACCAATCGGCCTTGTCACTCCGTTTTCTCCCGCCCACCGTCATAACCCGCCGCCCATGCGCATCATCGACGTCCACACCCACCCCGTCTTGTTCAAGCAGGGGCGCAAGCCGGCCGAGGTCCGCCGGCTCATCGCCCACGGCCGGCGGCTCGGCATCGTGCACATGATCGCGCTCGGCGATGTGCTCCTCTACGGCGCGCAGCCCAACGCCGCCCAGCTCCGCGCGATCAACGACGAAAACGCCCGGCTCGCCCGCGAGCATCCGGACTACTTCACCGCCTTCGTCTATCTCAACCCCCTGCTCGGCGAGCGCGCCACCATGGCCGAGGCGGAACGCTGCGCCGCGCAGCCCGGTTTCCGCGGCATCAAGCTTGAGATCGCCAACAACGCCGCCCACCCCTGCATGCGGCACGTCGCCAAGGCCGCCCGCGCCTTCAACCTCGTCGTCCTCCAGCACAGCTGGAGCACCACCAACATCAAGGACCGGAAACACCAGAGCGACCCCGCCGACACCGCGCTCTTCGCCCGCCGCCATCCCGACGTGCGGATCATCATGGCCCACCTGACCGGCATCGGCTTCCGCGGCGTGCTGGAGGCGAAGGCCCTGCCCAACCTCCATGTGGACACCTCCGGCGGCTACCCCGAGGAAGGGCTCATCGAATACGCCGTCGAGCATCTCGGCCCCGACCGCGTGCTCTACGGCTCCGACCTGCCCATCCGCGAAAACAGCGTGACCATCGGCCGCATCCTCGGCGCCGACCTCCCCGCCGCCGTGAAGCAAAAGCTCCTCTACGGGAACACCGCCCGGCTGCTGAACCTGAAGCTGAACTGAACCGCGCCATGCTCATCGACACCAATGTCAACCTGGGCCCGTGGCCGTTCACGCCGCTGCCCGAACTTTCCGCCCCGCAGCTCGCCGCCCGCCTCGCCGGCGCGGGCATCCGCCGCGCGCTGGTGTCACCGCTGCGCGCGGTCTTCCAGACCGACCCCATGCCGGCGAACGCAGCCCTCTTCGCCGCCGTCCGCCGCACCCCCGCGCTGCTGCCCGTGCCGGTCGTCAACCCCGCCCTCGCCAACTGGCGCGAGCAGCTCGACCGCTGCCGGGCGGCCGCGCCCATCCGCGCCGTCAAACTCTTCCCCAACTACCACAACTACCGCCTCACGGCGCGGCGGTTGGATGACTTCATGGCCGCCGTCGCCCGGGCCGGCCTGAAGCTCATCATCAACATCCGCCTCGAGGACGAGCGCCACCGGTATTTCGCGCTCAAGATCAAGGGCGTGCCGGTCAAGGACCTCGCCCGCTTCCTCCCGCGCTTCCCCGGCCACCACGTTTTCCTCGCCGGGCTTTACCGCCCCGAGCTGAAGCAGCTCGCCGCCGACCACAAAAATTTTTCCGCCGACATCGCCTTTTGCGAGTGGGCCGACACCGTGCAGGACCTGCTCACCGTGATGCCCGCCCGCCGGCTCATGCTCGGCACCTGCACCCCGCTGCTGTCCGCCCGCGCGCAGACCGACAAGCTCCGCCTCGCGAAAATCCCCGCCCGCACCAAGACCCTCATCGGCACTGAAAATGCCCGGCGCTTCTTCGATCTCTGATTCAGACCACCGCGGATAACACGGATTCACGCAGATAGATTTTCCTTTTTAGCCGCTGAACAGCTGTCCGCGCCATCCGCGGCAAAAAGAAACCACACCTCACTCTTTTCATGAGCACCACCGCCACTCCTCCCGTCCTGCAGCCCATCGTTGACGAGCCCGTCCCGCAGCCGGTGCGCTGGGGCGATGCCGAGCTCGCCCAGCTCGCCGCGATGGTGCGGCAAAAATCCCTTTTTTACTGGAACGGTCCGCAGACCAACACGCTCCTCGCCGACTTCCGCCAGCACTACCCGCTGAAGCACCTCTTTCCCTGCTCCTCCGGCTCGGCCTCGTTGCACATCGCCGTCGCCGCGCTGCGGCTTAAACCCGGTGAGGAAATCATCGTCTCGCCCATCACCGACATGGGCTCGGTCATCGGCATCCTCTACCAGCAGGGCGTGCCGGTCTTCTGCGATCTCGACCCGCGCACCTACAACATGGACCCCGCCGCGATCCGCCGCGCCATCACGCCGAAGACCCGCGCGATCATGGCCGTTCACCTTGCGGGCAATCCCTGTGACATGACGGCGATCCTGGCCATCGCCAAGGAGCACAACCTCGTCGTCATCGAGGACTGCGCTCAGTCCTGGGGCGCGCAGCACCGCGGCAAGCCCGTCGGCCTCATGGGCGACTTCGGCTGCTACTCCTTCAACGATTTCAAGCACATCGCCTGCGGCGACGGCGGCATGGTCGGCACCAACCGCGACGACCTCGGCGCCGGCCTCTCCAAGTGGGGCGACAAATGCTACGACCGCGTCGCCGGCACGCGCGACCCCGAGGAACTCGCGCCCAACTACCGCATGAGCGAGCCCGAGTCCGCCGTGTGCGTGGCCCAGCTCGGCAAACTCGAAAACATCGTCGCCCGCCGGAATCGTGCCGGCACCCTCCTCACCTCCCTCCTGCAGGATCTGCCCGGCGTGCTGCCGCCAGTCACCCGTGAGGGCGACTTCCACAGCTACTGGTTCTACTTCCTCCGCCTCGACCTCGCCGCCCTGAAGGTTTCGCGGGCCGACTTCGTTGCCGAACTCAAGGGCCAGGGCGTAGCCGCCAACGCCGGCTACATCCCCATGCCCGTTTACCGCTACAAGGTCTTCCAAAACCACAATTTTTTCGGTGGCGCCTGGCCGGTGCGCGACTTCGGGCTCACCACCATGGACTACACCAAGGTCGATTGCCCGGTAGCCCAGGCCATCCTCGACGACGGCGTCACTCTCCCGCTCAACCAGGCCATGAGCGACGCCTACATCGAAAAAGTCGCCCGCGCCATCCGCTTCGTGGCCGGGCGGCTGGCGAAGTAAGCGCCCGGCCGAATATTCGATCACTGCAGAGTTGACGCCCCGGTGGCGTTCCCCAACGAGCAGGGTTTGACGGCACCACCGCCGCCACCCCATGCCCATCGTCAAACCCACCCCAGAGCTGATCGCCCAGTTCAACCGCGACGGTTTCCTCGTCCTGCCCGACATGCTCTCCCCCGCCGAGGCCGAGGGCTACCGCACCGCCCTTGAGCGGGTCTTCGCCCAGCACAGTCCGGAGGCCGACCTCTACCACATGCAGGAAATCTGGCGGCCCAAGCTCTTCGAGCACGGACCGCAGTTCGATTCCCTCATCGACCATCCCGGCATCGCCGAATTCGTGGACGCGGTGCTCGGCGACGACTGCCACCTCATCGCCTTCACCGGCCTGCGCACGATGCCCGGCAAGACCATCACCTTCTGGCACCTCGACGATGTGTGCCGCCTGCCCATTCCCGACGGCGCCACGCTCGACCCGCGCATCCCGATGCCCACGTTCACGATCAACATGAACTACTACCTGTGCGACGTGGACGAGGAGCTGGGGCCGACCCAGTTCATCCCGGGCAGCCACCGGGCCGGCCGGCCGCCGCGTGATTCGGACAACGACGCCAACGGCAACCCGACCTACGAGGGCCGCTCGTTCGTGAATTCCTGCGGCAAGGCCGGCACCCTCGTGCTGTGGAACGACCAGACCTGGCACCGCGGCGGGCCGAATGTATCCAAGGGCCGCATCCGCTGGGTCATCCAGACGCCCTTCGCCCGCCGCTGGGTCGCACAGCGTTTCTGGCCCTTCGTGAACTACCGCCTGCCCGAGGAGGTCATCGCCCGCGCCACCCCGCGCCGCAAGCGCCTCCTCGGCTTCCACGGCATCGGCGCCTACGGCTGAGCCGCAGCCGTCTTATCCCCCGCCGCCATGCAGGGAATCGCGAATACCAGCGTCTTCATCACGGGTGGCTGCGGCGACATCGGACTGGCCGTGGCCAAACGCTTCCTCGCCGCCGGTGCCCGGGTCGTGCTGGCCGACCTCCTGCCCGTTGCGAAGGGCAATGTAATCGCCCGGTCGCTGCATCCCGATGCCGCGGCCTACGTGCGTTGCGATGTCACCCGCGCCGCGTCGGTGGACCGCGCCTTTGCCACCGCGCTCAAATTTCTCGGCCGACTCGACACCGTCATCTGCAACGCGGGCATGGTCGCCAACGAGCCCTTCATCGGTATCACGGAGAAAAACTGGACGCACACGCTGGCGGTGAATGTCACCGGGAGTTTCGTCACGGCACAGCGCGCAGCCCGCATCCTGTTGAAAAACCCGCGCCGAGGAAACGCCCGCCGCGGCACGATTCTCTTCACCGGCTCTTGGGTGCAAGAAATGCCTTGGCCGGGCGGCGCCGCCTATTGCACGAGCAAGGGCGGGCAGCAGATGCTCGCCAAGGTCGTCGCGCAGGAACTCGCCCCGCATGGCATCACTGCCGCCCTCGTCGCGCCCGGCATGGTTTATGCCGGGCTCACCAAGAAAATTTATGACCGGGACAAACGCTTCGCCAAGATCGTGGACAAGACCGTGCCGCTCCTGCGGATGAGCACGGCCGAGGAAGTCGCGGGCAGCTTCCTGTTTCTCGCCAGCGATGACGGCGCCTACATCACCGGCACCACCCTGCTGGTGGACGGCGGTGCCATGCTCGGCCGCCGGGACTGATCAGCCGCACACCTCGCCGTGCACGGCGATCACGCTGTCCGCGATGTGGTCGGCGTCCGCGTCGGTGTAGAGCACGCCGAGCGGCAACGCGATGAAGCGGCCCGTGATGCTCTCCGTGCGCGGGAAATCCGCCGGACGATAACCCGGCGCCGGCCACTCCTGGCAGTCACGGAAGGGCGAGGTCGCGGGGTGCGCCGTCATGTGCGGGCTCTTCATGTAGTCGCGGTTGTATTGCGGATAGGTGCCGGTGCGGGCGCCGCAGTTGACGTTGCGGGCGTCGAGCTTCTCCCGGAACGGCGCGACGTGCGCCGGGTTGTCCAGCAGCAGGTAGGGCTCAAAGCCAAGGTCGCCGTCGGGATCAGGATTTTTGCGCAGGGACAGGCCCTTGAGCCCGGCCAGCCGCGGCAGGATGCGCGCCTGCAAGGCGCGGCAGCGCGCGCGGATCTGCTCGACCTTGCGCAACTGCGCGAGGGCCACCGCGCCCTGCAGCTCCGACATCCGGTATTGGCCGCCCACGAAGGCCGCCTCGTGCGGCGGCACGATCGTGGCGTGATACGGCCGGTAGTTGCCGAGGTCGCTCAGCCGCACCGCCCGCTCGTAGATCCGTTGGTCGCGCGTCACCACCATGCCGCCCTCGCCGCAGGTCGCGACCTTGTTGTATTGCAGGCTGTAGGTGGCCACGTCGCCCCAGCTGCCGATCTTCCGGCCGCGGTAGCTCGCGCCCAGCGACTGCGCGCAGTCCTCCAGCACAAAGATGCCGCGCCGGTGTGCCTCGAGCACGATCGGCTCCATGTCGGCAGCCACGCCCTGGTAATGCACGACGACCACCGCGCGCGTGCGCGGCGTCACCAGCCGCGCGATCTCCGTCGCGGGCATGTTCAGCGATTCGTCAATCTCCGCCAGCACCGGCCGGGCACCCGTGCGCACGATGGCGGTGAAACACGAAATCCAGCTCCACGCCGTGAGGATGACCTCGTCGCCGGGGCCGACGCCCATCGCGGCCAGTGCCACCTCGAGCGCGCCCGTGCCGCTGTTCACCGCCAGCGCGTAATCCGTGCCGATGTATTCGCGGAATTCCTTCTCGAGGGTCGCGACCATCGGAGGCGTGGACTTGAAATCCGTGCCATAGTAGCGGAAAGGCTCCTTGCGCCGGAGCACATCGAGCACCAGCGCCTCTTCCTCGGCGCCGATCAGCGCGCTGCCGAGGCCGGGGACGGGACGGGGGCGAAGCGAAGACGACATGGCCCTGTGTTTGCCGGAAACGGGCCGGTCTCCGCAAGCGCACAGTGATTGATAAATGCAGCGGCCGGCCAAAGCCGCCCCGCCGCCCGCCGAAGAAAATGTGGAATACAGGCAGGCCGGAAACACTGACCTTTGTTATCTGGAACTCAGGAACTCTGGGACGTAATCAGACCCAATTAAAGAGGTCTTTTCCAGTGTTCCTGAGTTCCAGATTAAAACCTGTCCAGGAGTCCGTTCCCCAATTCCGCATTTCCTTCCCGGCCAAAACCGCCTTGGCTCGGTCCACCCCGCATGCCCCCTGTTCCCCCCACCGCCCGCGACCTCGGCATCCCCGTCAAGGGCGTGAGCTGGGCTCGCCTTCATCCCGGCCAAACCGCCGACGGCAAACCCTCCCTGCTCATCTCGATGGGCCAGAACAACGGCGGGCTCTTCGTGCTCGACGTGGATCTGGCGACCGGTGCCTGCCGGCAGTTTGCCGTGCGCGACCGCGTTCATTCCACCTTTCCGACCGCCGCTTTCCGGTCTCTACGCAGCGGCATCCTCTACATCGGCTCGGCCTGGGACGGACGCCTGCATCGCTTCGATGCCAACCACCCGGAGCGCGGCATCGAGGATCTGGGTCGCATCGATGAAACCGGCACCTTCGGGCTCGGCCTCACCGAGGATGCGGCCGGCGCGCTCTGGATCGGCTCCTATCCCGGTGCGATACTGACCAGGTTCGATCCGGCCACCGGACGCTTCACCCGTTATGGGCGCAAGGACAACCTCGACGAATATCTCTACCCCATCGCCGGCGACGACGGCTCGATGGCCGCGCAGGTGAAATTCGTCCGGCCGCACATAATCTTAATCGACCCTACGACCGGCGCCCACCGCGAAGTCGGTCCCGCGATCACCGACCCCACCGACAAGTCCCAATATCTGAAACTGTTCAAAGGCACCGACCGTCGGCTCTATCTCGATTCCCATGCCGGCAAATTTCTCGTCGAGGAACTGCTGCTGACCCCGGTGACCGAAATCCCGCCCCCGCTGCCCGGTGTTCAGGCCACCTACAAGCACGGCTACCAACTGCCCGCCGAGATGCCCGGTGGCTGGACCGCCACTTTTCTCGACGACCGGATGAACGGCACCGGCCCCTGCCGGAAAGTTCTGCTGGCCAACCGCGATCCCTTCATCCCCTCGCGCACCCTGACCCTCGACTGGGTCGGCGGCGGCTCCAACCTGCACGTTCTCGATGTCGGCGCCGGCGGCGACCTCTACGGCTCCAGCTATCTGCCGAATCGGCTTTTCCGCGCCTCACCCGACGGCAGTCGGATCGAGGATCTGGGCGACCATTCCTTTGCCGGCGGCGAGGCCTATTCGCTCGCCACGCTCGATGGCAAAGTCTGGCTCGCCTCCTATCCCGAGGCCCGGCTCTCGGTCTTTGACCCGACCCGCCCCGTTCGCTTTGGCAACACGGCACACGACAACCCCCGCGATCTCGGCCGGCTCGATACCGTGAGTTACCGACCGAATGCAATGATCACCACGCCGGTCCTGTCCGCCGCCGGTTCCGCGCCGGTGGCTGAACGCCTTTGGATGGGTTCCTGTCCCGACTACGGTTTGCGCCATGGCACCCTCGCTTGGTATGAACCGAAAACGGGCGCGCACCGCTCCCACCGCACCATTGTGCCGGACCTCACCCCGGCCGCATTGCTCTGGCTGCCCGATCTCAAACAGATTCTCATCGGCCTGAGCATCGAAGCCGGCACCGGTGTCAGCGTCACGCGCTTGCAAGGCGGCTTCGCGCTCTGGGATGCGGTGCAGGATGAACTCGTGTGGTCGGGCGATGGCGGACTGGCCGACTTGGCGGACGTCAACTCTCTCGCGCCTGACGGCAAGGGCTTGGTCTATGCCCTACTCGGGCGCGGCGACCAGGTCGTGGCCGCCGGGGCTCCGACCATCCGTCCGCGTCTCGCGCTCTTCGATCCCGCCCGCCGCATCGTGGTGGACTCCGCCTGGTTGCCCGAGGACTTCGGCCCGCTCTCCTGGCACGGCCTGCACTCGTTGCGCGTCGGACCCGGCGGCGTCGTTTACGGCGCCACCGGCTACTGCCTCTTCCGCATCAAACCCGGCACCTGCGCGGTCGAACGTGTCTGGCAACCCGACACCCCGCCCGAGCGCACCGGCACCGTCTGGCTCACCCACTCCACGCCCAACGCCATCGACGTCGCCGGCCCGATCATCGGCAGCCAATTCTACTTCGCCACCGGCTGGCGCCTCCGCGTGCTGACGTTGCCGGAGTGAACCGGTCTCTTGGCTGCCACACCACCAATGTTCGTATTACGAACATTGTGTGCTCTTGCCCGTTACCTACGGCGCAGGCACAAGGGCGATGCGGAAGCCGAGGCTAGGGATGCGGGCACCCTGATTGCTTCCGCCTCGAAAGGCGGAGCGACAGACTTCGGCAGGGTTCGACCAACTGCCGCCTCGGGTGACGCGGAGGGAGCCCGACGCACGCCCTCGCGGATCAGCCACAGCCGCCCCGGAGTATCTCCCGAGCCAATCCAGACACCACTCCCATACGTTGCCATACATGTCGTGCAACCCCCAAGCGTTCGCTTGCTTAGTGCCTACCGTTTTAGTGCTGCTGCCGCTATTCTGGTTATGCCAGCCCATCGCGTTAAGGCCTCCGGCATAGTCCCCCGTTGTGCCCGCACGACACGCATACTCCCACTGCGCCTCTGTCGGCAGCGTATAGACATAACCCGCGGGCAAGCGACCCGCCGTCCGCTCCCGCTCCGTCAGCTTCCGGCAAAACTCCATCGCGTCGCTCCAGGAGACCTGCTCGACCGGCAGGTTTTCTCCTTTGAAATGCGAGGGATTACTCCCCATCATCGACTGCCATTGCGCCTGCGTTACCTCAGTCTTTCCAAGCCAAAAGGGTCGAGTAATGGTGACGCGCGTCACCGGCCGTTCGTCTTTGTCTCCGCCACTCACACTTCCCATCTGGAACGTGCCGGGTGCGATCGGCAGGATTTCGAGATTCAGCTCAGGGATGAGGTAGGCCCTGCCCGTTTCCGGAGCTGCGGTCATCGTCTCAGCAACCGTCGGAGATGCTGGTTGTTGCCGGCCCAACACGACGGCCGGGGGCGCCACCGGCACGAGGCCGGGCGAGGCGCGGTTCAACACGAGCCCCAGATCGCGCGCAGGCGCGCTGTAGCGGCCCGACGCCTCGGTCACTGACGCCGTCAGTGCGAAGGCCGTCGCACGGTTATTCGGCAGCACCTCGACCTCGACGTCGCGGTGCTCGCCCGCGCTCAGCGTTCCGAGCGAACGCGTCAGCGTAGTCTTCGAAAAATCCTCGATGAAGAACACGTTTTCGCCGCGCACCAGCGTGACGACCACGTCCTCGGCCTTGCCGTCGCCGCGGTTGTGGATGCGCACCGTCACCTTGGCCTGCGTGCCCGGCGTGATGATCGTATTGCCCTGGCCATCCACCGCCTGCGCACCGAGGATCTGCAGGTCGGGCGAACGGTAGATAAGCATCGGCTCCAGAACGACCCGGAAACCGGCATAAGGGTAAACGTTGCTGCGTGCGAATTCCGCGCGCCTGGACGCCAGCAGGTTCCGTTGGGCATCGTCGCCAAACGATGCCCCGCGTAGCACGCGCACGGAGTCAACGCCCGGTCGCCACTCATCCTGCATCCACTCCCATGCGTTGCCGCCCAGATCATGCAGTCCGTGAGCGTTGGCCGCGAACGAACCCACCGGCGAAGTGCCGTTGAACGAGTCCACGGCCAAACGGCTCGCATAGTTGCCCGCACCGCCCGGTGGCGGCCATTGATCTCCCCATGGGTAGAAATTTTTTACTTTCTCGTTTTTCTCCTCCGGAGTGCGGCCGGGCTCATCACTCAAGCCCACCGCGGCGCTCCACTCCGCATCGGTCGGCAGCCGGTAGCTTTCTTGCGGCCCCAAACGGCCGGACTGACGCTCTTCCTGTGTCAGCCACCGGCAGAAGGCCACCGCATCCTCCCACGTCACGTTTACCGCCGGGTGTAGCGCCCCGGAGCTGGCATTGCGCCAAGAACGACCCGTCGCCCGCACAAACGCTGCGTAATCCTGCTCGCGCGTCTCCCAAATCGAAAAAAGCACGTTAGTCCCCGGCACCGGCACAAACTTCATGCCGAGAGAGTTTGCATAGGGCGCATCTTTACTCGCCACCCAGAGCGGATTTGCGCTCAGCAGGACATCTTCACGAGCCGTTCGCCGCGCTTCTACGGTGAGCGCTGCCGCCGCCGGTCGGTGCCGCGCCAATCGCAGCTCATAGTTGTAGCGGCCCGGGAGAGCCTCTGGAACCCGGTAGGGCGTCGTCCCCACCTGCCGGCCTCCTGACCACACCTCGGCTCCGCTGGGCGTGGACGTCAGCTCGATCGACCCGCCCGCAAAGTCTCCAGCCGCCTGCACCGGTTCATTGCGCCTCACCTCCACGCTCCGCACCTGCTCCGGCCAACCGGGGCGGCTAAAGGTGATGTCGTAGCGACCGGTCGGCAAATTGAGCTCGGCGGGCGTGTGGCCGGTGCGGGTGACCTCACCCTTGAGGGTAAAATCGAGTCCGGCGGGCTCGCTGGTCAGCGTCACGGTGCCCGTGCTGCGCACCAGCGGCACGTTCAGCTCGGCAAACTCGTTCTCCTTCACCTCAACCTCGCCGTCCCAATCCTCGTAACCCGCCAAGCGAACCCGCACCGGATACTTGCCCAATCGCTGGTCCCGCAGCGTCAGCGGCGACTTGTCCAAGGCCACCGCCCCCACCCGCACCTCCGCCCCGGCCGGGGTCGTCCGCACGATGATGCCACCACGCACTGCCGCGAGCCGCTGACGTTCTACTTCCTGCTCCGCCGCAACGCGGGCCGCCTCAATCCGCCGCGCCTCCGCTTCGCGCTCGGCCGCGATCCGATTGGCCTCGGCCTGCTGACGTTCGTTCTCGATCCGCGCCTGTTCCACCCGCAGCCGCTCGGCCTCGATTCGCCGCTGCTCCGGCGCGTGCAGGCCAAAATACCAGCCGGCCGCCACGAGCACGACGATCCCGGCGGCGAGCGCGGCATATAAAGGTGACTTGGAGGTGGAACGGCTCGTCCCTGAGCCGTTCTTTTCCTCTGAATCGAGCGGCTGAGGGACCAGCCGCTCCACCTTGGCATCCAGCCCTACCGACTCCGGCTTTGAGCTCTTTGCGTTCTTTGTGGTAAAATTCAACCGCTCCAGCACTTCCCCTGCGCTCTGCGGCCGATCTTTGGCCTCCTTCGCCAGACACGCCGCAATCGTTGCCTCCCACTCCGGCGGGATCACTTCGCCGGTCAAGCCCAACTCCACCCGGCGCGCGGCGACTGACGGCGGCACCTTGCTCTGCACCTGCAGGATGATGTTGCCCGTGTAGAAGGGCGGCTTGCCGGTGAGCAGGTCGTAAAGCGTCGCACCGAGCGCGTAGATGTCGTCGGTCACCGCCGGCTTCTCGCCCATCATCTGCTGCGGGCTCATGTAAACCGGTGTGCCGCTCGTGCCGCCCTGCTGCGAGACCCGCGACACCGAATCGCTCACGCTGGCGGCGATGCCGAAGTCGGCGACCTTCAGCTCCCCGGCGCCGTCGATCATGAGGTTGGCCGGCTTGAGGTCGCGGTGCACGACCTTTGCCTTGCGGTGGGCGTAGTCGAGCGCCTCGCAGAGTTGTTTCACCCAAGCCGTCAGCGCCCCGGGCTCGAAGGCGCGCTCGGGCTGCTCCAGGGCCAGCTTCGCCAAGGTCGCCCCCGGGATGTATTCCATCGCGATCGCCGCGGTGCGCGCATCCTCCACAAAGTCGTAGATCCGCACGATGTGCGGGTGCGTGAGCTCCAGGGAACGGCGGGTCTCGCGCTTGAGTTCGTCCACCGCCCGCGGGTCGGCCGCGACCACCTCGGGCAGGAACTTCAGCGCGATGTCGCGCTCCAGCTTGTCGTCCCGCGCCAGCCACACGACGCCCATCCCGCCCCGGCCCAGGATCTTCGCCAGCGTGTAACGGCCAAACACCTTCTGGCCGGGGATGAAGCCCTTGATGGTTGCGCCGAGGTCGAGGTCGTCCATGGGTATCGTAGCTAGATATTGGGAGAGAGGATCAGGGCTGAACTCGTTCTCGTGCTCGTAATCTTAATCGTTCTCCTGGCTTGGCCGAGAAGGTGGCTTTTGGGGAGGGTGGCCGAACCGGACCGGAGAACGAGAACGATTATGAGAAAGAGAACGATGGGCGGATCAGCCCGATACAGGGCAAAATCCATGCCACCGGAAAGGCTATTTTTCCCGCGGATCACGCAGATGGACGCGGATTGCAAATCCCTATCCATGGTATCCGCGCTATCCGCGGAAAGGTCTGATGGTCTTTCTCTGAAATCCTGAGTTCTGCATTTTCTTCCCGCACCGTATCTGCATGGTGCCTCCCGCATCCCCTATGTCCTCCGCTTCCTCCCCTGTCCTCCGTGAAATCGGCATTCCGGTCAAAGCCGTCAATTGGGTGCGCCTGCACCCGGGGCGCGGACCCGACGGCGGCCCTTCGCTCCTCGCCTCGATGGGCCAGAACAACGGCGGGCTCTTCGTTCTCGACATCAACCTGACGACCGGAAAGTGCCGCCAATACAACGCCCCCTCAAAGTCACAGCAGTATCCCACCGCCTCCTTCCGCAGCCCGGCCACCGGCATCCTCTACATCGGCGCGCACACCGACGGTCACCTGCTTCGCTACGATCCCGCCCATCCCGAACGCGGGCTGGAAGACCTCGGCGCGATCGACGGCGACCAGGCGATCTTCCCCACCGGCATCACCGAAGCGGCCGACGGCGGCCTCTGGATCGGCGCCTATCCCGGCTGCGGCCTCACGCGTTACGATCCCGCCACGGGTGAATTTCGCCGGCTCGGCAGTGTCGATCCCGTGGACAAATACCTCTATCCGCTCGCCGGTAACGACGGCAGCCTCGCCGCCATGGTCAAGATGGTGCAGCCCCACCTCGTCGCCGTGGACTCCACGACCGGCAAATTCCAGGCCGTCGGCCCGCGCATCACCAATCCCGAGGAAAAGGCCCAGCGCCTGCTCTTCTACAAGGGCCTCGACGGCCGGCTCTACCTCGAATCCCACGAGGGTAATTTCCGCCTGCGCGGGCTGGAGCTGGAGCCCGTCTCCTTTTTGCCGCCGGCGATGCCCGGCATCCACGCCACCTACAAACACGGCTACCAGGAAGTGCTGCCGATGCCCGGCGGACTCATCGCCGCGTGGACCGATGGCGAGGAAGGCGCCGGGCTTTTCCGGCAACTGCGTATCACCAGCACCCAGCCCGACGTCGCCCCACGCACGCTCGACCTTGATTGGGAAGGCGGCGGCTCGAACATCTTCATGCTCCATCGCGGCCCCGACGGCTGTATCTACGGCTCGAGTTTCCTGCCGGAGCATCTTCTGCGCTACAACCCGGCCACCGGAGAAATGGTCAATCTCGGCCGGTGCAGCGTCTCGCTGGGCGAGGCCTACACGATGGGCAACTTCAGCGANNCCGCGCCGGCCCTACCGCTACGGCACGGACGAGGGCGCCAACCCACGCGACATCGGCCGGCTCGACCAGATCGGCATCCGCCCCGCCGGCATGGCGATCGTCCCGCCGCTAAAAAAATCCGACGGCACCGTCGTGCCCGAGAAAATGTGGATCGCCTCGCTGCCCGACTACGGCCTCTGGGGCGGCACGCTGGCCTGGCTCGACCCGAAGACCGGCGCGCACGCCAGTCACCGCCACCTCGTGCCGGACTGCTCGCCATTCTCGCTGCTCTGGCTGCCGGAGCTGCGGCTGCTGCTCGTCGGCCTCAGCACCGAGGGCGGCACCGGCACGCAGATCAAGGCCAAGCACGGCGCGTTTGTGCTGTGGGACCCGGTGGAGGACCGCGCGGTTTACACCGGCGATTTCGGTCTCGCTGACCTGCCGAGCATCCAGGCCCTCGCTCCTGCCGGACCCGGTCGCGTCTATGCGCAGCTCAGCCACTCGCGGTTTGCCGCCAAGACCATGGGCGCAGAGCACATCCGGCCGCGCATCGCGCTGATTGATGTCGCCGCGCGCCGGGCCCTCGCCGAGTCCACCCTGCCGGAGGATTACGGCATCATGCCGGACCAGGCCCAGCACTGCGTGTTTACCGGACCCGATACGGCCTACGGCCTCACCGAGCACGTGCTCTACCGGATCAAACCCGGCACCTGCGAAACCGAGATCGTGCACCGCCTCGCCGAGGGCGACGGCTTCGAGGCACCCGGCCCGTGGATCGGCCGCACCTTTTACTTTGGCAGCGCCTGGCGGCTGCGTTCCCTGACCCTGCCGTGACCAGACTCGACCGCTTCATCCAGCGTTGGCGGATCCGCCAAGCCGCCAAATTTATTCCACCTGCAGCACGGGTGATCGACATCGGCGCCCACCAAGGCGAACTGTTTGATTTTTTGGGCAACCGCCTCGTGGCTGGATTCGGCATCGAACCGCTTTTGGAAACGCCGCTGCGCACCGCCCGTCATGAGCTTCACCCGGGCCTCTTCCCGGCCGTCCGCCCCGCTGCCGGCGGTTGGGATGCAGTTACCATGCTGGCTGTGCTGGAGCACATCCCGCCACCGGCCCAACGCGAGATCGCCGCGGCCTGCGCGCAACTGCTCAAACCCGGTGGGCGCGTTATCATCACCGTGCCGAGCCCGACCGTGGATATCATCCTCTCCGCGCTGCGCTTCTGCCGGTTGATCGACGGCATGTCGCTGGAGCAGCATTACGGCTTCAAGCCCGGCGACACCCTGAAACTCTTCGCCGCTCCCGAGTTCCGCCTGCACCATCGCGGCTCCTTCCAAATGGGACTCAATCATCTTTTCGTTTTCGAGAAGTCATGAGCGCCGCAAAGGATCCCCTGCACGGTGTCACGCTGGAGACCATCGTGACTAAGCTTGCCGGCCACTACGGCTGGGCCGAGCTGGGTGAACGCATCGCCATCCGCTGCTTCACCCACGATCCCAGTGTGTCCTCCAGCCTCAAGTTCCTGCGCCGCACGCCTTGGGCGCGTGCCAAGGTCGAACAGCTCTACGTGCGGACGCGGTTTCCGGCGGAGCAGGCGGACCCCGTCCAATCTTAGCCCACCTTCGCCACCACGATCGAGGCGTTGGTGCCGCCGAAGCCGAAGCTGTTGGCCAGCGCCGCGCGCACGGGCTTTTTCACCGCCACGTTGGGCGTGAAGTTCAGTCCGGTCGCCGCGCACACGGGATCGACGTTGGCGAGGTTGATGGTCGGCGGCACAATGCCGTCGTGGATCGCCATCACCGCGGCAAAGGTGCCCATCGCGCCGGCACCGCCCAGCAGATGGCCGGTCATCGATTTCACGCCGCTCACGTGCAAGTTAGCTTTGTTGTCGGCGAAGACGGTCGCAATCGCCGCCGCTTCCTCGCCATCACCGCCGGGCGTGGAGGTGGCGTGGGCCGAAACGTAATCAATGTCGGTCGCCTTCAGGCCGGCGCGGTCGAGCGCCGCCTGCATGGCCCGGGCGGAACCCTCGGCGCCGGGCGCGAGGGAGGATAGGTGGTAGGCGTCGGCCGAGGCCCCGTAACCGCACAGCTCGGCGTAAATCCGCGCCCCGCGCTTCACCGCCTGCTCATGTTCCTCGAGCACAAAGACCACCGAGCCCTCGCCGAGCACGAAGCCGTCGCGGTCCGCATCGTAGGGCCGCGAGGCGGCCTCGGGCGAGTCGTTGCGCTGCGAAAGCGCGCGCATCTGCGCAAAGGCGCCGATGGCGAGCGGCGTGACAGTGGACTCCGCGCCGCCGGCGAGCATCACGTCGGCATCGCCGCGGGCGATCGCCGCCGCCGCCTCGCCGAGCGCATGGCCGCTGGTCGCACAGGCCGAGGCCACGCTCATGTTGGGCCCGCGGAAATCGAGCTGGAGGCTCACCTGGCCCGCCAGCAGGTTGGGCGCGATCTGGATGATGAAGAACGGCGAGATCTTGCGGTAGCCGCCGGCCTTCCACGTGTCGTGCATCGCCTCCATCTCGGGCAGACCGCCGAGGCCCACGCCCAGGTTCACGCCCATGCGGTTGGCATCCAGCGCGGCCCGGTGCGCGTCGAGCCCCGAATCGGCATAGGCCTCGATCGCCGCCGCCGTCCCGAGGTGCGTGAAGCGGCCAAACTTCTTCACATCCTTCGGCATCAGGGTGTGGGTCAAGGGATCGGCCCCGGGCCGCCGCGGGTGCAGCGGAACCGCCAGCGCCCGCGCCGGCTCAAAATTTTTCACCTCGCCCGCGATCTGCACATTGCACGCCGCGGCATCAAAACGCGTGATCCGGGCGATGCCGCTCCGGCCCGCGGTGAGCGCGGCCCAAGTATCCGCGGCGGTGTTGCCCACGGGGGTGACGGCGCCGAGGCCGGTGATGACAACGCGTCGGCGCTGGGCCGGCGGACGGTTATGGGCGGGGGACATAGGCGCGTTTTGATGAAGCTGCCGGCAAGCAGCGGCAAGCGCGATTCATTGGCCGATTTTGCGACAGAATGGCGCTTGGCCCGGCTTTGACTTTGCCAGTCGGGCGGGTTTGGCTGCGCACCTTCGACGATGGAGCAACTGCACGCTTACTGGCGCATGGCCTACATAGAGGCGCCCCGCTATCCTGATACCAAGCGCCCGTTTACGGAGCTGCCCGCGCTGGGTGACGACCGCACCGCCTTGATCGTTCACCGCCAGGCACTCTCTTACCTGATCCTTAACCGGTTTCCCTACAACCCCGGCCACCTGCTCGCCATCCCCTTCCGCGAAGTCGCCGAACTGGAGGAACTGCGGGCCGATGAACGCGCCGACCTGATGGAAGCCATCGTCTTCGCCAAGCGCCTGCTGACCGCCGCCCTCAAGCCGGATGGCTGCAACGTCGGCTTCAACCTCGGCACCGCCGCCGGCGGCAGCATCGCCCACTTGCACGCCCACATCGTGCCACGCTGGAACGGCGACACCAACTTCATGCCCGTGCTCGGCCAGACCCGTGTGTTGCCCCAGTCCCTCGACGCGACCTGGGAAAAACTCACCCAGACCGCGAAAACGCTTAAGGTCTGAAGTCCGTCCCGCCCCGCTCAAAACCAGCACCGCAACCGAGCCCAGCTTTCAATCCTTCAGCTCTTCAGCCCTTGCCGACCAAGACCCTGCACTTCCCCAGCCCCCGCCACCTCCACCAGCTCTACGCCGGACAGGAGGAGAATCTCGCCACGGCCGAGCGCCAGCTCGGCGTGCAGCTCGTCACCCGCGAGGCCTGGCTCCGGCTCGACGGACCCGACGAGGCCGTGGCGCGCACCGAGGAGATGTTCAATTTTCTCAACGATGCCCGCGTGCAGGGCATGGCCATCCGCACCCCCGATTTCGCGCGCATTGTCGAGACCTTCAGCCGCGGCGAGGGCGCCATGCTCCGGCAGTTGATCGCCGAGCCGCTGGTCATCCCGACCAACCGCAAGAGCATCGTCCCGAAAACCCTCGGCCAGAAACTTTACCTGCAATCCATGCTGAAACACCCGGTCGTGTTCGGCATCGGGCCCGCCGGCACCGGCAAGACCTACCTCGCCATGGCCGCGGCCGTTTCCGCCCTGTTGAAAAACGAGGTGCAGCGCATCATCCTCACGCGCCCCGCCGTCGAGGCTGGCGAGGCGCTCGGCTTCCTGCCCGGCGATCTGCGGGAAAAAATCCTCCCCTACCTCCGTCCGCTCTACGACGCGCTGCACGACATGCTCGACCCGGAGGATGTCGCCCGCCTCACCGAGAAAGGCATCATCGAGATCGCCCCGCTCGCCTACATGCGCGGCCGCACCCTCGCCAATGCCTTCATCATCCTCGACGAAGCCCAAAACACCACGCCGGAGCAGATGATGATGTTTCTCACCCGGCTCGGCGAGGAGTCGCGGATGGTGGTCACCGGCGACATCACCCAGATCGACCTGCCCCGCTCCAAGCAGAGCGGCCTCCTGGAAGTGCGCCACATTCTCGGCCAGGTGCCCGGCATTGATTTCCACGCCTTCAGCGGCGCGGATGTCGTCCGCCATCCCCTCGTGGCCCGGATCATCGCCGCCTACGAGCGCCATCAAAATCCGATGGGCAGCGCCGCGGCGGCCCACGGCAAAACCTGACCCCTGTTCCCGGCATGGCGTTCATTCAGCGGCTCCTCTCGTTTCTCTCGCGCCCCCGCATCCGGCGCGGCGCCGAGCCGTCGGCCCTGCTGGACTTCATCGAGCGCAGCCGGATCATCACCGCTTTCATCTTCATCACCACGGTCGCCGCCATCGTGTTCGTGAGCTCCGCCGGGATCACCACCGACCATCTGCCGGTTCTGCCCAACCAGATCGCGACCACCCGCATCGTCGCCCAGGCTTCATTCAGCTACGAAAGTGCGGAGAAAACCCGGCTGGCCCGCGCCCAGATCGCCGAACGGCTCCCGCCCATCTATCGCCTTGATCTCGAGCCGCTGCACCGTTTCCGCGCCGCTCTGGAGGAACTCGCCGACGCCCTCGCCGCACCGAAATCCAACCAGTCCGCGACGCTGGAATCCCTGGCCGACGACTTCAACGCCCGCGGCCCTTACCGCGTAAACGCCGATGACCTGCGGATCCTGCGCGACAGCCTGTCGCCTGAAGTCCGGGCCGATGTCTTCGCCGCCGGGCTGGACATCATGGATGAGGTTTACCGCGAAGGCATCCACGACAACGGCTACAGCGGCCTGGAGGCCGGGGCCGTCTCCCGCATCCTGCGGGCCGACGGTGCGGTGGCCTCCCGCCCGGTGCAGTCCCTGGAGGACGCGCTCACTTATCTCCGGGTAAACCTCGCCGCGGAAAACATCTCACGGGAGATTTCGCTGGCCGTCTTCCGTGTGCTGCGCCACGGCCTCCGGCCCAATCTGGTCTTCGACCGCGAAGCCACCCAGGCCAGCGTCGCCCGGGTCACCCAGACGGTGCCCCCGGTGGTGGCGAACGTGCTCCGCGGTCAGCCCATCATCGAACCCGGCACCCGCGTGACCGCCGAGCAGTTCGAGATGCTCACGGCCCACCGCCGGTTTTTGCGCGAGGATGCCGGCGGCCGGCAAGGCGAGGACCTCCAGCTCTTCGGCCGCATCCTGCTCGTGCTGGCCATGGTGCTCGCCAGCGTCTTCTACGTGCGGCTCGAGGACCGGGAGACTTTCCAGAGCAACAGCCGGCTGGGCCTGCTCGCTCTCGTGGTCATCCTCAACCTCGCGCTGGTCCGCGCGGTTTACTCCCTCGGGGCCACGGATTTCTTCGTCCACGATTCCACCTGGGCCTCCGTGCTGCCCTATGTGGCGCCTTCCGCCCTCGCCCCGCTGATCGTCGCCATCCTCATCGACGCCGGTTCCGGCATCTTCATGGCGCTCCTGATCTCCATCTTCACCGGCGTCATCTACGGCAACCGGCTCGACGTGATCGTGATCACCTTCCTCGCCTCGCTGGTCGCGATCTTCGCCGGGCGCGATGTGCGCCAGCGCAGCCGGGTCGTGCGGGCCGCCGGTTACGGGGGCCTCACGGTCGCGGCGTTTGCCCTGCTCGTCGGCCTCGCCGACCAGGCGCCCGCCGCCATTCTCCTGCGTCAGATGGGCGCCGGTATCATCTCCGGCATTGTCACCGGCGTCGTGGTCGTCGGCCTCCTGCCCGTGCTCGAGGCGCTGTTCAAGCGCACGACCGACATCACGCTGCTCGAGCTCACGGATTACAACCACCCGCTCCTGCGCCGCATGCAGTTGGTCGCGCCCGGCACCTACCACCACTCGCTCATCGTCGCGCAGCTTGCCGAAAACGCCTGCAACGCCATCGGTGCCAATCCCCTGCTCGCCCGCGTCTGCGCCCTGTTTCACGACATCGGCAAAACCCACAAGCCCGGGTATTTCATCGAAAATCAGCGCGACGGCATCAATCCGCACGACGCCAGCAATCCCTCGCTCTCCGCGCTCGTCCTCAAAAGCCACGTGAAGGAGGGCGTGGACCTCGCCCGCCAGCACCGGCTGCCCCGCGCCGTGATCGATGTCATCCAGCAGCATCACGGCACCTCGCTGATCAGCTATTTCTACCATCGCGCCCGCCAATCGGCGCCGGACCCCGCCACCCCTGCCGTCGAGGAAACGACCTACCGCTACGACGGACCGCGCCCGCAGTTTCGCGAGAGCGCCGTGATCTCGCTGGCCGACGGCATCGAGGCCGCCTCGCGCACGCTTCGCAAGATCACCCCCCATCACCTCGACGACCTGATCGCCGGCATCATCCGCGACCGCCTCGCCGACGGCCAGCTCGACGAGGCCCCGTTGACCATGGGCGAAATCGCCACGCTCAAGCGCAGCTTCGCCCACACCCTGATCAACATGCTCCATGCGCGCGTGGATTATCCCACCGCCGAACCCAAACCCGGGGCCGGACCATGAGCCGCCTCCGCTCCTTGGTCATCGCCAACCGCCACCCCCGGCTCCGGCTCGACCGCGCCGCCGTGACGAAAGCCATCCGGCTCCTCGACGCGCAGTTTGCGATGCTTCCCCACGATCTCCCCCGGCTCACGCTTCCCCGCGACCGCCTGGCGGCCCTGAAATCTCAAAGTAAAAAACCAAAGGCAAAAATCCTGGGTGCCTGCCCGCCCGGGGAGCTGTCGCTTGTGTTTCTCACCGATGCCGCCCAGGCCGGCCTGCACGCGGAGTTCCTCGCTGACCCCACCACCACCGATGTGATCACCTTCGAGGGCAATCCCGCCCTCGGCTTCGCCGGGGAAATCTGCGTCTCGGTGGACACCGCCGCCGGCTATGCCCGGCGCCATCGCGGAAAATTCAGCCGCGAACTTCTGCTCTATGTCGTGCACGGCTGGTTGCATCTCGCCGGCTACGATGATCGCCAGCCGGCGAAAAAAAGGCGGATGCGCGCCGCCGAAGCCCGCGCGCTCCGCCTGCTGAACGCGGCTGGCCTCGGTTCCGTATTCAGTTTGCGGGATTAGCTTTGCGTCCACCCACCGGCTGGCCTGTGTTGGGGGCCGTCATGGCCGAATCACCTGCCTCCCGCTTCGTCACCTTCCGCAACGCGTTTCTCACGGGCTTGCTGCTGCTGGCCCCGCTCGTCGTGACGCTCTGGGCGCTGGCCAGCATCATTGACATCGTCGGCGGCACCTTCCGGCCCATCTTCCTGTTTTACCTGCCCGAATGGTTGCGCGACCAGCCCTTCCTCAGCCTGCTCTGGGACATCATCGCCACGCTGATCGTTGTGCTGCTGATCACCACTGTCGGCTATGTCTCCCGCTACGTCTTCGGGAAATACCTGTTCAGCATCGCCGAGCGCGCGGTGCAAAGCATTCCCGGGGCGAATGCGGTCTACAACACGGTGAAGCAGATCATGGACACATTCAGCTCCCAGAAGCGCAATCTCTTCACCAAGGCCGTGCTGGTGCAATTTCCACGCGCCGGACTTCACTCCGTGGGTTTTATCACCAACAAGGCGCAGGGTGAACCCCAGGCCAAGACGACCGACGAGGTCTGGACGGTGTTCGTTCCCACCACGCCCAATCCCACCACGGGGTTCCTGATCATGCTGCCGAAACGCGACATCATCGAGCTGGACATGACCGTCGGCGAAGCGATGAAGCTCATCATCTCGGGCGGCACGGTTGTCCCGCCCTGGCCCGCCCCCAAGGCCCCGGACCTCCCGCCGGCCAACTGACCCCAACCGCGTGCCCGGCCTCACGCTCCAGACCGACGCCCACGTGCTCCTGAAGCGCCCGCCCGGCGACGCGTTCCAGGGCTTCGTGGTGTTCTCCGCCGAGCACGGCCCGCTGCACGTCCTCCAGCGCCTGCCGGGCAAAAAGTCCGCCGCGGGCCGGACGCCGCTGGATCTGTTCGACGAAGTGGCGCTGCAGCTCGAGTCCTCCAACCAGGGCCAGACGTGGTTTGTGAAGGAAGTGCAGCTGCGGCACCGCCCCGCCGGCATCGGCCGCAGCTACGAGACCCTGCGCCACGCCTCGGACTTCGCCGCCCTGATCGCCCGCAACCGCGTGCCGGAGGAAGGCCGCGCCAAGGTCGGCGCCCTGCTGGCCAAGGTCTTCGCCGCCTTCGCCGGCTCCACCCGGCCGGACCTCGTGCACTTCAAGGCCCTCTACAGCTTCGCGCGCGACGAGGGCTACCCAGTCGGCCAACAATGGCTGCCGACGTTGCCCGCCACCTTGCGCCGGCTCGCCGACGACATCCTGCACCGGCCGCTGACCGAGCTGGAGGCCGATGGCATTGATGTGGTGCAGACCGGGCTGCTGCATCGCCGGCTGGAGGAATATCTCCGCGGCCACACCGAGGTCCTTCTCGATTGAGCGCATGGAATTCGATCTCGATCAACGCAGCGCACGCCTGAGCGTCGGGGATTTCGCCGCCTTCACGCTCGGGCCGCGCGCCGCCGGCGGCGGCTCCGGGGGCATCTGGCGCGCCCAGCTCGGCACCCATTGGCACAACGAACTCCGCGCACAGGCCCTTGTCGAAAATCCCGCCGCCCGTTTCGAAATCCCCATCACCGGCCGCCTCATCCACCGCGGCTGGACACTCACCCTCACCGGCCGCATCGATCAGCTCCTCCCCGCCGCGCCCGTTTCACCGGCACCAACCGACCGGCGGGCTGCACCCGCGGCCCCGGAGGTCATGCGCGAGATCAAGACCGTCACCCGGCCGCTGCCCGCGGCCGAGGGTGATCTCCGCGCGGACTACCCGGAATATTTCATCCAGCTCGCCACCTACCTCGTCCTCAGCCGGCTCGCCGCAACCGCGACGCGCACCCGGGCCGAACTCGTTTTCGTCGAGGCGGGCAGCGGACTCGCCCAAACGGTCGCCCTCACCCCGGCGGATGAAACGCTTTGCACCAACCAGTTGGCCGAGGTGGTGCAATTTCTGGAGCAGCGCTCACAGTCCCGCGCACGCCTGCGCCGGTTGCATTTCCGGCCCGCCTTCACCGAACTCCGTCCCGGACAGGAGCAAACCCGGGAACATCTCACCCGGGCCTTTGAGCAAAACCCCGCCGTGTTGTTCGAGGCCCCGACCGGTTTCGGCAAGACCGGAGTGCTGCTCGAGTTTGCGCTCGGTCAGCTGCGGGCCGGCCACTTCGAGCGCGTGCTCTACCTCACGAGCAAGTCCACCGGCCAGTTGCAGGTCGTGCGAACGCTCACCGCCATGGCGGCCCCCCAACAAAGCAACCCAACAGGTTGCTCTTTGGCGACAGCCGGGGAATCCGCTTCTTCCGTCGCGGTCTGGCACGTGCGCAACAAGCAGGAGCACTGCGTCAACCACACCTTCCACTGCGTGCGCCCCAGCTGCCGCTACCTCGACGGCATCGAGGCGCGCTGGCCGGAAAGCGGACTGGCGCGCTTCTACCGGATCGAAAACCACGCACGCGACCTGGAGACCCTGCGCAGCGCCGGGCGCGCCGCCGGCATCTGCCCCTATGAGATCACCCGCGCCGCCCTCGCCTTCAACGAGGTCTGGATCGGCGACTACAACTACGTCTTCTCGCCCGCCAACCACGGACTCTTTTATCTCCAGCCGGGCTTCGATCCGGCCCGCACCCTGCTGATCATCGACGAGGCCCACAACCTTCCTTCGCGGGTTGCCGACGCCCATTCGCATGTCCTGCGCGCCGACGAAGCGCGGGCGCTCGTGGCCGAACTCGACCATCTCGACGCGCCCCGGCCGTTGCTGCACGCCATGGAAAGCCTCACCCGGTTGCTCGCGGCGCTGCCCGCGGCGGACTCGCTCGACCCCGCGCTGGAGGCGGAAGTCGCCGAAACGCTCGCCGTCGCCGCCAAGGAACTCGCCGCCCGGCCGCTGGACTATGCCGCGCTGGGCCCGGCCTTCAGCGACCAGCTCTGGCGCATCCCCACCCTGGCCGAATGGCTCGGCCACCCGCAGCTCACCAAGCTGCTCTGGTGCCCGCGCGCGGCCGAACTGGCCTTCACCTGCATCGACGCCGCCCCCGCCATCGGCGCCATCCTCGGCGACTACGGCGGCGTGGTGCTCGCCTCGGCCACGCTCAGTCCAGTGGCCGAGTATGCCGAAACCATAGGGCTGCCACGGGTAGGGGCGGTTATCCCTAACCGCCCTTCTTCTGACGGACCGCAGCAAGGGCGGTTAGGGATAACCGCCCCTACCCTTGCCCATGTCACCGCCACCACCCCTTGGCGTGACCAAGCCTATACCATGGCCGTGGATGCGCGGGTGGACACGACCTTCCAACAACGCTCCCGGCACTTCGGCACGACCGCGCAGACCATTCTCGCCCTGCATCACGCCGCCCGCGGACCGGTCGCGGTGTTTTTCCCCAGCTACGCCTACGCCGAGGCCATCCAGCGCACGCTGCCCGACACCGGCAACCTGCTCCGCGTCGCGCTCCAGCCACGCCTGCACGACCTCGCCGCGCAGACCGCCTGGGTCGAGGAATCGCTCGCGTTCACCGACGCACTATTCCTCGTGCTCGGCAGCAGTTTTGCCGAGAGCATCGACCTGCTCGGCGGCCGCATCAGCCACGCGATGGTCGTCGGACCGGCGTTACCCGAGGTCAATGCCGTGCAGCGCGCCCGGCTCGCCGAGTTCAGCCCGCTCGGCCGCGAGGCCGCCTTCCGCCGCGTTTACCAAATCCCCGGCATGCAAAAGGTGAACCAGGCCCTCGGTCGCCTCGTCCGCGCCCCCGGCCAGAAAACCAAGGTCCTCCTCCACTGCCGCCGCTTCGCCGAGGTTTCCTACGCCAGCCTACTCGCCCCGGAATACCAGTTAGGCCCCCATCTGGCTACCGAAGCAGAATTGGCAGCATGGCTGGACGCTTGAGTGAATGGCCTCCGGGACGGGGCTATTTGGGCCCACACCGGATTTCCGCTTTACGGTATCCCGCAGCATCGTCACAACGAACCCCCGTGGCGACGCCCAAGACCATCGGCTCAAACCAAATCCAGGCTGCCATTGCCCGGATCGCCGAAGCCATTTCCGCCCGCCACGACCAGACCGGGCCGCTCATCCTCCTCGGCATCGCCAACGGCGGCATCACCCTCGCCCGCCGCCTGGGTGGCCACCTCGGCTGCAAACAGGTCGGCACGCTCGACATCTCCTTCCACCGCGACGACATCGGCCGCCACCCCATCCCGAAGGAATTCTCCCCGACCGTGCTGCCCGCCGATGTCACCGGCGCCACCGTCATCCTCGTGGACGACGTCCTTTTCACCGGCCGCACCGTGAAGGCCGCCCTCGACGAGCTCTTCGACCACGGCCGGCCCGCCAAAGTCGAGCTCGCCGTCCTTGTGGACCGCGGCGGCCGCCTGATGCCCGTCGCCGCCGACTACACCGGTCTAACCCTCAGCCCTGCCGCAGGGGAAAAAGTCATCGTGACCCTCGACGAAAAGCACCCGGACCGCGACCGCATCGAAATCTCGGTCGCCAAATCGAAAATCGAGAATCGAAAATCAAAAATTTCCTGATGCCCTGGAACCGCCGCCACCTGCTAACCTTGGAGGACCTTTCCCTCGCCGAGATCGACCAGATCCACGCGACTGCCGCCGCCTTCAAAAAAATCCTCGGTCGCAGCGTGAAGAAAGTCCCCGCCCTCCGCGGCAAGACCATCGTCAACCTCTTCCTCGAGCCCAGCACGCGCACCCGCATCTCCTTCGAGATGGCCGCCAAGCGTCTCAGCGCCGACGTGATCTCGTTCGACGCCGCCAGCTCCAGCACGACCAAGGGTGAAACCCTCCGCGACACCGCACAGAACATCCAGGCGCTCAACGCCGACCTCATCGTGCTGCGCCACTCCGCCAGCGGCTCGCCGCTCTACCTCAGCCGCGTGCTCGATATCCCGGTCGTCAACGCCGGCGACGGCGCGCATGAGCACCCCACCCAAGGCCTCCTCGACACCTTCACGATGCGCGAGCACCTCGGCTCCCTCCGGGGCCGCAAGGTCGTCATCCTTGGCGACATCCTGTTCAGCCGTGTCGCGCGTTCCAACATCCACGCCCTCGTGAAGCTTGGCGCCGCCGTCACCCTCGTCGGCCCGTCCACCCTCGTGCCGGACTGGTTCACCGCCCTCGGGGCGAAGGTTTCGCACGACCTGAAGTCGGCCCTCGCCGACGCCGAGGTCGTGATGCTCCTGCGCATCCAGCACGAGCGCCAGTCGAGCAGTCATTTTCCCTCGCTCGGCGAATACACCGGCATGTTCGGGCTCAACCAGACCCGTGCCGGCTGGCTCAACCCCAAAGCCATCATCATGCACCCGGGCCCCATCAACCGCGGCGTCGAAATCGACAGCGACCTCGCCGACGGCCCCCGCAGCGTGATCCTCGAGCAGGTCACCAACGGCATCGCCGTCCGCATGGCCGTGCTCTACCTCTGCTCAGGTGGCCAACCCGAAGCGGTCACGACGAACGCGACCTGAAATCCCAACGGCCAACCGCCAAATCACAAAGAGAAATCCCACCATCAAATGACCGCTTCGTCCCTTTCAGCTTTTGGATTTTTCCGCGCTTCTTTGGCGTTTGGCCTTTGGCGCTTGGAGTTTTTTGCCCAATGAGCCCGCTAATCATCAAGGGTGCTCGAGTCATTGATCCCGCCGCCCAGCGCGACGCCAAGGGCGACGTCTTCATCAAGGACGGCAAATTTGTCGCCTCGCTCTCCGCGGCGGACAAAAAGCGCGCGAAGAAAATCGACGCCGCCGGGCTCGTCGCCTGCCCCGGCCTCGTGGACATCCACGTGCATTTCCGCGAGCCCGGCCAGACGCACAAGGAAACCATCGCCACCGGTTCGCACTGCGCCGCCGCCGGTGGGTTCACCACCGTCGTGTGCATGCCGAACACCTCGCCGGTCGCCGACAACGCCGGCACCATCCAGTTCATCAACGACGCCATCCGCCGCGACGCCGTCGTCAAGGTGCTCCCCACCGGCTGCATCACCGTCGGCATGAAGGGCCAGGCCCTCGCGCCCATCGGGTCGCTCAAGCGCATGGGCGTCGTCGCCATCACCGACGACGGCGACTGCGTGCAGAGCAACGAGCTCATGCGTCGCGCCTGCGAATACGCGAAGATGTTCGGCCTGCCCCTCATGGACCACTGCCAGGACCACTCCATGACCCAGGGCGCGGTGATGAACGAGGGCGTCATGTCCACCCGGCTCGGCCTGCGCGGCTGGCCCAACGCCGCCGAGGACCTCATCGTCTCGCGCAACGTCATCCTCTCCGGCTACACCGGCGCGCACATCCACCTGCAGCACATTTCCTCCAAGCTCTCGGTCGAGATCATCCGCCGGGCCAAGGCCCGGGGCGTCCGCATCACCGCCGAGGCCACGCCCCACCACATCGCGCTCACCGACGAGGCCCTCGCGGGCTACGACACGAACTTCAAGATGAACCCGCCGCTGCGCACCGAGGCCGACCGGCAGGAGATCATCGCCGGCCTGCGCGACGGCACGCTCGACTGCATCGGCACCGACCATGCCCCGCACACCGACTACGAGAAGGACAAGGAGTTCGACTACGCGCCCAACGGCATCCTCGGCCTCGAAACCGCCCTGGCGGTGGTCCTCGGCGTGCTCGTGCGCGAGCAGAAATTCAAGCTGCCGCAGGTCGTGGACCTCATGACCCGCAAGCCCGCCGCCCTGCTCGGCCTGCCGGCCGGCACGCTCGCCCCGGGCGCCGCCGCCGACCTCTGCCTCTTTGATCCCGCCGAAAAATGGCGCTACGACGCCAAGGCCGGCTTCAGCAAGTCGCGCAACTCCCCCTGGCACGGCCAGACCCTGACCGGCCGGGTGAAGACCACGCTGGTGGACGGGCGCGTGGTGTTTGACGGCGCGAAGATCAAAGCCTGATCCCGCCGCCGCGCCGGCCACCTTGGCGTTGCGCTGCGCCCGGTTTTCCGCCGCACTCGGGCCGCATGCCTGCCGTCAGCACCCAGTTGGTCATGGCTCTTGAGCTCATCCTGGTTTTCGCCGGATGCGTGCTGCTGTGGCGGCATGGCCTCAGCCCGGAGGCGCGCCGGCAACCCGCGTTGCTGGCGCGCTGGGACATCAGCCCGGGCAATTTTCTGCTCTTCCTCTGGCTGGTCATCACGGTGGGGCTGTTGGCCCAGTTTGCCGCCGTGCCGGCGCTGCGCCGCGCGGACTGGGGCGAGACCGCCACGGTGGTCCTAGCCGGCGGGGCTTTTCATGTCGGGATGCTGCTGGGCGCGCTTCTGTTTTCGCTGATCACCCGGAAACCGGAGCCGGTCCCAGGTCCGGCCGCGGTCACGCCGGCGCTCATCCCGGCGGCCGGTGCCACGTTTCTGATCCTCTTGCCCCTGATCACGGCGGCCAGCCTCGGCTGGCAGTTTGTGCTCGCGCGCCTGGGCTTGGAGGCTGCGCCTCAGGACCTGGTCGGCATGTTTCTCTCCGTGGAATCCCCCTGGCTCCTCGCCGCCATGATTCTCCTCGCCACGGTGGTCGCGCCGGTTTCCGAGGAACTGGTCTTCCGCGCCGGGCTCTTCCGCTATCTCCGCGGCCGCGGGCCGCGCTGGGTCGCGTTCTTGCTGCCCGCGATGCTTTTCGCGGCCCTGCACGCCAACCTCGCGAGCTTTGTGCCGCTCACCGTGCTCGGCATGCTGTTCGCGCTGGCCTATGAGCGCACCGGCCGCCTCGCCGTGCCCATCGTCGCGCACGGCCTGTTCAACCTGAACACCATCATGCTCCTCTTCGCGGGAGTCGCCCCCGGCGCCTAGCATGCATCCTTTCACCAAATATCACCCAGAATCCGTCGCCGCCCTCGGTGAGGAGGCGCTCATCGGTCGGATCCGCCGGTGGCTGGGGCCGGTCTCTCCTCGGGCGCCCTTCGGCATCGGCGATGACTGCGCCGTGCTGCCCGGCGCCCGCGGGCGGCAACTGCTGACGGTGGACCCCGTTGTTTACGGCCGGCACTTCGACGACTCCATTCCCGCCCGCGCGGTGGGCACCAAGCTCCTCAAGCGCAACCTCAGCGATCTCGCCGCCATGGGCGGAAGGCCTTCCGCGGCGGTGATCGCACTCAGCCTGGATCCCCGGACGAGCCTGCGCTGGGTCGAGGGCTTTTACTGCGGACTGGCGGCCGTCGCCCGCCGGCATGGCGTCCCGGTCGTCGGCGGGGACATCACGCAGGCGGAGGGCGTGATCGTGGCCGGCCTCACCCTGCTGGGCGCCGCCGCCGGGCCGCGGGTGCTCACCCGCACGGGAGCGCGGATCGGCGACCTGATCTATGTGACCGGCCGCCTGGGCGGCAGCCTGCGCAGCGGCCACCACTGGAAGTTCACCCCCCGCCTCGCGGAGGGCGCCTGGCTCGCGGACCGGCCCGAGGTGCGCGCCATGATGGACGTGAGCGACGGACTGGCGAAGGACCTGCCGGCTTTGGCCCCCGCGGGCACCGTGCCCGTGCTGGACCGCGCGCTGCCCCGTCGCGCCGGCTGCGATCTGCGCGCGGCCCTCACCGACGGCGAGGACTATGAACTCGTGTTCACGGCGGCGGGCGGCGCCGCTGCCATCGCACTGGAGCGCGCCTGGCGAAAAAAATTCCCGCGGGTGCGGCTCACGCGGATCGGCCGTTTTGCCCGCGCGCTTCCGCCCGGGGCGCCCAACCTCGCGGACTACCATGGCTACGAACATCTGCGCTGATCTCCGGGCCGGGGTCGTGACCGTCGCCGCAGCCGAAACCCAGGCACTGGCGGCCGCCCTCGCCGCGGCGCTGCCGCCCGACACCGTGCTCGCGCTGCATGGCGATCTCGGCGTCGGGAAGACCACCTTTGTGCAGGGGCTCGCCCGCGGCTTCGGGATCACGGAGCAAGTCACCAGCCCGACCTTCGGCATCTACTCGGTGTATCGCGGGACACGCCAGCTCTTGCACCTCGATGCCTACCGCATCGCATCCCCGCGCGAACTCGATGACCTGCTCATCGAGGATTTTCTCACCAGCCCGTGGTGCCTCGCCGTGGAATGGCCCGAAAAAGTCGCCGCCTGGCTCCCGGCGGACGCCTGGCATCTCGACCTCGGCATCGAGTCCGGCGACCGCCACACGCTGCGGTTACGCTGAATCCGCCGCCCCCGCCTCCAGCAACACCGCGACGTATTCGCCGTCAAAGCGCGCGACCGTCGCATCCTTGAGCTTCAGCACGGCCGTCAGTTCGGTGCGGGCACGGCGATGGCGGCGCAAGGTTTCGAGAAACTTGTCCCAACCCGCCGCCGGCATCCCGGCGCATTCCGCCGTGAAATCGCCGTCGATGGGCGCATCATATTCCATGGAGTTGCGCTGGATGACCACCCGGCAGTGCCGGCCGGCATCGCGCAGGGCAAAATGCAGCCAAGTCCATCCGGCGAGAATCGCCACGGCGGAGGCGCTGCCGCCGAAGACCGTGGAACGGTGGTTGATGTTCGCGGCCAGCGGCGCGGCCAACACGACCCCGTCGCGATCACATCGCCGAACCGTCGCACCCAGGTGCGCGGAGACGGGGATGTGCCGGTGCAGGTAGGCGGTGATTTCCGCGGGGGCGCACCGGGCGGTCATGCGGCGTGGTCGTGACCGGAAGCTCAGTCCGTGTGCGGCGGCGTTTCCGGCTCGGGCGCGGCTTCTGTCACGGGGGCGGAAGCAGGCTTGGTCTCTTCGGTCACCTCGGCCGTCGGCGCCGGGGCTTCGGTGGCGGGCGCCTCGGGGAAGTTCTCCGGATCGTGCTCCTCGCCCTCGACCTCTTTCTTGCGCGCCTCGACCATCGGCGGCGGCGCAAAGAGCCGGCCATCGATGAACTCGGTCACATAGCCTTCGGTGACGAGCCAGCGCAGGTCGCCCTGCATGCGGGCCAGTTTTTCGCGGGATTCCACGGGCAGCTCGGGCGCAGCGGCGCCCTCGACCGGCTGCGGCAGCGCGATGCCAAGGAACTTGGCGCCCAGCTCGCTCGCGCGGACCATCGGGTGCGCCTCGATGAAACCGATCAGTGCACCGATGCTGTCCGCGAAGGTCTGGCCCGGCGTGCGGAACTTGCGCTTGACCGCGCACACGTAGGAGACGCCCTTGGAACCCTTCTTGAAGATGGTGAAATGCTCGCGGCGCAGGCGGCCGCGCAGCGCGTTGGCGGTGTCGAGCGGGAACCGGCGCTGGCGCTCCAGCGCGCCCTCGATGGCGCGGCGGATTTCGCCGGGCGGGATATCCACACAAATCCGGCCGTGAAAGCGCACCGTCTCATAGCTGCGCACCACGCGGTCGCGGGCCTGGGTGAGCAGGTAAGCGCGGGCCTCCTCGGGTGAATCGAAACTGAGTGCCGCAGGTTCAGCCGGCGCTTCGGCCGCGGGTGCGGTCTCGGCGGGCGTAGCGGCGTCCGCCGGGGCGCTGTCGGCGGCCGGCGCCGCCGGTTTTTCCGCCACGGGCTGCTTCCAGGTGTAGCGCGTGACCTTCTTCATCTTTTCCAGCCACTGCTGCACCACCTCGGGATCGCGCACGGTCTCAATGCGACCCCGGAAGGCCTCGAGCGACATGCCCTTGATCCGCGTGGCATGGTGCTGCTGCACCAGTTGGTTGTAGCGATGGTAATTCGGCGGCCCCAGCAGCTCGCCGGTCACGGTGCATTTGTTGATGACCTGGTAGTTCCCCTTCGGCGCCTCGACCTCGACTTCCGACGTGTCAAAAAACATGCCGAGGTGCCGGCTGATCACATGGGCAATCGCGGCCTCTTCGCTTTCGAAAGGAATGCCGTCCGGCACGGAAACATACAGCGGGCTCTTGTCCGCGCTGCCGTCGGCCGCCGGTTTGCGCGCTAGCACCGCCACGAAGCGGTCCTCCTTGGCGATGACCGTGCGGGCGATCTCGAACAGCTCGATCGTCCGGCAGGAGCCGCGGATGGTCTTGGCGAGGGCGTTGAAACTCGTGTCCTCGGGGTAAAAAGTGACGGCAAAATGCGGGCTGTCGTAGGGACCGCGGTTGAAATCACCGCGCGGACCCTGCTGGCGGAAGTTGCGCTCGCCACCTTCGTCGCGCCGCGGGCCGCCCTGCGGGTGCTCCCGGCGGGGCCGGCGATCAACGGTTGCGGGCGCCTCGGCGCCGCCGGTCGGGCCGTCACCCGGCGCACCGGCCGGCTTGCGAAAGGCGCGGCGGTCGGGCCGGGGATTCGCCCCGGGACCGGGCCGGCGGTCTTCGCGCCGGGGCGGACGGTCGCCGCGCTCCCGCCGCTCCGGGGCGGCGTCAGCCTGTTTGTCCTGGGTCCACTGGGTGCCAAAGCTGAAGCTCTGGAGCTGGGACAGGTCTAACTTGTTGAAATCCGTCGACGGATTTTCCTTGGCGGCTTGGTCGTCCATTTAGTCAAAAAGCGGGTCGGTAAACCCGCGCAGGTGGTCTTGCTTGGTAGTTCGGTGCGGTTACGGTCGCCCCGCAGTCTCCACGCACCGGGCGGTGAAGCAAGCGCTTTTCGGCCCGCCGCCGGCCGTGCAAAATCAGGCCGCCGAC
Organism: Opitutaceae bacterium UBA2377; assembly: GCA_002344205.1. Taxonomy (GTDB): domain Bacteria; phylum Verrucomicrobiota; class Verrucomicrobiia; order Opitutales; family Opitutaceae; genus UBA2377. Next base: position 89,710 of record DDSZ01000012.1, read on the forward strand.
TTCTGCGGCAGCGCGATCTCCGGCCGGTAGGTCGGATCCTGCTTCTGCTTTTGCAGCACTGTCGCGATCTCGCACCACGCGGCGATGAGGCCGGGACAGCGCGGCAGGTCATGTTTGATCGCCCGGTGCAGTCGCGGCAGGTTGTAGCACGGCACCGCCGCATACATGTGATGCTCGGTGTGGTAGTTCATCTGCCAGTAGAGGAAGCGCACGATCGCCGGCGGCATGATCGTGCGGCAGCAGAGCCGGAAGTCCGGCACGTTGTCCACACGGCCCGTGTGCTGCGCGTTGTTGCAGAGAAAAAAGAGCCAGCCGCCGATGAAAACCGGGAGCGAAACGATGACGGGGATCATCCACTGGCCGAAATACAGCGCCACCGCCGCGATCAGCACGTGGCCGCCGAGCACCACCCGGGCCCAGAAGATCGGCGTGCGCCGCATCGCCATCTGGTCCGGCGGGAAACACACCGCCTCCCAGCCGCCCTCGCTGCCGATCTTTCCGCGCGCGATGCGCCAGGTGTATTTCATCGTCCACCAGAACCCGCGGATATTGACCACCGCCGACTCGATGAAATTCAACAGCGTGAGCTTAACCGGCAGCACCACTTCCTGGTCATCCGGCGGGTGCAGCGTGTAGCGGTGATGCCGCTGGTGGCTGGCGTTGAACATGTCCGGGTGCAGCCACGCGCAGAAGGAGAGCACGCGGACGAAGAACGAGTTCAGCGCCTTGGTCTTGAAGACGGTGTTGTGCCCCAGTTCGTGCATGCCGTTGATGTGAAACTGTGAGACCGTGCCGTGCAGGAACAGGCACAGCAGCGTCCACGGCCATGCCCAGTGCGCCCACGACCACCACGTCAGGAAGCCCGTCGCGGCCACGATGGCGAGATAACCGCCGGTCTGGCCGAAGGCACGCCAGTCGCTGCGCTCATGCAGGCGCTTGAACTCGGCGGCGGGAATCGGGGTGCGATACCAGTCGATGACGGCGACCGGCTTGGCAGGGGTGTCCATGGGTCCTGCACGTAAGAAGCCTGCGCCGGCAAATCAAGCCCGATGGCGCTGAATACTCAACGGATCCGCGCCGCGGATGGCCGCGCCATGCGCAGCTCCAACGGAGCGAAGCATGGTGCTCAGGACAGGACTCGAACCTGCACGCCTTACGGCACACGCCCCTCAAACGTGTGTGTCTACCAATTCCACCACCTGAGCAGTGATCTACGGGAAGGCGGAATAAGTGAAATCCCGCGGACGTTGTAAAGCCCTGAAGTGAAAATAACCGGCCGGCCGCTTCCCTGCCCGCCGGTTCAGCGGCCGGCACCCACGACGCACACGATGCGGAACCCGACATTGAAGGCCCGGGAGCCTTCATCGGTATGGCGATAGGCGACGGCAAGATTGCTGCGGTCGTAGCTGTTGAAGGCCGCACCCCGCATGCCGTTGGCCCGACCGCCGATGCGCTCCCAAACGTTGCCACCGAGGTCGTAGATGCCATGGCGGTTGGCCGGGAACGACCCGACCGGGGCCGCGCGCGGATAACCATCATTATAGCCCGCAATCGGCGTCCAGTTGCTCGGCCAATCGGTGCCCGGCGCCTCGACCCCGTTGTAATTGCCGACGGAACCCGGCGGCGGCCATTGGTTGCCCCAAGGGAAGGTGTCGGGACCGGCGGCAGCCTCCCACTCCGCATCGGTCGGCAGCCGGTATTCCTGGTTGGCCGCGAGCCGGCCTTCGCGACGCTCCTTCTCCGTGAGCCAACGGCAAAAGGCCCTGATATCCTCGTCATTGATACCGACGACCGGATGGGCCGGGCCTTGGGTGTAGCCCGGGGTGCGCCAATTGTCGCCCTTTTGCTTCCAACTGCCGGCCTGCACGGAGAACATGCCCTCGGTGGCATTGTGTCCCGTCGCGTTCACAAACGCCTCGAAATCCTGCACGCGCGTCTCCCAGATCGAGACCAGCACACCGATCCCCGGCACCGGCAAAAACTTCATGCCCAAGGTATTCTCGTGCGCCTCGCCGGACTGCGGGTAAGGCAGCCGCTGCAGGAAGATGTTTTCCCGGACGGTCTGGCGGGAGGCCACCCTGAGCGCAACCGCCGAGGACTGGTGACCGGCGAGCCGCAGTTCATAGTCGTAGTGTCCCGGCAGCACCTCCTGCAAGACAAGTGGGGTAACTCCAATCTGCCGGCCACCGGCCCACACTTGGGCACCACCGGGCACCGAGTTCAGCTCGATGCCGCCCGCCAAGAATCCCGCCTGCGCCGCAGCCGTGCGGTTGCGCATCACGTCCACCGCGGCCTTTTGCTCCGGCCAGCCCGGGCGGGTGAAAGTCACCTCATAACGCCCGGTGGGCAGATTTTCCAAGTTCGCCGGCGTGCGCCCGCTCCGCGTGACCTCACCGCGCAGGACATAGTCCAATCCCGCCGGCTCGGTGCTCAGGGTGACGGTGCCCGTGCTGCGAACCAGCGCGACGTTGAGTTCGGCAAACCGGTTCTCCACCACCTCGATCTCACCGGACCATTCCTCATAACCGTCGAGCCTCACGCGGACGGGATACTTGCCCAGCCGCTGGTCGCGCAGGTTGAGCGGCGAGCGCTCCAGCGCGATCGCCCCCACCTGCACTTCCGCTCCGGCCGGCGTGGTGCGGACCACGATACCGCCGCGGGCGGCGGCTTGGCGCGCGGCTTCCCAGGCCGCGAGGCGGGCGGGCCAGCGGGAAGCCACTTCCGTCTGATAAGCCACCGGTGCCCGGCGCAAGAAATCATCCACCACGCCCTGAACTTCGTCGCGCAAGGCCGGCGGCGAACCGTCCGCCATGGAGTCGATTCGGCCGAGCACCATCGCCCGGGCCGGCTCCCAGACGGTCCGGATTTGCTCGGCCGCCCGGCGTTCCTCCCGAGCCGGCGCATAAACGGCAAAATAATAGCCGGCCGCCCCGGCCAACACGCAGACCGCGGCCACCGCGGCGAAAAGCGGCGCCCGTGATTTGCCCGGCTTGGGTGCGGATACCGGCGCGGGCGCAGGCGTGGCCACCGGCGCAGTCACCGCCGGGGAAGTCGCAGGCGGAGGGATTGCGCCGCGCGAATCCCGGGCGGCCAGCCCCAGTTGCTCGGCTACTTCCAGCGCACTTTGCGGCCGGTCCCGCGCTTCCTTCGCCAAACAGGCGGCGATCACGGACTCCCATGCGGCCGGGACGGGCGCGGCTGTGATGCCCAGTTCGGCCCGCCGCGCATTCACGCCGGGCGGCACCTTGTTCTGCACCTGCAAGATGATGTTCCCCGAGTGAAACGGCGGCTTGCCCGTGAGGAGCTCATAGAGCGTCGCCCCCATCGCATAGACGTCGTCCGTGACGGCGGGCTTGTCGCCCATCATCTGCTGCGGGCTCATGTAAACCGGCGTGCCGCTGGAGCCGGCCTGCTGCGAGACGCGCGACACGCTGTCGCTCACGCTCGCCGCGATGCCGAAATCCGCCACCTTCAGGTCGCCCGCCCGGTCGAGCATGAGGTTCGCGGGCTTCAGGTCGCGATGCACCAGCTGCACCTCGCGGTGCGCGTATTCCAGGGCCTCACACAACTGCCGCACCCAGCCCGCCAGCGTCTCCGGCGCAAACACCTCGCCGGGCTGCTCCAGCCGCTTGGCGGCCAGGGTGCCGCCCTCGACATACTCCATGGTGATGCCGCACAACGCGCCGGCCTCGACGAAATCGTAGGTGCGCAGGATGCGCGGGTGGCTGAGGCGCTGGCTCTTCGCGGTCTCGCGCTTGAGCTCCTTCACCGCCACCGGGTCGTTGGCCACGATCTCGGGCAGCATCTTGATCGCCACCTCCCGCTCCAGCGAGTCATCCCGCGCCAGCCACACGACGCCCATCCCGCCGCGCCCGAGCAGGCGCTTGAGGGTGTAACGTCCGAAAATCTTCTGGCCTTGCGAAAAGCCCTTGATGGTCGCGCCAAGATCGAGGTCGTTCATCGGTAAACTCCCTTTTTGGCAGATCCCCTGCCAACGGAAAGCAGCAAATGCCGCCGCTCAGCGTCGTTGCCGGTCGGAGAGCGCCCACGCGAGGCGGCCGGCGAAAAACGGGCCGCGGTAGATCAACCCGCTGTAAAGCTGCACCAGGCTGGCGCCCGCATCGAGCTTCTCGGCCGCGCTCGCGAAATCCGTGATCCCGCCCACACCGATGATCGGCAGCCGGCCCGCCGTGGCCCGCGCGATGTAATTGATAATCTCGGTCGAGCGCCGGCGCAGCGGCCGCCCGCTCAAGCCGCCCACCTCGCCCGCCGCGGCCAGCGCGCCCGGCCGGGCCAGCGTGGTATTGGTCGCAATGATGCCATCGAGCCGGAACTCCTCGACCACGGCCAGCACCCGGTCGATCTGGCGGAAATTCAAATCCGGCGCGATTTTCAGCAGCAGCGGCTTGCGCGCTTTTCCGGCGGCCGCAGCGCGGTCGCGGTTGGCCGCCGCCACGGCGCCGAGCAATTCGCGCAAGCGGTCCTCGTCCTGCAGCCGCCGCAGATCCGGGGTGTTGGGACTGCTCACGTTGAGCACGAGGTAGTCGGCCTGATCCGCCAGCAGCTCAAAACTGCCGAGGTAATCGGCCACGGCCTGGTCAATCGGCGCGACTTTGGACTTGCCGAGGTTGATGCCGAGCGGGATGCGGCGTTGCCCGGGGCCGGGCCGCCCGGCGAGCCGCGCGGCCACGGCCGCGGCGCCGTCGTTGTTGAAACCCATGCGGTTGATCACCGCCTCCTCCGCCGGGTAGCGGAAGAGCCGCGGCCGATCGTTGCCCGGCTGCCGCAGGAGCGTGACCGTGCCGATCTCGACATGCCCGAAGCCCAGCGCCGCCGCCGCCGGCCAGGCGCGGGCATTCTTGTCGAAACCGGCCGCCAGCCCCACCGCATTCGGAAAACGCAGCCCAAAGCACTCGACCGGCCGGCGGGCCGCGGCCGGCAGACGGTTGCACGCCTCCATGATCCGGCAAACCGGACCCAACCGCCCCAAAGCCGCCAGCGCATCCACGCCCAGTTCATGCGCATGCTCGGAGTCGAGCCGGAAGAGCAGCGGACGCAGGATGGATTCGTAAAAATGCCCCATGGGCGCGACAGTGAAACCACCCGACAAAAAATCAAGTGCCGCGACACCTAAATCCTTGGACCGGCCCCGTTTTCAGCATCCGCCGCCCCCTCCGCAAATCGGTGCGTTTTCTGCTTGTTTTTTGAAACTCGCCTAGCACGCTGCGCGACAATTTACCGCTTCATGGCCAAAGCTACTTCCACTCTCGATTGGTGCGTTATCCGACTCGGCGAAGACCACAACTGGTGGGTGCATGAGACCAGCGATCCCGTGCGCTGGGATGTGGACGGCCTCAGCATCGTGGACCCCCGCCAAGTCAGCCACCTCATCGAACTCGTGGACGCCCTGCGCGACTACGGCTTCGACCAGGATGTGTTCGAGTCCGCCTTCATCCCTTTCCGCATCGAGAAAGACCTCGGCAACGGCAAGGTCCGCCTCAAGCGCGTGAAAGATTCGCTCTTCGAGTCCGACGACAAGCTCTTCGCCCTCGCCGACACGCTCGACGAGGAGAACGGCCCCTACGCCGACCTGCTCGACCACCTCACCCGCTGCCGCGTGAAGATGCTCAACGACCTCTTCGAGTTCGAATCCAAACTCACCGTGGACGAGGTCGAGGACGAGATCCGCGAGGAGCAGAACGCCAGCTTTATCGAGGGCAAGGCCATCCACACCTTCGAGGAACTCTCCGCCATCCTGGATTTCATGCCCGCCGGGTATGAGTCCGACGACGAGGCCCCCGCCAAGGAAATCGACGAAGACGAGGATCTCCCCGAGATCGACGCCGAGGAAGAGGAGAAACTCAAAAACGACGGCTCCCTCAAGTGGGACGAAGACGACGAGGATGCCGATGACGAGGAAGGCAAGGACGGCGACAAAGAAAAAGACGAGGATGAGGACGACGACGGCGACGAAGATGACGCCGACGAGGACGAGCGTCCCGCCAAGCGCTCGCGGAAGCGCTGAGCCCGCGCCCGCAGCGGACGGGGTTGCGTTTTGCCCGCGATTGGCCCACCACCCACGCAGCATGGCCTCCCTTCTTCGCTCCCGGCTTTCCGGCATCCTCCTGTCTGCCTCCCTGCTCCTGCTTGCCGGCTGTCAGTCGGATACCGTGACCGGCGAAAACCCGCGCATTCCCGCGACGACCTCCTCCGCGCAGTTGCGCCCAGGTGACTCGCTCACCATCGCCCTGCAGGGCATCCCCGATCCCAGCGCGCACCCCGTGCAAATCGACGAACAGGGGCTGATCAGCCTGCCCTACATCGGCACCATCTCCGCCGCCAACTCCACCACCGGGGAGCTCGCCCAGCGCATCCGCGAAACCTACATCGCCCGCAATTTCTACACCGCGATGGACGTCTCCGTCTCCGTGACCGAGCGCTACATCTACGTCGGCGGCGAGGTCACGCGCCCCGGCCGCATCATCTGGACGCCCGACCTCACGCTCGCCAAGGCCATCCAATCCGCCGGCGGCTTCACCCTCTACGCCCGCGAGACCCGTGTCTCGCTCGTGCGCGACCAGCAGGCCTACGATCTCAACGTGAAGCTGGCCCAACGCAACCCGGCGCAGGATCCGCTGATGATGCCCGGCGATTCCGTGCAGGTCCCGCGCTCGCCGTTCTGATGTGGGGCGGGTCTCCGCACCCCGCCTCAAGTCTTTGGATAAGCGAAGGCGGGATTCGGCGATCCCGCCCTGCAACTCACCCCAGCAGCTTCGCCATGTCCTTGGCGAAATACGTCAGGATCAGGTCGGCGCCGGCGCGCTTGATCGCGAGCAGCGATTCCTCCCGGCAGCGCGCGAGGTCGAGCCAGCCCAGCTTCGCGGCGGCGTGAATTTGCGCGTATTCACCCGAGATCTGGTAGGCCGCCACCGGCCGGCGCGTCGCGTTGCGCACCTCGCGGATGATGTCGAGGTAGAGCCCGGCGGGTTTCACCATCACGATGTCCGCGCCCTCGGCCACATCTAGTTTCACCTCCTCGACCGCCTCGCGACGGTTGGCGGGGTTCATCTGGTAGGTTGCCTTGCTCAGCAGCTTCGTGCCGGCCGCCTGCGCACTGCCCACCGCGTCGCGGAAAGGCCCGTAGTAGGCGGAATTGTATTTCGCCGAATAGGCCAGGATGCCGGTATCGGTGTGGCCCGCCGCGTCCAATGCCTGCCGGATCGCCTTCACGCGTCCGTCCATCATGTCGCTCGGCGCCACGAAATCCACACCGGCCTCGGCCTGCAACACGGCCATCTCGCGGAGAATCGCCACCGTGCGGTCGTTGTCCACGTCGTCCTTCGCCCCGTTCAGCACGCCGTCGTGCCCGTGGCTCGTGTAGGGATCGAGCGCGACATCGGTGATGACCGTCAGCTCCGGCACCGCCGCCTTCACCGCCCGCACCGCCCGCAGCACGAGCGTGTCGGGGTTCAGCGCCTGCGTGCCCTCGGCGTCCTTCAGTTTGGCGTCGAGCTTGGGAAACAGCGCCACGCCGCGCACGCCCAACCGGTGCAGCTCACGGCACTCCTTCACCAGATCGCGGATGCTCAGCCGGAACACCCCGGGCATCGAGGCGATCGGCTCCGGCCGGGCCCGGCCCTCGACCACGAACAACGGCGCAATGAAATCCTCCGGCCGCAGCACGGTTTCCGCCACGAGGGCACGCCGGCTGGCGGTGCGGCGCAGGCGCCGGGGACGGAGGGGCAGATCGAGCTTGAAGTCGCGGGACATAGGCGGTGAGGTTCAAAAATCTAAACCGTCATGCTGCCGGCCGCCACACGTTTTTGCAACCCCGCTCGCCGGACGACGTCCGCGCGAACTACGGGCTGCTGTTGCTGAATCCGCAACAGCCCCGGCCGGCCCGCCCGACTTGGCGACCGGCCCCGTCCTGTAAAAACCCTTTCCGCCCCGGCGGAAAACCTGTTAGCCCTACCCTTCTGTTTTCATGGCCATCCAGCTTTACGATTCCCTCACCCGCTCCCTGAAGCCGCTCCGGCCGTCCCAGCCTGACGGCGTCTTCCGTTTCTACAACTGCGGCCCCACGGTTTACGCTCCCGCCCACATCGGCAATTTCCGCACCTTCGTCGTCAACGACGTCCTCCGCCGCCTGCTCGAACTGGAGTTCGGCCCGGACAAGGTGAAACACGTCCGCAACCTTACCGACGTGGACGACCGCACCATCGGTCAGACCCAGAAGGAAAAACGCCCGCTCGCCGAAATCACGAAAAAGTGGACCGACAAGTTTCACGCCGACTGCGCCGCCCTCAACTGCCTCCCGCCTCATGTCGAGCCCACCGCCACCGGCCACATCCCGGAGCAGGTGAGCATGATCGAGTGCCTGATGGAAAAAGGTAACGCCTACCGCGCTGCCGACGGCTCCGTCTATTTCAAGATCGACTCCTTCCCCGGCTACGGCGCGCTCTCCCGCATCAAGGAGCGCGAACTCAAAATCACCAACGCGGTCGCCGACGCCGACCACAAGGACTCTGTCTCCGACTTCGCGCTCTGGAAAGCTTACAAGCCTGCGGAAGATGGCGACGTGAAATGGCCCGGACCGCGCGGCGCGTCCGAGGGTCGGCCCGGCTGGCACATCGAGTGCAGCGCGATGAGCAAGAAACACCTCGGCGACACCATTGATCTCCACACCGGCGGCGTGGACCTGCTTTTCCCTCATCACGAAAACGAGATCGCCCAAAGCCAGTGCTGCAACGGCACCACCTTCGCCAACCACTGGTATCACAGCGAACACCTCCTCGTGGACGGCACCACGATGAGCAAGAGCAAGGGCAACTACTACACCCTCTCCGACCTCCTGGAAAAGGGCTACTCCCCCATGGCCGTCCGCTATGCGTTGCTCGCCGGGCACCCGCGCAAGCAGCTCAATTTCACGCTGGATTCGCTACATGCGGCGGAGAAGGCACTGTCCACCCTGCGCAGCTATCGCGCCACCCTGTCCGCCCAAGGTGGCACCCCGGATACCTTTGCCGCGGTTTTTGCCGCCCTCGACGATGATCTTAACACTCCCGGTGCGTTGGGTGCCTTGTTTACGCTGGTCAACCGCGGCACGGCAGGCGTGGACACCGCCGGCTTCGACCGCGTGATGTTTGCCCTCGGCTTCGATCTCAACGCAGCCTCCGCTCCCAAGGCCGAAGCCCCCGCCGCAGTCTCCGCCCTCGCCGAAAAACGCTGGGCCGCGAAGCAGTCCAAGGACTTCGCCGCCGCCGACGCGCTGCGCAAGGAACTCACCGCCGCCGGCTGGTCCATGCTCGACCGCAAAGACGGTTACTCCCTCGAACCCCTGAAAAAAGCTTAAAGCTTATTGCTTACAGCCTACCGCCAATTCCCATGCCCATGTCCCCGCTCGAAGAACTCCGTCACTCCGGCTCGCACATCCTCGCGACCGCCGTCCTGCGTCTTTTCCCCGACGCCAAGCTCGACATCGGCCCGCCGACGGAGACCGGCTTTTATTACGACATCGACCTCGACCACAAATTCACCGCCGACGATCTCGTAAAGATCGAGGCCGAGATGAAGAAGATCGCCGACGAAAACCAACCCTTCCTACGCAAGGAAGTCTCGCGCGAGGAAGCCGTCGCCATCATCAAGGAGCGCGGCCAGGAACGCTACAAACTCGGCCGGCTCGCCGACATTCCCGAGGGTGAAAAAATCTCCTTCTACCAGAACGGCGAGTTCATGGACCTCTGCGCCGGCACGCACGTGCGCTACTCGTCCAAGCTAAAGGCCTTCAAGCTCCTGTCCATTGCCGGTGCCTACCACCGCGGCGACGAGAAGAACAAGCAACTCCAGCGCATCTACGGCACCGCCTTTCCGACCAAGGAGGAACTCGCGCAATACCTCGAGAACCTCGAACTCGCGAAAGCCCGTGACCACCGCAGGCTCGGCAAGGAGCTCCAGCTGTTCACCTTCGACACCGAGGACGTCGGCCCCGGCCTGCCGCTCTGGCTGCCCAAAGGCACCGTCATCATCGAGGAGCTGGAGAAGCTCGCCAAGGAGACGGAGTTCGCCGCCGGCTACCAGCGCGTCCGCACCCCGCACATCGCCCGCGAAAGCCTCTATCTCACCAGCGGCCACCTGCCCTACTACGCCGACTCCATGTTTCCGCCGATGGAGCTGAGCGACGACGGCAAGGAGCAGACCCAGCGCTACTACCTGAAGGCGATGAACTGCCCGCATCACCACAAGCTCTTCGGCGCGCTCCCCCGCAGTTACCGCGACCTGCCGCTGCGCATGGCCGAATACGGCACCTGCTACCGCTACGAACAGAGCGGCGAGCTGCTCGGCCTCATGCGCGTGCGCTCGATGCAGATGAACGACGCGCACATCTACTGCACCGAGGAACAGTTCGCGGCGGAGTTCAAGGCCGTGAACGAGATGTATCTGAAGTATTTCAGCATCTTCGGCCTCGGCAAATACCAGATGCGCTTCAGCACCCACGATCCCGCGAAGCTCGGCCAGAAGTTCGTCAACGAGCCCGAGCTGTGGAAGAAGACCGAGGACATGGTGCGCCAGGTGCTCGTGGAGAGCGGCATCAACTTCGTCGAGGTGCCCAACGAGGCCGCCTTCTACGGCCCCAAGATCGACGTGCAGGTGTGGAGCGCCATCGGCCGCGAGTTCACCATCGCGACCAACCAGGTGGACTTCGCCGTGCCGCGGAAATTCAACCTCGAATACATCACCCCGCAGAACACCAAGGCCACCCCGCTCTGCATCCACCGCGCGCCGCTCGGCACGCACGAGCGCTTCATCGGCTTCCTCATCGAGCACTTCGCGGGCGACTTTCCCGTCTGGCTAGCGCCCGAGCAGGTCCGCCTCGTGCCCATCAGCGACAAGCAGCTCGACCACGGCCGCGCCCTCGCCGCCCGGTTCCACGCCGAGGGCATCCGCGTCACGCTCGACGAGCATTCCGACAAGCTCGGCGCCAAGATTCGCCGCGCCGAACTCGACAAGGTGCCCTACACCCTCGTCATCGGGCAAAAAGAGGCGGAGGCCAACAGCGTCTCCGTCCGCAGCCGCGCCCGCGGCGACGAGGGCGTGATTACCGCCGACGCCTATCTCGCCAAACTCCGGACCGAGGTCGCCACCCGCGCCCTGCCGGAGAAAAAGGCCGCCAGCCCCAAGCCATAAGCGGCAAGCCAAGCACCCAACTCCACGTTGCTGACGGACTTGAGCTTATTGCTTACAGCTTATCACTTACCGCTCACGCCATGAATCCATGGCGTGACGAGCTGGATGCCATCACCGGCGCCCGCCACGGCGGGCAGATCAACCACGTGCTCGACCTGCTTAAGCAGCTCGATGCGCGCTTCCCCAACGTCGCCGAGATCAACTACCAGCTCGCGTGGACCTGCGACGTGCTCGGCCACGAGGCCGAGGCGCTGCCGTTCTACGAAAAGGCCGTCGCCCTCGGTCTGCCGCCCAACGAACTCTCTGGCGCTCTGCTCGGCCTCGGCTCGACCCTGCGCAACCTCGGCCAACACGAACGTTCCGCCGAAGTCCTCCGCTCCGGCCGGGCCCAGTTCCCCGACAACCGCGAGTTCGACGTCTTCCTCGCGCTGACGCTCCACGATCTCGGCCGGCATACCGAGGCCACCAAACTGCTGCTCGAGGTCATCGCCGACACGAGCGACGACCCCGGCCTCACCGCCTACCAGCGCGCGATTCGTTTCCACGCCGGCAAGCTGACCTAAACCTCCGGGTGGATGATTACATTGGCCTTCGTAACTATGCGTAGGCTCGCCGGTCGGTTGGCATTGCCTTCGCACTTCGGCCGCCAAGGCTGAATCCGGCTTTCGCCAGGGTGCTTTCCTAGCAGAGCGCGCCGCCTCACGGCTGAAACTTCATCACTCTCCATGAAATCTCTGCGTGTCCTGCCCGGTCTTCTGCTCTTTCTCACCGGCGCTCTGTCCCTCCCGGGGCAAACCACCGTTCCCGGCGCAGACGATTTCGAGCGCGCGATGCTCGCGATGCAAAACGTCGATCCCGAGACCGCCGGTCCGCTCATGCGCCAGGCCGCCGAGGCCGGCCACGTTGAAGCCATGTTTCAGCTCGGTGAACTCCATGCTCAGGGCTACGGTGCCGCAAAGAGCGAAGCCGAGGCCATGCGCTGGTATGGTGCGGCCGCCGCCAAGGGCCACGCCGCGGCCGCCGATAAACTGCGCACGATGCTCGATGCCGGTCTCGGCACCCCCAGCGAACACGCCGCGCTCCGCCAACAACTCGCCGCCGCACCCTCCGCTTCACCCGATCCGGCGACAGTGGCGACTGCCACCCGCCCCGCACCCGCACCGGTCACCAAGTCCACCCCGGCAGCTCGGTCAGCGACACCGGTGGTTTCCGCTAAACCGCCCGCACCGGCAGCCGTTACCACGCCCGCCCCGCAGCTTTCCCCCATCACCCGCAACGCCGCCGATTGGGACGCCTTTTTCGCCGCCTCCGCCCGGCGCGGCGTCGTCCCCCATCGCCAGCACGATCCCGATGTCAGACTCTTCCTGGAAAAACACCCCGCCACCACCGAACAACTCCGCGCCGCCTACCGCCGCGCCCGCGACGCGTTCCGCCCCACCCCCGGCACCGTGCGCGGTCGCGAATTCGGCGCGCAGTTTGTCGCCTATCACCTCGCCATCCTCGCCACCGGCCTCTCGCCGCAAGCCGCCGCGGAATTCGTGCGCGCCGATTTCAAAACCCTCGTCCAGAGTGATGTTCAAAGCGCCCAGCAGGTGTTGATGGGCGTGGATAGGCCGAACCTCCCGCTGTTCCGTCCCTTTCTCACTCCGCAGCAAAACCAGCAGATCCGCGATCTGGCCGATCTCGTGATCAAAAGCCAACCCCTGCCCACTGTTCCCGAGACTGCCGCCACCGGCCTCCCTGCCGCCAACGCCGTTTTCCAAGCCTTCGAGGAATACCCCGGCGATTTTCGCCGCAACCTGCCCGGTCACTGGAGCCTCACGGTGAACATCATCGGCGGACGTCGCGGGCAGATCATGGACATCCGTTTCACCGGGCCCAATGGCACCGTGGACACCGTCGTCACCAACCCGCTGACTTCCTCTGCGTCGCGCTACACGGCGCGCATCGAGGAAATGAGGGAAGATCGGGGGCGCTGGTTCAAGGTGCATTTCAACCAAGGCGACATGCGCTTTGAGGGCCAGACGGACCAACGGATTCTCCGCGGCTCGGTTTACAACGCAGCGGGTCAACACCTCGGTGACTGGAACGCCCTCAAACGTCGCGACCTCGACTACCTCGACCTCGCCGAACAGGCCAAGCGCGCCAAAAACACCGAGGCCGCGCTCCATTATTACAACGCGGCCATTCGCGTGAATGGTAGTGCGGACAATTATGTCAGTCGAGCCAACCTGCACTATGCCGCGCGCGACTACCCCACCGCCATCGCCGACTACAACGCCGCGCTCGAGCGCAACTCATACCACCTCAATGCGCGCTTCAATCGCATGGCGTCCCATTACTACGCCCGTCAACATACCGAGGCTCTGGCCGATGCCGACGCCTTTATCGCTCAACGCACCGGTGCTCCTACCAAAACGCAGTTGGCCCAAGTGCATCACTTCCGGGGCGACATCCTCTGGTGGCTCGAACGGTCCGAGGATGCCGAAAAAGCCTACACCACCGCCATCGCGCTCGACCCCAAGCTGGCCGAGCGCAACCGCGCCGCCAACACCCGCGAATGGGCTGCGGCGCAATTTCTCAAGTCTCAGATCGCCGTGAATCGCGTCATGAGCGAGGCCGCCGCGAAAATGTCCGAGTCCACCGAGGCGTTAAAGAAGGCCAATGCCATTGCCACCCGTGAAACGCCACGTCCCGCTGCTCCCGCCCCTTCCGCCGGGGACGCCGCCGAACTCGAAGCCACCCTCGCCGGGTTGGTTGCGGCAACCGTTCGCGCCGTTGATGCGAAGGATTGGGCCAAGGCACTCGATAACTCCGCCACGGCACTCAACCTCGCCCAAAAACTCGGCTCCACGCGGCAAATCGACCTTATCACCGGCTTGCGCACCGCCCTCGGTCAGGAACTCTACAACGAAGGCGTCATAAATTATAAATCAGGGGAGAGCGACCGGATGATCGCCCGTTTTGAACAAGCCGCCTCGCTGGCGCACCCCGACGCCCACTACATGCTGGGTCTGGCCTACACGGAAGGAGAAGGCGTGGCCCCTGACCTGGTCACCGCCCGCAAGTGGCTTGGCCAAGCCGCAGACCTCGGCCATGAGCAGGCCAAAACGGCGCTGGCCGATCCACGATATGCCATTGAGCCCGGCGCGGCTGAGTTCGCCCAAGGCGACGCCCTTCGCCAGGCCGGCGACCACGCCGCCGCCCTCCCCTTCCTCAAGCAAGCAGCGACCCTGGGGCACACCCAAGCCGCTTACGCCGTGGGTGCAGCCTACCTCGATGGCAAAGGCGTCGCGCGTGACCTTGCCGAGGCCAGCGACTGGATCGAACTCTGTCAGGAAAACTTCCGCAAAGCTCCCAACAGTCGCAACCAGATCATGGCCGAGAACGCCCGGACCGCCCTCATTGGCGCGAAGCTTCAACGCACGATGACCGGCGCGGGCAATGCCGAGGCGGCCCAAGGCGTCGCCCACCACGAGGCCGAAGAGTATGCGCAGGCGCTCACCGCCTTCCGCGCCGCCGCCGCGCTTGGCAACGCCGATGGCATGCGCGGCCTCGGCCACCACTACCTGAACGGCCAGGGCGTAAAACTCGACCTCGACGAAAGCCGCAAATGGCTGCGGCGCGCACTCGCTTTCGATCACCCGCAGGCCGCCGCCGACCTCCGTGCCCTGGAAAACAAAGCCCGGTCACACAATTTCAACCGGTAGGAGCCTATCGATGTCTGCACAGCCAGGAGACAACCCTCCGAACGTCTGAAAACTTAACCGACCCGCTCGCAATTGAACGGCACCGTTCAGATTTAATGCGGCGGTGACACCGGCACCCGCTCCCGCCTGATCCACCGGCGCGCGAGCAGAAACACCAGGCCTCCCGTCAATCCGCCGGCTCCGCCTGCCAGGATCACCGCCCAGCCCACCGGGTCCTCGCCGGCCATGGTTTCCGGCTCGATGGCATACATGCGGAACGCACCGATGACGGCCGCCAACCCCAGCCAGAGGCACATCGGTCCGCGCCCTTCGCGCAACAAGCCCGCCGCCGCCAGCGCCGGCAGGACGCCCAGCATCACCGGCGCCGCGTGCCACGAACCGAATACCACGCCGATGTAGATGAAAAATGGTGCCACGAGCAGCGTGACCTCCTGCTGCGTGACCCAAACGGCGACAAACATCAGGATCGCCCCCGCCAGCGCCGCGGCGGGGGTCGCGCCCACCCCGATCAGGAGCGCCCGCACATAGCGATGGATCAATTGCATGATTTCACGGGTGGTTGGACGAAAGGCGACAGCAGCCCGGGCACTGATCTTCACCCATCCATGTCTTGGATTACAACCTTGGCCGGGCTGCCTTGCCTGAACCGGTGGGCCGCCGACGCAGAAGCCACGCCAGCGTCACCAGGCTAAGCCCCAGTTTGACCGCGAGCATAAGATAAGCGCGCGGCCGCTCCACGGCCTGCCATTGCGCCTCGGCCTGCTCAGAGGTGCCTGGCAGCAGTTCGACGATAAGCGGTTGGCCGTCGGAGGCGATGCGGCCCATGGCCAGCGCCGGCTCTCCGGCACGAAACCCGGTGCTGCTCCGGTCCCAGTCATCCACGCGCGCCATCCAAAGCCATTTTCTCGGCCAGAAACGCGGCGCGATCCGCGGCGCATAGTCCAGCCCGTAGCTGTCGGCCGGCACGATCCAATTCCCCTGCGGCCCCACCCAGCGCAAGGCCGGCCGGTGCTCCGCCACCGTAACCACCCGCACCGTCTTGCCGCCGCTGCTGCTCTGGTCCTGCCGCTGGCGATGCCGGAATACAAACCGTCCCTGCCATTCGCGGACGGATTCGCCGGACAACGGTTCGACGTGCCCGCTGATGAGAAAATCACGGCCGACCGGGAGGGCGCGCAACGCCCCGGCGGTCGCCGGCCGGGCGAGGTCCTCCGGCCACGGGCGGGCGGGCGGGCGCCATTCCACCCAGAGCAGCCAGAGCGCCACCCCGACCAGACCGATGCGCAGCCCCCGGGCGATGCCGCGATTCACGGTCCACCTC
>DDSZ01000015.1:0-126 GCA_002344205.1 Opitutaceae bacterium UBA2377
CCGGCGCGGATCAGGTCGGGCCAGTCCTGGATGTTCTTCGGGTTCCCTTTGCGAACGAGAAACGCCAGCGTGGAGGTGTAGGGCGCGGAGTTCCGCGGCAACCGCTGCTGCCAGTCGGCGGGGATC
>DDSZ01000015.1:167-2240 GCA_002344205.1 Opitutaceae bacterium UBA2377
GCCGTCGATGACCGAGCGCGCCTGGCGGGAGGAACCGCCGTGCGACTGGCGCACGCGGACGTTGTCGCCGGTCTTTTCTTTCCAGTAGGCGGCAAAGGCCTGGTTGAACTCCGCATAGACCTCGCGGGTGGGATCGTAGGAGACGTTGAGCAGCNNAGGGCCAGGGCGGCGGTGAAGAGGGATTTGAATTTCATGGGAGGTATAGTTTCAGGTTGTGGTTTGGGTTTAGAACGAGACCTGCACCCGGGAGATGAAGGTCGTCTCGTCGTCGGCGATGAGTGCGTTGGCCGCCGGGGCGGCGCCGGGCGCGACATCAAATTCATTTTTGAAGAGGTTGAAGTTGGCGCGCACGGATCGGGACAGATGCCAGTTCAGGCCGAGACCGTAGGTCGTGAGCTTGGTGGCGGCGGTGTTGGGATTGGCGAGGCGGCCGGCCGCGGGGCCGGTGAAGACGGCGTCGTCCACGTCCACGCCCGCGATGCGGCCGACGAGCTCGAACGCGCCCCAGGTGCCGGCCGCGGGCTTGAAGACCGTCTTCGGCGTGACGCCGCGGTAGGAGGCGGCCTCGCCGGTCAGGACATAGCCGACGGAGAGGTTGTAGCCGTGATTCCTGACCTCGCGCACCCCGAAGCCCGGGCGCTGGACCTCGATGGCGGAGCCGACATACTCGGCCAGGATGCCCAGCGGGCCGTGATAGTAATAGCCCTGCGGCGACCAGGTGACACCACGACCGGCGGCNNACCGAGGCGTCGTAGGCGAAGAAGGTCTGCTGGCCGTCGGTGCGGTAGCCGCCGGTGCGTCCCGCGGCGGTCGCATAGTCGCCGACGCTGACTGCCAGACCGATACCGAGCCCGTTGATCGGCGAATTCTTCGCGTTGATGAACGGCGTGGCGAACACGCGCGCGGCGAAGGTCTTGTCCGCGTCGAAGTCGGCGCCGCCGGTGACGTTGTTGCCGCCATCCGGCACGCCGTTGAGCAGCGCGACGGTATAGTTCACGGTTTTGTTGAGCACGTCGCCGTGGAGCGCCAGGCCGACGTCGCGGTTGGGCGTCAGGTTGGTGGCCACGGAGCGTTCGTTGAAGAACGCCACGGGGTCAGACTGGAGCTGCTCGAGGCCGACGGGCGTCTTGAACTTGCCGATCCGCAGGTTGGCCGCAGGCGAGAAGGCGACGTTGAGGTTGGCGTCGAGGATCTGGATCGTGCCGGCCAGCTCAGGCTGCACCACGTAGCTGAAGAGCTGGTTGAACCGGCCCTCGAAGATCAGGCGGGCGCGGCGCAGGACGAACGTGTCGTTCGGGTTGTTCGCGGCGTCATACCAACGGTAGTCGCCCTGCACGAGGCCGCGCAGGCGAAGCGAGGTGCCGCCATCGGCGGAGGCGAGCTCAATCCGACCGTCGGTGACGGTAGCCACGGGCGGCTTGGGCGCGGCGGCGGCGGCCTCGTCCTTGAGCTCCTGTTTGCGCTCAAGGATGAGTATTTTCTGCTCCAGCAGCCGGAGCTGCTCGCGCAGGGCCGACAGCTCCCCGGCGTCAGCGCCGTGGAGTGCGGGAGGGATGAAGGCGGAAAACGCCAGCGTGGCGACGAGCGCCCGCCGGACGGCGGTTCTTTGCAAGTTCCTCATGGGAATCATGGAATGGATTCGGTCTCATAGGGAACTTCCCGTGGTCGGGTCAGTAGGATGGATGTTGGTGGTTGAACCTCCGGTGGTGCCGGTAGGTGAAAGGCTTCAGGAGCCGAGGCGCGTCTTCTCCGTGCACTCGATCTGGGTGACGCGGCCGTCGTGGACCACGAGCTGGACGACGCCAAAGCGCAGCCGCTCGACTTTTTCGCGGACGAGGGCGAGCCACTCGGGCAACGCCGGCTCCGGCACGGTATCGGGAATGGTGGAGTCCATGGTGAAAAGTTTCAGATGGAATAATCGCCGAGCAGTTGGGTAACCACGCCGTCAACCTCCGCGAGTCGCGAAGGAGGGAGGCCGGCCGCCTGGCGGCGGCGCGAACGCCGCACCGCAGGATCGCGCACATCCACGGCGAAAGGCAGCGGCACACCGTCGCGCCGCATCTTGCGCAGGGT
>DDSZ01000015.1:2274-4057 GCA_002344205.1 Opitutaceae bacterium UBA2377
CACGTCCAGCATGAGCATGCGCAGGCCGCAGTGGGTTTCATCGGGGCAGGAGCACTTTTCGTAGGCGGTCTGGCTCACGCAGCCGATGGGGGCCAGCGGGCCGTCGATGAGGCGCACAATCGAGCCGATGGTCACATGCTTGGCCGGCTTCCCCAGCCGGTAGCCGCCAAACTTGCCCCGCTGGCTCGCGACGATGCCGGCGTCCTTCAGCTCCTGCAGGATCTGCTCCAAAAACTTGACCGGCAGTTGGTCGCTTTCCGCCAACTCGGAAACCTGCACCAGATCCCGGCCCACTTCCGCGGCGATGCCGAGGTTGATCAGGGAGCGGAGCGCATATTCGCCTTTTTTGGAAAGCTTCATTGGCTACTTTTTCAATCTACATTGATTTAATATGAATTAGAGCAAGCCAAAATTTCGATTTTCTTTTGATCCTTGGCGATATCGCATGTCATCAGCCGTTTGCGTAGTGTAATTACAGGCTGGGAAAGCCTGTCATCACCCACTAAGCAGGTGGAGATGACTTGGGAAATCGCCCTGGTTTTTGTGCTGCTGGTCAGTGTGCTCGGGTGCTTCGTGTGGGAGAAATTCCCGCCCGACATCACCGCCTTGGGGCTATTTCTCGTGCTGATCGCCACGGGGCTGCTCTCGAAGGAAAACGCCTTTTCCGTCTTCGCCAACCCCGCCCCGCTCACCGTGGGCGCGATGTTCGTGCTCAGCGCGGCCTTGGTCAAATGCGGGGCGATCGACCGGATCTCAGGCCTGATCGAGGGCTCGGCCCGCTGGCCCTACGCCGCCGTCATGCTCGTGCTGGTGGTCGTGGTCGCCGCCATCTCGGCCTTCATCAACAACACCCCCGTCGTCGTGGTCTTCCTGCCGGTCGTGCTGAAACTCGCNNCTCTCCTACGCCGCCGTGCTCGGCGGCACCTGCACCCTCGTCGGCACCAGCACCAACCTCGTGGTTCACGGCATCGTGACCGCCCGCGGCTACCCGGGTTTTTCGATGTTCGAGCTCGGCTGGCTCGGCGTGCCCGTGACCATCATCGGCGCGATCTACCTCTCCCTGCTCGGCAAGCGCCTGCTGCCCGTGCGGGAAATGCTCACCGCCATCCTTTCCGACGAGGAGCGCCGCGAATACATCACGGAGGCCTTCGTGCAGCCGGACTCCCCCGTGCTCGGCAAGACCATCAACGAGGCCGGGCTCACCCGCACCCGCGGCATCCGCGTGCTGGAAGTCGTGCGCGACGGCGTTGCCCTCTACCTCGACCCGCAGGCCGTCAAGCTCAAGGCCGGCGACCGCATCATCATGGCCTGCCGGATGAAGGGCATCGTGCACACCCGGCAGATGACCGGCATCGATCTCGTGTCCGAACTCAACCTCGGCCTCGAGCAGATCGCCGCCCACGAGGGCTCGCTGGTCGAGGCGGTCGTCACGCCCCACTCCGCCCTCGTCGGCCACACCGTCACGGAAATGAACTTCCGCCAGCGCTACCGCATGGTCGTCCTCGCCCTCCACCGGCAGGGCAAGAACGTGCGCGAGCAACTGGAGACCCTGCCCATCATGCCCGGNNATCGACACCGCCGCCAACGGCGAGGACTTCATGTTCTTCGACCGCGCCCGCGTGCCGGCCAAGCCGCAGCCGAGGAAAATCGCCTTTGTCGTGGGCGTCATCGCCGCGATCATCACCACCGCCGCCCTCGAATGGGTGCCCATCGAGCTCGGCGCCCTCGCCGGCTGCGTGCTCATCTGCATGACGAAGTGCCTGAAGACCTCCGACGCCTACGG
>DDSZ01000033.1:0-148 GCA_002344205.1 Opitutaceae bacterium UBA2377
TTCGTGTCGTTCGTGCCGCCCGAGCTTGACTCGATCAAGGTCCCGCTGCTGGTCATCTTCGCCGTCCTCAAGGCCACGCTGGTGGTCCTGTACTACATGCACCTGCGCTACGACAACCGCTTCTACGCGCTGCTGCTGCTGTCCGGCG
>DDSZ01000033.1:168-10915 GCA_002344205.1 Opitutaceae bacterium UBA2377
TGCCTCACCCCACCTCACCAGAATTGGCCGGAGCCACCCGCTCCGGCCTTTTTCGTGCGCCCGGTTTACCGCAGGCGCGGCACCGCCTCGAACGCCAGGGCGCGCGCCGCCAGCCGGCCGGCCAAGGGATACTCAAACGCCTGGCCCCGAAAAGCCTGATCGGCGCCACGCAGCACCCACAGCAAGCCAGCCACCGGCGCCGCCGCCAGGACGAGCAGCACCAGCACCGTCAGGCCGGCCGCCACCGGCAGGAACACCAGACCCAGCAGGGCGACGCTGACCGCGGCCGTGACCAGCCAGCCCAGGACCAGGGCCAGCGCCGAGGCCACCGCCGTCAAAATATACAGGATCGCGCCGCCGGCCTGGAAGACCGTGGCCTGCAGCGCATGGAAGGCCGCATAGGGCGAGCGCTCGCGCCAGTACAGGGCCATCCCTAACGGCACAAAGAGCGCGGCCACGGCCCCCACCCCGCCGCTGACCAGGCCGGCGATCACAGTCACCAGCGCGGTCAGGTGGGCGGCCATCGCCCAATAACGCTCACTCCGCGACGGCCGCCGCTCACTCATCAACGTCATCGTCTGAAGGTCTCCTACCCACCCTTACGCGAGGCGGCGCCGCGAGTTGCAGCCGGTCCGCGATGCTATAATCGCGGCGTGTCGTTCCCGCCGGATCCGCCAATTACCAAACGCCAACTCGGCTGGCTGACTGTCTGCGCCGGGTTGGGCGCGGCCAGCGCCCTGCTGGCCGCCGATGTCTTCGGGGCCGGCCAATGGACGGGCCTGGGGCCGGCCCAAAGCCTGGCGCTGGGGGCCGCCGGCCTGCTGACCGTGCTCGGCCTGGCCCTGCTGCCCCTGGGCGATCGCCCGGCCTGACCCGGCGGGATCCGCCAAAGCGAGATCTGGTGCGCACCGCAATCCTCGGCCCGGCGCCTGACGGCCTCCCCCGCTGGGCGCGTTGGCTCTCCGCCCTGCTGTTCGGCCTGGCCGTCCTCGCCCTGGTCGGCCAGTTCCTGGTGTACGGCCACTACACGGCCTCGCTGCTGCGTTTCCCGTTCGACTATGACCAGGGCGAGGGCTTTGAGCTGTACGACACGCTGCTCCACACCCAGGGCCGCTGGCCGTACCAGGACAGCCAGGTCTTCCCGTTCTATACGTCGATCTACCCGCCCGTCTTCCACCTGCTGACGGCGCCGCTCGTCCTGGTCTTCGGCCCGCACCTGTGGACCGGACGCCTGGTCAGTTTCCTGGCTTCGCTCGTCGCCGCCGGCGCGCTGGCCTGGGCCGTGCGCCGCGAGACCGGCCAGACGCTGGCCGCGGCGCTCACCGGCCTGCTCTTCCTGGCGTCGAATTACACGTTCGCCATCGGCCCGCTCTTCCGCCAGCACATGACCATGGTGATGTTTGAGACGCTGGCCATCGTCGCCCTGGCGCGCTTCGACTGGCGGTCGGCCGCCGGCGCCGTCCAGGCCGCGCCGTGGCGGGACCGGCGTCTGCTGCTGGGCCTGGCCGCCCTGCTGGCCGCCGGTTACTCCAAGCCGCTCGCGCTGGCGACGGCGCTGGCGGCCTTCGCCTACCTGTTCCTGCGCGGGCCGCGCCGCGCCCTGGCGGCCGGCCTGGGCCTGGCGCTGGTGGGCGGCGGGCTGTTCTTGTGGATCGATTGGCAGACGCAGGGCTGGTGGTTCGTGAGCATCATCCGCGCCAACCTCAACGACTATGACCTCCAGCAGACGCTGGGCTTCTACCGCGAGTGGCTGGAGCTGCACGGCGTGATCGCGGTCGCCGCCTTCGGCTACTTCATCTACGAGCTGTACTTCAGCCGTCTCTCGGCCTACGCGGTCTGGTTCGCGTTCGCCTTCGCCAACGGCGCGCTGTCCGGCAAGTTCGGGGCCGGTGAATCGTACTTCGTCACCACCACGGCCGCCGCCTGCCTGCTGGCCGGCCTGGCCGTCGGGAAGCTGCTGAGGGGCAGCGCCGCCGCGACCCGCTCGGTGTGGTTCCGGATCGGCGTGGCCGTCGTGCTGCCGCTGCTCGTCCTGGTCCAGACCCGGCTCACGCTGCACGTCTACACGGACGGGCCGGTCTACGCCCCGCTGGCGCGTCTGCTCGGCGTGGCCGACAATTCCGGCCGCGGCTATTACGACTCGCAGGGTTACACCCAGCTGGGCCCGCGCCCCACCCGCGCCGACCATGAGGCCGGCTACGCCATCATGGCGCGCGCCCGGGCGGCGCCGGGGCCGGTCTTCTCCGAGGAGGCCGCCTTCGTGCTGGCGGCCGGCAAGCCCGTGGTCACCAACCCTTTCGTGCAGCTGGTGATGTACCAGGCCGGGCTGTTCGATCCGGCCGAGGAGATCCGCCAGATCGAGGCGCGGGCCTTCGGGCTCGTCATCCTGCGCGCGCAGTTCTACCCGCCGCCGGTGCTGGAGGCGCTGGGCGCGCACTACCAGCCGGCCGGCGAGATCGCCATGAACGGCTTCACCTACCGGCTGCTCACGCCGCGGCCGTGAAAGGACGGGCGCATGGACCAACCCGCTGACCTGACCGGGCGCACGATCGGCAAGTACCGCGTGGTGCAGCGCCTGGGCCGCGGCGGCATGGCCGAGGTCTACCGCGCCTACCAAACCACGCTGGACCGCTACGTGGCGCTCAAGGTGATCCTGCCGCAGCTGACGGCCGACCCGGATTTCCTGAAACGCTTCGAGCGCGAGGCCAAGAACGTGGCCGCCCTGCGCCACCCCAACATCATCCAGGTCTTCGATTTCGACGTCGAGGCCGGCCAGCCGTACATGGTGATGGAGTACATCGAGGGCGATGCGCTGAACCGGCTGTTGGCTAAGCTGGCCCAGCGCGGCCAGACGCTGCCCGAGGCGCAGGCCTTGCGCGTCGTGCGCGAGATCGCCCAGGCGCTGGCCTATGCCCACAAGCAGAACGTCGTCCACCGCGACGTCAAGCCCGCCAACGTCATGTTGGATAAGAGCGGGCGCGTCGTCCTGACGGACTTCGGCGTGGCCAAGATGGTCGGCGGCGAGACGTTGACGGCCACGGGCACGGCCACGGGCACACCCGCCTATATGTCCCCGGAACAGGCCCTGGGCGCGGCCGTGGACCAGCGCGCTGACCTGTACGCTCTGGGCGTGATCCTGTTTGAGCTGATCACCGGCCGCGTGCCCTTCGAGGCCGAGACGCCCCTGGCGATCATGCTCCAGCACGCCCACGCGGTCCGGCCATCGCCGCGCCAGTGGCAGCCGAACCTGGCGGACGGCCTGGAACGCCTGATCCTCAAGAGCCTGGCCCGCGATCCCGGCGAGCGCTGCCAGAGCGCGGAGGAGTTCCTGGGTTACCTGAACAACCCGGCCGCGGCGGCCCAGATCATCGTCCCGGCCTCCGCCCTCACGCCGGGCGATCCGGCCGCGCGCCCGAGCTCGCCCGCCGCGCCGCCAGCGGCCCAGGCCGCCAGCAACGCCGAGACGGTGCCGCCGGTCCCCGCGGCCGCGCAGCCAGTGGCCCGCACCCTGCGCCAGACCCTCAAGGCGCTGACGTGTTACCATTGCACCGGCGCCGGCCTGGAGCTGGAGCCGGATGGGCGCGTGCGCTGCACCTTCTGCAACGAGCTCAACGAGATGGCCGGGCCGGTCTGCCCGCGCTGCGAGTTCGTCAACGCGGCCGGCGCCGAGATCTGCCAGAGCTGCAACCTGGCGCTGGGGCGCACCTGCCCCAACTGCCAGACCCGCAACTGGAGCGGGGCCGAACGCTGCGTGGCCTGCGGCCGCAGCCTGGACACCCTGGCCGCGCTGATCGAGCGGGCCGGCGACGCCGGCGAGCGCTTCCACCAGGAGCGCCGCGACCTGGCGGCCGTGTCGGCGCAGGAAGAGGCCGGCGCCCGCCAGCGCCTGGCGCAGCTAGAGGCCATCGACCAGCGCCGGCAAGCCGCCCTGCAAGCGGCGGCGGCCCGCCAGGCGCGCGAGCAACGGCTCGCCCTGACCGCCATCTTCGTCATCGTCCTGTTGATCATCGGCGGCTTCGTCGTCGTCGCCCTGTGGTTCCAATGAACGCTTCGCCGTCTGCTTACACCGTCCAACTGCCGGTCTTCTCCGGCCCGCTCGACCTGCTCCTGCAGCTGATCGAGCGCGAGGAGCTGGATATCACCAAGGTTGCGCTGGCCCAGGTGACCGACCAGTTTCTGGGTTACATCAAAGTCCTGGAGCAGCTCAACCTGGCGGACATCGCCGACTTCCTGGTGATCGCGGCGCGCCTGGTCCTGATCAAGAGCGAGGCGCTCCTGCCGCGGCCGGTGGAGCGCGCGCCGGGCGAGGAAGATCCGGGCGATGAACTGGCCCGCCAGCTGCTGGCCTACAAGAAGTACAAGCAGATCGCCCACAGCCTGCACGAACGCGAGACCGCCAACCTGCGCACTTATCTGCGCCTGGCCCCGCCGCCCAAGGTGGAGAAGACACTCGACCTGAGCGGCGTGACCCCGCTCGACCTGCTGGAGGCCGTCCGGCGCGCGTTGGCGCTGGTGCCGGACAAGCCCGAACTGGGCACCGTCGTCGCCCCGCCCAAGGTGACCATCCGCGATCAGATCCATCTGATCGCGCGTTCGCTGCGCGAGCGCGGCGGGCATGTGGTGTTCCAGAAGCTGCTGGCCGGGGCGCAGAGCCGGATGGAGATCGTCGTCACGTTCCTGGCCACGCTCGAACTCATCAAGCGCCGCAAGATCGAGGCGCGCCAGTCCGCGATGTTCGGCGACATCGAGTTGATCTCGCTGGGCGAGTGGACCGAGGACGAGGCCGCGCTGAGCGAGCTGGAATTCGAGTGACCGGCCCGGCCGGCCCGCCAACCACCCCCAACTTTCCCAGCGGCGCATAGGACAGCGGTCAGGCTGTCTTTTTTGCCGCTCCCTCCGCATAATGGGGCCATGCGCTTTCCGAGTGGTTTTGCAAGAAAGGAGCGCCCAAACCGATATGCGTGAGCGCGACAACGTCCGAATCCACCCCACCGCCGAAGTCTCTGACCTGGCCGAAATCGGGCCGGGGACGCGGATCTGGAATCACTGCCAGGTGCGCGAAGGCGCCGTCCTGGGCCGCAACTGCATCCTCAGCAAAGACGTCTACATCGACGCCGGCGTCCACATCGGCGACAACTGCAAGATCCAGAACGGCATCTCCGTCTATCACGGCGTCGTGCTGGAGGACGGCGTGTTCTGCGGTCCGCACATGGTCTTCACCAACGACCGCAATCCGCGCGCCATCAACCTAGACGGCTCGCTCAAGAGCGCCGACGACTGGGTGTTGAGCGAGACACGCGTGCGAACCGGCGCCGCCATCGGCGCCGGGGCGATCCTGGTGTGCGGCATCACCGTCGGCCGGTGGGCCATGGTCGGCGCTGGCGCCGTGGTCACCCGCGACGTGCCGGACTACGGCCTGGTGTTCGGCAACCCGGCCCGCCTGCGCGGTTTCGTCAGCCCGTCCGGCGCCAAAATGAGCGCGGCGCCCGAGCAGCCGGCGGGCGGCGACGACGTCCGTCTGCTCTGCCCCAAGAGCGGGCTGGCCGTCCTGATCCCGCGCGCCACCTACGAGCGCCTGATCGTCGACAACTAAGCCGGACCCCCGGTCCCGGCCCCGCGCGCTGGGCCCGCCAGGCGGGCGGCGCCTTATCGGAGTGGAACCTTCATGATCCCCGTGTCCAAGCCTTACCTGGGCGAAGCTGAAAAACAAGCCGTGCTGGAGGTGCTGGAGTCCGGCATGCTGGTGCAGGGCCCGCGCGTGGCCAAGCTGGAAGAGAAGTTCGCGGCCGCCAGCGGCGTCAAGCACGCCATCGCCACCTCGTCCGGCACCACCGCCCTGCACCTGGCCCTGGTCGCCAACGGCATCGGCCCCGGCGACGAGGTCATCACCGTCGCCTTCACGTTCATTGCCACCGTCAACTGCATCCTGTTCGTGGGCGCCAAGCCGGTGTTTGTGGACGTGGACGCCGAGACCTTCAATATCAATCCCGATCTGATCGAGGCCGCCATCACGCCGCGCACCAAGGCCATCCTGCTCGTGCACCTGTACGGCTATCCGTGCGATATGGGCCGCATCCAGGCCATCGCCGACAAGCACGGGCTGAAGGTCATCGAGGACGCCTGCCAGGCGGTCGGGGCCACCTACCAGGGCCGGACGGTCGGGAGCTTCGGCACCGGCATGTTCAGCCTGTACGCCACCAAGAACGTGATGACGGGCGAAGGCGGCATGATCACCACCAACGACGACGCCCTGGCCGAGCACTGCCGGCTGCTGCGCCAGCACGGCATGAAGCGCCGCTACTATCACGAGATGCTGGGCTACAACTACCGGCTGAGCGACCTGCACGCCGCCATCGGCGTCGCCCAGATGGACCGCCTGCCGGACTTCACGGCCAAGCGCCGCGCCAACGCCGCCGTCCTGAACGGCGGCATCACGTCCGTGATTACGCCCAAGGTCAAGGACGGCTACGGCCACGTCTGGCACCAGTACACGGTCCGCATGCCGGCCGGCCGCGATCGCGACGCCGCCGTGAAGCAGCTGACCGACGCCGGCGTGGGCACCGGCGTGTTCTACCCGGTGCCCGCCCACCAGCAGGGTTACGTCCGCGAGCAATTGGGCGAGGTGAGCCTGCCGGTGACCGAACGGCTCTCCAAAGAAGTCATCTCCCTGCCCGTTCATCCCCAGCTCACCCCGGCGGAGCTGGAGACGATCGTGGCCGCGGTCAATCGCCTGTAACGCCGGGCTTCCCGAGCGTTAACGCAGACCGGGGTGGACGGCAGTGCCGTCCACCCCGGTCTTTTTTGGGCGCCGGCTCGCGCGGCCGGTCAGTTGGCGTACATCTGGCTCGTGAACGAAATACCGACGGCGATGGCGGTGAGCATGGACAGGTCATCGCGCGTGAAGTGGCCGACGTTGGGATGGACCAGCGTCAGCACGCCGACGACGCGGTCGTTGGCCATCAACGGCACGCTGATGGCCGAACGCGGTGTGGCCGCGGCGGCCTGGTTGTCGTCCCAGTTGCGGCGCAGCCAGCGCGGGTCGTCGTTGGTGTTGCTCAGCACCACCGGGCGGCGATTCTCGATCACCCAGCCCGCCAGGCCGCGCTCCACCACGTCCGCCAGCTGCTCGGCCGTCTGGACCGCGGTCTTGCCCTGGTAGATCAGGACGCCTTCCATGGCGTCGCCGCGCTCGTCCAGCACGATCATGCTGCCGCTGGTGGCGCCGACGCTGTCCAGCGTCATCTGCAGGATGCGCTGCATCAGGTCGCGCAGATCCAGCTGCGTGGCCAGCTCACGGCTGATGGCATACAGCAGGTCCAGCGACACACGGTTGCGCTCGGTGGTCGGCTCGGACGCGGCCGGCGGCAGCACCTCCACCCGGTGGACGTGCCCGTTGTTGGGCGCCTCCAGCTGGGGCTCGCTGCCCGCGCCGGCCTCGTCGCGGCCGGCCGGGCGCTGCAGGCTGCGCAGCATCGCCTGCAAGGCCCGCGGCGCGCGCACCGCCGGCAGTTGCCCGGCGCCCTCGCCCTCGTCGCGGCTGTAATAGAAATAGCTCAGGTAGGCGTAGCGGCTGTAGGCGCCGCGTGAGCGCGTCACCCGGTTGAGCACCACGCCCACCACCGGCGCGCCGACGCGCTTGATCTGGTCCAGCATCGAGCGGACGACGTTGCGGCGCGTGCGGCCGGCCTGCAGCACCAGCAGCACGCCGTTGACCTTGGACGACAGCACCCAGGTGTCGGCGACGAAGAACGGCGGCGCGTCGACGATGACGACGTCGGCCATTTCCTGCAGTTCGGCCAGCACCTGGTCCATGCGCTTGGAACCCAGCAGTTCGGTGGGATTGGGCGGCACGGTGCCGCTGGTGATGACGGAGACGTTGTCCTTGCGCCACGGCCGCAGGACGTCGGCCACGCTCAGGTGGCCGCGGAACAGGTCGCTCAGACCGTCGCGGTTGGGCATACCCATCAGCCGGTGCACGCTGGGCTTGCGCAGGTCGGCGTCCAGCAGCACGACCCGCTTGCCGCCCTGGGCGATGATCAGGGCCAGGTTCATGGCCGTCGACGACTTGCCGTCGCCGGGGGTGGGGCTGGTGACCAGGATGGTCTTCAGTGACTTGTCGACGCTGGCGAATTCCAGATTGGTCCGCAGCGAGCGGAAGGCCTCCGCCAGCGGCGAGCGCGGCGCGTCCGCGACCGAGAGCAGTCCGTTCTTGCCGCGCTGCATCTCACTGATGTAGCCGATGATCGGATAGGGCAGCAGCCGGCCGACGTCGTCCGGCGACTTGAGGGTGTCATCCAGGAACTCGATCAGGTAAGCGGCGCCGGTGGCCAAGACCAGGCCGCCCATGACCGCCACCAGAACGATCAGCGTCTTGCGCGGGCCGACCGGCTCGGTCGGCAACCCGGCCGGCTCGAACACCGAGAGGGTATTGGTGGCGCCCTGTTCCGTGTTGGCCAGCAGGGTGGCGTAGTTGGCCTGCAGCGAGGTCAGGCGTGTCTCCAGCGCTTCCAGCTCGGCCTGGGCGGACGCGATCTCCGAGGCGCTGGACAAATCGGCCAGCTCAGTCTGCTTGAGGGTGATGGCCTCGCCGGTGTCGTTGATCTTGGTCTGCAGCTCGTCCAGCTGTTGGCGCACGAACTCCTGGCGCTTGGCGTCGACCTCGGACACAGCGCCGGACGGGCTCTGCCGGATGAGCTGCCGGGCCAGTTCGTTGGCGACCATCTGGGCCAACTCCTGGCTGCTGTCCGTGACGGTGATATCCAGGAACTGACCATCCGGCAAGGCATAGGCCTCGTAGTCCGGCATCTCGGTCAGCCCGAGTTCGGCCATGGTGGCCTGGGCCACCGGCTCGCGCCGCGCCAGGTCCGCATAGGCCCGCGCCAGCGTCTGCCCCAGGCCAAACTCGTTGCCGGTCGGATTGGACTCAAAGATGGCGCGCCCCACCAGCAGCGTCGTGCGCGCCATGTAGACCGGCGGCAATTCCCGGGTGAAATAATAGGCCGAGACGCCGCCGATCGCCATCGACGCCAGAATCAGCCACCACCATTTCTGCAGGGGAGCGATGTAGTCACGGAGTTCCATAATCGGTAGATCCCGGTTAGGGGCCCGGCTTCGTTAGAGGCCCTCCAACCACAGCTAATATCTTATTTATGGACTCGATTGGCGAACCCAGGTACAATAGTACTATCGCAAGGCAAGTTGATCCAGAAAGGCAGTCTCAATGGCGACGATCCTGGTCACACTTGGCATCCTGGCCGTTCTGGCCTCCGCCAGCATCATGCTGATTGCGTGCATGGCCTCGGCCCGGGTCACTGAGACCGAAGCGTGGGCGGAAGAGCCGCTCATTATGCCAGAGATGGCCCCCCAGCGCTCGACCACCTCGCGCCTGTCTTCCTGAATCGATGTTTCGCCAACGCGGCTTCCCCCAGGGAAGCCGTTTTTGTCAGCGTCGATAGTTGAAGATCACCTTACTGCCGTCCTGTTCCAACTGGAACGGCAGTTCCTGAAGATGGCTCAGGGCGGCGCGCACCGCCGCCCGGCGCTCCGGCTGACAGTACAGCAGCAAGAAGCCGCCGCCGCCCGCTCCCGTTATCTTCCCCCCCACCGCCCCAGCCCGCCGCGCCGCTTCGTACATCTCGTCTAGCTCACCATTGCTGATCTGGCTGGCCAGACGCTTCTTCAGCTCCCAGCCGGTGTGCAGCAGGTCCCCGAGCGTCTCCAACCGCCCGGACTGGAGTTCGTCGCGGGCGTGCAGGGCCATGGCCTTCATCTCGCGCAGGATCGCGCGGCGGTCGGCGATGTTGCGCTTCTGCTCGCCCAGAATCGTGTCCGCCTTGCGCGTGACGCCGGTAAAAAACAGCAGCAGGCTCTCGTTCAGGCGCATCTGCAGACCCGGATCCAGCCGCACGCGTTCGCTGTCCACCTGGCCGCCGGGCCGGAACTCAAACAGGCGCAGACCGCCAAAAGCGGCAATGTACTGGTCCTGGACGCCGATCGGCTTGCCCAGACGGCCGATCTCGATGTCGCAGGCCTCGCGGGCCAGCTGTTCGGCCGTGACCAGGTCGCCCTGATAAGAGTGCATGGCATGCAGGGCGCCAACCGTCACGGTGCTGGACGAGCCCAGCCCGGAGCCGGCCGAGGGGATATCACCCATCGTGGTGATCTCGACGCCGTCGCGGATTGCCGTGAGGCGCAGCGCTTCGCGGATCAGCTCGTGCCGGATCTGATCGACGCTCTCGACCATCTCCTGGCGCGTGTAGCCGATGCGCAGCAGGGTATCAAAGCGCTTCTTGATCGTGACGAAGATGTACTTGTCGATGGCGCAGGACAGCACGCAGCCGCCTTCCTCGTTGAAGTAGTCCGGGAAGTCGGTACCGCCGCCGAAGAAACTGACACGCAAGGGAGCTTGGACAATGATCATGGTTGGCGTTCACTCTGCGCGAAAAATTCCGCGGTCCTGGCCAGCCCGGTGGGCAGGTCGACCGTGGGCTGCCAGCCCAGCTCGCGGCGCGCCTTGGCCGCGTCCAGGTAGATAAAACGCGTCTCCCCGAGCTTGGCCGGGCCGTAGGCGGGCGGATGGGGATAGGCGGTAACCGTCTGCAGGGCCGCGAAGACCTCGTTCACCGAGGTCGGCCGCCCCCAGCCGAGGTTGTAGATGGCGGCCGCGTGGGGCGCCCGCAACGCCAACACGTTGGCCTCGGCGCAGTCGCCGACCCAGACGAAGTCGCGGGTCTGCTCGCCGTCGCCG
>DDSZ01000033.1:10935-137906 GCA_002344205.1 Opitutaceae bacterium UBA2377
GTTCTGGCGCGGCCCATAGACGTTCGGGTAGCGCAGCACCACGTACTCCAGGCCGTACAACTGCCGATACATGAACAGGTAGTGCTCGACGGTGTGTTTGCTGGCCCCGTAGGGGCAGATCGGGTTGACCGGATGCTGCTCGTCGCAGGGCAGGTACTGGGGCTCGCCGTAGACCGCTCCACCGGTGGAACTGTACNNACTGTACACCACGCGCCGGACGCCGACGCGCCGCGCGCACTCCAGGACGTTCAGCGAGCCGCGCACGTTGATGTCGGCGTCCAGCAGCGGGTCAGCCACGGAACGGCGCACATCCACCTGGGCCGCGTGATGATCGACAAAATCCGGCCGCTCCTGCTCGAAGACTTGCGCCAGGCGCGGGTCCCGGACATCCAGCTGATAGAAGCGCGCGCGGGGGTTGAGGTGGCTGCGCCGCCCGGCCGACAAGTCGTCGACGACCGCGACCTCGTAACCCTCGGCCAACAACCGGTCGACGACATGGGAGCCAATAAAGCCGGCTCCGCCGGTCACCAGGACTCGCATGCGTGGTCGTGCTCCTGAACAGACAGCGAACGCCCATTATAGATGAGGCCGGCGGGGGTCCGCCGGCCTCAGACGGAGGCAGCTGCCCGCTGGAGACGGGCCCCCGTCGCCAGGCTAATAGGCGCCCCGGCTGCGAATCACCGCCGGGAAAGTCTGGAACAGGATCTGCAGGTCCAGCCAGATTGTCCAATTGCGGATGTAGTACATGTCGAGGCGGACCCGGTCCTCATAGCTGACGTCCGAGCGGCCGCTGACCTGCCACAGGCCGGTCAGGCCCGGGCGCACCGTGAGCAGGTTCAGGCCCCACTGGTTGTACTGGGCCATCTCCTGGGGGGCAATCATGCGCGGCCCCACCAGCGACATCTCGCCGGCCAGCACGTTCAGCAGCTGAGGCAGTTCGTCCAGGCTGAACTTGCGCAGGAAGACGCCCACGCGCGTGACGCGCGGGTCGTTCTTGAGCTTGTGGGTGCGGGCCAGCTCGGCCTTCAACTCCGGGTGCTGATCCAGGATGCGGTCGCCGTTGACGTGCATGGTCCGGAACTTGAAGGCGTCAAACTGCTTGCCGTTCAGGCCCATCACGCGGCGCCGGTAGATGACCGGGCCGGGCGAATCCAGCTTGATGGCCAGGGCCAGCAGGGCCAGCAGCGGCAGGATCGCGAGCAGGCCCGGGATCGTCAGACAGTAGTCCAGGGCCAGCTTCAGGACGCTGTCGAAGCCGGTCAGACGGACCTTGTTGACATTGACCAGGGGCACGTAGCCCAGCTCCTGGACCTGCAGACCGGTGGTGATGATCTCGTACAGGCCCGACGACAAGCGCAGGTTGACCTGATCTGAGTTGCTGTAGCGCTTGAACAGCTCCAGCATCCGGTCGCGCGACGAGATCGCGCTGGTGGCCAGGACCACCTCTTCGATGCCGTAGCGCCGGATGAGCTTGTCCATCTGGTCCACCGAGCCCAGCGCCGGCAGGTTGTGGAAGAGCAGCGTGCCGGCCGGGACCTTCTCATCCACGAAGCCCACCAGCTTCAGGCCGGAGTGCCGGGACTTGAGGAGCTGCTCGGCCAGCCAGCGGCCTTCCTGGTTGGCGCCGACGATGACGGCCGGGGCCAGGAACAGGCCGCGCCCGCGCAACTGGTAGATGATGCGCCGCATCGCGAAGCGCCCGATCGCCACCAGCAAAAAGGCGAGCCCCCAGGCCACCAGAACCCAGCCGCGGGCCACCAGGAAAGTGGGCACCAGGAAGTCCAGGACCGCCACCGGCACCAGGCCGGTCGTCGTTGCCCGGAAGAGCAGGTTGTACTCGCGCACGCCGCCGACCAGGTTGGCCGAGCTGTACAGCCCCATGACGGCGAAAATGCCGAGCCACAGCGGCACGATGAAGGCCACCACCAGCGCGCCGTAGTAGAACACGTTCGGCGCCGAGTCGCGGTAGAACAGCGGCAGGTCCAGCGTGAAGCGCACGACGTAGGCCAGCCAGAAAGCCAGACCGACCATGGCGACATCGGTGATGACCAGCGCCACCACCAGCACCAGGGAACGCGTCCGGCGCGTCAGGCTCTGGAGTTCAGGGTAGACCGACACGGTTGAGACGGGCGAGATTTCGTCAAGCATAGGCTGGGATGCCATGATAGCTATCCTCCAAAGCGGCAGCGATGTTGGCCCAGTCGTGACGGGTCGTCACATACTTCCGACCCGCCTGGCCGACCGCGTCTCGGCGGCCCGGGTCACCCAGCAGGCTCAGCACTGCGTCGGCGAAAGCCTGGGGCTCGTCGGCGATCAGGGCCTCGCGCCCCGGTTGGAGTTCCAGGGCGGACACAGACTGCGGCGTTGAGACGACCGGCGTGCCGCACGCCATGGCTTCGAGCACTTTATTCTGGATCCCAACGCCGTACGCCACTGGTGCGACGGCGAGGGTAGCTTGCTGAAGATACGGCCGTAGATCTGGAACGGTGCCCGTCACGGTGATGGCTGGATCCTGCGCCAACGCCTGGATCTGGGCCGTCGGCTCCTTGCCCACGATCCACAGCTTTACGTCTGGGCGTTGGGCGCGGATACGAGGAAAGACCGCCTGGACAAAGTGCAGCACCATGGTGACGTTGGCGTGGTAGCTCATCTTGCCGCTCATCACTACCGTGGCCGGCTCCCGCTTCACCCCCGGTGCGACACTAAAATAGTCCAGATCCACTCCATTTGGAATCACTCTTAAGTCCGGCGGAGGACTTTGGTTGGAGGCTGGTTGGCGGGCCGCCAGCTCCAGCAGCGCAGCGCGGTCCATCGGCGCGGTCACCAGGGTCCGGTCGAACTGCCGCACCAGCCAGCCTTCATAGTGTTCCGTGCGGCCCAGCTCCAACCCGGAGATCAGCCGGCTCGCCAGCCGCCGGCTGCGCGCCGCCGCATGCCGGAACAACAGGCTGATGCAGTCGACGCTGTCCCAAACGATCGGGAAACTCGCGCCCTGGCGGTCACGCCACTGCTTGATGTGAAGCCCGTACCAGGCCCCGCGCAGGTGCTCGACATGCACCACGTCGGGCTGGAGCGTCTCCAACAGCCCGGCCGGGATCAACTCCGGCTGCCAGCAGTAGGCGGCCTGGAGGGGCGTCCGGCTCGGCAGGACGCCCACACAATTCAGGGCGGAGCGCCAGGCCGGCAAGGACACGGCGCGCACGTCCACGCCCTCGCCCCGCAAGGCCTCGACGTCGGCGCGCTCGGCAGCCGCTGTCCAGGTCGTCAGGACCGTCACCTGATGGCCGCGGTGCACCAGCCGCCGGATGAAGTTGTACGGCCGCACCCGGATCAGGTTTGGCACGTAGGGCACAACAAAAAGAATGCGCATCATGTTGACGATAAGCGACAACCCCTGAGCCTTCAATAACGCGCAGGTCCTAGCCTTTGCGGGCTATTACGGGAATGGCCCAGTTGAGGCAGTCCGGCGGGGGCGCCCTGCCAATGTTAAAGAAAAAGGCCAGGGCGCCCTGCCCTGGCCGAGGCCAATCAACGCAGCGGTCTATCGAATAAAGAACGACAGCGCGACCAAGATGACGATGAACGTCCCGGCCAGCGCGCCGATCCGCGTCAGATCTTTCTTGGTGTCGCTATAGTCGAACTCCGACGGGTTGATCTCCGGGCCGGCCGCTTCGACGGCCCGCTCGGCCCCACCGCCGAGCGCCATCGCCGGCCCCGTGCCCATCGGCACATTCGGTTGACGCAGTTTCTTAGCCTTGCGTACTTTGCTCATAACCCACTCTCCGTCCGGTTTCAGGCCGTGGCCGCCTACTGCGTGCGCAGATCGGCGTTGACCACGATCCTTTGGTTGTCAATCAGGTAAGGATAACACGAAATGAGCGTAAGGGAAGAGTGGACGGTGGGCGCCAAGACGCTCACCTCGGTCGGCTCGACGATGCGCGTCCCGGTGATGAAGTAGGTGTAGATCTGGCTGACCGTGTGAATCTGGATCTCATCACCCGGCTGCAGCCGGTCCAGGTAGCGGAAGATTTCGCCGAAGATATCGTTGTGGGCGGACAGCACCAGGTTGCCGGGCTGGCCCGGGTCGCCGCTGCCAATGTGCTGGCCCACGCCCTTCTTGAGCTGGTCCCAGCCGTCGCCCTGCACGATGGGCGCGTCCACGTTGAGGGCCGGGATGACGATCCGGCGCGCCTGGGTCGGTCCCTGGGTGGGCAGGGCCGGTGCCGGCAGCGCCTGCCACAGCGAGCGCATGGACTCCGGGATCTCGGCCGCGTTGAACTGGGCGCCGCCCGGATCGGTCGGCGGCGTATGGCCGGACGGGAGCACGATGGCCGTGATCACGGGCGTCGGCACCAGCGTCGGCAACGCCTGCACGCTCTCGGCGATGGATTGAGCGGCCTCCTGGTTCAGGCTGTCCAGGATGTTCTTGCCGTTGTAGATCACGTACACCAAGCCCACCACGGCCGCGATCTCGATCAGCAGCAGCACGGCGTCGAACAGCCGGCGCGCCAGGCTGCGCGGCCGGGGCGGAGACTCAGGCCCCGGCGCGCCGTCGGCGGGCGGCAGGACGCCCACCGGCACCACCGGCCGGGCACGGCCCGTCTCGCGGTAGCGCGCCAGGCGGGCCTCCCGCGCCTCGCGCTTCTTCTCAGACAGCACGCGCTGCAGTTCGGCGATGGAGAGGTCGTCTACGGAACGGCGGTCTTTCATAACCTGCCTATGGGCGGAAAACGGCGGCCGGCCGCGGGGCCGCGCCCGGCGGGTAAAAAATACCCGGATTGCCGGGCGGACGCAAGCGCCGGGCCATGGCCTTTGGCGGCCGAAGGCCGGCGCCTTGCTCCCGGCCCGCTCAGACCGCGTCCGGCCCGGTCAGGCAGTAAACGGTCAGTTCGCCGTCCAGGCCTTTCAGCGCGGCGCGCGTCGTCTGCAGCGGCCGCCCGGCCAGCAAAGCCGCGGCCTCGGCCTCGCCGTGGACGGCGTCGGTGAAGGCCACGTCACGCCCGCGCGAGAGGCCCTGGACCCGGGCCGCGACATTCACGGTGGTGCCGAAGTAGTCCGGCCGGTCGTTGAGAGTGACGTGCAGACAGGGCCCGCTGTGCAGGCCGATTTTGAGGATCAACTGCTCGTCGCCGGCCAACCGCTCGCGCTGGTTGAGGCGCGCGATCCCGGCCTGCATCGCCAGCGCGGCCTGCAAGGCCTCGGCCGGCGTCTGAAAGGCGGCCATGACAGCGTCGCCGATGTTCTTGACTACCGTGCCGCCGTGCCGATCCGCCGCCGCGAATAACTCAGCGAAGTGCAGGCGCACCAGGTGGTAAGCGCGCGGGTCGCCGCGCTGAGCGTACAGCGCCGTGGAGCCGGCCAGGTCCGTGAAGAGCAAGGCCACGCGCGCCACCTCCAGGCTCTCGTCTGGGAGCAGCCGCTCCTGCGGGAAGAGCCGTTGAAATTCCGGGAGCAGCAGCAGGGTGTGGCCGGGGACGGCGCCCAGGCGCGCCTCCACCTCCGCCCGGTAAGCACGGTCGTCGGCCGCCGGGGTCAGCGCGCGGAAGCGGCGATGGACGCTGAAGGTGACGCGGACCTCCTGGTCCAGCCGGGGTGCATGGGTGGCCTGACAGAAGCTGCAGGTCGTTTCGTGCCGCAGCCCGTTAAGCCCGGTGTGGGCGGTGGCCTGCCCGCAGCGCGGGCAGCGCACGTCCCAGTGCAGGGTGATCAGGCCTTCATACAGGGCGGCCACGAGCAGCCGCAGGGCGCCGCGTTCGTCGAGGCCGAGTTGTTCGGCCAGGTGGCGCGGGTTGGCGTGGTAGACCGCGCGCGGCGCGGATCGCTCCAGGAAGGCGGCCAGCCGGCCGCCCTCGGCGGGGCTGAAGCCGTGTTTCTCCAGGTTGGCGGCGGCGGCGGCCAGACTGGGGCGGCGCTGGAACAGGGAGACCATGCTGACCTCGCGGAGAGGGAAAGGGCGGCCGAGGGCCGTCCAGCCGCCAAGGATAGGACGAGGCAGGCGGTCGATTTGTTACACAGCCAACGCGGCGGTTAGGGCCCGCTGTGGCGGAAGACCATGAGTTCGCCGCCGTTGCCCTCCATTACCAGGAGCTTGCCGCTGACGTAGGTGTAGCGCGGCCGCATCCCGTCGCTGTAAGCCTGGGAGGCCGAGGTCGGTGTCGGCGGATCGAAGGTGTTCCAGTAAGTCCAGAAGCCGGGGCCGTCCCAGTAGCGTCCATCGCCAAACAGGGTCAGCCCACAGGTGGTGGAGTGCGTCGTCGCGTTGAAGTTGCCGCAGGACGCCTGGCGTCGGATGACGGCCGGCCGATTGGCGGTGACGATAGGGTTGGAGTAGGACAAGCCGCGGCTGCTGGCGCGGTCGGTGATGCGCACGGCCTCGCTGGCCCCCCAATGGGCGTGGAAGAGCGTCGTGCCTGCCATCGTGATCGGGTTGAGCTCGTCGGTGACATGAATGTAGGAGTTGCCGCCGGCCCCGTTGTAGCGGCTCATGCGCACGAAGCGCAGGTCGCCGGCCGCCAACCCGGAGATCGTACTGCCATCCAGCACCATCTCGCCCATGTGCGAGTCCCACCGGCCGTCGGGCGGGTTGGACTGCCCGTTGCGGAAGGGGATATAAGCCACCTGCTTGCCATCCGCCCAACTCCGCACCACGGGCAGCGGCCCGGTGGTGAGGCAGGCCTGGCCGCTGCATAAGTCTTCCGTGCCGCCATACCCCACAGCTGGGATAAACTTCTTCGTGCCGTCGTCCAGGTTGAGGGCGAACAGGTTCTGCTTGGCGGCGTTGTTGTTGAGGAACGTGCGCGCCTCGCCGTTGCTGTTCGGCCAGATGCCCTTGGCGTTGCCGGTATAGCCCCACAATCCGGCGTTGTGCTCCAGGCGCATGCGCAGGAAGACCACGCCGGCGCTGTCAGCCACCACCGGCCAGTACCAGCGGTACTCGTACTGGTTGGCGGTCGGCGGGTTAGACGTGGGCTTCACCTTCCACTTCTGCGTGCCGCTGCTGTTGTTGACAGCGTGCACATACAGGTCGGATGTGCCAAAGACCAGGACGTCGCGCGAGGCGGAGTAGGCCAGGCCGCTGCCGCGCACGGTGTCGCTGCCGGCCGAGTACACCCAGGCCTGGGCCAAGGTGACGGCGTTGACCTTGTGCAGCTGGCCGTTTTCGGCCAGGGCGTAGACGAAACCGTCGGCCACGAGCACGGCGCGGTTGACGGGACTGCCGACGGTGTAGGTGGTGGCGGCGCCCGTGGCGGCGTTTACCTTGTAGAGCTTGCCGTCGGCGCCGCCGGCGAAGACCATGCCGGTGGCCGGGTCATAGGCCGGGGTCGCGTTGAAGGTGGTCGCGGTGAGGTTCCAGCGCGCCTGGCCGCTGTCGGACGCCAGCGCATACAGCCCGTTCGCCCCGGCCGGCACAAACACGGAGCCGCCGCCCGCCACAGTGCGCGCCTCGCGCGGCGCGTTGTAGAAGTGGTTGCCGGTGCCACCGCTCCCGTCCGGGCCGTTCCACGTCCACAGCAGCGTCCAGGGCTCGGCCGGCTCGATATTGATGTAGCCGGTGCGCTGGGCATTGCCGGCCTCCTGCGTCCACTCGGCCAGGTTGGTGTAGGAGCGCGACGCCCACGGCAGGTAGACCGTGGTGGTGGCCAGTGGATCCGCCTGCCCCAAACGCTCGCCGGCGCAAGCCGGGCCGGCCGCCATCAACCCCACCAGGACGGCCAGAACACCCTGGCCGACCCACCGTGAAATCCAGCGCAGCTTAACCATGGCACCTCACAAAAAAACAGCGGCCGGACGGCCGCGCGTGATGACCCCCGCAGACCCTGGCAAGCCTGGGCCTGCCGGTTAATTTTAACGTTCAACGCGAAGGCGCCTCCACCGGAAAAATACCGAGGCCGCGCGCGGACGCTACGGAGGGGCTTACTCGAGGACACCGACCCGGACACCGCGAAAACGGGCCGGCGCGGCGCCGTGGCCGGTGTGCATCACCTGAACGGGCTGGCCCTTGCCGCAGTTGGGCGTGCCATACATCGTCCAGTGTTCGGCCGAACAGACCGCGTCACAGCTGTTCCAGAAGTCGGGCGTGTTGCCGGTGTAAGTGCAGTTCTTGAGCAGCCGCCCCAGCCGGCCGTTCTTGATCTCGTAGCCGACCTCGGTGCCGAACTGGAAGTTGTAGCGTTTGTCGTCGATGCTCCAGGAGCGGTTCGTCTCCATCAGGAGGCCGCTCTCGGTGTCCGCGATCAGGTCGGCCAGCCGCCAGGCGCCGGGTTCCAGGCTGACGTTGGTCATGCGCACCAGCGGCAGGCGGTTCCAGCCGGCCGCGCGCATGCAGCCGTTGGACGGGAGCTCCAAGCGCGCCGCGGTCTCGCGCGACATCAGGTAGCCGACAAACAGCCCGTCCCGCACGATCGGCGTCGTGGCGGCCGGCACGCCTTCGTCGTCCCAGCCGAACGTCCCCAGGCCGGTCGCGCGCACGGCGTCGGCGGTCAGGTTGACCACCTCGGCGCCATAGCGGAATCGGCCGCGCTTCTCCAGCGTCAGGAACGAGCCGCCGGCGTAGTCGGCCTCCGTCCCGAAGACGCGGTCCAGCTCGGTGGGATGGCCGCAGGACTCGTGGATCTGCAGCGCGAGCTGCGCGGCGCCCAGGATCACATCGGTGACCGTGTCGTGCGGGCAGGCCGCCGCCGACAACAGCTGCCGGGCCTCCGTCGCGACGCGCTCCGCCTGGCCGGG
Source organism: Opitutaceae bacterium UBA2377 (assembly GCA_002344205.1). Lineage (GTDB taxonomy): Bacteria > Verrucomicrobiota > Verrucomicrobiia > Opitutales > Opitutaceae > UBA2377. The sequence continues at coordinate 19,663 of DDSZ01000033.1, forward strand.
CAAGTCCATGGCCAGCACGTACTCCCAGCCGGCCGTGCCCTGCTGGCGTTCGGCCGAGTTCGGATAGGAGCGGCGCTGGACGTCGTCGGCCGTGATCGCCGTGGCCATGATCCCGCCGCCGGCTTCATACAGGGTCTGCGTGATATCAGCGCCTTCGCTATTGGCGAAGGCCTTGCGCTCGCGAACGAAGATCAGGCTGCCATGCCGGACGAGCGTCTCGCCGGCGCGGCGCGGCCCGGCGGCGCGCGCCATGGCGGCGTCGGCCGCGAACAACAGGCCCAGCTTAGCGTCCGTGGAAATCGCGAACGGGTCTACCTGGAGCGGCGTCGTATAGGCGCCGCGGCTGGTCACCGCCGCCCCTAATCGGATCGAGCCATTCCGCGCCAGGCCGGACGCCCGGGCAATGCGCACGGCCTGGGCGGCCACGCGGTCGACCTCGGCCGCCGTCAGGGCCCGGCTGCTGGCAAACCCCCAGGCGCCATCCACCAGGACGCGCACGCCAAAGCCCGCCGATTCGACGTAGCTCAGGCCGTCGACGACGCCGTTCTTAACCGACAGGCTTTCCTCGGTCGATTCAATCAGGCGCACATCGGCGTAAGCCGCGCCGAGCAGGTGGGCGGTTTCCAGGGCACGGGCCAGCAACGGATCCATGCGCCCGATTATACGCGGATGCCGCCGGAACCGGCCGCGATAGGAGGCGGGATAGCTCCGCGCTATAATGCGGAGTGAAGTCGCCTGATTAGGAGCGCTATGTTCAAAAAGGTCCTGATCGCCAACCGGGGCGAGATCGCCGTCCGCGTCATCCGCGCCTGCAAGGAGCTGGGCATCCGCACGGTCGCCGTCTTCTCGGACGTGGACCGCGGCGCCCTGCACGTCCGCTACGCCGACGAGGCCTACCGGCTCGGACCGGCGCCGTCGCGGGAGAGCTACCTGCGCATCGACAAGATCCTGGCCATCGCCCGCCAGGCTGAAGTGGACGCCATCCACCCCGGCTACGGCTTTCTCAGCGAGAATCCGGATTTCTCGAAGACCTGCGAAAAGGCGGGCATCATCTTCATCGGGCCGGATACGAAGATTTTGACGATGATGGGCGACAAAACGGCCGCGCGGAATGTCGCTCGCAAATTGAACGTGCCGATCCTCGAAGGCACCGACGAGCCGGTGAGTGATCGCAAGGAAGCGATCGCAGTGGCGAAGAAAATCGGCTTTCCGCTGATCATCAAGGCGGCCTTCGGTGGCGGTGGTCGCGGCATGCGCATCGTGCGCGAGGCCAAAGACCTCGAAAAGCTGCTCGATGAGGCGCAAACCGAGGCGGAACGTGCTTTCGGCAATGGCGCGGTGTTTTTGGAAAAATTCGTCGGCAAGGCGAAGCACATCGAAGTGCAAATTTTGGCCGATAAACACGGCACGGTGCTGCATTTGCATGAGCGCGACTGCTCGGTGCAGCGTCGTCACCAGAAGGTGATCGAGCAGGCGCCGAGCTATGGCGTGAAGCAGGAGATCATTGACGGTCTTTGCGACGCGGCGGTGAAGCTGGCGGAGGAAGTGAAGTACACGCACGCCGGCACGGTCGAGTTCCTCGTCGATCACGAGACGGGCGAGTGGTATTTCATTGAGATGAATCCGCGCATCCAGGTGGAGCACACCGTGACGGAGGAGATCACCAGCATCGACATCGTCCGCTCGCAGATCCTCATCGCGCAGGGCTATCAGATGCACCAGGAGCCGCTCGGCCTGCCGCCGCAGGAGAAGATCGAGAAAAGCGGCTTCGCCATCCAGTGCCGCATCACCACCGAGGATCCGGAGAATAAGTTCATGCCGGACTACGGGCGCATCCTCACGTATCGCTCGGCGGCCGGTTTCGGTATTCGTCTCGATGGCGGCATGGGCGATGCCGGCAGCGTGATCACGCCGTTTTATGATTCCTTGCTGGTGAAAGTAACGGCTTCGGGCCGCAGTTTTCCCATCGCGCTGGGCCGGATGGACCGCGCGTTGCGGGAGTTCCGCATCCGGGGCGTAAAGACCAACATTCCGTTCCTGGAAAACGTCATCGCCCACCCGCTTTTCCGCTCCGGCCAGGCCACCACCACGCTCATCGACACCTCGCCCGAGCTCTTCGCCTTCAAGCCCCGCCGCGACCGCGCGACGAAACTCCTCAGCTTCCTCGGCAACGTCACCGTCAACGGCAATCCGCACGCCAAGGGCTACCGCCCGGCCAAGCCGTTTACCGCCGTGCCGGTGCTCGGCCAGGACGACCGCACCGCGCCTCCGGCCGGCACGCGCGACCTGCTGCTCAGGCTCGGCGCCAAAAAATTCGCCGAATGGACGCTGAAGCAGAAGCGCCTGCTCATCACCGACACGACCTTCCGCGACGCCCACCAGTCGCTCATGGCCACACGCGTCCGCAGCTACGACATGCTGGCGAGCGCCGGCTTCCTGGCCCGCCGCGCGCCGCAGCTCTACTCGCTGGAGATGTGGGGCGGTGCGACCTTCGACACCGCGATGCGCTTCCTCAACGAGGATCCGTGGGAGCGCCTGCGCGACCTCCGCGCCAAGGTGCCGAACATCTGTTTCCAGATGCTCCTCCGTGGCGCCAACGCCGTCGGCTACACCAACTACCCCGACGCCGTGGTCGCCGGGTTCGTGAAGCACGCTGCCGCCAGCGGCATGGACATCTTCCGCATCTTCGACTCGCTGAACTACCTGCCCAACCTCCGGGTGGCGATGGAGGCCGTGCAGGACACGCACGCCGTTTGCGAGGCCGCCGTCTGCTACTCCGGTGACATCCTCGACGAACGCCGCGACAAGTTCACGCTGCAGTATTACGTCAAGATGGCGAAGGAGCTGGAGCGCATGGGCGCCCACGTCCTCGCGATCAAGGACATGGCCGGCCTCTGCCGTCCCCACGCCGCGCACAAGCTCGTGAAGACCCTCAGGGAGGAGGTCGGCCTGCCTGTCCACTTCCACACGCACGACACCAGCGGCATCAACGCCGCGTCCGTCCTGCGCGCCGCCGAGGCAGGCGTGGACATCGTGGACCTCGCCACCGCGTCGATGTCGGGCAGCACCGCGCAGCCCAACCTCAATTCCGTCGTCGCCGCGCTCCAGCACACGCCGCGCGACACTGGGCTCGACCTCGCCGCGCTCGACCAGTTCTCCGACTACTGGGAGCAGGTGCGCACCTTCTACGCGCCCTTCGATACCGCGCCCAAGACGGGCTCCGCCGAGGTCTATCTCCACGAGATGCCCGGCGGCCAATACACCAACCTCAAGGAGCAGGCCGCCTCCATGGGCGTCGCCCACCGTTGGCCCGAGATCGCCCGCACCTACGCCGAGGTCAACCAGCTCTTCGGCGACATCATCAAGGTCACGCCCTCCTCGAAGGTCGTCGGCGACATGGCGCTCTTCCTCTTCTCGCGCGGCATCAAGCCCGCCGATGTCGTCAACCTCCCGCCCGGCGAGACGCCCTTTCCCGAGAGCGTGATCGACATGCTGACCGGCGGCCTCGGCTGGCCCGACGGCGGCTGGCCCGTGCCCGTGTGGCGTGCCGTGCTCGGCGAAAAACGCTTCAAGGAGGCGCAGGCCAAATACAAGGCCGCCCTCGCCGCCGAGAAAAAACGCGCTGCCAAAAAATCCAAAATCGAAAATCATAAATCGAAAATTGCCGACGCCATCCTCACCAAACTCCGTGCCGAGTTCGCGGAAAAGCTCCGCCGCGAACCCACCGACGACGAGTTCTACTCGCACCTCATGTATCCCGCGGTCTTCGCCGACTTCGCGAAGCACCAGCGCGAATACGGCGACGTCAGCGTGTTGCCCACGCCCGCGTTTTTCTACGGCCTCAAGCCCCGTGAGGAAATCTCCGTCGAGATCGAGGAGGGCAAGGTGCTCATCATCCGCCTCGTCAGCGTCGGCGAGCCCGACAAGGACGGCCGCCGCCCTGTGACCTACGAGCTCAACGGCATCACCCGCGAAGTCTTCATCCAGGACAAGAGCGTGGCGGCCTCGGCCAAGTCCCGCCCGAAGGCCGACCTCGCCGATCCGCGGCAGGTCGCCGCGCCCATCCCGGGCCTCATCGCCGTGCTCTCCGCCTCCGTCGGTGCCAAGGTCGCCAAGGGCGACCGCCTCTTCATGATGGAGGCGATGAAGATGCAGACCTCGGTTTACGCTCCAGCCGACGGCATCGTCGCCGAACTCCACGCCGCCGTCGGCGACACCGTCGAAGCCAAGGACCTGATCGTAAAATTGCGGTAGGCGTAGCCTAATCCGGAAGAAGCCGCAGCCGGGCCAGGCCCATGGGCCAGAAATTACTGCCGCGGAGTTTGCCGGTGTAGAGCAGGGTGAAGGTGCCGTCGTCCTCGGGGACGAGGCCGAGCGGGGTGCGGATGTCCTCGGACCATTGGGCCGGGCCGTCAGGCGGTTGCACGGCCAGCGGCTGGCCGCGGCTCCAGTTTTTGCCGTCCTTCGACCAGGAAATCCCGACGTGCAGGCCGTCGGCCACATAGGTCTCGCCCGGCGCGCAGTTGTCGTAAACCGCCACGAAGACATCGCCGATTTTTGTGACCACGGGATTTTCGATGAACACGGGCTCGATCGGCACGGGGTTGCCGGTCGCGCACCGTGTCCACGGTCCCGCGAGCGCCGGGGCCTCCGCGAGGCCGACCGGCCAGTGGCCCAGCGGCCAGTGCTGGTGGCTGCAATAAAACGACAGCCAGCGGCCGTTGACCTCGAAGGGAAAAAACGAGGCCGTGCCCTGCTGCCCTTCCCACGGCTGCGACGCAGCGTCCGGTTGCAGCACGATGCCCGCATCTTGATAAGGCCCGCCCAACCCGTCGCGACCCGGCACCTGCGAAATCGCGCGCCAGATCTGGCCGTGCATGTGCAGGCCTTCGCGCTCGCCCTGACCCGGCCGATAGGCGACGTAGAAAAGATTCCAGCGGTCTTCGCTTTCGTTGAAGACCGGGATGGGCGTCCACAGCGAGAAACGGTTGTCGCCGGGTGTGAGCGTGCCGGGCGTCTCGAAGAGTGTGCGCACGCGGTGCCAGTTCACCGCGTCCGGACTTGTCCAGTAGGCGAGCCGCATTTTCACCCAAAACGGGTCGTCCGCCATTTCCGCGGTGAAGAGATGGTAACAGCCGCCTTGCCGGAGCACGCGCCCGCCCTCGAAACCGTAGCGGTTGCCCGCGAGCCCGGGATGGCGGGGACCGATGACCGGCGCGGCAGGGGAAGAGGTAAGGGTAAAGCGCATCGGGCTAAACACGAAGCGATCCGGCGCACCAAGCACAAGCTTGCGCCTACGGGGCGGTAAAATCGACCTGCACGGACCGTCCCAGCGCGGCGCGTTCAACACTCCAGTATCCGGAATCGTAGGCCACGTAGAACCGGTTTTTTCCCGGCAGCTCCGCGATGGCCAGATTGTGGGTGGTCGGCAGGCCGGAGGTGAGGCGCACGACATGGCTCCAAGTCGCGCCGTGATCCAAACTGAATGCCAGATAATTGCCGTTCCAAGGGTGTTGTGCGTGCGGCCAGCACAGGCGCGGTGGCACCCGCAGACCAAAGGCGGCCACCAGCACGCCGCTACGCAGCTCCAGCAGGTCCGGGTCCACCGCCGCACCGATCATCTCCACGGGGTTGCCCGCGATTGGCGCGCCGTGATGATCCTTTGTGTCGCGAAACATGTCCGCCCAGAGTTCCGTGCGGTAAACATCCAGCCCGGCGAAAACGCGCGGCACCGGGGCGCTCCAGGTGAGGCCTTCGTCATCCGACAGCGCTTCGTGCAATTCGCGGCCGGTGCGCATCAGGCAGACCAGCCGCCCGGCCTTCAGTCCGTGCCGCAGGCGCACGAGCGCCGGTTCGTTGAGCCCCTCTGTGCCGGTGGCGGGATCTGCGGCCACGGTGGAGACCAGGTCCCAGTGGCGGCCACGGTTGCGCGAGCGCAGGAGCATGACGCGCATTTTCTTCATCGTGGGCATATAGTCCACCGGCGTGTCGTCGCCCTCCAGCCAGCCGTAGAGCGTGGTCAGAAGATCGCCGTTGGGCAGCTCCAGAATCCGCCGGTGCAGGCGGAGGGCGGGATGCGGCTGGCCGGCGTCGTCGGTGGAACCGTGGAAACGGGCGTTGGGCAGGTTGAACGTGACCGGCTCCGGGCCGGTCAGCGTCCGCCATCCGTCCGTTGAATGATAGAGTGTGCCGATGCCCGTGCCGGGCCGCGGTCCGGGCGTCACATAGGTGTCGAGCACGAGCACGCCGCCGGCGCGCAACTCGACCGCGCCGCCCTCGATGGTGAGCCGGCTGTCATCCGGGGCGTCACAGCGATGGGCCCAGGTGGCACCGCCGTCGTGCGAAATCATGGTCCGCAGAATGAAGGGAAAAAAAATGCGCTCGGCTGGCGAAGGTCTCCCTGACAACTGCGCCTGCAGCACCAAGGTGCCGTCGTTCAAGCCCAGCAGGAAGGGTTGCAACCCATCGGGGAGCACCGTGCGGACCTCGCCAAAGGTCAGACGCAACCGGGGGTCGGATACGAGAGCTTCTGGTGCGGGCGGCATGCAAGACGGCCGTTACCCGGCCGCGGTCGGCGCGACCACGAAATTCCGGCTCCCAAGCAGAATATCGAAACCGTAGTGCGGGTTCCGGGCGTTGCGGATATATGCGATCTGACCTTGCTTCATGACGTAGTGGTGCAACGAGCCGTCGGCGTGGGTGCCGGCCATGATCTGGACGACGGTGCTCACCCGCGCCAGTTCCCCGATCAGGCCGAAAGCCGCGGGGTCCGCGCCGATGTCCGCCCAGCCGGGGCGTTCGCTTACGTGGTTGCCTGAGATCAGGTAGTCCGTCCCCGAGGCGGACCGCTTCTCCGTCACATGCAATTCCAGCCCGAACGACACCGCGGGAAATCCGTCGCTCATGTTCACATGGGGGAATCCCGCCCACACCGAAAGCTGTCCGGCGGCGGCGGCGGGTGTCACCGGCAGGTGCGCATCTGCTTCGGCAGGGGAACAAAACTCCGGCCGGCCTTCATGGGTCAGGTGTCGGTAATGGTGATCAACGGCGAATTTTGCCGCCGGTCGCAACGCCTTGAACATATCCTCGGAAATTCCTTGGGCCGAGGTCGCGCAACTCAGGTGGCCGAACTCAAGGCGTTCGAAGCCCTTGGCGGGGCCGGAAGCCCAGGCGGGGGCCATGTCCGAAAAAAGCTTCCGCAGAAACGCCGCATTCTCGAAACCGGGAAAATGATACAGGCCATTGCTGGCGAGACCGGCGTCGCCCACGACGGCCAGCTTGCCCGCACCCACTGGCAGCACGAAGCCGAACACGTCTTTGCCGAAGGAGAGAAGCGGCTGCGCGCCCACGGGCAGCCTTGCGCCGAACACCCGGCCACCCTGCCCGTAGCCGACGGTAAAAGGACCGCCACTGGCCGGCAGGATGCGGTTCTCATCCGACATGTGGTTGTGATCCCACTGCAAACCCAGGCGCTCGAAAAGCGGGGCGATCCGCTCCAAATCAAAGTTCTCCTCCCAAAAATCGCTGCGGGAGAGGAAGGAGTTGACGACAAGGATGGCACTGCCGCCCCTGCGCAAAAAACCGTGCAGAGCTTCAAGGTCGGGCGCGTCCAGCCGGTGGGGCGTCGCGCCCCCATACATCGGGTAATCGGGATTGAGCAGGACCAAAATATCCGCCTCCGCCAAGGACGCTTCGCTCAGGGGTGCGAGGGACAGCTTGCAGTCGCCCGTCGGCAGCAAATCGCTCAGCAGCATTGCACATCCATTGGGGTGATAGACATCAAACGGGGAGTAGCGGCCCACATTCGTCCGGTATCCACCAGTGCTGATGTTCCGGCTCAGGCGGTGGCCCGGAGCCGCGTGAAAAAAGCCGTCGAAAAGGATTCGCTGCATGAAAATGGCGAGCGGGACGAGGGGGTGATCCAGTTACTGGTCTCGAATAGGCGGAGTGGAGGCAACCGCAAAGCGGAAGGCGCGCACCAGAGCCGACCACGCGCGAAACAGTAGAGCCCAAAATCAGCCCCGCTAGACAATCGGCGGACCCTGACTTTGGGCAGCTACCTTAAAAACGGACCATAGCGGACATCTGATAGCCGCGTGCCGGTCCCCAACCGCTCTGACCTTCCAAGTATAGTTTGTCGGTCAGATTGTTCACCTTTAGGCTAAATTCCCACTCTCGCCTGGCGATCTTGGTGTTGTAGCCAAAGATCAAGTCAATCCGCGTGTAGGAAGGATTTCTCAGAAGTGGAGCTCCTGCGCCAAAAGGTAGCACGGAGGGTTTTGAAACGAGCCCTCCGCCCATATTTAAACCCTTTAAACTGCCACTAGAAAAACCATATTTGGTCCAGAGAGAATAGCTCCATTCTGGAACACCACCAATTTGAGTGCCAATAAAGATGGGGTTGTTATCGGTGACATAAAAGGCGTCGATCACGGCGCCGCTAGCAATCAACTGCCAATCTGGAGTGATAGCGTAGAAAAGATCCAAGTCTACGCCTTTTGATCGCTGGAGACCAGTGGCCTCCCAAAAGGCAGGATTTGTTCCTTGGATGATGCGGGCCAGATTCTTTTTGTCTATCTTGAACCAGCTTAATGTGGCGGACAACCGCTGATTTAAATCGAGCTTAAGGCCCACCTCAATGCCTTCACCGGTCTCCGGCGGAAGCGATGATCCGTCAGGGTTGACAATTTCATTTGCAACTAAGGATTTGCTGAAAGAGGTGTATATAGTGAAGCCGCGTTGATTTTTCAGCGGGGTGATTGATACGCCCAACAAGGGAGTTGTAGCCGAGGATTTTGAATCGGTGGGCGCAGGTGCCGCCAGCTTAAATGGATCATTGGTGCCGCGATCCATCGGATAAAATAATTGATTTATCTGGATATTGTCCTTTCGGATTCCGGCAATGACCCGCAGGCGCTTGTCCAGGAACTGACCGTGGATCAGGAGATAAGGTGCATTATAGGCCTGCTCACGCAGATAATAAAACTGCTGCTCCCAGTTGGTTCCATTGGTGTCGCGAATATCCTGTAATATGGTTGCAGGTGTGTTAGCGAATCGAACTTGGTCGTAACCAGCGAGTGTGAGGAAGTTAACTTTTTGCCAGTTGGAGGGATTGATAAGTCTGTGGTAACTAAATTCGAGGTCGAACTTGTAATATTCCATCCCACCGATTATATCCAACTCCATCCAGTCCCGCTTCAGGTTGTAGTTTAGCGTAGCAGTAATGTTGTTTTGAATGCGGTTCGGCCAACGGAGTTCTGGAGTCAATGTCATTTCGTTGAAGCTCGGAGAATCGACAGGCCGGGCCGCCCAGCCCTCATAGCCGCCGCCAGAGTTCACCTCAATAAGCTTGTTTTGCATCCAGTTGTAATTCACGAATGCTCTCAAATTATCGGTGAAGGCATGGTATACATCCACATCATAGCGGGTAACAAAAGTATCATGTTTAGTGAACGGACTTATTCCTGGACCTACGCCTTCATCTCTTTGGAACTTGGTCAGTAGCCAGCCCTGATTAAACTCGAAGTCACCATCATATACGCCCGATGGCCCGAACTTTGATAAAGATATTGTGGTGTTGTTTGGTCGAATACTGGTGCGCTTACTACTCACGTATTCAGCACCAAAAAGCATATAGGTTTTTGGGCTAAGTTGCCAGCGCACGGATCCTGCGATGATCCCACGCTCTGAAAGATTATAGGGCCCCGGACCGTCGGTGTTCTCATGGGCACCAACAAACCTATAACTGAAGTTCTCGTGGTTAAACACCGGTCCGCCGGAATCAATCTCAGTGCGCAGGCGCTTATTTGATCCGACCAGCATCCGAACGTTGTTTAAACGATAGGAAGTTGGCTTTTTTGTAATGTAATTCACCAGGCCGCCCGGGCTGGAACTGCCGTAGAGTAGGGAGGACGGCCCTTTAACCACCTCGATACGCTCCATCGTTGCAGTATCCGTGATGGACTCGTCGGACCCATAATTGCCCAAGCCATTGCGTTTGGGGGCGGCATTTTCTAATCCGCGCACTGCGACCCGCCCAGAGTATGGGGAAGTGGCTGAGACTGAGGCAGACAGATAGAGCGCCTCGTTGAACTCGGTGACCTTCATGTCGTCGATCAGGTCGCGCGTGATGACGGAAATGTTTTTCGAGAGATCCACGATCGGGGTGTTGAGCCGAGTGGCACTGGTGGTGTTGGTGGCCTGGTAGCCGCGCGCACGATCCTCGGCAATTTCGAACGCCGACAGCACCACCACCTGGTCGTTGGTCGACGAGGTGCGGCGACCGGGTTCCGGGGCGGCTCCGTTCTCCCGCCGGATGGTGATGGCGCCGCTGCGCTCATCCCGGACCGCCCGCAGCTCGGTGCCCTGCAGCATGGCCTCCAGCGCCTCCGCGGCGGAAAAGCTGCCGTTCACGGGATTTGTGCGCACCCCGCGCACCCGGTCGACCAGATATACGACTTCCTCGCCCGACTGGCGGACGAACTGGGGCAGCGTTTCCGCTGCATCGCCGGCCGCGAGATCGTAGTTTTTTCGGGGCCCATCGTCCGCCCGGAGCAAGGCCGGCGCGGCCAATATGACCAACAGACTCAGACAACGGAACCAAACGGCCAGTGCGGCCTGCAGACATGGAGGTTTCATCATGGGGATAAGCGCCGGCCAAGGGGGTTGGGGTATGGCCGCGCCAACAGTGAGACGGTTGCGGGCGCGCTTCGGGCTATGTGCCCGCAAAATAAATCGCCGCCGCGCATCAGCGGGCCGGATGCAGCACGATCAACTGGGCATGGGGGCGCTCAATCACAATGCTCCCGTCGCTGACCAGCAGCCGCACAAAGGCCTCGACGTTTTCCGGGCGAAAACTGCCGCCGATCGGCAGGGTGGCCAGCACGGGATCGGCCAGTTGCAGCTGGACCTGGTTGTGGCGGTTGAACTGCTCGATTACCTCGGCCAGCGGCGTATCCGTGAAGACCAGTCGCAGCCGTTGCCAGGCCAAGGCTTCACGCATGACTTCTGACGCCACCGGCCCCACCTCCGGCACCGGCTTGGTATCCGCCGGTTTTTCCGACCAGACCAACCGTTCGCCGGCCAGCAGCGGGGGTGCCACCGGCTGGGACTCCTGCCGCACCTCGACCTTGCCTTCGGTCACCAACACTTCGATTTCGGTTTGCGTGAGGCGAACATTGAAGGCGGTGCCCAGCGCCCGAACCTTCAGTCCCCGGGCTTCCACCACGAAAGGTTTGTGCGGGTTGGCCGCCACGCTGAAGTGGGCCTCGCCTCGGATCATCTGCACCGTGCGCTCGGCCGCGCCGTAGTCCACGTGCAGCTCGGTGTTCGCGTTGAGCTCAACCACCGAGCCGTCGGGCAGCACCCCGCGCTGATAGCCGCCGGTCGTCGTCACATAATGAATCGACCGGGCCGGCGTTGCGCCGGGCTCGGGACGCACCCACCAGACCGCGCCGAGCGCGATCAGCGCCGCGGCGGCCAGCGCGCCCCAGGCCGGCCGGAACACATAGCGGCGCGGCGCGGCGCCTGCGAGCAGGTCGCGGTCCGGATGCATGCGGGCGGCTGGGCGGAAATCGCGCAACTGCTGCAGGGTGTGCCAGGTGGTTTCAAGCCGGGCCACGGCCGCCTCGTGGCGCGGATCCTTGCGCCGCCAAAGCTCAAATTCGGCGGCGGCCGCGGCATCAAGCCCGTCATCCCGCTGCGCCAGCCACGCTGCGGCGGTGGCCTCGATGGTTTCATGTTCGCTGGCGCGACGGGAGGTGGGCTCGGGCTTCACGGAGATAAAGGGATGGTTCAGGGAGAAACGGTGGCGGACTCGGTCAGCGGCTCTTTCGGCGAGGCTGGCGGCCGGGCGGTCGGCACCCCCCGTTCGGAGAAATATTCGGCACAGCGGCGCATGCCTTTGGCAATCTGCGCCTTGACCGTGTGCTCGGAAACGCCGAGCTCGACGGCGATCTGCTTGTGGGAAAGGCCGTAGAGCAGGCGCAAGGTGAGCACCTGGCGGCAGCGGTCGGGCAGGGCCCGGACGGCGGCGGCGAGCATGCCCAGCTCTTCCTGATGGTTGATCGATTCGATGGCATCGGGCCTGTCTTCCAAGACGGGCAGATCCGTGATGTCGGCTACGGACTCTATCGTGACAATCTTGCGCCGGCGGAAAAAATCCAGGGCCAGGTTCCGCGCGGTGGTAAACAGAAATGCCTTGGCGTAGTTTATCCGGCCGGCCTGCCGCGCGTGGATCAGCCGCGCGTAGGACTCCTGCACCAGGTCGTCGATGTCGGGCAACGAGGGAAACAGGCCGCGCAGGTAGGAGCGGAGGGAGGCTTCGTGGGGCTGTATTTCCTCGGCAAACCAGCGTGTGGGGTCGGACTCTGGCATAAACAGGGCCGGCGGGGGCACCGGACGTGCGTCCATGCATCGGCCGGGCCGGCCGGTGCTGTCGAGCCAAATGGGCCGCCGCGGCCCGCCGGGGAGCCTTTATTTTCAGGACGATAGCCCGAGCGGCGCTTTCGTCCGTCTTAACCGCTTCCGGGCAAATCCCCCAAGGGCAGTTGAGCGCGCAGCCATCGGTTCAAGGCGTCGTCGTCCAGGCCCGGCGGCCGGTCCAGCAGCCGCCAGCGGACGGTGTTTTGCATCGTTTCCCCCGGTCCGGGGTTGGCCACGCCACCGAGGGTTTCCAGCTCGACGTAAGCGCCGTCGGAGAACAGCTGCAGGGAGACATTCTCCGGGTAGTCACCCTCCGGATACGGATCGACCTGCTGAACCAGGATGAATTTTTCATACACGGCGGCCAGCCACGCGCCACGGGTTCCGATCATGTAGTTGCCCTCCGGGGAGGGCAGGCCGCGCACGCACCCCAGCTCAGGCTCGTCACGCACATGGGGCGCGGGATCCCACAGGCCCGGCCGCAGGTTCACGAAGCCGGGTTCGCCGGGATTCGGCCGGCGATCCAGCCACACCCAAAGCGGCGGCTGGATCTGGCTCACCGTCCAGAGCTGCAGGCGCTGGGGGTTGTTGTCGTGCCGGATGAAACGGTTGTGGATGACCACGCCGGCCGCTCCGTCCTCCAGGATGATTTCGCGCTCCGCCCGGCTGCCGGTCCAGCGGCTCACCCCGCTGCGCATCACGACTCGGGCCGGCTCGTGGATCTTAACTTCCCAAGGTTCATCCAACACCTCGTCGGGCGGAAAATACCGGCCCTTCACCTTCAGCCAGTCCACAAACGGCCCCCACCAGAGCTTGTCACCGCCATAATTGATCCACTCAGAGTGGCGGGCGGAAGACAGGGGGTGAGGATTCACCCACAGTAAATTTTCCTGGCTGCGACGGCCAAAGCCGAGGATCAAGCCGTGCGCCGGCTGAATGCCGATTTCGACCTCGGCATTGGTCAGCGTGATCCCGGCCGACGGGCCGGCCGGGGCGGAAGCCCAGGCCACCGCGGCGAGCGCCAAACAATGGATAAAGACAATCCGCCGGCGGGAGAAATGCATCCTGGGTCCTGGCACATGGGTTCAGACGGCCGACCCGCGTCTTTGGGCTACAGCCGCGCGAGCGATTCCGCCGCCTCGACGACGAAGAGCACGGCAAAGAGCACCAGCGAGAGGATGAGAAGGCTGTTCATCACCGGGCCGTTTTTCAATGCACCGACCCAGTCGCGGCGGTTGTTCATCACGAGCAGCACCGTGGCGAGGAAGGGCATGAAGAAGGAGCCGGCGATGGCATACATGACCACGATGGCCAGCGGGCTTTGGTAGGTGAGCAGCAGCAGTGGCGGCAGCGCGAGGTAGGCGAGGAACCACCGGTAGGCCGGCGTGCGTGTGATTGGGCCGGAGGGCGCCGGTTGGCGACGGATTTGTCGGAAGCTGTCGGCAAACAGGTAGGGCACGCCCTGCCACACGCCGAGCAGCGAGGTGAACACCGCGCACCAGAAGCCCACGAGGAAGCACAGCTTGCCAAAGGGCCCGAGGATCTCGCCCAGCCGCGCGCCGAGGGCGAGGATGAGGGCGTTGCCCGAGGCGTCGGCGGGATCGGCGCCGGCGGCGATGATGATCATCGCGAGGCCGAAGATGCCGCTGAGCCCGTAGGCCACGCCGAGGTCGAGCAACGAGCGGCGGTGATCGGCCGCGCCGCTCCAGCCGCGTTCGCGGATCCAGTAGCCGTAGCAGAGCAGCGTCACGCTGCCGCCCACACCGCCCATCACGCCGAGCAAAAACTTGGCCGAGCCCTCCGGCACCGTCGGCACGAACAGGCCGGCCGCGAAGCCGCTCCAGTCGTCGAGCAGCGGCACGGCGCAGCCGATCACGAGCACGAACATCGCGCCCATCAACCAGGCCATGATGCGTTCAAAAAGCCGGTAGCGCCCCAGCCACACGAGGGCAAAGCCCGCGAGGGCATGGACCGCGGCCCAGGCCGGCACGGGCAACACCGGCCACAGCGAGCGCGCCGCCACGCCGCAGGCCGAGGCGAGGGCGGCCGCGACCAGAAAGCTCCACAGCACGAGAAATCCCAGGAAATACCAGCCCACGAAGCGCGGCAGCCGGTGCGTCCAGCCTTCGATCAACGTCGTGCCGGTGGCGAGCTGCCAGCGGGAGATGCCGTCGTTGAGGACCCATTTGAACAGGGCGCCCAGCACCACGACCCAAAGCACCCCCAGCCCGAAGCGGTGGCCGGCCACGCTCGCGGCGATGAGGTCGCCGGCGCCGACACCGGTGGCCGCGACCAGAAAGCCGGGGCCGAGGGAATTGCGCCACGTGCGCGGGGTGGGGTGCATCGCACCCGTTTTCTGGCGGTCGCCGCGCCGCGCGTCGAGCCCTCCCGGCCGCGGCCGCGATTTTTGCCTCAGCGCGAGCTGAACAACTTGCCGCCGCGCCGGTGGGCGGCGAGTGCCTCGATGCGCAGGCCGATGCGGTAATCGCGAGCGAAGAAGGCGAGGAAGTCCGCCCGCGACATCACCAGGCAACGGCTGTCCTCGACCGCGAACACATCGGCCGTGGTGGTGCCGTGTTCGAGCAGGCTGATTTCGCCGAAGTAATCGCCGGGGTGCAGCCGCTGCAGGACCTTTTTGCCCTGCCGGACCTCGAAGGCGCCGTCAAAGATGAGATAGAACCACAGGTTGCTCTCGCCGGCGCGCAGCACCTGCGTGCCGGCGGCGATTTGCTGGCTGCGGCAGCGCCGCGCGTGCTCCATCAGGTCGTCAAAAGGCCAGCCGCCGAGAATGGTGAGCCGGCCGAGAAACGCCGCGTTTTGCAGGAGCTCGCGCACGGCTTCGCCGCCCATCTTGCCGACGACGAGCTGGTCGAAGTCCGCCTTGCCCAGCCGCAGCAGCCGGCCGACGCTGGCGGCGCGGATGGTGGTGGTGCGGTTGGCATGGTCGAGCAGCGCGATCTCGCCGAAACCGTCCCCGGGGTGCAGCCAGCCGATGGTCTTTTTGCGGCGCGAGGGGGGCGGCAGGTTTTTCAGCACTTCAAAAGACCCTTCCATCACCACGTAGAAAGCGTCGCCCGGATCATCCTCGTGGAAAACGATGTCCTTGCGCCGGACCTGCACCGGGCTCATCGCGGCGGCGAGGGCGCGCAGGTCGTCGTCCGTGAGGTTGCGAAACAGCGGCACGCTGCGGAGGGCGGCAGGATTGTCGCCGGTGTTCAGGGCCTCGGTGTTGATGTGCGTCTGGCTGATGCGCAGCGGCCGCATCAGCGCCCGGCGCATACGCCAGTGCCGGATGAGCGCCCAAAACAGAAAAAGCAGGCCGGCCGCCGGGATGGCGGCGACCACATACAGCGAGGTTTCCAAATGGTCATGGAAGCGGCCGCCCGGGCCGAAGCCTCGCCACACGGCCAGATAAACGCCGGGCCGGCACCATAGCAGCACGAGCCCGACCAAGCCGGTCCACGCGGCGGCCCAGACCAGCTTGGCCAGCCCGAGCCGGGAGAGCTGCTCGGACCACCAGCTCTGGCCGCGCATCCAGAAATCCTGCCGGCGCGGCTCGAACAAAAATCCGGAGCGGACGGTGAACACCTTGGCTTCCAGCAGGCCGGAGAGGAATTGCCGGGCCGCGCTGGGCCCGGTGGGCGCAAGCACGTAGAGCAGGCCGGCGAGCAGCGGCGCCAGCCAGTGGGGCTCGAACCAGGCGGCGGCCGCGACGCCCGCCAAAACCGGGGTGAGGCGCACGAGGGCGACCGTGCGTTCGCAGGCTGCACCCGCCAGCGCGGCCTCGGCGGAGTCGAAGCGAAAATGCGGAAAGATGCGCAACCAATGCAGCCGCGGCCGGCGAACCTGCCCGCCGCTGCCGGCGGTCACGCAGGCGGCCAGCGCCTCGCCTAGGCTCAGCAGGCCGCAGGCGGAGAGCCAACCCCACAGCAGCCCGAGATTCCACGCCGGGGCGATCCATGGCCGGGGCGCAACGACCAGGGTGCCGATGGCCAGCAGCAGCAACGGCCGGACCAGGACCAGCGCAACGCCGGGCTTGAGCTTGGGCCACCAACGCCGCGCGAGCGAAGGCGGCGGTGTGGCGTCCGCCCCGAGGAGCACGCCGGCGGCGTGGGCTTGCAGCACGAGTTCATAAAACTCCTGCAAAGGCGGACACCGGTGGTCGCCCAGCAAACGCACGAGCACTTCGGGCACGGTCGCCGGCTCCGCAAAACCCTGTTGCAGGATGGTCGCTTGCGCCGGCGTGAGCACCAGTTGCTGGGTCTGCCCGTCGGCCCGCATGATGACGGTTCCCTGCCGGTAAACCCCGCGCTGCATGGCAGGATCAATCCGGAGGCGGGCCGAACTCAGCAAATCCGTCTGGGGCATGGTCCAGATGTGAACAAAGGCCGGGAGCCACACAATCCCGAAGCCGGGCTGCCGGGGTGGTTCACAACCGATTGACTTGCGGCGGCCGGGTCAGCGACCGGCCTCGGCCACCAGCGCGGCGATGGCGGGCGGGAGTTCGAGGGTGCGGGCGTGGTGTTGCGCCGCGGGGCTCAGCTTGCGCCAGGTCTTGCGCAGGATATCCACGAACTTTTCCCGCGGGTAGTTCGTATGCTGTGCGGCGAAGGCACCGATCTCGTTTTCCAAAAACACTAGCACGGCGGCGTCTTCCAGCGCCTGCGAGCCCGGATCGCTTTTCAAATCCGTCTTGCTGACCCAGCGGGCGATGGCATCGGCCTCCGGCTCCGGCACGCCGGCCTGAATCACCAGCTCCCGGGCGCGCGTCGCCTGTTTTTGGTAGAGAAATTTGCGCCATTGCAGGTAGCCGGCCTTGCCCTCGGGGTAGGTGTTGCGCGGCGTGAGAAACCGCTCGAGGTGCTGGCAACGCGCGGCGAGCAGCAGGTGGGGCGGGGCATCCGGTGTCAGCCGGGCCACCCAGGCCTCAACCCGGTCGGCATATACCAGCTCCGCCGGCCGGCCGTCGGGTGTGCGCGCCGGGTCGGCGGCGTGCGCGGCGTCGATCAGTTCGTGGGCACGGGTATGGGCATTCATGCAATCGCCGAAATTCCTCGCGTCACACCTGCGCGTTGGCTCAGCCGTGGGTGACGGGCTCTTCGTCGTCGGCGACCGCATCCTCCGTCGCTTTGGTTTCAACGGCAGGTGCCGGCGCGGGATCGGCGGGCAGGCGCTTCAGCCGGTCATCGAGCGGCGGATGCGTGGAGAAAAACACCTTGGGGTCGCCGCCACGTTGCTGCAGCCGCAGGAGCACGAAGCGCAGTCCGCCAGGGGCGTAGCCGGTGGTGATGGCCAGGTCGCGGCCGATTTTGTCGGCGGCGAACTCGGTCTGCGGGTCGAAGCCTTTTTCAAACAGCGCCGCGGTGATCTGGCTCACGCCGAGATTGAATTGCCGCAACTGCTGGTCAGCCTTGCGCACATCGCTGCTCCGGGCCGCGGCGAGGCTGGTGGCGCCGGCAAGAAATTCGCCGCGGGCGACAATGCTCAGGGCGTGGCGTTCGGTGATGTGTGCGATTTCGTGGGCGAGAATGGCGGCGAGAATGTCGTCGGTGTCGGCCAGCTCATAAAGCCCGCGGGTGATGAAAACATAGCCGTCGGGCGCGGAAAAGGCGTTGATCGCATCCGAGTCCAGGACCCCGAAACGCCAATGCAGGCCGGGCCGGTCGGAGTAAATGGCGAGAGCCCGCCCGACGAGGTTGATCCGGCGGGTGATCTCCTCGTCCCGCACCAGGCCGCCGTAACGACCGACGATTTCAAGGGCGACGGAATCGCCGATCACGCGTTCTTCCTCGGGACCGATCCTGGCCACACCCTTGAGCATCTTGCCGGCATCCTTGGCGGTATCGAGCGCTTTGCCCAGTTTGCCGAGGTCGAACTGCGCGGAAGCCGCCGGCACGAGAAACAGGGCCGCGGTGCAAAGCAGGAGGGCGGGCGTTTTCATTCCTGATATTCTCCTTTGCGGTGCTCCTGCAAAAACGCGTCGAGATCGGCCGGAGTGAGTTGGGCGCACTGGGCCAGCAACCAGTCCAGATCATCGCCGGCCTGCAGCAGGTTTTTGCTCTTGGCATAGTTGGCCGCGGCCGGGGTCAGCGGCCGGGCGGCAGCCGTGGCGGTGGTTTTGCTGGCGGCAAGGCCGAGCCCATCGGTGCCCTTGGGGTCGGCGGGTTTGGTGTCCGAGAGGTTGCCGGCAAAGACCCAGCCGCGGATACGGCGCTCGCTGACCAACAGCCAACCGCCGCGCACCTCCTCGACCTTGACCTTCCGGGCGTGGCCGAGCCGGGCGGATTCCTCGGCCAGGGCGCGGGGTTCGGTGCGGAGAATGGTTTCCAGCCGCTTGGTGTAAGCCTCGTCCCCGACTTTGTAGGCGAAGGCCGCGACAGTGGCAGCCAGTCCCAGCAGTAATATGAGACAGGTGCGGAGCAGACGGGTAGAAGTCATTTGGAGTCGAGGGTCAGAACCGGTTCCCAATCGGGGGGCGGCGGGATGCGGGCAAAGCGCAGGGATTCTTCATGAAGCCGGGCGGTGGTCAAGTCGGCGGGCTGCAGTTGCCGGGCCCGGCCAAGGCTGGCCGCAGCCGCCGCAAAATCCCGCCGCCCGTGCGCGGCGTAGCCGGCAAGGTAGGCGGAGAGAAATTCCTGTTCGGCGGCGGTGAGCGCGCCGGGCGCGCCGTGCACCGTATGGACCTCGATGGCCTGCTCCTTGCCTTTGACCCGGAGCCGGGCCAGCGGGCGCGTGGCCAGGGTGTCGGCCACACGTCGCGCGGTTTCCTCGCCGATGAGGATGCCGGTCCCGAAGGCCTTGTTGGCGCCTTCGAGCCGCGAGGCGAGATTTACGGCGTCGCCCATCACCGTGTAGTTTTTTTTGCGCGATGAGCCCAGGTTGCCGACGATCATCTCGCCGGTGTTCAGCCCGATGCGCACGGCGAGGCGGACGCCCACCGGTCCGGCGTAGCGGGCATTGATGTCTTCCAGCAGCCGTTGCGCCCCGAGCGCGGCCCGGCAGGCGGCCAGAGCGTGATCGGGCAATTGCTGGGGTGCGCCAAAGACGGCCATCACGGCGTCGCCGATGTATTTGTCCACATAGGCGCCGTGGTTGAGCAGGCACTCCGTGGTCGCCTCCAGGTAGGCGTTGACGATCTCGACCATCAGCTCGGGCCGGTCGCGGAGTTTCTCCGACAGATCGGTGAAACCGGCGAGGTCGGAGAAAAACACGGTCGCCTCGCGGCGCTCGCCGCCAAGCCGGATGGAACCGGGATCGCGCACCAACTGCGCGACCACGCCGGGGTCCACATACGCGCCGAACATCGCCTGAATCTCGCACTTCCGCCGGCGCTCGGTCCAGAAGCTTTCCGCGGCCACGCCGAGCAGGGTAAGCAGTGCGGCCATGGCGGGTGTGGCCGGAGGAAAAAACCATCCGGCGGACATGCCGGCATAGGCGGCCGGCAGGAGCGCCAGCGTGAAGCCAATCGCGATGATGGCCGGCGCGGTCAGTCCGGGCCAGCGGTGGGCGGCGAGCAGCAGGCCGAGCATGAGCAGGGCCGACAGGCCGAGCGCCCAACTGCGACCGAGCGGGGCGATGAATCCGCGGCCGGCGAGATTGGTCCAGGCCGTCCAGTGGAGCAGCACCCCGGGCTCAACCTGGCCGACCGGCAGGGGCTTCACATCAAAAGTGCCGGCGGCATTGGCCCCGACGAAGACCGTGCGCCCGCGCACCAGGGCAAAGGCGTCGCCCGCCAAGGCCGGTTCCGTGGCGAGTGCGGCGGCGATTTCTTCCGGGGAAAAATCGGGCGAGGCTTCGCTGACCCGGTCAAGCACGGGCAGGCCGGCGACGATGAAGTGGGCGGCGGGAATCACCGGCACGCCGCGTGCGCGCAGTTGCTCCAGTCCACCGTGCCAGCGCAGCAGCCCGCCCGGAGTGGTGGCCGGCGGGGTAAAGGCTGCGGCCGCCAGCGATCCCGGCACCCGGTAGGCCCGGGCGGTGCCGTCGCTGTCCGGTGCAAATTCCACATTGCCGGTGCGCGTGGTGGTGAAAAAAGAGGCATGGGCGCGGCGATAGTCCGCATCCCAAAAAACCGGCCCCTGTGCGGTGGTGCGGCCGAGCACGACGCCGGGCGCTGCCGCCGCGGTTGCCGCCAAGAGCAGGTCCTGCTCCGCCGATTCGGAGTCCTCGAAGAACGTGAAATCCATCACGATCCGATCCGCGCCCGCCCGCTCCAACCCGAGAATCAGCGCGGCGAAGGCCGCGCGTGGGAATGGCCAGCGCATCGCATAGGGCTCGCGGCCGAGCAGGGCCATGGTGTTTTCGTCCACGAGCACCAACGCGCTGTTTTCCGGGAGCGCGGGTGTTAGCAACGGCCGCCGGCTGGCCGCGTCGAAAAACTCCCGGTCGAGCGCCGGACCAAACGGCGAAAAATGAAACACCGCAATCAGCAGGGCTACCGGCGGCAGCCAGCGCCAGCGAAGCGACCGCAGGTTGAGGGAGGGGGAGGCCACGGGCGGCGATTAGAGCCGCCGTCCGGAACTTCGGCAAGCGCCGGACTCAGTAAACCTGCTCGTCGAGGAGGGCGAATAGTTCCGCCTCCGTGATGCGGCGCTGCTGCATGCTGTCGCGCTCGCGGAGGGTGAAGGTGTCGCCGGGCTTTTCGATGGTGTCGAAGTCGATGGTCACGCACCACGGGGTGCCGATCTCGTCCTGGCGGCGGTAGCGCCGGCCGATGGCGCCGGCCTCGTCGTAGAACACAGCGTAGCGGCGCTGGAGTTTTTTGTAGAGGGCCTGGGCGCGGGCGGTGAGCTGCTCCTTGTTCTTGAGCAGCGGGAGCACCGCCACCTTCACCGGCGCGATACGCGGCGAGAGCCGGAGCACGGTGCGGGTCTCCGTGTTGCCCTTCTCGTCGGTGACCTGCTCCTCGGCGTAGGCGGCGCAGAGCACGGCGAGGAAGATGCGGTCGGTGCCCACGGCGGGCTCGATCACGTGCGGCACGAATTTTTTCTTCGTGGTTTCGTCGAAGATTTCCTGCGGCTTGCCGCTGGCGTTGGCGTGCTGCGTGAGGTCGTAGCTGCCGCGGGCGGCGATGCCCCAGAGCTCCTGCACGCCGAAGGGATACCTGAACATGATGTCCACCGTGCCGCGCGAGTAGAACGCGAGCTTCTCCTTCGGGTGGGCGTAGAGCGAGAGGTGCGACTCGGGCAGGCCGATGGAGAGCAGCCAGTTTTTGCACCATGTGATCCACTCCTCGTGGCACTTGGCCCAGTCGGCGTCCTCGTGGATGAAATACTCCATCTCCATCTGCTCGAACTCGCGCGAGCGGAAGATGAAATTGCGCGGCGTGATCTCGTTGCGGAACGACTTGCCGATCTGGGCGATGCCGAAGGGCAGCTTCACCCGGCCCGTGTCCACAACGTTCTTGAAGTCCACGAACATGCCCTGTGCGGTCTCTGGCCGCAGGTAGGCGACGGACGAGGCGTCGGTCATCGCGCCGACGTTGGTCTGGAACATCATGTTGAACGAACGCGGCGCGGTGAGGCTGCCGGGCTCGCCCGTGGCAGGAGAAGGGATGAGAGGTATCTCGTCAGGCTGCGCCTCGGTCATGTCCTTGGCGATGATGGGAGCGAGCGTGCCTTGGATGGCCTTCTTGCGCTTGAGGCCTTCGGCCGCGGTCTGCAGGTCGGCGGCGGTGTTCTCGCTTTCGAGCGCGGAAACATAGCCGACGGTTTTGCCGTCCACGACCACGGCGGCAAAAAACAGCTGGTCCGCCCGATACCGCTGCTTGCTCACCTTGCAGTCCACGAGGGGATCGGTGAAGCCGTCCACGTGGCCGGAGGCCTGCCAGACCTTGGGGTGCATGATGATCGAGGTCTCGAGGCCGACGACGTCGTCGCGGCGGCGGACCATGTCGTTCCACCAGCAGTCGCGGATGTTCTTCTTCAGCTCCACGCCGAGCGGGCCGTAGTCGAAGAAGCCGTTGAAACCGCCGTAGATTTCGGACGATTGGAAGATGAACCCGCGGCGCTTGCAGAGCGCGACGAGGGTTTCCATGGAGACTTCGTTGGAGGCGGCAGGAGCGGACATAGCCCGCCAGACATGGCGACCGCTTCGCTGGGGGTCAATTCCGCGGTTGCGGATCCCCGGCCCCCCGCCAGGCCTGCGGGCTGCGGCCGTGGGCGCGCTTGAAGGCGGTGCTGAAGGCGAAGGGGTCGGTGAAACCCACGCGGTGCGCGATGGCCGCGACTTTGTCGGGGGTGTGGCGCAGCAGTTCGGCCGCGCGCTGCAGGCGCAGGCGGGTGACTTCGCGCAGCGGGCTGTGGCCGCATTCGCGCAGGCAGTGCCGGCGCAGCGCCTCGCGGCTCAGCGCCGCTTCGCGGGCCATTTCCTCGAGGGTCCAGGGGCGGGCGAGATCGGCATTCACCCGGGTCCACAGGCGGTGCAGCCGCGAGTCGGGCGCGCCGTGGGGCTGGAGAGTGGCGAGCACCCGCCGGTGCACGATTTGGGTCCAGAGGGCCAGTTCGGCTTCGTCCGCTGTCGGGCCGGCCGCACATGCGCAGAGCCCCTCGATGGCCAGACGCAGCGGCTCGATCTCGACCGGCAGCACCGTGGGGGCGGCGAGCGGAAAGCGCCACGCCTGCGGACCGGCGGCAGCGTAGGCCGCCCAACACACCTGCCAGATGCCCGGCCCCGTGGCGCGATAAGCGTGCGGCGCTTCCGGCGGGGTGGCGTAGGCCTCGCCGGCCCGCAGCGGTCGCCAATCCCCGTCGAGCCACACTTCACCCCGGCCGGCGACGCAAGCGAGCAACTGGCTCATGTCGGGCCGCTGGCGCACGAAGAAAAATCCCCGCCGCGCCGCCGACCAGCCGACGAGGCTCAGGCCGTGGCGCTGCAGCCCCGGCGCCTGCAGGGTGCCGGTCATGCGCTCGCGGGTCTGCGCGCCGACGGAGTGGATTTCACCAAGGTGAAAAAGGATTTTGCCCATGTGCGGATGAGGCAAGATGGGGTATATCAACAAGGCAACGCTTCCCATGCCCACCACCCGCATTCCCCGCCCCGAGTATCCCCGCCCGCAGTTTGTGCGCACCGACTGGCTCTGCCTCAACGGCACGTGGCAGTTCGAGATCGACCAGGGCGACAGCGGACTCGACCGCGGCCTGGCGGCGCGTCCGCTCAAGCAGCGCATCACCGTGCCGTTCTGCCCTGAGTCGAAACTCTCCGGCATCGGCCACACCGATTACCTCAACGCCGTCTGGTATCGTCGCGAGGTCCTGATCCCCAAGGCGTGGCGGGGCCGGCGCATCCTGCTGCATTTCCAGGCGAGCGACTACGACACCTTCGTGTGGGCCAACGGCACCGAGGTGGGCCGCCACCGCGGCGGGATGACGCCCTTCACCTGCGACCTCACCGGCCTCGCCGTGCCGGGCAAAAAGGTGACGCTCGTCGTCCGGGCCCGCGACAACGCCCGCGAGTCCATGCCTTCGGGCAAGCAGGCGTGGACTTACGGCAACAGCGGCTGCCACTACACGCGCACGACCGGCATCTGGCAGACCGTGTGGCTGGAGCCGGTGCCGCTCCGCGCGCATCTGCTGCGGCCAAAGATCACGCCCGACGTCGCCAATCGCCGCTTCAGCATCGAGCAGCCCGTCGCCGGGGCGCAGGCGGGGCTCGTTTACCGGGTGCGGCTGTTTTCCGGAAACAAGCCGGTCGCGACGGCGGAGTGCGCCTGTGGCGGCGGGTTTTATCCGCGGCTCGATCTCGTCGTCCCGGAAAACGCCGTGCGGCTCTGGTCGCCGGAGGATCCGCACCTTTACGACCTCGCGCTCGAACTCGTGGACGCGGCGACCGGCGCGGTTGTGGACGCCGCGCACAGCTACGCGGGCCTCCGCGGCATTTGTATCGACGGCTTCGCGATCAAGCTCAACGGCCAGCCCGTCTTTCAGCGGCTCGTGCTCGACCAAGGTTACTATCCCGACGGCATCCTCACCGCGCCGACCGACGCCGCCCTCGTGCGCGACATCAAGCTGTCCCTGGAGGCCGGTTTCAACGGCGCGCGGCTGCATCAGAAGGTGTTTGAGGAGCGCTTTCTTTATCACTGCGACCGGCTGGGCTACCTTGTGTGGGGCGAGTTCAGCGACTGGGGGCTCAACGGCAACCAGCCCGTCCGGCAATGGCATCGCGACGCGGCCGGCAACATTGTGCGCAGCGGCAATCACAACGGCCCGGAATTTCCGCACGGCATCGTCACGCAATGGCTCGAGGCCGTGCAGCGCGACTACAACCACCCGAGCATTGTCGGCTGGTGTCCGCTCAACGAAAGCGAGAACCGCGTGCATGAGCGCATCACGCCGCACGACGACGTGATGCGCGCGATGTTTCTGGCCACCAAGCTCGCGGACGCCACGCGTCCTGTGCTCGACGTCTCCGGCTACTGCCACCGCGTGCCGGAAAGCGACATTTACGACAGCCACGACTACGACCAAAACCCGGCGACCTTCCGGGCGCGGCACGACGCGCTGCTCCGCGACGAGCCCTTCCGCAACGACGACCCGCAGCGCGACAGCATTCCCTGGCGCGGCCAGCCGTATTTCGTGAGCGAGTTCGGCGGCATCCGCTGGAACCCGCGCGAGCGCGCCGGCAGCAAGTCCTGGGGCTACGGCGACGCGCCGAAAACGCTGGAGGAGTTCTACACGCGCTTCGAGGGCCTCTGTGCCGCGCTCTTGGACAACCCGCGGATGTTCGGCTACTGCTACACGCAGCTCACCGACGTCTTCCAGGAGCAGAACGGGATTTTCTTCTTCGACCGGAAAAGGAAATACGACCTGCGGCGTGTCCGCGCCGCGCAACAGCGCACAGCGGCGGTGGAGCAGGCGTAACACGAAGCTTTACCGAGGAAGGCGCGCATAAACAAGGATAGAGCATATCAAAAACAGTGTAGCCACGGTCCTGTGGCGCGGCAGCGCCGGTAGGGTCCGCTCTCCGAGCGGACCGCAGCCTGCCTAGGCGCATGGGCGCGGATTATTTCATCCGGGAACATTCGTGTAATCCGCGGCGGCAAAGATCCCCGGAGGCGGATTCAATACCGCTGGCCGGCCTTCCGGTAGATGAAGCTCAGCAGCCACGCGGGGCCGATGAGGAGGAACTGCACATCCTTGAAGAACGAGGGCTTCTTGCCCTCGATCTTGTGGCCGACGAACTGGCCGATCCACGCGAGCACAAACAGCCCCAGACACACCTGCCAGACCGGCCACGGGGCATAGAGGGCGATCGCGAGCACCCCGGCGTAGCAAAGCGACATGAAGGCCAGCAGCCCGAGGCTGAGCAGCGGCGACAGCCGCACATAGAAAAGCAGCGCCAGCACCATCACGGGCAGCGCCCAGTCAAACCACGGCAGTCGCTCCAGCCACGCGGCCGGTGCGGGGATCGACCAAATCAATCCGACCACGCAGAAAAAAATCACCGGCACGCAAATCCAGTGGATCAGCTCGTTGGTGTGGTTCTGATGGCTCTCACCGTATTCGGCGAACCATTGGTCGGCGGATTTTTTGGGCATGACGGTTATTGCAGCGGTTTTTTTATTAACCACGGATTTCACTGATGGGCACGGATGACGGAGGAGTTTATCCGCGTTTATCCGTGTAATCCGCGTGGAGGTTTTAATTGGGCTTCAGGTCACAGTTTGGCCGCGGCGGTTTTCTCCAGCGCCTTGAGGTCGATGTCGTGCCCGAGGCCCGGGCCGGCGGGAGCGCGGACCTTGGCGTCGGGGCCGATGATGGGTTCGAAGACGACCGGGTTGCCCATCACGAGTGTCTCGTAATAGTGGTTGTTCCGGATCGCGAGGCACAGGTGGATGTTTTCCACGCCCATGCCGTGGACCTCGGCGCTGAGCTGGAACGAATCCGCGAGGTGCGCCACGCGCAGCGCGCCGGTGATGCCGCCCTTGTAGTGGAAGCTGGTGCGCACCATGTCGGCCGCGCCCTGCGCGATGAAGTCGGCGACGTTGTAGTGGCAGCCGTCGGAGGTCTCGGCGGCGAGCACGGGGATGTCGAGCTGCTCACAGAGCCGCCGGTAGGCGTTGATGCTGAACTCGCGCATCGGCTCCTCATACCAGAGGTAATCCGCTTCCTCGAGCGCGCGGCCGAGATAGAGCGACTCGTAGGGATCGAAGCCCGCCGAGCCGTCATACATCAGCGCGATATCGGGGCCGACGTGTTTCCGCAGCGCCTGACAGAGGGCGGCGTCCTTGCGCGCGTCGCCCCAGGCGTGGAGCTTAATGGCCTTGAAACCGCGGGCGAGGCACTGGTCGGCCACGTCGAGAAACTCCGCGGTGGTCGCGTAGGTGACCGTGCTGGCGTAGGCCTCGATCTCATGGCGGTAGCCGCCGAGCAGTTGGTAAAGCGGCAGTTTCGCGGCCTTGGCGGTGATGTCCCAGAGCGCGGAATCCACCCAGCCCATGACATACATCGGGAACTCCTCGATGCGGTCGATCTCCCACAGTTCGTGCCAGAGCCGCTCCTTCATCAGCGGGTCCTGCCCGATGAGCCACGGCTTGAGCCGCCGCTCCACGAGGTCCAGCGCCAGCGCGCCGCGCGGCGTGCGGCTCCAGCCCTCGATGCCGGCGTCGGTTACCAGCCGCAGCCAGCAGGTTTCGCCGACCGGATCGTTGCCGGGCAGGCCCTGACGCCAGACGAAGGCAACCGCGGCCGGCTGGCGCACGACATAGGCATGGACGGCGACAATTTTCATGGGGTGGGGTGGCGTGAGTTCTCGGCGGGCCGGCGCCGGTTGGCAATCCCGGAGCGGACAAGCATTTAATCTTCCCGCGAATCACTCGGATGCTCGCGGATAAACTCCACCGCAGGACTGTATCCGCGTTTATCCGCGCAATCCGCGGAAAAGCATGGGCTGCGAAATTATTTCCACGACAGCGCCCGCATATATACCTAGATCCTTGGTTCATATGTTCGATCTTACCGGCAAGGTGGCCTTGGTCACGGGTGCGGGTTCCGGCATCGGCCGGGCGATTGCGCAGCGCTTCGCCGCCGCCGGGGCGCGGGTCATCGCGGCTGATGTCGACGAAGTCGGGGGCAACGAGACGATTGCCCTGATCACCGCCAAGGGCGGGCAGGCCGAGTTTGTCGAACTCGACGTGGCGGACGAATCATCCAGCGCGGCTCTCGTCACACGCCTCGGCCCGCTCGACATCCTGGTTAACAATGCCGGCATCGGGCACGTCGGCACGATCCTGCAGACGACGGCCGCCGATCTCGACCGGCTTTACCGCGTGAACGTGCGCGGGGTGTTCAACGTCACCAAGGCGTTTTTGCCCGCCATGCTCGAACGCAGGCGCGGCAGCGTGATCAACCTCGCGTCCATCGGCGGCGTGATCGGCGTGCGCGACCGGCTGGCCTACGTTACGACGAAATTCGCCGTGGTCGGCCTGACCAAGCAGCTCGCGCTCGATCACTCCGCGTCCGGCGTGCGGTTCAACTGCATCTGCCCCGGCCGCGTGGAGACGCCCTTCGTGCAGGCGCGGCTGAAGGAATATCCCGACCCGGCGCAGGCCTACCGCGACATGAGCGCCACGCAGCTTATCGGCCGCATGGGCCGGCCCGAGGAGATTGCGGCCGCGGCCCATTATCTCGCCAGCGACGAGGCGGAGCTTGTCACCGGAGCGTCGCTCATGGCCGACGGCGGCTGGAGCGTGGGGAAGTAGCATGAGCACTTCAGCAGGCGAGCCGCGACCCACGCGGCGGACGGAGTTTGGTGTTTCCCCGCAGCTTGCGGCCCGTGGCTTGGGCGAGAGCCGGCTGGCGCTTGGGCTGGCCGGGCTTGGCGGCACTTGGGGGCCGGTGGATGAGGGCGAGTCGCTGGCGACCATCTTCCATGCGCTGGAGCGCGGCGTGCGGGTGTTCGATGCCGCGCCTTCCTACGGCAGCGCCGAAAAACTGCTCGGCCGCGCGCTGGCGCAGTGGTCCGGTCCGCGTCCGATCGTCAGCACCAAGGTCGGCCGGGTGCCGTGGCCCGACCTGCACGAAGCCCGGTTTGACCATTCCGACACCGGATTGCGGGACAGCCTGCGGCGCAGCCTGGACGCGTTGGGGCTGCCGGCCGTGGACCTGCTCTTTTTGCACGAACCGGAATTCACCCCGATGGCGGAGCGGCCGCGGGTGGTGGAGCGGCTGCGGCAATTCAAGGAGGAGGGACTGGCGCGCCGGCTCGGACTGGCGAGCGGCCATGGCACCGGCTGGGACGGCCTGCTCGAATCGGGCGCCTTCGACGTGGTGATGCTGTTTCGCCGGCTGGATCCGGTGATTTTTGACGGCCTGGCGGAAGACGTGCCGCGGGTCCGCCGCCAAGGCGCCCTGATCTACGGCGCGAGCCCGCTGCACATGGGGCTGCTCGGAGCGCGACACGAGGAGTTTGTCCGCGAGCGGCCGCATTGGGTGTGGGGTCCGCAGATCGACCGCGCCATCCGGCTGCAGGCGTTGGCCGAACAGCATGGGCTGACGCTGGCGAGCTTGGCGCACCGCTTTGCCTTTGGGCTCGCGGAGCTCGACCGCGTGGTGGTCGGCGCGAGCAATCGCGCCCAGCTCGATGCGGCCCTGGCGGATTTTGCCGCCGGTCCTTTGCCGGCAGAGGTTTTTGCTCAGGTCTGCCGGGTGAACGCGGCGACAGGTTGAGTGCCGCCGGGCTGTATGTGGAAAGCTGGAAACAGAGTAATCTATTCCTGATTTCCTGAGTTCCATATTTGCTTCTCCCCGGCCCGGGTGCCCAGATTTGCCCTTCGCCATGATCACGCTCCGCTCCGCCGAACTCTTCCGTCTTCAGCTCAAGGCCCGCATGCCGTTCCGCTACGGCATCGCGACGATGACCGAGGTGCCGCATGTCTTCCTGCGGCTCGCCTTTGATTTCGGCGGCAGGACGCAGACCGGTGTCGCGGCCGACCATCTGCCGCCGAAGTGGTTCACCAAGGATCCCAACCGCGCGCTCGGCGAGGAAATCGACGAGATGCTCATGATCATCCGCACGGCCGTGGCGCAGGCGCGGGCGATCCGGGCGCAGACGCCCTTCGCCTTCTGGCGCGCGCACTACGACATGCAGGCGGCCTGGGCCGCGCGGCAAAACCTGCCGCCGCTGCTCGCCCAGTTCGGCGTGACGCTGGTGGAGCGGGCGCTGATCGACGCCTTCTGCCGCGCGGAGGGCGTGGCCTTTCCCGTCGCACTGCGCGAAAACCGGTTCGGTTTCGAGCTCGGCTCCATCCATCCGGCGCTGGCCGGCACGCAGCCGGCCGACTGGCTGCCGGAACAGCCGCCCGCACAGGTGTTTTGCCGTCACACCGTCGGGCTGTCCGACGCGTTGACCGACGAAGAGATCCCGGCGGATGAGCGCGTGACCGACGGGCTGCCGCAGTCGCTGGTCGCCTGCATCCGCTTCTACGGGCTGCGCCACTTCAAGCTGAAGATCAACGGTGAGGCGGAACGCGACCAACAGCGGCTCGCACGGATGGCGGAGATTTTCACGGCGGAGTGCGGCGACGACTACGCTTTCTCGCTCGATGGCAACGAGAGCTTCCACGAGGTCGGCGTCTTCAAGGACTACGTGACCGCGCTGCGCGCCACTGTGGGCGACACGGCCTTCTGGTCGAGGCTACTCTTCATCGAGCAGCCGTGGCACCGCAAGGTGGCGCTCTCGCCGGAGATCGGCGAACTCGCCGCCGCCTGGCCCGACCGGCCGCCGATCATCATTGATGAGTCCGACGGCGAGCTTGCCAGCCTGCCCACGGCGCTGGCGCTCGGCTACGCGGGCACGAGCCACAAGAACTGCAAGGGCGTCTTCAAGGGCGCCGCCAACGCCTGCCTGCTCGCACAGCGCCGGGCGCAGGGCCTGCCCGCGATGATGAGCGGCGAAGACCTGTCCAACGTCGCCCCGGTGGCGATGCCGCAGGACCTCGTGGCTCAGGCGAGCTTCGGCATCACCAGCGTGGAGCGCAACGGCCACCACTACTTCGCCGGCCTCGCCCAGTTCCCCGCCGCGCTGCAGCAGTTGATGCTCGGACAACACCCGGATCTCTTCACGAAGTCCGCCGCCGGCTGGCCGCGGCTCGATGTGCGCGCCGGCCGGCTCACGCTCGGCTCGGCCCTGGCCGCCCCCTTCGGCTACGCCGGCGAGCTCGATCTTTCGGAGATCGGCACCGAAAGCCTATAAATCCTGCAGGTGAAATGTGGAAATCAGGAAAGCGGGAACGGCCCTCAGGCAGGCCTGTTTCCAGCCTTCCTGAGTTCCAGATTCAATCTGATTGGGATTGGGGAGTCTGATATTCCGTGAATCCCCGCGGGATAATTATCTGGAACTCCGGTCGCCTGCGGTGCCGCCAAAGGCGGGTAAACCCATGAACACTTGAACCAAGCAGGTCTGGGTCGGTTCCTTCTTTCCAGATTTCCACATTTAATCGCTTGGGTTGGTGGGAATAAAATATCCAAATTTTCCTTAATGGAAATACCCGGCCCGGGTGTTTAGAGGGTTGGGAGCCATCCCGTTTTGACATGCCGCCACCCGATTCCGAACTCGCCCGTTGGTTTGCCGAGGAGGTGCAGCCGCACGAACCCGCGCTGCGGGCCTGGCTGCGGGCGCGCTTCCCCACCATCGGCGACACCGACGACCTTGTGCAGGAGGCCTACGCCCGGCTGTTGCGCGTGCGCGGGACGGGGTCGGTCGCCTGCGCGCGGGCCTTTCTCTTCATCACGGCGCGCAACCTCGCGCTCAACCAACTGCGCCACCTGCGTTACGAATCGCCCGGGGATTTGACGGAAAACGCCGCCTCGGGGGTCTTGGATGAAGGCGCGGCCATTCCCGAATCCGTGGCCCGCGCCGAGGACCTCCAGCTCTTGATCCACGCCATCCAGTCCCTGCCCGAACGCTGCCGCCAGGTGCTCACCCTGCGGAAGATCTACGGCTTTACCCAGAAGGAGACGGCGGCGCGCCTCGGCATCGCCGAGCACACCGTCGAGGCGCAGGGCGCCATCGGCCTGCGCAAGTGCATCGAGTATTTTCGCCGTCACGGCTACCAACCCCGCCCATGAACCCCCTTCCACAAAAATCTGATCCGATCGAGGCCGCCACGGTCTGGGCGGTTCGGCACGACCGCGGCCTCACCGCCGCGGAGCAGGACGAATTTTCCCAATGGCTCGCGGCCGACCCCGGGCACCGTGCGGCCTGGGCCGAGGCCCGCTGGGGTTGGGACGAACTCGACCGGCTCGCCGGCCTGCAGACCTCCGTGCATGCCCCCGCCGATCCCGACCTGCTTTTGCCGCGCCGCCGCCGGTGGCTGGCGCCGGTTTACCGTTTCGCTCTCCCCGCGCTGGCCGCCGCGGCCGTGCTCGCGCTGGGTTTCGTCATCTTCTTTGCCCGGCCGGCGGCGAAGCCCGCCGATCCGTTGACCGCGCCGCGTCAGCTTGCGCTCATCGAGCAACGCACGCTGCCGGACGGTTCCACCGTCGAGCTGAACCGCGGGGCGGTCATCGCCGAGGAGTTTTCCGACGGCCTGCGCCGGGTGCGGCTGCTGCGCGGCGAGGCGCATTTCCAGGTCGTGCGCGACCCGGCGCGGCCCTTTGTGGTCGAGGCCGCCGGCGTGGCGGTGCGCGCCGTGGGCACGGCGTTCAATGTCCGCCTCGAAACCACCGCCGTCGAGGTGCTGGTGACCGAGGGCCGCGTGCGTGTGGACGACGCCGTGCGCGGCGAATCCCTGCTTGCGGCCGCCCCGGCGGGTGAACCGCCCGTCTTGGTGGCGGGGCAGAGCGCCCGCGTGGATCTCGCGCCGACGGCGGTGCCACAGGTGGCAGCGATCAGTGCGGCCGAGCTTGAACAGCGTCTGGCCTGGATGCCGCGGCTGCTCGATTTCACCAACGCGCCGATGCCCGAGATCGTGGCGGCCTTCAACCGCGGCAACCCCGTGCAGCTCACCCTCGGCGATGCGCTGCTGGCCGACATGCGGCTCAGCGCGACCTTCCGCTCCGACAACGTCGAGGGTTTTGTGCGCCTCATGGAGTCCGAATTCGGCCTCCGCGCCGAGTGGCGCGGCGACGAGATCGTGCTGCGACAGGCACGGTGATCTTCGAATGTGGAAATCAGGAAAGCAGGAAGTCGAACCGTCTTGGGGTGTTTGAATCCGAGCTCATCAGCGCTATCCGCGGGAAAATCGGTTCATAAAAATTCTCTTAATGGAAACGTGTGCTTCGGGGTTTGTTACAGACGTGAAATCTGACACCAAGCTGAAGGCTACCAGTCCTTCGTTTCTTCGCCGGGCCCTCGCGCTCGTTCTCAGCACCCTCGCTTTCACTTTCACGCTTTCTGCCCAAGAGCCCAAGCGCACCTTCGACGTGCCGGCCGGGGAGGCTGAGCAAACCCTCAAGCAATTCGCCACGCAGGCCCAGCGCGAGATCGTGTTCGCGCCCGACCAAGTGGCCGGTCTGAAAACCAACCCCGTGCAGGGCGAGTTTGCCCCCGGCGTCGCCCTCGACCTGATGCTGGCCGACACCGGGCTCACCGCCACCCAGGACACGAAGACCGGCGCCTTCGCCGTGCGGAGAGACACCCGCCCAAACGGCCCAAGGGCGGCGCCGGTCGAGAAGACCGCCCGCCCGGAAAGTAAAAGCCGGGTTGAGGATGGCGCGGTAGTGTTGGATGACTACCAAGTAACGGGTTCGCGCATGCGGCTGAACTCCGGCGACCAGCCGATGCAGCCGGTGCTGATCTTTTCCTCCCTTGACATCGAACGCACGGGAGCAGCCAACCTCGGTCAGTTGTTCCAATACATCCCGGCGATCACCAGCTACACCACCGGCATTGGCACAGAGACGGTCAACGGCTCAACCGGCAGCGGCAACACATTGGGTCAGGTTGGCGTCCGAACCTCTGCCCAATTGCGCAGCGGTTCGCAGACCGAGACGCTCCTGCTTGTCGATGGTAAGCGCGTCCCGCTCACTGGCGTCAGGAGTTCCGGTGGCAATGGCTACGACTTGGGCGGCATCCCGCTATCGGCGATCGACCGTGTCGAAGTCCTCCTGGACGGCGCGTCTGCCATCTACGGCGCCGATGCCATCAACGGTGTCATCAATGTCATCCTCAAGAAGCGCTATTCCGGCACGGAGGTGCGCCTGAACTACGACAACACTTTCGACAAGGACGCCGCCCTCAAGACGGCGAGCATCACGCATGGCTTCGCGACGGGCAAGTGGTCGGGTCTGCTCACTGTTTCCGGCTCCGAAAACAACATCATGCTCATGACGGACCGCCGGCTCACGAGCACCTACGATCGCACGGTCTTCGGCGGCATCACCAACCAATCGCAGCCAACGCTCTTCGCCGAGGGCAACGGCTCCGTGGGTGCCGCATCCGGGAATCTGCCCGGCACGACTGTTCCGCGGGTCTCGATTCCCGCCAACTATGCAGGCGGAGCGATCACGGCGGCGGAATATGCCGCTGCACCGGCCCCCGTGGGTGGGGTGACGCCCGGCCGGCAAGGCGCGGTCAACTACGCGCGGGAAAAGGCCGTGTATGCGCGGCTCGGATATGAGTTCAGCGACCATTTTAATGTGACCGGTGTCGCCCGCATCGGCCGCAAGAGCTACCACGACAATGGCCTCTGGCGGCGCGTCGAGAATGTCACGATCCCTGCAGGATATCCCGGCAATCCCTTCGGAGTGCCCGTGCGGCTGAGCAAGACCTTCTACGACCTTCCTCCGATCTACAACGGTTCGGAGACGGAGAACGTGGAGTTCAGCCTGTCCGCCGAGGGCAAGCTCATCGGGGATTGGCGTTACGCAACCAACATCAGCTACGTGGAAGGCCGGAATGCCATGACACCGACGGCACTTGTCGGCGCGGGCGGAAGTTTCGGCATCAACGTCGCTCCCACCGCTCAATTCACCGCGCGCCTCAATGCCGAGATCGCCGCGGGGCGCCAACCCCGGCTCATCTACGACAGTAACACGCAGTCGCCCAACGCGGCCGGTGCGCTTGACCCCTTCTTCGTGAGCACGACGCAGACGAAGCTGGTGGATTTGAATCGCACCTGGACTTACTCGGCGCAGGCGGACGGCACGTTGTTCAGCCTTCCGGCCGGAGACATCAAGGCGGTCGTGGGCGCGGAGCTGCGTGAAGAGTATGTCGACTTTCCGGGTGCGGTCGGCGGACAGGTCTGGCCGGTGATTCCCCAACGTGACGTGGTCTCCGTCTTCGCGGAGGCGCGCATCCCCCTGATCGGTGAACGGCAGCGCCTCCCGCTCCTGCATCAACTCGATCTCAATCTGGCGGCGCGCACCGAGGAGTATTCCGATTTCGGGCGCTCGACCACGCCCCGGTATGGTGTGGCCTGGCGTCCGTTCAAGCCGCTGCTCGTGCGCGCTTCCTACGGCGAGGGTTTCCTTGCTCCACAGCTCTATCGCGTCGCCGAGCAGTCCGCGACCATCACCTTCCCGCCGAACTTCATCGCACTGCTCTTTCCCGGCGCCACGGACCTCTCGCGCGGCAACGCCCCGATTGTCGGTCCGCTCGACCAGCTTAGCGGCGGTAATCCCAACCTCAAGCCGCAGCGCTCGGAGAGCTGGACCTACGGCGTGGTGATGGATGTGCCACGCGTCACCGGTCTGTCGCTCTCGTTCGACTACTATGAGAACGACCTCACGGATGGATTCGGCAACATCGCGAGCATTATGGACCGTCAGCGCTTCGCGCCGGAAACCATCTTCCGCGGCCCGAAGCTGCCGACGGACCCGGCGAATTGGCTCGGCCCGATCACGGGTTACGACGGACGCGTCATCAACATCTCCAGTTCGCGCAGCGCCGGCTACAGCTACGGCTTGCGTTACCAGCGCCGCACCCACTTGGGTGACTTCAGCCTCAGTCTCATGGGGGAGAAGACGCTCAAGCGTGAGGAACGCATCCTGCCCAACTCCGCCCTCACGGCCAGCGTCAACAAGCGCTACGTCCCGCAGCGGGCCACCCTCGCGCTGTCCTGGATGCGCGGTGCGTGGGACGCAGGCGTGGCCGGCGTTTACGGCGGCAAGGCCTGGACGGACTCTTCCAACGTCAACATCGCACCCTCCCGCTATACCGATGATGTCATGCGCTGGGATGCGAATGTCGCTTACGACTTCGGCCGTAGGGCCGGATTTGGGGCGCAAGGCGACTCCTGGTGGAAGCGAGCCCTGCGCGACACGAAGGTTCGGGTCACAATCATCAATCTTTTCGACACCGAGCCCCCCCTCAACGTCAACGGATCGTTCAGCTCCTCGGTCATCGATCCCCGCCTGCGTCGCTACATCATTGATGTGACGAAGCGGTTCTGATTTTCGGGCTAATTTTCACCGCTTTCACCATGAAGACCATTCGTCATGCTCTTATTGCGTTCGCCCTCGTCCTCGCGAGCACTGCTTTCGCGGCCGAGGAAGCCACGGCGCGCTTCACGGCGCTCAAAACTCCCCTTGAACCCACGCCCGAGATGCTCGCGGCGGCCACCGATGCCGATACGGCGTTCAAGGCCACCGCCTCATTGAGCAGCATGGATGCCCTCATGGCCGCCGCTGCCGGAAAGGCTACCCAAGAGGAGCGTCTTACCGCGATGCGCCACCTTATCGTCAAGGTTGTCCGCACCGGATCGGCGTTTCTGCAGAAGTTCCCTGAGGATCCCCGCCGCTGGCGCGTTGTCCAGATGCTCGACTCTGCGTCGGGCGAGTTGATCAACGCTGACGGCAGCCCGAAGGAAATTCTCGAAGGCGTGACTTGGGATACCGCGACCTTTGTCGAGTGGCGCAAAGAGATTGTAGCACTCTCCGCCGACGCGGCCAGCGCGCCTGACGCCCCGCCGGAGGTCAAGCTCCGCGCGGAGTCCAATCAACCCGGTGGCCTTCGTTCCACCTCAGGCACCGTGCAGAAGGCCATCCAAGCCAAGCAGCCCGCCGATTTCGGTCCGTTCAAGGCAGAGATCCTGCGGCTCGCGGAGAAATACCCCACGGTCGAAAATCTGGGCAACCAACTGGCGCTCTATTTCAACTACCGCAGCCGGGCCGGCTCGCAAAAGGAGGAAATGATTGCTGATGCGCAGGATTTCGCGCGCAGCGGCAATCCCGCTGTGAAGAAAGCTGCCGATGCCGAACTCGACAAACTCACCGCCTTCGACAAGCCCTTCGAACTCAGCTTCACGGCGGTCGATGGTCGAAAGGTCGATATCAAGGACTACCGCGGCAAAGTCGTGCTCGTCGACTTCTGGGCCACGTGGTGCGGCCCCTGCATCGCGGAGATTCCCCACATCAAGAAGGTATACGCCGAGTATCGGGACCGGGACTTCGACATCATCGGCGTCTCTTTGGAGAATGCCATGCTCAAGCCTGACGACACGCCCGATCAGACCGCCGCGAAGCACGAGAAGGCCAAGGCGAAGCTCAACGAATTCACGGCCAAGACCGACATGCCTTGGCCGCAATACTACGACGGCAAGCACTGGAAGAACGACATCTCAACGCGTTTCGGCATCGCCGGTATCCCGGCCATGTTCCTAATTGATCAAGAAGGCAGAATTGTGACCACAGACGCCCGCGGCGAAAAACTCGAGGCGGAGGTGAAGCGTCTCTTAGGACTTTAATTGTGTGCAATGAGGCGGGCCGGCGCTGCATTAGCGCCCCGGTCCGTCAGGCACATTTGCCATGGTTTTACTCCGACAGACCGCCCAGCCGCTACCACCGACGATAAGCATCCACCCTCGCCCTGCGGGCTATGGCGGACAGGGGCGGGAGCACCAGCCGGGCGCGGTGTTGCCGCCGACGATGAGTTGGCGGGAATTTTGTGCATGGCCGGCAGTGCAGACGCCGGCTTTGGCCAGGCTGTCGCCGGCGGAGCGGGTGGTGGCGATGCAGGTGGCGCAGGGGCTGAGCAACCGGGAGATCGCCATGGCGCTCGGCAAATCCGAGTTCACCGTAAAACACCAGGTGAGCGCGATTCTGCAAAAACTCGGTGTGCCCTCCCGGGGCCGGTTGATTTTCCTGCTTCGCTAACCCGTCCGCCATAGCTCGAAAGACGACGGCGCAAAGCCACGCAGGACACGGACCTGCTGCGCTGGCGGCTGCGGTGGACTGCTTCCGTTCAGGGTGAGCGCAGCACCGGCACGGTCAGCAGCGGGCAGGAGAGCTGGCGCAGCACCCGTTCGGTCGTGCTGCCGCGCAGGGCGTCAAGAAAGCTGTGGTGGCCGGCGGTGCTCATCACGACCAGATCGGCGGCGGTTTCCCGTGCCGCGGCGAGGATCTGCTCGACCGGATCGCCCGGGCGGGCAACCCGCGTGAAGGTGAGCGCGGTATTTGGCGCCGGAAGTTCGATCGCAGGCATATCGGGCATCGCGCCGGCATGGAAGAGGGTCAGGGAGGTGTCGGTGATGCCGCAGGCCCGGAGCAGGCTCACAGTGGCCCGCACGGCCGGTTGCGGTGCAGGTTGGGCGCAGACGGGGATGAGGATCCGGCGGAGCAGCGGAACACCGGTGCGGGCATCCACGAAGCCGGCGCTGCCGTGCGGGAGGAACAGCGTCATCGCCTGGGCGCCGCGGGCGATGGGTTCGGCCACCGGCCGGCCAAGCCAGCGCGCCCGGCCTTCGCGCTGGTGCGTGGCCAACACGATGAGATCGGCGGGATGCCGCTCCAGAAAGTGGAGCACGACATCCACCGGATCCCCTTCGCGGCCGAGAACTTTTTCCGCGGTGATCCCCAGCCGGGCGACGGCGGCGTCGGTGCTCCCGGCTGGAAGCCGGCCCCAGCGCTCCAACTGGGCGCGCACTCCGGGGAAACCGCCGGCGTCCTCGCCGGGGCCGCCCGCCACATGCATCAGGGTGAGCCGGCCGTGGAGCGCGAGGTTGAGGCTAAGCGCGTGTTGGAAGGCCGCGTGGCTTGCGACCGAAAAGTCCGTGGGGCAGA
Organism: Opitutaceae bacterium UBA2377; assembly: GCA_002344205.1. Taxonomy (GTDB): domain Bacteria; phylum Verrucomicrobiota; class Verrucomicrobiia; order Opitutales; family Opitutaceae; genus UBA2377. The sequence goes on from DDSZ01000033.1 coordinate 58,023, forward strand.
AAACATGAGACATGATGCCGTCACCGTGGCAGTGCCCGGCCTCCGCGGCAATCCCGGGCCGCTGGTGGGGGTTGAAGCGGGATATTTATGCAATATAGGATGTGCGAAGCACCGGATTTTCGTTAATCCACCCCCTGCTTAACCCTGCATGAGTGCACCCCGCGTTCTTCTCACCACCACGTCCTTCCAAGACACGCCCGGCGTGCATCACGACATGCTCGCGGCCGCGGGCTTTGAGCTGGTGCGCGAGCGCGGCCCGCTCTCCGAGGCGCGTATGCTGGAACTGGCCGGGCAGTTCGACGCCTACCTTTGCGGCGACGATGTGCTGACGCGCCCGGTCATCGCGAAATCGCTGCCGCGCCTGAAGGTTATTTCCAAATACGGCATCGGGCTCGACAAGATCGACCTCAAGGCCGCCACCGATCTCAAGGTCCCTGTGCTCTTCACGCCCGGCGTCAACCACACCACGGTCGCCGAGCACACCTTCGCGCTCATGCTCGCGGCGGTGCGCAATCTCGTGGTCGAGGCCAACCACGTCGCCGCCGGCCGCTGGACGCGCATCACGGGCAACGAGATTTACGGCAAGACGCTCGCGATCGTCGGGCTCGGCCGCATCGGCCGGGAGGTTGCGATCCGCGCCCGCGCCTTCGGACTGAAGCTCATCGGTTATGGTCAGCACTGGGACGAAGCTTTCGCCCGCGAACACGGGATCGAGCGCGTGGAAGCCTTCGACGACGTGCTGCGTCGCGCCGACATCATATCGCTCCACACCAAGCTCACACCCGCCACCAGAGGGCTCATCCATGCGAAGAATCTTCCGCTCATCAAAAAAGGCGCGGTGATCGTCAACACCGGGCGGGGCGAACTGGTGGAGCTCGCCGCGCTCGTCGCCGCGCTGAAGTCAAAGCAGCTCCTCGCCTACGCCGCCGACGTGCTCGACGAGGAGCCGCCGCCGCCCGACCACCCGTTGCTCGGGTTGCCCAATGTCATCCTCACCCCGCATATCGGCTCGCGCACCCACGAGAGCGTGCAGCGCCAGGCGAGCTGTGCGGTGGAAAACCTCACCCGCTTTCTGGCCGGCCGCGAACCGATCGCGCAGGCGAATCCGGAAGTAGGCCCGAGCTCCAAGCCATAAGCGCTAAGCCTTAAGCCCGGTCCATTTCCAAACCACTACCCAAAGCTTACCGCTTACCGCTTATCGCTTACTGCTTACTGCTTACTGCTCCATTCATGGAACCCTTTCACATCGTCCCCGAAGCGCAGCACAACGCCCTCATCGCCGCCGCCTACCGGCATCGTGGCTATGATGTAGATGAGGCTGAGGAAGGTGCGCGCTTCTGCGCCGAGGCTTCGCGCCATGGCATCCGCACGCACAACGGCCTGAAGGCGCTGCACCTCGACCACGTCCTCGGCTCCGGCTCGCAAGGCTGCGTGCCCGGCGCACAGATCGAGGAGAAACCCACGCGCTTCGCCGCCACCAAAATCTGGAACGCCAATAAAAAACTCGGCCAGGCCACCGCCTATCGCGCGATGGCCGAGGCCACCCGGCTGGCCGACCGGTATGGCGTTGGCACCGTGTCGGTGGACAACGCCTTTCACTACCTCTGGGGCGGCGGCTATGTGATGGATGCGGCGAAAAAAGGCTACATCGCCTACACCAATTGCACCGCAGCGCTCGCGGAGGTCGTCCCTTTTGGCGGCAAGTTTCCCACGCTTGGCACGAATCCGCATTCCTGGGGTTTTCCCACGACGGCCGCCGTCGGTTTCCCCATCGTGATCGATTGGGCCACGTCGGTGATTGCCATGGGCCGGGTGCAGCAGCTCAAGCGCGAGGGCAAGCCGCTGCCGCCGTTGGCCGCTGTCGATAAGGACGGTCGGCCCACCACCGATCCCGCCGCCGTAGCCGCGCTGCTGCCCTTCGGCGCGCACAAGGGCTACGGTCTTTCCCTGATCAACGAACTCGTGGCCAGCTTCATCGGCGGCTCGCTGCCCACGCTGCGCAACCGCTGGGACCAGGCCGCCGGCGACAAGGCCACCTGCACGTTTTTCTTCCAGGTCATCCATCCCGAGGCCATCAGCGGTGGCGCTTTCGCCAAGGGTCGCAACCAAGCGGAGAACATCAAGGCGGTGATCGCCGATGTGCTCGGCCACGGCAACGAAGGTTGCCTGCTCCCGGGTCAGCTCGAAGCCGACTGGGCAAAAAAAACCGCCGCCGCCGGCGGCCTGCTTTTCAGCGCCGCCGAGATCGAGGCGTTCAACGAAATCGCCGCCGAGTGTGCGCAACCGCGGTGGAACGTCGCGGCCTTCAAACTCTTTGCCGGATGAAATCAGGCAGGGGCGGTTATCCCCAACCGCCCTGTTCGATAATCACTCTCTCCCCGGGCCGTTAAGGATAACGGCCCCTACCCACAAACCCAGATCCCAGATCCTCTTCCACATATGTCCTCTTTTCTCGATCAGCTTTTCGGCCTGCACGGCAAGGTCGCCGTGGTCATCGGCGGCACGGGCGAACTCTGCGGCGCGATGGCCGAGGGCCTCGCCGGCGCCGGCGCCGAGGTCGTCATCGTGGGCCGCAACGTCGAGAAGGCGCAGGCGCGCCTCGACAAGATCGCCGCCGCGGGCGGCAAGGCCTGGTTCCACAGCGCCGAGGCCACCAGCAAGGCCGAACTCGAGGGCCTGCGCGATGCCGTGCTGAAAAAATCGGGCCACGTAGATATCGTCATCAACGGCGCGGGCATCAACTCCGCCACGCCGTTCTTCGACATCACGGATGAGGAATTCGACCGTATCGTGCGCGTGAACTTCAAGAGCGTGTTCCTCGGCTGCCAGGTCTTCGGCCAATATCTCGTCGAGCGCGGGCAGGGCGGCTCGATTATCAATCTCGGTTCGATGTCGGGCATTGTGCCGCTGTCGCGCGTATTCACCTACTCGGCTTCGAAGGGCGCGGTGCACAACCTCACCCTCAACCTCGCTCGCGAATGGGCCCCGCACAAGGTGCGCGTCAACCTGGTGGTCCCCGGCTTTTTTCCCGCCGAGCAGAACAAGAAGGTGCTCACACCCGAACGCGTGGCCGCCATTATGGGCCACACGCCGATGAAACGCTTCGGCGCGGCCCGCGAACTGATCGGCGCCACCCTCCTGCTCGCCTCCGACGCTGCCGGCTCCTTCATCACCGGCGAGGAACTCATCGTGGACGGCGGTTACCACGCGATGACGATTTAGCGCCGCTCCGCGGCTCCAGTTTAAGATTCAAGTTTAAGTTGAAGCATCTGAATCCGCTGCCGCTGCCTGCCACTTAATCTTAAACTTCCAACTTCAACTCCGGGTTTCATGTCCGCCATCAACGAATTTCTCCTGAGGCACAACCTGCGCATCGCGTCGAACCCCTGCGTCTCGCCCGACTTTTGTCTCGACTGGCCGATCCTGCAGGCCGACGTCAGGGCGGGCCGGGTAACCGAGTATCCGAAGAGCCGCTTTGCCACCGCGGCCGGTGAATTCACGCTCTGGGAAAACGCTGAGGGCGACTGCGCGTGGAAACTCCACGCCGCAGGCTCGCCGTTGGCGGACGGTGTGGCGATCAGCGGCGCGACGTTCTTCCCGGCCACGTTCGCGAACCTGCTCACGCTGAAGAACCTCATCCAGGAGCATGATGCCGGCTCGACCATCTTCCCGACAGCCGGGGCCAAGCTCGGCAAGTCCACGCTCGGCGTCGGTGCGCGTTTCACCACGTTGCACTGGCCCGCCGTCGAATGGGCCATGAGCGCGCTCGAGATCGGTCTCACGGCCAACCAGAATTCCATTCCGCGCGAGCTGGTCTATGACGTGGACGCCATGCTCGCCAACCGGCTCGACACCGTGCCGTTTCCCTTCATCGGCACCAACGTCCCCGAGGGCCACCAGGGCCAGAGCGTCGAGGGCATGAGCCACGGTTGCGTCTTGTCGAAGCTGAAGACCGGTTTCCATCGCCGGCGCATCGCTTGGTCGTTCAACGCCGACCACCAGCCCATCGGCGGCAAGTTCGACGTCCGCGAGGACGCACTCGTCAAGGGCTGCCTGCTCGCCAGCTACATCACCTTCGACCTCTCGCCCGAACTCGCGCTCAACCAACCGGCCAAGCGCAGCGAGATTCCCGATGTGGTGGTGCATGCCCTTCAAGCTCGCCTGTCCGCCGTAGGCTTGGCGAAGGTGGACGACCGTTTGCTTTGCTCGGTTTGGCCTGCACTGCAGAAGATGAAGCGCCGCGACGACAAATACGCTGCCGCCCGCGCCGCCGCGTTTACGACCGAAGTCGGCCGCACCTATCTCCGCGAACTCTCGATCGACGAGCTGCCCGGACTCACCACGCCCGAGACCACCGCCATCATGCTCGCCCTCTGTGAGGTGCTGAGCATGCCGGTGCAGTTCGTGGCCCCGGCCTTCGGCTTCCAGAAGAACACGCCGTATCCCGACAACGCCGCGCTGAAGCAGCTCATCGAGGCGCAATGGAACGTCTGCAAACAGTTCGGCGTTTCCATCGGCTTCCATTCCGGTTCGGGCAAATCGGCCGAGAACTACCGGGTCATGGGCGAAGTCACGGGCAGCGCGCTCGAGATCAAGACCAGCGGCCGTTACACCTACGAGATGGGCGTCGCTCTCTCGCAGTCGAAGAACGCTGCCGACGCCGCCCTCTGGAAGGATTGGTATCAGTTCACCGTGGACATGGCCGTGGCCGGCGCCTTCAGCGCCGACGCCACCGAGCAGAAAATGGCGCGCCTCTTCGTCACCACGACGCTGGCTGCGTGTGGGAGCGAGCTTGCTCGCGACTGTTTTGCCTCGCCTGCCGCCTGCCGCGCCGCTCTCGAAGCGTTGCCGCCCTCGGCCGAGCACATGACCTTCTTCGAATACAACTTCCTCTACGTGCTCGCCGCCGGCGGCAAACCGGAGAAGGCCGCGCTCGGCGACCACAGCCCGGCCGGTTACCAGCAGCGTGCCCGCTTCTATGCGATCAGCCCCGAGGCCCGCCTGCGCTTCGCCAAGCGCATCGTCGCCTACCTGATCTGGGTCGCCGAAAACACCGGCCTGGCCTCCAAGGAGCGCTGCGCCGGCGCCAGCAAGCTGCTCGCGGGCTACACCACGCTCGACGCGATGCTTAACGATATTTCCCGATGAAACCGTTCATTCACGACGACTTCCTGCTGCACACCGATGCGGCCCGCGACCTCTACCACAATTTCGCGAAGGCCGAGCCGATCTACGACTACCACTGCCATCTGCCGCACCGGCAGATCCTGGAAAACAAGCCGTTCGCCGACCTCGCCGAGATCTGGCTGGGCAGCGACCACTACAAGTGGCGCGCCATGCGCGCCAACGGTGTGGACGAGCGCTTCTGCACCGGCAACGCCTCGCCCCGCGAGAAATTCGACGCCTGGTGCGCGACCGTGCCGCACACCCTGCGCAACCCGCTCTACCATTGGTCGCACCTCGAGCTCGCACGCTATTTCGGCATCACCGACATCATCAATCCGGCCTCTGCCGACAAAATCTGGCATGAGGCCAACGCCAAGCTCGCGAACCTGCGCGTGCATGACATTCTTGCGGCCAACAAGGTCGCCGTCATCTGCACGACCGACGATCCCGCCGATCCGCTCGAATTTCACGAGCAGATCAACCGCTCCGGTATCAAGACGCGCGTCTATCCGACCTTCCGGCCCGACCGCGCCTTTCTCGTGGACAACCCGGCGGCCTACGGCGCCTGGCTCGAAAAACTCTCCGGCGTCACCGGCTCGCCGGTGAAGTCCTTCGACGATTTCCTCGCCGCGTTGGAGCAACGCCACGCAGCCTTTCACGCCGTCGGCGGCCGTCTCTCCGACCACGGCATGGAGAGCTGCTACGCCGAACCCTGCACGGCCGCGGAGGCCAAGGCCATCTTCGACGCCGCCCGCGCCGGCCGCGCCGCGAACGCCGCGGACTACGCCAAGTTCGCCTCCTTCCTGATGATCCAACTCGGTCGTTGGGATGCGAAGCGCGGCTGGACGAAGCAGCTCCACCTCGGCGCACTGCGCAACAACAACACCCGCCTGCTCACGAAGCTCGGCGCCGACACCGGCTTCGACTCCATCGGCGACTTCCCGCAGGCCCGCGCGCTCAGCACCTACCTCAACGCGCTCGACACCACCGGCGAGCTCCCGCGCACGGTGCTCTACAATCTCAACCCGGCCGACAATTACCTGATCGGCACGATGATCGGGAATTTTCAGGACGGCACCGTCGCCGGCAAGATGCAGTTCGGCTCCGGCTGGTGGTTCCTCGACCAGAAGGAGGCGATGGAATGGCAGATCAACGCGCTTTCCAACCTCGGCCTGCTCAGCCGCTTCGTCGGCATGCTCACCGACTCGCGCAGCTTCCTCAGCTACCCGCGGCATGAGTATTTCCGCCGCACCCTGTGCAACCTGCTCGGCGCCGACATGGAGCGCGGCGAGATCCCCAACGACCGCGCCCTCGTCGGCGGCATGGTGAAGAACATCTGCTTCGCCAACGCCCGCGACTACTTCCGCCTCGAACTCGACCCGGTTTACGCGAAGTAAGCCGGCCTTTTGGCGCCTTTCGGCAGAGGCGCGGCACGACCACGCCCTGCAAGGGCACAGGTAACAAGCGCGCTTGACTTGCGCATCTTGGTTAACCATTTGGTTAAATACAAATTTGCACCATGTCCCCCGACCGCCTCAGCAGAGTCTTTGCGGCGCTCGCCGATCCCACACGGCGGGAGATCCTCGCGCAGCTCTCGCGCGGCACGCGTTCCGTGACGGAGCTGGCCGAGCCGCATGACATGAGTCTGCCGGCGATCTCGAAGCACCTGCGCGTGCTGGAGCAGAGCGGCCTCATCCGGCGTGGACGCGAGGCGCAGTGGCGGCCCTGCCGCATCCAAGCGGCTCCGCTCAAGGAAGCCGTGGACTGGATCGGCCAGTATCGCCGTCACTGGGAGGAGCGTCTCGACCGGCTCGACGACTATCTGCAGCAACTGCAAGCCAAGGAGAACCCGCCACATGACCGTGCCAAGAAAACCAAGAAAAACAAAACCCAAGTCCGCTGAGAAAAAACTGACCCTGACCCGCATTTTCGCCGCGCCGCGGATGCTAGTCTTTGCGGCGTGGACCCGGCCGGAGCACCTGCGGGTGTGGAGTTCTCCGCATGGTTTTACCATCCCCGTTGGCGAGAGCGATCTCCGGCCCGGGGGCCGTTGGCGCATCTGCATGGTGTCTCCCGAAGGGGAGAAACTATGGGTCGAAGGCGTTTATCGGAAGGTGGTGCCCGGCCGGCTGCTCGATTTCACCCATGCCTGGGAAGGGGAGGAGGACGGGCCGGAAACGCTGGTGACGGTTCGCTTCGCCGATCATCCGCGCGGGACCAAACTCACGTTTACGCAGACAGGCTTCAGTTCGACGGCATCCCGCGATGGCCATGCCGGCGGCTGGAAGGAGTGCTTCGAGCGGCTCGGTGAGCTGCTGGGAAAATTGCCGAAGCCCGGGGCGGCGACGAAGCAAACCCGCCGGGGCCGCTGACCGATGTCTCGCTCGGATACAGGTGAAATCGTGAACACCCGTTTCCTCGCGATGTCGCGCGAACGGGTCTGGGCGACGTTCGCCAATCCCCAGGCCCTCGCGGCGTGGTGGGGGCCCAACGGCTTCACGAATACCTTTCACGCCTTCGACTTCCGCCCGGGCGGTGTCTGGAAGTTCACGATGCACGGGCCCGACGGAGCGGCCTACGCCATGGATCACCGCTTCGTGGAGATCGTCGCGCCGGAGCGGATCGTCATCCGCCATCTCCAGCCCGCCCATGATTTCACGCTGACAATCACGCTCGCGAAGCACGACGGACACACGGCGCTCGGCTGGCGAATGGTTTTCGACGATCCGGCCGAAGCGGAACGAGTGAGCGCCTTTGTGGTTCCCGCCAACGAGCAAAATCTCGACCGGCTCGAAGCCCATCTGTCCGGAAAGCCTCCGGTTGTTCGTTGAACTTTCAATCCGCTCCACGCCATGTCCGATCCGCACCTGCCCTCCGACACCGAAATCGTCTTCTTCCGCGTGCTGCACGCCCCGCGCGAACTCGTCTGGCAGGCGTGGACGGACCCCAAGCACATCGTCAACTGGTGGGGGCCGCGCGGTTTCACCAACACCACGAAGCGGCACGAATTTAGTGTCGGCGGCTACTGGGAGCACATGATGCACGGTCCGGACGGAACAAACTATCCCAACAAGGCGAAGTTCCTCGAAATTGTCCCGCTGGAGCGCATTACCTACCTGCTCGGCGGCGGCAGCGATCTCGAGGCCGACGAGCGCCGCGGCGTGGCCTTCCGCGCCACCTGGACCTTCGAGGCGGTGGCGCCGGACCGGACGCGGCTCACCGGCCGCATGGTATTTCCGTCAAAAGAGGCGCGCGACCGCGCCGTGCGCGATTACGGTGCCGTCGAGGGCGGGAAGCAGACGCTCGAGCGCGCCGCGGAATACACCGCAGGGCTGCTCACGAAACCGTTTGTCATCTCCCGCGAATTCGCCGCGCCGCGCGACTTGGTCTGGCGCGCGTGGACCGAAGCGGAGCATTTCGGCCTCTGGTTCGGGCCCAAGGGTATGAAGATCAATCTCGCCCGCTTCGACCTGCGGCCGGGCGGCATGACGCATTACAGCATGGAGACGCCGGACGGGAAAGTGCTCTGGGGCCGCGCCGTTTATCGTGAGATCGTGCCGCCGACGAAACTGGTCTGGCTCAATTCATTCTCGGACGAGGCCGGCGGCATCACACCGCATCCGTTCTCCAAAGATCCCTGGCCCCTGCAGATGCTGACGGTGGTCACTTTCGCCGGGCAGGCCGGGAAAACCACCGTCACGATCACTTGGGTGCCCTTTGACTCGACCGACGCCGAACGCGCGACCTTCGAGGCCGGCCGTGGCAGCATGGCCATGGGCTGGACCGGCACGCTGGACCAACTCGCCGACCATCTCTCTTCCAATTCCTGAAACCATGTCCACCACGCCCACACCCTCAAAGATTCCGTTCTACGTCAGCATCGCCCTCGCGATTCCACCCGTGTTCATGCTGCTGCTGAGCGGCGTGATGAAAGTCTCGCAGAACGAGCAGGTCCGCGAGGGTTTCGCCGACTGGCCCGCCGGCAGCGCGGTCGCCATCGGGGTCGTGCAACTGCTCTGCACCGTCATCTACCTGATCCCGCGCACCGCCGTGCTGGGCGCGATCCTGCTCACCGGGTATCTCGGCGGGGCGATTGCCGTCACGGTGAAGATGGGCCTGGGCTTCGCCGGCTGGTGGATGCCATTGGTGTTCGGCATCCTGCTCTGGGGCGCGCTCTGGCTGCGCGATCCGCGCGTCCGCGCGCTGATTCCGCTGCGGGCGCGGGGTTGAGCGGAGTGTCAGCCTTGGCGGGCGAGCATCACAAGCGTGGGGGCCAGCAACAGCACCAGCATGCCCAGCCCCAGCAGCCGGCCGCGACGGAGATCGAAGTCGGCCGCGATTCGGGCCCACGGCAAGCGGAAGACGACGCGGCCGAAATACATTTCCAAACCGAGCATGGCGACCACCCACAGGCCGCCGATTTGCAGACATTCCGCCGTCGAGCTCGGCGCAAGCCAAGGCACCGTGAACCAGGCGATGATCAGGATCATCAGCGAGCCGGTGACCACGCCGATTTGTCTGGCCCGGTGGTCACCGACGCGGCGGTTGAGCAACCGCACGCGCAGGATGCCCTGCAAAATCTCGGCCAGCGCAATCAGGCCCCAGACCAGCAGCGCGCGTAGCAACAAGGAGCCGTCCATGGCCGGAGAGGCGACCGGAGTTCAGTCCTTCGGCGGGGTGAAGCGGGCGAGAAATTCGCGCACATCCTCCGGCAGCTTCCGGTTCAAATTGGGGAGCACCCAGCGGAAGAGCCGGATGATTTCGGCGTTCTCTTCCCCGGCGCGCTTCAGGGCCGGCACCCGATAGCCCAGCTTGTGCTCCGCGGTTTGTTCCTCGCAGAGGAAAACCTCCAGGGCCGGCGGGGTCGGTCCGCTCCGCACAAAATAGTCGTGCATGCGCAGCTCAAATCCTTGGATCGCCTGGCCGGCGAAATTGCTCCAGACGGTCAGCAGCGTGTCGCCCGGGCCATGATAAAGCGTGGTGTTCAGGCCGCGTTCCTTTTCCCGCACGAGCTGTGGGTCGCCGGCGCGGAGCCCGGCTCCGATCGCCACGGGTTCGAGCAATTGCAGGTAGCCCTTCTTGGTGTCGAAGTCGCCAAACAGGAGCTGCAGCCCGAGCACGGTGTGACGGGCGTCCGCCTGATGGTGGGCCACCTTCACCGCGGTGGAAAGCGTGTGCTGCTCCAGGGTGAGATCGAGCCGGCCGGCCGCCCCGCGGTCGGTCGCCAACACCGCGGGGAGGCGGAGGCTGACGCCGGTGCTGGAGAGATTGACGAGCTGGCCGGCGTGCGGCCGGCCGCCGATTTCCAGCCGGGCTTGCAGCGGCGAATCAACCGCCACCGCATAACGTTCGGCGTGCCGCTGCTCGCGTTGGGCCGCCGCCTCCTGCGTGAAGTTGAGGATGCGCTTGAAAAACAGCACGCGCCGAGCATGTCCGGGCCCGCGCCCGGCTCAAGCCTGCACCCGCGTGGCGCTAAAAATGGGTCAAAGCGCGTTACCGACATTCAATTGCACACAAATGAACAATCCGCGCTGGCAAGAGTCATCACACCCGGCCAAAAGTGACCGATTTCCATAGCAGTCTGCCGATTATCCAGCATGTCCGACGCCACCGAACCCCAGTTCTGGGATACCCGCTACGAATCCAAGCAAACGCCTTGGGATTTTGGCAGCGTGCCCACGGCATTGCAGGCCTACCTCAAGAAGCATCCCAAAGGCGGCCGGGTGCTGATCCCCGGCTGCGGCGTGGGACATGAGATCCAGGCGTTTGCCGCCGCCGGTTACGAGGTCACCGCGATCGATTTTTCCTCCGTCGCCGTGGAAGCCGCCCGGGCGAAGGTGGATGCGGCTTTGACCGAAAAGATCATCGCGGGGGATTTTTTCCAGCATCCGTTTGCGCCGGCTTCGTTCGATCTCATTTACGAGCGCACTTTCCTCTGCGCGATCGATCCAGCGCAGCGCACCGCCTACCGCGACCGCGTGGCCGCGCTCCTGCGGCCCGGCGGCGCCTATATCGGTTATTTTTATTACCAGAAGACCGATCCCAAGGACGGTCCGCCCCACGGGCTGGCCTGGGGCGAGAGCGACCTCCTGTTCGCGCGGCATTTTTTGCTGCTCCGCGACATTCCCTCGCCCGACGGCCTGGCCATCTTTGCCGGTCGCGAACGCTGGCAGGAAAGCAGGCGCACCACCCATGTCGGCTGAGGACTCCGGCGGGCCGGGCTTTGGCGGCGCTGCATCGGCATGAGTTCCCCGCAGACGCTGCTGGCCGAAGGCGATGACCGGCGTCTGGTTTTGCGCCGACATGGTTCACCGTGGCCCCTGCTCGTGCAGCAGGCGCCGGCCGACCGGCGGGCGTTTATCCATCCGCTGGCCGCGCCCGACGGTGATGGCGTCCTGACGGAAGACGAACCGCCGCATCATCCGTGGCAGCACGGACTCTACGTTGGCTTGAACGACGTGAACGGAATCGGTTTTTGGACCGAAGGCCGGCTGCCGGGGCACGGTCCCGACGGCACATTTCATCCGGCACCGATCAGTCCGCCCCGAATCGAGGGCAACACCGCGGCCTGGCAGGTGTGCAGCGAATGGCGTGCGCCCGATGGCGGGCCGCTGCTCCGGGAAAACCAGACCTGGCGGCTGACCGATCGCGGCGACACGCTGCGGCTCGATTTGGCGTGGACGCTGACGGCCCGCGTTGACCTGCGCTTTGGTCAGCACGCCTACGGCGGGCTTTTTTTGAGGATGCCCTGGCGAAAGGAAAACGGCGGCGAGGTGCGGACCAGCGAAGGTGCCGGCACGATTGCCGACGCCGAAGGTCGGCGGGCGCGTTGGGTCGCGTTGGCGATGCCGTTGCCGGATCGCGCGGCCGGATCGGCGGGCATGGCGATCCTCGATCATCCGGGGAATCCCGGCCACCCCGTGTCGTGGCGGGTGGACAACAACCTGGGCATTGCGCCCAGCCGGTGCATTGCGAGCGCCTGGGCGCTGGCGGCAGGCGCGGCGACTTGCAGCCGTTACCGCCTGGTGGCGTATGCGGGCGGGATCGACGCGGAGATGCTCGGGCAGGCTTGGCGCGATTACGCGGCTGAGCCGGTGTGAAGTCGCACTTGTCATGCGGTGCGGCTTCGGGATGCTCGCGGCACCCTGACCATGCACTCCGCCATCCTGGTCCACCCGCGTTTTGACGCCATCTGGCCGTTTTCGGCCGATCACGCCCGCCGCTTGTGGGCGGAGGAGGGCCCGGTGGATTTTGTGCGGGTGGCGCCGGATGACAACCGGGCGGCGGGCGTTTTGGCCGCGGCGCCGGAAAAAATCACGCGGCTGCTCGTGCTCGGGCTGGCGCTCACGCCGGACTGTGTTGGCCGCTTCACCGGCCTGAAGGAGCTGGTCTGGTCGGAGGACGGTTACGGGCAGCCGTCCGCCGGGCGCGAGGCGGTGCTGGCCGCCCTGGCCGCGCGCGGCGTGCGCGTGATCCGGCATACATCGGAAGGATTCTGGGGGCAGTCGGTCTCCGAATTCGGGCTGGCGCTCACACTGGCGGCGCTGCGCCGGATTCCGCAGACCCACCGGGCGATGATCACGGACCACGGGCCATGGGATTACACGCCTTCCGGCGGCATGGGGCAGCCCGGGGGGCGCGGGCAGCAGTATGGCGATGATTCCCGGTTCACCAACGGCACGCTGGAGGGCAAGCGCGTGCGCATCGTCGGTGCGGGCAACATTGCCAGCCGCTATGCGAGTTTTTGCCGGATGCTGGGGGCCGACGTCGCGGCCTGGGACCCGTTTGCCAGCGAGCCGGCGTTCCACCGGGCGGGCGCGCGCCGTGAGCACTTTCTCGAACGGCTGGGGCGGGATGCGGAGATCTATGTGCCGATGGTGCCGCTCACGGACAAGACCCGTGGCCTCGTGACTGCGGCGCACATCGACGCGCTGCCGCGCGGTGCGCTGGTCGTGCTGGTGACCCGCGCCGGCATTTGCGACATGGCGGCGTTGCGCCGCCGCGTGCTGGCGGACGAGCTGGCGCTGGCGGCGGATGTTTTCGATGTCGAGCCGGTGCCGCTCAACGATCCCCTGCTGGGCCGCGACAATGTCGTGCACACGCCGCACAACGCCGGCCGCACCCGGCAGGCGGGTGAGCGTTGGGCGGAGATGCTGTTGGCGCAGTTTGCTCCGACCGCCTGAGCCCGGCGCGGCGAATCACGCCGCGGCCGACTGGCAGTGCAGGGCGAGGTCGCGGTCGGTGATCGCGGGCATGCGCTGCAGCGCGAAGATCGTGCGGGGCTCCCAGAGCTGGCTGCGGAGCGATTCGAGGAATCGGCGCGGCAGATCGGGGGATTCGAGGTGCTGGAGGATGGCGAGGGTTTGCCGCGAGGCCGGCAGGCCCAGCCACGACAGGACCCCGTAGATGCCGTCGCGCTCATGCACGGCGTTCAGTTCGGCCCAGCGCGGAGCGGTGCCCCGCAGGCTGGCGTGGGCGGCGACGAAGGCGGTGAGCGCGGGCGTCTCGATGAGGTCGGGCACCAGCCCGGGGCAGCGGGCGACGACCTCCAGCGCCTCCATACGGGCGAAGGAGAAACCCTGCAGAAACGCGCGGATGTCGGCCGGGATGAACTCGAGGTAGGGCGTCCAGTTGCGCTGCCGGCAGATCAGCGAGGCGGCAGCCAGCAGTTCGCTGTCGGGCTGGATGGGCAGCCAGTCGTCGCCGTAGAGCCGTTCGAAGCGGACTTCCGGCCAGGGCGTGACGCGGTGCAGGTCGCCGTAGTGGGACCAGGTGAGGGCGATGGGGAGGGGGTTTTTCATGGGACGGCGGGTGAGGATCATGCGCCCAGATTACCGGAGAGGGTGGGACATTGCTTGGCCCAGGCTAAAAAATGTGCAGATTTCTTCGCATGCCCCCGACCATGCAGCTTTCCCGCCCGCCGCTGGAGCGGATGCTCCGGATCCACGACAGCCTGCGCCGCGGCGCGCTGGTCAACTGCACGCGGCTGGTGGAGGAGCTGGAGGTTTCGCGCAAAACCATCGTGCGCGACATCGCCTTCATGCGCGACCGGCTCGACTTGCCGATCGAGTTCGACCCGCACCTCAACGCCTACCGCTACACCTCGCCGGTCAACGCCTTCCCGACGGTCAACGTCACCGAGGGCGAGCTGCTGGCGCTGCTGGTGGCGCAGCGGGCGCTGGAGCAATACCGCGGGACGCCATTTCACCGGCAGCTGGAGGTGGCCTTCGGCAAGCTGGCGGCGGGCCTGCGCGACCGCATTTCGTTTTCACCGGCCGACGAGCTGCGGGCGGTGTCGTTCAAAAACATCGGGCTGGGCAAGACCGACCTCGCGGTCTTCAACGCGCTCAGCGCCGCGGTGCTGCACCAGACGGAGGTGACCTTCGCCTACCGCAAGCCCGGGACGGGCCAAGCCGCGCCGCGCCGCGTGCAGCCCTACCACTTGGCGAACCGCGAAAACCTCTGGTATCTCGTCGCCCACGACCCGGAGCGCGGGGCGCTGCGCACCTTCGCCCTCACGCGCATCTCGGCGGTCACCGCCACGAAGACAGCTTTCAAGCGACCGGCGGATTTCTCGCCCGAGAAATTTTTTGCCAACGCCCTCGGCGTGCTCGGCGGCACGGGCGACTGGCGCGTGGTGCTGCGTTTCCAGCCCGGTGCGGCGGAGCGGGTGCGCGAGCGGGAGTGGCATGAGTCGCAGGAACTCCGCGAGCTGCCGGGCGGCGCGCTGGAGCTGCGGCTGCGGCTCGGCGCGCTGGAGGAGGTGGAGCAATGGGTGCTCGGCTGGGGCGCGGCGGCGGAGGTCGTCGGTCCGCCGGAGCTGCGCGAAAAAATCCGGCGGACGGCGGTGCAACTGGCCGCGATCTACGGCCGGGATCAGGCGTCCTGACGCAAGGCGCGGCCGAGCGCGGCGACCTGCGGCCGGAACTCTTCCTCGATCAGCCCCGCGCGGGTGAGCGGCACGTCCCACGAAACCACGCCGCCGCGGCTATTGATAAACTTGGTGTAGCCGATCGTCAGCTCGTCGGGGAAGCGCACCGGGCCCTTGCCCCACCATTCGCCCATGATCGTCAGCACGTGCAGCCGCGCGCCGTTGATAAACTCCGGGTAGGGCGCGAGGCGGGAGAGGTCGGGCAGGTGGCCGGGCGAGACGGTCATGTCGCGCTCGATCTCGCCCGGCGTGTAATCCTCATACTCCGTCATGGAGTAGAGCGGCGTGCGCAGGCCGTTGTTGAAGGCGACGATCGAGTCCGGATTGCCGGCCTTCAGCGCGGTGGCGAAGCTGCGATAGTTGGGTTCGTCGGGGTGCTGGTAGGCCGGCGCGTCGTAGGGCCCGTCGATCCACCAGCCGCTGACGCCCCGGCCCCAGCGCAGCGACCATTCGCGGCAGACGGCCTCCCAGTGGCGTTGCAGCGTGGTGTGGCGCGCGTCGTCCACGCCCTCCAGTTTCGCCTTGGCCACCGCGTCGGTGGCCGGCGCCATGCCGGGCAGATAAACCAGCAGCCGGATGCCGTGCGGCTTGAAGGCTGCGGCGAGGTCGGCGATCAGGTCGCGCCGCGAGCATTTGCTGGGCCTGATGCCCGTGATGGCGTCGTAGGCGGCGTTGGGGCTCAGGTAGAAACCGGAGTTCTGCCCGAGGGTGATGACAAAATACGGCACGCCGTGGTCCGCGAGCTGCCGGGCGAGGCCCGCGGCATCGAAGGCGTCGATCCGCCGGTTCCAGTCGTCGGGCGAGAGGGTGATCGGCTGCAGGTTGCTCGCCGCGTCGGCGAGATAGTGGGTGAACATGCCCCAGCGGCAGTCACGGAACCAGGTGGTGTCGGCGCGGCGCCAGGCAGGAGTGGTCATGGCAGGGGGCTTAGCGGGCGAGCTGCTTCAACTTGGCCAGATCGGCCTCGAGGCGGGCGATGACGGCGGCGGCGGATTCGGCCGGCTGGGCGGCGTGCTTCGCGGCGACCTCGGCGGCGTGTTCCTTCACCCCCAGTTCCTGCATGGTCGAGACGATGATGCCGATGAAGAGGTTCAGGATCGTGAACGTGGCGACCACGATGAACGGCACGAAAAACATCCACGCCCACGGATGCACGGTCATCACCGGCCGCACGATGCCCATGGACCAACTCTCCAGCGTCATGATCTGGAAGAGCGAGAACAGGCTGGCGCCGAGGCTGCCGAAGAACTCGGGGTGCGTGCCGCCGAAGAGCTTCGTGGCCAGCACGCCCGCCGTGTAGAAGAAGATCAGCATCACCGCGATCACGCCGACCAGCCCCGGGATGGCGTGCAGGAACGCGGTCACGACCCGGCGCAGTTGCGGCACCACGGTCAGAAGGCGGAGCACCCGCAGCACGCGCAACGAGCGCAGCACCGACCACGCGCCCGCGCCGGGGGCCAGGGCCACGGCGATGACCGCGAGGTCGAACCAGTTCCAGCCGTTGCGCCAGAACAGGCCCCGGTAGGCGGTGAACTTCAGGGCCAGCTCGATGCAGAAAACGGTCAGGCAGAGCCGGTCCGCCAGGATGAGCCACGGGCCCCAGGCGGCCATGATGGCGGCGTTGGTCTCCAGGCCGAGGATCACGGCATTGAGCAGGATGAGGGCCACGATGCCGAACTGGGCGCGGGGATGCTCGATGCATTCGGCCAGCCGCAGCCGCCAGGCGGCGGCACGGGGGCTGGCCCGGAGGGCCGAAAGGTCGATTTCGCTCATGCTGGCGGCCAGTGCATCGGGCCGCCCGCCGGCGTCAATCCGCGTGTGGCCCGCCTGACACACAATTGTAACAAGCGGCCTTGCCCACCGCCGGGGCGCACCCTAACCCTGACACCGACTCCCGCATGATCGGCACGACCCTCTCCATCCTCGGCAGCCTCGGCATGTTCCTCTTCGGCATGAAGATCATGTCGGAGTCGCTACAAAAACTATCCGGCGAGCGGCTGCGCGGCATCATGCGCACCATGACGGGCAACCGGTTCGCCGGGGTCGGCACGGGGTTCCTCGTCACCTGCATGGTCCAGTCCTCCTCGGCCTCGACGGTCATGATGGTGAGCTTCGTCAACGCGGGCCTCCTGACGCTGGTCGAGGCCATCGGGATGATCATGGGGGCCAACATCGGCACGACCACGACCTTCTGGCTGGTTTCCTTCTTCGGCTTCAAATTCAGCATCTCGGCGATCGCGCTGCCGGTCATGGGTCTGGCGCTGCCGCTGCTCTTTGCCCGCAAACCCCGGCTGCGCAACCTCGGCGAGTTCTGCATGGGCTTTGGCCTGCTCTTCATCGGGCTGATGTTCCTGAAGGACGCGGTGCCCGACATCAAAAACAACCCCGAGGTGCTGGGGTTCATCAAGGACTACACCGGCCGCGGGCTGGCCTCCACGCTGATCTTCTTGGGCTTCGGCATCCTGCTCACGATCATCGTCCAGTCCTCCTCGGTGGCCGGGGCGATCACGCTCACCATGGCCTACAAGGGCTGGATCGATTTTCCCACCGCCTGCGCCATCACGCTCGGCGAGAACATCGGCACCACGATCACGGCCAACCTCGCCGCGCTGGGCGGCAACGTGCAGGCCAAGCGGGCCGCTCGCGTGCATTTCATCTTCAACGTGATCGGCGTGGTCTGGGCCATCGCGTTGTTCAACCCGTTCGTGAACTTCGTCCAGGACTTGGTGCCGGCCGACGCGACGGACCCCGTGCACATGCCGCTCCACATGGCGGCCTTTCACACCCTGTTCAACGTCTTGAACACCGCCCTGCTGATCGGGTTTGTGCCCCAGCTGGCCCGGCTGGCGGAGCGTCTGGTGAAGGACAAGGCGACCGCCCCCGCGCGCGACCACATGGACTATGATTCGCCTTTGGTGCCGCGCACCGGCGAACTTAATCTCGCCGAGGCCGAGCGCGACCTCCAGCGCATGGGCGCCATCACCCGCGAGCTGGTCATGGGCTTCAGTGATCTCTTTGAAAATCCGCCGGCCGACCTGGAGGCGCGCATGATCGAGCTGAAGGAACTGGAAAAGGAAAGCGACCGCCGCGCCCTCGCCACCACCCAATACCTGCTGCGTTGCGCCTCCGGCGGTCTGAGCGAGGAGACCCGCGCCCGCGTGACCTCCATGCTGCGCGTGGTGGCCGAGTTGGAAGACATCTGCGACTGCGGCTACCGCCTCGTGCTGCTCGCGGAGCGCAAGCACCGCAAGCGCCGGCAGCATCCGCCCGAGGTCACGAAGCAGGTGCGCGATTTTTCCCAACTGCTCCTGCAGTTCATGGATTTTTATTCGAGCCGGCTGACCACGGGCGTGGTCACCGCCGATATGGAAACCGCCTACCAGTTGGAAAACCTCATCGACGCCTTCCGCAAGAACCTGCGCAAGGAGTCCGTCCGCCGGATGCGCGTGAGCGGCGACGTGATCAAGGCCGAGATGCTCTACATCGACATGCTCAACAACATGGAGAGCATCGGCAACCACTCGCTCAACGTGCTCCAGGCCCTGCGGCACGAGAGCTGAGTTTCCGGCGCGCCGACGGGGAGCGGCTTCAGGCCAGTTCGCTGAGCCGGCTCGCATCCGGCCGCAGCGGCACCAGGTCGGCGAGATTCACGGGTTGGTTGCGCTTGATGGATTCAACGCCGGCGATGCCGACGAGGATGGAGGCGGCGCCCTGTTCGTGTCCCGCAAAACGCTGCCATGGGTCGGCGGCGGGTGCTTCGGGAGAGAAAAAATGGCGGCACAGGATGTCGTCGGCCCCGCCGTGCGCTCCCGTGGCGGGCGGCATCGGCACGAGGTAGCTGGGCTGGAAATGGGGGAAGACGCGGATCCACTCGCCCTCGGCCTCGGAGGACTCGTCCACCTTGAACTCGCCGGGGCGCACGGCGCGGTTCATGTGCGAGCCGATGAACTCATGGTATTCGATGCGGCCGCGATCGCCGTTGAGGCAGACGCGCATGCCCTCGCGCGGGGAGTAGGCGGTGAGCGAGTAGGTGAGCACCTCGCCGGTGCGGTAGCGGACGTTGAGTGACATCTGGTCGAAGATGTCGATGTCGTCGCGAAAGACATTCCGGTCGCGCAGGTAACCGGAGTCGGCTTCGCCGGCGCGGTAGAGTCCGCGAAAGGCCTCGCTGGCATCGAGGTCGAGCCGGAAGGGATCGGCCTGCGCGGCGGGTTCGCCGGTGTAGCGCGGATATTGAGCCAGTGCACCGTCGCCGCGGGCCTCGGCGTTTTTTCGTCCATAGAAGACGAGATCGCCGTAGGCGAAGACTTGCGCGGGGATGGCGTCGAGCCACCAGTTGACGAGGTCGAAGTGATGCGTGCTCTTGTGCACCAGCAGCGTGCCGGACTCGGCGGCGTGGGCGTGCCAGCGGCGGAAGTAGTCGGCGCCGTGGCTGGTATCGAGGAGGTATTCGAGGTTGACCGAGTGCACGCGGCCGATGACGCCGGCGGCGATAAGTTCCTTCACCTTGGTGCGGAAAGGCGCCCAGCGGTAGTTGAAGGCCACGCGCACCCGGCGGCCGGTCGCCTGCTGTGCGGCGAGGATGGCGCGGCATTTTTCCGCGTCGGTCGTCATGGGTTTTTCCGTGATCACGTCGCACCCGGCGTGCAGGGCGCGGATGATGTAGTCATGATGGGTGTCGTCCTTCGAACAGACGAAGACCGTAGCGGGCCGTGTCTCCCGCAGCATGGCGTCGAACCGGTCGGCACCATAGGCGGGCACGGCCGGATGGTTCAGCTCGGCGGTGAGCCGTTGGTTGTAATACGCCAGCCGCGCGGGGCTGAGGTCGCAGAGGCCGACGAGTTCGTTGTGGTCGCGCCAGGTGGTGACGAGCGGTTCGATAAAGCTGATGGCGCGGCCGCCGGTGCCGACGAAGGCGAAGCGATGCTTGTTCATGGGAAAATTCAGTCGCCCCGCGGGCGGAGTTCGCTGCGCTGCGGGCTGGGTGGGAGCCGGAAGACGGCGGGATCGTCGGGGGCCGCCGGGTCGTAGCCGGTGAAATCGTCGGTGAGGAAGGTGGCGAGCGGGGCGAGTGCGGCGCTGTCGCGGATGCCTTGGGCCACGGCCTTGGCGAGCTGGTAGGCGCCGTAGTTGTTGTGGTGCGTGGGGTCCTGGCCGCCGTTGCTGAAGGCGAGGGGCGAGCGCTCGGGACCGAGCGCCTCGTAGAGGGCGCGGCTGGCGGCTTCGAGATCGATGAGCGGGATCTGCTCCTGCGCGGCGACGGCGCGCACGGCGGCGGGGTAGTCGCTGTGCGTGTTCCGGATGCGTCCGTCTTCGCCGAAGGTGCGCCGCTGCGGCGAGGTCACCAGCACGGGCGTGGCGCCGCGGAGGCGGATCTCGGCGATATAAGTGCGCAGCCACGCGCGGTAGGTCGTGCCGGCCTCGACGTAGGTCTGCGGCCAGTTCTGTTTCTGGTCGTTGTGCCCGAACTGGATGAACACCCAGTCGCCGGCCTGGAGCTGCGACAGGACCTTGGCGAAACGCAGGCCCGTGACAAAGGACTTCAGCGTCTCGCCCGACTCGGCGTGGTTGGCCACGGCGATCTCCGGCTTGAAGAAACGCGTCAGCATCTGCCCCCAGCTCGCGCCATCCTCCCAGCGCTGGTCGGTGACGGTGGAGTCGCCGAGGAGGAAGACGGTGGGCACCTCGACGCGTTCGAGTGTGATCGTGGACACGGCCGGTGCGCCGCTGAATTCGAGGGTGAGTTTGTCGTCCCAGGTGAAGGAACCGATTTCGCGGTCGTTGAGCACGACGGCGCTGCCGCCGGGGGCGTTGGCTGGCGGCGGCGGAATGTTGGCATCGCGCACATTGACGAGAAAGCTGCGGACGACGGTTTCGTCCGGCGCGGTCCGGAGGCTTTCGATCATCAGCCGGCGCGATTCAGCCTTTACCGTGGTGTCACCGGTGGCGGCCCCGCCGAAGGTTATGGTCACACGCCAGTTGCCTTCGGGCACGGCGACGGAGAAAAAAAACGGCCCGTCGCCGGCCTTGTTTGCCGCGGCCGCGAGATCAAAGCCGCGGGCCGGACCGGCCGCCGCCAGCCAGCCACCGGTGGCGGCAAAAAACACCAGCAGCAGCAAAAAGCGTGGACGGGATATACAGGGCACGGGGATGGGTAACGGTGGCAAAACGGGCGGGGTGCTGCAACCTCGGCCGTGGCGGCCGCCATGGCCAGCGGGCCGTGCTCGGACTGTCAGCGACCCGGCTGCATGGCGTCGTGCTTCGATGCGGATAATCACCCGGACGCTCCCATTTCTGAAGCCGCCCGCCTGCGGGAAGCTTCATCCCACCTTTTTTAACCCCCACCAAATCCGGGAAGGCCGCCTTCCCCGTCCGGCCGCGTTCGCCGCGCCGATGCTGTTCCCGACATGAGTGAATCCAATCCAAGGCCCCGGCTGGCGCTGATCGGCATCTCCGGCTACGGCCGCATCCATCTTGAGCTGGCCCGGGGCTGTCACGACCGCGGCGAGGCGGTGTTGGTGGCCGCCACGGTGATCAACGCGGCCGAAGAGGCGGCCAATGTCGCGGAACTCCGCGCCCGGGGCTGCGCGATTTATCAGGACCATGAGGAAATGCTGCGCCGGCACCGCGGGGAGATTGACCTGTGTCTCATCCCCACGGGGATCCACTGGCATGCGCGGATGACCCAGGCGGCGCTGGCGGCCGGCGCCAACGTGCTGGTCGAGAAACCGCTGGCCGGCTCGATGGCCGAGGCTCAGGCGGTGCGCGAGCTGGAGCGGGCGAGCGGACGGTTTGTGGCCGTGGGTTTTCAGGATTGCTACGATCCTGGCACGCGCTGGCTCATCGGGCAGTTGCAACAGGGCGCGATCGGCGCGGTGCGGTCGGTGCGTTTCCTCGGTGTGTGGCCGCGGCCGCGCGCCTATTTTCTGCGCAACGGCTGGGCCGGCCGGCTGCAGGCGGACGGCGCGGCGGTGCTCGATTCCCCGCTCAACAATGCCTTCGGCCATTTCGTGCTGCTCAGCCTGCTGTTTGTCGGGGGCGGGGCGGATGACCCGGTGATCCTGCCCGGAGGTGCCGAGCTGTTCCGCGCCCATGCCATCGAGAGTTTCGACACGGCCGTGGTCCGGTTGCAGACGCGACAGGGCCAGCGGCTGTGGTTTGGCGCCAGCCATGTGAGCCGGACCGCCATTGAGCCGGAAATCCTGATCGAGGGTGAAAGCGGCCGGGCGTGCTGGCGCTACGAGCAGGAGGCCTGCATCGAGCCGACCGTCGGGGCGCGTTCGTGCCGACCCGTGCTCGACCAGCATGCCACGCGCCGGTTGATGATGTCGGCGGTGCTGGCGCGTTTGCGCGATCCCTCCGTGCCGGTCTGCACCACCACGATGGCCGCCCGGCACACGGCGCTGATCGAGGCGATTCACCGGGCCGCGCTGATCCGGTCGTTTCCGGCTGGCATGATCGAATGGGCGGGCGACAACGGTGCGGCCGCGCAGGTGCCGGCGGTGCCGGGGTTGGAGGCGGCCTTGCGCGCGGCCTACGCCGGGCAGGAGTCGCTCCGCACGGCCGGTTTTTCCGTCGCGGGCTGAAGCAGTCCGTTATTCCGCCGGCTCGCGCAGCCAGCGCGGGGCGGCGGCAAACCACAGCGCCATGCCGGCGAGCAGGAGCAGTTTCATCGGCGGCTCGGCGATGAGACCGGCGGCGAACAAAGCCGCGGGTCCGACGGTGAGGAGCAGGCCGGCCAAGGCGAGAAGACGGGCGGTTTTCATGGGGCGCGGAGGAGGGTGCGGGACAGTCCGAGATAGAGCCCGCCGCAGGCGAGCCACACCGGCACGGTGAGGTAGGACGGGAAGATGTCCCGGGTTTGATAGAGCCAGAAAAATCCGGCCACGGGAATGACCCACGCCAGCAGCGCGGCGATGTTGAAAGAGGAGCCGGTGCGCGCGGCCCAGTCGGGGGTGATGCCGGCGCGGCGGGCGAGCCAGTGGTCGGCCACGATGATCGCGCCGACGGGCGCCAGCACGGTGCCGTAGATGCCCACGAAATCCAGCAGTTGCATCGCGAACGCCGGGAACAAACCCGCGATCGTGGCGAGCGCGCCGGCGATGAGGGTGCCGGCGCGACGCGATAGCGCGGGCAGCACGCCTTGGAAGGCGAGGCCGGCGCGGTAGATGGTCGGGTTTGCGGTGGTCCAGCCGGCGAGCACCACGCAGGCGAGCCCGGCCCAGCCCACGGCCGAGAACACCATGGGCCCCGGCGCGTTGGAGGCTGCAGCCCCGTGCCGTTGCAGCTCGAGCGCGAAGAGCAGCGAGGCGCAGATCCACGCCACATAGTGGCCGAGAAACATCCCGGCGCCCGCGGCCCAGCCGTAGGCCGGCTTCCGGGCGTAGCGCAGGATGGACAGGTCGGACATGCCGAGGTGCATCGCGGCGTTGCACAGCCACGCGAAGAGCACGATGCCGACGAAACCGATCCCCGGCCGGCCGTCGAGCGCGACGCCGGTCCAGATGTCCACGGGATTGAGCGAGGCGAGCTTGGGCAGGGTGACGAGTCCGCAGGCGACAAACATGAGAAACATCCACGGCGCCGCGAGGTGGCTCACGCGGGCGACGAAGGCGTAGCCGCGCACCGCGACGAAGGTTTGCAACGCGCCGATCGCCAGCACGACCGCGCACCACGCGAGGCCCGTGGGCAGCTTGTCGCCGAATGCAGGCATCTGCACGCCCGGGAAGGGCACGCCCACGGCGGTGGCCGACACGGTGACCATCGCCCCGGCGAGCATGCAAAAGAGCAGGCCGTTCGCGAGGTTGTAGAGGGAGACGAGCCGGCGGCCGCAGATTTTCTCCAGCTTGCAGTAGAGTGTGAGCCGCAGGTCGGTGGCGAGCGGCGCGGTGAGGTAACGCCACGTCAGCACGGCGAGAATATTGCCGAGCAGCAGGCCGCCGATCACGTCCACGGCCGATGCGCCCCAGGCGATGAACAGCGGTCCGAGCATGAACTCCGTGCCCGCGGTGTGTTCCCCGGCATACATGCCCCAGAAGGAGCGCGGCCCCTTGAGCGCGTGGTCAGGCACGCGTTCGCGCTCATATTCATGGCTGACAACCGGGGCGGGGGGGACGCGCATGGGGTGGGACGGGTTAAAGGCGACACGACAAAATCTGGCAAGCCTCGCGGCGAAGGCACGCGTGCGCGAAGCGGACCGTCCGCGGCATGTCGGACTGTCTGAGGGACGGTTGCATTGTGTCGCGACGCGCCCCACGATTTTCCTTCCGCCACATCCGGCCCACCCCTGTTTTCTCCGGGCCGAGTGTCGTTACTCCAACCCCGCCCCGTCACCCCGTCCCCTTCCATCCGTCGTTTCGCTCCATCTGCGAGTGGTCGTCGTTGTTCCCCATGTTGATTTCCGCCGGTTTTCCAAACCCTGACCCTGAGCATCCCATGACCCTGCACATATCCCCACAAAGTTCCGGATTCCGACGCCTTGCCGCGTCGTTGCTAGTATTCCCGTTGGCCGCCGTCCTGTCGGCGCAGGAGACGGAAAAAGACGCGCCGGTTCCTGCCGAGGCCGATCTCGCCCGGGCGGCGCGCCTGGAGCGGCCCGATGAAGTCGTCCAGCTGACGCCCTTCCAGGTCGATACGACGCGCGATGCGGGCTACTTTGCCCAAAACACCCTGGCCGGCAGCCGCATGCGGACCAACATCGCCGACCTCGGGTCCTCCATCTCGGTCATCACGGCACAGCAGTTTACGGACACCGCGTCCACCGATCTCAACGACATCTTCCGCTACGAGGTGAACACCGAAGGTTCGCTGACCTACACGCCCGGCACGCAGAGCATGCGCAATGACGGCGTGCTCGACGTCAACGCCGGCGGCACCCAGGGCAGCAGCGTTACGCCTTTCACCAACGCCCAGGCGAACCGCGTGCGCGGTCTCGGCTCGCCCAGTGCGGCGATCAACTATTTCCCGGCGATCGGCGCGGTGCCTTTCGATTCCTACAATACGCAGACGGTGGAGATCAGCCGCGGCCCCAACTCCATGCTCTTTGGTCTCGGCAGTCCCGCCGGTATCGTCAACCAGAGCACGGCGCAGGCGCAGATGAACAAGCGTTCGGCTTCGGTTTCTTTCCGCACCGACCAATACGGCTCCTTCCGCAGTTCGTTAAACTTCAACGAAGGACTGATCGCCGACAAACTCGCGATCTACGGCGCCGTGCTGCACGACGACCGCCGCTTCGACCGCAAGCCCGCCTACGACAAGACCGACCGCTATTACGGTGCGATCACCTTCAAGCCCTTCAGCAAGACCACGCTGCGTTTCAATGTTGAGAAATACGACAACCAGAACCGCCGGCCCAACACCCTCACGCCGCGCGATTTCGTGACCGAGTGGAACAAGGCCGGCCAGCCCTACTACGACGCGACGACCAAAAAGATCTACAGTCTCACCACCGGCGCCGAGCTGGGCATGATGGTGAACAACGCCAGTTCGCCCTTCGCCAACGACCTGCGGGCTTTCATCGAGTCGCGGCCCGGTTTCAACCCCGCCCTCTGGAACGGCGCGAAGACCCAATACAATGGCATCAACATCTTTGGCAACGCCAACTGGGCCATCCCGGCCAACTGGGTGGCGGGCACGCCCTCGGCCAACATCCTCTTCGTGCCCGGTATCGGTGAGGTCAACCAGGGCCGCAGCATCATGCAGATCGCGGATAGCCAGTTGGTGAACTGGTTCCAGCCCACCTACCAATACCGCTACCTCCCCGGGTTTGGTGTCCCCGGCAATCCCGCCGGCAATCCCGCGCTCTACCCGGCCGAGGCCGCCATCTACGCCAACCCCACCTGGGCGAACATCTACACCCGCACCTACACCTCCTCCGCCGGCTGGACCGGCGCCGGCAACGGCATCGCCGCGGGCAGCTACCGCTATCCCAGTGTGACCGACCGCTCCATCTACGACTGGCGCAACGTCAACATCAACTCGATGAACTTCGGCAGCGCCAAGAACACGAATTACAACCTGGAGTTCGAGCAGGAGCTGCCCGGCGACCTCTTCCTCAGCGCCGGCTGGTTCCGCCAGGATTTCAGCCAGCGCACGAATTACACCGTCGCCCAGCTCAACGTTTCCACGCTCTACGTGGACACCAACAAATACCTGCCCGACGGCTCGCAAAACCCCTATTTCGGCAAGCCCTATGTCGAGGATTTTGATCCCGACAGCTACGTGAACGAGCAGCTCAACAACCACTACCGCGCCATGCTGGCCTGGACGCCGGACTTCACCCGCAAGGACGGCTGGCTCAAGTGGCTTGGCCGCCACCAAGCCCTCGGCCTCTGGTCTAAGGACGACTACATGACCGCCACCATGCGTCAGCGCCTGCACTACACCGCTGCGGGCAGCGACACGGGCCGCTTCCGCTACCTGCGCAACCCCAACAACGCAGCCGATGGTTCCCCCACCGGGTGGAATCAGCAGACCACTTCGCTCCGCCGCACCTACTACCTCGCCGCGCCCGGCGACCCCAACGGTGTTGTCACCCGCGCCGCCGGCACTTGGGACCACCTGAGCTACACCGGCAACATCCGGGCCTATGATTATGATTCAAGTGGATTCATTCCGGTCAACGTGACCCACGAGTTCATCGACTTCGATGCCGGCACCGGCCGCAACGAGCGCATCGTCAATTCACTCAGTGCTGGCCTCACCAGTCATTTCTGGAATGACCGTCTCATCACCACCTTCGGCGTCCGCAAGGACGAATACAAGGCCCGCGTCACCAACACCGGTCTCGCGGCCGTCAGGGATGCCGCCGGCAACGTCGTCGCGCCCGCCATCACCAACCAGCAGAAGTGGGTCAACGGCGTTTTCCAGCGCGATTTCCTCTTCAACCGTTGGGGCCCCTACAGCGAACTTACCGGCACCACCCGCACCATGGGCGGCGTGCTGCGGCCCTTCCAGAACTGGGGCTCCATCGACAGCAAGGCTGATGGCGGTTCGCAGGGCTGGCAGTTCATCCGCAACCTCGGCTTCAGCTACAATGAGTCCGACAACTTCAATCCGCCCTCCAACGCCTTGGGTGACTTTTACGGCAACCAGCTGCCCAAGCCGTCCGGCGAGGGCAAGGATTACGGCCTCCAGTTCACGCTGTTCGACAACAAACTCTTCGGCCGTGTCACCTGGTTCAAGGCTTCCAACCTGAACGAGAACATCGCCGCCCCGGTGGTCTTCGGCCGTCTTTCGAGCAACGTGGACGAGACGCTCTTCCGCAACTGGGCCCGCACCATCGCCATGATCAACATGGGCATGGATCCGCGGCTGGATGGCTTTGGGGCCAACCTCAGCACCGCGCAGGAACAGGCCGTGCAGGATGCCGCCGCGCAGATCTGGAAGCTGCCCTACACCTACTACGGGTCCCGGCCCTACGCGATTGGCGCCACCCGCAACGCCGAGGCCAGGGGCGTGGAGGCGGAGATCAACTACAACCCCACGCGCAACTGGACGATGAAGTTTACCTTCGGCAAACAGGACACCAAGTATTCCAGCGTCCTCAGCGAATTCCTGCCGTGGGAGGCCGAGCGCATGGCCGTTTGGAAGGCAGCGCAAGCCAGCGCCCACCTCCTGCCCCAATACCAGAGCCTGGCCACCTACACCACTTCGGGCGGCCGGCAGGTGGACCTGACGAACTTCTGGAGTTCTTTCGGCTACCAATCGAACCTGTTCCCCGAGACGGCGACCGGCTATCCCAATCCCGAGGCCTACTATGCCGGTGTCGTCACCCCGCAGCTCGCGCTCGACCGCGACCTCCAGGGCCAGTCGGTCCAGGGCCAGCGCAAATACCGCTGGTCGTTCCTCACAAGCTATAGCTTCACCGAGGGCTTCCTGAAGAACGTCACCATCGGCGGCAGCCAGCGCTGGGAGGACAAGGCCGTCATCGGCTACTACGGCAAGGCCAGCGGCGTAAACCGTTACGCCGGCCAGCCGGTGATGGATATCTCCGATGTCACGCGTCCGATCTACGACAGCGACAACTTCTACACCGACGTATGGGTGAGCTACCGCCGCAAGCTCTTCGACGACCGCGTCGGCATGCGGCTCCAGCTCAACATCGCCAATGTCTTCGAGAGCGGCGGCCTGCGGCCGGTGGCGGTCAATTACGACGGCTCGCCGTATTCGTTCCGCATCATCGATCCGCGGCAATACACCCTCACCGCCACCTTCGATTTCTGATTCGGGCTAGATTCATTGGGTGGTTCCCCGAGCCCTCCGGCGCAAGCCGGGGGGCTTTGGTTTTTAACGCCCGCCGATCGCGAACTGTCAGAAGGCGGTGGCCTTTGCCCTTCACCCCTGTGCCGTAACGCTCGCACCCTTCACCGAGCTCCCCGGCTTGCCTATCACGGCGGTCCTCCGGAATCTGTCTCCGCCCCTCAACCCCGTCCCCCCTCCATTTCCATGCGTCTGGGCAGTCTGCACCTCATCGATTTGCTCGTCATCCTCGGCTACCTCGCGGTCGTCATCTACGTCGGCCGCCGGGCCGCGGCCGCGGCCGCGAGCGAGGAGGGCTTCTTCCTCGCCGGCCGCAAGCTCGGCAAGCTCTACCAATTCTTCCTCAACTTCGGCAATGCGACCGACGCCAACGGCGCCGTGAGCACCGCCAGCCTCGTCTATCAGAAGGGCGCCTCGGGCGTGTGGCTCTCGCTGCAGACGCTTTTCATGAACCCCTACTACTGGTTCATGAACCCGTGGTTTCGCCGCGTGCGGCTCATCACCGTGGCCGATCTCTTCGAGGACCGCTTCGGCAGCCGCGCGCTCGCGCGCTTTTATGCCGTCTTTCAGATTTTCGCGACCGTCATCGTCATCATCGGTTTTGGCAACCTCGTCGGCTACAAGGTCACCGCCTCGCTGCTCGTGAAACCCGAGGTGCGCTGGACGGCGGAAGAGCGCGCGTCCGTCGAGGGTTACCGCGAGTTGAAAACGCTGGAGGCGGCGCGTGCGGCGGCCCCGCTCGTCGCGGCCGACGAAGCCCGGCTCGGCGTGCTCCAGGAGCAAAACAAGCGCGGCGAGCTGCGCAGCTACGTTTCGTGGATCCACAGCCCCACGGGCAAATGGCTCTACTACCTCATCTACTCGCTCATCGTCGGCGGCTACATCGTCATGGGCGGGCTCGCGGCGGCCGCGGTCAACGAGGCCTTCCAGGGCGTGCTCATCGTCATCTTTTCCTTCATGCTGATTCCCTTCGGGCTCTCGTTCATCGGGGGCTGGGATCAGTTGGCCGAACGCGTGCCGGCGGAGATGTTCAACCTGTTGGGCGGTGGCGGGGGCGGCATCGGCGGCTGGGAGCTGGCGGGCATCTTCCTTATCTCCATCGTCCAGATCCACGGCATCATCGGCAACATGGCCGTGGCCGGCTCGGCCAAGGATGAGTTCGCCGCCCGCTTCGGCGCCGTCTCCGGCACCTACGCCAAGCGCATCATGATCATCCTGTGGGCGCTCTGCGGCCTCATCGCCATCGCCATCTACCAGGGGGCCGACACGCTCTCCGATCCCGATTCCGCCTGGGGCTCGATGGCGCTGCTCCTCCTCAAGCCCGGTTTTCTCGGCCTGATGATGGCCGGACTGCTCGCGGCCAACATGTCCACCATCGCCGCGCAGACGATGGCGGTGTCGGCGCTCTTCACGCGCAATGTCTATCATTACCTCGCGCCGGCCGCCACCGACCGCGACCTCGTGCGCGCCGGCCGGCTGGCGATCATCGTGATCCTCGCGGTCGGCGTCTATGCGGCGGCCAACATGGACAACGTCTATTCGGTCGTGCAGTTGCTGCTCACCGTCAACGTGCCCTTCGGCGCGGCCGTGCTCCTCATCTTCTTCTGGCGTCGGCTCACCGCCACCGCGGTGTGGGCGGCCGTCATCGTGTCCGCCCTGCTTAACATCATCACACCCTCGTGGATCGGGCCGAACGTCACGGCCATCACCCACAGCCCGACGCTCACGCAGCAGGTGGACTACGAGGGCCGGTCGCGCGCCGTCTATTTCGAGCGCGTCGTGCGCGAGCGGCCCGGCGATCCCACCAGTGCCTGGCAGGGTCAGGGCCGGTTTCATGTCGAGCTGTGGGTGCTCAACCATGCCGGGCTCGACGTCGCCGCGCTCACGCCCAGCGGCCGCAACGCCGCGCGGTTCATTTACGACGGGCTCTTTCCCTTTGTCGTGCTGATCCTCGTGAGCCTGTTCACCCGCCGGCCCGAGGCCCGGCGCACCGACCTCTTCTTCGGCAAGATGAAGACCGTGGTGCAGCCCGATCCCGCCGCCGACCTTGCCGCGATGGAGGCCACGCGCCGCGACCCCGGCCGCTTCAANNGTCGGCTTCATCGCCTGCCTCGGCGTGTCCTTCGCCATCCTCGCCGGCTTCTGGCTCCTCCTGCGCGCAGCGGCCGGGTGAGGCCACTTCACTCCGTCGGTCGCACCACCCGGAAATCCTGCACTTCCATCCGGCTGTGGACGGTGCGGAAGCCGAACCAGCCGCGGGTGAGCGGCTCGGGGTCGGTAAAGTCGAAAATTAGCTCGCCGTCGCGCAGATACTGCACGCGGCCGTCCGCCGTGGCGATGAGCGTGATGCGGTAGGTGCGGTCGGGTTCCAGTAGGAATTCCGGCGCGCCAAGGTCGTGCTCTGGGGCGAGGGGCCGCGCGCCGGTGCCATCGTAGCGGCGGAAGCGCGTCGTGGTGTTGGTGTTGCCGCCGTAGCCGACGTAGTAGGTGCGCAGGGTGTCGTAGGTGGCAAACCGGCCGTTGCGGCCGTGGCCCTCGGCAAACAGGTCGTCGGGCCGGGCGGGGTCACTCGCCATCCAGAAGCAATTCAGATCAGACACCCGGCTGGCGGACGACATCGTGACGGTGTAGGTGATGACCACCGGCGCCTCCAGCCGGTGCCGGAACCACACGGTGCAACCGGCTGCATCGGCGATGATGAGCTTGCCGTCCGCAACCGTGACCGTGCCGCCCGGCTGCTGTTCTACGGCCCAGTTATCCAAGCTGGTGAAATCCTCCGCATGCAGAACTTGGCCCGGTGATGCGGCAGGTTCCGTTGCCTGCAGCCAGGGAACGAGTGCCAACAGCAGTATCCAGCGGGGCGCTTCCATGGGGCCAGTCCAACGGTTTTCACGAGCGAGGCGACCGTGAAGATGCGCGGCAGAGTCGGATGGTCCGATGAGTGAAAGCAGCACGGTGTGGAAAGTGCAGAAGAAGGAACCGCTAATTTGCGCTAATGGACGCTTATCCGATCAGGAGTTTCAATGGGTTGCGCTCTTGCGGAACACACCCCGCCCTGCCGGGCACCCCTCTCCAGAAGGGATTTTCGCATGCGTTGGTCCGGGTCCCCTCGCCGAGAGGGGTGACGCGCAAACGCCGGGGTGTGTCAGTCTTTTTCTCACCTCAATAAGAGCCGGCTTCATTGGCGCTCATTAGCGTGTATTAGCGGTTAACAAACCGTCCGGACTGTCCCGCGGCTTTGGCTTTGTCACCGCCGGCCGGTGTGCTGAGGTAAAACCATGCGCCTGCCCCTGCTGCTCTGTCTTGGTTTCCTGTCGGCGTCCGCCCAGACTCCGGCACCCGATCTGGTCATCAACCCGGTCGCGCAAACCGGCAGACTGGATTCCGCGCTGCCCACGCTCTTCATCGCGGGTGATTCCACTGCGGCACGGGGCAACGGGACCTATCAAGAGGGCTGGGGCGCGCCGTTTGCGGATTATTTTGATCCCGCCAAGCTCAACGTGGCCAACCACGCCCGCGGCGGCCGCAGCAGCCGCACTTTTATCACGGAGGGACACTGGGCCAAGCTCCTGGCCGAGGTGAAGGCGGGCGATTTTGTCCTGATCCAGTTCGGTCACAACGACGGCGGCGCGATCAACGAGGAGCCGCCGGGTTCGGATCGGCCGCTGCGCGCCCGCGGTTCGCTGCCGGGTCTGGGCGACGATGCGCAAGCCATCGTCAACGCCCTCACGCAGCAGCCCGAGACGGTCCGCACTTTCGGCGCCTATCTGCGGCAGATGATCGCGGACGCGCAGGCGAAGGGCGCGACTCCGGTGTTGGTGTCGCCCACAGTCCGCAATTTGTGGACGGATGGCCGCGTCGAGCGCGGACCCGGCGCTTACCGGGCGTGGAAACGCCTGCTCGCCGCCGAGCAGAGCGTTGCGTTTGTGGACCTCAGCCGGCTCGTGGCCGATCATTATCAGTCAATCGGGCCGGATCGTGTGCGAGAGCTGTTTGGCGGTGATCACACCCACACCAATGCTGCGGGTGCGGAACTCAACGCCACGCTCGTGGTGTCGGGGTTAAAAGGTCTGCGGCCCGCGCTGCTCACGGATGTCTTTTCGCCGAGTGGTGCGGCGGTCGCCGCCGATACCATCGGCTGGCTCAATCTGCCCGAGCCGGCCGATCCTGCGCTGCCGTCGCTCTTTCTCATCGGCGATTCCACCGTGCGCAACGGCCGCGGCGACGGGGCGGGCGGCGAATGGGGCTGGGGTGACCCGCTGGCGGACCATTTCGACGCGACGAAGCTCAATATCGTCAACCGCGCGATCGGCGGGCTGAGCAGCCGGACCTTCCGCACGCAGGGCCACTGGGCGCGGGCGCTCACCCTGCTGAAGCCGGGCGATTGGGTCATCATGCAGTTTGGGCACAACGACGCCGGTCCGCTCAACGACGATTCCCGTGCCCGTGGCACCCTCAAGGGCACGGACGACGAAACCGAAGACATTGACAACCTGCTCACCGGTCGGCCGGAAACCGTGCACACCTATGGCTGGTATCTGCGGCAATATATCCGCGAGGCCCGGGTGGCGGGCATCACGCCGATCGTGTGCTCGCCCGTCCCGCGCAAGACCTGGCGCGACGGCAAGATCGTCCGCAGCGATGGGGATGGCTACTCCGGTTGGGCGCGGATCGTGGCCGAGGAAGAGGGCGCAGCCTTTATCGATCTCAACGCACGGATCGCCGAGCGCTACGAGTCGCTCGGCGCGGAGGCGGTGGATGCGCTCTTCGCCGATGCGCACACCCACACGAGCCGGGCCGGCGCGGAACTCAACGCCGCGATTGTGGCGGAGGCGCTGCGCGGGTTGCCGCATGCGTCGTTCGCACGCTGACCGGATAAGTGGTCACACGGCCACGGTTTCAGCGGCGGGTTTTTTCTTTTTAGCCACGACGGGTGGCCGCAGCGTGGGGCCTTCGATCAACTGGCCCAGCATGGTGGTGAGCGAGGGTTGGCTGGGGACGCCGAATTCGTTGTGCAGGAGCTGGCCGATCACGAGTTCGCAGGCGCGGCCGCCGAGTTGCGGCACCTGAAAATCCACGGCGGCGCAGTCGCCCGTCGTGCGCAGGGAGTTGAGGCACACGAAGGCATGGGTCTTGGGCAGCTTGGCCCCGCAGGCCTTCATCCATTCCATCACCTCGGGAAAATGGCCGAGCACGACATCGGGATTGTAGCGGCGAAACCAAGCCTCGAAGGCGTCGCGCGAAAGCTCGCGCACCGGGAGCGCGGGCACCTGCGTGATGTCGGGCAGGTATTTCTGGAGCGCGAGGAAGGCGCCTTCCCAGCGGTATTGCAGGCGCTCATCGAGCGAGATTTCCATGAACAGTCCGGGGCGGCGGTAGCCGCGCGTATGCAGCTCCTGCAGGAGCGCGATCATCGAGCGGTAGTGGTCGCAGCACACGCAGTGCAGCGGCGGGTGATCGATGAAGTAGTCGGCATAGACCGCGGTGTAGCGGCTCCAGCTCAGCGCGGACAAATCCGGGAAACCAACGGCCGGCAGCAGGATCAGCCCCTGGATGCCGCGGGTGTGCAAAATGGTATCAAGCCTTGGCAGCGAGAGCCCCTGCGGACCGACCACAAAACGCTCGACCTTGAAACCTAGGTCATCGGCACGCGCCGAGATGCCGCTCATCAATGCGTCGTTGTAGCGCACCGCGAGTGGCGAGTGTCCCTCGGCGATGATCTCGACGACGGCGAGCACGCCGCGGAACTGTTGGCCGCGCGAGCGGCGCAGTTGCGACATCACCGCGCCCGTGAGCGGGTTGCGTTCGTAGCCGGCGGCTTTGGCGGCGGCGCGCACGCGCTCGACCGTCTCGGCTTTGACGCGGGGGGAGCCGCGCAAAGCGTCGGACAAAGTCGTGCGGGACAGGCCGAGCTCGCGCGCCAGGGAGCGCAGGGTAGGGGCGGACATGGGCGAGTTTAGAAGCCAGCTTTGGCGCGCTGACTCAACGAAAATCCCGGACGGTCCGAATTCATTCGACCGGCATCCGGCGGTTTTCCGTGCATCGTTGCGGTGCGGCCCGAGGAGAGTTGCCCCTCCGCGGCCGAGTCCCGAAGCTACCCCGCCATGATTCGCAAAGCCTTCCTCATGTCAGTGCATGCCGGCCAGGAGGCCGAGTATGAACGCCGCCACCAGCCCATCTGGCGCGAGCTCGAAACCGTCCTCAAGGCCCACGGGGTGCACAATTATTCCATTTTTCTCCACCCGGAGACGCGCCAGCTTTTCGGCTACGCCGAGATCGAGGACGAGGCGCGCTGGGCGGCCATCGCGCAGACGCCCGAGTGCCAGCGCTGGTGGAAATTCATGGGCGACATCATGCCGGCCAACCCGGACCACAGCCCCGTGGCGTCCAATTTGAAGGAAGTCTTTCATCTCGACTGAAACGCGAACGCTCCGTCGCCCGAACTTTTCCTCCCGATCCGTGAAACTTACCCAATGCAGCTGACCGTAAGGTAGGGCCCGACCTCCGGGCGGGCCGCTCGGAGATCGGCCCCTACCCAGCTCACGTCTTTCGTCACATCGATGGGAAATCATCAATAGGATAACGATTAAGAGAACGAGAACGATTATAGCCCAGGCCCCCAATCCCAATGACCCCGCTCACCCGCCGCGAATTCGTCCGCAAAACCACCCTCGCCACCGCCACGCCGCTGCTGGCCCGGCTCGCCGCCGCCGCGGAGAAACCCGCCGCGCCCGCCTGGCCGGCCGCGGCTCCGGGCGCCGCGCCCTTCCGCTGGATTGATGGTGCCGCGCCCCGTGCGCAACCCGGCGTCACTTGGGGCGTGAGCTGGCCGCGCGGTCAGCACGAAGCCGGCGCGACTTTCGCGCTGCGGGATGCGGCCGGAGGCGACGTGCCCGTGCAGTCCTGGCCGCTCGCGACCTGGCCCGACGGCTCGCTCAAATGGACCGCGCACGCGCTGCCGGCCGGGGTTTCGCCCGGCGACACTGGCGAGATCCGGCCGGGAACGCCGGTTGCTCCGGACCGCCCCGTGCAGGTCAGCGAGACGGACGGGACCATCGTGGTGGACACCGGCGTCATCCGCTGCGTGCTCGCCCGCGGCGGCCGCACCCTCGTGCGTGAGATCACGCACGGCGGCAAGGTCGTCGCCCGCGACGGCGGGCTCGTATGTCTGCTGGAGCACCGCGCGGACGGCGCGAGGCGCGAGGAGGCGTTTGCCGGCGAAATCGGCGAGGTCGTGGTGGAACAGGCCGGCCCGGTGCGCGCGGTGGTGAAGTTTACCGGCAAACATGCGACGACCGCCGGCGGCGAGCGGCGCTGGCTGCCGTTTGTGGTGAGGCTTTATTTTTACGCCGGCGGCGAGGCGATCCGCGGCCTGCACACCATTGTTTTCGATGGCGACGAACAGCAGGATTTCATCAAAGGGCTCGGCGTGCGCCTGACGGTGCCGCTGCGCGGCGCGTTGCACGACCGGCACGTGCGCTTCGCCGGCGAAGAAGGCGGACTTTTTGGCGAGGCGGTGCGTCAGCTCACCGGCCTCCGCCGCGATCCCGGTCCCACGGTGCGCGCGGCCCAGCTCGCCGGCCAGGCCACACCGCCGCTGGCGGAATGGAACCAAGCCGCCGCGACCCGGCTCGACTACATTCCCGCCTACGACGACTGGACGCTGCTGCAGGGCAACGCCGACGGCTTTGACATCCGCAAACGCTTTGACTCCCGCCATGTCTGGCTCACCGCCGCGCAAGGCCGGCGGGCCGGCGGGCTGGTATATGTCGGCACGCCGGACGGCGGCGTGGCCGCGGGGTTGCGCAATTTTTGGGAAAGTTTTCCCGCCCAGCTCGATGTGCGCGGCGCGCGCGGCGATGCGGCCGAGGTCACGTTGTGGGTGTGGGCGCCGGACGGTCCGGTGATGGACCTGCGGCCGTATCACGACGGATTGGGCCAGGATACCTACGACAAGCAATACAACGGCGGGCTGGAAATCACCTACGAGGATTACGAGCCCGGCTTTGACTCACCCGAGGGCGTGGCCCGCACCAGCGAGTTTTATCTGTGGACCTTGCCCGCCACGCCGGCGCGCGAACAGCTCGCAGATTTGGCCGCGTTTGTGCGCCGGCCGCCGCAGCCCGCCACCACGCCCGCGCACCTCGCGGCCTGCGAGGTTTTTGGCGGCATGTGGTCGCCGGTTGACGTATCAACGCCGGCCAAGGCGAAACTCGAGGAGCGGCTCGCCTGGCATTTTGATTTCTACCGCGACCAGCAGGAGCAGCGCCGTTGGTATGGATTTTGGAACTACGGCGACGTCATGCACACCTACGATGCCGACCGCCATGAGTGGCGTTACGACGTGGGCGGCTATGCGTGGGACAACTCCGAGCTCTCGACCGACATCTGGCTGTGGCTTTATTTCCTGCGCACCGGCCGCGCCGATGTGTTTCGTTTTGCCGAGGCGATGACGCGGCACACCGGCGAGGTGGACGTGCACCATCTCGGCCGCTTCGCCCCGCTGGGTTCGCGGCACAACGTCCTGCACTGGGGCTGCAGCGCGAAGCAGCTCCGCATCAGCACCGCCATCAACCGCCGCTATTATTACTACCTCACCGGCGATGAGCGCGTCGGCGATCTCATGCGCGCGCAGAACGAGGCCGGTCATGCGCTCCTGCGCATCCCGCCGGGGCGCAAGCTCGCCTCCGCCCGCGAGCGCGGCGACCTCGACCGGCCGGCCGGCACCGGCCCCGAGGCGGTGGGGCTCGGTTTCGGCACGGACTGGGGTTCGCTCGCCGGCGCCTGGCTCACGGAGTGGGAGCGCACGGGCGATCCCGCGATGCTCGAACGTCTGCGCAATGGCATGCGCACCATCGGCGCGCAGCGACATGGGTTTTTCAGCACCGGTGCGACCTTCAACCTGCTCACCGGCGAATACAGTCTGCCGGAAAATCCCGGCCTCGGCATGTCGCACCTCAACGCCGCCTTCGGACTGCCCGAGGTGGCGGCCGAGCTCATCCAGCTCATCGACGAGCCCGGCTTCCGCCGGGCGTGGATCGACTACTGCACGCTCTACAACGCGCCGCGCGAAGAAAAGGTCGCGCGGCTCGACGGCTGGTCGTTCGAGGGCAACCTCGGCCAGGGCCATTCGCGCCTCACGGCCTACGCCGCCCATCTCACCGGCGACCGGGCCCTCGCGCAGCGCGCCTGGCAGGAACTCTTGGCCGGTGCCGCCGGCTACGGGCCGCGCTTCACCCCCGCCCGCCGCACCGTCACCGGCCCCGCCGTGCCGCGACCGGTGGAGGAGGCGGCCCGCGTCTCCACCAACGCCACCGCCCAGTGGGGCCTCGCGGCGATGCAGTGTCTTGCCTTTGCGGCCGACGCGTTGCCGCAGGATTGACGTCCCGCGGATTCTATCCGACGCCTGCGTCCACTTCCTTCCCCGGCCATTTGCCATGCCGTTTACCCCCGGCCCAATTTTTAACCGCGGCTTTCGTCGTTGGCTGCTGGTCATGGCGGCGGTGTTGTTGCCGGCCGCGCACAGTGCGGAGACGGACCCCTGGCAGGCGGCCCTCAACCTTGATTACAACACGGCGTCCGCCGAACTCGCGCGAAGGCACGCGCTCGATCCGGCTGATCTGCGAAACGCCACCGCCTATGCGGCCAGCCTGCTGGTCCGTCAGCCGCGCACCGCCGCCAACCTGAGCGAGGCCCGCGATCTGCTGGTCAGGGTGCGCCAGCGCGCGGGGCCGGCGGATGCCGATCACCGGGCGCTGGCGCTCTATCTCTTGGCACGGATTGAGCACGACCATGAGTCAACCCCGCGACTGGAAGCGGCCCGCGCGCACTACGAGGAATTGCGCCGCGATCATCCGGGACATCCGCTGGCCGATCAGGCCGGCGTGCACCTGGCTCTGCTGGCCGGCTGGCAGTCGCCCGGCGTCACCCCGGAGCAGGCGGCCGCGCGGATCGCGGCCCTGCTGGATACGGTCACCGCGCCGGCGGCGCGCCGCGAACTGCACCACCTGCTCGGCTTCCTGCACTGGCACCGGCGGCAGGACGCCGCCGCCGCGTTGCCGCATTTCCTGGCCGGCCGGGCCATCGGTTACGAAACGCCCTACCGGAATGGCGAGGCGGACCTGACGATCGCCGGCCTCGCGACGGAGCTGGGCCGCGACCAGCTCGCCGCGCAACACTACCTGACCTTTGCGGAGGCCTATCCCCGCGACGCCCGCACGCAGACCGTGCGCCGGCTCGCCGCCGAGGCCCGGGCCCGCACCGCCGCCGCGCCATGAAGACCCCGCCATGGCGCCGCTGGCTCGGCCTGCTGTTGTTCGCCGGCATTTTTCTCACGGCGGCCTGGCATGTGCATTCGCACCGCCGCGCGCCCGCCGGCGCCGAAACCGTTGAACTCTACGTCGGTCACTGGCTGCTGCACGCCGGCATGCGCGAAGCCTTCGACGACGCCATCGCCGGCTACCAGCGGCTGCATCCCCATGTCGTCATCCGGCAGATTCCCGTGCCGGTGCGCTCCTACGAGGCCTGGGCGCGGACCCAGCTCATCGGCGGCACCGCGCCCGACATCACGGGCATGCTGCGATTGAACGAGGAGCTGATCAGCCGCCATTTCCTGCCGCTCACGCCGCACCTCGACCGGCCCAATCCTTACAATGCCGGCACGCCGCTGGCAAACGTGCCCTGGCGCGACACGTTCGTGGACGGGCTCACGGCCATGCGCAACCTCACCCCGACCTCCGGCGAGATCCACGGCGTCAGCCTGCAGGTGAACACGCAGCGGCTCTATTACAACCGGGAGCTGTTGCGGGCGATTACCGGCAGCGAGACACCTCCGGCCGATTTCGCCGGGCTGCTGGCATTTGGCCGGCAGGTGGCCGCCTACAACGAACGCACCGGCGCCCAACTGGTGCCGATCGCCGGGTGCGGGCCCTATTCGCAGTTTTTGTTCGACCTGCTGCTGCCATCGCAGACGCAGCGGCTGGTGCTCTCGGCCAGTCCGAACCGCAACCTGCGCGTGCTGCCCGTCGAGCTCGCCGGCCTCATTCTGCAGGGGCGGGTGGACTACGATACGCCGGCGCTGCGGCGCAGCCTGGAGCTGCTGCACGACATGGCCGGGCTGCTCACGCCCGGCTACCCGCAGTTGCAGCGCGACGACGCCATCTTCACCTACCTGCAGCAAAATTCCGTGATGCTCTATGCCGGGAGCTGGGATTATGCGGTGCTCCTGCGCGACGGCGCCTTCACGACCGGCATTATGCCCATGCCCGCACCCGCGGCGGATGATCCGGTTTACGGTCCGCTCACCCTCGGCCCGATATCCGAGGCGGCCGGCAATCCCGAGGCGATGCTGGGCGTGCTGCGCTCCAGCCGGCACCGCGAGGTCGCGCTGGATTTTCTGCACTACCTCAGCAGCCGGCCCGCGACCGCGGAGTTTTCCCGCATCAGCCACCGGGTTTCATCGGTGATCGGCACGCCGCCGCCGCCCGACGGCAGCCTGCTGGTGCCGCGGCTGGAAGGCGAACTGCCGGGCTTCACCGTGGATTTCCGCTGGTTTGCGGCCGGCAGCGCTTCGAACTTCTTCCAGCGCCACGTGCACGGGGCGATCGGTCCGCGGGGTGATGTGGCCGCCTTTGCGGCGCGGCTGAATGCCGAGCTGCCCCGCTACCTCCGGCAGGATCTTGCGTGGCAGCTCCAGCAGCTCCGGCGCGATGTGCAGCGGCTCGACGCCATGGCGGCCCTGCAGCTCACGCTGGCGCCGGACGATGCCACGCGGGAGGGCTGGACGCGCCACGCCGAGATGCAGCACACCCGGCAGTTGGAAAATCTCCACTACCGGCCGCTGGCCGACGCACCATGAAATCCGTCTGCCGGACGGTTCGAACGCAACCGGCTTCAGCCCGGCCGCGCCTGTGCCATCGTGCAGTTTCCCAACCTTGACCATGAGTGCCCCCGATCTGTCCCACGGTGATTTCACGCTGCCCGGCGAAGCCGGCTACGAACAGCTCACGCTGCGCCTCGCCCAGAAATGGGGCGCCGACACCATCCGCGACTCCGACGGCACGCAGCTCTCGCCCGAGATCGTGCAGTCCGGCTACGCGATCTACTCGACGCTCTGCCTCGTGCGCTCGGTCCAGCCCTGGGCCCGCGTGAACCGCGGCAAGCTTCAGCAAAACTTTCTCATGAGTTTCCCGGTCGTCGCCGACAAAGCCGCGACCACCGTCACGCTGCTCGCCGGTTACTACACGGAGCAGTTCGCGGTGAACTTCGGCGACAGCCCCAAGAAATGGTGGCAGGTTTTCGACCGCACGACCGGCAAGGAAGTCGCGAAGACCAAGTGGTCGGTCAACCCGAAGAAGGGCACCGTCACCATCACCGGCACCGTGCCCGGCCACCAATACACCGTGAACTTCCTCGCCTTCCGCCTCTGGGAGGAGATCTCGATGTATAACCACCTCACGAACAACTGGGGTGACCGCGAGCACCTCGCCGCCGTGGACCCGATGCAGCCGGAGACGCAGAAAGTGCTGCTCGCCTTCCTCGAAAAATGGCTGGCCGACCACCCGGCCACGAAGGTCGTGCGCTTCACCTCGATGTTCTACAACTTCTCGTGGTTCTGGGGCGCCGACCACGCGAAGCTGCGCGACATCTATTCCGACTGGGGCGACTACGAGATGACCGTGAGCCCGCGCGCGCTCACGCTCTTCGAGAAGGAATACGGCTACCGGCTCACCTCGGAGGATTTCGTCAACGGCGGCCTCTACAACTCCACGCACAACGCCCCGTCGCGCCGCTACCGCGACTACATGGATTTCATCCACGGCTTCGTGATCGAGTTCGGCCGCAAGTGCATCGATCTCGTCCACCGTCACCGCAAGCTCGCCTACGTTTTCTACGACGACCACTGGATCGGCGTGGAGCCGAGCAGCCCGCGCTTCAAGGAGTTCGGCTTCGACGGACTCATCAAGTGCGTGTTCAACGCCTTCGAAGTGCGCCTCTGCGCGCACTCCACCGGCGCGAAGACCCGCGAGCTGCGCCTGCACCCGTATCTGTTCCCGACCGGACTCAAGGGCGAGCCGACCTTCAAGGCCGGCGGCAACCCCACGCTCGACGCGAAGAACTTCTGGATCGACGCCCGCCGCGGCCTCGTGCGCGCGCCCATCGACCGCATCGGCCTCGGCGGCTACCTCTCGCTCGTCGAGCCGTTCCCGGATTTCCAGGATTACATCGAGGGCCTCGCGCAGGAATTCCGCCTGCTGAAATCCTTCCACGCCGGCGGCCGGCCCTGGGTCGCGCCGTTCAAGGTCGCCGTGCTTACCGCGTGGGGCGACCTGCGCGCGTGGACCT
Organism: Opitutaceae bacterium UBA2377; assembly: GCA_002344205.1. Classification (GTDB taxonomy): domain Bacteria; phylum Verrucomicrobiota; class Verrucomicrobiia; order Opitutales; family Opitutaceae; genus UBA2377. Next base: position 99,724 of record DDSZ01000033.1, read on the forward strand.
GCTCGGGGCATTTCACGCCCGGCGTCGCGCTCTACGACGTGCTCGAGTCCCTTGCCGGCCTCGCGCTCGATGTGACTTTCATCAGCTTCGACGATCTCGTGAAAAACGGTGTGCCGCGCGGCGTGAAAGCCGTGATCAACTGCGGTCGCGCCGGCTCCGCATGGAGCGGCGGACATTACTGGGACGACCCGCGCGTCGAAGCCGTGCTCACCCAATTCGCCAAAAAGGGCGGCGGCGTGGTCGGCATCGGCGAGCCCAGCGCGCGCCCGCGCGCCGGCCAGTGCTTCAAGCTCGCGCAGGTGTTCGGCCTCGACCGCGACACCGGTGACCGCGTGGCCAACGGCAAATACAAGTATGCCGTCGCGCCGTCGCACTTCATCACGGCCGACGTCACCGCCCCGCTCGATCTCGGCAAGGATGTGGACGGCATCTACGTCCACGGTCCCGCCACGTCGGTCCTCGCCGACCGCGCCGGCTCGCCGCGGCTCGCGACGCACGCCTTCGGCCAGGGCCGCGCGGTTTACCTGAGCGGCTTCAAGTTCACCTTCGAGAACACGCGCCTGCTGCATCGCGCGCTGCATTGGGCCGCTTCGCAGGAAGCCGCTTGGGGCGCCTGGCAGTCCGCCAACGTGAAGACCGAGGCGACGTGTTTCCCGAAGGTCGGCAAGCTCGTCGTCATCAACAACGCCGGCACCGACGAGACCACCACCGTGACCCTCGGCGACCGGATGACCACCCGCACCGTCACGCTCCCCGCCCATGGCATCCAGATTTTGGATGTGTGAGAGACGCCCGAGTTACGGCGGCTTTTAAATATCATAGACGAAACAGGTGTCGCTGACTCGCCAGAGGTGAGCAAACCACCTTGTGCGCTGCCGCGCCTGGGTGCGTTGGTCACAGTTTTGCTTTAACCGCTCTCATTTGAAAGCGTTCGCGCGAGGGTGGTGCGCAGCGTTTCCAAGGTGAATGGTTTCGTGAGGGCGGCCTTGAAGCCAAGGCGGGCAAAGTCGCGCAGCTCGGTCGCGTTGGCGTAGCCGCTCATCACCACGGCCCGCACCGATGGATCCACGGCTTGCAGCGCCCTCAGGGTATCCAGCCCGCCCATGCCGCCCCGAACCGTCAGGTCGAGGATGACCGCATCAAAGCCGGCGCCGGCTTGCCGGGCCTCCTGGTAACGTGCGACGGCGGCGCCGCCTTCTTCGGCCAGTTCCAATTTGTAGCCCAATTTGTCGAGCGTCCGGCCCAGCGTGTCCCGGATATTGGCCTCGTCGTCCATCACCAGGATCCGGCCGGTGGCGGCGGGCCGCGTGCCGCCGGAGAAAGGCGAGCCGGAGTCCCGGGCTGTCGTGGCCAAGGCGGGCAGGTAAACCCGAAAAGTGGTGCCGCGCGGCGTGGAATCCACCGTGATTGTGCCTTGGTGCTGTTGGACGACCGAGTGACAAATCGTGAGCCCCAACCCCATGCCTTTTTGGACGCCCCGGTCCTTGGTGGAAAAATAGGGATCGAATATTTTTGGCAACGCCGCGGCGGGGATGCCGTGGCCCGTGTCGCTCACGCTCATCTGCACGTAGTCGCCTGGCGGCAGGCCGTGGGGATTGTCTTCTGGCAGACGCACATTTTCGGTCCGCACGGTCAGCTGGCCGCCCTCGGTCATGGACTCTCGGGCGTTGATCACGAGGTTGCGCACGACCTGACCGATCTGGCCGTCGTCGGCCTCCACGGCGCGCAGGTCGTTGGCCAGCCGGAGTTCGTGCCCCAGATGGGAGCCGCTGAGCGCGAGGTCCACCGATTCCTGCACCACGCGGTTCAGGTTGAGCGGACGGCGCAGGGCTGCGCCGCCGCGGGCGAAGGTGATGAGCTGCTGCGTGAGATGACGCGCGGCGAGCGAGGCTTTCTTGGCTTCCTGCAGGCGGGTCTTGATGGCGGCGGGATTGTCTCCGGTCATCTCGGCCAGATCCAGGTTGAGGAGGATCACCGCGAGGAGGTTGTTGAAATCGTGGGCGATGCCGCCGGCGAGGATGCCGGTGGACTCGAGTTTGCTGAGCACCAGCCGGTCCTCCTCGGCCTGCTTGCGGGTGGTGAGATCGGTGTGCGTGCCGATGACGCGCAGCGGCTGGCCCTTGGCATCGCGCTGCACGACCTTGCCGCGGTTGAGGATCCATTTCCAGGTGCCGTCCTTGCAACGCAGGCGGTGCTCGACGGAGAAATTGGGCGTGCGGCCCTCGTGGTGCGCCTGCTGTTGGCTGATGACGATTGCAAGATCGTCGGGGTGGATCAGGTTGCGCCAGTCGTCCAAGCCGTCGCCGATGTCGGCCTCCGCGTAGCCCAGCATCTCCTTCCAGCGTCCGGAGCGCAGCACCTTGCCCGTGGCGGCATCCCAGTCCCAGACGCCGTCGCCGGAGCTTTCGATGGCAAATTTCAGGCGTTCTTCACTCAACCGCAGCGCTTCGGCCTGCCGGGCCACCCGGCGCAGGATATGCCGCTGCCACCAGATGATGAGCAGCACGATCGTCATACCGACTGCCGCGGGAAACAGATAGGGCCGGATATCGGCAAAACGCAGCGGGCGAGGCTCGATGGGACCAATCCACTTGGCAAAAAGCCGGTCGAAAGTGCCGTTGTGGCGGACGGTGGCGAGGGCCTCGTTCAACTGTGCCAGCAGCTCGGCTTCGCCCTTGCGGACGCCCATGTGATATTGGTGAAAGATATCCTCGATGAGTTCGACGCGCAGGTTTTGCGGATTGGCGATCCGGCTGCTGACCGGACTGAGCATCAAGGTGGCGTCGATCTCCCCGCGCTCGGTGGCGTCGAGCGGAGCCTGCCAGGAGTTGTAGCCGACGATCTCCGCGCCCCAACCGCGGTTGGCCATGGCGTTGTGGTGGGCGATCGTGCCGTTGAGGGTGCCAATCTTTTTGCCGGCGAAGTCCGCGGTGCGGCGCAAGGGCGGCTGGTTGCGCGGCTGATACACGACTCCATGCACCTTGGCGTGCCCGATGGTGAAATCCATCACCGGGCGGCGTTCGGGCGTGATCACAACGTTGGCCAGCACATCGATTTCACCGCTGCGGAAACCGTGCAGAAGCTGGGTCCAATAATGGGGCACGATTTCCAGCTCAAGGTTGCCTGCCTTGGCCATCTCCTGCAGCAGCTCGACGGTGAAACCGGTGTGCCGGCCGTCCTTGCCCGGGAACGACAAAGGGGCCGAGTCGATTTCCACTCCCACCCGGATGGGTTTGGCCGTGGCCAGCAGCAGGCCAAAGCTCAGAAAGCTGAGAGTGATCAGAAGGCGGGGATGTGACATGCGGGGGCGAGGTCTGGTGGGCCCACTGGGATTCGAACCCAGAACCAAAGGATTATGAGTCCTCTGCTCTGACCGTTGAGCTATAGGCCCGGCCAGTTTGGGTATGGTGTGAACACCCTAGGGAGTGGGCGAGTCAATTTCTGACCGGTGGCCGCAGGGCGGTCAGTGCCACATGCTGGCGGAGCATCGGGGCGCCGGTGTCGGCCACCAACTCAAGGGTGAGCCGTGGGCCGCCGGCATGCTCCCAGTCGATCGTGAGCGTGCCATAATGGTTGTAACGCAGCACCGAGCCGATGCGGTGACGGTTGATCTCGTGCCGGTGGCTCACCGGGCTGGCCCAGCGGCCTTCCTGCTGCGCTGCGAAATTGGTCGGCCGCGATTGGGTGAGAGCAGAAGCGGTGAGGTCGTAGAGGGGGTAATCGGGCGCGGTGAAATCGGGATGGGGTTCGCGGGCAGGATCTAGGAGGCTGAGTTCGCCGCTGTGCCGGTCGCCGGAGAGGATCATCACGCCGTTGGCCCCGGTCTCGCGCAGCAGCCGGAACAGCCGGCGGCGCTCGGCCGGGAAAACGCCCCATTTTTCCCAGCGGTGGTCGTCGGCCACGACTTGGATCGAGCTGACCAGCAGGCGCAGATCGGCGGGCTCGCGGAGCACTTGTTCCAGCCATCGCCACTGGGCCTCGCCGAGCACGGTGGCGTTGGTATCGTCATTGATCTCGTAGCGGCCGGGCTGCCCCAGCAGCCAGTCGTGATCCTCAGATTCGTCCATACGGGTCAGAGGCGAACGAAAAAACCGGGTGTCGAGCAGGATGAGCTGCACGGTGCGACCGGGCGGACCGAAGCGGATGGCGCGGAAAGTGCCCGGCAGCTTGCGGCGAACACTGTCCGCCGGCTCGTCGTAGAAATCCCAGAAATGTTGCTGGGCTTCCTCGCGGCCGATCCAGTCGGCCCCGGCGTCGTTTTTGCCGTAATCGTGGTCATCCCAGACGCCGGCGATGAAGGCGCGTTCGCGCAGGGCGGCGTAGCCCGGCTCGGCCCGCTGCTGGCGGTAAAGCTCCGGCATCCGGTCGAGCACGATGCGGGCGCGTTCCTCCTCGCTGTCGGCCTGCGGGCGGGGTGAGTCGGCATAGACCGTGTCACCGAGCCAGAGCCACACGTCGGGTGCATAAGCGTTCACGTGCTCCCAGAATGGTTGGGGCCGGTCCTGCATCACGCAGGAGCCGAAGGCCAGACGGGTGACGGTGTGGTCGGGATGCGCTTCATTGCGGGCCGGATCCGCCCAGACTGCTGTTATCAGGCCAAAGACCGACAAGAGGCTGCGGCACTTCATGGACGGACAGCGTCGGCGCCGCCCGGACTCGCGGCAAGAGAAAGCGCTTCACCAAGCCGTCCAGCCGCCGTCCACGACGAGGCTGTGGCCGGTGACGTAGGAGGACGCGTCCGACAGCAGGAAAAGGGCGGGGCCGGCGATCTCGTCTTTGCGGCCGATGCGGTTGAGGGCCGTTTTCTTCGCCAGTTCGCCCACGAAGCCGGGGTGGGCGGATTGCACGGCGGGATTGGGAAACGGGCCCGGCGTGAGGCAGTTGAACCGCACGCCATGCGGGCCGTAGTGCACCGCCAGGTAGCGCATGAGCTGCAGGATGGCCGCCTTGCTGGCGCCGTAGTCGATCGGGTTGGGCGTGAGCGGCGCGGCGTAAAGGCGCGGGTCGGGCGCGACGACGCCATACATGCTGGCGAAGAGCACGATGCTGCCGGCGGCGCGGACCTTCATCTGTTCCGCGAGGTGACGGCACAGGACAAACGTGGGCGTGAGCGCGCGTTCGAAGGTTTTTTGAAACTCGGTGGCCGGGAGGTTCTCCAGCCGGTATCCGCTGGAGGAGGCGAAGGCGAGGTGGGCGACGCCGTCGGGCAGGCCGTGCGCGGCGACCAGACCGTCGAGGGCGGCGGGCAGGGCCGCGGCGTCGTTGACGTCCAGCGTCACGGGCACGGTGGACTGCAATCCGTGCTCACGCACGAGGGCCTCGGCCCGGCCGGGCAGGTCGAGGCAGAGCACCTTCGCGCCCTCGGCGTCCAGCGCGCGGGTGATGGCGGAGCCGAGGTAGCCGGCCCCGCCGGTGATCCAGATCGATTTGCCTGCAAACGTCGCGCTCACTTGGCCGTGTAGCCGCCGTCCACGGGGAGGTTGACGCCGGTGATGTAGCTGGCGGCGTCGCTGAGCAGGAAGACGACGGCCCCGCCGATCTCGCGGGCTTCCGCCATGCGGCCGAGCATGGTCATCTGGCCGTAACGCCCGAGGAAGGGCTCCGGCTGGGGCTTGTCGGGATTGTAGATGCCGCCGGGCGAGACCACGTTCACCCGCACCTTTTTCGGGCCGTAGAGCGAGGCGTAGTGGCGGGTGAGGTTGAGCATGCCGCCCTTGTGGAAGAAATAATCCGGCACGGTGCCCATCGCGGTGCCCTCGTAGAGGAAGGGATTGGCGCCGACCATGCCCTGGATGGAGGCGATGTTCACGAGGCTGCCGCCGGCGGGCTGCGCGGCCATGGCATCGGCGAAGGTGCGCAGCGTGATGAAAAGGCCGGTGGCGTTCACCTTTATGGATTCTTCCCAGGCGGCGACGGAGTCCCGTTCGTTGCGCATGGGGCGGCTGACGGCGTTGAAGACGAGCCCGTCAATCCGGCCGTGCGCGGCGAGCACGCGGTCGCGGAGGCCGGCGACAGAGCCCTCGGCGGTTATGTCCACCTGCTCGGCGTGCAGCGACCGCCCGGCCGCGCGGCCGGTTGCGATTCCTTTCTCGATGGTCGCTTGGTCGCGCGAGGCGACGACCAAGGTCGCGCCGGCGGCGCCGAGCGCGTCAACCAAGGCTCGGCCGAGCAGACCGGTGCCGCCAAATTGCACGACGACTTTGCCGGCGAGGGAAAAAGGCGACGACTCAGGCATAGGGAGATTGATTCTTGGGGGCGGCTCCCGGCGGCAAGGTTTTGACCTGTCCCGCGAGCAGTTCGAGCCGTTGCTGGAACCACGTGTTCAGTCCGCCGACATCGGAGCCGAGGTTGAAGACGGTGTGTCCCTCGGCGACCAGCTGCTCGAACGGCACGTAAAGCCCCGAGGTCATCATGAACTTGCCGTGGACGCGGGCGGCGCGGCCGACCCGCTGGCGGGCGGCAGCCACGGCCTCGTGGGTGAGGTTGCCAGCCTGCCCGATGCGGTGGCTGAAATCGCCGGGACCAAAAAGAAAACCGTCGAAGCCGGGGACGGCGGCGATGGCCTCGACCTGCTCGAGCGCCTCGGGCGACTCGATCTGGAACACGATGACTTTCTCGGTGTTGCTGTTGTGGATGTAATCCTCGACCGGAACGACGCAGTAGGCGCCGTCGGTGTTGCCGCCGTCGAGCGCGCGTTTGCCCATCGGATGGAAGCGGGTCCACTCAACGATCTTGCGCGCCTCGGCCGCGCTCTCAATGTGCGGCACGATGAGGCCGGTGGCGCCGGCCTCCAGCGGACGAATGTAATCGCTGTAGCTGCCCTTGGCGACGCGCACCAGCGTGTCCATGTCGTGCAGCCGGGCGGCGCGGATGGTGTGTTCGAGGGTCGTCCAGTCGCCCGGCACATGCTCCTGGCAGAGCCACAGGGCGTCAAAGCCCGCGATGCCCGCCATCTCGGCCACCCGCGGGTCGGTGAGGTTGAGCTTCATCGTGGCGGCGAAGCGGTTTTCGCGGAGCAGGCGGAGGACGCGGCTGGAACGGAGTTTCATGGGGAGAGGGCGGAGAGGATTTCGGCGGTTTCGACCCGACGCGAGCCCTCAGCGCGGCTGCGCAGGCCGCCGATGATGACGGCCATCAGCTCGACGGTGTCGCTGAACGGATAGGCGGAGCGGCCCGTGCGGAGAAAATCGATGAAGGCGACCAACTGGCGGCGGAAGGTGGTGTAGGTGTCGGTGCAGCGAATGGTGACCTGGCCGGCGGTGCCGCAGAGGTGGATCGTCCCGAAGGTGGCGCCGCCGTCGGCGATGACGGGCAGGGTGACCTGCGCACCGGAGCGATGGACGAGGTGGGCGACTTCGAGGCCGGGCGCAGTTTCCAGGCGGACGGAAGTGAAGCCGGGGCCGAGCAGCCGGAAGACGGGCTCCAGCGCGTGGATACCGTAGTTTTCCCAAGCCTTCGCCGTGGTGCTGGAAGCCCAGCGCAGTTCACCGAGTCCGCCCGCGCCATTGAGATACGGGTCGAGTTCGGGTGCGTAGCGCATGCCGCTGGAGGAGAGCAACCGCGCGCCGGCCTTTTCCCAGGCGATGAACGTGCGCAGATCCCCGACACTGGTCGCGAGGGGTTTGTCCACAAAGACCGGCAGACCGGCCTCAATGAAGGGCCGGGCGCGGCGGACGTGGTCAAAGCCGTCGTCGGTCGAAATGAAAACGGCGTCCACGTGGCCGATGACGTCCTCGGGGTTCTGCACGATGTGGGGGATTTTTGCCGTGGCGGCGACGAGCGGCGCCTCGGCGGGGTTGTCCGTCCAGACGTGGGTAACCTGCGCACCGGGGATGCCGACGGTCTCCGGCGCGTGGGCGCCCATGTATTTCGTGATGCCGGGATACGGGCACTGCGCGAGCGCCGCCGGATCGTAGCTGTTGATGATCGAAGACCAGGAAAACGGGTGGCCGTTGCCCGGGATCATCCCGAGCATGGCAAGGCGCAGCGGTCGGTCAGGCATGGAGATCGGCGCAACGCACGCGTGCGCCGCCGGTGTCGGCGGAGGCAAGGGCGGCGAGGTTGAAGCGCAGGGTTTGCGCTGCGGCGGCGAGGGAGCAGAGCCGGGCGGGCCGGCCCTCGATCTGGTCGAGGAAGGCGTTGGCCTGCGCAATGAAATGGGCGTCGCGCTCGGGCACCGGGCAGTCGTGCCAGGTCCAGTCCGCTTCGCCGAGCCGGCAGACGCCCCAGCGCTGGCGGTGCAGCTCGATGCGCACGCTGCCGGCGACGGCGTTGAACTGGATGAAGTTTTCGTTGGGCGCCTGGAACTGGTTGAGCGTGTAGTTGACGAGGATGTCGCCGTGGCGGGCGCTGAGGTTGACGGTGTCCTCGACCGTGACGTCGGCAAGCACCTGGTGGGCGCAGTCGCAAATGAGGCTGTCGGTTGGGCCGATCACGCTTTCGACCCAGTTGGCGACATGGGTGAGCGCGTCCTGGATGGCGCCGCCGCCGGTCCTCCGGTCGCGGTAATACGTCTGCGCGTAGGGCACGGCATGCGCGGGGCGGCAGGTGGGAAAATGCTGGCCGCTGCCCAACACGACGTGTTTGACCGCACCGAGTTCGCCGCGGCCCAGGAAATCACGGGCCTGCACCAGGACGGGAAAGACCTGGTAAACGTAGGCGACCGCGGCCTGCCGGCCCGAGGCGGCGTGGGCCTGCAGGAGGGTGTCCACGTTCGCCAGCGACTGCGACAGCGGCTTCTCGATGAGCACGTGTTTCCCGGCGGCCAGCGCCTGAAGCGCGAACGGCACGTGCAGGTGGGCGGGGGTGCAGATGACCACGGCCTCGCCGGGCCCGCGCAGCGCCGCGGCGTAGTCGGCATGGACGGTCACGTTGTAGCGGGCGGCAATCGTCTCCCGCAGGGCAGGCGCGCTTTCACAGGCGGTTACCTGCGCCCGCCCGGTTTTCTGAAAACACCGCAAATGGCGCTCCCCAATACTGCCGCAGCCGACGATAATAACTTGATGCATGGAATTCAGCGGGTTTTGCCCCGGGCCACGACGCGCCAGGTGGCGATGATGCGGTCGCCGTTGCTGACGGTGACCTCATCGGTGAGATTGATGACGGGGCAGATGTGGGCGGGGATGAAGGCGACGCGTTCGCCGAGCTGGAGGGAGTCGGCGGCAGAGCCGCGGACGTAGCCGTGCTCCTCGTTGACACGCACGACGGCGAGGTCGCGTCCGTCGGCGGCCCGGGCGTGGATGTTGTCGGCGGTGCGGTCGGAGGCAAAAGTCTTCGAACCGGCGTCGATCAGCGCGAGGCCGGACTCGGGTTTGTCCACGACCGTGGCGAGCACCTGGACGGCGACATCCTCGGGGCGCATCACGCCGGTGACCTCCGTCAGGTAAAGATCGCCGAACATGTAGGCGCCGGGCCGCACGGCCTGCACGCGGCCGGCGGATTGTTCCGCGATGAGACGTGCACTCACGCTGCACCCGGGCCAAACGGGCAGGGCGGGGTCGATGACGTCGCGCAGGGCGCAGATCCGGTCTATAAGGGCGCGCGCCATGGGAACCTGCTGCTCGCGGGGTATGCCGTAGAAGTGGCCTTCGTGGGTGTAAAAGCCGCGGAGCTCGAGATGCGCGCTCCGGGCGAGCCGAGCGGCAACACGCTGGGCGGTGGCGAGGTCGCGCACGCCTTCGCGGCCCAGGCCGGTGTCCACGGCCAGCATGACGGCCAGTTTGAGGCCGGCCGCCGCCGCGACTTTTTCGAGGGCGGCGGCATGCAGTTCGCTCGTGACGGCGACGCGCAGGTCGGGAATCTGCTCCGCGAGGGCGGCGAGCCGCGGGGCTTGGGCGGGATCCACCAGCGAATGCGCGACAAACAGGCTGCGCACCCCGGAGGGCAGCATGGCTTCCGCTTCGCCGAGTTTGGCGCAGGTAAGTCCCGCGGCGCCGGCGGCGAGCTGCCGGCGGGCGACCTCGACCAGCTTGTGCGTCTTGATGTGAGGCCGCAGCTCGACGCCGTGCGCGGTGCAAACTTCCTGCATGGCGCCGATGTTGGCTTCAAGTTTGCCGCGATCGATCAGGATGGCGGGAGTCGGCAGGCTGGCGAAGGCCGTCATGCTTCTTACATCCGCCCGATCTGGCTCACGGTCAATCCGCCATCCACGACCACGACCTGGCCGACGATGTAGGCCGAGGCCGGGGAGAGCAGGAACACCGCGGTGCCCGCACAGTCCTCGGGTTCCCCGAGCCGTTTCAGCAGGATTTTCTTCTCGTAGTGCTTCGCCTTGTCCCCGGAGCCCAGGGCCGCGGTCAAAGGTGTGCGGATGAGGCCGGGGGCGAGGCCGTTTACGCGGATGCCATGCCCGATGAGGGCCTGCGCGAGGCTGCGGGTCATCATGACGAGGGCGCCTTTGGAGCTGTCGTAGGCGGTGGAGTCCTCCTCGGATTGAAATCCGTTGGTCGAGGAAACGATCACGATGGCTCCGGGGCGATTCCGGGCGATGAGTTCCTTGGCGAAAGCTTGGCAGAGAAAATAGGTGGCCCGCACGTTGAGATTCATCGTTTTGTCCCAGGTCGCGGCGTCCATTTCCAGGAACGGTCGGTCGAAGAAGCTGCCCGCGTTGGCGACGAGCAGGTCGAGCCGGGGTTGGACGGCGAAGGCCGCGGCCACAAGTTTGGCGGGTGCATCGGGCGCGAGCAGGTCGCCATCAACGAAGGTGCAGCCCGGCGGGATGGCGGCGGGCCTTGCGGTGTTGCCGTGATAGACGACGGCGGCCCCGGCTTCGTGCAGACCGTCGGCGATGGCCTGCCCGATGCCCTTGGAGGAGCCGGTGACGAGCGCGGCGCTATTCGCGAGCGAGAATTTTTTCATCTTTCAATCGCAGCAGGGCTAGCAGGTTGTCCTGGCCGACCGCGGCACGCAACGTCGTCGGCAGCGCCTGCACGCAGGCGATCTCCTCCGCATAGGTGCTGCGCAGCGCGAGGTCCTTGTCCACGTAGCTCTGGAACGGCGTGTCCGAGCCCCAGATGAGCTTTTGGGGGTAGGCCTCGGCCATGGCCTGCAACACGGCCGCGGGGTCGCGGTAGTCGGCGGGAAAGCGGCGGTCCTCCGGGGCGACGAAGCCCAGGCCGCGCACGACCCCCTCGCAGTGGATCCGGTGCGCGGAGCAGTCGAACCAGGTGTTCGGCAATTCCGCGACCCGGTCGAGGCAGGCGTGGTCGAAGCGGCACGAGTGGGCGAGGCAGAAGCGCACGTGCGGCGCGGCCTCGGCCACCGCGAGGATGTCCCGCGCCTGCGACCAGACATCGGCCGGCGCGACGCTGGAGTGGATGATGAAGGGCAGGTCGAACTCCGCGGCGAAATCCAGAAAGCCGCGGCCGGCGCCGAGCAGCGCCTTCACGTCGGACTGGATGATGGTCGCCTGGATCTTCAGGCCGTAAAAAGGGAACCGGGCGTGCAGGTCGCGGAGCTGGGCGAGTTGGGCCACCGGTTCGCGCAGCGGATCAAGGATGGCGAAGGGCAGGGTGTGCCGGCCGAGATCGGGATACAGCTCGTAGATCTCCCGCAGCATGCGCTCGTTCTCGAACACGTAGGGGACATTTTCCAAACCGCCGGGCTGGATCCGGCCGGACCGCATCGCGGCGACATCGAAGGCGAGGTTGGAGACGAAGGGGAAGACCACCCAGCGGTCCACGCCGTGGTGCCGGCCCTCGGTCACCAGCGCCGGCAGGTCCTGCGCGTAGGGGTGGTAGCCGTTGAGGTAGAAGAACAGGTCGACGCCGAGGTGGTTGTGACAGTCGATGAGCACGGGGATATTTTGTTTGACGAAATGGATGTTTCACATTGTGGAATGATTGGAAAGCAAAAAACGATGAGCATCGCCGTCCTCGACAAAGCCTTCTCGATCCTCGAGGTGCTGGCCCGCACCGGGCGGCATCTCACGCTCGCGGAGCTGGCGGAGGAAAGCCGGCTGCCCAAGCCGACGGTGCACCGCATTCTCCGCAGCCTGCGGGATCTCGGCTACGTGGCCCAGTCGGACGAGCGCGGCGCCTACCGGCTCGCCGAGCGGCTCGGTTCGCTGCGCACGCACGGGCGGGACGAGTCGCTGCGGCTCAAGGCGCGTCCCGTCATGGAGCGGCTGCAGGCCCGCTTCGACGAAACGGTGAACCTCGGCGTCCTCGAGGGACTGTTCGTGCGCTATGTGGATGTGCTGGAGACCAGCCAGCCGCTGCGCTGGATCGTGAAACCGGGCGCGCGGGACCCCTTCCACACCACGGCGCTCGGCCGGGCCATTGTCGCGGGGCTGCCGGACGAGCAGCAGCGCCGGCTGGTGCACAAGGCGGCGGCCCGCGGCCCGCGGCGCACAAAGCTGGTGCAGGAACTGGCCGACACGCGCCAACGCGGCTACGCCCTCGAGGAGGAGGAGACGGTGACGGGCGTGGCCTGCGTGGCGGTCCCGCTCGACTGGCTGGGCGAACCGCTGGCCGCGATCAGCGTGGCCGTGCCCGTGCACCGTTACCCGCCGCGCCAGCGCGCCGCCCTCGTCGCCGCCCTGCTTGATGTGCGGGAGCAGGCTCCCGCCAGCGCCTGATTTTCCCATGCCCTACACCTTCACAAAATCCCAGGCCCTGTTCGAGCGCGCCCAGCGCAGCATCGCGGGCGGCGTCAACAGCGGCATCCGCAAGCTGGAGACGCCGGTGCCCCTCTACTTCACGCATGGCCGCGGCGCGCGCCTGTGGGACGTGGACGGCAACGAATACATCGATTTCAAGCTCGGCCAGGGCGCGCTGCTTTACGGCCATGCCCCCGCCGGCATGGCGGAGGCCATCGCGGCGCAGGCGGCGCGCGGCACCCACTGGGCGGGCCAATGCGAACTGGAGCTGGAGGTGGCGGAGCGTATCCAGCAGATGATCCCCTCGGCGGAGCTGGTGCGCTTCAACAACTCGGCGACCGAGGTCGTGACCGCCGCCTTCCGGCTGGCGCGGGCGCACACCGGGCGGCCGCTCATCCTGCGCTTCGAGGGCCATTACCACGGCTGGGCCGACGAGGGGCTGGTGGGTTTCGCCAACCCGGCGGACAAATGGGGCGACGACGAGCATCCAGCCCAATTGCACCCGAGCCAGGGCGTCATCCCGGAGGTGCTCGGCAAATTCGTGGTCGCGCGGTGGAACGACATCGCGCACCTGCGCCGGCGCGTGGACGAGCACCGCGGGCAGATTGCCGCGATCGTCTTCGAGCCCGCGCTGTGCAACACCTGCTGCATCGAGCCGGTGGCGGGACTCATGGCGGCCATCCGCGAGCTGTGCGACCGCGACGGCATGCTGATGATTTCCGACGAGACCATCACCGGTTTCCGCTTCGGCGCCGGTTGTGCGCAGGGCTACTACGGCTACCGGCCCGACCTCACTATCTTGGGCAAAGCCGTGGGCGGCGGGCTGCCCTTTGCCGCGCTGGCGGGCACCAAGGCGGCGATGGCGAAGATCCTTTCGGGCGAGGTTGTCCATGCCGGCACGTTGAACGGCAATCCGCTCTGTCTCGCGGCGAGCCAATGGTGCCTCGACCAGGTGCTGGCGCTGGGCGGCACGCACCCGCAGGGTATCCAGGCGTTGGGCAAAAAACTTATGGCCGGTCTGGCCGCCCTCGCGGCCCAACACGGCGTCCCGCTGCACCCGCAGGGGCCCGGGTTGATTTTCCATACCGTGATGCTCAAACCGGGTGCCGCTCCCGGACCGGTAAACGATTACCGCGACTACGTGCGGCGGCATGATGCGCCGCGCTGGGCGCACCTGCGCCGCTGCCTGCTGGAGGAAGGCGTGAGCGCCATCGAGCGCGGTTTGTGGTCCATCAGCCTGGTGCACACGGAAAAGGACATTGATGAGGCGCTGCAACGGGCGGCGGCCGCCTTCGCCCGGCATGCGGCCACCTGGAAGCCGACGGCCTAGTCACTCCCATCATGTCGCGCCGCATCCTTCTCGCCGGATTGTTTCATGAGACGCATACCTTCCTCGAGGGCCGGACGACGCTGGCGGACTTTGCCGTAACCCGGGGGGCGGGTATCCTGGCCAAGGCCGGCGATGGTTCGCCCACCGCGGGTTTTCTGGAAGTGGCGGAAGCGGCGGGCTGGGAGGTGGTGCCCACGATTGATCTCCGCGGCACGCCGAGCGCGATGGTGGCAGACGCGGTGCTGGATCATTTTTGGACGGAGTTCGCGGCCGCGGCGGAGCGCGAGGCCGCCCGCGGTCTGGATGCGGTTTTCTTGATCCTGCACGGCGCGATGGCGACGGAGTCCCACCCGGATGTGGAAGGCGAGGTGCTGGCCCGGCTGCGGCAACTGCCGGGTTTGGCGACCCTGCCGGTCTTTGCCGTGCTCGACCTGCACGCCAACGTGACCGCGCGCATGGCGGCGCACGCCAACGCGCTCATTGCCTACCGCGAAAACCCGCACACCGATGCGCAGGCCACGGCGGTGCGCGCGGCCCGGCTGCTGCAGCGCTGCCTCGACACCGGCACCGTGCCGCACACCCACTGGCGGCGCGCGCCGATCATCTGGGCGCCGCCGGGCACCGGCACGGCGCAGGACCCGATGCGCGGGCTGAACGCAATGGCGCGGGCGCTGGAGGCCGAGGATGCGTGGATCTGGGAAATGAACGTTACGCCGGGCTTCTCCTTTGCCGACACACCCGAGACCGGATTGTCGTTCAGCCTGGTTTCGCCCGCGCCGGCGGAACAAGTGCAGCCGCATCTGGAGCGGTTTTGCCGCGAGGCTTGGCGCTGGCGCGAGGCCGGTGTGGTCACCTATCCCGGCGTGGAAGTGGTGCTGCAAAAGATCCTGCCCGTGCAGGCGGGACCGGTGCTGCTGGTCGAACCGGCCGACAACATCGGCGGCGGCGCGCCGGGCGACGGCACGGGCGTGCTGCGCGGGGTGCTCAAGTTCGATGTGTCTGACTCCGCCGTGATCATCAACGATCCGGCTGCGGTAAGCGCGGCGACGCAAGCCGGCCTCGGGGCGCAGTTGACGCTGGCCATCGGCGGGCGGGGCTCGCCCCTCGACCCGGGTCCGGTCGAGCTGACCGTGGTGGTGGTCTCCACGAGCGACGGCAAATTCGAGCTGGAGGACATTCACAGCCATCTGGCCTCGATGCGCGGCCGGCACATCGACATGGGGCCGTGCGCGGTGGTGCGGCACCGTGGAATCACGATTTTGCTAACGAGTCGGAAGACGCCGCCCTTCGACCTCGGCCAGTGGCGGAGCCAGGGCATCGACCCGGAGAAGCTGAAGGTAATCGGCGTGAAGGCGGCGGTGGCCCACCGGCAGGCCTACGACCCGATCATGACCGCTTCGTATTTCGTGGACACGCCCGGACCGTGCTCGAGCAACGTGGAGGTTTTCACCTTCCGCCATCTGCGGCGACCGGTGTGGCCGCTGGATGCGACATTCGAGTGCGCAGCCGGACGCGTTTAGGGCGGTTACAAGCAAACTAAGGCCGTTGCACTGCGGCGCGGTAGCGCCGGGTAGGGTCCGCTCTCCGAGCGGACCGCAGGAAATGTCACGCCAAACCGGGCGGTTAAGGATAACCGCCCCTACCTTTGCCTGTCGCAGTTGCTCGGTGGTATGAGTTGAGCACCACAGTGGAACTACAGTGTCACCGGCCTGCTGTGCTCGGCGGATTCATAGAGCGCGCAGACGAGCGCCACGGCCTTGCGGGCTTCGGCTCCGTCAATCGCCAGCGGACTGCCGTCGCGCAGGTGGGCGACGAGGTTTTGAATCTGGCGCAGGTGGCCTTCGTGGCTGATGGCATTGGGCGCGCTGGCGCCGGAGCCGAGGGCGTTGGTCGAACCTGTGAGGACTGCATCGTCACCGGTTTGCTTTTCCCGAAATTCCCAGCGGGTGATCCGGTCGTCCTCCAGCACGAGGGAACCGTGCTCACCGCAAAGCTCGATGCGGCGCGACCATCCCGGCCAGAGGGCGGTGCTGGCCTCAATCGTGCCGAGGGTGCCATCCGCATAGCGCAGCGCGGCCACGGCGGTGTCCTCGGCCTCGATGCCGGTGTGCACGCGCCGGGTGGTCCACGCAAAAATCTCGGCCGGCATCCCGGCGAACCACTGCAACAGGTCGAGGCCGTGGATGGCCTGGTTCATCACGGCGCCGCCGCCGTCGAGCGTAAGCGAACCCTTCCAAGGCTGGGCGGCGTAGTAGTCCGCGGTGCGGTGCCATTTCACATAGGCGCTGGCGAGCACCCGCCGGCCGAGCCGGCCGGACGTGATCGCGGCTTTTACCCGCTGTGCGCCCGCGCCGAAACGTGATTGGAAAATCGGCGCGACGACCACACCGGCCTGGGCTGCGGCCTGCAGCAGCGCATCGGTGCGCCCGACCGTGATTTCGAGCGGTTTTTCCACCACGACGTGCTTGCCGGCGCGGATCGCGGCCAGCGCGGGTTCGAGGTGAGCGCCGCTTGGTGTGGTGATGCAGACCACCTGAACATCGGGTCGCTGCACCAGGGCCTCAAGGTCGGTGGTGGCAACCGGAGCGCCATGCTCCTGGGCGAGCGCCCGGGCTTTTTCCTCGCGGCGACCCCAGAAGCCGACGAGCCGGGCCCCGGGTATCTCGCGGATGGCCCGGGCATGAAAACCGGCGATCATCCCGGTGCCGAGGATGGCGAAGCCAAACGGCGGAGCGGAGGCGTTCATATAGTCAGTTTGAGGGACCAGTTCCGGGCCGGGCAAAGCAATTGACGGGCCGGCCGGAGAGCGGCGTGATGGCCGCATGGCCCAAAAATCCGACGGCATGAACTACGCCCCGCAGGGCAAGCCCCGGCCGGTGGTGCAGCCCGGCGAGTTCGTCTATGCGGCGGCGCATCTCGACCACGGGCACATTTACGGCATGAGCAACGGGCTCAACGAGGCCGGGGCGACGCCAAAGTGGGTTTACGATCCGGATCCAGCCAAGGTGGAGGCGTTTCGCAAAGTGTATCCGCAAGTTAAGGTGGCGCGCAGCCTCGACGAGATTCTCGACGATGCCGCGGTGAAGCTGGTGGCCGCGGCGGCGGTGCCGTGCGACCGCGGACCCTTGGGCTGCCGCGTGATGCAGGCGGGGAAGGATTATTTCACCGACAAGACACCGTTCACAGCGCTCGACCAGCTCGCCGAGGCGCGCCGCGTGGCCGCTGCGACCGGCCGCAAGTATGCGGTGTATTACAGCGAGCGGCTGCACTCCGAGGCCGGCATGCACGCCGGTGACCTCGTGCACGGCGGTGCGATCGGCCGGGTCGTGCAGGTGCTCGGGCTTGGGCCGCACCGGCTGGCCAAGGCCTCCCGGCCGGCGTGGTTTTTTGAGAAGGCGAAATATGGCGGCATCCTGTGCGACATCGGCAGCCATCAGTGCGAGCAGTTCCTTTTCTACAGCGGTGCGACCGACGCCACCGTCACGCATGCGGCCGTGGGCAACTACGCAAACCCCGACACGCCGGAGCTGGAGGATTTCGGCGAGGCCACGCTCACCGGTGACAACGGCGCGGCGAATTACTTCCGCGTGGACTGGTTCACGCCGAATGGGCTCAGCACATGGGGCGACGGCCGCACAATGATTCTGGGCACGAAGGGCTACATCGAGCTGCGCAAATACCTCGACGTCGGCCACAGCGCGACGGGCGACAACCTCATCCTCGTGGATGACAAGGGCGAGCAACGCTTCAGCGTGGCGGGACAGGTGGGCTTCCGCTTTTTCGGCGAACTCATCCTCGATTGCCTTAACCGCACGGAAAAGGCGATGACGCAGGCGCACACCTTCAAGGCCGCCGAGCTCTGCCTCAAGGCCCAGGCCGCGGCGAAGACACTGACGGCAGGGAAGTGAACAGGCCGGAGATTTTGGCCGCAAAAAGGCGCAAAAGAGACAGTTTAGTTAAGGGCCTCGCCCGCGCGCCTATAGGCGCCTCGTGAGCCACAAATGCGGGCTGACTTTTGCGCCTCTTTGCGGCCAGTCCGGTTTGAGAGACCTTGCGCGGGTCAACTTGCGATGGGCCACATGACCGGAAACTGCGGGCCGCGGAACTTTTCGCCCGCGGCGGGGTGATCGGGCTGCTTTTGCATCACGAACTCGTTCATGTGCTCCTGCATCGGCCGGTAGGTGCACTCGGTGGACATGACGTGCGAGACGAAGGCGCGGCGGCGGAACGCGGAGAAGTTGCGGTCGCTGCCGTGCAGTGTCAGGCCGTGATGAAAGGAGACGCTGCCCTTGGGGATGATGACCGGCACCTCGCGGCCGTTGAAGTCGGCGGGCACCGCGGGCTTCTGGACATCGTCACCGGTGATGCCGGTGGGGAGTTTCCAGATGCCGAGCTTATGCGAGCCTTCGAGGAAAACCATCGGGCCGGAGTCGGGCCGCACGTCGTCGAGGGCGATCCAGCAGGTGACGGTCCGGCACTCGGCGATCATCTGCCAGTAGGCCCAGTCCTGGTGCCAGGTGATGACACGACCGCCGTGCGCGGGTTTGTCGAGCAACTGGTCGTGCCACATCCGGATGCCGGGGGCCCCGATGAGCTGGGCGGCGATATGGCCGAGGCGCGGGCTCAGGGCGGCGTCGGCCAGCGTGGCGTCGGCTTTCCAGGCGTTGTCGATTTTGATGACCGCGAGCGGGTCGCCATCTCGGCCGGTGAAGCCGTCGGGCGGCGCACCTTTTTCAAAATCCCTGGCGATGACACGGTCGGCGGCGGCGTTGAGCTGCGCCACTTCCGCGGTGGAGAAAACACCGGGCTGAATGTGGTAGCCACGTTCATTGAACGCGGCGATGGCCGCGGCGGGGAGAGTGGTGCGGGCGGGGTCGGCGGGGAAGCGCATGGAATGGGGTAACGGCACCCTAGAACGGGCCAGATTGGCCGCCAGCCGGAAATGGTCCGGTCCGGCCGCTTGCGAAATCGCCGCCCCGTGATACTGGTGAACCTGCATGAAACTTCGTTTCCTCACCGCCTCGGCCGTTTTTCTCACCATGTCGCTCTTCTCCTCCGCCCAACCGCTCGCCGTCGGGGCCGCCGCTCCGCTCGTCACCGCCCCCACCGAAACCGGCGCGCCGCTGGCGCTCGGCGAGGTTTACGCCGCCAACACCTACACGCTGGTCTATTTCTACCCCAAGGCCGACACACCGGGCTGCACGGCGCAGGGCTGTTCGCTACGCGATGCCTATGCGGAGTTGCTGGAAAAAGGCGTGGCGGTTATCGGCGTGAGCACCGACAAGCCGGAAGCGCAGGCGAAGTTTAAGGCGAAATACAACCTGCCCTTCACGTTGCTCGCCGATCACGACAAAAAAGTGGTCGAGGCCTTTGGCGTGCCGACCACGATGGGCTTTGCGAAGCGTCAGGCTTATCTGATCAAGGACGGGAAAATCATCTGGGCGGATCACAGTGCCTCCACCGGCCAGCAGGCCGCCGATGTGCTGAAAGTCCTCGCGGCAGAGTAAGCCGCGACCGGCCTTTACAGGTCCTCGTCCAGCGCCCCGGGCAGGGCGGAGGCGCCCGGATCGAGTTGCACGCGATCCAGCCAGCCGGCCAGCAGCGGTTCGGCCGCGACCAGATCGCGCGGCAGGGGCGCGGCCAACAGGTCGATGGCGCGGTGGCGGCCGTCGGCCGCGCGCACGAGGTTTTTGGCGTGCAGGTCGGCGACGAGCCAGGGGCGGCCATCCCGGAAAAACAGGCGCGGATGATCCCGGTGGGCCCGCAGGAAGCGGGCGGGCAGGGGAATGAGCGCGGGCGGTTGCAGGCGTGAGGTGTCGGCGTTTTCGGGCAGGCGTTCGCCCAGGGTCTGTTTGGTGATGAGGATACCTTCGCGGCGGGTCACGCCGAGCACTTCCGTCGGCATGCCGTCGAGCCGGAGGATGAGATCAAATTTCTCCAGCATGGCGCGGTAGGTGCCGTCGCTGGCCACGGCCAGCAGGGCCGTCTCTTCCCCGCGGTGAAACGCGAACGTGCCGCCGATGCGGCCGTCTTCGCGCGGCATGAAAAACTTGTAGATGGAGTGGTCCGCCGCCTCGAAGGCGGTGGCCTCCACGCCGCTGCTGATGGGGCGCAGGTGCGGCCCGGCCTCACCCAGCAGATCCTCCACATCCGGGGGAAAACCAAAGTCTTCCAAGGCCAGCAGCGGCAGGGTGGCGCGGAAGGCCCGCGCGGCCGCGTCCAGCTCCTGCCACAGCGGGTCCGCCGCGGCCAGCAAGCCTACTTCGTCGGGTTCCCAGTGGACGATGTCATCGTCCGGATCCGTGCCGATGCCGACGCGCGCCGCTGCCGCGACGAAACGATCGAGCGCTTCCAGTCTTCGGCGGTGATCGTCGTGAAGCGCGCTTCGCTCGGCGTCCGCGGGGAGGCGCCCGCCTTGGATGCAGGTCGGTTGTCCGGTGAAGGGGTCTTGCATGGCTCGCTCATGACTGGGAGCGGAAAGGTCGCGCCGGCCCGGGGCCGTGGCAACGGGTTTTTGCCGACAAGTTGTTCGCAGCCGGCGTGAAGCCGCTCAGGCCGAGGCCTTCTGGACGGCGGCGTCCGGAGCGCGGGACACCAGCATCTTGTCGATGCGATGCCGGTCCATGTCCATGACCTCGAAGCGCCAGCCGTTCCAGGTGAAATGGTCGCCGGCGGCGGGGATGCGGCCGAAGTGTGTCATCACAAAACCGCCCAAGGTCTGGAAATCCGCGGTGTCCTCGTGCGGGAGGTCGCCGGTCACGCGCAGCAGCTCCTTCAGCTCGTCGATGGCGAGGGTGGCGTCGATGAGCCACGAGCCGTCCTCGCGCTGCTTCACGGCCGCCTGGCTGCGCTGGCCCGGCTCCGGCAGCGCACCGACGATGGCCTCGAGCACGTCCTTCAACGTGACGAGACCCTGCACGGTCCCGAACTCGTCGTTCACGAGGGCGAGGTGCTTGCCGGATTTCTTGAACTGCTCCAGCAGGTGCATCGCGTTCATCGTCTCGGGGACGAAAAAGGCGGGCACGAGCAGGTTCTTGAGCGCGGTGGGCAGGCCGATGGCGGAGTGCGCCCAGAGCGCCTTGACGGCGACGAGGCCCACGACCTGGTCGCGGCTGGTTTGGTAAACCGGGAAATAGGAATGGCCGCTGGCGACGACCTTGCGCCAGTTGACCTCGTCGGAGTCATCCAAGTTGAGAAAGACGATCTTCGGCCGCGGCGTCATGAGCGCGGTCACCGGCAGTTGATCGAGGGCGAGCACGCCCTCGACCATCTGCTCCTCCGCCTGGTGGAAGGTGCCGGCGTGGATGCCCTTGCGGATGAGGCTGCGCACCTCGTCTTCGGTGATGGGGGCGTCCTCCGGCTGGCCGATGCCGAAGAGCCGCAGGACGCGGTCGGTCACGAAGGCGAGGGCATTCGCCACCGGCGCCACGATGCGGGCGAACACGCCGATGGGGCCGGTGAGCGCCATGGCCACGCGTTCCGGGCTGTGTAGGGCGAGGCGTTTCGGGATGAGTTCGCCCACGATGACCGAGGCCAGCGTGATGGCCGAGACAATGAAGGCGATGCCCAAGGCATCAGCATAGGGGGACAGGAACTCCACCTGTGCGATCATGGCGCTGGCATTGTCGGCGAGCCGGGCACCGCCGAAGACGCCGGCCAGAATGCCGATCAGCGTGATGCCGATCTGGATCGTGGAGAGGAAGCGGGTGGGTTGCTCCGCGATGCCGAGTGCGAGGCGCGCGCGCGGGTCGCCCCGGTCGGCGAGGACTTGCAACCGGGCCTTGCGGGCGGACACGACGGCAATTTCCGCCATGGCCAGGAGGCCGTTGACGAGCAGCAGGCAGCAGATGACGAAGAGCTCGGTCGAGGCGGCTGGCATGTTGGGAGGGCGGAACGTGGGCCAGGGGCCGGGCTAAAGCAACTTTCGACGGTGAATGTTAATGAGCGATATGAGCGTATCTGACGCTTTGGCTTGGCAAAAGCTGACTTTGGCGCTGTGTTAAGGACTCATGATGGCCCCGGAAAGACACCGTGCGATCCTGTCGCTACTGGCTGATGCCGGGAGTCTGGAAACCAACGACTTGCAAAATCGTTTGCAGGTGTCTGCGGCTACCTTGCGGCGCGATATCTCAAGCTTGGCCAATCGCGGGTTGCTGAAACGCACGCATGGCGGGGTCTTGCCCTGTGAATTTTCGCTCCGGGAGCCCCCGTTTGAGCAAAAAGCGGCCCGCGCGGCCGGGGCCAAGGGCCGGCTCGGGCAAAAAGCCGCGGCCCTGCTCCCGATGCACGGGGTGGTTTTTATTGATGGCGGCACCACCTGTCTGGAAGTGGGCCGGGCGTTGCTGGACCGGCCGAAACTGCAGATTTTCACCAACTCCGTGCCGTTGCTCGCTTTGGCGGGCGAGGCCCGCGCGACCTTGGTGGGTATCGGCGGCACGGTGCGGCCGGTCAGCCTCGCCCTGACCGGGGCGCTGGCGCAGAGCTGGCTGGAACACCTGAGTTTCGATGTGGCGGTGGTCGGTTGCTCGGGCATCCAGACCGACCGCGGGCCGGCGACCGCCGAGTTGAGCGATGCCGCGCTCAAGGCCGAGGTGCTCCGGCGCGCCCGGCAACGCATCCTGGTGGCGCATGCCGGCAAATGGGGCCAGTCTTCGACCTTGGTTTATGCGCCGTGGAAGACATTCACCTCTGTTGTCACGGACCATATCCTGACTATTGATCAAAAATCCCAACTGGCTGCCGCCGGAGTCGGCCTGCCGAAATAAACTCTCCCATGAAAATCGCCCGCCTTTACCGGCTCTTCAATCCCAAGACCAACCGCTGCTTCGATGTGGCGCTGGACCACGGCTTCTTCAACGAAGCGGCTTTCCTCAGCGGCATTGAGAACATCCAGCAAGCCGTCGAAGCCCTGGTCGCCGCCGCGCCCGATGCCATCCAGCTCACGATCGGCCAAGCCCCGCAGTTGCAGCGCATCCCGCTGCGGCCGAAGCCGGCGCTCGTGCTCCGCACCGACGTCGCCAACGTCTATGGCAGCCAGCTCCCGCGCACGCTTTACTCGCGCATGATCGAGGATCCGGTCCTGCAGGCGGTGCGTCTCGATGCCTCCTGCGTGGTGGTGAACCTGTTCCGCATCCCCGACCAGCCCGAGCTCGCCGACCAATGCATCCAGAACATCCTGCGCCTGAAGCCGCAGTGCGAACAATACGGCATGCCGCTCATGATCGAACCGCTGGTCTTCCAGCCCAACGCCAAGGCGGGCGGCTACATGGTGGACGGCGACATCAACAAGATCCTGCCCCTCGTGCGCCAGGCCGTCGAGCTCGGCGCGGACATCATCAAGGCCGACCCGTCCGACGACGTGCTGCAATATCACCGCGTGATTGAGATCGCCGGCAGCATCCCCGTGCTGGTCCGCGGCGGCAGCAAGGCACCCGAGGCGGAGATCCTCGTGCGCACCGAGGAACTGCTGAAGCAGGGCGCGGCCGGCATTGTTTACGGCCGCAACATCATCCAGCATCCGAAGCCCGCCGCCATCACCAAGGCCCTCATGGCCGTGGTGCATGACGGACTCACCGCCCCGCAGGCGATGCGTTTCCTCCGCTGATCCCGATGTCCGCCACCTCTGCCACTGTCCGCGTCGGCATCATCGGCGGCGGCCTCATGGGCCGCGAAGCCGCCAGCGCGCTCGCCCGCTGGTTTGCGCTGGTCGATTTTCCCGTGCGCGCCGAACTCACCGGCGTCTGCGACCTGCAGCCCGCGCTGCTCGACTGGTTCCGGCAGGTGCCGACCGTGAAGCATTTCGCCACCAATCACCGCGACCTGCTCGCGCGCGAAGACATCGATGTGATCTACGCCGCCGTGCCGCATCACCTGCACGAGGAGATCTACCTGGACGTGCTGCGCGCCGGGAAGGACCTGTTTGCGGAAAAACCCTTTGGCATCGATCTGGCCGCGGCGCGCCGCATCCGCGACGAAGCCAGGCGGCTCGGGCGCTTCGTGCGCGTATCCTCGGAGTTCCCCTTCCTGCCCGGCGTGCACCGCGCCTGGCAACTGGCGGCCGGCGGCGCGCTCGGCCGCGTGCTGGAGGCGAAATGCGCCTTCCTGCATTCGAGCGACCTTGATCCGCTCAAGCCCATCAACTGGAAGCGGCAGGCGAAGTTCTGCGGCGAGATCGGCGTGATGGGCGACCTCGGGATGCACGTGGCGCATGTGCCGCTGCGCCTCGGCTGGAAACCCGCGGCCGTTTACGCGCAGTTGCAGAAAATCTATCCCGAGCGGCCCGACGGCAAGGGCGGCATGGCCGCCTGCGACACCTGGGACAACGCCACGCTGCACTGCACCGCGCCGATCGCCGGCCACGCTACGCCGCTGACGTTGGAAATGAAACGCCTCGCGCCCACAGAGACGAATACCTGGATCTTCGAGGTGCTCGGCACCGAGCGCGGCGTGCGGTTTTCGACCAAGGAACCGAAAACCTTCTGGAGCTACCGGCGCGACAAGGAGCAGTGGTGGGAGAAGACCGACCTAGGCTTCGGCACGCCCTTCAGGACCATCACCGGCGGCATCTTCGAGCCGGGCTTCCCCGACATTCTCCAGCAGATGTGGGCGGCCTTCATTGCCGAGCGCGCCGGTTTGCTGGGCGACAAGTTCGGCTGTGCCACGCCGGACGAAGCGGTGGCCCATCACGAGATCTGGGCCGCGGCGCTGGCCTCGCACCGCGAACAACGGGTCGTGCCGTTGTGACCGGTCCGCACCCCGCCATCGACCTCACCCCATGAAACGCTCCGAGCTCAACACCGCTTACCAAGCCGCCCGCGCCTTTTTCGCCCGCCATCACTGGACGCTGCCGCCCGCGCCCCGTTGGGATATCACGGATTTTGGCCTGCGCGATTTTCCGCGCTTCGGCCTTACGCTCATCAACCTCGCGACCGAGCCGGAGTATTGCGAGAAGCTCATGTATGCGCGCCGCGGGCAGACCACGCCGTGCCACACGCACGCGAAAAAGAAAGAGGACATCATCTGCCGCGTGGGGGAACTCACGCTGAAGCTGTGGCCGAAGCGGCCCGACCGCGGGAGCAGCCTGCCGCCGACCTTGGTCGTGCCGGTCAACGGCGAGCCCGCCACCGTGCGGACCGGCGAGCCGTTCGCCTTGCCCG
Source organism: Opitutaceae bacterium UBA2377 (assembly GCA_002344205.1). GTDB lineage: Bacteria > Verrucomicrobiota > Verrucomicrobiia > Opitutales > Opitutaceae > UBA2377. The sequence goes on from DDSZ01000033.1 coordinate 124,808, forward strand.
CCGGTTCGCGCATCACGCTCGTGCCCGGCATCTGGCATGAATTTTATCCGACGAGCGCCGAGTGCATCATCGGCGAGGTTTCCACCGCCAACGACGACCTGCATGACAATTTCTTCCTCAATCCGGACGTCGGCCGGTTCCCCGGCATCGAGGAAGACGAGCCCGCGCAGATCCGGCTCATCTCGGACCGTTGAATCCCATGCGCTCCGGAATTCTTGCCGCCGGCAACTGGCTGATCGACCATGTGAAGCTCATCGACGGCTGGCCGCCGCAGGACGGCCTCGCCAACATCACGGGGCAGTCGGCCCACAACGGCGGCGGCCCTTACAATGTGCTCAAGGACCTGGCGAAGCTGCGCGCGCCGTTCCCTCTCGCCGGACTTGGGCTCGTGGGCGACGATGAAAACGGCCGCACCATCCTCGCCGACTGCGCGGCTCACGGCATCGACACCGTGCGGCTACGGGTGCGTCCCGGCGCGGCGACGGGCTACACCGATGTAATGACGGTGCGCGGCACCGGCCGGCGGACTTTTTTCCACAACCGCGGCGCCAATGCGCAGTTGGGTCCGGCGGATTTTAATTTCACCGGTGTCAGCGCGCGGCACCTGCACCTCGCCTACCTGCTGTTGCTCGATGACCTGGATGCCCCCGGCGCGGATGGCCGGCCGCGCGCAGCGGAAGTGCTGGCGCGGGCGCGGGCGGCGGGATTGCGGACCTCGCTCGACTGCGTGAGCGAGAACAGCGACCGGTTTCAATCGGTCGTGCTGCCGGTGTTGCCGGAGGTGGACGTGCTGTTTACCAACGACTACGAGGCGGAAAAACTCACCGGCCTCACGCTGGGCCGCGGCGACTCGCTTGATCGGGCGCAGGTCGAGGCCGCCGGCCGCCGGCTGGTCGCGGCCGGGGTGCGCGAATGGGTCATCCTGCATTACCCCGAAGGGGCCTGCGCGGTCGGTCGCTCCGGGGAGGTGCATTTTCAGGGCGCGGTGCGCCTGCCGTCGGCCGAGATCGCCGGCACCGTCGGCGCGGGCGATGCCTTTGCGGCCGGCGTGCTATACGGTCTGCACGAAAGGTGGCCGATGGAGCGTTGTCTGGAACTTGGCGTCGGCGTCGCCGCGGCCTCGCTGCGGCATCCGTCGTGTTCGGAAGCCGTGCTGCCGGCGGACGAATGCCTCGCGCTGGGCCGGCACCACGGGCACCGGTAAGCAGGCCGCGGTCCGCTCGGAGAGCGGACCCTACCTCATTTTTGCCAGCCGGCCTGCGACGTCGGCGCGGAAGCGGTCGATGTGGCCGAGCGTGAAGGCTTCGACGGAAAGGGAATCGTTCCGCACGAGCGGCGTGAGATCTAGGGCCCACGCGACTTCGGAAAATTTGTCGGTGGCGTGCGAGGTGTGGAAGGTGGCGTTGGCCTGGCGGCGCCCGAGGGCGGCGGTGTCGTAGCGTTTGCCGCCGGCGATCTGTGACTTGAAGACTTGGATGAGCGGCAGCGCGAGTTCCGGGTGCGCGCCGCAATCCAGCGCGATCTTTTCGTCGTCCAACAGCCAGTCGAGTCCGCGCCAGGCTTCGATGCCGAGCACGCGGGCGGGGCGCTGGGTGGCCGGCAGCGACCGGATCGCTTCCAAACAGCGCAGCAACACGGCCACATGCGTGTCGTGCTTGTCGAGCGGTTGGTGCAGATAAACCTCCTGCGGTCGGCAGGCGGAAAAGATGGCGGTGAGATCCGCCCGCACGCCGGGATGGCCGGATTTTTTCACATCGGCGCTCGGGTGTCCGAGCTGGAGCTGCAGGTGGTAGCGGCCGAGGCGGGCGGCCTCGCGCTGCTCCTCAATCCGCACCTGTTTCATCTGCTCGTCGGTGTGGTGGGCAAAAAGACCGCTGCGCGGAGAGCCGGCGCCGTTGGTCACGACCACGCCGGTGAAGAAACGGTCGGGGTGGCCATAGCATTCGGCGACGGCCGGCCAGGCGTTGATCTCAATGTCATCCTGGTGGGCGATGACACAGAGATGGGTCGTGCGCGCGAGGGCCGCGGCGGGATCGCCGCCGGCGGGCGCGAAAACGTCGGCTTCGGGGCGGGAGAATTTCATGGGCGGGAAACCTGCTCGAGGATGCGGTGCATTTCATCCTGACGGGCCTCGATGTCGCGCACGAGGGCGAACTGCGTGCGGCAGCGGTCGAGGTTGTGGTGCGGATGGGCGATTTTGTAATAGGTGTCGCCCTGCAGGTAATCGGTGAGAAAGCGCAGGCCGTTCTCGTAGGTCATGAGCTTGCCGGCGAAACCGAGGTGGGCACGCTCGGTGGCGTTGAGCACGCCACCGACGGCGGAGGCGAGATAGCCCTCCACCAGCACGCGGAAATAAGGCAGCACGAGCCGCATGTTCGCCGGGTTGGGATCATCCTCGGCGGCGGAGCTGGCCGAGGTGCGCATCATCTCGCCGAAATCGTAGAGCGGCAGCCCGGGCATGACGGTGTCGAGGTCGATGACGGCCACGGCGCGATGGGTAACGTCGTCCAGCATGACGTTGTTGATCTTCGTGTCGTTGTGCGTGACCCGCTCGGAGACCTCGCCCTTGGCCAGCAGGTTCAGCAGCACGTCCGCATCGCTCTCCCGCGAAAACGCGAAGTCGATTTCCGCCCGCACGGTCGCGGCCCGGCCGGCTTGGTCTGCCGTCACGGCGCGGCGAAAGTTTTCGAAGCGGCTGCGGGTGTGGTGAAAATTCGGGATCGTTTCCTGCAGCCTGCCGCCGGGCAGGTCGGCGAGCTTGGCTTGAAAGTCGCCGAAGGCCGTGGCGGCCTCGCGGGCCTCGGCTTCGTTGGTCACGCGGTCCACGGTATGCGCACCCTCGATGAAATGATAAACCCGCCACCAGCTGCCGGCTTCGTCGCGGATGACCGGCCGGCCGTCGTGTGCGGCCACGAGCGAGAGAGCGCGGGAGCCGGGGCCGTCTTTGGCCGCGAGGTGGGCGGTCACACGCTGCACGTTCTCCATCAAGGCCGGGACGTTTTTGAAAATATGATGGTTGATGCGCTGAACGACATAGCGCTTCGGTGTGCCTCCGCCGGTTTCGTAGTGAACAATAAAGGTGTCGTTGATGTGGCCGCTGCCGTAGGGCGCCGTGGCGAGGCAGCGACCGGCCAGCGGAAACTGGCGCAGAACATCGGCAAAGTAGTCCGGAACGGGGGTGCGGCTCATGCGGGAGACGAAAGGTGAAAGGCGACCGCCTGCCCGCTGGCGATGGTTTTTTGGCGGGGCAACCCGAGCGCGGCCCGGCCGATCTCAAGCCGCCGCAGCGCCAGCCGCCCGCCGATTACCCGCACGGTTGCGTGCAGGCCGGTGCGCCGCGGCTCGATGGTCACCGCACCCCAGGCGGACCCGGCGCTCCAAGGCCAGGTGACGCGACGCTTGGCGGCGGCAAACCGCAGCGTGCGCGTGAGGGCGGAGTAATGAAAGCCGGTGAACGCGGGGATGAGGCCCCAACTGGCGAGGGCGCGGGCGTAGTGGTGGCCGCATTCGGCTTCGTCGAAGGGATTGCGTTTGCGGCCGTCGTAGCGGGCGCGGATGTCGCGCACGATGTTCAGTCCTTCCCGCACCATGCCTTCCTGCAGGAGGTGGACGGCCGCGCAGTATTCGAAGCCGGTCATGACCTCGGTGTAGTAAGGGAAGGGCCGCGCCGGCCGGTGGCCCCGCGGATAAGAGGCCATCAGCAGCGCGGTTTCGTCGCCGAGCACGTAGCTGCGCATATGGTTGAAATGTCCGTCGAAACCGCGCCGCCGGTTGTGCGTGAGCACGGCGCGGAGCGCCTCGCGCTCATGCGCGGGGTCGAGCACATGGCCGAGGTCCTCGAAGTGGGCGTTCACCTGGCCGGCGAGCTGGTCGATCAGGCAGCCGGCTCCGAGCTGGAAATCCGGCGAGGCCGGATCTTTCGTGCCCATGCCGACGGCCAGGCCGGGGCGGACGTCGTCCCAACTCTTCGCCGGCCGGATATGGTGCTCGTAGTAGTCGCCGTTGAACAGGTTTGCATCCACCCAAGCCCGGCCGCGGGCGAACAAATCGTCGCACTTGGCGGCGAAGTCCGGTTCGTCCACGGCCCGCGCCATCACCGCCGCGGCGCACAGCGCGCCGAGATACCACGAGGCCATCTGCGGGTTGGGGCCGAAATACTCCACGTCCATCGTGTTGTGCTGGCAGCCTTCCATGACGCCGTCCTGGTCGGCATCCCAGCTGCCGGGCAGCCAGGCAAATTCCAACGCCCGCCGGGCGTGCGGCCAGAGCGCGCGCAGCCACGCCGTGTCGCCGGAGAGACGCCATTCGCGGTGCAGCTTGAGCAGACAGCCCATCTGGCCGTCGGCGGCGGCGAGCCGGTGGCTGGCGCCCGGCTTGAGCGGCAGGCCGGCGCGAAAGCCCATGAGGCCGTCATCAAACATTGAATACTCCGAGAATTCCGTCTCCCGCATCGAGCGGGCGAGATCGGGAAAGAGATGCGCCGTGGCGTGCTCGTAATTCCACACGTGCGTGCAACTGCCGTGGCAACTGCCCTTGCGGTCGAAGCAACCTTCCCAGCCGAAGAAGCGTCCGTCGGCGGTGCGGAAACAGGTCTGTGAGCGCAGCGTCGAAAGATTGAAGAGCGCGGCCTCGCGCACCTCGGGCGGCAGGTCCGAGGCCGCCACGCTCTGGACGAAGGCGGCGGTGTCGCGTTCCAGCGCCGGCCAATGCCGGGCGGCGTGGGCGGCGACGGCCCACGCATCCGCGAATTGCGTCGTGTAATAATTACCGACGATGGCGGGTTTTTCCCCGGCAGGTGTGCCCCAAGCCTCGCGATTGGGAAAATGCCACGCGAGCACGAACTCGATCACGCGTTCGCCGGCCGGCGGCACCTCCACGCTGACGGCGAGCGAGGCGGTCGGGGTGTCGGTGGTGGCGGTGCGCGGTTCGAGTTTCCCGTCGGCGGAAAAGTCGTCCCAGAAATCCAGCAGGGCGTCGCTCCAGCCGTATTCGGCCCAAGCGGTGCGGTGCGTGACTCCGCGCCTGGCGGTGGTGGCGAGCGCGAGGGTGCCCCGGGCAGGATGATCGGCCGCGACGCCATCGGAGCTGAGCACAATGCCCTCCAGGCCGGCGGCGCGGCGGTGGGTGTTTGCGTTGGCCTTCGCGCCGGTGGGGTCGAGCTTGCCGCGAAATTCATCGGGCTGGAGCGCGAAGCCGTCCATGCCGACAAAATTCGGCAGCACGGCGGCGACGGCGGCGCGCACCGGCACGCGTGAAGGGTTGCGCAACACCACGCGCACGAGTGCCACCGGTAGACCGCTGCGCGCACTGTCACCCGGGATAAGCGGATTGAAAACCTGCATCGTCGCGCGGAGCGGCACGGCGTCATCGGCCAGCTCCAGTTGGCCGAAAGGATAGGCGGCGTGAAATTTCGCCCGGCGAAACCGGGGGAGACCGGCATTGGGCATCGGCGCCCCCTCGGCGCCCTCCCATTCGCCGACGGGCAGCGGACCTTCCAGCAGGCGGGTCACGGCCGGTGCGCCGCGCTTGGCGGCGCGGACGGCGAAGAACGGCGCGGCGCGACCCTGTCCGGTGGGGGTGAAACCCTTGGCGGGCCGGTTGGCGACCTCCCAGTGCCGCCAGGCGCCCCAACCGCAGAACGACACGGTGCCGGTGCCGATGCCGCCGACCGGCAGCGCGATGCGGGCGAGTTTTTCCCCGGCGTAGGTTTTGAGGACAGGCCAGTCGGTCATGGGGATTTTTCAGCCATGGATTGCGGCGGTTGGCACGGATGAAATCCAAGCCATGCCGATTTTATATATGTGGCGCGGCCGGCCGGGCTCAAAACAGCTTGGACGGATAGTGCCCGGCCTCCACCAGCTCCGCGAGCTCAGCGACGGTGCGCGGCCGGTCCTCCCGGTAGGTGACACCGAACCAAGTGGCGGACGTGGGCAGGACCTTCACGGCGGCGGTGCCGAAGCCAATCATCGTGGAGACGGCCGCCGGCAGGTAGAATTCGCTTTTGGCCTCCCGGCCGCGCTCGGCAAGAAAGGTGCGCAACTGCGCATCGAGCCCGGCAAACAACGCGGGCGTGAAGCCCCAGCAGTTCATGGACACGATCTCTTCGCCGGAATATTTCTTTCCGGCACCGACCGCCGCGGGCGTGATCCCCGTCTGCTCGACAATGGCCTGCAGCCGGCCTTCTGCATCCGTGGTGCAGACACCGCGGGAAACGGCGCCGTGTTCGGACAGGGTGTTGGCCAGACGAAAACCCACCATGGCAAACTGGGCCGCGACGGTGCGCGGTGTGCGGTGCCCCGACATGGGATCGAATCCGCGCGGAGCGGCCGCCGGACTGGTCAGAAAATAGCCGAGCTGGCGGAAGGAGTCAGCCCCGTAGAAATCGTCGGCATTGATGACGGCGAAAGGCTCGCGCACTGCCTCCCGGGCACACCAGACCGCGTGGCCGGTGCCCCAGGGTTTTTCCCGGTCGGGCGGCGGCGTGAAGCCGGCCGGCAGCGCGTCCAACGACTGGAACACATAGTCCACCTGGATGCGGCCGGCGTATTTGGCGCCGATCTGCGTGCGGAAGACCTCCTCGAAATCGCGCCGGATGATGAAAACCACCCGGCCGAACCCGGCGCGCAGGGCGTCGAACACCGCGTAGTCGAGGACGGTTTCACCGGAGGGGCCGACGGGATCGAGCTGCTTCAGCCCGCCGTAGCGGGACCCCATGCCGGCGGCGAGGACGAGGAGGGTGGGGGACATCGGCCGACAACAGAGAACGATTTTCGCCGGGCGGCAACCCAAGCTTGCCTGCCCGGAGCCATGGCGATGGACTTTCACCAAGTTGGCAGAAGACCCCGCACTCTCCCCATCATCCCGCTGGCTGACGGATGAAGTTCTGCCGCACGAAGGTGCGCTGCGCGCCTATTTGCGGGGCCAGTTTCCCACCCTGCGGGATATTGATGACATTGTGCAGGAGAGCTATCTGCGGCTGTTGGAAACCAAACGGCACCATGAGATTGTCTCGCCCCGCGCCTATCTTTTTACCACGGCACGGAATGCGGCTCTCGCCCAACTGCGCCGCCCGCGAATTTTTTCCGATGAGCCGGTAACTGAATTGACCGGCCCGGGCATCGTGGAGAAGGGGCCGGACACCGCCGAGACCCTCAACCTGAAACTCGAAATCGCACTGCTCATGGAAGCCATCGACACCCTGCCGGCCCGCTGCCGCGAGATCTTCATCCTGCGCAAGCTGGAGGGACTCCCGCAGAAGCAGATCGCGGCCCGGCTCGGGCTCTCCGAGCAAACCGTGCAGGTGCAGCTTGGGCGTGGCATTGCCAAGTGCGCCGCCTATTTCCGCGAGCGCGGCATTGTGCGCTGCTGAAACCAGTGCCAGCATGAAACCGACGTCTTCCGATTCCGTCTTCGACACCGCCGCCAACTGGCTGGCGCGCAACGATGCCGGCCTGAATCCTGCCGAGCAGGCAGAGCTGCGGGCGTGGCTGGAGGCGGACCCGGCGCATGCCGCCGCGTGGGCGGAAGTGCAGACACCGTGGGATCGGCTTGACCGGGTGCGGTCAGCCGGGTTGGCGGAGGCCATGATTGATGGGTTGGCGGCCAGGCAACGCCGGCGCCGCCGGTTCAGGCGGCAGTGGGGTTGGGGGTTGGCGGCTGCGGCCGTGGTGACCATCGGACTGGCGGTCATGCATTTTTCCGGCCCCATTGAGGCTCCCCAACTGGCCGCGAGCGAAACCGACCGACCGGCCGCACCGCCCGGTGAATTTGTGCTGCGTGATCCTGTGCCGCCGCCGGCGGGACCGGCGGCGATTGTGATCCACCGCCCGGCGCAGCGGTTGTTGGCCGATGGCTCCGTGGTGGAGTATGATGACCAAACCCTGATCGAAGTGGCATATTCGGAGGGGCGGCGCGAAATTCGGCTTACCCAAGGCGTGGCGCATTTCACGGTCCAGCCGGATGCCACCCGGCCCTTTGTCGTGCACGTGGGGCCGGTGGAAGTCCGGGCCGTGGGCACGGCTTTTGTGGTGGACCGTGCCGATCATGCCGCGGAGGTGTTGGTGACGGAGGGCCGGGTGGAGGTGATTCACCAAGCCGCTAGCGCGACGCCCCGGCCGCTGCCGATTCCGGTGCGGGGGCGGGTCGTGATGCCTTACGCTGCCGTTGAGGATGTGCCGCCGGTGGAAATCCTCAGCGAGGAAACCATGGCGCAACGGTTGCAATGGCGGGCGCCCCGGCTGCAACTGCGGGCGGCCCCGCTGGGCGAGATTGTCGCGGTATTGGGCGAGTTGAACGATCAGCGATTTATCATCGAGGATCAGACGCTGGCCGCGCTTACGCTCAGCGGCCGGTTTCGGGCGGACAACATCGAGGGTTTTGTCCGCATGTTGGAAAGCAATTATGGGGTGACGGCTGAAAGGACCGCAACCGATGTCGTATTATTGCGCCGTCCCTAAGCCCGCGCGATCGGTGGCTTTTCGTCTGGCGTGCCTGTTTGGCCTGGTCTTGGCCGCGGAGCCGGCGAGCCGCGCAGCGGGCTTGGATTTCGCCCGGCCGGCAGGGACGCTGAGTATCGGAGATTTTGACCTGCCCGGCGGTTCGGCAGAGCGCACACTGGACCGCTTTGCCCAGCAGAGCGGCATTCAGCTGATCTATCCGACGGAAGAGGTTAGGCATGTGCGGACCAACCCGGTGCAAGGCCGGTTTACTCCCCGGGAGGCGCTGGAGCGGTTGCTGGCCGGCACACCGTTGGTGGCCCAGTTTGATGGTTTCAACGGCTTGGCCGCAATTGCCCTGGCCCGCGGCAGCGGCAGCAATGAGATCGTCGCCCTGCCGCCCTATGTCGTGGATGCCCGGCCCCTGTCCTGGCACTATGCGCAGGTGGGCAAGTTTGAAGTCCTTTCGGCTGGCACGGAGGAGGCCACCAAGCGGGCCATCGAGCAAATCCACCGGCTGCACGAAGCGCTGGCGTTGTTGCTGCCGGAGGAGCTGCAGGGCGCCCCGGCGGTGCCTGAACTGTATGTGCTGCACTCTGACCGCAGCCAGGTGGTGGTTTCGGAGGAACTCATGGCCGAGTTCCGGCGCTTGGAGGGGCTGGGGATGGGGCGGGATGGCGCTTCGTCCACCGGTTGGTTGAAGCACAACCACGGTTTCTGGGACTACGATGGCTACGTTGTTTACCTCAAAATCGACGAGGAGGGATTTTTCTCCGGCAAGTTGGGCTTATCCCCGGATTATGTGCGCCATGTGTTGGAGCGACGCATGGTCGGAATGCCGCCTTGGCTGGTCGAAGGGATGTTGGAACTTTATCGGTCGGCGGAGTTGGATCCCTATGGCGTGAGGGTCACGGCTTTCAGTGCCAATCCCCAGGCGCTCCGGCGGCCGGGCGGGGTGGTCCGGCTGGAGTCAACGCAGGGATTGATCTCGGCGCTGGGCGGAGAAGGCAGCGGGCGGCGGTTTAACGTCGAGCTCTTGCCACTGGCAGAGGTTTTTGAAGCAGATCCGCCGCCGCCCGGCGATCCACGCCGGGCGCGGTGGCAGGCTCAGTCCGCGCTGTTTCTGCGCTGGGCGCTGGATGGCGGCTCCCGGTCTTCGCGTTGGCCGTTGCTGTGGGAGCTCGTGCAGCAAGCCGGTGAGAGGCCGGTCACCGAGGCCGGTTTCCGCAAGATTTTCCGGCTCGGCTACGCCCAAACGGAAACCGAAATGCGCCGTTATCTGGTCCGGAGCCAGCGGCAGGCGGTGGAAGTGCGGCCGGCGCGGTTTGAGTTGCTTCCGCGTTATGAGCTGCGCCGGGCCGGAGATCTGGAGGTGGGTTGGGTCAAGGGGGATCTGGACCGCCTCAAGATGCGCTATGTGCGGCAGCACTTTCCCACGCTGACCGCGCATTACATGGCCCAGACCCGCGATGCCTTGGAGCAGGCCCGGTTGCAGGCGCCGGATGATGCCCGGGTGCTGGGGTTGCTCGGCCTGTTTGCGTGTGATGCCGGGGACGATGATGAGGCCGCGCCGTTGCTGGCTGCGGCGGTGGCGGGCGGTCTGGCACGGCCGCGGGTTTATTGGGAGCTGGCCCGTATCCGGATTCAAGAACTCAAGTTCCGGCCTGATGCAGGTCCGGCGGAAACGGCGAAACTGGCGGAAATTGTCGGATTGCTCGATTCCGTGCGGGCCCTCGCTCCCGCCCAGCCGATGGGCTATGAGTTGCTTGCGGAGGTCTGGCAGTGGCATGCCATCACTCTGAGCCGCAGCCAGCTGGCCGTGCTGCAGGAAGGTTTACGCTACTTTCCGCGTCGGCTTAGTTTGATCGCTGCGGTGGCCCGGCTCCATGCGCGGCACGGTTATCAGGCCGAGGCACAGGCGATCTTGGCCCACGCGTTGCGGATGGCTACCGACGAGGCCAGTCGCGAGCAACTGTTGAGCCTGCGCGATGAAATCCACCTTTACGCCGGACGGATGGATCGCGCGCGGCTGGCTTACGGCGCGGCACCGTAGATCGGGGCGCCCAGTTGCAGCCATCCGGCCCTCCGGCCGGTTGGATCAGCGCGGCAGAAAATCCCGCATCCGCGCTGGGACGCCTGAGTCGCCGGGCGAAGCCAAGGGCGCATCTTTTTCATTCTGCCACCACAGATTGTTCTCCGGTTTTTTGGCGGTGGAGAAGTCGACGGTGACGGTGGTGCGCACATAGGCGGACCGATTGGCCAGTTCCGGGGGATGGAAGCGAATCGCGGCCGCCGACAGCAGGGCGGGCCCGGCCAATTCCGCGGTTTTGGGCAGCTCCTCCAGCTCGGGATTGATGACCGAGCCGTCGGGCGCGACCAAGCAGCGCACCGTGATCACATCATCGAACTCCCGATCCCGCAGGGAGCGGGGCAGGACGGGCGGCACATGGCGGATGGTGCTCAGCTGGCCCATGGTCGCCTGCGTCAGCGCCACGCCCGGCTTGAGCATGCCGGAGTGGTCTTGGCGCAGTTTCCGCTTCAGTTGCGCTTCATCGATGATTTCCGTGTCCGGCGGCAGGTGCTGGAATACCTTGCGGCCGATCATCGCGTTGAACTGCTGGTCCAGCGGTGCGCGAAATTGGAAGGGCAGGACGACCTTTCGGGCAATGGGCTCGCCGTCGCGGCGGGCGGGCTCGAAACGCCATTGTTCCAGAACTGCGAGGGCGGCGTGGCCGAATGCGGGATGATCCGCCGACTCCACCCGGGCCTGATCCACCTGTCCTTCCGCGGTGATCGTCATTTCGATCACGGCTTGGCCGCTTTGGCCGGTGTCTTCGAGTTCTTGAGGATAGGCGGGGGCGGGAGTTTCCACCGGTCGCGGCGGGGTCACCTTCGCCGTGGCGACGAGGGTGGTGCCGGCCAGGGCGAGGATCATTGCCTTAAATTGATGCGAGATTTTCATGGTCATGCAGGATTACCGGCAGGAAACCGGAATGGATGGGGTTGGGTGTGGGATATAAGCTTGCAAGCAACACGGGGTTCGAAACGCATGGTGCCTCAGGTTTGAAACCTCTGAGGCGCGGATTTCCATTGGGTGAGCCGGCCAGGTTTGTCTAAACCCGCAGGCATGGACAGACATCTTGGAGGGAAGTGACATGGGAAAATCCTGTGGTTCCAACCCATGCGATGCGCGAAGCGGCTGAATTCGTTACACCACCGGCTACCCAAATTTGGGTAGTTTGAGCGGCTCGCTGCGGCTTGTCTCCATCACCCTCATAATCCGGACATTGGCCCGGCGCTGCGGTGCCAACGCCTGAAAGGCGCGGGTGGTGGGAGGGGGTGAGACGCGGGCACAAAAAAGCGGAGGTGGGGGATGCCCACCTCCGCTGCAATTTTGTCGGACTAGGCGACAGTCTTCAGGCGATGGCTTAGAAGCTTACGCGGGTCGTGAGCGCGATCTCACGGCCGGCGTTGTAGTTCCAGCCGCCCTCGCTGTAGAACTTGTCGGTCAAGTTCGTGACATTGAGGTTGAAGGCCGTGCGGATGCCCCAGATCTCGGTGTTGTAGCCGAGGAGGAGGTCAAACACGGTGTAGTCGCCCGCGGTGGCGCCACCGTAACGGGGATCCCAGTCCCGCGACTGGGAGATGATGATTTCCGAGCGGTGGCGGAGACCGCCGCCCACGGAGAAACCGGCCAGCGGACCATCCGAGAACGTATATTTGTTCCAGAGGTTGACCGAGGTCTTCGGGGCGTTGGCGAGACGGAGGTCGAAGATCGACGAGCGATCCACGCTCTCCGGCGCGACCGCCGGGTTGGAAACCACTTTGGCCGTCCACATGTTGGCATAGGAGAACACGGCCTGGTAGTTGCGGTTCGGCGACCAGATGACCTCGAGTTCGAGGCCTTCGGTGCGCTGCAGCGCGTCCGCCGAAAACCAGCGGACTTGAGCGGTGGTGGGGGTGCCGCTGGCGTCGTAGTTCAGCGGTTCGTCACGCTGGGCCTGGACGTCGTCCACGCGCAGGTTGGTGCGCTCAGCGCGGAAGAGGGCGACCGTGGCGACAAGTTTGTTGTCCCACAGCGTGGTCTTCACGCCGATTTCCTCGTTCACGCCTTCCTCGTTGGAGAGGAAGCTGTCCGAGCCTTGGGCGCGGATGCGGGCCATTTCGGTGTCGGGGTTGCGGCCGAGATCAATGGCACGCTGGCGCACCGTGGTCTCGTTGTAGATGGCCTTGAAGCCACCGTTCGGGAGGTAGGAAGTGCTGCGACCGGCGTAGATGTTGATGTCGGGCGTGATCGCGAAGGTCGCGCCATACTGCATCGAGTCACCCTCAAGCACACCGAGCAGGCCGCGGTTGTAGGACTCGCTGACGTCATACTTCGGCAAGTTCGCCGCCAAGCCGCCCGGCAGAGACTCGAAGTATTCCAACTGGTTGCCGCTGTCGGCGCCCGGCACGGTGTCATACCACGGCGGGTTGGAACGCAGCTGCTGCTGGCGGTTGTAGGTCTTCTCCTCGCGGTAACCGGCCATCACGTTGAGGCGGTCGTTGAAGAACGCGCCCTGATAGCTGAGGTAAACCTCGGAGTTCCGGGGACGGTAGCGGTCGATCACGGGGCGCTCGCGCTCGGTGATACGGGCCAGGTCGGGGAACACATGGAGGGTGGG
>DDSZ01000033.1:138022-138844 GCA_002344205.1 Opitutaceae bacterium UBA2377
GAAGCCGAAGGTCTCGAACGAGATGATGTTGTCGATCATGTGGTCGGTGGGATCGACATCATAGAAGCGCCAGGCCAGGCCGGGGAGGGTGTTGAACGTCTCGCCGTCGGCATTCGGGCGGGCCTCGGCCTTGCGCTCGAAGTAGTAGGCATGGGACCAGTTGTAGGTATACTTGGTGCTCAGCCACTCGAAGGGACGGAAGTCCACGGTGATGGAGAGATTGGTGACCTCTTCATCGGTGGTGCTGCCGGGACCCCAGGGATTGAAGTCACGCGGGTCGCCGCTCTTGGCACCGGCACCCCACATGAGGTCGCGGTAAGTGCCCTTGTTGAAGGAAGCGGCCTGATAGCGGGCGATGAACTGGTTGCCGGCGGCGTTGCGCACATCGGTGATCCAGTTGCCGTAGCCGGCGCCATCAGCCACGCCCGCGATGCGGGTGCGGTAGAGGGCCTGGCGCTCCGCGGTGGTGAGCGCGGGGTTGATGCCGGCCGCGTTCATGAGAGCGTCGGACGGGTTCTTGTAAGCATCGAACCAGCCGTCGGCCCACAGCCAGCCGCGGGCGGCAAGGTTCTCCTTGCGCTCGGTGTATTCGAACTCCACGCGGGCCTCGAGCTTGTCGTTGTAGCGGATCTTGACCTGGGGCTGCACCGTGAAGCCACGGCGACGCTCGAAGTCGCGCTCGAAGGAGGAGTTCTCCCAGCTGATGAAGTTGCGGAAGGCGATCTTGTCCTTCAGCAGCACGGTGTTCTGGTCGTAGGTGGCCTTGTTGCCGCCCCAGGCCGAACGCCGGTAGGTGAACTCGGTGGGCAGGTTGCGGAACTC